>NZ_CALBWS010000015.1 GCF_937468385.1 Neobacillus rhizosphaerae
GGGTGGTGGCATTGTACCATTTCTTTTTTTCTGATGCACTTGTCCAAATCTTATATACATCATATAGCCACCAATGGAGATCTAAGCAGTCATTCCATAGATTCGCTGCTTTCTGACGTAGTGTATCGACTAATCTTCTCTCCTCGCCGGTTAAACGGAGCGGAAATTTCCGAATAACAATATCGCCTTTCGACTCTTTTTTCTTCTTTTCTTTCATGTTCTTTTTGTGTGGTCCCATTTTCTTTCACCTCCAACTAGAACATTTGTTCTATATTTTTATTATACTAGTTTTTATTGGTAATTGGAAGTAAAAAAACATGGCTTATATCCCCATTTCTGAAGAAAGGGGTTTTACGCCACTTTTTTGATAATTTTTCCTAAAATGGTTTTGTAATCATCAGAGCGATAATGATCAAAAAAATCACATTTTCAAGGTTCTCATATCGAAAAAGAACTTTTGATAAACGCCAATATTCTTCAGGAATCACTTCCCCATTATGGGATTCTAACAGGGCTTTAACCGGTTTTGACCTTGGTGATAAAACGAGCGGGCCAATTGCAAGAGCTGCCAAAAAGAGGACGAGACTCGTTACATACCAGCCCATCCGAAACAGACTTGGATTTATATAACCCATTGCCAAACCGGTGATTAGTAAAAGTATGCCGCCAATCATGACGAAAATATGTAGCTTATGTCTGATTTTATAAGAATGCTTTAATTCAGTCATCGTGTTCCCCGATTTGACAACCGTGGTTAAAACAAAACCTGGGCCCATCCCCAAGATAGCTGAAAAAATATGTATGAAAACAATGATGTTATAAATTGTACTCACAGGTGTGTCAACCTCCATTCTCTGCATTCTCCCATTTTATCATAAAAATTTCATCATAAATGTGATAGAGTTGGAAGCTTGAACATGATTTTGTCCTTTTTCAGCCATTAAGTTCCCGTACCCAAAATGGTATAATGAAGGGACTGAGACTTCTAGTTTCTCTGAAAGGAGGCTGCAATCATAAATAAATTCGTTAAATTTATTTTTATTATCAGTGGATTTATTGCCCTTGGCTTAGGAATTTTGGGTATTATTTTGCCGCTGTTGCCAACAACTCCGCTATTACTTTTAGCATCATTCTGCTTCGTAAGAGGATCGGAACGATTTGAGCGCTGGTTTAAAGGGACAAAAATCTATCAGCGTCATTTGGACAGCTTTGTTAGAGAGAGGGCCATGACGTTAAAACAAAAACTTACCATTCTATTATTGGCAGACGTGATGATTGCACTCCCCTTCATCCTAATCGACAGTTTTTTCGTAAGGATCATTCTTCTGCTAGTTATATTTTATAAATACTATTACTTTTTCTCTAAAATAAAAACGGTCAGGACTACTAGAATGGTAACAAAATGAGGCGGAACTAATGAATAGTTCCACCTCATTTTTTGTTGATTTAAGTTTGGAGGGTGTTTCCTATTTAAATGGTGTAATGGGTGTCAGGCACCATGTGAAATTTTCACATGGTGCCTGACACCTTTGAAAATTAGCAAACTTATTTCAAATGCAAAACCATATATTCATCGGCATAATCGACACCATCTACTCTAAGAGCTTTTTCTTCGAATCCAAACACTTTAAACCCTAATTTGCTATAGAGTTTCTTCGCCTTTACATTACTTGCGGTTACGTTTAAATTTATTTTTTCAATCGCTTCTATATTTCTCGCTTTATTTATCGCTTCTGTAAGCAATGCTTTTCCGACGCCTAAACCTTGTTTCTCCGAGGTCACATACATCGCAAAAATATTGGCCCGATGCCTTATTTTCATCCGATCTTCCTGAAGTAAGGTGACAGCCCCAATAAGTTTCCCACTATCAAACGCACCAAATGTGTAGTTTCCTTCTGTGGTAAAATTGCGAGCAACCTGTTCGACTGGATTTTCTCTTTTAATGGATTCTTCATAACTTGTTAAAAATGCTTCTGGATTTTTCTTTAATGCTTCTAATCGTAATGACCAATAATTTTCCGCATCCGATGAATCTAGAAGTCTGATTTCCAGTGTCTTTTTCCTCTCTTCTATGCTTTGCTTATGATTCGGATGGATTTTTTCTAAACAATCGTCCTTGTCTAGAGCGGCATCTTCAGTAGCAGAAAAATCGTCTTCATGATAAACATTTGATTTTTCGTTTGCCTTATTGATCCACTGCTCGTTGTTATTATTAAATAACATGGTAGCTTCTTTTTCCAATTCAGCTACTAAACTAAAGGAATAGCCATCACTCAAGCTATTTACGATATTCCGGTAATACCACTCCTGCTCATTCTTGCCTCGATTAAACCTCTTCCAGACTTCGTCCCCAAGCTGTTCATAATCTTTTATGATTGAGCGGATATTATCTAGTTTATCGGCGCAAGCAACAGCTCGAATATTACTTGAGGCACTTTTCAAAAATTCAATCGTGTGTTTCTTCCGATCTTCCCATGAAAGTGACTTATCCGGTTCTGAACACCCTGCAACAATTTCAGCTATCATTGGGCCAAAGTCCCGTTCAATATCCTGCAAGGTGAGTGCTGTATCTTCCACGGTATCATGCAAGATTCCGGCCGCAACGATTGTATCACTGTAGCCAGCCTTCATTAAAATCATTCCGACCGCAACCGGATGGGTGATATAAGGGATATCAGTACCTTTTCGACATTGATTTCTATGCGCATCCGCTGCTGTCCGAAGAGCTATTTCAATTACACCCATAATTTAAAAACCTCCAGTTCCATAAAAATTGTCTATTAATCTATATTCAACAGAAGTAGAAAATTTCCTGTTAAACTAAGTGAGAAGATATCTTTTAAAACTAGTACAAAAGTCGAATCAGTTTTTTAAATTGGATCATATAATAGTAGGTATATAAAGCCAAGTTGGTGAGGTGTTGATATTGGAACCGAAATGGCTGGGTTGGGCAAAACAGCTTCAATCCATTGCCCAAGCAGGGTTAACGTATTCAAAAGATGTTTATGACTTGGAACGATTTGAGTTCATTAGAAATATTAGTATCGACATTATAGCACACCATACAGACATGGACAGGACCGTAATCAAAGATTTATTTGCAGGTGAAACTGGATATGCAACACCTAAAGTCGATATACGCGGTGTGGTTTTTAAGGATGAAAAAATATTAATGGTCCGTGAAAACACGGATGGCCGCTGGGCATTACCTGGTGGCTGGGCTGATATTGGACTAACTCCTAGTGAAGTCGCCGTTAAGGAGCTAAAAGAAGAATCAGGATTTGATGTGAAAGCCACTAAATTGTTAGCAGTAATGGACATGAAATGTCATCCCCATCCTCCTTCTTCCTATCACATTTATAAAATGTTTATTCAATGTGAAATTATTGGTGGACAAGCAACAGAGGGTGTCGAAACAAGTGAAGTAAAATTCTTTGCTGAAAACGAACTTCCTCCGCTATCCACGGCCCGGAACACACACTCTCAAATTGAGATGGCCTTTACATTTTTGAAAAATCCCCAGTCACCCGTTTATTTGGATTAAAAATACAGGTGTCAGGCACCATGTGAAAAATTCACATGGTGCCTGACACCTTTTTTTATATACTCTCCTGCTTTAAGGCATCAATAATGTTCTCTTTTTTAACTTTGGAGTTGGAGTAGAGCATGGCTGAGCCTACGATGACAAATACAGCAGCAACCACATAGATCATACTGATCCAAGGAATGGTGAATCCATAGCTGAAGCTGTTCATCAATGCCCTGTGGATCAAATACATCACGACGATGCTGATCGGAAGTCCATAGAGCAGCGACTTGATGCCATAAAATATACTTTCATAATTTATCATTTTGTTAAAGCCTTTTGGCGTCATTCCCACCGACTTCAGCATCGCAAATTCCCGTTTTCTTAGGGAAATTGAGGTCGAAATTGTATTAAAAATATTCGCCATTGATATTGCGGTAATTAAGGCAATAAATCCGTAGGTAAATACCGACATTAACATGATCATCTGTTCTTCCTGTTGTCTGCCTTGATACACATTTTGCACAAACATTTTGTTCTCTTTTATTTCCTCAATTTCCTGTTGTGTTTTCATTGGGTCCTTACTTTTCAGGTAAAGAATTGTCTGGATCCTGTCATTCACCTTTTCGTTTACCAGTTGATTCATGACTTGTTCTGAGACGATAATAGTTAGCCCGCCAATCTCTGTAGGTAAAATTCCCATTGGTAAATGATCAGTTAATGCCGCAATTTCCACTTTATTAAAATTTACTTCTTTTTCTGTTTCCGGATCTGAATAGGTTAAATCGATACTTTGGCCAACCTTCGTATGAATGACCTTCGTTTCAATATATTTCCCTGATGCTTCATCCTTGAAAGGAATCGTATCAATCACAATGCCAGTAATGTTAGTCGGATTGGTAAGCAGGGCATAATCTGCTCCTACCGTTTTTGCATACGTTCTTAAGTTCTGTTCATTTAGTGCGTGTATTTGAATAAAATAAGGGTATTTCTCGTTCTCAAAATTATCCTTATATACCGCCTTTCGGAATTCATCAGCAACTTCTGCTTTGTTTATCCAGGCGTTCACGTATAATTCGTTCATCACACTAGATTCTGTCACATCTTTTAGGGATGTGAATGTTTTCAGCAGTTTCTGATCTGATACCGAAGCTGCTGTGGACAATGAAACGGAGATATCATAATTCACCCCTTTTTGCGAGAGCTCAAGCGATTTTTTCAAATTGGCGGTGAAAAATGATACCGTTAAAAACAAAACGATGCTAATGACAAGTGAAAATACCGTTGCCTGGTAGCGGCGTTTGTTTCTTTTTAAGTTTTTCAAGCCAATTTCCGCTTCGATTCCGAATAGCTTACGAACGAACTTCGAAGTCTTAACTGCTTTTTGTGTAAGTTTTACATCTGTTGTTTGGCGAATCGCATCAATTGCAGAGACTCTGGATGCTTTTATTGCTGGGAGATAGGTTGAGATGAAGATCGTCACCACCGAAACGGCACAAGCAAGCAAAATGGATAATGGTGTGACTGACACAGTTAGTTTTTCGTTGATCCCCAATGCACCTTGAATGATCGAATTAATGAACCAAAAGGTAATCCCGATTCCAACAAGACCGCCAATAATTCCAATTGGGATGCTAATTAATCCAATGATTGCACCTTCAAAAAACACCGAGTTTCTTTTCTGCCTTTTCGTTGCCCCGACACTCGATAGCATCCCTAAATGACGCGAACGTTCTGAAACGGAAATAGCGAAGGCATTATAGATTAATGAAACGGAGCCAATCATAATGACGGCCATAATAATCCCCGATAATTGAAGAAGAGTGCGGTGCAGGCTGTCATTATTCGTCACCCCATAATAGCGCAATAAATTATTATTAAATTTTGGTGTTTCTATTTTGTTTTTCTTGGCTAATTGCTTGGCGTGATCGAATAAAGAGCTTTGAACTTTTTTTAAGACAACCGTCGCATTGACAGTATCATCCGCTCTAATCATATTTTCATCTACATAGCTAATAACCGTGTACCCCGGTGCCCAGGTCGGTTCCCAAGTGGGCCGTTTGATAAAGCCAACGATCGTATAGCTTGCCGTTGTTTTATTTTTTAAGGCTTCGATCACTTGACCTTTTTCCATACGTAATGGCTCAAATTGTTGCAATGGAACATCGTTAGCTTCAGTTATTCGTTCGCATACATCAAGTGTTAAACGGTCACCAATCTTGTATGCTACTTTGGCGTTCGTGGCAATGTGGTCTGAGAGTACTACCTCATTATTCGCTTTTGGCAGCCGCCCCTTACTTAACTCAATCGGAAACTGTTTAAAACCTTGGGCGTTATACTCCTTGACAAACAAGTAAGGCTTACTTTCATTATGAGATCCATCTAAAAGGGCATATCCACGATCTCTAGAAAGCACCACTGTTTTCGTTGCTTCGTCGTTTTCAATCGCTTCAAGCTGCTCTTTGTTCACATCCTTGAAAAGAACATGCCATTCACCTTCACTCGCAATCGTCTGCTTTTGCATTAAATTCATAAAAGAGACACCAAGGGTTGCCACTGCTGTCACCATGGCGACTGAAATAATGACGCCAATGATGGTCACTAACGTCCGCCTTTTGTTTTGCTTCAAATGCCGGACCGTTAATTTATTGACAATATTCACGGACGAATCACCTCATCCTTGGCGACCCTTCCATCCTCAATCGCAATGACTCTATCAGCTTGCAGCGCAATCCGTTCATCATGGGTAATGACTAACAGTGTCTGGTTGAACGTTTTATTAAACATTTTTAATAAATCAATGATTTCACTACTATTCTTACTATCAAGATTTCCAGTTGGTTCGTCGGCAAGCATGATAGCAGGATTGCTAATGAGCGCCCGACCGATTGAGACCCGTTGCTGTTGTCCACCGGAAAGCTGATTGGGCAGATGGTTTAAGCGGGTTTGTAGATTAAGAATTTTGACGATATTCTCAAACTGTTTCTTGTCTACCTTATGTTCATCAAGCAGAAGTGGCAAGGTAATATTCTCTTCTACTGTTAGAACCGGAATAAGGTTGTAAAATTGATAAATCAAGCCTATTTGTCTACGTCTAAAAATGGCCAGCTGTGTTTCATTCAGGTTATAGATGTCGGTATTATCAACGAGGACTTTACCACTCGTTGGCCGATCAACACCGCCAAGCATGTGCAGAAGCGTTGATTTCCCAGAGCCTGACGGGCCGATTATCGCGACGAACTCCCCTTTTTTCACAGAGAAAGAAACATCATCAAGTGCCTTCACTGCCGTCTCACCTTTACCGTATATTTTAGACAGATGTTCTATTTTTAAAATATCCATTGTGGTAAAACCTCCATGTTTTGCTGATGGTTCTAGTTTATCTGTTTAAAATGACTTTCAGGTGACTGTAAAATGACAGTTTAGTCACTTAATGTTGTATTTAAGAAGAGTAATGCACTCAACACCAATGTGAGTAGGTTGGAAACTCTTATCCGAAAAGTTGGGTTCGCTTATGCGACAGTAAACTCCCCTTATCCGCCAATTAGAGCCGGTTATCCGCTAGTTAGACTCGCTTATCCGCAAGTTGGAGCACTATCCGCAAGTTGAAGCATTCTATCCACAAATTGAATACGCGTATCTGCTTTAAATCACCTGCTTGTAAAACGTAATCCGAAACTGGGTGCCCTTATTCTGCTTACTTTTAACCTCTATATTGCCGTTTTGACTTGTGATTATGGTGTGGGCCATTGCAAGTCCAATTCCGACACTATCCTCGCTGGCATTCTTTCCTTTATAAAAGCGTTTAAAAATATAGGGAAGATCTTCCTTGACGATGCCCTTTCCGTTATCGGCTATTACTATTTCCGTAAACAGAGCGTTTTCTGCAAAAGAAATGGTAATCTCGCCACCCGCAGGAGTATGCTCAATACAATTTTTCAAAATATTGATTACCGCTTCCGTGGTCCAATGAAAATCACCAACGAAGGAAACAGTATCGTCACCCTCAATCGAAATGGCTTGTTCTTTAATATCCAACGGAATCAGCAAAGGCTCTAAAGATTTTTGTAGCAGCTTTTTTACCGCTATCGCTTCTTTTTTGAATTGAACCGTTCCAGCGTCAATTTTTGAAAGCTTTAATAATGATGAAACGAGCCATTCAATCCGTTCAAGCTGGATGGTGATATTGTGTGTAAACTCCCTTCTTTTCACTGGAGGAAGCTTGGCATCACTCAACAGATCGGCCATCATCATCATGGAGGTCAGTGGGGTCTTAAGCTGATGGGAGATATCAGAAATCGCATTTGTCAGGTGGACTTTATCTTGTTGTAAAAGGGAACCCTGTTCCGAAAGCATGGTTGTTACCTTATATATATTGTTTTTTAAAATACTAAGCTCGCCTTCATGATTATCACGAACATCAAGAAAATAATCTCCACTGCTAATTTGCTGCAAATAGCCTGATAGCTTTTCAATTTCGCGGTATCTCCAGCTCGTAAAAATAAAACTGCATCCAATGAGTAAAACAGAAATGACGAAAACAAGCATCGAGGCAGCTATCGAAAAAAAAGCAGCAGCAATGATGCCAGCTAAACTGATGAAGGACATTGTTAATAAGAATAGTTGAATCTCTCGATTACGTAGCATCCTAATCTCCTACCTTGTAGCCTAATCCGCGCACTGTTTTGATAATCTGTGGGTTTTGCGGTTGATCCTCTAATTTTTCACGGAGCCTTTTGATGTAAACCGTTAAAGTATTATCATTCACGAAGTCTCCGGCCACATCCCAAATCCGCTCTAACAGCTGATTTCGAGAGAGAACCTGTCCAATATGATTGGCAAAGATAAGGAGTAAACGATATTCTAAGGCAGTCAACAGAACTTCTTCGCCGTCTTTATATACCTTTCCTTCAAGAGTATTAATCCTAATATGCTTTATATCAATCATCGCTCTTGTCGGCGTCTGCTTCTGGTATCTTCGCAGAACAGTTTTGATTCTTGACAGCAGTTCGCGAATACGAAAAGGTTTGGTAATATAATCATCTGCTCCCATGTCAAGCCCCATCACGACATTGACCTCATCATCAATCGCCGTTAAAAAAATGACCGGAATATCGCTCCGCTCCTTCACTAGCTTACATAATTCATAACCGCTTCCATCTGAAAGGGATAAATCAAATAAACATAAAGCGATTTGATCTAATTCATCAGTTAGCACCTTTTTCGCAGATGCCGCATCATAGCAAAGAACCGTGGCAAACTGATCTTGCTGTAGAGAATACTCAAGTCCGGAAGCGATCGTTTTATCATCTTCCACAAGCAAAATTTTCATCTTATCCATCCTACCTTTCTCATCTATCATTATATCAGCATTAAAAGGTGTCAGGCACCATGTGAAAAATTCACATGGTGCCTGACACCTTATTAAAGTCCCAATGAACAAATAATAAAAAAAGACCACTAAATAAAATTTAGTACCTTGCATTAATCAGTAGTAGATGATATATTATTCCTGTGATGGTATTTTTTTCATATTCCACTACTATATATTATTCAGTAGCAATCATTACTTTATAGGCAGGTGATTCACATGAATGTTCAATTTAAGAAGGGTGCATTGGAATTATGTGTCTTGGTCTTCACATTGAAAAAGGACCGATATGGATATGAGTTGGTGCACAGCATCTCTGATAAAATCCAAATCGCGGAAGGAACCGTCTATCCTTTATTACGACGCTTAACGAATGAAGGCTATTTCGCTACTTATTTAGCGGAATCTAAAGAGGGTCCACCTAGAAAATACTATCAATTGACGAAAGCCGGACGAGAATATCTTGAACAGTTGGTACAAGAATGGCAGCAATTTTCTGCCAGTGTGAATGAGATTATTGAGGAGGGGATGGACTGATGACCAAACAGCAATTTTTAAACGAACTTAACCGTCTGTTGGTACAGATACCGGAAGGGGAACGAAAGGATATTCTAAGTGATTACGAATCTCATATTGATTCGGCTATAGAAAATGGGAAAACAGAGGAAGAGGCTGTTGCGGATTTAGGCACACCAAAAACGATCGCAGATGAATTAGGAGTATTTGTCCCTACTGACAAAATTAGTGGTTCAAAAAAGGAAGCCACTACAAATGTCGGACCTAACATTTTTGCATTTTTGGGCATGCTCTTGTTTAATCTAATATTCATCATTGGGCCCGTTGTAGGGATCGCTGGTGCTTTTATTGGTCTGTATGCTGCTGCGTTCGCTTGTCTTATAACTCCCATTGGATTTATCATTAATTTATTTACGCACGATACACCAATACTACTTGCGTTCTTCTTTATCCTTGCCACTTTTTCATTTGGGTATCTATTTTTACTTTTGACAAATTTTCTTGCAAAGTGGTTTTTAAAGATAATCCACTGGTACTGGAAACTCAACGTAAAAATCGTGAAAGGGGGTTATTAATTTGAAGAAATATTCTATCGTTGCAGCTATTTTAGGCTTGGTAATTGGGGTAATCGGAGTTGTAGCTTATGGGTATACTCATGATAATTATTCAACCGTCACTATAGATGAAACAAAAACGATCAACGCAAAGGACATTAATAAAATCGCGTTGGAATCAAGTTTAGCTAGTGTGCATTTTTCTCCTACAAAATCCGATGATATTACCGTTCATCTCCACGGTGGAACGTCGAAAAAGGATTTTGTGTTTTTAGTAAAAACAAGCGGTGATACCGCTAAAATAGAAATCAGACAAAAAAATGAACATCTTTTTCAATTTTCGCCTTTTGGATTCATGTCCAATCAACTGCAAGCCGATGTTGAAGTCCCACAAAAAATGTACAGTGAACTGAAAGGTCATTCACAAGCAGGCAGTATTACCATCGAACAAATTTCTGCCAACCACTTTGATTTGGACTCTTCCGCAGGTAGCATTAAGGCCAATGACTTAAAAGGTGATGTAACTGCTCATTCGTCAGCAGGTAGTTTGAAGTTAACCAACATTGAAGGAAAGTTGGATTTAACTGATAGTGCAGGTTCGATTAATGTCCAGTTAAAGGCGATTACTCATGACATTTACGCCAGCAGCAGCGCCGGTTCCGTTCGGATTGTGACCGAACAGCAACCAGAGTCGCTTCAAATGAACCTCCAGACATCTGCGGGTCATGTTGATGTAAATCTGTCAAACGTTTCGTACAATACAAAGGAACGTGACCGTGCCATCGGTTCTATTGGTTCAGGTGGTCCAAAGCTCAAGCTGCAATCCAGCGCCGGTTCCGTATCAATCAATAAAAAATAGAATTTGATCACTTTCATTTTCCTATCCAAATGAAAGTGATCCCTTCCATGATACCTTGTCGCTGACAGGGTATTGCTTTTTTCTTTCGTGTCTACCCCGTTTACTATCAGCCCCAAGGGTTGAGGTAATATTTTTTCAGATTAGGCAAACATTCTTGACCTTTCTATCTGTGTAAAGAGATACCACTTGATAAAAATACTTTTAATGGAGATCATTCTCCTTTGGATTTGGTCGCCATGACCTTACTAGTGCCTAAACTCCTCCAGTACATGTTTTTGACCCTCTTTTTTACCTGTAAGCTTTTCAAGATTCGGATTGTTGTTCAGTAATTGGTAGGCATCCAACTGTGACATTAAGGGTTGAATATGGTGTTCAGGTACAACTATCCCCTTTTTTTTCAAGAGCTCGAAAACACTTTCAGCCATTCTCCTCTACCCCTTTCATGATTTCATTGAAACATGTCTTCTGAAAAAATCACGAGGTCATATGGATTATTATACCATTTACACCGAATAATTGTTGTTATTTTCAAAATATTTTGTTTTTTTAAACGTATGTAATACCAATCTAAAAGTGCTTGGAATCAGCGTTAGTTGCTAAAGGAATATCAGAAGCAAGTACGGTTAAACTATGGAAGGTTACCTATGAAGTGTTAAGAAAAAGGCGGTGTTCTTATGTCAGATTTTATGGAAACAATCGAGTATGAAACGGGTACAACCATTCAGACCTTCAATATTATTGAAGCAAATGAAAATACGGAAGGTTATGAAGTGCTTTTGGATATTGATTTGGATAGCGGTTTTGCATTAGAAGGAGTGAAATTGAAAATTACCCACGAAGACTTAGATGCATATGAAACAAATGATATTCAAGAAGGGGTCAAATATGCATTAGGCTTCTTTGATAATTGCCAACAATATGAGGCAGCTGGAATGAAAAAAGAAGAGCAGGATAGACAAATAAAAAATACGGAGATCCAAAATCAATCGGAACACACATTAAAAGAAAAAAACAATATTAAAGATTATGACAGGGCATGGGAAGATGACCGCCTTTAATGGAGGCATCTTTCCCTACTTCAAATTATTAATTAGTATATCCTTCCCCGACTTTAGATTGATAAGCTTTATTCAATTTAGGAAAATCCTTAATAAATTCTTTTAATTGTTCGAATAGCACAAATGTCCCTCACTATAATTCTTATTTTTTTCATTAAAAAAATAATTAACCAATCACTAAATCACATTTACTAAAATAGCTTTGCCATATAGTATTCATCCACAAAATCACCAGAAATTAAGAGAGAATGTCGTTTGGTGCCTTCAATCGCAAATCCTATTTTCTTATACAATGCCAAACCTGCCTCGTTACTTGCTGCTACCGTTAATTCTAAACGGTGGATATTATTTTCAGTTACCCACTCTTCCAGCTTATTAAATAGTTTGGTTCCAATTCCTTGTCCTCTATATTCCTTTAATATCCCTATAACAATATAGACAGAATGTTTGACTCTTCGTGCATTCCCCCCAATAGCAAACAAATACCCAATCAATTGATTATCTTTTTCAGCAACGAATATGGAAGAGTTTTCGCTTTTTTTCCAAGACTCTATTCTTTGTCCTTGCTGATCAGGAGTCATTTGTCTTTCACCTGCTTCCATCAGCATGAATTCGGATTCTGTCTCAACCTGTTGAATCAGACAAACCAGTTTATCCGCATCCGTGACTCTCGCTTCTCTAACAACCACTACAAAGCCCCCCTTATTTACTATACTTTAACACCTTGAACTACTCGGCCACTAAAGTACCGAGATTCCTACGTACAGGGTTCTATCGAACCCTAATTGAGTAGGCTACCCCCGTGGTTCCCACGGTTGGCTTACATGTTTAAGCAGAGAGAAGTCTTTTACCTTCGGCAAGAAGGTTCATACTAGCGTTTTGGTCTCGGTCATGGTGGATTCCACAGGAAGGGCAGTCCCATTCGCGTAGATTAAGATTCTTCACGTCTTTATTACGGTACCCGCAACAGGAACATAATTGACTGCTTGGAAAGGTCTTTCCCACTACTGCTAATGTTTTTCCGTACCATTTAGCCTTGTACGCTATCATGGAGCGGAATTGAACCCATGACACTTCGCTAATTGCCTTGGCTAAACGATGGTTCTTCATCATGTTGGCTACCTGTAAATCCTCCATCACTATAAGGTCGTGGTTTTTGACAATATAGGTGGAGATTTTATCCAAGTAGTCTTTACGTGCATTGGCGATTTTTTCGTGGATTCGAGCGACTTTCACTCGTTGCTTATGCCAATTAGAGCCACCGATGGTTCGCCTTGAGAGAGTGTGTTGTTCCCGTATGAGTTTTTGTTCCATCTTCCGAAGGAAGTGAGGGTTTTTAAATACCTCTCCATTGGAGAGGATAGCAAAATCCTTTAAACCCATATCAATACCGACCTCACGGTTGGTTTCGGGGAGAGGTTGAATCTCCACTTCTGTACAGATGGAGACAAAGTATTTACCACTTGGGTTCCTTCTAATCGTGGCAGATAGGATTTTCCCTTCCACTTCACGACTTTTGGCAAATCGAACCAACCCGAGTTTCGGGAGTTTAATATGATTGCCTACCACGGCAATGTTACCGTTCGTGTGTTTTGTGGTGTAAGATTGAATTTTATTTTTCTTACTCTTAAATCGTGGAACATCGTTTTGCTTTTTATAGTAGCGGGTGTAAGCGTCACTCAGGTTTTCTACCGCTTTTTGTAAGGAAATGCTATCGACTTCTTTTAAGAAAGGATAATATTTCTTTAGTTCCCGTACCGCTTTGACCGACTCATACTTATTGAAAAATTCGCCTTTCCATTTGTTGGATGGTAACTGACCGCTTTGCTTCATTTCTTCAACAATATACCAGTATGCGTCTTTTTCTTTTTGCTTCCCAAGGAAAAAATTGAATACAAACCGTGTACAACCAAGGGTTTTATGGATAAGAGTGGTTTGCTCTTTTGTAGGGTACAAACGAAATTTATAGGCTTTGTTCATCCGATAGCACCTCCTTATCCTTCAATGCGTTTATGGTATCATTATATCACCGAACGTGAGTTCGGTAAAGTAAAACGCCGATTCATCCCACGGCTAAAGCCACGGGTGTTCTCGGCTTTTTCATAAAATGTAAATGTAGATTTTTTATGTAAAAAAATGATCCTTCTATTAGAAGAATCACTCGAAAGTATTCTCAAGCACGGCTTGCAAACGATAGTCCCTTGGTTTCGAGCGCACGGCGGAGCTGTTCTAATGCTTTTGGTCCCATTCCGTGTAGCTGCAAGATTTCTGCCTCACTAACATTGGCGAGCTGCTCAAGCTGCACATATCCAGCCCCTAGAAGTGCTCGTCGTGCTGGCTTAGCTAAATCAGCTGGAATACCAATTTCGTTAATATTTTTATCCTGTGTCATTATTCCTTCTCCCTTCAAAGAAATTTTTATTGGAACAGCCATGTTCTTTTACAAACAGAGCTTTTTTTTTAATATTGACGTTTTTGTTATAACTGTTATACTATAAATATAACAAATAACACAAAAGGAGTGTGGAGTATGTGTATCTTACACTTGACTTGGAATCAGAAGAACCAATCTATACACAATTAAAATACCAAATCATAGCTGGCATCGCAAAAAAGGAATTAAGCCCCGGTGAGGGACTGCCGTCTGTAAGGTCTTTGGCAGCTGATCTTGGAATTAATCTTCATACCGTCAACAAAGCTTATCAGCAATTGAAGCAGGAAGGATTTATCTTAATTCATCGACAAAAGGGTGTTGTTGTCAATCCCGATGGGGTTCCGCAAGCAAATGAAGCCTACTGGTCTGAACTGGAGTCCAAAATCCATCCGCTGATTGCCGAAGCAGTGTGCCGGAATGTTTCCGAAAAAGACTTTTTACAGCTTTGCAGCCAAATTTTCACAAAGTTTAACATAAAGGATGATGAATCATGAACACTACCAATTTAATATTTCTCGTTGCTATGATGATTCCGATATTTATTACAGTTATCTTTATCCCTTTCTGGACAAGAAAAACAGAAAGTTTCGGAGTATCAATTCCAGAGAAGGCCTATCACCGTCCTGATATTAAAAAAATGCGCCAAAAATACGCTTGGACGAATGTGTTGCTTGCTCTCATCACTTCTGCTACCTTTTTACTTTTAGCAGGTGGGCACGATGAAGATTTCATCGGCATCTTGTTTGCCATATTAATAGGTATCGTTCTAGTTGCTAGTTTTGCCGTGTATCTTGTTTTTCATAAGCAAATGAAGGAATTGAAAAGTAAAAATCAAGATTGGGCGCAAAAACCTCAGTTAGTCATGGTTGATACCGGCTTCCGAAACCAAAAGCTTGCACATTCTAATTATTGGTTTGTTATACCCTTTTTGATTTCGATTGTTACCGTAGTCATTACTCTTATAAATTATCAACAAATACCTGATAGATACCCCAGTCACTACAACCTTAGCGGCGAAGCCACTAACTGGACACATAAATCATACCGATCAGTGCTGCTTATGCCGATTATGCAAATCTATCTGACACTAGTCTTTTTATTCATTAATACGATTGCTTCTAAAGCAAAACAGCAAGTATCCGCCGAGAATCCAGAGGTATCGATCCGACAAAACCTTATTTTTCGCAGAAGATGGTCGCTTTTCACCATCATTATGGGTACGGCATTGGTTAGCATGTTCTTGCTAATCCAGCTTTCAATAATTTATCCGATTAATCAGCAAGTATTAATGATTGTACCTCTTGTATTTACTGTCGGTATTCTCGCGTGGACAATCATTTTATCGATAACGACTGGCCAAGGTGGAAGCCGTATTCCAGTAAAAACTGGAAGCGCAGGTGGCACAATTATTAATCGTGACGATGATCGTTACTGGAAGCTAGGCATGTTCTATTTTAACAAAAACGACCCGGCAATATTTTTGGAGAAGCGTTTTGGGATTGGCTGGACGAATAACTGGGCCCATCCGCTTTCGTGGATTTTCATCCTGGTCATTATCCTTCTCGCGGTTGGTTTACCGATGCTTTTGGGGTAATTTTTATATCTGCATTAATAAACAGGGGTGAGCAGTCATCCCTGTTTATTTTCGACAAACATTAACTTATCCATTTCACTTAACAATCAATCCGAAAATAAAAAAACTATTTTTTATTATTAAGGTTTAAATATAGTTCATTTACAATTGGAAAAATATCCGGTTTTGTATGGTAGTAATGGTCATTTACATGTGTTAATCCAAATTGGAAGGTTTTTTCACCATCTTGAAAAAGAGTAATGGAATAACGAAACCCGTCTCTAGCTTCTTGATTTTTATCGGGAATGAACTTTATGTCTTTTATTTCATCCAAAAATCCCTCAATAACTTGATGGTCTGAAATTTTTTTTGCGGCCCCAGTACTTCCTTCAACAATCACTATTTTCGTTACATCTGCAAGGTCTTTTTCATAAAATTGAGGTATTGTTTTTGTTTCTAGACCGCAGCCAGCTAAAAGGAAATTAAGTAATAGTAAGATATATAAGAAATGGATTTTCATTCATACAACCCCTGCACAATTCTCTCTTTCTCCCTTTATTCATGGTCACCTTTAACTTTAGGAAGTGATTGATAAATCGAATTCTTCTTTAAGACATCAAGAATATTATGAACCAACTTGGTCATTTCCTTGCCATCATCACTCTTATCACATTCAGACCATTCAAAGTGTCGGGAGCCGCTATTGATCCATACATCCAACACATAGCTTTCATATGGTTTCTGATTACATTCCTTTGTTAGCTTTTTCTCATTAAGGTAATTCGAATAAACCATCCATTTATAAATGGCGTTCAATTCCTTTTTGGAAAATTGAAAGTCGGAAACGTCAACGAATTCGCCATTCTGTAAATCCTTTTTTAACACCTGTTTTTTTGTATCGATTTCGTTTTTCTTTCCAATCCCATATTTCAGATCGAAAGCAAAATAATCCTCTTTGTCGACATCATGGGAAATGGTTAATAATTCAGGTAGATTCGGACATTCTTCAAGGATGTATTTTGTTTCTGTGTCTGATTCTTGCTTTTGAATACCTTTACAGACATTGGTTGTTACTTCCCCTTGACCAAACTTATCCTTTGTCGTGTCCATTTTTATTGTTAATTTTGCATCATGATAGGTTAAATCATGAAAGATCGGATCTCCTTCAATGGTGTAACGAGTGAGCCTAACCTCATCATCTTTTCCACTATCAACATTTTCCACGAATAGATTTAGTCGGTCAATATTTTCTATCATGCCGTGGATTTCTTTGACCTCGTTATTGTCTGATTGTTTATTTGGGCCGTGATTATTAGGCAGGTCACCTGCAGTGCCTTTACCCAATCCGCAGCCTACCGTAAGGACACTCATTATCGAAATAAAAACAATCAAGGATATCCTTTTTAACACAAGCATACACACCCCTTTTTAGAAAAAGACGAATTAATTCTGAAAAGGTTTCTTAAGGGTCAAAATATAATTTTTATAACTTATTTTTAATAATAAATTCCTGAATGGCAGTGATAACTTCTTTTGCAGCATCTATGGACGCTAAAATATCCTCTTTTATTTCTAAACTATGGTCAGCGTTAGGAATAACAACAGTGCTCAAACGTTCATTATTTTTTATTGAATTAATCCGCTCCTCGATAAAATGATGGTCTTGGTCGCCGATTATACAAAGAGAAGGAAGCTCGGTTTTCAATAGTGCTTGGTATACATTTTCGTATTTTATTAGAGGAGTTAACCATATTCCAACCGAATTGTGGATGAAATTTTTTTCGGTCCATTCCATTGCCATCGGAATCGTTCCAATCGATTTACTCAACAGGAAACATTGCTCATAGTTTGTGTCTTTTAGTACTTCCCTGACAACAGCCTTTACATCTTCATACATCCAATCCTCTTGTTCTGTTTCGCTAAGCTTTTTAAAATGTTCATTTTTTGCAAATTCATAGTTTACATGAAGAGCATCAATCCTATTATTCAAACACACTCCGGTTGCATAATGAAATAGTGGTCGCTTCGTTGTGTAACCAAGCCCTGGAAGCATGATACAGATACTATTATTTGGTTGTTCACTGCGAATCCACTTAAAAGGGATGGTGGAGTACTCATTCCTTTCCACTTGACCTTCTGTTAATTGATACATTTGATTCACCCCTGTTTTTGTAAAGAATGTTTTACATAATAATTACTCTACCGAAAATTTGATTTCTTCTATCTTCCCGCTTTTCAAAAACCCATTGTTATTCATTCGGCCCCAAAACCCGATCTCGAATATCTGGCATTTCCCTTTTCTCTATCCGCTTTTCTAATGTGGCTCTCATGCCTGGCGCAAGTAATTCACAGCCAGCAAGCTCGCGCATTTCCACAAAATTTGGTTGCTTAGAATGGATAATTTGATTACATTTTTGGATGGTCCATTGCGGAAATGGGCGTTCGACTAAAGTAAATGTTTGCCTCTCCTCAACAGCCCCCTCTTGTAAAACACGAAAATACCAACCGGTTCTTCCTGTATTCTGTAGTAACAACGCTAAGTTCTTTACTTTAAATCGGCGCGCCGGCTTCCAGCATGGCTGTCTTGGCTGCGAAACTTGTATGACCGCCTCACCAATTTGAAAAGTATCGCCAATCGCAATCGTTTCCTCAGTTACATGTTCCATGACCAAATTCTCTCCCATGCCACCAGATGATATCTCAGGAATTTCTAATTCATTTTGCCAGTAAGGATAATTTTCAAACGAATAAGCAAAAACAGCTTTTTCTGGCCCGCCATGATGTTCCAGATCGCCTTGTCCATCACCAGCTAAACCCGTTTTGCCAACCCAGATTGGACCTTCGACTGGCTCTTTAAAAATAGCACTTGTCCATTCCCGCTCCATTGGATTTGCAGCCTCTTTACTTCCAATTGTCTTTGGCATACCGACAAAAACTTTTTTAAGAATAATCCCCACTTTTGTTCCCTCCCTAGAATAAATTTCTACTTTTAACTATTAATTCGGCAATGAGGAAATACAACCCTTCTTACATCACAACTTTTGCAGCCAAAAAGAAAAGATATTTATTTGGTCAAATGCATGACTTGCTAACAAATCCTTCTTTGTCTAAATCTCTTTTAGGAAAATTTTTGAAACATTAATGCTCCTTAATCGTATAATAATTATAAGAGCTAAAAAGGGGGAAGTACGCATGGAATTAGTTTTTATCGTTTGTCTTTCTGTCTATGCCGTTTATTTTCTCATCATGATTCCAGTACAATATGCTTATATTTCCGAAACGAAGGAGCGATTTAAGGAATTAAATCAATCCCATAATGAAATTTACGATAATATGTCCTTTGAGGAGCAGCAACTGCAATATAATCTTCAAGGAAATCTACTTAATTTACCTTCCAATATAGTGGCAGCGATCCTTTACAAAGTTCGCAATCGGTAGCTGAACAAGCACACGAAAACGCATGGAAAATAACATCCATGCGTTTTTTTATAGTCAACAAAAGAATAGTTATCCGTTCAGCTCATTAGTAAGCAGCTTAATTGCCTCCAACACTTCATTCACATTTTCTTCATCATTCATTTCATTTCTGGCATGGAGTAGGACCGGTCTGACAGATTCCACGGAACGCCCAAAGCTGTACATCCATTCATAGCGGGGAACCATCCAGGTGTGAAAATGGTGGGTGGTATCTTCATTATAAAAATAATAAACATGTTCGATTCCCAACACTTCTCTTTGCGCTTTTCTAATTTTTGTTAGAATGTTTATGTAATCAATCTTCTCAGCTTCGGATAATTCATCAAAACAGTTAATATGCCGTTTCGACGCCAAAATGATTAATCCCCTTATTGGGTATGCGACATCTTGGTGGGCATGGAAATGGTCTGTTTCGATGACTACACCTCCATCGGGTTCAATTAATCCACTCGTTAAAGCACAGCTTAAGCATTCTACCTCTACTATATTCCCATTTGATAAAGTTATGTTTCTCACAAAAGATCCTCCTGAATTCTTCTAATCTAGCCTTTAATCAAAAGCTATAAAAAAATTTGCTGCGCCAATAATATCACATTTATATATTAATGCGTGGAAAAACCTTGCCCATTGAATGAGCAAGGTTCTATGTAGGGCTATTATCCTTTTTTATCTTAGCCTGCCTAGTTTTCGGACCGTATTCCTCCATACTATAAAACCACATTCGGCAACGGATATGGTCAAGCCCACCCAATGATTTAGTAAAGAACAAGCTAAATTATCATACGCAGCTACAGCTGGAATGTTTTCGCTAGGTACACTTTTGCTTTCCACTGCCTTTTCTGGTATTTTCATGGTCGCTTCAGTAGGTTCACTTTTGCCCTCCACTGCCTTTTCTGGTATTTTCATGGCCACATCAATAGGTTCAATTTTACTTTCCGTTACCTTTTCGGAAGCCTTCTGCCTTTCAATAGAAAGATTGGCATTTTCGGATACGGTCTTCTTTTCAAAAAACAAGAGGGTATCATCAGTTATTTCCGACATAGACTTCATCACTTCAGATATAACTTTCGTTAATTCGTCTTTGGAAAAATCTCTAACCGAAATATACCCCCTTGAGTCAAGCTTATAGCCATTATGTTTAATGGATTCATCTAACAAATATTTACCGATCACATAGCCATTCCCACTTGGATGTAATTGCGTTGCTAATACTTGGCCCCGCTGTTTACTTTCCGGATAGACAAAATTTACTCGACCATTACTAATCTTTTTCTCCTTTAACTGAAAAGAACGGAAAATGGCCTTTTTTTCCTCAAAAGATAACATGAAGCTTACTCCCCCTTCGAATAAATTAAACGGTTAACCAACTAGTAAGTATAAATTTTCCAATGTTACCTTTATTATACCAGAATCATTACAGGCTGGTTGGTAAGCTCCCAATATATCAATGATTAAAAAGAGATTGTTTTGAAAAAAGCAAATATTTTTTTATTGTTCAAATAACTTCCATCTGGTAAGATCGTGTAAAACCTTCAGGGGGGATCTAGTTGATTAAATATCCGCATTTAAAAAAAGGCGCAACAATAGGGGTAACCGCACCATCATCTGGTGTGCCAGTTGAATTACATGACATGTTTAAACTTGCCTTAAGCCGGATGGAGATGAAAGGCTTTAGCATTGCCTGTGGAGATACGGTTTGGACGCAAGATAAGGCAAAATCATCCTCCGCTAAAAATCGTGCAGCCGAATTTAATGCCATGATGCATGACGACAATATTGACATCATCATTCCACCATGGGGCGGCGAACTATTAATTGAAATCCTTGAATTAATTGACTTTGAAAACATCAAGCAAAAGTGGGTGCTGGGGTACTCAGATCTAAGTGTATTATTACTAGCAATGACCTTAAAAACAGGTACTGCTACTGCTCATGGAACAAACCTTATAGATTTAAGGGGAGAATACTCCGATGACACAACAGCCCTGTGGCAGGCCGTATTATCAACAAATACGGGTGAATCGGTCCTGCAGCGTTCATCTGTCCTCTATCAAAAAGAATGGCAGCATGATAATCCTTCCCCTCATGTTTTTCATTTAACGGAAAATACTAATTGGAAAACAGTCTCCAATAATAGTGTGAAGATTCAAGGACGGATTCTTGGTGGTTGTATCGACGTAATCAGACATTTAATTGGCACACCATTCGGTGATGTACAACGTTTTAGGAAAAAGTATCTCAACGGAGAGCCTGTAATCTGGTACTTAGAGAACTGTGAAATGACAACAACAGATTTACGTAGATCACTGGTGCAAATGAAGTTAGCTGGCTGGTTTGAACATTGTTCAGGCATTATGTTTGGGCGCAGTGCCGCGAACATGCCGGTCGGGAATTATACAGCGGAAGATGTTTATCAAAACCTTGCAGATGAGTTGGAAATAGCGATTATTTATGATATTGATTGCGGTCATGTGCCACCGCAAATTACATTTATTAACGGTGCTTATGCTGAGGTAAAAGTTGAAGAAGGGAAAGGAACTATTTTACAGTATTTTAATTCATAGGAAAGACAAAAAAAACTTGAGGGAATTGATTGGTTTTCTTCAGAGATACACACAATACCCTCACAATGTCGAACACACGAGATTTCATATGAAATTTCGTGTGTTTTTTGTTGAGACAACAAATTTTTTAGAGGGTTTTTATTATTATTAGGTGTGTTTCCCTTTTTCTGGCCTTCACAAATCGCTTTTACTCTATCGAATCCCTCTCCTCTACTTGATCCACTTCGACGGCAACAGAGCATCAAACCCGATGTTTTACGAATATTTGTGTACTTTCGATACAAAATACAGATAAGATTCATATTTGACCATCGTTAACTGGCGGCTTCTTTTTTTATCATTTTTTGATTGAAAATGTCCATCGCTGGCGAGCAAGGAGAAAATAGGTGAATAAGTTTGAAAAAATTAAATAAAGAAAAGATTTTTACATTCATAAAAGTTATTATTCCACTGATTTTGTTAGCTTTTGCTGTTTATGAAATAAAAAAGTTTACCGGAAATATAAATGTTCATTTGCTTCGCCATGAAGTTAGTCACTTGCACTTGGCGAAGCTGATCTTGATTCTATTCATTACTTTTTGTGCTATTTGCCCGATGTTTTTCTACGATGTATGTTTAGCAAAAATATTAGGGATTAAAGGACCGTTAAAAGAGCTGGTGGTAAAGTCTTTTATTGCGAATACCTTTGCAAACTTCATTGGGTTTGGAGGCCTCGCTGGTGCTACACTAAGAACCTATTTCTATCATGAATATGAACCAGACAAGAAAAGACTGGTGAAGATAATTGCTTCTGTTTCTCTTTACTTCCTTACCGGTATCTCCTTGCTTTCCTGGATTGTCCTAGTTGGATATAGAGGATTTCCTTTGCTTCATGATAAAAAATGGCTTTTTTGGGGCATCGTTGCCGTAAGTTTATATCTGCCAATTTTTTTCGTAGTCTTTCTCATACAACGGAAAAAAGCGGCGGATTTCATTATCGATTGGGGAATGGCATTAAGACTCCTTTTCGTTTCTTTATTTGAATGGATCTCCGTTTTTCTTCTCTTTTGGCTATTATGTATGATTTTGAACATTCCTATTGATTTTGATGACCTAATTCCTGTTTTTATTGTCGCTTCCTGTGCAGGTATTATCAGTATGATTCCGGGAGGCTTTGGCTCATTCGACTTAGTTTTCATTTGGGGTACTCAGCTCTTGGCGGTTCCGGAAGAGAAAGTGCTTATCCTGCTGCTCTTTTATCGCATTGGATATTTTATTCTTCCATTTTTAGTGGGGGTAGTTTTATTCGTCAAAGTTCTTTGGGACCGGTGGAATCAATCATGGAACCATGTTCCTGATGCCATCCTAGTGAGGACTAGCCATATCCTTTTAACATTCTTGGTATTTCTATCTGGACTTGTTTTGCTTCTTTCTGCAGCAGTACCGGGAATTATTGGAAGGTTAAAGATTGCCCAAGAATTTTTATCCTTTCCCATTATGAATATTTCTCACCATCTTTCTGTTGCAACTGGCTTTATCCTGCTCGGTTTATCCCGAGGGATTCAGTACAAAGAGAAACGGGCATATCAAATCACGATTGTTGTCTTGTTTTTTGCTGCCTTATTTACTTTCATTAAAGGATTGGACTATGAGGAAGCATTGTATCTTCTAATTGTTATCGTACTATTGAGAATTTCAAAAAGACGTTTTTACAGAGTGCGTTTTGTTTTAAGCTGGGGCAAAACTATTTTTGATATCGGTATGTTTGTCGTGATTACCTTAATGTTTGTTTTAATCGGATATTTCAATTTGCCCACCTCTGAAATCAAATTGCACCCAAAGCTAGCGCCCTATGTGATTAAAGATTATCAAGATTTATTTAAGAGTGCGTTAATCGGCTTGTTTATCGCCTTGATTCTTTTTTTCATCGGCTATTTGTTTAGAAGGGATAAAAAATGGGTGCTGGAAACATCCCTTTCTCAGGATGAAAAAATAATGAAACATTTGGATCAATATAATGGAACGGTCCTGACCCATTTAATCTTTTTACATGATAAATATATTTATTGGAATAAAAAGGACAACGTCATGTTTGCTTATCAGCTATTTGCCGACAAACTTGTGGTCCTCGGTGACCCCGTTGGAGACCGAGACGAATTGCCACTTGCCATAGAAGAATTCCGAGAAAAGTCCGATCTTCATGGGTATACACCTGTTTTTTACGAGGTCAGCGAGAAAATGCTCCCATATCTGCATGAAAACGGTTATGACTTTTTCAAGCTTGGCGAGGAGGCTTATGTTGATTTAAACAGCTTTTCATTTAGTGGAAAAAAAATGAAGGGAGCAAGGGCAGTAAAAAACAAGTTTGAACGAGAGAATTATCAATTTGAGATTGTAAACCCTCCCTTTGATAAAGATATCATGAATGAACTTAGGGAAATATCAGAAGAATGGCTTCAAGGAAGAACGGAAAAGGGTTTTTCCCTCGGTTTTTTTGATGAGGATTACCTCAATAAAGCTGAGATTGCCGTTGTTAAAGCTAAAGGAACGAAGATCCTTGGATTTGTAAGCTTAATGCCCGTTTATGATCAAAAACAAACCATCTCTTTGGACCTGATGCGCTTCAGGAAGGATGCGCCTTCAGGAACAATGGACTTTGTTTTTCTATCATTATTTGAATGGGCAAAAGAACAAGAATATAAATACTTCAATATCGGGATGGCACCTCTATCGAATGTGGGACTTTCAAGGTATTCATTTTTAAGTGAAAAAATAGCTTCGCAAATCTTTTTGCATGGACAATTTCTCTATTCTTTTCAAGGATTAAGAAAATTCAAAGAGAAATATGCCGATAGGTGGCATCCGAAATATTTAGCCTATCGAAGAAAATCTTCTTTGCCTATTACAATGACACAAATCACCTTATTGATTGGAAAGAAAAGACCAAAATTGAGACACGACTCATGATTCTTTTATTTTTACGAACAAAATAGATTGGCGGAAATTGCAACTACTATTTTTCCAATTATTAAACCAAGAAAGATTGGCTTCTCGCGCCAATCTTTCTTGGTTTTTAGAAGTTTTGGTGACTGGACCTAAACTGATCCATTTTCTTTGTCTTCGATGTAGACATTTTGCACCAAACGAAATATTTCTAACACAAGGATATTTAAGCTTAACCAAACCCCGCCAAATACATATCCTGCTACGATATCACTAGGGTGTTGAACACCAAAAAAGATACGGCTAACTGCTATAAGCAGTAATAAAAGTAGGGCCCCTGCAACGGCTGCTGTATGAAATCGTACATGACGGGTGTATCGTATGAACACAAAAATAGCAAAGCCATAAATGACAAATACCATTAACGACTGTTCACTTGGAAATTTATCGATCAATCGTTCTGCCGAAGTTTTATTAATAGCAGCCCAGCTATGAAAAATACTTCTTAAGCTTACTTCAAATAATTCTCCTCCTGAAACGATAAGCAGCCATGCCAATGTTTCAAGAACTTTGTTCCTACCCTTCCATAAGATCCATATTAATGTAAAAAAACATACGCAAAATAGAACTCTAGAGGTGCCCATATAAAAGAAGGTCTGCATAAAAGTAGTCCAATGTTTATCAAAGGTTGCCGGAACAAAATAGGTAATTGTTTCATCAAATTCTTGAAATTCATTAGATAAAAAACTTCGAATAATTTCAATCATTAGAACGCTAAGCACAAGTGTGATCACAGCAGTGCAGACAATAAATATCCCTGTTCGCTTCCTTGACCTAAATAATTTCATCACACGGCTAATCGCTAAAATAGCTGTACCTTTAATTTGTTCTTTCTTCGTCCGGTACAGATAAACAACGACCAAAATGCACAAAACTATAATCACGCCAATTAACAGGTATTTTTTTATTGAGGTATGAAATTGATCCCATTTTGGCCCTAGAATTTTCCCGATGGAAATAAACGTGGAAACCCAGATAAATGCACCACTATAGGCAAATAAAGCGTATGTACTAAACCTAAGTCTCGTAATCCCTGAAAAATAGCCAGTAAAATGTCTTATGCCAGGGATAAAGTAAGCAACAATAAGTAATTTATTCCCAAACTTACCAAACCATCTTGATGTACTTTCTATTCGTTCTGGTCCCATGTGAAATCTCTTGCCATATTTTTCAAAAAAAACTGAACCAAATTTTAAACCAAGCCAATAACTTATCGTCATGCCGACTAAACTCCCCATACCAGCTACCAAAATACTTGTGAACCATCCCAAGTGTCCTTGATAGACAAGAAACCCTGCATAACTCATAATGAGTTCTCCCGGTAATGGCAGGGCAAGTAATTCAAGTGTTAGCGCGATAAATAACACTATGTATCCATACTGATCCACATAAGATGTAATGTCCCCCACAGACAACCCTCACTTTTATCATTATATTAAAAGTATTTTCCAGCATTTGATTAACAATACTGATGTATTGCGATCATTTCAACAATACTTTTCTTGACTTCATAAATGCTTTCGTCTTTATTCCTATTGATAAAAAAAATTCACCTATAAAATTGAATTTGTTTGTTCTAAGTTTCCAACCAGCAGAAAGGTGGCACTGGAGTGACAAATAATAAATTGCCTCCAAGTTTTTCAAAATATTCCTTTCAAAAATATTCAATATTAATTATGATAGGAGAAATGAAAAAAATTGAAGGGAAATGTAACCATGTGGGATAAAGTACGAGCTTGGATGGAAAAACTGTCACCTGCCCAGGTTATTACAGGATATTATTTACTTGCTGTAACAATATCAATTCTATTATTTTGCATCCCTGCTGTCCATAAACCCGGGGTCAAAGTGGCATTTATTGATACAGTCTTTACAGCTGTCAGTGTGGTTAGTGACACAGGTCTGACTGTATTTGATATATCGAATACATATAGCACATTTGGGTATTTTGTCATTATGATTGTATTGCAATTCGCGGGTATTGGCATTATGGCCATTAGCACTTTTTTTTGGATGCTTTTGGGCCGAAAAATTGGATTACGTGAACGACGTCTCATAATGGTTGACAATAATCAGTTCGCATTATCCGGACTCGTTGTACTAGTGAAAGAAATCATTAAGATGATTCTCCTTATTGAGCTTGTAGGGGGAGCCATTCTCGGGTTCCATTTCTTGAAATATTATCCGACCTGGAGTGATGCTTTTCTTCACGGCTTGTTTGCATCTGTTAGTGCGACAACAAATGCTGGAATGGATATAACCGGCCAGTCTCATGCTCCTTATGCTAGTGATTATTTTGTGCAACTGATAAATATCATACAAATTATTCTTGGCGCCATAGGGTTCCCGGTATTAATTGAAGTGAAGGCATATTTATTTAGGAAAAAGACGGAGCCTGTACACCCTTTCCGTTTTTCATTATTTACAAAGCTGGCGACGTCAACGTATGGAATTCTTCTCGTTTTAGGGACAATCCTTATTTTTCTAATTGAATTCAACCACTACTTTAAGGATATGACTTGGCATAAATCGTTCTTCTACGCCTTTTTCCAAGCAACAACGACGAGAAGTGCCGGGATCACAACAATGGATATTAACGATTTTTCGATGCCGACCCTATTGGTTATGAGTATTTTTATGTTTATTGGTGGTTCTCCAAACTCTGTAGGCGGGGGAATCCGGACGACAACATTTGCTCTAAATATGTTATTTGTTTTTCATTTTGCGAGAGGAAATCGTGAGATCAAAATCTTTAATCGTGAGCTTCATCCAGATGATATTTTGAAGTCATTGGCGATTACGTTTTTAGCCCTTGTCATGTGCTTTATTTCGGTTGTCGCTTTAAGCGTTTCTGATAAACAGCATCAGCTTATTGCTATTTTTTTTGAGGTTTGCTCTGCCTTCGGTACAGTAGGCATGTCTACTGGGATTACCCCGGATCTCAGTATTTTTGGGAAAAGCATTCTGATGATTTTGATGTTCATTGGAAGAATCGGTTTAACTTCCTTCTTATTTATTATTGGTGGCAATAAAAAGAAATCAAAATATAATTATCCAAAAGAAAGAGTGATTACAGGTTAATGAGAAAAGCTGAAGCGCCTAGCCAAAGGGATACAAGAATAGGACGAGGCAGTGAGAGGTTGCTTTTTAACCTCCTTGCCGGATTGGCATATGACCTCGATCCCCCTGGCGCTGGAGCTAGACAGTTATCAAAATTCAGCGATATAATTTCTGATTTTCGAAAAAACTAGGGGAGTGAAGATAGTTTGGAACACAGCGAAAAATTTAAGCTTGCTGTTGAAACCGAAGAAGAATTACGTTCAATCATGGGTTTTCCAAGTGAATTAGTAAAAAATAAGGTAATCACCTATTTAGACCATTATTGTTCTGATTTTATTTCAAAGTCTCCATTTTTAGTTATTTCCACTTCTGATAGTTCGGGTTTTTGTGATGTCTCTCCACGGGGGGATTCGCCTGGCTTTGTCCTTGTGTTAGATGAAAAACGATTAATGATTCCCGAAAGGACCGGAAATAAAAGAATGGACTCTATGCGTAATATATTATCGAATCCAAGAGTTGGTCTTGTTTTCTTCATTCCTGGACTTGGGGAAACTCTTAGAATTAACGGGAAAGCCACGTTGGTAAAAGATGATGAACTTCTAGAGCAAATGGCTGTTAATGGACGAAAGCCTCTCTTAGGGATAGGTGTTGAAGTAGAGGAATGTTTCATCCACTGTGCGAAAGCCTTTAAACGCTCAGGATTATGGGAACCAAGCTCTTGGATTAATCAAGATACATTACCATCTGCTGCCAAGATTCTATTTGAACACGCTAAGCTCCCTAATACCAGTGCTGAGACAATTGCGGAAAGACTTCAAGAAAGTTATACTCAACGACTGTACTAACGGACATTCTTTTAGGTTTAGTTTATAATTTAATCGACATTATCGTGAGAGGATTTTTGCCATGCATATAAGTGAATTAGATTCTTGGGTAGCAAAACTAGGACTTGTTCCGCATCCAGAAGGCGGCTATTACAAAAGCACCTATTCATCTGGGGAACAAATTTCTGACAAAGAGTTAAGTGTAACTTTCGAAGGTCAACGCAAACTTTATACGAGTATTTACTTTTTATTAACGTCTAATAATATTTCCCACTTTCATCGTCTGAAATCTGAAGAATTATGGTATTACCATGCTGGAAGTCCATTAACCGTTCATGTCATTCATGAAAATGGAGAATATGAGGAAATGAAATTAGGTATGAATGTAGAAGAGGGCGAAGTACCTCAAGCTTTGGTTCCTAAAAATTCAATCTTTGGTTCCTCCGTGCTGGAAAAAGATACATGCTCACTAGTTGGCTGCATGGTTTCTCCTGGTTTTGAATTCCAAGACTTTGAATTATTTACCCAAGACGATCTTTTACAAAAGTATCCGCAACACAAGGACATCATTCTGAAGATGGCCTACAAGGAACTTCCTAAATAGAGTAGGAATTATTGCTCCCCTTTTAAATTCAATCAAACGTTTGATTAATCCCCAAAAATCCTATATACCAAGGCTTTCGTCGATTCAATCAAACGTTTGATTAGTTTTTTCCGGTTTAAATTTAACTAAACCACTTCCATTCTAAAATGAACTATACCTTACCCCTGTTAAAATCTTCCTTCAAGATTATCGCAAAAATTCCAGAACTTTTTTTACAGCTGATTCTCCTTGATCAATACAGTCCGGAATACCTACACCCTCATAGGAGCCTCCGGCAAGGAATACCCCAGGCAATTCCTTAGCGAGGGATTCTTTTACGTTTTTCATCCGCTCAATATGACCGACATTATATTGGGGCATTGCCTGTTTCCATCTTGTGATAATATGAAACAATGGCTTATCAGTAATGTTCATTGTTTTATTCAAGTCCCTTAATGCAATCGAAATAATTTCCTCATCAGATAAATCGACCGCAGCTTGATCATTCGGTTTTCCAACATAACAGCGTAATAATGCCATTTCCTTTGGTGTCGTACCTGGCCATTTTTTATGAGTCCATGTACAGGCTGTAATTCTAAAATCACTATTCCTAGACACTAAAAATCCTGTTCCTTCGATATCCTGTTTGATTGCGGACTTAGGGAACGCCATCGCCACGTTCGCTACTGAATAGGACGGCATATCATCAAACGTGCTCATGAACGGATAATCAGAAAGCATCTTTTGGGCATGGAAATGTTCCGTTGCAATGACCACGCTATCAGCCTGTTCGACCGTTCCATTTGCTAGTGTAATATGATAGTGATTCTCCTCTTTTACTATTTTATCAACAGGTGTTCCTTTGATAGCAGTACCGTCTTCCATTTGTCTTACCACTTCATCAACCAAAGATTCAAGACCGGTTGATAAGGAAATAAACATTCCTTTTCTTGAAGGTTCCTTTTTCGCTGCTTTAGGTGGGGCCGGCATTGTTTTTTTCAATCCAAGTACAAGACTTCGATGTTTTTGCTCCATATGATAGAACATAGGAAACAATGACATTAAGCTTAACCGGTCGATGTCCCCTGCATAAATTCCTGATAGCAGCGGATCAATTAGGTTATCGACTATTTCATCTCCCAGCCTTCTTCTAAAAAACTCACCAAGGGATTGATCGGCCTTTTCTTTTCCTCTTGGTAAAATAAAATCACCTGCAGCTCTTAGTTTTCCAAGTGGAGAAAAGAGACCTGAAAGTGCAAAAGGAGTAACTTGGGTCGGAATCCCCATGAAAGCCCCCTCAGGCATGGAATGGATCTTACCCCTTGCATAAATATAAGATTTTCCTGCTGTATTCGACACAACTTTATCTTCTAGTCCTACTTCTTTAATTAATTTTAGTGCACTTGCTTTCCGTGCGAGAATGGAATCGGGGCCTTTTTCAACAATAAAGCCGTCTTTTTTCACTGTGTTAATCACACCGCCAAAACGGTTACTTGCTTCAAACAGCTTTACTTCTAGTGGTAAAGCCTTCTCTTTTATTTCTTTTTGAAGATAATACGCGGTTGCTAAACCGGTAATTCCTCCACCAATAATGACAACTTTCTTTTTCTCCATCTCAGTCACCAGCTCCAAGCAAATTATTTTATTAAGCCAACTCTTAGTTGAACGGAAAGTTTGTTACCATTTTCACAATCAATCTGTATTTATAGGAGAAAGTACTCACTTTCTCCCCAATCCTCATTTTATACTATTATATTAAGAAAAAATGAATATTTAAAACTTGTAATAAAAAGTTCACTTAATTTGTTGGGGGCAGTTACGTCATGAAAGATTTTTTCCTATTTCATCTCAGGTATCCCCACTTTTTTTCAAATCAGTTATGGGGTTACTCCTGCAAATAGTGGTGAATTAATTGGTCCAACAATTGATCTAGTGATGTAAACTGGTACCCTAATGACTGCGCACGATGAATATCGACTGACCACGATCCAGGCAAATTATAAGGAGACGGGTCTCCATCTACATGAAAGATTGCCTTTGTTTCAGATAAATCCTCGATTAACACCACTAATTCGCTTAAACTAATATCTTCTTTTGAGCCTGGATTAATAGCTCCCTGATAATCGGACTTTGCCATACTAAATAAAAACTTTGCTGCCTCTTCTGAATCGATAAAGCTATATCGTAAGTCAGGATTTTCAATGAACATAGCTTTCTCTTCTTTTACATGCTCAACGTGGAATTTCAACCGATTGGTATAATCATCTTTTCCAACAATGATTGGGAAGCGGACGGCCACAACTGGAACTTTTGCATTTTGAAAAAGAATCGCTTCAGCTGCTCGCTTTGCTTCCTGGTATCCAACATAGCCTGAGTACTCTTTTCTATTTTTTAACGTTGGCTGATACTCAAGTGCATCAAAGTTTTCTTCCTTATGATTTGTTCCAAAATCGTAGACGGCCTGACTGGAAGTAAACACGTATTTTTTAATTTTTCCAGCTAATGCCTTCAGCGTATCTAAAGCTTCTTGAGACGAATAGCATGTTTGATCAAAGACAACATCCCACTTCTTATCTCTAAACGCTTGTTGTAAAGAATCAGCATCTTCGCGACTGATTTTCAATCTTGATACATGATCACCGAAGGAATCGGAGGTCATTCCCCTCGTAGCGATTGTCACTTCAATCCCTTCCTCTAATAATAATTGGACTAACCTTTTTCCAACAAATTGTGTTCCACCTAGTATTAATGCAGATTTCATGAAACGTTACCCCCTTCTACTACCTATGTATTCCGGTCACTTAGGTTCTTGCATTGTTATTGAATCAGAGACTCTTATTAGTGCAATTAAAAACAGTATAAAATTAAATGTAATAATATTCAAAATTATTTCACACTGTTTTTTCAAGAATCTCCAGTGCAGGAGTAAAATCATTCATTTAAAGGCTATTTTCGTTAAAACTGTTGCTTTTCTTATAAATTTGCCTAATTTCTTTAATTAAGATGGTAATTTTTTTCGCTTCATGATTTTAAAGGCGAATTCCACCAATTTTTCTCTAAAAGGTTTTGCTATATTCAGCTTATCCACGATTTTAAATGGTTTATCAGCGAATAGGTTTCATTTATCAGCGACTTTTATGGTTTTATCAGCGAATAGGTTACCTTTATCAGCGACTTTTAATGATATATCAGCGAGTTGAAGGGTAATGGGCAAATCGTCCTTTCGTTTCAATAAAAGTAACAATTTTTAGAAAAAGAGCCTTTTTAAAAGAGAATAGCTATAATGACTGACCCATTCTGGCGGTTTCCAGTTGATAAACCCGTGAGTAACGGATGCGACTAAACTATCCCAGCATACACACATTCCTTAAATAGTCTACCTTTGTTCCATCTACAACCAAATCTGCTGCTTCGTGTGGTTGATGTTTCTCTACAAATTCCACTAATGTCTAAATTGTCATTAACCTTTTTAATATTCCAATCATATTCACTGTTTTACCATTGTTATCTAGGATTCTTTTACTTAGAGAAATTTTTTAAAAACAATGACGGCATTGTGGCCGCCGAAGCCAAAAGAATTGGATAAGCCAATTTGTAGTTTTGCCTCACGCGCAGTATTGGGAACATAATCTAAATCGCATGAAGGATCCGGTTGTTCTTGATTGATTGTTGGCGGAATGATTCCTGCTTCGATGCTTTTTATTAAGGCTATTGCTTCGACTCCACCCGCTGCACCTAACATATGGCCGGTCATCGACTTGTTTGCTGTAATCGGAACTTGATTGGCTTCAGTTCCAAACAGCCTCTTAATTGCTTCTGTTTCGGAACGATCACCTACTTCCGTACTTGTTGCATGCGCGCTAATAACATCAATCTCATTTGGAGAAAGGGCGGCATCACGTAACGCAGTTTTCATCGCTAGATACGCCCCTTTTCCTTCTGGATGTGAGGCTACCATATGATAGGCATCGGAACTAGCACCATACCCAATTACTTCTGCAAAAATCGGTGCATTCCTCGCTACTGCATGCGATAACGATTCTAAAATTAAGATACCAGCACCTTCTGCCATGACAAATCCATCGCGATTCGCATCAAATGGCCGGCTCGATCTTGCAGGTTCGTCATTCCTCGTGGATAAAGCAGTCGCATTCTCAAAACTAGCTAACGATAACTCCGTGATTGCCGATTCGGCCCCACCGGCAAACATGACATCTGCTCCGCCATAGCGGATCAAGCGAAACGCTTCGCCAATTGCGGTATTTCCGATGGAACAAGCTGTTACAGGTGACATGCTAGGTCCCATTGCCTGATATTTTATGCTAATTTGTGCTGCAGCCATATTAGAGATGATTGCGGGCACCAACATTGGGCTGACTTTTCTTGGTCCTCTTGCACGCAACGAATCCATATTATTGATTAAGGTTTCAATCCCGCCTATTCCTGAGCCAACATAGACACCAAATCGTTCTGAATCAATCGTCTGGTGGTCTAGCCCCGATTGATTCCATGCTTGTTCTGCTGCAGCTATCGCAAAATGACAAAATGGGTCTAATCTTCTCGCCTCCTTACGACCTAATAAGGTATTGGCGTCAAAATTCTTCACAAGCCCTGCAATTTTCGTTTTATGCTGTGTCGTATCAAATCTATCAATGGTAGAAATGCCGGATTTTCCTTCGATTAAATTCCCCCAGAATGTTGCAACATCATTGCCGAGTGGTGAAATAACGCCCATTCCTGTAATGACTACTCTCTCCATCCTCTCTTCCTCCTTTACCGTGTTACTCCTATTTTACTTCATAGTTATCCTATTACAAGTTATGGTTTATACTAGTATAAATACCACCATGTTTGGAGGGATCGGGCTTGAATAACCACACGAGATTAGCTGCCCTTTCAGATTTTTTAAAATCTAAACGTTCCAAAATCCAACCAGAATCTGTTGGATTGCCCACAGGAATCCGAAGAAGAACTCCAGGTCTTAGGAGAGAGGAAGTGGCCCAGTTAGCAGGTGTCAGTACTACTTGGTATACCTGGTTAGAGCAAGGAAGAGATATAAAGGTTTCCTCTGTTGTGCTAGATTGCATAGCTACCGCCTTACAATTAACCAATGATGAACGGAAATATTTATATGATTTAGCATTGGATACACACGTAATAAGCACTATGAAATCAGTGGAACAACCAAAAATCAGTCCTTCTTTAGAGAAAATCCTCAAGGAATTGAAGTATTGTCCAACTGTTGTAACCGACCGTTATTGTCAAATTATCGGTTGGAATCAGGCGGCAACCCATGTTTTTCTCGATTTTGAACAGGTCCCAGTGGAAGAGCGAAACTTAATTCGCTTAGTGTTTGAAAGAAAAGAGCTACGGTCACTAGCTGTCAATTGGGAGCACTTTGTCAAAGGATTTCTCGCCATTTTTCGTGTATACTACGGCCAATATGTCGGAGAAGACTGGTACAAACAATTTATTGAGGAGATGAGTGAGCATCACCAAGAATTCCAGACGCTTTGGCTTGATAGCCAGGTTAGTACTGCTCCAGATGTTCAAATTGAATTAAGACATGCCAAGGCAAGAAAAATGCTTTTTAATTTAACCTCGCTTCAGTTACAAGGGGATAATGATTTACGACTCAGCATCTATACGCCAATAGAAGGCTCCGCAACAGAAGAGAAATTAAAAAATTTAATGAATAAAAACAGTGACTGAACCATACTAAGCTGAAATATTTACCCTAGCATTTTTCCCAGGTTGGACAAATCTAGTAAAATAGGGCAAAAATACAGCTAAGAGAAACCTGTTCAAGCAAAGCACAAATTGACAGGATTTCACTTTGGATGACTGTTAATATGAAATTAAGGAGTGAGCGATATAGGCTGGGTTGAATCTTTACAGAAGGCAATTGAATATATAGAGGAACATTTACTAGAACAGATTTCCATTGAAAGTATTGCAAAACAGGCAAATGTTTCGGCATTTCACTTTCAACGTACTTTTTCAATCTTAACGGATATAACTGTAGGGGAATATATCCGCCGCAGACGTTTATCTCTTGCTGCCCAAGAACTCTACAATACAAGCAGTAAAATCATTGATATCGCCCTTAAATATGGCTATGACACTCCCGAGGCATTTACGAAAGCATTTCGCCGACAGCATGGCCTTACACCTAGTCAAGCAAGGAATCATTCTGGAAAAATGAAATCTTATAACCGCCTGGTGATTCAGGTGAGTCTGAAAGGAGCAGATCCTATGAATTACAAAATTGTCGAAAGAGAAAGTTTTCAAGTAGTTGGAGTTAAGCGGGAGTTTTCATGTGTCAATGGCGAGAATTTAATAGCAATACCAAAAATGTGGAATGACGTTCACGTAGATGGCACCAACGACCTATTATTTAAGTTGAATAATGGTCAAATTAAAGGCGTAGTCGGGGTATGTGTGGATAAACGGGACCAAGGATCGCAATTAATGGATTATTGGATTGCTGCAGAAAATGATGGTGACGCGCCCGATGGTTTATTGCAGCTAGAAATCCCTGCATCGAAATGGGGTGTATTCGAAGTTCACGGACCAATGCCCGATGCCATTCAGCAAGCATGGAAACAAATCTTCTCAGAATGGTTCCCATCCAGTCACTATCAGCATGCTGGCACTCCCGAAATGGAAGTATACTCTGACGGAGACCCATCAAGTCCTGATTATTACTCTGAAATTTGGATACCGTTAATGTAAGACCCGTTAAATCAATAAATATTAAACTCACGATTGAAATACGCACTGGGCCCATCTTTGTTCGCATTTCCATTGGGATCCCTCTGAAAATAAGCCGAACGGCTTTGAGTACACCTACTTTTGTAACAGAAACGGACTTCCCTCAAATAGAAGTCCGTTCATTTACCTACAATGATGGTTCACCTTGTTTTTCATACAAGTAAAAAATAAAATCTGTCGACGGACCGGGATAACCCATTTGCCGCACCATTGCTGTTATATTCCCCCTATGATAGGTACCATGATTTACGACATGCTGCACCAATTCAGAAAGGCTCGTTTTCAGTTTGCCATACATGGGATGGGTAATCGTTTTACTGGCATCTAAATCCTCTTGGCTACTTAGAAAATCTACATATTGCTTGGAAAATTCCAAGTACGTTCTTTCCACTTCTTCGATATTCTGATTTTTCATCTCTTCAGAATACCTTCCAACTAGCTGCTGTATGTCTTCATAGCTTTTATCTGACATGGCACATAACCAAACGATATCTGTTTTAAAAAGATGGCCGATGACCTCTTCCAAATTTGGAAACACACTTTTTACTTCCTGGCGATATATTTCACTTGGCAATTCCTTTAAATGGTTAAATACCCGACGATTCGCCCAAACATTGTAATCATACAGACGCAGTACATTATGATTCATCAATCAAACACCTTCTCTTTTAATATTCTCCGTGTTCACTGTACCTTCATTTCCTCTTTTGAAATTCCAGTAATCTTCGCCAATAGCAATTGTCCTACTTTGTTATCTTAAGCCTCTCTTATCCTTTCTAAAAATTTTTCAGCTTATTTTCCTGTAAAAATTTTTACTTGTTTCCCATTAAATTTCTCTATCGTTGTTGGATTTTCCTTTTTCATTTACAAGGTTATTGAATAACTTTAGATGGATAAAATCATTTCTTCATTTACAACGCTGGTCCTGATAATGGATAATTAGATAAAATACCGGAAACATGTAAAAGAAATACAATATTTCCAATAAGAAGGTGTCGCGTTTTTTTCTTCAACTAAAGGTAGCAGTTGAACAGTTTAAAAAGAATTATCAGAATTTTCGATAATTAATATATAGCTTACATTATATAAGGAGGTAGTTGTTAGTGAATACACCTTTAAAAACACCTTTAAAAAACCGTATTGGTGGTGTGTTTATTCCTGTTCGTGACCTTGAGAAAGCAAAAAAATGGTATAGTAAAATACTTGGTTTGGAAGGTGGTGAAATATATTTTGGTCATTTATATAATGCTCCTATGGATGGTACGGCAGGATTAATTTTAGATACGATGCCAAAGTGGAGAGATGAAAATGGTAACATTTCAACTTATCAAGTACCATCCATTCAGTTTGTAACGGATGATATTCAAGCCTCATACCAATTTTTGAAAGAAAATAATGTTGAATTATTGTCAGAGATTGAGGACGATTTTTATTTTGTTTTTAAAGACCTAGATGGTAACGTATTGATGCTATGTAGGGATGTATCTTAACGAATATTTATTAAGCTAAACGGTGAGATTCTTCAAGATGAAGCTCGCCTTTTTTCTTATTCGTCTAAGAATTAGGAGAGTTGATATAGGATTCCTACAATTTTTAACGAATTATCAATAATAATAAACATAACAAGGTATCAAGGGTGGTGAAATAATGGGAAAGCAAATGAATTTTTATATGGACGACGAAATGGAAAAATGTATAATCACCAGACTTCGGACCGCAGGTTGTGTTTTCGCAGAAGATGAGACCCGGTTGCTTATCTCAGAGGCACGGACGCCGGACACCCTTGCCGCCATGGTGGAACGACGAGAAGCCGGTTTTCCCCTCGAACACATCATTGGTTGGGCGGATTTCTGCAGTATACGTATAGCGGTGGAGCCAGGAGTCTTCGTACCCCGTCGCCGCACCGAGTTTCTTGTCCACCAGGCAGCTGCTCTCGCCATGCCTGGGGCCATCGTCGTTGACCTTTGCTGCGGCACTGGTGCAGTGGGCGTTGCGCTGGCTGCAGCTCTTGGAGGGATCGAGTTGCATGCAATTGATATCGACCCAGTCTCAGTGCGGTGTGCCCACCGCAACGTTACTTCCGCCGTTGGTAACGTGTACGAAGGAGACCTCTATCAGCCACTGCCATCTAAACTGCGTGGCCGCGTCGACATCCTGGTCGCAAACGCACCCTACGTACCTACCGAGGCAATCAAGCTGTTACCCCAGGAGGCGCGCGAACATGAGGCGCGGGTTGCACTCGACGGGGGCACGGACGGTCTGGACGTCCAGCGAAAGGTGGCTAGTAAGGCGCCACTCTGGTTGGCGCCCGGCGGTCATCTATTGGTCGAGACTAGCCAGCAGCAAGCCATGCAAACCGTTGAGATCTTTGCTCGGAACGGGCTAATCCCACAGGTGGCAAATTACGACGAACTGGACGCTACTGTCGTAATTGGAACCATGCCAGCCCTCTAGAATGAATACGCCCAGCTAGGCCTTACCGCATATGCAAGTGATAATTGCTTGGCACTTTGCTGCTAGACAAAAAGATTTCCTATTGCAACTACATTTTCTGTGGTGAAGGTATGCTTCATGGCTGGCTACTGGATCCTTTGAAGAATTTTCGGTCGTCAATACCCCCTATTGGCGACCCTAAAAGTTTCCCCCTCCACTGATTGAAAAACGTTCAAGGGCGAATGGCCAAGCTTGTTGGTCATCAATTTTAAGAAATCAATGTCTTGGTGCCCAAAGCATAACAGAGACACCAATTAAACAAATAATTGCACCAATCCAATCGTAGGTATCAGGAGCCTTTTTATCAACACCCCAGCCCCATAATACCGCAAGAAAAATAAACACGCCCCCATAAGCAGCATATACCCTTCCAAAAGAAGGAAACTTTTGTAGTGTTGGGATAATCCCATACAGAATTAAGATGATGCCTCCGATTATTCCGAACCAAAATGACTTGTCTTCTTTCAGCCATAACCAAATTAAATAGCCCCCACCAATTTCCGCCAATCCTGCAAAAATAAATAATAATATCGAATAAAAAATGATAGCCACTCTCCTCATCCAACCATTTCTCATTAAGCTTAAGCAAAAAAACACCAAAAAATCAATGGATATCTCCCGATAATAAATGTTGTTGACTAAGGAAATAAATGATTTGCTCCATACAAAAATCAGCTTGTCCACTTGAGGCAAGGAATAAGCTGTCTGCTTCGGTAATAAGTTAGCTGCTGCACAGGAAAAAATAAAAAAGAACTCTGAATAACAAATAATTTGATATCAGAGTTCTCTGCGTCTTATGGAAATATCCTTGCAACATGATCAGCTAAAACTTCCACTTTCTATGCATTATTTTCACCTTTTGAAACGATCGATTTTACCATTAAAGAAAAAAATCAGCATATTTAGTGTTGCAAAATCTATTTTCCATCGTATTACTGACAAAAAAATAAATTTTTTAAAACAAAAATCGTAATATCATCAAGGATATTATTCCTGTCAGAACAGTGGCTAATAAACTGCGTGTCTTTATCGCAATGAAAAAGGTGGGGATAGCAGCTAGTATTTCAACGTTCCCAGCAGATAGCGAAATTTCCCCATCAGCCATGAGAATCTCTTGACCTACTAAGGCAGCCATTACAGAAATGGGGATAAAACTTAACCATCGTATCCCCCATTCAGGCAGTTCAAAGCGGCTAAGTACCATCAGCGGCAGGACCCTGGGAATGAATGTGACAATCGCTGTTCCTAAAATAATCAAAAGAATCGCCCATCTTACTTCCATTTTTCCAACACCATCCCTATCGTTGAAGCAATAATTGTTGCCGCAATCACACCAAGACTGCTTGAAAACACGGAGCTAATGCCCACAGAAATAACCACTGCGATGATGGCAACGACAACATCCAGTTTGATTTTTTTTCGACCTAAAATCGAGAGAACCAGAAGCCCAATAAACATGGCCGGCAAGGCATAATCTAACCCGAATTTTTCAGGATTTGAAATCCAATTTCCAAAATAGGCACCGGCTATATTGGCCATCACCCAGTTTAACCATGCTGTAATATTTAGCCCGTGCATCCATTTCTCACTAATGTTTCTCTTATGTGCCGCTTTATTAATGGCAACGCCAAACGTTTCATCGGTAAGCAGCGTTCCGATGAGCATATTCTTAAAAGGTGAAAGATGGCGAAAATAAGGCGAAAGGGCCGCGCTAAGTAGAATGTGACGAACGTTGACAAAGAAAATGGTAATAATAATGGCTGTGGTTGAACTATTAGCGGCAATCATTCCCGCTGCAATAAATTGAGCTGAACCAGCATAAAGAACGAAACTTAACAGGGCAATCTCCGCAATGCTAAGACCTGCCGTCTTTTCAACAACACCCGCAGCAAATCCAATACTTAAGTAACCCAACAGTGTTGGAATACAATCCTTTACACCTAGGACAAAGGAATCCTCGTCACTTGGATTGACCGCTGATTCTATTTCGGCGTTCGATAGACTCACTCTATCCCCTCCTTCGTCATCTTTGTAGTGAAACAGCGAAATAGTAAAGGAAAATTCGGTTCGGATTACTTGAACGGTTTTCCGGTAACCACATGAAACAGGTTACTTGTTGTTCACTTTCTAAAGCAGAAAGATTTTTTTCAAGAAAATCAAATGATTGTTCAAAGGTATTATAATAGGTACTATAGCAATATTCAATATTTTGAAAAAATAAAGCCTGCAGTGCCTGACTTTGTTCGTATTGGATAGTTATTCGATAACTTTTGAAAAATATATTCTGACATTGCATTAAAATCTTCATCCAAATATATTGCCTCTAGAATGAGCGTAATGTAGTATTACTGAAAGAACGCGTTAAACGTAAAGATCAAAAATTTAATCATTTTCATCATTTTGGTTTTAATGTCATATTCTAAGCACAAACAATAATTAGGAGGAGAACGATGTTTTTATCCTATCCCATTTTGGCAGCGCTTTTAGGTATGTTGATCGCCCAATTTGTAAAAATCCCCATCCACTATATAACCTCAAGAGAAATAAAATGGAACCTGATGTTTAGTACTGGTGGAATGCCTAGTTCTCATACATCTACAATTATTTCTTTGACTACAGCCATTGGAATCACTACAGGAGTTTATTCCAATGAGTTTGCCATTTGTGTGGTCGTATCCCTCATCGTCATGCATGATGCTACTGGGGTTCGAAGACATGCAGGATACCATGCGGAGGTTTTAAATACCTTGTTAGCTAATTTCAATCTTCTCATCGAAACTTTAAAAGACCCGAATTTAAAGAAAACAGAGTCAAGAGAAAAACTAAAAGAATTATTAGGACATCAACCTGCAGAAGTTTTTTTTGGAGCGATAACAGGTATCATCGTTGGTATTCTAACTTATCAGTTCTATCCGTTTTAATCATCGTGTTAGGATAAGTTTTATTTTTTTTCAGAAAGGAGCCCATTATGGACTTAGGATTAAAAGGAAAAGTAGCATTAATAACAGGGGCAAGTAAAGGAATTGGATTAGAAACAGCTGTAAATTTAGTTATTGAAGGTGCCAACGTCGCTATTTGTGCAAGAAATGGTGAAAATCTAAAAACAGCTGCAACCTTTATTTTTGAAAAAACAGGCACTGAAGTATTATACCTAGAGGCGGATGTAACGAAGGAAGATGATTGTAAAAGAATTGTAACTGCTACAGCCGATAAATATGGTCGAATCGACATTTTAATCAATAATGCTGGTACTTCTTCAGCGCACTCATTTGAAAAAGTGGGAACCGAACTATGGCAACATGACCTCGATTTAAAACTATTTGGTGCGATCCATTGTTCGCGGTATGCCATTCCCTATATGCGTCAGGTTGGAGGAGGGGCAATTGTGAATGTGACGGCGGCCATTGCCAAAACTCCACCCTCTTCTTCTTTACCAACTACTGTGAGCCGAGCAGCAGGCATGGCTCTTACTAAGGCGATGAGCAAAGATCTTGGTCCAGACAATATCCGTGTTAACACCGTATGTATTGGTCTAATCCGAAGTGATCAAATTGAAAGAAAGTGGAAACAAACAGCGCCTGAATCCTCATGGGAACAATTTTCAAGGAATACAGATCATCATATTCCTCTAGGGCGGATTGGAAATACGGACGAGGCTGCTAAAGTAATTACATTCCTCTCATCAGATGCTGCCTCTTATGTAACAGGTACAGCAGTGAATATAGATGGTGGATTGGCTGGCGTTTTATGAATGCTCGACCACTCTAAAGAAGATCTCTTTCTAAAAAAATTTGCAAACTGACTAAAAAAAACGCACTCCCCCGTTTAGCGACGTATAGGCTAGATTACTAGGAATCTAGCCTCGTTCTCCTAAACGCTCGATGTCATAAGCTGGACTGCTCTGTGGTAAACAAACCAACAGCAGTCCAGCTTATCCTTGTCAAAACAAACATCTATAGTCAGAGGAGTATTCATTATTACTTACTCCAATCCTCAACTGATTTTCTGGGGAATCAATCCCTTTTTCTTCGGTAAAAAACAGAGTATTCAGATATTAGAAATCATAACCACATCACCATGATCACTCCGTTAAGTATTGTACCTTGGTTGTTCTTATACATTATCTCATTTCCAAGTTTTTAGCTGTCTTACTTGATTCCACTTCTGTTTCCTCTTTAAACGTACCAAATATGACATCGACAATCGGATTGCTGACGCCAAACCAATAATTTTCATTTTTGTAATGATGAAGAATATGCATTTTCTTAGCCCATTTTCCAAATTTTGTTTTCGGCTTCAGAGGTCGATGTGCCACATAATGCTTCCATTCATACGTTAATAACATCGCCATTAAACCTAGTCCAAACACCACCGTTTCAGTTAGGTCACGTGAAAAGGTATAAAAAACGGCTGAAATAATAAGGAAATTGGGAAGGCTATACCATAAGGGCAGAAATAAAAGCTTTAAATCATTTGGATACACATGGTGGTCATAATGGATTCTCTTTAAAAATTTTAGAAACAAAGGATTCTTAGGTGCTTTTAAATGAAATAAAAAACGGTGAGTAAAATATTCACTTAAGACAAAAACAAAAAGCCCCAGGAGGAAAAATAAAATCATTGAAATCTTCACTCCTGTCATAAGCACAAATATAAATCCTGCAAAAAACAACAAGAACATGACCAGAACATCAAAATGAAAAAAGAAATCGCGATATAGCCCCTTCATCACACACTCCCCTTATTACACTGTAATACTATAATTTTATAATATTCCGAAAAATTTATTATTAAAATTTTATTAACTTTTCGTACACAATCATAACCAATTCTTCTTATCTGGCTTTAGTAAGGAGGCTGATTATAATAAATACCCATTCCATCCGCAATCATTATTTTGGGCATTTTTTCTTAAAACTAATTATATAGTGCTAGTAGAAACCTTGGGCAGAACGATAGGTCAATTCTTCAAAAAGAACCCTTAAAATTGAATTAAGGGTTCTTTTTATTGTTTCCTTTTTCCAAATGCTCCACACTAGATGAATCATAATTCATCAATTTATTTAAATCATCAATATATCCCTAATATCTTCTTCGGTAAGAGAAGACATTATTTTCTCCTCAGAATCGATGATTTCTTCAATGAGATGTCGCTTTTGGTCTTGCAATTCATTCATTTTTTCTTCGATGGTTCCATGGGCAATCAGCTTGATGACCTGGACAACATTTTTCTGCCCCATCCGATGGGCACGATCAGCTGCTTGCTCCTCGACGGCCGGATTCCACCAGGTATCATATAAAATAACGGTATCCGCACTCATCAGGTTCAGGCCTGTCCCTCCTGCTTTCAAGGATATGAGGAATAAATCACGTTCCCCCTGATTAAATCGATGGCAGATTTCCACTCGTTCTTCTGAAGGTGTTTGTCCATCAAGGTAAAAGTAAGGTAACCCTTTCATCGTTAACGCTCTACCAATAAGCTCAAGCATTTTCGTAAACTGTGAAAAAATCAGCACCCGTCTTCCAGACTGCTTTGATTCCTCGACAATCTGTAAGAGTTGTTCAAATTTCGCGGAGCTTCCTTTATAACCGTCGACAAACAAGCTTGGGTGACAGCAAATCTGCCGTAGGCGCGTCAAACCCGCTAAAATTTTGATGCGATTTTTCCGAATGGTATCTTTGTCCAGCTGCTTCAATGTGTCGTGTCTTAATTTCGCCAAATAGGCCGCATACAGCTTCTTTTGTTCAGGAAGTAGCTCCACTGATTCCAGAGATTCTATTTTTTCAGGGAGCTCTGAAAGGACATCCTCCTTCAACCGGCGAAGTAAAAATGGCCGGATTCTCCGTGCAATGTTTTTCCTTGAAAGCTTGCTATATTCTTTTAGCCCCATGAAAAGTTCTGGAAAGACCACGTGAAAAATCGACCACAGCTCCTCTTGAGAATTCTCAACTGGTGTACCAGTAAGGGCAAAGCGATTATTGGATTGTAGCTTCTTAGCCGCACGAGCTGTTTGGGTCAATGGATTTTTAAATGCTTGGGCCTCATCAAAAAATACGGAATGAAAGGATAGTTTCGCAAAAAAGGTAATATCCCGCCGCAATAACGGATAGGAGGTAATCAACACATCGATATCCGTTTTTTCTTTCAGTAACTTGGACCGCTCTGCTTTATTTCCATCGATGACAACCGCTTGTAAGGTAGGAGCAAATCTCTTCATTTCACTAAGCCAGTTATACGTCAAAGAGGATGGGCAAACAACCAGGACTGGCAGCTTTTCATTACGGATTTCAGGAAGCACGGATACGATAAACGCGATGCTTTGGATCGTTTTTCCGAGTCCCATATCATCTGCTAAAATCCCTCCGAAGCCATAATAGGCAAGGGTCTTCATCCATTTAAATCCGAGCTTTTGATAATCTTTGAGGATATTTTCTAAGCTCGTTGGTACTTCAAACTCCAACCGGCCAGGATTTCGGATGTGATCAAGGAACTGATGGAAGGACTCCTCTAGCTTGAAGGCATCGCTCACATCAACAGAATCAAGAAGTTGAAGGCTCTTTTCGATTGGTAAATCCAAGCCACTAGCGATATCTTTATCCTGGACAAGTGGTGAATGAAGAAAACGTTGAATTTCTTCGATTTCTCTCGTCTGTAACGAGAGCAGTGATCCATTGGGCAAACGATAATATTTCCGTTTTTCCTCTAAAGCATCTAATACATCCCGTATCTGTTTTTCAGGTATGCCGTCCATTTCAAATTTGAATTCAAGCCAATTGGTCCGTTCCTTTTTGACCTTCACCCTCACTTGCGGACGTACATTCCCTCTGGATATCCGATTTCTTACAGCCGTCGTTGCATAAATTTGAACAAGCGTTTGGAGCTTTGGTATGACATGGTACAAAAACTCATATTCAAGCTCTTCATTATGCAAAAAATAGCCTCCGTCATTCTTCGCAAACGAGCTATCCTCCATGATTTGGAGAATTTCATCTTCCTTTTCCACATCCCTTATCAACATGAAGCCTGCCGGGAGGTCTCTCCTTTCCAATGGATGGATAACCATATTTTCGTAGTGAAACTCGAGTCCCGCCAAGAGGCGATTTTTGACACGATCCAAGTAGAGCTTGGCAACCAAAGGTGTCTTCATAAATTGCTTTGTTAATGATTCAGCTATGTGGACCTTGCCAATTTTTTTTAAACCTTGAGCCACTTTTTCCAGAAAAAAATAGATCTGTTCTTTTGGTATGGGAATTTGATTCGTTCCGGAAGCATCTAGCATCCTCTGCAGGTCCGATAGACGTTTACAGTCCTGACTTTCTAGCTGTATTAATTTCCCTTCATATAGAACAGAGCGATAGGAATCGAGGACAACCATCCGATGAAAGCCTTTCACCGTCAGTTGATAGCCTTTGTCTTCCGTTTCTGTAAAATCAAACTGTAATGGCAGGGAATCGTCGGATACGTCTAACCCCGTAAAGGTTTGTCCATCATACTCCAGTTTCACCCCTGGTGCTTTTAGAAGTAACGGCAGTAGCCGTTCCCAAGATGATGATGGAAAGAGCAGCCTCTGATGGTGATCCTTGTCTGGCAAAACGTCACCATACACCTTTTCATCACGAATCACTTGAATAAGCTGCTGAATAACCGCATCTGTTGCAGTTTGGAAGCATTGCAGACTCGGGTCGTACGTGAATGAAGGGGAAAGTTGGCATAGATTTCCTTCTCTAACCCGCTCCAGAAAAACGCGGATATTTTCTACTTTGGTCGATACGAGATTCATTTCAATACCGAATATGTACCGTCCCGTGCCGATTGCGACTGGTTTACAAGTAAACTCTACATCAAGCACTTTTCTTTTTTCAAAATGAAGCTGATGGCCGCTTGATCGGTGAGGCTGATCAGTGAAAAGAGTCCGTAATCCTTCTGTCAGTTCCTGATTGTTTGAAGGCGAAACAGTAGGGATGGTTCCTTGACGTTGATGGTCGTAAATCGCCAATAAAACAGCGGCAATATGCTGACAATCCTTATCAAAGGAGGCTAGCTTAGGGCAGCTGCATTCCGTTCGTATGTCTTCATGGGCATCCTTTTCAATCGTAACACGGAACTCTTCCTCTCCTATAACCGTTGCTTGACAGCGATCAGAAAGGTATTGGTCAAAGATTACTTTATTCGTGCGATAAAAATAATCTCCTCGTTTAAAGGAGACCTTACCGCACATTTGTTGAATAATTTTTGGATTTAATGTTATGTTCAAGTGCCTTGCTCCTCCCTTGAGGATCAGTTGGTCTCATCTATAATCTGTGCTTTGGATAAATTTAGCATCCCACTATTTATCATTATTGAATTATTACGATTGTATCATAAGCTTGAGCAATCGATAACATCTTTCCCCCCATTCCCGGGAGTTTGGAAACAGCAACACATGATTTGTGGATGATTAATGATAGCATTAACATAGAAAAAGCGACCTTCGTAATCGAAGCATCGCCATTGTCGAACCTACTAGCTACTTTAAGAATTCGGATAGGTCTCTTGCAAAAACTGGACGGATTGGTTAATTAACGCTTGTAAGACCGCAAGATCGATATCAGCTACCTTATTGATGTACACACACCCTTTCCCAGTCGTATGTTTTCCAAAGCTATTGAGCAATTCCTGACGTTTTGTATCACCTGGCGCAAAATACAAACTAATTTTTGCCTTTCGAGGTGAAAAACCCACTAATGGGGCAACCCCTTCATGACCTGATTCATATTTATAATGATAGGAACCAAATCCGATAATACTTGGCCCCCACATCTTTGCTTCATATCCTGTCGTTTCAGTAAAAATATCTACTAGTTTATACGCGTCCTCCCGTTTTTTCATGCTATCAACACTCTCAATAAACTCCACAACACTGTTATCCGTTTCTTTTGTTTTTTGCTGATAGGTCATTAGAATCACTCCTAGTCTTGAAATTAGTAGTTTGACGAAAAATGGTTTCAAATACATTATTGGTAAATGGAACAACTTAGAGACACCTTATGAAAAGCACAGGTTATTTCATGCGTTTTATATTTCCCTCAGATGCAAAAATGTTATCCCTTGTTTCTCGTATCTCCCTTATTTAATAAGCGATGATTCATTTTAAATAATCATGTGATTCTACCTGAGGCTTGAAACTATTTAATTAATCTATACTCTTTTAATACTGTTTTTCCTGCTTTAATAGGAGTATTTTTTCAAAAAAAGAAGGATTTAGATATTAAATAGTAGAAGAAATGCGATGATAGGAACTCTAAAGGGGGATTTATATGAAGAAGGAAGATATTATTAAAGGAAAGTTAAGTTTAGTAGAATGGGCTCATTCTCTTAAAGCTATACCGGATGATTTATGGTTCCAGCCATTTCGAGAAGGTTCATGGGGTTCTGCAGACGTTATTTCTCATTTTATTTCTTGGGATCATTTTATGATTGAAAACAGGATTTCGCATCTTGTAAAAAACGAACCATTCCCTAAAATGTCCATTGATGTAGAAGAAATAAACAAGGCAGCATCGACATATGCCAGATCAGGAATTACGAAGGTCCAGCTGATCAATGAGTTAATTTCTATAAGACAACGTTTAGTATCACTCCTAGGTGAGTTGGATTCGGAAAGATTCGATATGCCACTTCCTGGTAAGGAGCATATCACTCTTGTCGAGTACTTTGTTGGTATGATTGAACATGATCAAAAACATATAACGGAAATTAATTCATTTATTAGCCAAAATAAAGAATCATAAGGCAAATAATAATAACAAGATCGCCCCCGATCATATGGTAGCTAGTAAAGATTTCTGAGAGCTGAGAAGGGGCCGCCGCCCCTTTATTTAATCAAATTCTCGTTTCCCTGCGGACAACCGGCACTACTTCCGTTGCTAACCGCTCAATGTTCTCAGCCACTTTTTTAAATGGCATACCACCTATGTCCATTTGGGCGATAAATCGCTGATGTCCAAATAGCTCGTATTGATGCAGAATTTTCTCGATAATTTGCTGTGAGCTTCCCACAAATAAAGCCGTTTCCGCTCCCGATATTAGTTCAAAGTCGGCTCTGGACATCTTGGTGGTTATTCCAGCTTGGTGATTGAGGTAGCTCCAGTAATTTGAATGATAAGGGTAGAATTCATCTCTTGCCTTCTGCGTTGTTTCCGAAATATAGGCATGACCTGTTACTCCAACCTTCACATCTTCTAGAGGATGACCTGCTTCATTCGCCGCCTGTCGGTATTGATCCACCAACGGTTTAAATCGAATCGGATCTCCTCCGAGTATCGCTAATGCTAAGCCAGCGCCTAATCTACCTGCTCGTGCTGCACTTTCCGGAGTACCTCCCACTCCAACCCATAAGGGAATATTTTTTTGAACTGGCCGTGGGGCAATTTCGGCATCCCGCAATGCAGAGCGAAAACGGCCATTCCAGGAAACTTTCTCATGAGCGTTCAGCTTCAGAAACAACTCGATGTTCTCTTCAAACAAAGCATCATAATTTTCCAAATCATAACCGAACAAGGGGAAGGATTCGATAAAAGCCCCACGTCCTGCGATGATTTCGGCGCGTCCGTTTGACAAGAGATCAAGTGTAGCAAAATCCTCAAATAAACGAACCGGGTCAACCGTATTTAATACAGTCGTAGCACTTGTCAGCTTAATTCGATTGGTGACTTGTGAAATCGCAGACAAGACGATTGGTGGTGCTGACACTGCATAGTCCAGACGATGATGTTCACCAACCCCAAAAACGTCTAGTCCTGCCTGATCTGCCATTTTTGCCGCTTCGATTATTTCTTCCAAACGCTGTCTTGTGCTTATGGTTTTCCCTGTTTGTGGATCCGGCCCTAAATCTGCTAATGAATATATCCCAATTTCCATACCGGAATGTCCAGCTGTCGCATCTACCTCCATCTTACTCTCCTCCCCAAACACTGTTTAGTGACAAATCGTATTTGTTTTCCAGATGAATCAAGCGTGTTTTATTAAAGTCATCTTTTTCCTTACACTTGTTGTTCGGGGCGTTCATGTATAACGCTCCTCTACATAATATTCTGTAGCAATTAATGGGTGTGAATGCCTATGTTACCCTTCTCTTCTTTAGAGGTTCAAATCCTCTTTAACTATCATGGTTCTGCAAGTAAACTAATTTGTTCAAAACATCATTGCTTTAATATTAGACGCAGGTAAACCCTCTTGTAACAGCTGCTTCATCCTAATCATGTAAGGATGAATATGCTTAAAATAGTTCTTATAGGAAGCACATAGATAATTTAATCCTGGCTCATTTTTCCTGCCCTAATCGCCATTACCATCTGTCCTTTCTCGCTGAATACTCGTACAGGGTTTGTAGACAATTGAGAATGTATATTAAGTAATTTATTTACGGGATGATTTTATTATGAAAAATCCACTTAAAAAAGAAGTTCTTTTTATACAAAAAGCTTTTTAGCGATCTATATGTATGGCACCTTTTTTGTTCAAAATGCTATGGGACTAAACACCAATTATGTCCTTGCCCTCACCTCTACTGGACATGTGAATATGATAAAAGTACTTAGCTGGAAAAATTGGAGGAATATTTATCAATGTATGACTCTTTAAATTCAACAGAGTTGCTAAAGTTGCCCTATTTGGATGGATCGGAGTCGAAAGTATTAAACCGACCGACAGCACTTGATTTTGCTAGGAATATGTTAGAATACGATGTTATTTCGTTTGATGTTTTTGACACTTTGTTATTAAGGCCGTTTGCCCAACCTCATCATCTATTCATGATAGTAGGGGAAAAACTGGACTGTGTAAATTTTATGTCCATACGAATGAAAGCGGAGAAGGAAGCTCGTAATCAAGCAGAAGTAAAGAAAGGGAATAAGGAAGTAACAATATTTGATATATATGAACTTATTGAGTTAAAAACAGGGATTGATAAACATTATGGAGCCCAGTTAGAGTTTCAAACAGAATTAGAGTTTTGTTTTGCTAATCCATATATGAAAGATGTTTTTGAAATTCTTAAGGCGCAAAATAAGAAATTGATTGCTATTTCAGATATGTATTTAACAACGTCAATGATTAAACAATTGTTGGAGAAGGCAGGATTTAGTGGATTATTTGACGTTTTTGTTTCCGGTGAGAACAATGGTAGTAAACAAAATAAACGGTTATTCAAAATAGCTCAACAAAAATTAGGCAAGGATCTCAGTATCGTACACGTCGGGGAAAATTATGAGTCAGATATAAAAAGCGCTCAAGAACAAGGGATAGCGACAAGATATTACCATAATGTTCATGAGATAGGAAATCAATACCGCGCAGACAGTGTGTCCGAACTAATTGGTTCCACATATAGTGGGATCATCAATACTCATTTGCATAATGGTAAAAAGCAATATACACCTCATTATGAATATGGTTTTATTTATGGTGGGTTGTATATATTGGGCTTCTGCAAATGGATTTATGATTATGCAAAACAAAATAATATAGATAAAGTTTTGTTTCTTTCAAGAGATGGGGATATATATCGCAAAGTATTTAATTATCTTTACTCTGATATGAATAATGAATATGTTTACTGGTCGCGAATAGCCAATATGAAATATACAATAGATAAAAATCGTTATGATTTTTTGCAACGAATGGTCAAACACAAAGCAAATAGTGTATTGGGAATTACCATAAAAGGACTTCTAGAATCATTAGAATTAGATGAATTGATTGATTTGTTAAATCAATATGAATTAAATGAAGACGATTTGATTCAAAAGGGAAATGTAAAATTAATTCAAACATTTTTTGTAGATAATTGGGAAACTGTTGTAAATAAACTATCTGAAGAAAATGAAATTGTTAAAGAGTATTTTATAAAAATCATTCAAGGAAGTAAAAAGGTTGCTGTCGTTGATGTTGGTTGGGTCGGATCTGGAGGGTCTGGGATCAAATATTTGATCGAACAAAAATGGAACTTGAATTGTGAAGTTCAAAGTTTAGTAGCCGGTTGTAGACACTCGAACCACACAGGTAATCTAAGCCAAATTATGAAAAAAGAAATAGAACCTTATATTTTTTCAAGAATGTATAACAGAAATTTATACGATACCCACTCAAATACTAAACATAATAATGTATTTTTTGAGTTATTTACTCAGGCTTGCTATCCTTCGTTCTCAGGCTTCAAGAAAACGGAAGAAGGCTTTAAATTAATATTTGATGTACCTGAGGTTGAAAATTATAAAATTATAGAGCAAATTCATCATGGTATTTTTGATTTTGTTAAGTTATACAAGAAGATGTTTTCAAATTATGAGTATTTATTTAATATTTCAGGTTACGATGCCTATCAACCTTTTAGGATGATAATAAAAGACCTTCGATTTATAAGGAAATATTTTGGTGATTTACGTTTTTCAAGAGGCGTGATTGCAGATACAGAAAATCAAACTTTCGAAACATTGAATGGTATCATGGATCAGGCTGGGCTTTAAAACCACAAAATTAGTAGGTATATGCTTATGTTCAATTTAGATTCGGAGTGAACATTATGATTTTGTACCATGTTGCTACAACATATCAGTTGTTGCACTGCATAATTAATAAAGAGCTTTTTCATAAAGAACAGGCTTGTTACATTATATTTCCAGATTTTATTAATGAAAAATATCCACTGTATAAGCAAATGGAAGGTCCCTTTTTTGAGAAACTGTTTGTTTTTAATTCCAATGAATTCATTAACGATACCAAAAATAATTTGATAAATAACATGAACGAGTTAGTTGGAAAATATCTCAATGAAAATAATATCGATCTCCAAACATTTTCAGAAATAATTGTAGGTAGCCCAAATGGTTATTTCGGAAATTATTTGGAGGAAAATGGGGTTCATTTCACTTTCTCGGAAGAAACCAGCGAATTAATTAGTAGGTCTGATAGTAGCTTTATTGATAAAATTCTTGTATTCTTTGGTATCAATCAAAAGATTCAAATGGACGAAAATTCAACTATTCTTTTAACACAACATTTTTCTAATTTAGGAATTATGTCCTTCGAAGACCACAAAAAAATATATCAACTAGTTGTTGATTATTTCGTACCGGAAACCAGGTTGGTGATAAAACCGCATCTTGATGATCTCATGTTCTATGAAGGTTTATTTCCACAGGCAACTGTTTTAAAAAAGAATTTTCCAACTGAGTTAATTCCTTTTGTTTTTACCGAAAAACCACAAACCGTAATGACTATAACGTCCACAAGCATAACGAACTTAATGGGCTATTTCGAAAATTGTATAAAGTTTTCACCTGATTTTGAAAAGTATTTTAATAATACTCATCAGTATTATTGCGCAGTGAAAATAATTAGCGAGTTAATTGAAGATTACCAAATTTACGAAATGAACTCAGATAAACTACTTCTGGAAAATTTATTAAACATTTCGGGAAATCATTTTGGCAAAAGCATTGTTAGTGTTAATAATTTGAGTCAAATTCCAGACAAAAGTATTGTTATTATGGATGATTTTAACCATGATCCTTTGCCTGAAACGAAAGAGATAGGTAACTTTTTAAATTCCGTAAACAGGGATTCTATTATTATCTTTATTAATTCAAATAAGGAATTTCTGTTCTATGATTACCCTAACAAAGAATTATTGGAGAGAATAGTGCCAGTCGAAATTCTTCATAACAGCACAGTTGATGAAACTGACCAATACTCAACCACATTTTTTGTTTATTCAAAAAGGAAGGATATTAGGAACATGATTAATGAACAAACATTTGAAAAAACGCTGAATAGTTCACAAGAAATGATAAAAGTAGAGGCAATGTCAGAAGAACAGTTAAGAATAAAAATATTAGAAGGAATATTAGAAGCAACAGAAAAAAGATTGGAGCATTATATTAAGTTGGAATCAGAACTAAGAGAAAAGTTGAATTCATCAACTAACGTGTCACCCAAATAAAAAACCAACATCGACTCATCCATCTAATACAATTTCCCCTATCGCACTTCCAGCCCTGCTAAAGGGTCAACAGCTCCTAAATCAAAATAGTACCAAATGTAATATAAAATATTTTTTCTATCAAAAAGCACCTTCAGACGAACAGTGACAGGCACTGTTCGCCTGAATTAAATTAATCACATTCCTTTACAATTACCGGAGTCCTATTACTGAATAACGGATATCAAAAACCTTGGGAATATCCGTAGTAATAAAAACGTTTATAAAAGCACAAAAAACGACTATAGAACTTTTCCAAGTCGTTTTTGTGTTTGTTTCTTCATTTTTGTGGTTCAGGGTTTACTTTTTTTCCATAACTGCAAAGTAATTTTTTTCATTATCAGCAAAGTTAAATACTCTTCCAGAAGGCATAGTTACAATTTCTCCGACTGTGATGTTTTTATCTAAAAAGTCTTTATATAATTTTTCAAGATTTTCCGAGTAAAACATTAACGATGGTGTTTGAAGATTTAATTCAGGCTGCATCTTAGCAATTAATTCCTTATTATGGAGAACGATACTCGTTTCTGCTTCCTTTGTTGGAGCAATTTCAATCCATCTAAATCCTTGGCCGTTATCTACTTCAGAAACTACGCTAAACCCTACCTTCTCTGTCCAAAATTTCAATGTCTCATCTTGGTCATTTACATATAGCATAATTTGACCGACTTTATTAATCATTTGCTTCACTCCATTTCTGCTTGTTAAATGAATATTGATCTTTTTTTCTTTTGTTGATAATGCTTTAGCAAGTAAATCATATAACTACATTAATAATATACAAAATAAAAGGTCTAAACAATAATTGACCAGAGGTTAATTTTATAGACTCCATCTCTCTCCCAGAGGACAATTGTTTTTGGATATTACTATTTAATTAATGATTAACATTTAGGTCATAATTTATTAACAATATGGCGTTATAGTATATTATAGAGGGGATAGCACGGGTGGCTATCATGGTATTTGGCGAAGGCGGAGCCGATACTACACGAAAGAGCACCAGTTAAGTTGTAATCTCTGTATGGTTATGTTGGACCATTGTTTCGTCTAAATTCAGCGATTCAGCTGCTATTAAAATTCCCATCGTCCATTTATCTTCACGAAATGATTTTCTCCTCATTTATCACACTAAAGATATTCCTTGAATAATGTATTTCCGTACTATTTCGCTAAAATTGAATGAAAATCCTTTTTTAAAACGCAGGATAATAAGCAGGATCCATATTTTATTCTAAAATCATAGATACCCCCAATAGCCAACTAAATTGTTCCTAGAAACTTTATTGTTGATTTTTGTATTATTCTTTCTTATAAATGGTAGGATAATGTCTTTAGAGAATACATCCATTATTTTTTTGAAAAGAGGGGTTTTTATTAACATATTATGGGATTTTGATGGAACACTTTTTGATACCTATCCATCACTAGTTGAAGGTTTTATGAAATTAAGTCAAAAAGAACTAGATCGAAATGAAGTTTTGAACTGGCTAAAAATCGATTCCAAAACGGCATTTAAACATTATGGAATTGATGAGGATCAACGAGGCGAATACCAAAAATTACATAATCATTATTCGAAGTTGGAAAGCAGACCTTTTGATCACTTAGAGGATGTGTTATCTGCTGTGGAGAACAATATTATTGTGACTCATCGCGATAAGGAATCGACTATTTTTCTCCTCGAGAAATTCCATTTAGCAAAATACTTTAAAGAAATTGTTTCCGTTGAAGAACAAGGGTTCACTAGAAAACCACATAGTGCTTCCTATGAATCTGTCCTAAAAAATCACCCCATTCATTTGGTAGTGGGTGACCGCGACTTAGATTTAATACCCGCCAGGAGATTAAAGATTAAAACCGTTGCCTTTCAAAATCAAAACATTGAAGCCGATTTTCACATCGACACCTATGCAGATTTTATTCCTTTGGTCCTAAATCCACTTCAGGCAACGAAACAGAACCCCTTAGATTATTAAAATCAAGGGGTTTTTATCTATTTTCCGGTTAGCTAAGTTCCTCATTTACTGCCCCGCTGGGATCTAGAATATCTACTTTTTGGACTGGTTCAAGTCATTCTTCAAGTTGCATAGATAGAAATGGCCCCCCTAAGAAAGTATGTATGTCCATTAGTGAACTGCAAACAATCCTAGTCAAGGTTCAGATGACAGTTATAGAAGAAACAGAAACTTCGAAGTCCAATAAGGGCGACACTTTAAAAAGCAGTTGAGAAATCACTCATTTTGTGTTTGGATTAAGAATAACTAGGAGGGGGATCCACATGAAAATGAAATTGAGACTCATCATGACCATGCTCATTTTTGGAAGCATCGGGGTGTTTGTAAAAAAGATTGAACTGACTTCAAGTGAAATTGCGTTTTTAAGAGGGGTAATCGGAAGTTTATTCCTGCTTATTGCTGGTTTCCTAGTTAAACATAAGCCATCTTTTAAAGCATTAAAGGAAAATGCAATCCTGCTCCTGTTATCTGGGGCAGCAATTGGCTTTAATTGGATATTTTTATTTGAGTCCTATCGGTATACCACTATATCCAATGCCACCATTAGCTATTACTTTGCGCCAATCTTTGTCATGATCCTAGCACCATTGGTTCTTAAAGAAAAACTGACGAGTGTGAAGGTGGTTTGCATTCTTACGGCAATGTTTGGACTATTTTTAATCGTTAACACTGGGGGCGGTGATACAAGCGGCTCGCAGTATCACTCATTAGGTATTTTCTATGGTCTTTTAGCAGCAGCATTTTATGCAAGTGTGGTGTTAATGAACAAATTTATCAAAAATTTATCCGGCTTTGAAATCACGCTAGTGCAATTAATGACCGCTGCTTTGGTCCTGCTTCCCTATGTATTGTGGCAGGGTCATCTCCATTTTGCTAGTTTAAACTCTACTTCTATTATTTTTATACTAATAATAGGGATTGTGCATACCGGTTTAGGCTATTTTTTATATTTTACTTCTATTCAAAAATTAAAAGGGCAAACGATTGCTGTTCTTAGCTATATTGATCCGATTTCGGCCGTGATCATCGCAACAATTTTTTTAAGTGAAAACATGACAATGATTCAAATGATTGGCGGAGTCCTTGTACTGGGGGCAACTTTTTTTAGTGAAAAACTAGAGATTAATGCCGAGAAAAAAGCTCAAACTCCCACTACTTCACCGTAATCGATTTTAGTGTCAATCCTCTACCGCTCATTACACATCATATATATGTTGTCTTATAGTAGAAATGGTCTTTCATGTTTCGATTGATCATTTCTATTCCCCCAACCGAAGGGCGGTAGTTGTTTGGCAGATAAAAAGTCTCGTATTCTAGTGCCTACTTTCTTGAAAGAAAACCAAGGATTTCAGAATACAAAAAGTGCTCGTATTGATCACTCAGTTGAATTAATTACCTTCCTAATACGTGATCATCCTAGTTTTGACTATAACGCTTCTGCTCGACATTAATTTCTGTTTTCCCTCTCTTTTCACTTCGTCTTGATTTATTCAACACCCTGTATTGCCACTTCCAACATCCCTAACATTAGCCATTATAAGAATCCTTTCTGTGGTTATTTCGTCGTAGTTTTAACCTTATCAGAAATGGATTCTTTTTCATTTATTTTATGCATTAAATAGTAACGAGAAAGCTGATTGGATAAGCGTTATTAGCCTATTTTAAAAAATCTGTGAATAATTCAGGTAATATTTGTTAATGTTTAAAAACAATCTAATTTTCAAATACTAGCAAAGCATTAGTTCGAAATGAATGTTTACGAAAATATAGCGAATTATAGGAGAGATGTAATTTTGGAAACATTCTACCGTGCCATAATCGTTTTTATAGCGGGATACATTTTTTTAAGAGTAACTGGAAAAAAGGCTGTTGCTCAAATGCATACCTTCGATTTATTATACATTCTTGTCCTAACCAATATCATTAGTACACCGGTTGAGGTTGGTAATATTGGAAAATCAATAATCTATGCTACCATTACGGTAATTTTATATAAAATTTTAGTCCGATTATCTTTACATAACAAATTAAGATGGCTTCTCTATGAAAGTCCTACGGTATTAATTCATAATGGCGATATTGATAGACAAGGACTGAAAAAGGTGAGGATGCCAATGAATGAGTTATTGTCACAATTAAGGGTAAAAGGGTACATTGATACTCAAAATATTGCTATTGCGGTTATGGAGTCAACTGGTAATATAAGCGTTATCCCTAAGTCAGAACATCGTCCTGTACAACCTAATGATTTAAAATTAAAGGTTAGTAAAACGTATCTTCCAATTCCACTGATAATGGACAGTCAAATTATTTATCATAATTTGAAATATTTGAAATTAGATCGAGATTGGCTATATAACGAACTCGAAAAAATGGAGGAAAAAGTAGAGAATATAATATTAGCGACTTATTTAGAAAATGGAACGTTATTTATAGATAATAATGCAATAATCGAACATAAAAGTGATCCTTATTATTACAAGCCAGGGAGAGATAATTAATTAGTAAACAATGAATACGGTAAAATGATTACAGTAATTCAATTAGGGAATTAAATCCAGCGTACTAGTTGCAATTACACATCGGTAAAAGAACCAATATAAAGTGAAAGGGTTATTCCAAGTTAGGATTGGCTCTTTCGTTTTTTTTATGTATTTCAAACTAGCCATTGATTTTTTATTAGAAATATCAACTTTTAAACCCTCGAAAAGTATCAAAATTTTTCCTCGTCCAATTGAAAATATGAAAGTAGTAATTTGGTTCTAAATTAATTACATTAGAAATCTGACCATGTCCAAAACATATTCGAATAAATAAGTAATATCATTAGTAATAAAGCCATTTTAAAGGAGGGCTAAAATGCAAAATAACCCCCAATGGTCATGTAAGTACGGATCAGTTCAATCAAATGTTAGTTGCCCCTGAAACATTTGCAGCGAGAACCGAATCCATTACTGAACAATTATTTGTAGAACGTTCACTTACTGAAAACAGGTTTTGGCTTAGAATTATGAAAGAACATGCATTATTTTTAGGTGAGAGGTTTAACCGAAATGATACAGTTCATCCAACAAACAGACAGGTTTCATTATTACTTCGAACAACAGGAAACCAAGGCATATCAAGTTTGATTGTTAACATTTTTAGAAGAAGGTGAGTATATGGCGAAAATCGGAAAAGATGATTTTGCAAATGGGTTTGTTCCCCACCATAATCATGGTTCCGTTGATTATACCTCCATGGAGTCAGGGCATGTTCATCAATGTTTAGATGTTACATCTCCCCCTATTCAAACTCAGGATGGTAACCATATTCATTATACAGAGGGATATGTTGTCTTCGAGAATGGTCATACTCATCATTATAAGGCATACTCTGGACCAGCGATTCCAGTAGGAAATGGCATGCATGTTCATTATTATGATTTTTATACAACAGAGGATGATGGTCATAGTCATCTTGTAAGGGGAGTCGATCATCCTGCCCCAGGTAATAAATAAAAAAAAGGTTGCAGTAGCAACCTAATCCTCTTAATTCAATTGGGCAAAATCTTGATGGATATGCCATTTTTGAATTTCTATTTACTTTAGCTTCTTTGTTTCTGTAAACAATTAAGTTATTATGCGTATTTTATGCCAGCAAGCTTAACATTGTTTTTATCATCTGATCCACAAGGTGTGACCGCAAAAGTCATTTCACATTTTGGGCAGTTCATAATAACCGTTTCTAATGTAAATGTTTCTCCACATTCACATCTAATCTCGTGCGCCACTGTTGGTGCAAAGTTTTCTTTCCCTTTACTTTTAACATGGTCAACGATGTCTTTCCCATCTTTTAAACTTGTTGTACAACCACAGCTCATTAATAACCCTCCAAGGATTTTATAAGTTTAATTAAATATAGTAATTTAAGAATAGCATAGAAACATTTAAATCAATGTGACAAAAATTAAACACATTGTGAATTTAAATATGAATTGTCATAAAAACATTAATATCCAGTAAAAAGAGTAAGTAAATAACTATCATTTCAACTCTTTTAATCCAATAGTAATATCTCCTCAAATTGTTCATTATGATATTCAATTACATTTAATTAAAAATCCCTTATTAAACTGCTTCTTTACTAAAGCTGTATTTTTTGGAAAAAGTTATTAATAATTCCTTCATCATCGATATTATAATGTTTAGGTATAAAGATAATGATTCCACCTCGTAGTTTAACAAGAACATATAATTATATAAGTGTTCTAGTCATCACAATATCAGTTTGTTCTTCATCTCCCATGTAAAAGGAATGGGCTCCACTCTCAACAAAACCCATTCTTCGATAAAATTGGATTGCACCCGTATTTTTCTCCCATACGCCTAACCAGACTTTCTTTTTATTCTGTTCTTTCGCTATTTCTATGCCTTTATTTATAAGATGTTTCCCGAGTCCTTGTACTTGATATTGCCTTCTTATATAAATCCTCTCAATTTCAAGAGCCTCATCAACGATATTGTCTGTTTGAGCTTCATTGATATTAACCTTTAAATAACCAGCGAGTTCTTCATTAAAATATATAAAAAAGAAAGAAGAAAAAACATTAGATAATTCCTTTTCTAATTGCTCTAAATTAAATGCTCTTTCCAAATACGCTTTCATGTTTTCGGGCGTATTTAATTCTCCAAATGCATCATCAAATGTTTCATAACTTATTTCTTGAAGTATGCGTAGATCTTCAAGTGTGCACTTTTTAATAACTATCGTCATTCTAATAGTTCTCTCCTTACTATTTTTAGATTGATTGAATTTGACTAAGAAATCCGTTTTTATATAAAGACGCTTGTTAAATAAACCTGTCCCGTTAGCAAACAGGTATAAGACTGCCACAGAGCACTCCCAGGTAATTTATCTCTACCTAACTGGCAGTTAAAGAAAGATAAATCTATTAGCTTTATCAGTAATCTCTCTTGTTTCCCTTTTTTACAAATTCCCAATCGACCTCTATATTTTTTCGAACTCTTTGAAGAAGATTAAATATTATGTCTGTTTCTTCAGAGGAAAATCCAGATAATGCAACCATATTGGAATATTCTCCTTCTCTCTTTAAAAAGGGATAAACTTTTTCACCTTTCTCAGTTGGAAATAGTTTTTTAATTTTTTTGTTATTTTCATCATCTTTCTTTTCGATGAACCCTTGAATTTCAAGTTTTTTTATTGCTCGGGCTGCAGTTGTACGGTCTACCTTTATCATCTCTGCTAACTTTTCTTGAATGATTCCTGGGTTCTCACATATCCGTACAAGATACAAATACTGTCCTTTTGTAAGGTCAAATTCTTTAAATTCAATATTACTTATAGAGTCTAATGACCTAGCTATCATTCCGATTTCACGTAAAATTTCCTTCATTTATAAAACTCCTTAATACAATTATTTTTGTTGCATTTGCAACAAAAAAGTTTTAACTTAATTATATGACTATAAATTAATTTTGACTAGTCGGTTTAAATAATTCTAGAAAAGGACTGAAAAAAATGAATTCAAAAAGAATAGCAATTGATAATGATTTAAAAAAAGCTTTTCATATTAGAAAAGAAGTATTCGTTGAAGAACAAGGTGTACCATTGGAAGATGAGTTTGATGAGTTCGACACCCTTAATGAGCTTTCTGAACACATTTTGGTTTATTATAATGAACAACCTGTTGGAACTGGCCGAGTAAGATGGGTTGATGGGTTTGGTAAATTGGAAAGAATCTGTATCTTAGAGCCTTACCGTAAATTTGGTCTTGGAAAAGTAATTATTAAAGCGTTAGAAGCAATCGTAGAGGAAAAAGGAATATCCCAGGTAAAATTACACGGTCAAACACAGGCAGAGGGTTTTTATAAAAAACTTGGCTATCAGACGTCATCAAGTATATTTATGGAAGATGGAATTCCTCATATTTTAATGAAAAAAGAATTATCTACAAAAAAATTATAAAAGAGTCGAGTAAAACGAAAATTAATTTTTACGGATTAGGAATCAAGATATTAACCTTAGGTATTTCTTTCCCTATACAATAAGACCTTGGTACATCACCTTTTGATGTACTTTTGGTCGGGCCATCAATAAAAACAGGTCTTATAGTGGGAAGTTGGGAAGTCATAATGGTCTTCATACTGATGGCATCCATTTTCAAGAGACCAATCGGCATTGGGACTCTTTTTAGCGTTTGTTTAGGAGGTCCGATTCTTAATTACTTTATGCCATTTATAGAAAAAGGTCATGGACTACCTCAAATTAAATTGCTCAGTACTTCAACTAATAGTAATAGTTTTAACATGGTTTCATGTTGTTCGGAATTTAGGTTTTTCTGATTCTTCAACCATAAGAAACGTGTGTTTTTAAGGGCTGGCTGTTCGATTTGTTCTTGACTGCGTCCTTGATCTAAAGCTTCATTCACCAAATCTAAGTTCTGAAAATAAATTCAGGGTGTAACTTAACCTTTTACGTTTATTTGAAAGGCTTAAAAAAGATCTGTTCCTTTTACCACACAAAAATAAGTTTCTATTTAAAGAAGCTTTTCCTTCTTCATATTCATCTTTTCATAATTCTACCTGTTCAAAAAGGTCCACTGCATAGGAGTTTTCTTTAACTAGCGGTCTGTTCACATATCGGTTCAAATTCACTTTATATTGCAATTCCCTGAAAAATGCTACTAACTTTAAGAAACTATATTTCTAATGAATGTTGAAAATAAAAGAAGAAGATACATATTCGAGCCTTAAAAATCATATTTAGTAACGATTGATGGAAATTATATTTTGGAGGCTATAATAATGAATGAAAAACATCATAAACAGAGGCAAACTTTATTAGAGGAAAGCCATTATGAGAATCGATACCTCTCCAATGAGCCAGCTAAACTTCATTCCCAGACGATTGGCTCTGGGGGACCTGTACTGGAACAAGATGGTGTACTACACGAAACCTTACAAGAATTTATTCATGAAAAGATTTTAGAAAGACCTGTTCATGTAAAAGGATTTGGTGCTTTTGGTTATTTTCAAACGATATATTCGATGTCCGAACATACAAAACTGAGCTTTTTACAAAATTCTAATCAGAAAGTTCCTGTTATGGTTCGCTTTTCGTTAGCTGTCAGTACAAAAGGAACACCTGATACATCTAGAAATGTACGTGGTTTTGCTACAAAATTTTATACAGATAAAGGCGTTTTTGACCTTTTATGTAATCACATTCCTGTCTTTTCTATTCGTGATGCGATACGATTTCCGGAATTTATTAAAGCATTCTTACCTTCACCAAAAAATAATTTAATTGATCCTGATAGGTTTTGGAGCTTTGTAGCAAGAGCGCCTGAATCGATTCATTTTGTTGTACGTGTATACTCTGATGCTGGTACGGTAAAAAGTCTTCGCCACATTCCAGGACATAGTGTAAATACATATGTTTGGAGAAATGCTCAAGGTATTAGAAAGTACGTTAAATACCATTGGTACCCATTTGAAGGTGTACAATACATTGGTCGCGAAGAAGCAAATAGACTAGCCGCTGAAAATCCTGATTACGCTGGTAAAGATTTATACGATGCGATTGCGGGTGGTAAACCGGTGGAATATGGCTTATATGTCCAGCTCATGGACCCAAAGGATGAAGCAAATCTTTCTTATGATCCTTTAGACGATACAAAAGTATGGGATGAAAAAGAGTATCCCCTAATACCAGTAGGCAAAATGGTATTAAATAAAAATCCTGCTAATTATATGGAACAAGTAGAAAAAGTCGCCTTCTCCACTTCTAATTTACTAGACGGCGCAGAATTATCTGATGATAAAATACTGCAGGGCCGTGCCAATATTTATAGTGATTCTCAAAGAAGAAGAATTGGAGCTGAATTTCGTAAATTACCGGTTAACCAACAGCAAAATTGGACACCAGCTAATCAAATTACAAGTGGTGATGGAAGATATGTTGAAGGCAAACTAGAAAGAACTTCTATAACAAAGCAAGATGATTTTAGGCAGGCTGGTGAATTCTATACGAGGTTAACTCAAATAGAAAAAGAACATCTTGTCGAAAATTTAGCTAGTGATTTGAAAGTCATATCTGATGATATTAGAAAGAAAGTTATGGAGTATTTCAATAAAGTATCTTCTGACTTAGCAAAGAGAATTGAGATTGAAATGAAAAAGTGATAAGAAGATTAAAAAACGTCATTATTACGATTAAATATGGTCTATAGAGGCTACTTTCTAGATTATGCATCTGTTTATATGAAGAACCAAGGTGGTTAAGCCTTTTTATTTTTTATTTTTAATTTAACTAAGCACTTTTAGCGTTAAGGAGTCTTTTTTTCGCTACATAATGCAGTTTCTTGTAATGAATAGTAGATATTGGGCTATTGTATTTCGCAAGAGCCCTGACACCTTTTGGATTTTATCATATTTTGTATTGAATAGATGTAAAGGAGGTTATTAAATGGATGGTGTAGGTGCTGGTGGAGGTTTCGCATTAGTAGTTGTATTGTTTATCCTTCTTATTATTATAGGAGCGTCCTTTTTGGGCGGAGGATACGGCGGCATTTATTAATTAAATAATAATCATTAAAAGGAGGGGAAATTTATGTTCGGATATGGAGGATTCGGTGGCTGTGGCTGCGGTGGCTACGGTTACGGTGGCGGCTTTGGTTATGGCGGAGGTTTTGCCTTAATCGTTGTCTTGTTCATTTTATTAATTATCATTGGAGCTACCTGCTTTTATTAATTAAAAGCATCCAACCTAATTTTTACAAATAAAAAAGCCCTTGTTATAGGGCTTTTTTATTTGGCTTTAATGCACCGGACGCATTATAAAGCACTGAGGAAGTAAAATATGTGGCGCTGTGGCGCTATGGCTGATGGTCACTTCTAGCTTATGCATCAGTTTATATAAAGTATCATCAGATTAAGCCCTTATTTTATATTATAATTTCTATACCTAATACCACAAGGGTATTCGACTGTTAACTAGCGTTTTTAGTTTCCTTTTTGTATAAATTCTTTAGTGAAGTGGAAAATCCTTGTTCAACTAGTCGAGTAGAAAGGAACCTCTTCTATTTACTTCAAAACAGAACGGTTGAATAAATTAATTAATAATTTCTTTAACAAGCGACTAAGAACATTTTCTAAGTCGCTTTAATGTTTGTTTCTCAATTTATTTATGTTGTTTACTTTTTTTCCATACCTAAATTACAGCGGCTACTTGTGGCAGTGATTTTTGTTGTCACTCAGAACAGATGCCTACCCTTTGAATAATATGTCTTTGTGTAAGGAAAAAATTGCAGAAGAGGTGTTTTTAAACCCATGGACAATTTTTATTATTATGATCCCTGGTATCCTCAATATCCTTCCGATGCCTATAATGTTCCTGGATCACTCTAAGCTTACGGAAAGCCGGATATGGTCAAGAAGACATTGATAGATCCAAATGATGCAGTCTTCCGAATTTCAAGTTGTTGATGGAGTACCATGCAGCCGCTCAACACTCAGCCAAAAAGTAAATGTCTAAATAATGCGTCATAACACGCGTTAAAGGATAAACTTTTATTTCGCAAACCCGCCTCTTTAAAAAAACAAAAAAGCCGCCTGTGACTGCCGGATCTTCAAGGATTGAAATCCGGAAGTTGAAAAGTCAATTTTTTTTGAGAAAATGATTCCTTAACTCTTTCCAGTTGTTTACTCTATCATATCCTGTTTGTTTCTCCTTTTTGAAGAAATACCTCTTCCCTTCCTCTAATTATTATTTGGAATGGATATAATTTCCTGATGAAAGTCATAACCTATATCAGAATTTCATTCATAAATATGAAAATCCGAGAGGAGTGGATGTGATGGGTTTCCCGCCTCAGCAACAAAGTAAACCTGGCATTGAATCATTAATGACACCCAGACCTATATTTGATGACTCCAATTACAAACCAGCCGGTAAACTTATGAATAAGGTAGCTCTCATTACTGGTGGTGATAGTGGAATTGGGAGAGCTGTAGCGGTCGCCTTCGCGAAAGAGGGTGCAGACATTGCAATCTCATACCTAAATGAACACAGCGATGCCAATGAAACGAAGTTCTATGTCAAAAAGTACGGACGTCGTTGCATTACCATTCCAGGCGATATAGGGTATGAGCAACCTTGCCAACAAGCTGTAATGCAAACGATTCACCAATTTGGTCGTATTGACATTTTGGTGAATAATGCCGGTATACTTTACATAAAGAACAGTCTACTAGATATAGATTCGAATCAACGAGCAAGTACTTTTCACACAAATATTTTTTCGCAGTTTATTTTGACGAAAGCTGCTCTGCCATACATGAATTCAGGGTGCTCTATAATAAATACAACATCCATTAGTGCCTATCTTGGAGATCAAGATTCAATTGACTACTCTGCATCAAAAGGAGCCATTGTTTCCTTTACACGTTCGCTATCATTGTCACTTGCATCACAAGGGATTCGAGTCAATGGTGTTTCCCCAGGGCCAATTTGGACTCCTTTAATTCCATCTTCCTTACCTCCAGAACAGATTGCCACATTTGGAGACAATGTTCCTATGAAGCGAGCCGGTCAACCGTTTGAAGTGGCACCTGCATATGTATTCTTGGCCTCCGAAGATGCATCTTACATATCGGGGCAAATTCTGCACGTGAATGGTGGGGAATTTGTAAACGGTTAAATTTTTAACAAAAATAATCTTAGTTATTAGTATTCAAACAGGGTATTTACCCATCACCTTTGGATGAGTCACATCTATCTTAGTGTCATTCAAGGGTTTTATTTTTTCCTAACTTCCACCATTATTTAACATCTCAAAATCCTTAATTTCTTCCTACACAATATAAGTCAATTGCGACATACTCTCTTCAACTGCCCCGTGGAACAAGTTAAAAGAAATAAATTATTGCACTAATTCCTAACGAGATTATTCCTAACAAACCAGAATACAATGCTATCTTGGTTCTGAAACCTCTATGCTCTTCTGTCTCAGAATGAAAATTTGCTCTTTGTTGTTGTCCATTAGTCCAAGCCCCTATAAAAATACCAGATATTAAAATTCCTATAGCACCAATAATCAGAAAAAATTGGAACATATTTATTCCCCCTTTTCTAATTAATATACAATTATATTACATACAATAGTTTCTTTTTGCTTAATATTTCAAAAATTCATATTCAACAAGTCGAGTAGAAAGGAACCTCTCTACCTTACGGTAGATTGTGTTCCTCCCCCTCACAGAACCGTGCTTGCGCTATTAACGCACACGGCTCCTCCTAGTTACCATTCACAAAATCTTGCTAATCTCTTAGGATCAGATTTTGCTAATTCTGCTATCCGACTCCCTACACCGGCATTTGGTTTCCTTACTTTTTATCGCTTGTACACCATACTCTTCTAACAAGAAAAGACCGGTAGGGTCTCCCGAGTTGCCGTATCATATCAATGTGTAACGTGCCAAGGTCTCTGACTCCAGAGAGGTTTTATCCATCTTGCCTTAAACGAAGGATAAAATGTAGCTTTCTGCTGCAGGTAAAGCATCTGCCCTCTCGATTTACTAACATTATGGAGCTCAATCCCTTCAACCATTTGGCTTTCGGCCCGCCACCTAACTGTCTACGCTTAAAGACTAAAGTTACCTTTAGCCCTCCAAGACTCGCTACGAGCGAATGGCTAGTTCTTACTCGACGGGAATCCCACCCGTTATATGATACGACCTAGGCTCGGCCGCACACCTGACCGTTAGGAAAAAAGCGACCGCTGTTATTGAGCAATCGCCCCCGTTACTTTAAGTTATCATGAACGAAACTAGCTCCTTACTCGTAACACCGTAGGTTAATTTGGTTACACTGTTTACTGGAAAAAGCAAACCAAATCAGAGCTACATTACGGAAGGAGCTAGTTATTATGAAGGATACCATAAAATATGTAGGTTTAGACGTTTCAAAAGAAAAAATTGCCGTTGCCATCGCAGATGAAGGTCGAGATGAGCCAAGGTATTGGGGAATGATTCCTAACACGGTGGAATCAATTAGAAAGTTAGTAAAAAATCTTGGAGAAAAAGATAATCTTCGAGTGTGTTATGAAGCTGGTCCAACTGGTTACGGTTTATATCGGCTTTTTCTTAGCCAAGGAATTGAATGTGAAGTGATCGCACCATCTTTAATCCCTAAGAAACCAGGTGATCGCATTAAAACTGATCGCAGGGATTCGATTAAACTAGCAAAGTTATTTCGTGCAGGCGAATTAACCCCTGTTTATGTGCCAACAGAAGATGACGAAGCGCTTCGGGATTTAGTTCGGGCCCGTGAAGATGCCAAGGAAGATGAATTAAGAGCCAAACATCAATTATCCAAATTCCTTTTACGAAATGATATTCACCCGCCTTTCAAAGGAAAAAAATGGACTCGTAGATATCGAGAATGGTTAAATACTTTAAAGTTTGAACGTTCTACATCTAAAATAGTTTTTCAAGAGTATCTACACCATCTGCAAGAAATTGAGCAAAGAGTAAAACGATTAGAGGAAGAAATTAAATTACAATCAACTGAAGGATACCATGCACCAATGATTCAAGCACTCCAATCATTAAGGGGAATAGCTACTATAACAGCTACCAGCCTTGTGGCTGAGATTGGATCATTTAAAAGGTTTGCTTCTCCCCAAAAATTAATGTCTTACGTTGGGTTAATTCCAAGTGAAAGCTCAAGTGGTGAAACCAGAAGACAAGGTAAGATTACAAAAACAGGAAACCGTCATGTTCGACGTTTGCTTGTAGAAGCAGCATGGAGTTATCGATATAAGCCTGCTTTAAAGGGAGATTTAAAGAAAAGACAAGAAGGACAGTTACCCAATGTTCAAATGATCTCATGGAAAGCTCAAAATCGCCTCCATAAAAAATACTTTCGTTTACTATCACGTGGAAAAACAGCTGGAAAGGCACTAACTGCCGTTGCAAGAGAATTAGCAGGATTTATTTGGGCAATAACTCAAGAAATTGAAAGTAACTCCATTGTAAAATAAAAATTACCACTAAAATGAAGGTCAGTTTCTTTAAAAGTGGGAGCATAGGGCTCGGAGGCAAAGGTAAAAACCGGTAAGGAGAAACCACGAATTGTACTTGTGCTATGCCTAATAGGCTAACGCACGTTTTAAGTTAGTGGAAGCTCCTTTATACGGAAAGATAAAATGTGAAAACCCACGAATATCAGAGTGCTAACCGTAGTAGAGATTTTTGCCTTCGTGCCGTGTGCTTAACTTTTAGTATCAATGCGAAAGGAGAAGTTTAATTATTCTCAGCTTTAAAAAGTATCTCAATCATCAAATTGCCTGTCAAGGAAAGCACTTGACAGCCAATTTGATGATTGAGGAGCAGTCAGTAAGCTGAGAAGGAGATTCCCTAGCCTTAAAAGGCTGAACCCAAACTAAAAAGAAAAGAAGCCGAAAAACGCTTCTCTTCTTAGAGTTGCCCAAAACCCAAACCAAAATCAAATTGTGTAGGGGGCATTGACAGTTTCGTTCATATCAGTACAATCCTTCACATTGTCTTTGAAAAGTTGTATTTGAATCATTTTAAGGTCAAAAATTATTGGGTCCGAAAGGATTTTCTGGTGGATATTCCTCTAACTTATCAGCTGTTCTTTCATCTGGTGAAGTCGCCCCAGATTTTTTGTCAAAATAAATGGCTATTCCAGCCAATATAATGATAGGTGTAAATATATAAATCCAAATCATCATAACACCTCCAAACTAACCAACGAATTACTAATATTATATTACAAATTTAACTTTTTTTTACAATATTTTTTAACAAAACTGAGGGAGTTTAAGTACAATCCTTCACAAACTCACAAATCAGTTGAATAAAAAAAAACACTACCCCATTGCTGAAGTAATGCTCCCGTTTTATTTTAGAAGCACTTATTTTTCTACTTCTCAACCTAATACCCAATCGCTAACCTTGATTCTCCAAATCATATGATCAAATCCTTTGTCCCAATAATCCTTTAACAAATAATTAGGGTCTCCAAATTTCTTTTTCCAGATTTTTTGTGCACTAATATATCCACTATCTAAACAAAATTCTTTTATGTCTTTATTCTGTAAAGTAAAATACATTGTATTCAATAGCAAATTCCCTATCCCATTTCTCTGGTAGTCAGGATGAACAAATACTTTACCTACCTCAATTAGCTCTTTGAAAGCGTTGTTTGTACAATTACTTATGAGATCGCTTGCTGGGCCATATTCAATTGAACCAATAATATTATCACCGTTTAAAGCAATCAAAAAATATCGTTTCTCACCATTACTTTCAATATCACTTTCTAAGTATTTTTCCTTAACTTTGATTTCATCATTTATATCATTCAACCTCTCCCCTAAACCTTCTTTAGTAAACGTATCAGTAATCACTGTTCTAAAAAATGAATTTAGCTCTTTTATGTCCTCAATTCTTGGCCTTCTTATCTCCACTTTAAGCACCACAAAACTCCTCCTAACTCCTATTCACTTCAACACCATACTTCAGTTATCTTCAAGTATCCTGATCCTTTAGTTGAAAAAGAAAAGAACGTCAATAATTCGATAAGAAAGAGCCACCAAATAAGGCAGCCCTAACCTACAGTAAAGTACCCGTTAGCCATCCATGAGGTATCACTTCTCCACATAAAATGTCAGAAAACCCACATAACCCATTGCCTAGCTACTTACTTTAAGCTTGTTAAACTATATTCTCTTTGTTAGAACCAGTCTTTTGAACACAGTTTTATCATTTGCAGCACAGCTATCAACGTCAGGATAAGTCTTGTATGTTTCATTCTTCATATCTATCAGTACATATCCTTCTAGCGTCCTTGAATAGAGACGATTTTTAACTAAATAAATCTCTGAAATAACTGGAGACTCAAATATTTCATAAACAATCCTACCTAGTATGGTATTAAAAAGGCTACAGTATAGTTTATTGCTAATATACAGAAATAATAGTATAAGTGCGTCGCAGAGAAAAAATTTAAACGCATATTCTCTGCTAAATCTAAACAACATTAGAGGAATTAAGAACGTCGACAAGTGAATAATAAACATTATTTTTGGTCTGTAAACACTTTTAAAAACGTGCAGAAAAAAAAGATTTAAAAGTGGGATAGTTGAAATAATTAGTAAAGTAAGAACGAAATAAACTTTCATAAGATTACCTTTCTTCCAAGTTTCTATTCTGTCACTATCCTACGGCTTCCTGGAATAAATTCGTAAATAGATGTTGCAATTGCCTTACTCAATCACATGTTTAAAAAAGATCAACAGCATTTGCTGCAATTCCATTTATGTTGGTAGAGCAAATCCAAAAATTGCTCTACTTTAGAAAAAGGGGGTAATCAATTTAATCTTTTAATTTTTCCACAGACGCCCTCCAACTACCTCTAAATGATGGGAATATTTATATTTATTCTTCCACTTTCCTATCCATTTGTTTAAATACAATTGTTCAAATCTTCACTATAACTTTAACATAAATGTTTCATTTACTTATAAAGATTATTTCCATCTTTTTGAGAAAAGTGTAGTTATTTACGGATGCAGCATTTCTCTTTATGACAAAAATCTCCCTTATTAATTTGCCATTACTTCTAATCAGACTTATAATGTATGAATAAAAATATTTTTTATTCATACATTCACAAAAGGAGAATTTTCAGATGCCAAAGGCTTTTAATGAGAACGAAAAACAAATGATTACCGGTGCGCTTCTTGAGCAAGGAAGAATTTTATTTCGTCAATTTGGACTTCAAAAAACCAGTATTAATGAAATTACTAAAAACGTGGGAATTGCGCCTGGCACCTTTTATAAATTTTACCAATCCAAAGAAGAATTGTATTTCGAAATCCTTGAAAGAGAAGAAGAACAGATAAAGGAACACTTTCTTAGTGTTGATATATTCAAAGAACATCAGCCAAAGCAAGCCATCAAGAGCTTACTTCTTCAAACCATCAACACCATAGAAACAAATCCGCTGATCCGGCAGTTGTATTTTGAAAATAATATGGATGCGTTACTAAGAAAGCTGCCACCAGAAAAATTAGAAGAACATTTCAACCAAGATTCAGCTGCCCTATTGCCTTTAATTAAACAGTGGCAGAAGAAAGGCGTGCTTCTGGAGGAAAACCCCGAGGTGATTGCAGGAGTGCTCCGTTCCTTATTCATGCTGACTATTCATCAAAAGGAAATTGGGGAAACGGTTTACCAGCAAACGATGGAATTGTTTATCGATTTAATTGTTGAGGGTCTTGTAAAAGAGGAGAGTTGAAGATGAGAAATATCATTCAAACAAATCAATTATCAAAATCGTATAAAGACTTTAAAGCAGTAGATCAAGTTTCCTTAAGCATAAATAAAGGTGAAATTTATGGTTTTATTGGTTTAAATGGTGCAGGCAAAACGACAACCATTCGAATGATACTTGGAATGATCCGACCAACAGAAGGCTCTTGTTATATTAGCGGAAAGAAGGTCAGCTTTAATACCTATAGCATTTGGAGTAAGGTGGGGTACATGGTCGAAACCCCTTATGCTTATCCCGAGCTTACGGTTGCAGAAAACCTACATATTTTCCGCAGGCTTCGGTTAATTTCAGACCCTAATACGGTAACACGAGTGATAGATCTGCTCAAATTAACACCGTACGCACAAAAAAAGGCAAAGAACCTCTCTTTAGGAAATGCCCAACGTTTAGGAATTGCCAAAGCGCTTTTGCATAATCCAGAAATATTGATTTTAGATGAGCCTGTTAATGGCTTAGATCCAGCAGGAATAGTCGAGATAAGAGAACTACTTCAGGACCTGTCGTTCAATAAGGACGTCACGATTTTTATCTCCAGTCACCTTCTAAGTGAAGTAGCCAAGATTGCCACAAAAATAGGGATCATTCATGCCGGTCAATTGATTCAAGAAGTTGAGACCACTAAATTAACTCAGCTTTTGAACAGACGCCTTCTGCTAGATGCTCGTGAAAAAAACTTAGCTGTATCAACTCTTACAACTGCAGGCTATTCTCCCCTACTAAATCAGGATGGATTGATCGAAACGACTAATAATACTGCTATCCTGAACCCAGACGAGATTGCTAGTTTACTTGTTAACAAGGGCTGTCCACCAACAAGATTAATCGTTGATGAAGAAAACTTAGAGTCCTATTTTTTAAGATTGATTGGAAAGAATGGAGGCTGAGGGATTTGAACTTTTTATACTCAACATTACTGGCAGAAAGTCTTAAAATTCGCAAGTCCAAAATGATTTGGATAACAACGGCGGCTTTTTCTATCGCCCCACTAATTGGTGGATTTTTCATGTTTGTATTAAAAAATCCCGAATTGGCCATTAGCTCTGGTTTAATCGGCGCAAAAGCCCAAATTATCGGGGAAGCAAGTTGGCCCGCCTATTTAAGCTTACTGGCACAAATGATTGCAGTTGGTGGGATTCTGATCTTTGGATTTGTCACAAGCTGGGTGTTTGGCAGAGAATACGCTGACCGTACTATTAAGGATCTCTTGGCGCTTCCTTATCCCCGTGCGATAATTGTGATCGCAAAATTTATCACTATTCTAATCACGAATCTTTTATTAAGCTTTCTTGTTATCACGATCGGCATCGTACTTGGACTGATCATCGGGCTGCCACAATGGTCCTCAGCTATTGTGATGCATGGCCTTTATGTTCTCATTATTACTACATTCTTAACCATAGCCCTGAGTACACCTGTCGCCTTTTTTGCCAGCTATGGCCGAGGATACTTAGCCCCTCTAGGCTTTGTTGTCTTAATGGTGGTTTTTTCGCAAATCATTGCCGCCGCAGGCTACGGTGACTACTTTCCATGGGCTATCCCCGCACTGTTCAGCGGAGTAACCGGAGAGGTTATCGCCCTGAAAGGGAGCAGTTTATCAATCCTAATTATCTCCAGTCTCATCGGATTCGTTGGTACAGTATACTGGTGGCTGTTCGCAGATCAAACTTAAGTGAAGGTCAGCAAGCTCATCCTATATCTATTGCAAAAAATGCGTCTTTACCATTTATTATTTTCAGGATAGTTAAAGAAAGGAATACTCAAGATGGGTCTTGGCATTAGATCACTATAGTACAGTATCTATCATTAAATTTTAACTATGATGTAGGCTCAAATGGATAATTGTTCAACCGCCACTTCTTATTGGCTATTTCCTTTAAGCCGCTACGTATCATTCGAAAAACCACAATCCATGATAAGACCATCAGAATGATTTGTCCGACCGGAAAGATACCTGGTAAAGGTGTGTCCCATAAAGCATGCATCAAAACGACAAGAATAAATATTCGGACAAATTTTGGCTTGAACAACATGTTCAGCTCAGATTTCTTGTTTCCTTGTACCATGCAATAGGCAGCCCCCGTTAAGGCGCCCCAAGCGACATGTCCACCGGGAGCTAAAAAACTGCGCAACAGGATGGTGGAATATAGGCTGGGGAAACTTCCGGATAGAAGTGCCCTTAGTGCATAACCAGCAGTTTCAAAAGCTGCAAAACCCGCCCCTACCGCAGCACCTAACAGAAGTCCGTTAAGTATATACCGGTATTTTATGTTTCGTACGAAATAGATAACGGTTATAACTTTAGCCAGTTCTTCAACAATTCCAATCGTTATTGGATTTATATTATGTTTTAGAATATCATAAAACACCAGCGCCACTAACATCGAGAGGATCCCGCCAATAAATACCACATAAATGATTTTATAAATAGCAATATTCTGAGGAGCATTCATTTCCCAAAAGAATATCAACGTCGTAATAGGAACAGCAAAAGCACCGACAATGATAAGACCCGGTATAAAGTTAATATTTTTGAAAAAGCTTACACCCAAGTACAATCCTAAGAACGCAATAAGTGCAATAAGAAATACTCTCGCAAAAAGCCAAGGTTTCGGCCATGTTTCCTTAACTTCCTCAATTTTCGGTGTTGTAAGCGCAGTGCCCACGATAAAAAGCCGTTCCGCCTCAAGTTCACTATGCTTTCGGAACACCCGAGAGAAAACATTTTGAAATTTAGGCTCAACCGAACGCTCATACCTTGGTACCATATCGACATAATTGGCAAACTCATAAAACTGGCTGTTTAAATCTTGATCATTATTCTCGCCTCTAAAAAAATTATTGCCGCAATTCATACAGAATTTTACCCCATCCTGATTTACATAATCACAATCCGGGCATTTCATTTAGTATCCCCCTCTTTATGTACCATTCTTCAAAAAATGAATGAAATAAAATTGTTTAACCGTTTATCTTTTTACTTTTCCCTTAATCCAATTGTTATATTATCTTTGTGTAAATAAAATAAAAAATGACTAAATCATTTGCTCGCTTCCATAATTTTGTAGGAGGATTTCAGAATGAAATAAGCAGTACAAGAAATTGAATCAAAAGAAAGGTTTACCGTTATTGGAATTACTTAACGGTAAACCTTTCCTAATTATCGTGTTTCATTTGTTGCTTAATCCTTTGGGACAATTCATTCGATTGTTACTCTTATTAATCAGATTGCTTAAACAAGCTTAAATTTCTTCACCTAATTTGCGGTTTCCTATTGTGAAACAACTATAGAAAATCGCTTTTCTTGTTCGTATTTTCCCCCATTTTTGTCCACCTTGATGGCCGCGGTATAGTCCCCTTCCATTTGCAGATTTGCGTTTCCGATATACACTCCATCTTCGATTTCTTTTGCTGTCATTGAGACAGGTATCATAGTCATCCCTTGCATATCGAATTCAACACTAACGTTGGCATCTTTTACTGGTTTACCCTTATCGTCAAAAATTTTAATTTTTATCGGCGAAACTTGACCAGGAGTATATGTTTTTGGAGTAATAAGATTCACCTTTAATTGATCCGATCCGCATCCGGCTATAAAAATAAGCAACATACTAACAACAAAGACAGTTAATCTCTTCATCCTACCTAACCTTTCAAAATTTACTTTTACTAACGATTTTATGACTTTGTTTTGAAAAGCACAATTTTTTTCAAGAATAAACCTCCTTTTTAAAAACATGATAAAAATAAACGTAAAATTTAAAGGAGGATATTTTAATGTTTAAGAATAGTATCCGTGTATTACTGATGATCTTTTTAATAATCAATGCGATTGGTTGCACGAAAAATTCAAACAAATCAATCCAGCCTAAATCATCTAAAATACAGCAAATGAATGTAACGAATTCCCCTTCTAAAAAGAAGATAAGTGCCGTTACCTTGACTGCTTATCCAGCATCGATAGCGGCAGTTGTGAATAAAAAGTATTATATGCCGGTTACCTATGTTCCGAAGGATTTAGTCTATCCCAATGTACCTTTTTTATTTAATGAAAAAATAGAAAAGCGTAAAATGAGAAAAGAAGCGGCAAAAGCTTTGGAAAGATTGTTTGCTGCAGCCAAAAAAGATGGAATATATTTAAGCGGAGTATCTGCGTATCGTTCCTATAGTACTCAGAAAGTGTTATTTAACAATTATGTAAAAAGAGATGGTTTTGAAAAAGCTCGAACCTATAGCGCCATTCCTGGAACAAGCGAGCATCAAACTGGTTTAGCCATTGATGTTAGTGGAAGTAACGGGAAATGTGCAGCAACATCTTGTTTTGCTAATACGAAAGAAGCTACTTGGTTAAAGAAAAATTGTGCAAAATATGGATTTATCATTCGTTATCCAAAAGGAAAAGAATCCATTACGGGTTATAAATACGAACCTTGGCATCTTCGTTATGTGGGGAATATTTCAACTGCAATCCAAACTCGCGGTATTACGCTAGAAGAATATTTACATGTGACTCCTGTTTCAAAATAAATAAAAAGGGGCTGTCCGAAAAGGACAAATTCACTAAAATTAATAAATCAAGAATATTGTTATATCAACGTTCTTCAACATAAAAAGGGGTATCCAAAAGCCGAAAAATCGACTTTCTGGACAGCCCCTTTTTTCTATATTTTTGCTGATTTTTTATTTATTCCTTTTTCTACCTGCCCCGTCTGGTGATTTCTCACTTATAAATTTTGGGGATTTATTTACTATTTTCCCTTTATGTAACCTCACATGCCAGATAAATATCTTCAAAATGCATTCCCATGCTTTTTCTGATGGCAGGTATTACCCTGACATCATAGGTATAGCTAGCCAACGTGTTGCCATTAGAAATATATCCGACCTTTTAACTTTGACCCTCCAAGAAATGTTTCCATGATTTAATCCCATCGGCACAAAATCATGAAGTAATTACAAATACCAAAAACTTTTTCTTTATAGATTGGCGTCTATTATTTACAATCCAAAAGGAGGTGACTAACGATGAATAAAAAAGATCAACAAGAATTACTTACAGAATTTGTATTGGAGAACAAAGAGAAATTTTATCGATTAGCCTATAGTTATGTTAAAAATGAAGAGGATGCTTTAGATATTATTCAAGAATCAATCCACAAAGCACTAAAAGGGATTCATACCTTAGAAAATCCTCAAGCGTTAAAAAGTTGGTTTTTTCGCATCGTAGTTAACACATCATTAGATTTATTACGCAAAAAGAAAAAGGAAATGGTAGTAGAAAATGATATTTTAGAATTTTTTAGCCCCCAAAAGAATGACACATATGAAAATCTTGATTTAACCAGGTTACTCAATGAATTGCCAGATAAATATCGAGTTGTCATCATTCTTAAATTTTTTGAAGACCTAAAAATTCATGAAATAGCTGAAGTTCTAAATGAAAAAGAAAACACGATTAAGACTCGTTTATATAAAGGACTTAAAATGCTGCGAATAGAAATGAATGATATTTCCTATATAGGAGGATGTTAACATGAATAAAAAAATGGAGGCCTTAATGAAAGAGTATAACGAGATTCCTATCCCTAGTCAGTTAGACTTTGTTGTTAAAAAGGCATTAAACCAAAAGCCTAAGAAGCGCATCCTGCCAAAAGTGGGGATCGGGCTAGCAGCAGCTGCTACTCTTTTTATTGGAGGATTAAATGCAAGTCCGACATTTGCCAATACTATGGCAGAGGTTCCTGCTCTAAAAAATGTGGTGAAAGTATTAACCTTTAGAGAATTCAAGGTGGATGAGGAAACGTACCAGGCTGATATTAAAGTACCTGCCATTAAAAACCTTGATAATAAAGAATTACAATCGACGTTAAATCAAAAATATCTAAAAGAAAGCAAAGAACTCTATCAACAATTCCAGGCTGATATGAAAGATCTAAAAGAAAGTGGCGGCGGACATTTGGGCGTAACTAATGGGTACGAAGTAAAAACAGATAATGACCAACTCTTATCCATCGGACGTTACACTGTTAATACAGTCGGATCCTCATCAACAACGTTCCAGTTTGACACGATTGATAAGAAAAATAAACTACTCATCACTTTACCAAGCCTATTTAAAAGTGATGCCTATGTAGATTTGATCAGCAAAGAAATTAGAAAGCAAATGATTACACAAATGGAACAAGACTCTGACTTAACTTACTGGGTAAAGAATCCGAATAAAAAAGATGATAATCCACTAGACACTTTTGAAAAAATACAGTCCAATCAAAATTTCTACATTAACAAACAAAACAAATTGGTTATTGGATTTGACAAATATGAAGTGGCTCCTGGTTACATGGGTGTTGTTGAATTCATCATTCCAACGGATGTCCTAAAAGGCATTCTTGTTAGCGATGAATATGTAAAATAGCATCCACGAGGAGAAGACAGTTTGACACTTACCTTTTTCCAAGGATAAAAGAAATGAGGATCTCCCAAAAGGGTCTCTCCACATTCTACAATATAGTCTATTACTATTTATTGTAGAATGTGGGGACCGACACTTTTCTCTGGGGTTTCCTCATTTTTATTTTTTTGAGAACCACCCTTTAGCTGCTATGAAAGATTTTATATGAATGCTGTTTACATATAAGCAGAATATTAATGATAAAAGAATTTCTTCAACATTAGGTACAAGGAGATAATAATATGAAAGATAAACGAAGCACAATCCCCTCATTATCTTCAAACTCTGTTCGTTTGGGTGTTTTGTTAGCTTTAGTTGGAGGTTTTTTAGATGCTTATACTTTCATCAGCAGAGACGGAGTGTTTGCCAATGCCCAAACAGGCAACATTGTACTATTCGCTGTAAGAGCAGCTAATGGGGAATGGGTAGGTGCTTTAAATTATATCCCGCCTGTTTTAGCCTTTATATTAGGTGTTCTGGTATCAGAAATCGTTAAGATTCCCCATTTTAGAGAATTATTACATAGTTATAGACGTTCTATTCTTATATTAGAATGTATGGTTTTAATCTTTGTAGGGATGTTGCAAAGAGGTGTACCTAACATAGTGGTAACCGTATGTATTTCGTTTGTATCATCTTTACAAATCTCTACTTTTAATAAACTAGACAAGTGGAACTACAATTCAACAATGACAACAGGGAATCTTCGAACTGCAACGCAGGCAGCATATTCAGCCTTCATAGAACATAATCAGGAAGCGAAAAAACAGTTTAAAGAATTTTTCATTATCATTGTTTCTTTTTTATTTGGCGCGTTGTTAGGGACATTTTCCACCACATATATAGGGAACTCATCAATATGGATTTCATCAGGAATTTTAGCAGTTGCTCTTATATTGTATCATAAGGATAAAGGCTATTTGAGAACGCGAAAACGTTGAAATAATAATAGTTGCTTTGATGTAACCTCATTCTTAATGGAATGAATTCGGAAATTTAAAACTTCTGTTATTCAATGGACAAAACCTCCAATAATTATCTAAAACGGTTTTGTACTTAGTAAACCTTCTAATTCAATAAAGATCCTCCATTCTTCTTCGGCTAATCTGCTTAGGTTAGCACAAAAAGAAGCGATCATTCATTTTTAAGGATTGGCCCCCTTTACTTCAATAAAATATGTAATCATTTCACAAAACAAACCACAGAAAAGGAATATAGTACTTCGAACATTATGACATCATACTCGTGATTTTTTAGGTAAAGAACTAAAAACTACTGGTTCAGCTCAGTTAAATCTTCAAATAAAAATATCCTTACAAAATTATTTCAAACTTTTTTTTCATGTCGTGCGTCTTTTTTTCATAATGCATTAAAGCATGTATGTTTTAATAGAAAGGAAAAAATCATCATGAACTACTTACATAATTTGAAAAATACATGTCAAACAAACAATACGCAATTGGTTTTACTGGTAAAGAACCATGACTAACCCTAAAAAACAAAACAGACGTTACATCGTAGGATTAGATGGTCTCAGAGGTTTAGCAGTGCTTTCTGTCATTTTCTATCATATTGGATTCCCTTGGGCAACTGGAGGTTTTTTAGGTGTAGTCGTGTTCTTCGTGCTGTCTGGCTACCTTATTACCGATATCATAATGACAGAGTGGGAACAGCGAAGAAGAATTGATTTAAAAAATTTCTGGATTCGCCGTGCTAGACGCTTACTTCCAGCCATGCTCGCAATGTTAGTGATCACAATTGGTTGGGTAAACTTGTTTCATCATCATCTTTTAGAAAAATTGCAAGCGGATGCTCTAGCTGCTTTACTATATATTAGTAATTGGTGGTACATCTTTCATCACCAATCCTATTTTGATAGCTTTCAATCACCATCATTATTAACTCATTTTTGGTCATTAGCAGTAGAAGAACAGTATTATCTTTTCTGGCCATTGTTGCTTACATTCGGGTTACGCTTTATCTCTAAACGTTCAATCTTATTTATTACTCTCACCTTAGCCAGTATTTCAGCATTAACAATGGCCATATTATATCAGCCCGGATCGGATCCAAGTAGAGTCTATTACGGGACTGATACAAGAGCTTTTTCTCTATTAATTGGTTCTGCACTTGCTCTTATTTGGCCAAGTCAAAAGCTTGCTGCCAAAGTACCATCACCTTTACGACTTGTCCTTAATTTAGTCGGGACCATTGCGCTTGTCGTGATCCTTTTAATGGTTAGACTTACCAATCAATATGATCCTTTCCTATACCGTGGAGGGATGGTTTTATTATCAATTGCTACTATGTTATTTGTAGCCGTGCTCGTTCATCCCGCTAACAGCATCAGTAAACTTTTGAATGTAAAACCTCTTAAATGGTTAGGTGACCGGTCTTATGGCATCTATTTGTGGCACTATCCTGTCCTTGTGTTAACGAGTCCGGCCATAAATACAACAGGAATTTCGATTGGAAGAGTCCTATTCCAACTAACATGCATTATTGGTTTGTCAGCATTATCCTATAAATTCATCGAAAATCCTTTACGCCAAGGAGGATTGAAACAAACGTGGAGAAAGATTGCTACGAAGAAATCGGTTCATAATCGTTTTATCTTCAGACGTTGGATTGTCCTTGGCGGAGGAGTGCTAATCATGCTCGTCTCATTTTTAGCTATTTACAATGTGACTAATGCAAAAACAGATAAAAAAGAGGAAACGCATGATGTAATTAAAGAAGATCGTTCTAATAATCAACTAAAAATAGAACAGAAAAAAAAGGAACCTCCTTCCCCTACTGTTCATCCAAAAGAAGAAGAGCTAACAAAACCAGACGGTGAAAATAAACTTCCGCAAACGGATTCCTCAATCGAAAAAAATGAAAAGGTGACAGCAATTGGTGATTCAATATTACTGGATGTTGCCTACTTTTTAACTGAATATTTTCCTTCTTTACATGCTGACGGGAAAGTAGGCCGGCAAATGTCTCAAGCAGTTCAGGTAGTCAAAAAAATGAAGCAAGAAGGAACATTAGGAGATACGGTTATTATCGAACTAGGCACCAATGGCCCATTTAATAAAAATCAATTAATATCAATGATTGAATTAATTGGACATGACCGAAAAATTATTTTCATCAATACCCGTGTCCCACGACCATGGGAAACTGTGGTCAACAATGCACTAAAAGAGGTAACTACAAAATTTGCGAATACCACTCTTGTTAATTGGTACGCTGCCAGTGCAGGGCATAATGAATATTTTTCACCAGATGGTGTCCACTTAAATGCAAAAGGAGCTAAAGCTTACGCAGCACTAGTGGCAAAGGCGTTTGGCAAATGAACAGTTCCTATAAGAATTGAAGAATTACACGAAGGCAAATTACCGTGATGAAGCTTAAATTGTTAATTGCGATATCTTTCCGGTATGGTTAAGCCATTTCTTTCATCATCCCATGCTACGGAACTGATCTTCCAACCACTTGGAGTTTGAATAAACTGCATCGTTTTCATCCCTAACGTCTCGAATGAATCGCCATCCAACACTCCTGATTTTCGATATAAGCTGAAACGGTGAGCGATATTACCGAAAATCTCTGTTATTTCGTGTATTTCTTCTTCTTTGAAATCAGTTAAGTGCCCTTCTCTTAATAGTTTTTCACGTGGCTCGATAAATTGCTGAAGATTGTAAATGATGGGAATGGAATCCGTATTTTTAATGATTATTCCCTCTGGAATAAATAAATCATTGAGTACACGAACATTTGGTTCTTTTCCATTTTTGTTAGTAAATGCATTAAAGAATGCATCAGTTAATCGATCTAAACTTATTTTTTGATCTGATAATTTATATGTGTTAGTTATATGGTTTTCTGTTCGACTATTAAATGTAAACAGTCTAAGCTCTTCAGGATCATTGGGCAACTGAACTAATCTTTCAAACTGTAACCCTATTTTTTTAAGTAACTTGGCTGAAGCGTGATTGTCTTGAGTTGTGATTGCGACGATTCGATTTAATCCTAAAGTATCTTTACCATATGCTAGTACAGCAGAAGCTGCTTCATAGGCATATCCTTTTGCCCAATACTTTGGAAGAAAGGCAAAACCAATATCCACATCTTCTAAGGTGTCTCTTTTTACTAGACCACAAATCCCAATTGGGATTTGATCATCTTTTCGCTCGACCAAATAAAGACAAAAGCCGAATTGCTCATACATATGGATAGGTCCATTCAAAATGTAGTTTCGTGCATCATCAATCGTTTTCACACCACGATCGCCTATAAATTGTAACCAAGAGGGATCATTGATAAGCTCTAGGATAAACTCTGCATCGTCGGTAGTTTGTAGGCGAAGGGTAAGCCGATCGGTTTCAAGAATTTTCATAGATTATACACCAGCCTCATAGTATTTATTTTAGTTGATATTGTATTCTTAAAACTTATTAGAACAAGTAATGAATTGCTAAAGAAAATCTACTGACACTCTTAACTTGAAAATTTCTCTTTCTATTTGTATAGGAAATTTTCCTTTCAGAATTAGTTTTTCTTTAATAAGGAATAAATATTAGTATCATAAGGAATATCATTTTGATACATATATTTTCTCAAAGTCCCTTCTTTTATAAAACCTAATTTTGTTAATAAATTATTAGAAGCATTATTTTCAACAAAAACAACTGCTCCAATACGCTCTAACCCAAGTTCTTCAAAGCCATAAGAAATGACTTTATTAACTGCTTCCTTTGCATATCCATTACCCCATTTTTCAGGAAAAAGTGCATAGCTTATTTCTGCTCTTTTATGTTCAAGAGACCAATCTTGAAATCCAATAGTTCCAATAATACTACATGTTTCTTTTTGTTCAATTCCCCATTTAATACCACGTTTTTCATCGTAATTCGCCGAAAAATTTCTAATAATTTGTTTCACTTGATCTAAACTTGTTAGTGATTTTTGTCCGTAATAACGTAATACCTCCGCATTAGAAAAACAATTTAAAATATCTTGGGCGTCATCTTCAACTAATTCTCTTAAGATTAATCGTTCCGTTTCTAATAAAGGAAACATACTCTCACTCCCTTAACTAAAATTTGCATAAGTATATTTTACTTTAAAAATCTAAAAACAACTAAATTTCTATTCAACTATACTATCCGTTCCTTAATTATATCCCCGTATAATAAGAACTTCTAATTAATTGGAAGGAAGGTACTCTTTCCATTCTTTCCACGCTTTCATATAATTGTTTAAGTCATGCGGGTGAACTTTAATACAAACTCCTATCCGTGTGTATAACTGAAAGAGAACCTCATCCAAAAGTCTTTCTTTAGTAATCGGGGTATCTTGGGTCAACAATGAAAATGATGAGAATAGCGTGCTTAAATTTAAACTGTCTGGGGAAGAGCAAAATGCATAAGTAAAATCATAAATCTTTGGACCGATTAGAGGTGAAGGGTCAATAACCCCTTTTAATTGATTGTTCTGATATACAAAATTATGAACACCAGCGTCTCCATGAAGATAATATTTCTCTTCTTGATTTTCATACGTCTGCAATTTATTAACCAATATCTCTACTTTTTTATGTTCCTCACTTGGTAATAAATCGCTTATATTCTTTTGGGCGAATTCCAAACTCTCTAAATTGAAGTCTGCCCATGAATTTCTCTGTATTCCATTAACTCTCCCCCAGTGAATGCCTTTGTCTACTTTTTGGTATTTATTTAATAATTCCTCAATTAAAATAGTCATCCATTTTAATTTAGAACCACGATTAAAATGGGTCTCTCCAGAAAGATAAGAGTATACAATAAATTCTTTTTTTTCATCTGTATAAAGTACATTAGGTAATAATTTTACATCTTTATAAGTTTGGAGAAATTTCTCTGTTGTAGTTATCAGTTTAGGTTGGTCCATTTTTATTACATATTTCGGTATCCCATTATTATAAAGAGAATATAAAATTCCATTTGTCGTACCACTTGCTAATTTCTTTAATTCTATTTCATCATTTTTTATGATGCCTTTGTCTACAAGACTAGTAATGATTACATTTATTTTTTCCATTTATGTATTCCCTCGAATAATTTTTTAAAAATTTTATATGGAATAAATTCGTTATTCTTATTAAACCCCCACACAATTCAATAAAAAAAGAGTTTCCAAAACAACCCATTGATTAAATTATTTTGCAAACCAAAATAACACACCAAATTATTCTTTCGGACTTATTTTATTTACTACAAAGGAGGGACAAATCCCTTTAAAACCATTCAATTTTCTTAAAAAGCTTATTCTACAAAATGAGCCGCGGGGTTTCAAATCAAAAAGAGGATGACTGAGGCGAAAATCCCCTGCAGTTATCCTCTTTTCCTTTGCATAATAATTATGCTGTATTATGTTCTTGAGTTGTTCCTTTAAAAACTTCACAATCTCGTTTACAATCAATACAGTTAATGGAACCCATACCCTTGTCCACTGTCTCCTGAATGATTATTCGCCTAAATTTTCTCCATTAGAAGCTATTACTTCTTTGTACCAATAGAAAGAATCTTTTGGAATACGTTTTAATGATCCATTTCCTTTGTCATCTTGATCAACGTAAATGAACCCATAGCGTTTACTCATTTGCGAAGTGCCGCAACTAATTAAGTCAATACAACCCCAGGTTGTATAACCCATTAATTCTACACCATCTTTAATAGCTTCTTTCATTTCAATAATGTGTTTTTTAATGTAGTCAATACGGTATGGATCATGAATTTTACCGTCCTCTGACACAACGTCTTTTGCCCCTAATCCATTTTCAACTAGAAATAACGGAATATTATAACGATCATACAATTTATTTAGGGAAATTCGCAATGCAATAGGGTCAATTGGCCAATCCCATTGAGTTAATTCTAAATATGGATTTTTAATCGGGCTATCTAATTTACCTGCTATCTCTTTTGCATCTGGTCTGTCCTCTGTAACATGCGACATATAATAACTAAATGCTACAAAGTCAACCGTACCTTCTTTAAGGATCTCAAAATCTCTTTCTTCTACTTCAATGTTTATATTATTTTCAGCAAAGAACCTTTTCATATAATTAGGATATTCTCCGCGTACTTGTACGTCTGGATAAAATGTATTGATTTGATCGGCCTTAAGTGCCTGTAATTGGTCTTCTGGTTTACAGGTTTTTGCATAGGATTCAATTCGATTGATCATACAACCTATTTTTGCATCTGGAATAATTTCATGTCCAGCTTTTACAGCTAAGGCACTTGCGATAAATTGGTAATGTGACGCTTGGTATGCAGCCTCTTCTACATTATCTACTTTATCTTCTAACACACCGGCACCAGTATATAAACTATTTAAGTTCATATTCATCTCGTTAAATGTAATCCAATATTTCACTTTGTTTTTATACCTGTTGAATAATGTACGAGCATATTTTTCAAATAATGAAATTAATTCTCTGCTAACCCATCCGTTATATTTTTGCGTTAACGTAATTGGCATTTCGTAGTGAGACATTGTTACTAACGGTTCTATTCCATATTTTCTACACTCGTCAAACACGTTATCATAAAACGCTAAACCTGCTTCATTTGGTTCTTCCTCCAAACCAGTTGGAAAAATTCGCGGCCATGATATGGACAAACGGAACGTCTTAAACCCCATTTCTGCAAATAACGCAATATCTTCTTTATAATGGTGAAAAAAGTCAATGCCCCAACGTTTAGGGAATAAATACTTATCAGGATTATTCAAATATTCTTCCAGTTCAATAGAATTTACATTAAAGGTAAAATTGTTTACAGATTCTCCAGCATACGGATCTTTATATGCTGCCATATCTGACGTTGACAAACCTTTTCCATCCTCATCAAATGCTCCCTCAATTTGGTTAGCGGCAGTCGCTCCGCCCCATAAAAAGTCCTCTGGAAATCCCTTTTTTAATTCTCTCATCATAGCATTGCTCCTCCTTAGATTGGTTAATATATCAAATTCCTAAAATAGAAATTTTTCACCTAATTAACATTAATAATTTACTTTCACAAGCAGTTACTTGATTATCTAAAGTACAAATGATATCTAAAAACTGTGGTGAATTGGTAACAATAATTGGGGATATTAATGATATATTTTTTTGTTTTATCTTTTCTATATCGAATGCTAATAATTTATCGCCCATTTCAATTTCTTCGCCGATCTGTACGTTTAAATCAAATCCTTCTCCATTTAAAGCAACTGTATCTAACCCAACATGAATTAATAATTCAACGCCATTATTTGAAGTGATGCCAATAGCATGATTTGTAGGAGTTATCATTGTAACTTTTCCAGAAAAAGGAGAGTAGACAATACCATCTTCCGGCACTATCGCAATCCCTTTGCCAACAAGACCATTTGAAAATGTTGAATCAGGAACCTCTTGCAGCGGCATAATTTTCCCTGTTAACGGTGCATGCACATCAATTGGTGTGTTATCGATTGGCATGCTATCAATCGAGGTGTTATCATAATTTTTTATAATGGCTGGTTCACTTTCTCCTATCATTTTTTCACTAGTTTCTTCCTTAAGCTTCATTAGTAAAGTTAGGGTTAGTGAAACGATCAAACTTGCAGCTACACCTATAACAGCATATAAGAAATTATTTGTCCCTTTTATAATGTAAGTTGGAAGTGACATAATTCCAGGAATAGTGAAAGCAGTTGCTTTTACTACTAAAGTACCAAAAATCGCTCCACCAACAGCACCACCAACTAAACTAGCATAAAAGGGTTTCTTTAATTTCATCGTAACCCCATATATGGCAGGCTCAGTAATACCAAAGATTGCTGGTATAAAAGTTGAGAGAGATAATTGTTTCATTTTTTTATCTTTCGTTTTGAAATATACCCCTAAAACTGCTCCAGCTTGAGCAAAATTTGCTACCAAATTCATTGGCAGTAGCATAATATCAAACCCATATTTATCAAAACTGGCAAATGTACTTGGGAAAAATGCATAATGCATGCCCGTTATTACAATTAATGGCATAAGCCCCCCCATTAATAATCCAGCTATAGGGCCTGCAAATGAGAATAATCCTGAGAAAAACATTTCTAGATAAATGCCGGCATAGTTACCTACTGGTGCAATGAACATTAGCAAAAGCGGCGCAGTTATGAGTAACGTTAACAACGGTACGAAAACAATCCTTAATGATTTAGGAATTATTTTTTCAACACCTTTATGAACATAACTTAATAGCCAAATTCCTAAAATAATTGGTATTACAGATGAAGCGTAGTTATTCATCGGGATAGATATCCCAAGAAATGGCAGACTGTGTATATTACCTCCTGCAGCATATTCTACAATCTTTGGATACATGAGAACCCCTGCTAATGTAACAGATAGGGATGGGTCTGTATTAAATTTTTTAGCAGCAGAAAATGCAATTAAGAAAGGTAAAAAATAAAATGGCGCATCGGAAATAAAATATAGAATCTGATAATTGGAATTTGTTTCCAACAAAATTTTAAGAGCTACGAATAATGCCAATACTCCTTTGAGTAACCCCGCTCCAACGATTGCAGGTAATATTGGAGTGAAAATTCCAGAGATTGTATCAAATATACGTTCAATAATATTCAATTTCTGTTTAGGAGCAGACGTATTCTGATTCAATAGCTCATTACCCAAAACTTGACTAATTTGCTTAAAAACATCAGCAACATCCTTTCCTATAATCACCTGAAATTGACCACTTTTAAATTGCGCTCCCAAAACCCCATCTAAAGATTTGATTTTGTCTAGGTTAACTTTGTCATTATTTACAACGTTAAAACGTACCCGTGTAATACAATGCCAGCTTTGTTGAATATTTTCTTTCCCTCCAACTTCTTTAATAATTAGTTCAGCTAACTTTTGCTTATCCACGATTCATCCCTTCTTCCATGTTTAATAAAAAAACCTAAGCAAAATTTGCACAGTTATTTACTGTTGCAAATTTGCTTAGGTTAATGCCTAAAATAAGTAACACGCCTAACAAAATAATCTATTTATTCTCTTGAACAATTCTTTGTATATGAATAACTAGGTAAGCGATTTCATCATTAGTAACTTGCCAATTGAATTCCTTTTCTACCATGTCCTTTATAATCAAACCACAAGCATAGCTTTTTATATATCTTTCCTGAATAATTTCCTTAAGCGTCTCATCCATCTGAGTATCTACACGTTTATTCATTTTTTGACGAGCAATAAAATAACGTAAGTGTGTAATAAACCTCGAATAACTAATTGTTGTTTTATCCAAGTTTATATCGAATAAACGTTGAATAATTTTAACAACATTCTTTATGAGCTTGGTGATTTGGATCGTATCCTCAATGGAGTTACTGTCTATTTGAGCATTTACAAAATGTAAAGCTATAAAAGCAGCCTCATTTTTAGGGAGCGAATATTCCAAATCCTCTTCAATAATCTTTAATACCATTTTCCCAACTTCATATTCCTCGTAATATAAATAGGGAACCTCCCACTGAAGTGGATTGTCTTTATTAATATCATTATCCCTATCGATTGCGAATTGCAAATGATCAGCTAAAGCAAACAGTATGGATTGGTTTAAGTTTTTTTGGAGTTTTTCCTCCCCAAGTCGAACTATTTTCTCCGTTACTGCTAGTAATTTTGGTGAAATCTGTTCTAAAAATTTACTAGCATGCACGTTTTTTTCAGGTTTAAAAATTTTTGTAACCATACTTGGATCAATTAAATCTCCCTGCTTTTTCTTGAAACCAATTCCAGTACCAAACACAATAAGCTCTTCATCTTTTTCTGATTTTGCTAAAATGATATTGTTGTTTAATGATTTTATAAATGTAAGCAACCTGTCTCACTCCCAAAAAAATCCATAAAAAAACACCAATATCAAAATAACAATAAGAAAAAGATGTAAATCTTTTTTTTGTTACATTTGACTTGGTGGTGCCTGATCGTATCAGTAACACTCCTGTATCTAAATAACCTACAACTAAATATTACACTGACCGTTACTTTAATCAAAATCCAACAACAAATGAATTGGTGGTGCCTGATCGTATCAGTAACACTCCTACATCTAAATACAGACTACAACTAAATATTTTACTTGTCAATAAATTATTATTAATTTTACTAATCTTCTTACGATTAATAGATCAACAAGATTGATTGTTGATGAACCGCTCCCCAATCCACACTATTGCCTTGTCTAGATTTTTCTAAATACCTTAACAGCATAAGTAATCCCATTCAAGTAAAAATAAATCATGACCTCATTGCCAACGATTAAACAAATAATAGCACCTATATTCGTAAGGTTTTTCCTCAAAACTTATTTTTAATAAACTTCAATCCTAGCCAGACGAGATGAAGATATTTTATAATGAATAGTATTAGCCATTACTTGAATACGGTAATTATAATACAGCTATTTTCAAACATTAGGGGGTGTTTACTCATGGGGAATCAGTCTAGATTGCCAGATACTGCAGCAACTCATGCAAAGCCAAGTGTTGGAAAGGCGAAACTTTGCATGGGGCGGACCTTTATCTAAAAAATTCGCCCAGGTAAGCTTTTATATCATTTCTAATATCTGGCTTTGCACCTTATTTATCTAACTAAAAATAAGGGGCTGGCAAACTATGAAATATGTAAATGCAAACAACCTATTACCTGAAAAGCTGATTGCAGAAATTCAAAAATATGTTCAAGGGGAAACCATCTACATTCCCAAACCAGCAACAACTTATCGGAAATGGGGCAGTTGTTCGGGGGGAAGGAAGTTAATTGATGACCGAAATGCCTCTATTAAAAAGGCTTTCAAAAGCGGGTATAGTATTCATCAATTAGCGGAAGAGCATTTCCTGTCAATAGAAACGATAAAAAAAATTGTTTATTCCCATAAAAAGCACTGATGATTTCAATCATCAGTGTTTTCTTATGTATAAAATGTTTCTAAGTCATTTTCTCCATTTTATTCATCGAGCATTTTTTCTAAAATAAAAAGGGACTTACTCTAAAATGTATTGAGGTGGCTTACCATTACTGGAAAATTCATTAAGAATGAACAATTTAATTTTATTAAGCAACAAGTGGCATTGATAAAGGATAGCTACAAAAAGAACTCTGATCCGACCGTTATTACTGCAGTAAGAGAGCTGGCTAATGCCAAAATCATAGAACTCTTTCCAAATGTGACTAGTGAACAAATGGAAATTCTGGATCTGATGAAGTGGAAAACGGATTATGAATTTGACCACTATATTCAACATTTATCAAGCTTTCTGCTACCCTTTCCCAAACTTACCGACCAACAGATTAAAAAGATGTTTCCTAAAACCAAGAAATTAAAGGTACCTGATTTATCGCAAATCGCTCCCGAGCAACTAACCTACTTAAGCTGGACGGATATCAGCACCAACAAAAAATTTATTGTTTACCAATTAAATGAGAAAATGGTCGGGATTGAATGTAAATACACATTGTTAAGCAAGGATAATATCTGTTCGTTCTGTAAACGTTTCGGTAAAGTTGCTTATATATCAACGATAACAAAAGCGAAAAAGTCAAAGAACCCAGATTACTACAAAGCAATTGGTAACTTCATCTGCTTCGACAGCTCCAACTGCAATAAGAAAATAACAAACATTGATTATTTGACTACTTTTCTAAAAATCTCTTTAGGGGAAGAGAATGCATGAATATATTTAACAGCAATATTCATTCAATCTTCCCCCTTTTTTAGTAATAAAATATTTAGTAATTATTACGTATTACCGTTGGAACTGCTGGCTGCAACTGTTGCAGCCGTGATGCTTGCGGTCATTGCCGCTTGCTGGGCTTGGATGAGAGTTTCAATCGAAATACTTAAACCTGTTCTGGCTGCATCTCCTATTGCTGTCATTGCACTCATCAATAACAGGACACTCATCATAAAATTAATCTCTTTGTTCCATTTAAAGAGTTTATCCCGATTCAAGTCTTCATTTATCATAAGGAGGCTATTTATTTCACTTTCCCTGTTTTCTAAAAAGCTAAGCATGCCGATATATGGATAATAGACTCTCTTGGTTTTTTGTTTGGAATTGTCGAGCAGTTCTTTTATTTCCAAGCAATGTTCTGCTTTTTCATCTGGTCTATATTCTGAATTCAATGCCAGAATGTGGCTTAAAAATTGCAGGTCATTCCCGGCTGAAAAACCTTTTTCCTGCAGAACCTGGTAATACTCCTCCACATTGCTAACAATTTCTTCCGAATTTTTTTCACATTGGGCCAGTATGGATGCCAAAGGATAATCACCAGCATTCGTCAGAAAAAAGTGGTGTCTTTTCATCCCTTTGTAAATATCCCTTGTTTTCTGAATGATTTCATCGATTCGTATTGGTTTCACTTTTAATAGAGTACTAGCTGAAATATAGGAATAGGCATTACGGCTGAAGCCATTTTCAATTAGCTTTTCATAAATGGCAATGAAACGATGAAAGTTTGTTTTTGGATCATCCGTTGTTGTATCTAATGTTGCAGCGATACTAAAACGCTGCGTAGATTTTAAATAGGAAAAAGCCCCTACATTGTCTTTAATATAGTCGGCAATATCCAGATACCTTTTTAAGTGAAACTCTTTTGAGGTTGATACATACATGCCGGCAATCAACATGAGGGTGCGCTTATCTGCTTTCCATTTTAATGCTGAATACAACTGAGAGTAAATGTCCTTGTAAGCTTCCATTTTTTCTTTTATTAATCTCTCTTCCATCTTCCTTCCATCACCTTTCACTATGGTTCTTTTCTTTTATACGGAGTATGGTCGAGGATTGTTTCAAAATAATGCTTTTCATATGAATTCTATCCCTTTTGAAGAGAGCTCTCCCCTAGCAAGCAAAACTAGTTGCATGAAAAGGATGAATATATTATTCTATATACATAGAAAATCTATATATATAGAATACTTATATACAAGGAGAACTAATGATGGAAAATGAGCAATTAAAAATATTTGATAGTAATCGAAAACCTATTGGAGTGGCAACAAGGGAAGAAGTGCACCGATTCGGCCTTTGGCACGAATCCTTCCACTGCTGGTTTGTTAGCCGTGAGGATGAGATCGATTACCTTTACCTTCAGCTTCGCTGTGACCTGAAAAAGGACCATCCGAATCTTTTCGATATTACGGCAGCTGGACATTTATTAGCCAATGAAACGGTAGAGGATGGGATTAGAGAGATTGAAGAAGAATTAGGAATTGAGGTTGCTTTTACTGAGCTAATTCCATTAGGTATTATCAATTATTGTGTCAACCATGAAAAATTAATTGATAAGGAACTTGCACACACATTTTTATATAAAAAAAATCTGGCCTTTGATGAATTTACCTTACAAAAAGAAGAAGTTTCAGGAATCGTCAAAGTAAAATTTGCTGACTTTACTGACCTTTGGGTGGGAGAAAAACAAGAAATAAAGATGAAGGGATTTGAAATTAATAGTAACGGGGAAAAACTAGCTATCGACAAGATGGTTGGGAAAAAGCAGTTTGTCCCGCACGAGCTTTCATTTTACGAAACCATTATCCAATTAATTAAAGAAAAACTAAATGAATAATGTCATGCTGATTTGTGGTGAATTCCTTTGCGAGAAATACCTGTCACTGTTCGCCAATACAGAACCTTGTTTCTAAAAAAGATAACTATTAAAGACGTTTTTTGCCAGGTGGCAGTGGATTTTGTCCTTTAGAAGCAGTCTTATAGACATTTTTGGTCAGGTGGCAGTGAGTTTGTCCTTTAGAAGCAATCTTATGAGATTAGTCTTAAAAGTGGACACGTAAAAATGAGATTTAGTTTATAATACAATCATCATTTAAAAGGACGTGTTCACATGGGTAAACATCATACTCAAGAGTACAAAGAATATGTTTCAAAATTAATTGTGGAGGAAGGTCGAAAAGCTTCAGATGTAGCTTATGAACTTGAGATTTCAGCTAAAACGATAAGCCGTTGGGTGGCAGCTTACAGAATGAAAATAAACGCTGAGAAGACTGGTGAGATTTATATTACACCTTCAGAGCTTGAAAAATTAAAAAAACAACACGAGAAGGAACTACAACAGTTAATAGAGGAAAATGAAATCCTAAAAAAGGCCATGCACATCTTCACGAAAAACCAAGCGTAATTTATATCTTTATTCATGCCCACTCTGATGAACACGCTGTAGTGATGTGCAAAGTGCTAAAAGTTTCATCAAGTGGCTATTATAAATGGCTAAACAATCAATCTAAACCTCAATCTGAGAAAGATGCTTACCGTCTAGAGATCCAGCAAAAAATTTGTAAATCATTTCATGAGAGTTATGGGACTTATGGAAGCCCTAGAGTTCATGATGACTTAGTTGAATGGGGATATACTATTTCACAAAAAACAGTAGCTCGTATGATGAAAGAAATGGGCTTAACCGCTACACCAAAAGAAAGGTTTGTGGTCACGACAGATTCTAAACATGATTTAAACACTTATCCTAATTTACTCAATCGTCAATTCAATGTAGAAGAACCTAATCAAGCCTGGGTATCTGATATTACGTATATTTGGACGCTTGAGGGATGGGTTTATTTATCATCCGTTATGGATTTATTCTCCAGAAAGATTGTAGGTTGGAGTCTTTCTTCGCATATGAAAAAAGAGTTATCTATACAAGCGTTGAATATGGCTATTATATCTAGGCGACCTGGTGAAGGGCTAATTCATCACTCTGACCGTGGTTCTCAGTATTGTTCTCATGATTATATTGATATTTTGAAAGAGCAAAAAATGCAAATTAGTATGAGTAGAAAAGGCGATCCTTATGATAATGCCTGTATTGAGTCTTTTCATGCGACAATCAAGAAAGATTTAATTTACAGAAGACGTTTTACCACTAGGGCAGAAGCTGTAAAGGCGATTAATCATTATATAGGCAGCTTCTACAATGAAAAAAGGAAACATTCAACATTAGGGAACTGTTCACCTAATCAATTTGAGAGGACTCATCAAAAATTAGATTGGGGAAAAATCTCATAAGCAAGCCATTTAGTGTTAGAAATAGTCAATCATGTTTTTCGATTGACTATTTCTAACACTGGACCAAACGCAGTGCGGTAGTTGTTTTGTTTTAAAAAATCTCAAATTTTAGTGTCTACTTTCTTGACAGAAGTCCAGCTGGCAATGAGCTTTGTCCTTTAGAAGCTTTCTTTTAGACATTTTGGGTCAGGTGACAGTGGATTTTGTCCTTTAGAAGCTCTCTTTTAGACATTTTTAGCCAGCTGGCAATGAGTTTTGTCCTTTAGAAGCTTTCTTATAGACATTTTTAGACAGCTGGCAATGTGTTTTGTCCTTTAGAAGCTCTCTTATAGACATTTTTAGCCAGCTGGCAGTGTGTTTTGTCCTTTAGAAGCAATCTTATAGACATTTTTAGCCAGGTGACAGTGAGTTTCGTCCTTTAGAAAAGCTCTTAGACCTTTTTAGCCAGGTGACTTTGATTTTTGTCCAGTTGACTTTTAGTTTTGAATTAAGGAGCATCCACTCGACTACGATGAAATTAACCATTAACCCCGCCCATACATTAACATTTAGACTTCTTCTAACATCTTCTCTCTCAGAATAATTCCTTCCTGAAGAAACGTAGAATCAGTACAGTAAGAAAAGGGATTGCCAAAATCAACAACCCCTTAGATTAATAAAAACGAACACTCATTTACTTTTTAAAGGAGCCCACTCACGACAATTATTAGCTAATTGCTGGAACACCACTTTAACCTAGTTCAAGCGTTTTGCCTGTTTCTACTAGTGTTTTTGTATTACTAAGTATCATCCACCATGCCGCATCGCTGTTCTCGTAATGAGGATCACCTTCCTGCCATTGGTCATGAATAAAGGTTAACTTTGTACAAGCACCAACAGGCTCGAGCAAATAGGAAATTCTAGACTCATATTCCTGGTTGTCATCTTTCGTGTACGACTTTCCAGCAAAGTGGGTAAAACGCAGTACTTGATTTGGTACATAATCTAATACATTCCCATAAACATGAACCGTCTCATCACCATCAGCCCCAGGCCCAACGTATTCCAATAGATCTCCCACTCGAAAAGTTGATCGGATAACGCTACCATAAAATATCTGCTTTGTTCCTTCCGCTGAAATTAATGCCTGCCATACTTCCTCTGGAGTCCCGCCAATATAAAATACATACTTCAGATCCTTCATCATCTATTTCCTCCTAATAATGATTCTTCCTTTACATCATAAACAAACTTCACTGACATATACGGTCAGTGAAGTTAAGAGTCTTGATAATGATTCACTAATTCTGAAGCGACAATTACCATTCTCTCTTTTAAAAATAATGGTTCTAATATAGTTATCGCTTTTCCATATGGAAGAAGAAAGTAGGGTACATACTTATTTATCGATTGCTCATCTATCTTAAAATGAGCATGATTTTTCGAACGGCTGATAAGTGCATGCCCAAATAACCAATGTTGACATAAGTCATCTAGGGCCTGCGCTTGGCCTTCAATATGAATGGAAATCAGTTTTTCAGGCTGGTCTGAGTCTGGCAATAGTCCATTTATCAAAAAAGCACGTGCTGAAAAATTGGCTGGACGAGCAAATTCATCACCTGTTCGAGTTATACTCACAATCCGATTCACACGAAAGCTGCGTATTTCAAGGCGCAAGTGACAATATGCGATAACATACCAATTGCCCTTCCAATAAACAAGGCCATAAGGATCAATACTGCGTGATGAGGGGGTACTTTCATTTCCTTTTTGGTACTCCATTAATAGTGTAAAACATTCTGCCACGGAAACTTCTATTTCTTGGAGAAGTGATTCCAAAGCAGAATTTGCCGGAGGTTGGATTACATCAAATCCTGTCAAATGACGATTGATATAATCCAATTGTTCTGGGTTCGTATATTTTTTTAGCTTTGTGACCGCCCCATTCAAAACCTCGCTAAAGGGATAACCTGCCTCTGAGGCAAAACTTGCCGCATGGATGAGCGCTTTTTGCTCATCTACGTCAAAAAACAGTGGTGCCTTTGTAAATTCATGGAGCAAACTATAACCCCCATTATGACCTGCATCTGAAATGATTGGAACTCCGCTTGCACATAAGGCATCAATATAACGATATACCGTTCGAATATTGATCTCCAATTCTTCCGCAAGTTGCTTTGCCGTCATTCGCTTTCCTGTCTTGAGCAACCATAGTATTGAAAGCATATTGATAGCTTTGGACATTGGTTATTCAATCCCTTCTACAGAGGCGTGGGCCAGTTCATCGCCGCTTAATTCTTAATAAGTGCAGGTGCAAAATTTTTATTCTTCAAACTATTATTAAATGCTTCTTCTATAAGGATCCGGTTATTTTTTTCAATCAAGAGCATGATTTACTCCCTATTTTTTTAGTGTTCTTAAAACAACCTTACTTCTAAAAAAGGGGCTGTGGTTTGATTTGTATGAATGACTTTTACATGGAAACTAAATCTTCAAATGTACACGCTTCTTTTTTAGACAAGGGAATTAGAGCATCAGGGACCCGTCCGCAACTGGTTAAACGAGAAAAGAACCTGGCGAACAGTAACAGGCGCTGTTCGCCAAAACTTCGGGGATTGTCTCCATGCTCTATTTTTCGGATACCTACCGATTGTATTTAGTTCTTTCAATTTCCCTATATATTCTTTTAACAAGGTGACTTCATAGACTCAACTATTCTATTTAATCCATACACGGAGTGGTCCTATCGACTTCCACCCAGATAAATGGGCTGCGGTTAAATTGCCATTGTGCTCATACCCTACCATGGATAGACCTGGAAATTCAGTTGATACTATTTTAGCAATATCTCGCCACAGACTTTCATTTTCATAACCTACTGAAAAGACATTGGATATTCCCACAACATTGTCACTCAAATTAGCTATAAATCCTGATATTCCATCAGCTTTCTCGTGAATAAACATTTTCACGTCTTCTCGTTTTAATAAATCTGGTTTTATAATATTTTCCAAGTCACTTGTGATCGTCCATTGCGCTAACTCTTTTTCTGTTGTTATCACGCGCCATCTTGTTTGAATGGACTCTAAATCTGAAATTGATGCGTGATATATCCATTCTGCCTCAAATAGTATTTTAAAATCAAAAGGTGAGAGGTCAAGATTTGCATAGCTATCTTTAATACTAGAAACTTCTCCATTTTCAATAAAATACTTTACTTCCTCAATCGTCGCATTCTTATTTGCCGTAATTACTTCGGGGTAAAAAGTTGGTGCCTTCGAAAGCAATCCCCATAATTGTCCTTTTGGAGTTTGGATTATTCCGTGGGTATCGCATATGATTCTACACCAAGCTATGTTATTTAAAACTGCTTTATCTACTTGGGCATTCATCTTTCATTCTCCTAACATTGGTTGCGCGATCTACCGAGACAGCCATACCATGACGGCTTTTCTTGGTGCTTCTTTCAACATTTTTAAATCGCGTTTATGGTGTACCTATGCACTCACCAAAACAGTGGGGTCAGTTCACCGCCGCTTGAAAAGTTACCTTTTCTGATGTTTCACCTTTAAATTAAGGAGAATTCTGCGCCACTGTGCTGCCAGTTCCTCTACATTTAATATTTTCTGAATAGCTTCATTTGTTGGTGATTGCTCATGGAAGAATAAGTGATGAACAGATGAAACTGTTACTTGCTTAGGATGAGAGACCAACTTCTTTATTTGGGAATGGGAAGATATTTTTCCTTCTTTAAGGACGCGAAAAAAATAGCCAGTAAACCCCATATCAATAACGCTTTTTAATAGTAGGTTATTATTATTTCGCTTATTTATGGTAGCACATGGATATCTACCTTGAGAGACTTGTAATACTGCTTCACCTATTTGAAAGACATCCCCTATACAAACTTGATCTTCTTTCGTATTTGATACTGTTAGATTTTCTCCAAATGCTGTCTTCGTTAATGCTTTTCCAAATATACTTTCCCAATGGGCATAATGTTCATATGGATATAAGCAAACAACTCGATCTTGTCCACCATGATAATCCGGATTTGCTACCTCATCGCCTTCAATTTGGTTAAAACCGACGAAAAGTTCATCCACTTGTTCTTTCCTGATACCAGATCGAAAATCTTTTCCATTATGAACCATATTCTTAGGCAAACCTTTACTTAAATAAATTATTTCTCTTTTGATCATTTTATCTATCTTCTCCATTAGTTTTTTTTGTCCTTTATTATCATATATTTATGTTTCTTTTTAAATACCTGCGCAAACGCAACGAAGATCCTTGTGCCCCGCTTATAAATGTTTATTCACCGGACCCCACTATAAAAAATATATAATTCTAGCGTTTTATCACTTCAGTGGAAGGTTTCTCTTCATCAGATTAGCTATTTGTTTACTTTGTTGATCTGAAGTATTTTCTAGCTGTTTGATAATTAATTCTTGTCGACCAACCGGATGATTTTGACTTAATTTTGCTTTTCCTTCTATTCTTTCAATTTTGATCTTCAAGCCTACGATTCCCCTGCTCATCCCCTCAATGAAGCTGGAATCTACATCTTTTAATTGATAGGAGCTATCGGGCTTTTCATATTTATTTACCATCTCTACTAACGAATCAAATATTTCCTGTCCCTCCTTAACCATCTCCATTTGACCATATACGTGAATCGCAACATAATTCCACGTTGGTACAGCTTTATTTGTTTCGTACCATGATGGAGAAATATAGCAATGGGGACCTTGAAAGATTACAAGAATCTGCTGATTTTCTATATCCTTCCACTGTCCGTTCGGACGGGCAAAATGGCCGTATAAAAACCCCTTCTCTTTATCTAAAGTTAAAGGTAAATGAGTGGCGTAAGGTTCTCCATTATGCTGAGAAATCAACGTAGCAAAGCTATTTTTTTCAATAAAGTCATAGATCATTTTCTCATCATTCATTTTGAAATGTTTAGGTATATACATGTTCCCGCCCCATTTTCTATTATTATCTTTGAAAGCAACAAACTTCGATTTGTACTATCCTGCACATTTAGCTAAATATTAAAGTGATACAATCATTCTAATGAATTTAAAATTTTTGTACAAATTTACATTAAAATGAACTTTTTTCTCTTATAAAGCGAATATATAGGTGAAAGCTTTCTACCGGTAAAAAGGGGGACCCAGAGTGAAGGAAGATGATTTACAAAAATGGTTGGAGCAAATGGTTGCAGGTGACCAAGAAGCTTTTGAACACATTTATGAAATTACCTGCAAAGATGTGTATCGAACTGTAGCATTTTTTGTTAGTAATAGGCAGGATATCGATGAACTTGTTAATGAAGTTTATATTCAAATGTGGAAATCGCTGCACACTTATGATAAAAACCGCTCATTCCGCTTTTGGTTGCATGGTTTAATAGTAAGACAAGTTAAGGAAGGGCGACGAAAAGCTTGGCGCAGATTTCGCATTATGGAAAAAAATAAAACCTTTCTACAAAAGCAGGATTATGTTGTGGATGGAGAGACCTTGCAGATTGAGTTACAGAGTGAGTTGACAGAAAGAGTGAAAGCATTGTCTTATAAACATCGTGAAGTAGTGATTTTGCGTTATTTTCATGATTATCGCCTAGATGAAATGTCGCTTTTACTTGAGATACCTATTGGTACAGTAAAGTCTCGTCTACATACTGCTCTGAAGCTATTAAAAAAAGACATGGAAAGCATACCGATTGGAAGGGCGGGTAATATAAATGGATTTTGAAAATCAACTGCGTGACGAATTGCAGAATGCTGCAGAAAAGATGCAGCCATCGGAACAGCTACAAATGAAAGTAGCAACTTCCTTTAGAACATATCGACAAGATAAAATGAAAAGGGGAGGTCCAATGAAAAAGCGTCTTATCGCTGGATTAGTTGCAGTGGCAGTCTTAGTGCCAACAGGGGTATTTGCAGGACCAACATTGGTAGATAAAATACTCGGAACCCCAAGCGAAGCTAATGAACAATTTGGTACTGTGGAATCAGAATACCAAGAATATAATGAACTGTTTGAAGTAGCCAATCAAATTTTTACGAAGGAAGAATTTGAAAAATTCACTATTGCATGGAAAGAATATATGACGATAAACAAAAAAACAATTGTAGTTGATGGAAAGCGAACGGGTCGATCTTCACATCGACTTAGTCCAGAAGAATTGAAAAAATATGATGAAGCTTATTATAAGTTAGAACCTTATTTAAATAAGATTCATAGTAAATTCACGTTCACCGTGGATGAAGCAAAAAAGTTAATGAGCTTTCCAGTTAAATACCCAACATATATACCTAAAAATTATCAATTCGACACAGAAGAGGTAAGAACTGAAATTACAAGTGGAAAGCCTAAACCAACAATAAATATTACTTATAAAAAAAGTAATGCGGATGAATCCCAAGCTATGGCTTATTGGACATTTACTATCCATTTATCTGAAAATGTCGAAGAAAAACTAGTTCCCTTTGAAGATAATATCCATTCATTTGAAGGTGCATCATATGATACACGTACAAATTACAGCCTTGACGGATGTAGTGTAACCTTAGGTGAGTATAAATTCGGAAACAAGATTAAGGGAATGAGAGTCATTGTTCCAGCAAAAAATGGTCAAAGTTCCTATCGAATGTTTATTCCACATAGTACATTACCAAAAGAAGAACTTGAAAAAGTGTTGATGTCGATGGTGGAATAGTAATAATCAGGTTTCCTCGATGTTACCTTGCTTGTTTACCATTTGGGTTTAGTTGATAGCTGTCGGAGTGCCAGGTAAAAATTCTGTAGAGATAGCTGGGGCGTAGTCCTGCTTTTGCAATTGACAATTTTTAATCTTTAAAGTGCCATCCATATCCGTCAATGGTATGGGGATGGACACCTTTTTAATAATTAAATCATGGCGAACAGTTCCTGTCACTGTTCGCCACAAACAGATTGAACCTCTACATCTGAAAATTCCACCACTTTTAACGAGCCCTCTATTTTATTTCTTTTCTCTGACTACTTCTTATAACCGTAGCATTTGTTTCGTTATTTATTTAAAACATTCTCTTCGAAATATTTGCCCCAATCAGGTTGTCTCCCGTCAATATCTTTAAATCCGTATTCTCTTGATAATTCCCATGAACTAAGTGCTTTACCCGTCTTTTCATGTACTTTTGGATCACTTGCTAATTCTACAATGGCTCTTCCGATAAAGAATGGGGTTTCCGAAGCAATGAAATGGGGCTCTTTTTTTGCACCTTCTTGCCAATTTTCTTCAGTTACACCAAATAAATCTAACATTGCTTCTGAGCGTAAAAATCCCGGACTAACCGCAACTGCTGTTATATTACGATCTGCTAAATCATGAGACATAGCTTGAGCTAAATGTATGGTCGAAATTTTCACTAGGCTATAAAATAAATTCCCACGATACTGATAATCCACGCCATCTGTAATTTCAACAAGGAGACCCTTCCGATTTCTTACCATAAGAGGAACTCCATAATGACTAGTGATGATGTGAGAATGGATAGCTCTTCTCTGCATAAGTAGCCCATTATCCAAGTCATGTTCCCAGAAAGGGGTGTTCCATTCAGTCAGTGGGTCTCCGCCCCATACATCATTAACTAGAATATCAAGCTGACCGTTTTGTTCTTCCTCAATTTTTTTAAACAATGCCTTTACATCTTCTTCAACCGTATGATCTACCCTGACAGCTATTCCCTTCCCGCCTTTACTAGTAACAAGCTCTGCTGTTTCTTCTATCGTTTCCGTTCTTCCCATTGAGGATAAGTTTCCTTTAGTACTTCTTCCGGTAACATAAACCGTTGCACCTGCTTCTCCAAGCATCATCGCAATTCCACGTCCAGCCCCTCTGGTTGCTCCGGCAACTACGGCTACTTTTCCTTCTAAACGTTTCATTTACATCATCCTCCAATTTTAAGATAACTTTAGTATAATATTTAATGATGACACCTTTTGTCTTATATTGAATATCTTTTTTTATTATTTTATTTAGGTGGGAAGACATGCGCGCGGACAGACTGATTTCCATTTTATTATTGCTCCAAAACAAAGGAAAATTGACAACTAAAACATTGGCCAAAGAATTAGAAGTGACTGAACGGACCATTCATCGAGATATGGAAGCATTAAGTGCAGCGGGTATTCCTGTTGTAGCAGACCGAGGAAAATCAGGGGGCTGGCGATTACTTGAACAATATCGGACAAATTTAACCGGATTAAAAGCCAATGAAATTAAGTCTCTATTTATATCCCCATCATTTCAGTTGCTTACCGATTTAGGTTTAACAAAGGATTGGCAAGAAGCGCGTCAAAAACTTCTAGCTTCGATTCCAAGCTCCTTACATAAAAACGCCGATGATGTTTGGAGCCGAATCCATGTTGATATAAATGCCTGGAGACAGTCTACTGAAAAAATTGAGTCATTTAAAATTTTACAACAAGCGATTTGGGATGAAAAAAAACTACAAATAAAATATGAACGGGCAGATGGGGAATGTGTTGAACGAATTGTTGACCCTTTAGGATTAGTGGCTAAGGGTAGTAGATGGTATTTAATAGCTTCCTCCAACGAGGATTTTCGAAATTACAGAGCTTCAAGAGTGAAGTCGGCAACATTGACGAACGAAAGCTTTTCACGACCTAAGAGCTTTAATTTGGTCCAATATTGGAGGGACTCAACTGAAAAGTTTATTAAAAGTCTGCCAAGATATGATGTAGAAGTTGAAATATCTCCGTCTATCGTTCAGAGAATAAAGTTTACTGGACGCTTTGTACAATTAATAAAAATGGATTCCCCCTTAGACAATGGATGGATCCCTGCAAATCTGTGCTTTGATACTGAACAAGAGGCGAAAGAATATATCCTAGGTTTTGGAGATCAGATAAGAATCATTCATCCCGACACATTAAAGCAAAATATTTATGATATGGCAAAGGCTTTAGTGAATTTTTATAAGCAAGACAATGGTAGGTAAATTAAGAATGGTTCTGAAAGTAGGAAAACATTTAAACTTGATGTCCTGACTGATTACTTCAATATGTCCATAGATTATCTACTAGGTAAAAAGGACAAAACTCTCCTTCTATTCTGGAAAAGTTCCTTAAGACTGCCTCTTAACGACAAAACTCCAAAATTTAAGTAGAAACCTCCACTATTTGTGATACGGTTCACTGCACCAACAAATAGTATAATAGTAGGAGGAATACTTTGGAAGAAAGGAGAAGTTTATGTAAGTGATCCTTATTGATGGCGAGCTGCTTGCCATCAAGTACGTTTAAAAAACATGATATTCTTTAGCAATTTCTACCCACTCATGGCGCTTGGATGTTTCTAGTTTTTCTCCAATTTTTTGGCGGTGATTTTCAACTGTTTTTACAGAAATCTTAAGTTTTTTCGCGATATCCTTGAGTGAATAACCACTAACCGAAAGGAAAAATACCTCTTTTTCGCGCTTAGAGATAGGAAGATCCAGCTTAGCCAATGATTCAGGTTCACAGTTATCTCCGATTACCATGCTATTAAACAACTGATTGCTGGCGAGAATATGATCGAGGGAGCTAATGATGTCCCCTCTATTCAATTGTTTGATTAAATACCCATCTGCTCCAATTTTATATGCTTTTTTCTGAAATCCAATATCGTCAAACATTGAAAAGATGACGATTTTTGCTTCCGTCAGCTGCTTGCGCAGTTTTTCCAGTGTCGCAAATCCATCTAAGCCTCCAGGCATGGATAAATCAAGAAGAATTAGATCTGCGGGAAAGGATTCTACTAGTTTGATAGCTTCATAACCGTCAGAAGCAAATTCTACTCTATCTATACAATATGCATGCTGCAAAATCATCGCGAGACCATCCCGGACAATCTCGTGGTCATCAACAATCAGCAGATTCATATTCACTGTCTCCTTCATTTTTATAAATTGAAACAAACCCCTCGACTTTAGTTGGACCACCTTTTTTGCTGATCCATTTTATAGCTCCTCCCAACATTTTGCTTCTCTCATACATATGCTTTAATCCAAGCCCATTACTTTTCTTTGTTTTCACATCAAAGCCAACCCCATTATCATGGATGTGGAAGTAAATATATTGGTTGGATGATTTAATATGGATCGAGATAGAAGTAGCCTTTCCGTGGCGAACAGCATTGTTAACACCTTCTTGAATGATTCGAAAAAAATGTAATTCCTTCTCTCTTTCAAAGCAATCATTAATTTTTGTGTCCATAATAAACTGAATGTCGATTTTATAAAGCTCTTCCCAATCTTGGACTGCTTCATATAGTGCATCCTTTAAACCAAGATGATCTACGGTTTCTGATCTGAGAATTTTGGATAAGCATTTAATATCATTCAACGTTTTTTCCATACCAGTTATCATTTTGGAGAGATGGCTTTCGTATGTTTTATTGTTGACATATGGTTTAATGCCTTCGAGGCCAAGAAATATACTATAGACACTCTGCCCAATGTGGTCATGTAACTCTCGGGCAATCTTTCTTCGCTCAGCCTCTTGAGCCAGCATGGTCTCCTGAACAAGCAGTTCATTAAATTTTGCTTTTTTGCTAATTTCATTTTCCACTGGGCTCCGTAATACAAGAATATAGTAATCTTCATTATTACTGTTCATCTTTTTTAGTGACATTTCAAACTCTTCTTCTATTCCGGAATAAACGGCCATATGAGAATGGAAAAAGGGTACTGGATCTTCGACGGCAAGAATACAGCGATTCTCTCCTTCCTCTATTTCCCTTTGCTGGCAATAAGAACAGTAAGGAACTGAATCACCTATCTTCCATCCGCATATCAATTTTGCAGACTCATTCATGTAATAGATGGTTCTATCTTTGTCCATAATAATAATCCCATTAGGTGCATAGTTGATAATTTCTTCAAAGAAATGTTCAGGGAATTTCATTTTGCGTCCTCTTTCTCATGTGTTACTTCTATTGTAGCGCTTTTTTTTTTGTCTTTTTTCGAAAGAAATGAAATATAGATGAACTATTTTTGACTTCTCCCCATGGATAAATCCAGGGGATTCTTTTTTAAACCTTCATCAAAGCCGCCTATCAGCCGGGGCTTCCAGGTCTTACTGCTTCTCCAGTTCATTACGACATGTAGTGAAAAACACATACCGCAGCCCAATCATAGGCACTACGCCACTGCCCTTTTAGCCCCATTGTGCGGGACAATGGGGGTTAAAAG
>NZ_CALBWS010000016.1 GCF_937468385.1 Neobacillus rhizosphaerae
ATGTGAAAATTTCACATGGTGCCTGACACCCTTATACATATCTTTGTAAAAAAAATTTAAAAATAAAGAAGGAAAAGATAGAAACGTGTCGAATAGTAAGCAAAGACAATATAAAAAGGTGGTGTTTGCCATTGTTAGTGCAATTGAAATATTAGCAAACAGGATTGTCACAGATGCGGCACGAAACCAGGCGACAGATATTCACATTATTCCAAGGAAAAACGACACACTTATTCAGATCCGTTTAACCAACAAGCTTATTCCTCGATTATCCCTTCCAAAAGATGAATGCGACAGATTAATCTCACATTTTAAATTCACAGCCAATATGGATATCGGAGAAAGACGACGCCCCCAAAGCGGAGCCATTTTTTGCGAGGTAAACGGTCAATTAATGGGCCTTAGACTTTCGACACTCCCATCTAACAACAGAGAAAGCCTTGTCATCCGGCTTTTACCCCAACAAGAACAGATTCCCTTTCATCAGCTCTCATTATTCCCAGCAATGACACGAAAACTACTTGCCCTACTCAAACATGCTCATGGTTTAATAATCTTCACCGGGCCGACTGGCAGCGGAAAAACGACCACCCTCTACTCCCTATTAAATGAAACGGCCCACTTATTTCATCGCAATGTCATCACACTCGAAGATCCAATCGAAAAAAACTATGACTCTGTTCTGCAAGTTCAAGTCAACGAAAAAGCAGGTGTTACCTATGCTGCAGGCCTTAAGGCAATTCTTCGTCATGACCCCGACATCATAATGGTCGGTGAAATCCGGGATGCCGAAACAGCGAAAATTGCTGTTCGAGCCGCTTTAACGGGCCATTTAGTTCTCTCTACCATGCATACCCGGGATGCTAAGGGAGCGGTTTACAGACTCCGTGAATTTGGCGTGAATTGGCTAGAAGTTGAGCAGACATTGATTGCCGTTACCGCACAAAGACTAGTAGAACTTACATGTCCATTTTGCGGAAGAGAGTGCTCCCCATATTGTTATTCCTACGGCAGATGGAAACGGGCAAGTGTGTTTGAGCTATTATCAGGCCGGAATTTAAACAGCGCCATGAAAGCTGCAAAGGGCGAAAAAATTGAAACACATTACCGAACGATTAAAGAAGTGATTAACAAGGGCATCGCACTTGGATACATTCAAGAATCAGAATATGAACGGCTGGTGTATGATGATGAAACGTCATAAATGGTCTGTAAATGAACAAGCCAGTTTCTTGAAAAGAACTGGTGAATTACTCGCAAGGGGATATCCAATTGCGGAAGCAATTGAGTCCATAGCATTACAATTACCTTTGAAACGAAAGGAGGAATTAAATCGTTGTTTAGTAGAGTTAAAAAATGGCTCACCCTTTCATGATGTCTTAAGTAATCTTAGTTTTCACAAAGATCTAATTGGGTATGTTTATTTTGCCGAACAGCATGGCAGCTTTTCGGACGCCTTACTTGAGGGCAGTGAACTCGCCTTATTAAAGGATAAGGATTTAAGAAAGCTTTTAAAATTACTGCAATATCCCATGCTGCTCCTAATGATAACTGGCTTTCTTTTTGTTTTCGTGGAAAACACATTACTGCCAAAGTTTACAAGCCTTTTTTCATCTCTCGGTCTTGAAGAGAATTTTTTCACAAAGGTCATCAATAAGTTTGATCAATATTTCCCAATTGTGATTGAGTCTGTCCTGATTATCCTATTAATAGGGGTATTCTATTATTTTTTTGTATTTCGTAAGATCTCCGTCCTTCAACAAAGGTCACAACTCGTTCGCATTCCAATTGCAGGCAGGATCCTCAAATTACTGTTTACCCACTACTTTTCCATTCAACTCAGCTTCCTTTTATCCGGTGGAATATCGGTCTCTGAAGCATTAAGTCTCTTTGAAAAAAACCAACGACAACCTTTTTACAGCAATCTGGCAAAGGAAATTAAATATAAGCTTGTAACCGGAGAAAAATTGGAGACCATCATTGCCGCTTTTTCATTTTTTGAAAGAGAATTCCCGATGATTGTCAAACATGGACAAGAAAATGGAAAATTAGAACAGGAGTTATTATTTTTCAGCAAGCACTGTGTTACGAATATGGAGGAAATGATTGAAAAAAACTTCAAAACCATCCAGCCTATTTTATATTTGTTTATTGGATTTCTTGTAGTGTCAATGTATTTAGCAATACTACTACCAATGTTCCATCTATTGGATGGAATTTAAAAAATGGAGGTTTAAAAAATGAATTTAAAAAAGAGGAATAATGAAAAGGGGTTCACATTAATCGAAATGTTGATTGTCATGCTTGTTATTTCTGTTTTGCTAATTGTTACGATTCCGAACGTCGCCAAACATAATTCAAATATCAACAATAAAGGCTGTCAGGCATACGTGAAAATGGTTCAAGCTCAAGTCCAAGCGTATGAAATGGATAAGAACAAGATTCCAACACTTGCGGAGCTTAAAACAGAGGGATATCTAAAGGAAGATGCAAAAGGCTGTCCAAACGGTAATGAAGTAGTAATTGATTTAGAGGGAAATGTTACAACTGTTGAAAAATGATTATCAATCAAAAGGGGTTCACATTAATTGAGTCATTAGTGGTTCTCTCGATATTTATGATTATTTCCTCGGTAACAGTCTTCTCCTTAAAGCCACAGCACTCCATGATTGAAGATGAGGCCTTTTTAACCCAACTAAAAGCAGATTTATATTATGCGCAAAACTATGCAATATCGCATCAGCATGAGGTATCTGTTGTTTTTGTGCCAAGTCAATACAGGTACTATATGATTTTGGATACAGAGCTGCCACCGATTGTCGAGAGAAATTACTCAACCAATATTTATCTCACCGAAGGATCCATTCCCTTATATTTCAAATTCTTAATTGATGGGAATATAAACAAGTTTGGCTCCTTCTTTATCCAAACAAAAAAGAGGAACTATAAAATTAATTTTTTGATCGGAAAGGGACGGTTCTATGTTGCGGAACAATAAAGGTTTTTTTTTACTTGAACTGCTCCTGTCATTATCAGCGTTGATTATGCTTAGTTTGTTTTTGCTCCCGTTATTGATGGAGCTAAGGGGCCAATCGATAAAATTGGAAATCGAGAATAGGACAAGGCAAATTATGTATGAAGAATTACAAGCAAAATTAATCGAAAATCAAACTTTTGTAAATTACACATTGAGACAAAATCGAGTGGAATACAAAATTATCTGGAAAGATTCTCGAGTGGCTGGCCAAATGGAGGTGTGCGTGAAAGTTGAAAGAAATGCTTTTCTACCCCAAACCGAAATATGCGGTTTGCTCGAATGAAAAAGCCTTTACGCTCCTTGAGGTGTTATTTGCCTTTTCTATTTTTACCATCATTATTTTCTTTATGACACCTGTTTTTCAAATTATCCTAAACAATAAGGATTCGCATGCACAAATACAAGCAATGGAGTGGGAAGTTTTTTGTAGCCAAATAAAAAAGGAAATTCGCCTGTCCACCCGGGCACAAGTAATCGCAAACCGATTGATTTTAACAAAGGATACGGAAACCATTCAATATGAGAAGTATGGTTCAAACCTAAGAAGGCGTGTGAATTCCACTGGACATGAAATTCTCCTCCAAAATGTATCACAATACTCCTTCACTCTTTTAAATAATGCCGTTAAGGTAAATGTCACGGATCTCTGGGGAAAAGAATATTCGGTTGTAGTCTACTCATTAGTCGACTGGAATACAGTCCCATGAAAAATAATGAAAAGGGGTTTACTTATCCACTTACGTTGTGCTTATTGTTACTTTTTCTATTATTTTTCTCGATACACGTTGAACAATTACTAACCGAAAGAAAGATGGCACATGAAACAGCTGCTATTTTACAACAGGAATATTATTTCCTTTCTTCTGTAAAAAAAATTGAAGGGATATTTCAGACTGGAGGAACCATCCCTTCAAAAGGAACAATTACCTATGTAAATGGAAACATGGATTACCAAGCCGAAACACCAACTGGGTATGTTCAAAAGGTCAATTTCACCCTTCGCCTCCGATCTGATGAACCTATCATCGGGCGTGGATTTTTTGATACAAGGACCAAAAAATTAATAAAATGGGTAGAATTGAAATAAAAATAATGGGCATACTGAAAGAAAAGCGCAAGTGCCCTTTTAGCGGCGTCGAAGTATAAATATAATACTCCTTCATAAAAAGGTGGTATGTCCATGAAGACAAATGACTATGTAAAATACATGACCCAAACCATTGTTAAATATGCGGATCAACCAAAAGATGAAAGAAAACGGATCCGTACTGAACGAAAACAAGCAAGAGCTTCTTTTTGGTATCGCTGGTTCGGAATTCTCCCCTATATCCTCTATTGGGAAGTTAAGAAAAGACGGAAGGTTTAAAGAAGCGAACAATACTTGCTTCTTTTTTTCTTTAAATCTATAAAACAAGTGGTAACAAACACAAACCTTTTAAAATATACATCATTTTTATAATATTGTTACAATATAAAGGCAGTAATTGTGAACATTTTCTAAACATATAGTGTTAACATTGTTAACCTCATTCCTTTGTTATTATCTCTGTATTATAATGTAGTAAATTATGGGGGTCCGAGGTGAATAGAGATGGAACAAACATTAAAAATTACAAACGTTTTGTCAGATCCAACACGATACTATATTTATCAGTACATTACGAAACGCCATCAAGAAGTAACCGTACAAGAGGTAGCCGAAAATTTTAATATTCATCCGAATGTAGCTAGACTGCATCTATCAAAGCTTGAGGATGTTAACATGTTAGCATCTGAAACAAAGAAAACGGGTAAAGGTGGAAGACCAAGCCGATTATATCGTCTGTCTGACGACGTTATTCAGCTGCATTTTCCGTACCGTGACTACATGCTTTTGTCCAAAGTGGCCATTCAAACGATGATTTCACTTGGTGAAGTTGGCAAGGAAGCACTTTTCTTAACAGGTAAACGGTTTGGTACCGAAGTGATTGAGCAGGAAATGGCAAAAAGATCACTTGGTGAGGAATTAGAATTCGATCAAAAGCTAACGATATTAAAGAGTGCTGCAACCCTTGCAGGTTTCTATCCTGAATTTGAAGCAAACGGTGAAAAAACAAAAATCTACTTCCAAATATTTAATTGTCCGTTTAAAGAGGTGGCCGAAGATCATTCGGAAACAGTTTGCAGTATGCACCATGAGTTTCTCAAAGGAATGTTCGGTGCTCTTTTCGAAACAGTTGAGTTAATTGAAAAAGAAAATATGATTACAGGCTGTGAAACTTGCTCTTATCAAGCACTTGTAACAAACTAATTCGAAACCATTATTTACATTACACCTCCTTTTACTTTATAATATTGTAATGATGGTATCGATGGGGTAAAAGGAGGGATACATATGGATCGCATGTTCAGAGTATGTGGTTTCTGGACGGGCATTTTTACCGTAATGTTTTATCTAGGTGGTATGGATAAAACCGCAATGTTATTCTTAGCCCAAACAGGATTCTTCGTTCTGCTTAGCTATCTTAAACTTTCTGAGCGAATGTACTTATGGGTATTCGGAGGATATTTAACAGTTTTCTTCGCAGGCTTCACCTATTGGACTACGTTCATGATGCCGCTTGGCGGAGGTCAATAAGCAGTAAAAAACGCCGGTTATAGCTCCGGCGTTTTTTCTATTTGTCAGGAAACACGTCCCTTTCACTCAAAGATAAACCTTTTTGCTGAATAATTATGTGAAAATAGGAGCTCATTCCCGCTGGCATAATTAAACTCCGAATCGCCCGGTTGCGCTTACTGACCTCTGAAAATGGATTCGGGTCATAATTATTTTCTAATTCGTTCAAGATACCTGCCTTTAATAAAAATTCATCCTGCCTTAACTTTGTTAGCAACTCCAAATTTACTTGCTCACCTTTTTGAATCAGATAATCAAAATGGATATGGGTGGTAATATCCATTTCTCCCGGATACTTCAATACATCATCAATCATATTATGCTGATAATATCCTCTTAAACTCCCCTTTGCTCTACGCGGGTCCTTCCATTCCGCGTTCGTATACCCATAATCAGCTGTGACAACCAATCCTTTTGTTAAAGTTCGCGAAATCTCTTGGAGTATCATCTCCATTGCTAAGGGAATCTCTATCCGCTGATTTTCTTTTAATTCGATGTGACTCTCCGTTAAAAAGGAATAGATTTCTGGATTTGATAATGGAATTTGCTGTTCAAACAATTCATCGTCTTGATAGCCGACCATCACCTCAAAAAGCTGGCCGTCGTTCTTTTCAATTACATGGACAGGCAATGCATCAAAAAGTTCGTTCGAAAAGATTATTCCTTGAAATTCCTTCATCTGGTCCAAACTCTCTATCTGGACCACCGAAAAATCGGGCATCAGTAATTCGCTTTGCAGTTTTCGATGAAAAGGACTGCTTTCTACAATATAATATTGTAAAGGAACTTTAATGGATTCATTCCATTCTTGTAAAAAAGCTTTTGCAAAACGGCCATTTCCAGCTCCAATTTCGCAAAAGATCGGTTCCAAATTTGTTTCGTTACAGACATTGGAAAACCATTTTGCCATCAATCTACCGTAAACATCAGAAATATTGCTAGTGGTAATGAAATCTCCTTGCCGCCCAATTTTCTGCTTGTCCTTCATGTAATAACCAAGTTCAGGATGATATAGAACAGCTCCGATATAATCAGCATAGGAAATCAGCTTTGTTGGAGAAAGTGAAATTAACTGCTGTAAATATGTAATCATAGAAGCTCCTTTTCGAATTAACACTATTGACACAGTGAAAACTTTATTATATTGTTAGGATAGTAGCTTAACAATATCCCCTCCCATTATATGAAATAGAACATCCCCCAGAAAAGCCCTTCTCTTAATCTGAGAAGGGCTTTTCTTTTTTAAAATCCATTTAAAAATGGATTGCTGTCCATTTCATCACCAATTGCTGTTACAGGGCCATGTCCCGACAAGACATACGTTTCTTCTGGCAGGGCCAAAAGCTTGTCATGAATGCTTTTTATCAATTGTGATTGATTACCACCCGGAAGGTCAGTACGGCCGATACTGCCTTGAAATAAGGCATCACCTGAGATAACAAACCTTTCCTTCTCAAAATAGTAAGAAACACTTCCCGGGGAATGACCAGGCGTATGAAAAACACTGAATGTAAAATCATTGATTTCCATCGGTCCCTCATTTTTTATGATATGGTCGGCAGGACTTACTCTGATTGAATCCTGAAACATAAATAATTGTGAGCCATTTAAGGCAGGGTCACTTAACCACTTTTCTTCCTTTTTGTGTATGTATACGGGGATCTTATAGGTATCTCTTACTTCATTAACCGCTCCAATATGATCGAAATGTGCATGTGTTAAAAAAATCGCACAAGGTGTTAATTTTCTCTGATTCAGCAAATGAATCAGCTTTTTTCCTTCACTTCCAGGATCGAAAATTAAACAGGAACGTTGAGAATTTTCTACGATATAACAGTTTGTTTGCAGAGTCCCTAAGGGAATTTGCTGCCATTTCATTAATAATACCTCCAATAACAAATTGCGATACCATCATTTTACACTATTTTACCTAAAGTAAGAAAGCAATGCTTAACATTCCACGTTTTTGCCCTCGACAAATGAAAGAAAAAAATATAAAATAGGAAACGAATGTATATAATATAGTTACATAATTTTCTTTGAATTATTAGGCGTTTGCCTGCTTACGACTAAAAAGGGGGATTTTCCATGGGTTTAGTTATTATTTTTGCTATCGTAACCCTGCTTGCAGCATTCGGAGCATATAGTGCAATAAAGAATAAAAACTTATTAGGCGCTTTTTGGGGTTTAGCTTCTTTCGTTGTTTTTGGCTGGTTTGTCTTTATGACAATTAAAGAATCTGGATTTCCAATGGGGACCCACTAAGATAAAAGACTGCCGGTTGGCAGTCTTTTTTTTTCAATAAATAAGGATAAAGTCATTCCTTAATTAGCTTATATATTTTTCTTCCCTTTATGTCGATAATTTTTTCATATCGATTGCCATAAAGAAGCGCCTCTCCTGAGGGTGAAAAATTGATTGGCTCATTTTCCAGACCGGTCATAATCCGTTCGCTGCTCCCTTTCTTAAGATAATAAGCCATGAGTTCGAATCCACCCCTATAGGAATCAACCTCCCCGCTATTTAAGGGCTTAAAAGTCATAAATTGACCCTTTTGCTCATTAAAGTCATAAAAAGGAACTAACCAATCGGAAAACTTTGTTAGCTGCGGGATGGAAAACGTAAATATCTCTTTATTCTGCTTATCAAAAAAAGAATATGTTGCTTTTGTTTGATCTTGATCATTAACTGTGATTGTCATCAGGAGGTGACGAAAGGTAGAAAATTGGAACACTTTTGGAAACAATGTTTGTTCGTTTTCATTATCTAAACCCTTTACCATTAAGGGAGCAAATAATGCAGGATTATCTTCATCCCAATTTAGAAATGCAAGTTTTTTTTCATCCAGCCACTTAACAAAAGGCTGTGGCAAGGAAACTACGGTTGATTTTGAATTTTTCATGTCCAATAACATGATTTGAAAGGTCCAATCTTCATTAAATTTTGAAACAAGGACTTGTGATTCATTAATTGGATTCCATTCAAATACAAGGTCATAGGAGGGGATGGCTTCTCGATATTTCTCATTTCCCTTTGCATCGATGATGGTAATTAATCCTTCATAAGATGACGGTGCTGAATGGATCAAGATAAATTTCTTGGATGGACTAATTTGCACGTTAACAATTGGACATTCACTTTTATAAATTAATTCACTTTTGCCAGTTAAAAGCTGATACCGATATACCATTGAAGTTTGTTCTAAATTAGTGATATAAAGAACCTCTTCATCAGAAATCCAGCCACTAAGCTTGTAAAATTCCCCTTCTGGGATAGAAATAGGTAATTTCCATTCACTCCCTGTTAAAAGAGAAGCCTTCGGTTTTTCATTTTTAGCGGGAATTTTAGGCTTTGCCTGTTCCTTATTTGTACACGCACTTAAAAGGAGGGGCAAAAAAATAAAAACGAGTATTAACATATACTTTCCATACTTTAGTCGATTCAATTTAAACCAATTCCCCCTCCCTTTAAACCTCACATATGTTAGTACGTTTTTTTGACAAAAATGTTTCAAGGTTTTCATAATGTTTCAATAAATAGGAAAAAAGCCGTAAATTGCCGGCTTTTTTAAAGTATTAGAATTTATATCATTCGACTTTGAGAATTGTCCAGCGCAAGTACCAAGGCGCTTGTGTTTTTCTTGAATAACTTATTGATTTAATTTATTTTTTATCAACCAGGCAGCGCCAAGAACCCCTGCATCATTTCCTAAGGTTGCTAGAGCGAGTTGTGTGGACTTCCTAACGGCTGAAAAGGCAAACTTAGCAAAGTATTCTTTTACGGAGTCTAATAAAATATCTCCAGCTTTTGAAACTCCGCCGCCAAGAACGATTTTTTCTGGATTAAGGGTATTGGCAATATTTGCTGTGACGAACCCTAAATGAAAGGAAACTTCATTCAATACCTGTTGCGCCAATTCATCACCATTACGAGCAGTATCGAAAACATCTTTGGCGGTAACTTTTCCGTTCTTTACAAGCAGTGCTCTTAATTCACCCGTTGACTCAGCTTTTTTAAGTTCACCCATCGCTAACCGGACAATCCCAGTCGCAGAAGCAACCGTTTCAAGACACCCTGTCTTACCACAATTACAAGGAGCACCATCAAATGGGATTACCGTGATATGGCCTATTTCTCCTGCGGCACCGTTGATACCCTGAATAATATTTCCATTTGCGATGACCCCGCCACCAACACCAGTTCCCAGTGTAACACAAACAAGATCCTTCGCTCCATTCCCTGCACCCTTCCACATCTCACCCAATGCCGCGCAGTTTGCGTCATTTTCAACTGCCGCTTTTAGTGAAGTGGAAGCTTCAAGACTTTCCTTTAGTGGAAAGTTATCCTTCCAGCCTAAATTCACCGCGTTTAAAATTGTCCCAGTTTCATAGTCCACTGGTCCTGGTGCACCCATGCCAATGCCTAATAATTTTGCCTTTGTTTGGCCAAGGTCATTAAGTTTTTCATTGATAGCCTTTTCTATATTGGAAGTAATGAATTGTCCCTCATTTGAATTATCAGTCGATATTTCCCATTTATAAACAATTTCCCCATCCATTGTAATAAAAGCTAATTTCGTAGTGGTTCCACCTAAGTCAACCCCTACAATCCATTGATTAGACAATTTATTCACCTATCTTTATTTTTTTCTTTTTGAAATTGAATTTCGTGACGTATTATTAAAAGTGCTGTTTGAAATTCACGTGTTTCTATCAACTGTGATTGATATAGCTCTTTTAGCTCTGTTTCCATTAATTCAAGGTCGGCAACTCGATCGCCTATATAAATAATCGTGCCAAATTGCTTTAAAAATTGCTGAATTTCATAAACCGTTTTCATCAAGGGAGTCCCACCTTAATTTTAATAATGGAGAAAAATAATTAAGATTTCTAAAAAAAGTATAACCCATGCGGCATTTCCCCTCAAGGCAATAATGTTAATAAATATTTTTATTGACCCTTTCTGGGATAAAACATCCTCAACTGTCATTTCTTCAATAGATTTCCCATATAACAGTAATAGGACAAACAAGGTATGTACGTAAAACCACGGGAGGATGAAGTCATTGTGAAAAAAATATATTTTCTAATTGGCATATTGATTTTAGGTATTACTGCAATGGTTTTTTTCCATTCCAAAAATCCTAAAGCACAGGAAAGTATTACTTTTTTCCCAATTGATCCAAAAGTAACCTTTATAACAACTGAAACGTCCCTTGAGCTTGTAAACCATAATTCTTTACTTTGGAAAATTGACTCTACTCTTGATCGAAAAGCTTATCTACGCCAAGATGTCGGATTTTTATTTTCAAATGGCAGGCTAATCGGACAACTTGGGAATTGGAAACAAAACAAGGCTACAATTATCCAAGAAAAACGGGTATCCAGTGATAAAAGTGCCTTTTTGCAAGCAATCAGCTTCCATTATGCCGAGCTTCATAAGAATGAAGGACAGATTTACAGTTCACAGGCCTTATCGGCTGATCAATTGTATATCGTCCTTCAAGACGAAAACACAGATTATTCCTTTCGGGATCCAAAAACAAGAGAACAGAACAAATCGAAACAGGAATTGGATGAACAGACAGAACGAATGCTACAATACAGCTGGAATAAGGGTGTCAGGCACTATGGTATTCATTTACGTGACTATCAGGCTTTTCCTTTAAATCAATTCAACAAACGGGCAAAGTCCGGTCTTCCAGGTTTTACAAAACAAGAAACGGATACGATTGTTGGTCAATTATGGGAAGGCCTTTATAAAAATTATTTCCTTGGAATAAAAAGGCAAGATGGGACAACTGTAAATCCGATTGGCAGCACCCTCCCACTTATCCTATTAGCCAATAACAAATCACATCTATTAGTATTAACTGAGACAGTAAGAGGCGAGCCTATTCTCTTACGCCAGATGATTGAAGATATTGATTAATTTCATGAACTAAATTCGTATATTCCTTTTTATTCGGGTTTAGCTCAGCTGCTTTTTCAGCGTACTTTTTCGCCTGTACAAAATCATTCTGTTCAAGATAAATAAGAGCCAGATTATAATTGGCCTCAGGGAAATCAGGATCCAATTGTAAAACCTTATGCAAATGGATCCGAGCATCATCAAGCATGTTCTGCTTGATTTCAGTAAAGGATAATAAAAAATATATTTGTGTTGAAGGATGATCTGATTTTTCTTCCACTTTCTTCAATTCATTATATGCTTGTTGATAGTTCTCTTGTTTAATATTTTCCTGCGCCAACAATAGCATAGAGTTTTCATCCATACTTTTTGCTGAATGACTAAATCCGTAAGATAAGGAACCCCAAACTAAAGAAAGGGATAAAATTAGAAATGCCATCTGCACTAGTGGCTTTTTCTGCTTAGGAAGATGCAACATTCCTGCAGCAAGGAACCCCCCGATTAATCCACCGATATGTCCTGCATTATCAATGCCATTACGTGAAAATCCAAAGAATAAATTGATTAAAATAATGACAATGAAAGCCGGACCCAATGTCCGGGAAAAAAGCTTCGGATTCATTAAACCAAAATAAAGCAATGCACCTGCGCAGCCAAAAATGGCTCCACTTGCTCCTGCAGAAATATTATCAACAAACAAAAAACTACCTATGAACCCAAGTATTCCAGCAAAAAAGTAGATAAATAAAAAGCGGATATTGCCAAAGATTCGTTCAACCATTGTTCCTAAGAAATACAAGCTGATTGTATTCATTGCTAGATGTGCAAATCCAATATGAAGAAAGATTGGTGTAAGGAATCGCCACCATTCTCCGTTATAAATATATGGATTAAATTTTGCCCCATACTTAATTAAAGTCGATGTATTGGTACTCCCTCCATGTGTCTCAAGCCAGAAAAACATAGCCACCTGAATGAGCATTAATAAATAGGTAAATAAAGGTTTGCCATTAGTAAAAATCGCCTTTTCTGATTTTACTTTTTCCATGGCATATTCGAGGGTAGCTTTTTTTTGATTCTCGGCTTCCTCCACGGAGTATTCATCATTAATCGGGAAGGTTAACTCGCTTTTAAGCCAATCTGTCAGCCGTTGAAAACCCGGCTCATAATCTTCACTCGTCAATAATATCGAGTTTACTTCCGTCTTATTTCCGTCTGGATTGATAAATGGCTTAGCAAGTCGATATTCATATTCATCAACCGGCGGAAATTGGCTGATGTAAATGTTGATCACCTTTAATTCATTTCGACCTATTTGCTTGCGCACTCTTTCCCCATTGGAAGCAGTAAATTCGATATCTCTTTGCATGGCATTGCTCCAGTCTAAATCATGGAGCAGCATTCGTATGATGGGAGCTTTCTTATTTTCTAATTTTTCAAGCCATAGTTCTTTTTGATTTTCAAATAATTGAATAATACGATAACCATGATCAGAGATGAAAGAATAGGCCAGCCTCCAAAAGATGTAACTCTCTCTAGTATTCATTTCTCCCCTACTTTCTATCACTAGTGCCATATTGGCTTCATCGATAAATGACAATCAGATAATAAATATACATTCATTTTACCGTGTTTCTTTCATTATAGACTAAATTCAGAGTTTACATAAATGTAACAACGTGAAATGATAATAATTAACTATTTAGACAAATTACCAAAATAAAAAACCATCTGTGGTTTTCACCATTCAGATGGTCCTCCAAATACTGATTTCATCATTTTGTTTTTTATTCCTGGAAAGCTCATAATCGAGCCTACCGCAAGACGGCGCATCCAGCCAGAAGCAAGTAGAACATTGAGAATCCGGTATCTGTACCGGAAGGCAAAATAACCAATGGAACCAATCATCAAAATGGATGTTAACATGCGAGACATTGTCATCCCTCCTACGACTATTCTGTGAAGATGACATCAATTTTATCCCTATGTCAGTAAAAAAAGGCCAAATTCAAAAGAATCTGCCCCTTTTCGTTTTATATTTTCTGAAAAACTGGCTCCATTGTTTTCTTTAATACATTAACAGAGTTCGTGAATTTTACCTGTTCATCATCATTTAAGTCTAACTCTACTATTTGTTTAATCCCTTTACGATTAACCACTGCAGGAACACCAATGTATATATCCTTTTGCCCATATTCACCTTCAAGATAGGCAGAAACAGTTAAAACTGAGTTTTCATTTTGCAAAATCGCTTTTGTTAATCTCACTAAGCCCATAGCAATTCCATAGTAGGTGGCACCTTTTCGTTCAATAATATGGTATGCAGCATCGCGAACATTCAAAAAGATTTGATTAAGGTCTTCTTTGTTATATCCCTCTTTATTTTTTGTCCAATCCGAGATGGACGTACCTGCAATATCGGCGTGGCTCCAAACCGGCAATTCGGTATCCCCATGTTCACCAATAATATAGGCATGGACGTTACGGGTATCCACATCAAAATAGTCTCCTAGCAAATAGCGAAAACGAGCCGTATCTAAAATCGTACCAGAACCGATCACTCGCTCTTTTGGAAGTCCGGAAAACTTCCAAACTGCATAGGTTAAGATATCCACCGGATTAGTAGCAACGAGGAAAATACCATCAAATCCACTTGCCATAATTTCTTCGACAATGGCTTTAAAAATCCTTGTATTTTTCTCTACAAGGTCAAGTCTCGTCTCACCAGGCTTTTGGTTTGCTCCTGCAGTGATTACAACAAGATCTGCTTCACCACAATCAGCATAGCTGCCATACCAAATTTTTGTACGTGAAGGTGCGAATGGAAGTCCGTGATTTAGATCCATTGCGTCTCCTTCAGCCTTTTCTTTATTTAAATCAATTAAGACAAGCTCTTCTGTTATTCCTTGATTCAACATGGCAAAGGCATAGCTTGAACCAACAAAGCCTGTTCCTATAAGAGCAACTCTATTCACACGTTTCAACATAAAGATTCCTCCTAACAAAGATATAAAAGTAGGATAAAGCTTGGGTTATTTTCTCCTACAACTATATTGTATATTATTTCATAAATTTTTTTCACTAAGTATTTCAATGTAACCGTTGTCTATTTATAAATTTTGTTAAAATAAATGGCTGGGAAAATTAATGAACAAATGAATAAGGAAAATCGCCATCATCGCCGCAAGAAACCCTGAAAGGAAATTAACCATATCATTATCCACATAAGCAGTCCCTTTGATTCGCCTCGTCGGTAAATGGCAATGTACTTCTTTTTCGGTTTCCATTCCACATTGATCACAATGATATACTTGTTGATAAAAGGCGCCAATGAAGGTATCAATTATATTTCCGATAAAACCAAATAAAAAAATAAGGAAACTAAGCAGGATGTCCAAATGGAACAGCCAAAAACTGAGCAGTGAAATGAGCAGCGAACCAGCAACTGCAGCTAGAGTTCCTAATAAACTTATTGCTCCTGATGTTCCCTTTTCAACTCGTTTTAAGGTTCGTATGTAGATGGGAGCCTTTTTGCTGAGCGGACCAATTTCCGATGCCCATGTATCAGAGTTTGCACTGGCAAGGCTAACAGCAAAGCCAATTAACCAAGTACTATCTGGGTTAAAATAATAGATGAAACTAAAAAGCCCGGCAGCCCCGCCATTTGCGAGCACTTGACGCCAATCTCTTGTTGCACCTTTTGCCAATTTTTCTTCGATTGGATTTTTTACAGAACTTTTATATTTGGACCAAAGACTTGAAGTCAAAAAGAATGCACCAAGTAGAACCAGACCGTTTACACCAAATCCAAGGAAGACGGCAAGTCCTACCATTACAGCAGCAAAAGCACCAGATTTAGTCAATGATTTGAGTTTATTTCCCAATAGTCCTGTTAGAATAATAACAGCGAAAATAATCGTTGTTTCCATCATTTTGGTACTATGACCTCAAGATTTGTAATAATTTTCGAAACGGGTATATCGTGTTCTTCCACAGGGATTCCAGGAATTACTTGCTCATTAAAAGCAAGTGATAGGGTTTGGTTGGAGTAACTAGGTAAATATCGGTCATAATAACCTCCACCAAAGCCTAAGCGATATCCTTCCCTTGTAAAGGCTGCTCCGGGAACAATTAAGAGATTCATTTTTTCAGAAGGAACTTCCGTTGTCAATTCGGCAATCGGCTCCAATAACCCATAGTATACGGATTCCAGTTGGGAAAATTCGCTTAAGGTTCTGAAAGATAACTTCCTTTCCTTCGGATAACATTTTGGAATAGCCACTTGTTTTCCTAATTCCCATGCCTTTCGAATAATTTGAAAGGTATCTACTTCTGGTGCCTTCGAAACAGTAATACCAACGACTTGTGCTTGAATCCAGTTCTCATCTTCAAAGAGCTTAGTTGCAATTTTATAGGAATAATCTTCATAGAGGGGTTTTGAAAGCGTTGAGAGTGTTTCTTTCATCTGTTTTCGAAGGGAGTTTTTATCAATCATATTAGAAACCTCCTAAATTTTAGCTAAAGAAAACTCGCCAATTGGCGAGCTTAAAATGCGAAGACAGAGGTGTAGTTACCCCCTTATGCCTGATAGGAAATTTATCGTTTCCTATCAGCCAACAAAAAAAGCAGCAGGAAGCCCTACTGCTTATTTTGTTTCGCGATGTGCTGTTGTACGCTTCTCTCTTGGGCAATATTTCTTAAGCTCAAGACGATCTGGGTTATTACGTTTATTTTTTGTTGAAATATAGTTACGATCTCCACACTCAGTGCAAGCTAATGTAATATTCACACGCATGTTAATTTCCCTCCAAACGATTAAGCTATTCATTCATACGACTTTTCTATAATATCATTTTTCAAAAGGAAATGCTAGTGCGTTTTTAAAAAGTCCTTCCTCCATTGCAAGTAATTCATTTTTACTTGAGCCTGTAATAGTCCATGTATTCATTTTACTGGTTTCTTGTTGCTGGATTGACATTTTAATAGCGAATATACTAGCTGCTGGTCCCTTAGCAATCGGCTGATATTTTAAGCTTCCCTTTTGCAATGAATTCCATATTTGATCTGTATAAGCATACCATTGAGGTATTGCCGTATACTCAGTCAAACCGTCTCCCTTAAATAGCCCATTAACTAAATAGACATTTTTTTTCGTGTGGTGAAAAATCCGATTATCGATTGGTGAAATATATGTGATGTTATCTTGACTTACATTTGAAAAATGGTGCATCGCTAAAACCTTTACCTCTTTCGTTTGCATGCTATGATTACTAACATATATATGACAAAAGCGGATTTTCGAGTGGAGCTGCTCTTGCTTTACCTTAATAATGATCTCTTCATCGTAAAGGACCATTTCTGTGCGATTCTGCAGCCAATAGTATTGTCCATTTACCCATATTCCAGGAATAAATTGCAGTGTATCGTTTAACAGCTGGTGTTTTGGGGTCAGTTGATTTTTTTCAGTATTAGTTAGATTCATCATCATTTACACCTTATTTACAATGTATTTGGTGTTTCTATTTCCTTATTCCCTTTTACACGTTTAGATAACAAAGAGTCTTCCATAACTCGCATGGTTTCTGTAGCCACTCGCTTCCATCCATACAAACTAATCACAATTTGCCTTCCTCTTCCGCCAATAGCTTTTGCCGCGAGCGGGTTTTTCAATAAATAATCAATTTGTTCCTGCAAGCTGTGGGCATTCCCTGGGACCATCAGCAATCCCGTTTGTAGATGTTTCACAATCCCTTTCATCCCCCCCGTATTGGAAACAATCGTGGGTTTCCCGAGGCTCATGGTTTCAAGGGCAACAATACCAAATGGTTCATACAAGCTTGGAATGACTGCCATCTCACATCCCTCAATTAGAGCATTCCTTTGTTCATCACTAATATATCCTACAAACTCAACATAGTTTTCTAATTTCCAATCAACAATCTGCCGTCGATAAGTTTCTAGCATCGGTCCTTTCCCCGCAACAACAAAAAAAGAGTCCAAACCCTTTTCCTTAGCTATAGCTGCTGCCTCAATAATCGTTTCAAATCCTTTTTCGCGTACCATCCTCCCAATTGAAAAAATATATTTTTTTTGCTTAAGATTAGGAAAAATCTCCTCTGCATGGTCTTTTATTGTCAACGGTTCAATTCCATTTGGGATAACGGAAACTTTTTCAGCAGATGCTTTAAAAATTGAAATGAGTCCATCCTTCATGTAATCACTGCAAACGATTAACTGATCAGTTTCATTTATTAATTGTTGTTCCTTATCATGAATAAATTGCTGCATTTCGGAATGAATGCCATTATTTCTTCCGTGCTCTGTAGCATGGATTGTCGTTAATAACGGAATTGATAGCGACTCTTTTAAAGCCATAGCCGCTGAACCAACTAGCCAATCATGGGCATGTATGAAGTCAAATTGAATCCCTTCTGTTAATTTCTCGGCCTTAAACGCCATGACTAAATTAAGTCCGCCAATCCAGGAAAGAAAGTCATCATCGAAAGCATGAATGGGTTTAACCCGATGAACATCCACACCATTCATTTTTTCATAGGGTGAAAGATCACCATTTCCCGCAGTCAAAACATGCACTTCATGCCCCATTTCGGCCAATTGAACAGATAAGCCGAACACATGCCTTGATAGACCTCCTACCATATTGGGCGGATATTCCCAGCAAAGCATTAGTATTCTAAATTTCCAGCCATTAAGACTGTTAGTAACATGCTGGGATACTATTTTATCCATTCCCCCCCTCCAAGGTAGCAGATTCCAAATAATAGCTGTAGGTACTTACATGATCAATCCATTTGGGAGGATGGTCCTCAAACTGTTGATATTGAATCATATCCCGACACATTTCAGTTTCGTTCAATAAAACATTCGCTGGAGTTTGCAGGCAATTTGACCGATAAATAGGAAAAAAGCTCGTTTCAGAAAGATAAACTCCTAATTCCGCTACATAGCTGCGATTTGCTGTCAATCCTCTAATAAACCAATACCCCCTTTGATAGGGCACGGTGATTTCATAAAAGTGGTGGGCGTTTTTTCCATTAAAGATGATATCCGTTACATCATAAATTCTGGAAACCGGAACGAGGTCTGAAAACTTTCTGTTAAAAAAAAGTTCTATCATTCTTTTTGGTGTTTCGGAAACCTCCCACCAAATGAACATCTTTCGAGGCGTGACAAGCTTTGCGGCAAGCTCACCCTTTTTAGGTACAAAAGCTTGTGTCATGTTGCTGTCGGAGATTTTTTCATCTTTACTGTTTTGAAGACAACCGTTAGTCATATGATTTGGTCTTTCACTATCCTGACATTTATTCAAGCTGTATTGAACCTTACCAACCGTTGTGTCCAGTTCTGAGGAGATTTTTCGAAATGATAAACCATCCTCTCTTAGTTTAATAAGTTCCTCTTTCATAACTTCCTCCATTCCGTAATCAATCAATATATGCTAAAATAGCCAAATTATTCATTTTCGTTGATAATTTAATCGTAACACCAGTTTGACAGGCACACAATAAACGCAATTTGTCGTATTGCGCATGCCCTTACTGCCAGCAAATGTAGGGGAGGGAATTTTTTAAAAAGGACTTGAAATAACTCTTTTTCCAACAAAAATCAACATTTCCCTTTGTTGTTTCTCTATTTATTTCGACATTTTTTCAAAAAAAAGATCATGAGCCTCAACTCCCAACCCTACCATGGAAATAAATTTAGAGAATAAGCCGTAGTCACCTAATAAAGGCGGTGAGAGCAGAGCAAGACTTCACATCTTTCGTCTAGTGAAATGGGTATTTCACTTTAACTGGTTAAAGTGATTCATTTTTGCGGCGCTCCGCCCCTTTTCCACAAAAAAAGATGAAGCCTCCATATCAGCTCCATCTTAAAAAATCTCTATTTATATTCTAATCATTTAAATTAATCCGTTCTCCTGTTACAAGGTAAACAACATTCTCTGCGATATTGGTTGAATGGTCTGCGATCCTCTCAATAAACCTACAAACAAACGCTAATTGGATAATTTGGTTCGTCGAGTTTGGATTATGCGGAATAAAGCTCAAAAGTTCCTGAATCAAACTTCCAAACATTTTATCCACCTGATCATCTCTTTTCGCACATCTTTGGGCAAGTGAAATATCTTCAGAATAGAAGGCCGTAATGGACTCAGTTACCATTTCTAACGCTATTTCCATCATTTTGTGTATATCAACAATTTCTGTAATATGCTTTTCCCTGCCAATGTGTATCGCAGATTTCGCGATATTCACTGCCATATCAGCCATTCTCTCAACTTCTGATGAAACTTTTAATGCTACATTTATTTTTCTAAGATCCGTTGCTACCGGAGATTCTCTGGCAATTAGTAATAATGCTTTATCATGAATTTCATGTTCCATATCATCAATTTCATTATCACCATCAATAACAGCTTTTGCCTGCTCCATATCCTGATTGATTAATGCAAGCATTGCCTCTTTTATTGCTTTTTCTGTTTGACTGGCCATGTTTAAAAGCAATTCATTTAACTGTTTTAAATTATTGTCAAAATTAGATCTGGTACTCAAATTAGTCACCCCATCATCCGAATCTTCCTGTAATATAACCTTCAGTACGTGAGTCATGTGGATTAGAAAAAATAGTAGAAGTTGTATCTAGTTCAATTAGTTCACCCATTAAAAAGAAAGCAGTCTTATCTGATACCCGTGAAGCTTGTTGCATATTATGGGTAACAATAACAATGGTATATTTTTCTTTTAATTCTAATATCAATTCCTCAATTTTCAAGGTGGAAATCGGATCCAAGGCAGAAGTTGGCTCATCCATTAACAAAACACCTGGTTTTGTAGCTAATGCTCTTGCGATACATAACCTTTGTTGCTGTCCTCCTGATAGCCCTAAAGCAGGAGTATTTAATCGGTCCTTTACTTCATCCCATAAAGCCACATCCATTAATGATTTGATGACAACCTCATCAAGATGAGTCTTTTTTTTGATTCCATGAATTCTTGGACCATAGGCAACATTATCATAAATTGATTGTGGAAATGGATTTCCCTTCTGAAAAACCATTCCTACGTTTTTCCGAAGTTCTACCAGATCCATTTTCTCATCTAATATATTTTGTCCATTAAAATTAATTTCGCCTGTCATTTTTACATTCGGAACCATATTAATCATCAAATTTAGTGTTTTTATGAAAGTTGATTTTCCGCAGCCGGATGGACCGATAATGGCTGTGACCTCTTTTTTATTTATCGGAAAGTTAATATTTTTTAAAGCGTGATGTTCTCCGTACCATAAATTCAAATCATTAATATCATACACTTGTCTTGTTAACGTGTTAATTGACACAACATTCCCCCCTTATCCGAACCGTCCAGAAATATATTCTTCCGTCTTTTTTACAGAAGGATTTGTAAAGATTTTTTCCGTAGCATCATATTCAATTAAATCTCCCTTAAAAAAGAAGGCCGTTTTATCTGAGATACGTGAAGCCTGCTGCATATTATGTGTCACAATAATAATTGAATAGTCTTTTTTCAAGTCGATGATCAACTCTTCTACCTTTGCATTGGAAATAGGATCGAGTGCTGAGGAAGGTTCATCAAGGAGCATGATGGTTGGCTTCATCGCAATGGTCCTTGCAATACAAAGTCGTTGCTGTTGTCCACCCGAAAGTGAGAGTGCAGATTTATGAAGTCTGTCCTTTACCTCATCCCATAAAGCCGCTTTCTGTAAGCTTTCTTCGACAATTTCATCTAGCATGCTTTTCTTTTTAATTCCTGCAAACTTTAGGGCATGTGTAATATTCTCATATATTGATTTTGGAAATGGGTTGGGTTTTTGGAATACCATGCCAATTTCCTTGCGTAAAGCAACAACATTTATCTGCTCAGACAAAATATTGAGATCTTCATAAATAATTTCACCTTCAGCCCTTGCACCAGGGATCAGGTCATTCATTCTATTAATACTACGTAAAAAGGTTGATTTTCCACAACCTGAAGGTCCAATTAAAGCGGTAATTGAATTTTTCTCAATTACCATTGATATTTCGTTTACGGCACGTTTTTCACCATAGAAAATCTCTAAATTATTTACTTCTAAAATCAGTTCCTTGTTAATTTGCCTGACTGATTGTACTTCTTGCTTACCAGTGGGTTTATTCATTAATGCTGAAGCCAACAGTTCTCACCCGCCCTTTATTTAGTCGCCGTGATTTTTTTATGAATAAGTCTTCCAATCCATCTAGCTAGTAGGTTGAATAGTAAAACCGAGATCACTAACACCGCTGCAGAACCATTCGAAACCTCTTCCACGTCGGGAATTAATCCTTGCGTATTTACAGACCAAATATGAACGGCAAGTGTTTCCGCAGGACGAAATATATTCAATGGTGATTGATCAGAAAATGGATTCCAATTTGTATAATCGAGCCTTGGTGTGGAAAGACCGGCTGTAAATAATAGGGCTGCTGCTTCTCCAAACACCCTTCCTGCTGCAAGAATGACACCCGTTAGAATAGATGGGAAAGCACTAGGTAAAATAACGGTTTTTATTGTATGCCAATGGGTAATTCCTAAGGCAAGACTGGCCTCCTTCAGATCACGTGGAACGGCACGAATCGAGTCTTCACTTACTCGCACGATGACAGGCAAATTAAAGACTGTAAGTGCTAAGGCTCCACCTAATATCGTATAGCCCCATCCTGTAACATTAACAAACATCAATAAACCGAACATTCCTATCACGATAGATGGCAGCGATGCTAAAACTTCAATACAGGAACGAATGATATCCGTTACTTTGCCTGGCTTTGCATACTCTGCCATATAGATTCCCCCACCGACCCCAAGTGGGACTGCAATAATCATCGTAATCAGTAAAATATAAAACGAATTGAATAATTGGTCGCGTATTCCCCCACCTGCACGAATATTGCTTGAAGGGGTGGTTAAAAACTCCCATGAAATATGTTTAAGTCCATTAACCAAAATATATGAGAATAATCCGACAAGAATTGAAATGATAATAATGGCAATAGCAACAAATACTCCGGTTGCAATTCGGTCAGCTGTTTTACTGTTCATTACAGCTTCCTCCTTGATGATAGATAGCGGATGAGTAGAATAAACGCAAAGGACATTACCAAAAGAATTAAGCCCATAGACCAAAGCGTATTATTTTCAACACTTCCGTACGTCGTATGTCCCATATTTAATGTAATAATCGTTGTTAAAGTTGCTGACGCATCCAAAATACTTGATGGTAAATTTCTGACGTTTCCGATTACCATTTGAACGGCTAAAGCTTCACCAAATGCTCGCGCCATACCTAAAACAATGGCTGTCAGCAAGGTTGGCAGTGCAGCAGGGATAAGCACTTTTCTAATGGTTTGCCACCGGGTTGCGCCAAGAGCATATGAACCTTCTCTTAAGCTATTTGGCAGCGAACTTATTGCGTCCGTAGCAATGGTAGTAATGGTTGGCAATATCATGATTGAAAGAACAATCATACCAGATAATAAGCTGAAGCCTAATCCTCCCACATGTTCTCTGATAAAAGGAACTAGTACTGTAAGCCCGATGAATCCATAAACAACAGACGGTATACCAACTAAAAGCTCAACAACTGGCTGTAATATTTTCCTCCCCCAGGATGGAGCAATTTCGGTCATAAATATCGCGCCACCAATCCCTAATGGTGCAGCAACAAGTGCTGATAGAAAGGTAACAGCAAAGGAGCCAAAAATAAACGGAAGAGCTCCATATTCAGGCTTAGCTTGATCGGTAGGATTCCAGTGCGTACTGGTTAAGAACTCAAAAAGACTTACACCATTTTTTATGAAAGACTGCAGACCTTTTGTTCCTATGAATATTGTTATTGATATGGTTGCTGATATCATAATCACTGCACACAAAATAACAAGAACTTTCCCTCGTAGTTCACCGTCCATCCAATTATTTTTAGATTTCAACAACCTGTCCTTGGCAGGAATCAACTTTTCCATAATGCACCAAACACCCCTAAAATACGTCATAATAGGGTAAATGCACAATCGCATTTACCCCGTTCCTTATTTGAACCATATTATTACTTATTTTTTTGATTCCCTTTAGCGTCGCGTTCAACTTGCATTTTTGTTACAGGAAGATATCCTTGTTCTTTTAATAGAGTGTTTTGGATATCATCTGACATTAGATAGTCTAGAAACGCTTTTGCTAAACCGTCAGCCTCACCTTTAGTATAAGAATGTTGGTAAGCCCAAACTGGGAATTTTCCTGATTGTACATTTTCAGCAGTTGGTTCAACACCATCGATTGCAAGAGGTGTTACAGAATTATCGGTAAAGTATGAGAATGCAAGGTAACCAATTGCACCGTCAGTTTCGTTAATAATCTTTTTAACAGTGTTTGAAGAATCTTCTGTAATTCCTTCAGCAGGCTTTGCTCCATCAAGGGCAAACTTATTGAAGATTGCACGTGTTCCTGAAGAGTCAGGACGGTTTACTAGAACGATCTTTTGGTCTTTTCCACCAAGTTCTTTCCAGTTTGTGATTTTTCCTGTAAATACTTTAATTAAATCAGCTTTTTTAATATCTTTAATGCCAACTTTAGGATTAACTGCAGCTGTCATACCTACAACCGCTACTTTATGGTCAACTAGTTGATCGGCAGGAATACCTTGCTTTTCTTCAGCAAATACGTCTGAGTTACCAATTTGCACAGATCCTTCAGCAACTTGTGATAAGCCAGTACCAGATCCACCAGCATTTACTTGTATATCAACTTTTGGATTTGCATTCATAAATTCTTCTGCTGCTGCTGCTACTAATGGCTGCATGGCAGATGAACCAGAGACAGATAAAGAGCCCGAAAGTTCTTGCTTTTCTTCAGTTTTTGGTGTAGTTGGTTTGTCTTTTTCTGTTGTTTTATCTGTAGAAGCTCCGCCTCCACAAGCAGCCGTGAATACCATTAACGCGGCTAATAATGTAAGTAGGCTTAATTTTTTCAAACTTTTCATTTCCTTTATTCCCCCTAAGGTTTTTGGTATTGATTATGTTTGTCTGCCTTACATGTATTAGAATAACGGATTACTGTAAACGGAGTTTTAATGAATTGTAAAGGTTTTGTAAATAAATATTGTTCTTTTGTAAAATCAACAAATTCATTCTACTAGCCATCTTTTCTGACATAGGATTACAAATTCCTTTATAGTAGGTTGCTCATTTATGATGATAAATATGAAAAAACACCTGTCTCTTTTTTAGAGACAGGTGTTAGAAACTAATTACCTAATGTTGGACACCATGATTTAATCAATCTGAATTTGATCATTCGGAAGGGCTTTTTTCCTTATCCTCATTCATTTCTTTCTTTTGAAGTGGATCCTGTCCATCTATTCCTTCTTTGTCCTTCTTTTCTTTTAAATCAAAATAGGCTTTAAAAACTTCATCAGCTATTTCTAAATTAGTATGTGTTTTATCAGTAGTTGACCATGGGACGACAACTGAAATAGCAATTTCAGGATTGTCATATGGAGCATAGCCGACAAAGGTTACATTCCATAACATTGGGTGGCCTGGTAAAGGCCCGTCATATAATGCTTCTGCTGTTCCTGTTTTTCCAGCAATCTTATATTGTTTATTTTTGATTGTGCCATATCCTGTGCCTTGGGGATCATTGACGACCAATTTTAATCCATCTTGAACATGTTTAATCCAAGCATCTTTCATATCAATTTTGTTCAAAATTTTAGGATTTATTTCTTGAATAATCGGACCCAATTCATCTGTATTACTATTTGGCTCACGAATTTCTTTTGCTAAGTGAGGTTGAATCCTAAAACCACCATTTGCAATAGTAGAAATATACTGAACAAGTTGCAATGGTGTATAGGTATCATATTGTCCTATGGCAAAGTCCAATACTTTTCCGGCGTCAGGCGGAATTTGACCAGCACCGTATCCCGTTTGTTCACCAGGGAGATCAATCCCCGTTCTAACCCCTAATCCAAATTGAGCAAAGTTTTTTCGGAATTTATTTATAGCTGGAACTTTGTCTATGCTTAACGGCCCATTTGGAATATACGTTTGTTGCCCGCCAATTTTCATAGCCGTTAAGAACATATATACGTTGGATGATCTTTTTAAAGCATATAAATCATCAATTAAGCCAAAACCTACTGAGTTCCATGATTTTTTAACATTTGTACTCTTAAACTTCAAAGGTTGGTCATATTGTCTTTCCCCTGGAACGATTGCTCCTGTTTGATACCCGGTTAATACGGTTGCTCCCTTAACGACAGAACCCATTGAATAGGAAGTGGTCATGTTTCCTAATGCAAAATCATTCACTTCGGTTTTGTTTGTTTCATTCTCCTTAACATATTGTTTACCAGCCATAGCAAGCATATCTCCAGTTTTGGGATTCATAACAGATACTAGGGCTCGATCCATATATGGTTGACCAACTTTGGCTTTACTAAGTTTATCTTGAATTATCTCATCAACCTTTTGTTGAAGTTCAATATCGATTGATAAAACTAAGTCTTTTCCACTCTTTCCTTCTATAAATAAATTGGATTTGGAAACGTTTCCTGATTTGTCGGTAATATTCTTTACGACTTCCTTTTGACCTTGTAGGACATCTTCATACTGCCACTCAAGATAGCTTTTTCCTACACGATCGTTACGACTATACCCCTTAGCTAGTAAGTAATCAAGGCTATCATTGGGTAAGCCTTCTTTTGAACTTGTGACTTTCCCTAAAACTGAGGTTAATGTCCCATTCCCTTCTTTATCTTTAAATACTTGGAACCTATCCCAATCTGTTGTGGTGTCCACCCCTGGTAAGGACTCAAGGCTTTCACTAACAACCGCAAATTCCTCATTCGTTACATTTTTATTTTTAATGATTTGCGGTGATAGCGTTGTCCCTCTAGACATCTCACTAAAAATTGCTAATACTTCTAGTTCTTGCTTGGTAAAAGAATTTAACTCTTTGTCAGTAATTCTTTCTCTTGTTAAGTTATATATTTCTTTATCAAATTCTTTTTTATCCAACTCTTTTTTCTTTAGTCTGTCTACATCCTTTTTGGTTATTTTGGCCGTAGCTTCATTAGGGTGTTTTATTATCCAAAAATCTTGACGATCACGTTTTGTAATGGATTTAAAATCTTCCTCTGTGTCTTTATTAATTAGTTTAGCTAGTTTTTTTGCAGTGGCTAACATTTCTTCTTGTTTAACAGATTTAGTCCGTGTGTAAGTAATTGCAATTAAAGGTTTGTTTCCAACAACTAACTTTCCATTCGTGTCATATATTTTTCCGCGTGGCACGGATGAATTTACTGATATAACCTCATTTTGTTCTATCTCACGCTGATAATCTTCTCCAAAGACAATCTGTATTGTTCCAAGTCTCAGAATTAATGTTGCAAATAGAACAAAGACTACAAAAAATAGTATGTTTATTCTAATTGATATATTAATATTTTTTTTCTTCTTATTTTCCTTCAATTTGCATATCCTCCTACTTTTTCTCCCCCTTCCATATTAAAGGAAAAGTCATTCTTGTTCTATAGGCGATTTTAAAAATACTTGGGCTCTTTTTGATAAACAAGCAAATTATTGTAGGGAAAGTTTTTTGTATCACTGATTAGTTGGTAAAGAAAAACACCTGCCTCAAATGAGACAGGTGTTTCAAATTATTATTGGCCGGTTTGCTGGGTGTTTTGATTGCTGCCAGTATTTTCTGTTTGCTGGTCAGAAGCTACCGTGCCTTCATTACCCGAACGTGTTTTCTTCAAGTCAAAGTATGCATCTAACACCCTTTTTCCGATGATGTTATTAACGCTTGGACCGCTATTGCCCTGGTATGCCCATGGCACGACAACAGCCATTGCAACTTCAGGATTATCAGATGGTGCAAAGCTTACTAGACTTAAATTCATGACAGGTGTTCCCCACTGACTCCGATTGGAACCATAATAAAACGCCTGTGCTGTTCCTGTTTTTCCAGCTGGATGATAGGGTGCACTCTTAAAAGTACCAACTGCAGTACCGTCACCAACCTGCATCACCATTCGAAACCCTTCTTGAACACGCTTGATCCATTCATCCTTCATATCGAGACGATTTAGTACGGTTGGTTCAATCTCTTTAACAATTGGACCTAATTCATTATTTTCCGTAACTGGTTCGCGAATTTCCTTCACAATATGCGGTTGAATTCGATATCCGCCATTTGCAATAGTCGAAACGTATTGGGCAAGCTGCAAGGGAGTATACATATCATACTGGCCTATGGCAAGGTCCATCAGTAAACCAGGTTTTGTCTCAGTCCCTGTAACCCCAGGTGTTTCATTGGGAAGGTCAATCCCCGTTCTCACACCCAGACCAAACTCACTGAACGTCTTGCGCATCGTATCAAAGGCAGTAATATCGATTGGCAGTGGTTGGTTGGGCACATAATGTCCATGTGCCATTGCAATAACGGTTTTCCACATATAAACGTTGGACGATACCTGAAGGGCCCTTAAGTCATTAATTCTTCCAAAGGTTTTCCAAGATTTCTTTACTGGTGTGTTTGCTATCTTTATTGGTTCATCCACTTGGGTATCCCCAGGACTAATCGCCCCAGTTTTATAACCGGTTAGAATGGTCGCACCTTTAACTGCAGAACCAACGTTATAGGAGGAGGTAAAATTCCCAAGAGCATAGTCATCCATAACCGTTTTTCCCTTGTCATCCTTGTGAAGTTGCTTGCCGCCCATCGAAAGAATTTCACCTGTGTGGGGATCCATTACGACAACAAAGGCCCGGTCTAATAGGCCGGTATTTGATTTTTTCTTGGCATTCCACATTTCTTCTTCAATAATTTTATCTACCTGTGCCTGAAGATCCATGTCAATGGTTAAAACAAGATCACTTCCCCGTTTCCCTTCAGAAACCACTTCTGTAGATAATATTTTCCCAGACTTATCGGTAACATTTTTTACCTTTGCCTTTTGACCATGAAGTACATCTTCGTATTGCAATTCCAGATAACTTTTTCCTACTCGATCATTTCGACTGTAATCTTGGGCAAGATACTTTTCGACCTCATCCTTTGGCAAACCTGCTTCTGAGGACGAAACATCACCGAGAATAGATTTTAACGTATCTCCAAAAACATAGTTTCGAACCCAATCTGTTGTTGTATCAACACCCTGAAGATTCTCTAAATTTTCACTGACGGCAGCGAATTCTTCCGGGGTTACATCTTTATTTTTGACAATTTGCGGTGTTAAGGCGTACCCACTATTAAATTGCTTTAAAATGGCAATCGTTTTGAGTTCATAATTATTAAAACTAGCGATTTCAGATTCGGGAATTCTTTTAAGCTGCATATTATAAATTTGCTTATATTCATATTTTTTTTCGTCGTACAACGTCCATTCTTTTTTGGTGATTAATTTTTTTGCTTTGTCAGGATTATTTAAAATCCAGTAATCTTGTTTATCGCGTTCACGGACTTTTGTCGTATCAATACTAATGATATTTGCCAGTTTTTTAGCTGTATCGAGCATTTCCTTTTGATTGGCATTCTGGTATTTAGTATAAGTGATCGCATTCATTGGGGTATTGTCGACAATAGTTTTTCCATTTCGATCAAACATTTTCCCCCTAGGTACTGGATTACTAACGGTTATATCTTCAGTCCGCTGAAGTTCACGTTTAAAATCATCGCCAAAAACAATTTGAATTTCACCGAGACGAAATATCAAAATAGAGAATAGTATGAACACAACAAAGAATAACATGTTCAAGCGAAAGGAAACATGTGACTTCTTCTTTTTCTTTTTCTTATTCAATGTTTATATACACTTCCTTTTTACAACGCTTAACGATACTTTCTCTATTTTATTTGATAATGCTCCATTTTTCTATGAATAACCCTTACCAATTTTAAAAAGAATAGCCATAGCGCCCGAGGGCACTAAAAAAAGTGCGATGAGTATAAAAACTCATCGCATTACGCCACAGGTAATTGTACCTTCTTAATGAAAAAATAAATCATTGAATGACCTGCACCCAAAAACAATAGTAAAATGGGAATGCTTCTGTCTTCATTAAACCAAGTTACTGCGGCTAAAAAGGCCAGGATCGAAACAATCCGCCCTAAATTTAAGAATATTTCACGGACAACAATGTACTCGATTCTCATTTCTGCCGCCTTCCACCCTATTCCAATCACATCGTATGTAGTTGAATTATACGGAACGAGCAGGAGTGGATAACCAATTGCAATCATAACGGCATAAATTAACAGCTTAGCAAAATTCATATCCCAGACAATCAGCAGGACGGCTGCATAGAGGATAATCCCGCCAATAAGAATCGCTTTTTTTCGATGATTTTTCTTAATAAACCTCGAGGCTAAATAGTAGGCAACAAATGATATTCCCGAATTAATCAGACCAAAAGTCCCTAACGACAGTTCACTCCCCGTTGAAATATAAACAAAGACAGAGATAACAAATAAAAACGTCCCTTCCCTTAAGCCCTGGAAAAAATGAGCATTTGTAATGAGACGCCAATTTTCATTTAGTTTTCTTTCTTCTAAAATCCTTTTAAAACAATAACTTCCCGCCGCAGGTCGTGGTTTCAATGAAAAACTCATAAACACCGCAAGAGCAAATAAAGCTAATGACAAGCCAAAAACAATAGTATAACCGGTGAACTTTTCAAATCTTGTAATGATGAATCCCGCAGAAAGCGGGCCAATCATTCCTCCAGCAGACGATAACGCCCCTAAAAATCCATTAAAAAAATCCCTCGTCTCCGGTTCAGTGATTTCAAAGGTTAAAACATTAAAGGCAAGCCAATAAAATCCGTAACCTATGCCAAGAAGGCTTCCTAAAACAAGTAAATACGTGGCTGCTTTTGATCCTGTTACAAGAACTGCGAGGTAAAAAAGCGCCAAAAAGATAACACCAATTCTAAGGACAATCACCCTGTCAATTTTTTTGGCCCATCGGCCCGCTAAAATAAATGTAAGAGGCTGCAATACGACGATTGAGAGATTATAAAGGGCCAAATCCGAATACTTTCCCGTTTGTTTCCAAAGATAAATATTCACAAAAGTGTTGGATAGAGCGATGCTTAATGAATATAACCCACCAATAATTAGCAGTAGTGACAAATCTTTTGTTAGTTCTACATCACCTAAAATCTTAAATTTTTTTACCATAAAAACTCCCCTTTATCTAAAGGGTAGTCTTTAACAAGTCAGTAGTTCTTATTCAAACTTCCAGGAAATAGACAAAAAAAGGCAGCTTTCAGCTGCCTTTTTTCACAATAATCAAATTCAATTATTTTGCTGCGCTATAACGCTTAGCTACTTCGTCCCAGTTAACGACATTCCAGAATGCACCGATGTAGTCTGGACGCTTGTTTTGATATTTTAGGTAGTAAGCATGCTCCCAAACATCAAGACCAAGAAGAGGCGTTTTACCTTCCATTAATGGAGAATCTTGGTTAGGAGTGCTAGAAACCTCTAATTCACCATTGTTCACAGATAACCATGCCCAGCCGGAGCCGAAGCGAGTCGTTGCTGCTTTTGCAAACTCTTCTTTAAAGTTTTCAAGGCTGCCAAATTTATTGTTGATAGCATCTGCTAACTCACCAGCAGGGGCACCGCCGCCATTTGGAGAAAGAATTTGCCAGAATAAAGAATGGTTAGCATGGCCGCCGCCATTGTTACGTACGGCAGTACGAGCAGCTTCTGGAACAGCATCTAAGTTTGAAATAACTTCTTCAACAGATTTCGATAATAGTTCTTCATTACCTGCTAAAGCATTGTTTAAGTTAGTTACATAAGTGTTGTGGTGTCTAGTGTGGTGAATATTCATTGTTTCTTTATCAATGTGTGGCTCAAGTGCATCTTCTGCATAAGGTAATTGTGGTAATTCAAATGCCATGGTAATTCCTCCTATGTAAATCGTATTTTTTAGCTTTAGCGTCACCTTAAAATCAAAATGATTTTTAAGAATATTTCTAAAGCTTTGTTCTAAAGATACCAAAATTGGTTAAGCGATTCAAATAAAATGCTTAGATTCCCAACAACAATACATTACCCATTGGAATCAATTTTATTCGCAAATTTTTATAAAAACGAAAACCAAAACATCAGCTATCATTTTTCGAAAAATTGTCATGATTCACCTGAACAGCATTCTGTCAACGATTTTTGTCATATCCCCCTTTACTCACTTCCAGTTCATGTAAATCCCTTATTGACATGTTGTTAATAATTCATTTTAATCAAACTGAAAGGGATAAAGGGTGATAAACATGCAAGATACCAATTCTTCTATATATAGTTTAATGGTTCAATTTTTCCAAAAAAGAGAACCCATCCAAAAAGTTAAATCAGGCTCCGTTCTATTTCAGGAAAAGGAATCTGCCCAATATGTGTACTTATTGCTTAAAGGAAGTATTGCGCTTGGAAGAGTCCATTTGCGAGGAAAAGAATTTATTTTAAAAATCTTAAACGATAGAGAACTCATTGTCGAGTATCAGCTTTTTAAGGCAAATCCCCGCTATCAGTTTTATGCCAAAACAATAACCGACTGTGAACTCCTAATCATAAAAAGGGAGCAATTTGAAGAATTTGTTTTAACGGACCCCGAGGCAATGAATGCTCTTGTTTCCTGGCTAAGTACTGGATATTTAAAGGCTCAAATGAAATGCCAGGACTTAATTATGAACGGGAAGAAAGGTGGCTTATACTCCATCCTCATCCGCCTTTGCAACACTTATGGGGTAAAAACAGAGGATGGCATCCTGATTAACCTGCCGTTAACACATCAAGAGTTAGCCAATCTAACCTACGGAACCAGGGAAGTCATTCAACGCTCCTTAAAAGAGCTTCGTGAGAAGGATATTATTTCTTACGAAAACCAATTGTTCACCGTGAAAAACTTAAGCTATTTAAGAGAAGAAGTAGATTGCCAAAATTGTTCCTTTGAAATTTGCGGGATTAATTAGGAAAAGCCACCCCTCAGGTGGCTTTTATTATAAAACAACTATAAAAAAGTAGGCAATCATAATTACTTGAATGATTGCTTTTGTCAAAACACTGCTTATAAAGCCAATAACAGAGCCAAAACCTATCTTTAAGCTGTCGCTAAAATTTCTTTTGTTAAAGATTAATTCAGCAGCAATCGCTCCGATAAACGGGCCAATGAGGATTCCGAGAACAGGGATAACAAATGGTCCAAGGATAATACCAATCGTACTTCCCCCAATTCCTGCTTTAGAACCGCCATATTTTTTTATTCCAATCATATTGGCAATATAATCTGCGACAAACAAAAGCACAATGAACAAACCCTGAATAACCCAAAACAGCCAATGGAATGACTCGAAACTAAAGAAGACGCCATATAATAAAAACCCAGCTAACAAAAATAATACACTGGGGATGATGGGGTACACCAGTCCGACGAAAGCAACAATAAAAAGAACACTTATGACAATCCAATAAACAATATCCATATCTTCCATCCTTCTTTAATTTTTCTTGTTAATTTAGCCAACTTTTCATTTCGTACACTATCAACTAAATACGGATAACAATAATTTTAGTTTCACAAATAATTGGACATTCTTGTATATACCGTTCACAAAAGCTACAATAGAATGGTGAATCTGTGTAAAGGTGGTCATTATGAATATTTTTAAACAATTAATTAAAAGTATCTATTCTCCAAAGGATATTGCCCTATTTCGTTTTCAAGGAATCGGAAAAACCATTTTATTTGTCTTCTTCCTGACTTTCATTTCCATTCTGCCATCAATTATTTTCTTAAGTACCGCCCTTTCTACTGGAATAAATTCCGCTAGAACCATCATAAGTGATGAATTACCTGCTTTTTCAATAAAGAACGGTCAACTTACTGCCGATACAAAGGTTCCCGTTACGAGTAATCATGATGACTTAACGATTATTCTCGATCCAACAGGGGCAGTTTCAGACACTGATGTTGAGAATGAAGGAAATGCCTTTGCTTTATTAAAGGATGAATTTGTCCTTGCTTCAGGGGGCAGGAGTAATACATATCCTTATTCCATGCTACAGGGGTTAAATTTCTCTAAAGAAGATTTGCTGGAATTTATTGATACAATGGGTGAAAATCGGGGGATTATCATCCCAATTATCTCCGTGTTACTCTTTTTATTTTCTAGTGCAGCCAGTTTTATCGAAGTTTCCGTTCTAGCATTAATTGGATTAGCATTAAAAAACCTGTTAGGCAGAAAGTTAACATATCGTCAATTATGGAGAATGGCCGCCTACAGCGAAACCTTGCCTACTCTATTTTTCACCATTATGGCTGCCATTAAAACAACAGTCCCTAACAGTTTTATGATTAATTGGTTGGTCGTGATTATCGTCTTATACCTAGCAATTAACGAAATACCGAAACCAAAACAGAAGATTAATTAAAAAGCGTCCATTGGATGCTTTTTTTTATCCAGTAGTTCTTTTTGAAAGTGGACAAGCATAGGAATGTACAAACATTCCATTTTGGAGGCTTGTCCGATGAAAAAAATTTTGGGTTTCCTACTCACTGTTCTTGTCATATATGTTATTTATTTCGATTTAACAATTGGCACGCTTCCAACTGCATCAACTCAGCAGCAAGTGGATGCCAACGTTGAAACAACGGGAAAACCAAAAATCGATATTCCTTCTTTTGACGCAAAAGTAAAGCCTGGTGAAACAGTGATCTCAATTGTTGAGCATAAGATAAATAAACCACTGCCGGTTTCGATTGCCGATCTGATAGTCGACTTTCGTAAACTAAATCCTGGTCAAACACCTGAAAAAATTCATATTGGGTCTACCTATCATTTTCCTGATTACTCACACTAAAGCGGATAGACGCTAATTCTTGTCAAAAACAGTAGTAGACTGATAAAATAGAGTCGAATTGTTTTTTATCCCCTATTCGAATTCCAATTAAAGGAGCGAATGAAAGTTGAATGAAATTATCCATCGCACAAAGACCCGACCAATAAAAGTTGGTAATTTAACGATTGGCGGGAGCAATGAATTAATTATACAAAGTATGACAACAACCAAAACCCATGATGTTGAGGCAACTGTTGCTGAGATAAAACGCCTAGAGGATGCAGGCTGTCAAATTGTTCGAGTTGCCTGCCCGGATGAACGTGCAGCAAATGCCATCCCAGAAATTAAAAAAAGAATCAATATTCCCCTTGTTGTTGATATTCACTTTGATTATAAATTAGCCCTCAAAGCGATTGAAGGCGGGGCTGATAAAATCAGGATTAACCCTGGGAACATTGGGAAACGGGAAAAGGTTGAAGCAGTCGTAAAAGCCGCAAAAAAACGCGGTATTCCAATCCGAATTGGGGTAAATGCTGGTTCTCTTGAAAAGAAGATACTAGACAAATATGGTTATCCAACTGCAGATGGTATGGTTGAGAGCGCGCTCCACCATATTAAAATTCTTGAGGATTTAGATTTTCATGATATTATCGTCTCCATGAAGGCATCTGACGTAAATCTGGCAATTGAAGCTTACGATAAGGCAGCACGAGCTTTCGATTATCCGTTGCATTTAGGAATAACTGAATCAGGAACACTTTTTTCCGGTACTGTAAAAAGCGCTGCAGGACTTGGTGCCATCATCAATAAAGGAATTGGAAACACACTTCGGATCTCCTTAAGTGCCGACCCTGTTCAAGAGGTAAAAGTAGCACGAGAGCTCTTAAAGGTATTTGGTCTTTCATCTAATGCTGCAACACTTATTTCTTGTCCAACCTGCGGACGTATCGAGATTGACCTGATTAGTATTGCAAATGAAGTCGAGGAATATATTCAAAATATTAAGGCACCCATAAAGGTTTCTGTCCTTGGCTGCGCCGTTAATGGACCAGGTGAAGCTCGAGAAGCTGACATCGGTATTGCTGGTGCACGAGGGGAAGGACTATTATTCCGGAAGGGCGAAATTGTCCGAAAGGTCCCGGAAGCGCAAATGGTTGAAGAATTGAAAAAGGAAATCGATCAAGTCGCAGAAGAATACTTCCGAAAAAAAGCCGAGGAAGAAAAAATAACAAAATAAACAATAAGAAACCCGGTGATTTTACCGGGTTTCTTTTTGCTCCTATGCAGTATCGTGTTAAAAAAAGGGAAGAATAAAGATACCGACAATAATCGACATCGCCCCAATTCCGATTGCCCATGCACCAAGTCCTGTAGCACCTCTGCTTCTTGCAACGAACCCTAACACAATACCTGCAGCACCAAAAAGAATAGGCATTACAAACAGTGATAAAATCGAAAGCGCTAAAGCAAGTGTACCCATTCCGGTTCCACCTGCAGTACTTTCCCTTTCGTCATCCCGTTCTCTTCCTCGTACGACTGGAACAGGCGCCGCAATTTCTGCGGCTGTTTCTTCCTGATAAGCTGATTTAATTGGTACCGTAGCACCTATTTCCGGAGATATTTCTTCTTGATAAGCTGAAGATTTCATTGGAACAGACGCACCAATTATCGAGTCAGCATTTTCCCTATTCGTTGTGGATTCAGTAGTTACTGGTTGATCATTTTCCGCTGCTGCATCCCTAAACTCTGAAGGGAAATTTGGGATATCTTCACCGATATTAGCATTTTGGAGAGCTTCTTGTACTTTCTTGTCTCTTTCATCCGCCATCCGAATCCCTCGCTTTCAGTAATAGGAGCATTTATTATTATTTGCCCTTAGCGCAATTTTAATATGTTAATGTTTGTCACATCTAGTTAATAATTTCTTCTCCAGATGAGATTTTCCACTAAATAGATACTTTATTGAAACCTCGACTTTGGTAAAATAAAAGTAGATATTCTACAGCAATTTGAAGGTGAGCATAACTAATGAAAAAAAGATTTGGAATGGACATCGATGGGACAATCACATGCCCTAAATCAATAATACCTTATATTAATAAAGCTTTTAGCATGAACATTGCTTATGAGGAGGTTGATCAATACGAATTAACCCCTTTCGTTAATGTTCCTGAAGAGGTATTTGCAAAATGGTTTAGCGAAAATGAGCCGATTATTTACCAGGGCTCCCCGCCCGCACATGGAGTAATAAAAGTACTTAATAACTGGAAAAAGGACCATGAATTGTATTTTATTAGTGCACGATCATCCTATTTATTAGAAGTGACTGAAAAATGGTTCCTTGATCATGGATTAACTTTTCATCACATCGAACTAATCGGTTCCCATGATAAAGTTGAAACAGCCAAAAAGCATGAAGTGGATATCTTTTTTGAAGATAAACATGATAATGCCGTAATGATTCATGAAGAATGTCAAATTCCTGTTATATTATTTGATACACCTTATAATCAGCAACCAATTCCAAAAGGTGTCATCCGCGTCAATGATTGGAAAGAGGCAAATATTTGGGTAGAAAACTGGCTAAAGAACGAAAAATATCGCCAACAACTGGTTTTGGAACATAATAAGAAAAGCGCAAGCGCCCTGGTCAGCGACGTAAGGGCTGGACTGAACCGACTGAGATAAATGTAAACTCGCCGACTGCCAAGCCGTTAGGCGAAGACAGAGGCGTAGTTGAATTTATGCGTTCAGAATTTAGGGAATAAATTCTGATTAGCTAAAGGAAACACGGTGAGCGTTAGCGAACCGATGTTGACTTATCGTAGGGAGGTGAGGGAAGCACTCTAGTCGCTAGGGCGCTGGAGCTGGACAATTCTCAAAGTCGAAAATCTTATACTTTCATATTTTTTTAATAAAAAAAACTCGCCGTTTTTGAAATTGGCGAGTTTTCTTTTACAAGCATTCCGGACAACGTCCATAAATCTCGAATTTATGTCCGGAAATATCATATCCTTTTAAGTTTTCGCTTAATCCATTCATAGGGCATGTATCAATTTCTTTCGTTTTGCCACAGTCAAGACAGATAAAATGATGGTGATGTTGGTGTCTAGAACAAGTAAAGCGGAAGTGCTTTTCTCCTGATAACTCGGTCATTTCTAAAATTCCCATATTCACAAATAACGTCAAGTTTCGATAAATAGTATCAAAGCTCAAGCCCGGATATTCATCCTTTAACTGATCAAGGACTTCCTTTGCCGTTAAATATTTATCACTATCAGCAAATAGTTGAAGCATATCTTCACGTTTTCCTGTCTGTTTAAATCCATGTTCTTTTAAATATTGAATAGCCTCCTGTACGTTCACTTGGCTTCCCCCCCTATATCTACGTGTTTATTAATCATTATTTTTTTATAAAAGATTACCAACACTAATATTAGCACCGCTAGCATAACAATGGTTCCACCAGGAGCTAGGTCTAGATAATAGGCTGTGAAAAGCCCTCCAAGCACGGAAATTTCCCCAAAAAGGATGGATAAGAATATCGTCTGTTTAAAACCTTTAGCAATGCGAATACTTGCTGCAACTGGTAACGTCATTAACGAGGAAACCAAAAGGATCCCGACAATTCTCATCGAAGCCGCAATCACAAGCGCAACCATGATAATAAATATGAAATGAATGCTTTTCGCTGCAATTCCTGAGGCCTTCGCATGCTCTTCATCAAAGGAAAGTAAAAATAGCTCTTTATACAATGAAATAATCACGATAATGACTACGATACTAATGATAAAAATAACCCATAAATCGGCCCGGCTGACGGCGGATACACTTCCAAATAAATAACTGAATAAATCAGTATTAAATCCATTTGCCAGCGAAATAAAAATCACCCCTAGCCCAATGCCACTTGAAAGGATAATTGGAATCGCCAATTCTTGATAGTGTTTATAGACACCTCTTAGCTTTTCAATGAACAACGATCCGCCAACTGAAAAAACCATCCCTAAGTAAAGAGGATTTAGACCGGCCATCATCGGAAAATTATTTTCGATGAGTAGGCTTGCAGCAATACCTGCCAGTGTCACATGACTAAGGGCATCAGCAATCAAGGATAATCTTCGAACGACGATAAATACCCCAAGGAGCGGGGCAAGGATTCCAATCATTATCCCTGTTAGGAAAGCATTTTGTAAAAATTCATAATGAAAAAGTCCTTGAATCATTTTTAAACGCCTCCGTGCTCATGGTGATGGGCAAGCAAATGAACATCATGACCATAAAACTCAGAAACCCCTTCAGTTCTAAGCTGTTCAAATTCCTTTGTTTCACCGTGAAAATGCAAATGTTTATTTAAACAGGCAACATGTGAGACCCTATCCGATATCGTACCAATATCATGGGTAACCAATAGGAGGGCAATATTTCTGCTCTTATTTAATTCACCAAGCATTTGATAGAAAGAATTGACATTCTCGGCATCGACCCCAACAGTTGGTTCATCAAGGATAAGCAGCCGTGGTTCACTCACGAGGGCGCGGGCAATAAAAATCCTTTGCTGCTGTCCTCCTGAGAGTTCGCCAATATTTCTGTTACTATACCCTTTCATTCCGACAGCATCTAGAGCCTCGTTTACTTTTATTGCATGTTCTTTTTTAAAAAATGTAAACAGGCCTAATTTTTTTGTTAAACCACTTGCGACGACTTCAAAAACAGTAGCTGGAAAACCTGTATTAAAGGAATTAGCCTTTTGCGATACATATCCAACTTCCTGCCAATCCTTAAACTTAGTTATTTCCTGACCAAATAAAAGAATCTGCCCTTTTTGCAGCTTTAGCAAGCCTAATATTAACTTTAAAAGTGTTGATTTCCCTGACCCATTTGGGCCGACAATCGCCAAAAAAGAACCATAAGGAATAGTCATATTGATATTCTCAAGGACAGTATCTTTTTCATAGCGATAGGTTAGCTGTTTTATTTCAATAATTGATTGCATAGTCTTTATTCTCACCTTTAATTTTAAGAATCATTCCGATTTAACTTTAAGTAGTATACAATAGGCCCAACTGATTTGTAAAGGGTACAGCCTTGTTGCTTTAACAATAATCGATTGTCACACTCCTGTATCTTCTTCATACATTAACATGGAGGAGTGGTGAGAGTGAAAATTTTTGAAAACATCATTAATCATAAGATTAACACGATTACAGCTGAAGAATTATTAAAGTACGCCCATCAATTTAATATTGCCGTTAGCAGGCATCAGGCTAGAAAAATCGCCGAATACTTAAAAGGGAAAAATGTGAATATATTTGATGATGCAGAGCGTGCACGATTAGTAAAACAAATAGCCAAATCAGCCGGACCCGAGACGGCACGTGAAGTTAATAAATTATTTCTACAGTTTACAAAACAGTAAAAGCTGTGCACTAGGCACAGCTTTTTATTCCGATAATTATGCTTGGATAATTTTATCAAGTAAATCCGCGTCAAACTCCCTACTTTGAAGCATGGCTATTTCGAATTGATAGGGTGCTTTTTTATTATTTTTATCTTCACCTACATAGGGGGTTTCTAAAATTTTGGGCACATCAGCTAACTGTGGATGATGAACAATGTATTGGAGTGCCTGAAAACCGATATGACCAAACCCGATATTTTCATGTCTGTCCTTCCGCATACCCACTGCATTTTTGCTGTCATTAATATGGAGCACCTTTAATTTGTCGAGGCCAATGATTTTATCAAACTCATTTAATACACCGTCAAAATCTTCGATAAGGTTATAGCCAGCGTCATGGGTATGGCAGGTATCGAAACACACAGACAACCTATCACTATAGTTGACACCATCGATGATCATCGCGAGTTCCTCGAATGACTTACCACACTCAGAGCCTTTTCCTGCCATTGTTTCCAAAGCAATTTGAACCTGCTCCTTACCCGTTAATACTTCATTTAAACCCTCAATAATCTTCTTAATCCCCGCCTCTGTGCCTGCACCAACATGGGCCCCAGGGTGGAGGACAATTTGTTGTGCCCCAATCGCTTCTGTTCGTTCTATTTCACTGCGAAGGAACCTAACCCCCAATTCAAATGTGTCCGGATTGGTAGTATTGCCGATATTGATGATATAGGGCGCATGGACAACAATTTCGGAGATCCCGTTTGCCTCCATATGTCGTCTCCCTGCTTCAATATTTAGGTCTTCAATTTTCTTTCGTCTTGTATTTTGCGGTGCGCCCGTGTAGACCATAAACGTATTGGCGCCATATGATACCGCCTCTTCACTTGCGGCAAGCAGCATATTTTTCCCACTCATAGAAACATGTGAGCCAATTTTTAACATCCCTACCCTCTCCAATCCTTCCTTATTTCTTTCTCTGATCTATTTTTCTTTGACGTTTTTTAATTTTATCCATTTCCCATTGCATTTTCTTTTTATAGCCTGGTTTCACATTTTGCGGTTTCTTAATCATTGATTTGGCTTTTTTATCAGCCTCATCTTCTTTCCTCACGCGGGTCTTTCTTTTATTTCGATCATCCGCTTCGACAAAACCGTCTTTCTTTAGATCCACATAGTTAAATTGAATACCCATTTTTTCTAATCGATTTAATGCATCTTCATCGGAAAGTTCAAACACAGTAAGAGCAATCCCTGAATTTCCTGCTCGCGCTGTTCTTCCCACCCTGTGAATATAAAAATCTAAATCAGAAGGCAATTCATAGTTAATAACATGGCTGACTCCTTCAATATCAATCCCTCTGGAAGCTAGGTCAGTGGCAACAATATATTGGTATTCCAAATCCTGAATCTGTTTCATCATCTTTTTTCGTTCACGCGGGTTTAAATCACCATGAACGCGGCCAACCTTTAATCCTTTTCCAGTTAAAAAGCCGGCCACTTCTTCAGCCATTTTTTTGGTATTTGTAAAAACAATGGCCAAATATGGATTGTACTGAATGAGTGCATCATGAACAAGCTGCTTTTTATTACGATGCCTTGATGGCAGAAGATAATGCTGCAGGTTTTCAGCCGCTTTTATTTTTGAATCAATCTGAACCGTCTTTGGATTTTCCATATACTTTTTTAGAAATGGTTTTAATTTCTCAGGAATAGTTGCTGAAAAAACGAGCATCTGCAGGTTTACCGGCATTTTAGCAGCTACTTGATCCATATCTTCAATAAATCCCATATCGAGCATCATATCTGCTTCATCCACCACCAGGATACTCGATGTATGGATAAAAAGAGCCTTCTCAATCATTAGATCCTTAATTCTCCCCGGCGTTCCTACGACAATATGCGGCTGCACCTTCAATTTCTCAATTGTACGTTGCTTGTCCGTGCCCCCGACATAGCATCTTGTCCTGATAGGGTTTTCCGGGTTGCATTGTTCTGTAACTTTCAGGATTTGGTGATAAATTTGGGTTGCTAGTTCTCTGGTCGGTGCGGTAATAACAGCCTGAACTTCCTGTCGCTGTGGATTGATTTTTTCGAGGATGGGCAAAACATAGGCAAATGTTTTACCCGTCCCTGTTTGCGATTGACCGATGGCACTTTCTCCCTTTAAAACGACTGGAATCATCCGCTCCTGAATTTCCGTCGGCTCAAAAAAGCCAAATTTATTCATGGATTCTATAATAAAAGACTGAAACTTAAAACGCTCAAATTGGTTTACTTTCATATAATTGCTCCTTATTTTAAAAATTCTCTAGTGATTTTGACGTAGTTTTCTTCCCTCAGCATGAGCTTTCACTTTCTTTCCATCCTGTAATTATAGTAGAGTTTCTCTAAAATCACCAGTTAACATTTCTTTTATCCTCATCTTTTACCTTTCGTCCACTTTTTAAAAAGGTAAATTTAGTTTTTTCTATGTGTTTAATACCTAAACCAAATTAGGTTAATTGCATATTTTAATGTATGAAGGATATTGAAAGGAGTAGTTTGTATGCAGCCAAGACCAAGAATGCCCATGCAAGGCGGGATGGGCCAAGGTCTGTTTGGAGGAAGAGGTCCAATGATGGGACCAGGCGGGAATCCATTTGGCGGGAGGGGACCGATGATGGGGGCTCCACCCAATTTTATGGGTGGTAGGAATCCGATGATGGGGCAAATGATGGGACCCTCACAAATGAATAGGGGCGGTGGTGGTTTACTCTCGAAAATTCTCGGCAGAGGCGGCACCCAAGCTGGCGGTTCAGGTGGACTTTTGGGAATGCAAGGAGCGGGAAGAGCAGCAGGAGGCGGTCCAGGTGGTCTTTTGGGTATGCAAGGAGCGGGAAGAGCTGCAGGCGGCGGAGGCTTGCTCAAATCATTAAGTAATCCTGGAGGAATATCTGGCTTTCTGAACAATACACAGCAGGTATTAAAGACAGCACAGTCAATTGGACCGATGGTTCAACAGTACGGCCCTATGGTCAGAAATATCCCAGCCATTTGGAAATTATATAGAGGCTTCAAAAATGCCTCAAAAAGCACTGAAAATTCAGCAGATGAAACTAAAAAAGCAACAGAAGCATTTATCGATGAGTCGTCAAGCACTGAATCTAAAGAAAACAAGACTACCACTTTGGTAAAAACCAGCCGAAAAAAAGAGCAACAGCCCCGTTCTGAAAAAAGAAGTAAGCCTAGTTCCGAAAAAAGAAGTAAGCCTAGCTCCGAAAAAAGAAATCACCACCAAAGGGGAACTTCGAGACCTAAATTGTATATATAAATTGAGAATGCTGAAAAACAGCATTCTTTTTTACTTCCCAAAGCTTAAAAGGTAAAATGTATCTTTGTATTATATCTATTAGTTTTATATAATACATACATAGACTATTAAACAATGTCTTTTTAGGGGGACTTCCTATATGCAAATTATCAAAATCTCACCAAGAGGTTACTGTTATGGTGTTGTCGATGCAATGGTTATTGCCAGAAATGCCGCATTAGATAAATCACTGCCACGGCCAATCTACATTTTAGGGATGATTGTTCATAATAAACATGTTACTGATGCTTTCGAAGAGGAAGGAATTATTACCCTTGACGGGAAAAATCGGAAAGATATACTCGATAAAGTAGAAAAAGGTACTGTTATTTTTACTGCACATGGAATCTCCCCGGAGGTACGGCAGCTTGCGAAAAAGAAAGGTCTTGTAACGATTGATGCAACCTGTCCTGATGTTACAAGAACACATGACCTGATTGAGGAAAAAACGAAACATGGGTATCAAGTCATATACATTGGAAAAAAAGGACATCCAGAACCAGAGGGAGCCGTTGGTGTTGCTCCAGGTATGGTCCATCTTGTTGAAACTCCAAAGGATGTTCTAGCGTTAACATTGGATAGTGATAACCTTATTGTTACAAACCAAACAACCATGAGCCAATGGGACGTTTCCGATACGATGAAAAAAGTAAAGGAAAAATATCCCCATGTAGAAGTTTATAATGAAATTTGCCATGCAACTCAAATTCGTCAGGAAGCGGTTGCTGAACAGGCAACCGAAGCGGATGTGACTATTGTGGTTGGCGATCCGAAAAGTAACAATTCCAATCGATTAGCACAGGTTTCTGAGGAAATTGCCGGAACAAAGGCCTATCGTATTGCTGATATCACTGAATTAGAAATAGAATGGATTAAAGAGGCCAAAAATGTTGCAGTAACATCCGGAGCCTCCACCCCAACACCGATAACAAAAGAAGTGATTACGTTCCTTGAACAATTCGACCCAAATAATGAAGCTACCTGGGAACGCAGAAAAAAGGTCCAATTAAGCAGGATTCTACCACGGGTTAAAAAAGCTGAGGTTTAAAATTAGAAAGAACCGTGTCATTGACCGGTTCTTTTTGTTTGTCTATGTTAAAAAATCGCTTACAACCCTAAAGAAGTTTCACAAAACTCTATAAAAATTGAAACGGGTCAGTATTTACTTCGGAAGGAAAAATCTCTACTTCAAAGCCAGATTCTTGGCACATCCATTGTAGCTTCGCTGTCAGACCTTTTTTCATTACCTTTTCAACGTTATGACCGGGATCAATCATATTCAAGCCTTGCATCATGGCGTCATGGGCAGTGTGATAATAAATATCTCCTGTCACATATACATCTGCCCCTTTAAACTTGGCATTCATGAAATATTTATTGCCATCTCCACCTAATACAGCAACCTTTTTCACTATTGATGTTAAATCTCCGACCACGCGAACATTTTTGACTTCCAGTGCTGTTTTTACCTTTTCTGCAAATTCTCCAAGGGTCATTTCAGTAACTTTGCCGATTCTGCCAAGACCAAGAACTTCACCTTTATTTTCAACCGGATACACATCATATGCGACCTCTTCATATGGATGCGCTTTGAGCATCGCAGTTATGGTCTTCTTTAAAAGCGGTTCGGGCACAATTGTCTCAATCCTGACCTCATCCACTTCTTCTAACAGCCTGGGCTGGCCAACAAACGGGTTTGTATTATCACCAGGTAAGAACCTGCCTGTCCCCTCTGCCGTGAAGGAACAGTGGCTGTAACCGCCGATATAGCCTGCTCCTGCATCACCCAGCACCTTCCTAATTACTTCAGCGTGACTTTTAGGGACGAAAACGACAATTTTCTTTAGTGTTGTCTCAAAAGTAGGCACAAGCACCTCAGCATCTTCTAATCCTAATGCCTCTGCAAGCCAGTCATTTACTCCACCCTTTGCAACATCAAGGTTTGTATGGGCAGCATATACAGCGATATTATGCTTTAGTATCTTTTCAATCATTTTCCCTTGAACAGTATCAGTTAACAAATTTTTAAGTGGGCGATAAATGATGGGGTGATGGGCGATAATCAGCTGCACTTTTTTTTCGATGGCCTCGTCGATTACATTCTCGAGAACATCGAGGGCAATCATAATTCGCTCAACCTTTTGGTTTAAGCGGCCGATTTGTAAGCCTATCTTATCACCCTCCATCGCCAAACCCTTCGGTGAAAACTGTTCAAACAGCTGAATAACCTCATAACCATTAGGATTCTTCATTCTTCAAAGCCTCCTCTACTAATTTTATTTTTTCGCTTATTTCTTGCTTTTTTTCAATTGTCTCCACGGTTTCAGCTGCACCCTCAAGAGCAGCATATATGCGCTGCCAATTTATCTTCTCAGCTGTCCATTTCTTAATAAATATTTCGTCCTGTTTTTTTACAAGAAATGGTCCTAATAAGAGCCCAGTTTCCAGATCTGATTTATAAGATCTGTCAGGCACACCCTTTTCGCCAACCAAAACCTCATAAATCTTTCCGTCTTCTTCGATTATTTCTTCCGAGGTGAGCTCCCAGTTGTTATCCAAAAACCACTTCCGAATCGATATCGCACTGATATTTGGTTGTAAAATAAGACGATTGACTGAACCTAGCTTATCTTTTCCCCGTTCTAAAATATTTGTAATTAAGGCACCGCCCATACCGGCAATTGTCACACAATCAACCTCACCAGACTGAATAACGTCAAGACCGTCACCCAAACGAACAGAAATAATTTCTGATAATCCTTCTGATAAAACATTCCTTTCAGCCGATTGATATGGACCCGCAGCCACTTCACCAGCTACGGCAAATCGTATCTCCGCGTTCTTCACTAAGTAACAAGGTAAATAAGCATGATCGGAACCAATATCCGCCATTCTTGCTCCTTTGGGTACATATTTAGCAACCGTAGCCAATCGGACTGATAACTTATCTGTATTCAAAAAAACCACCACTTTTTAATTTATGTATTTAGATTCTTTTAAGTATAAAAAAAGTCCTTTACAGATGCAAAGGACCTTTCATGTAAAAGTTACTTAATTTTTGATACCCATTCTGCCATGGCATCCGCTTGTTCAGGTTTTACAAGGTTAGGTGGCATACCACCTTTTCCATGGGTAATTATATCCTTGATTTGGTCTTTTGTTATTTTACTTCCAATACCTTTTAACGCAGGACCCATTCCCCCTTGATACTGATCACCGTGGCAACCAATACAAGTAGATTTATAAATATCCTCTGGGTTGGATGAAGCTACTTCTGTTGTCTTACCGCCTTCCCCTTTATCCTTAGCGACTTCTTTCATATCTCCAAGGCCTTTGAAGGACAAGATAAAGACAAGAACAATTCCAAAAACCAGGATGAGAATGTAAGGAATAACCGGATTTTTTTTCATGATATAACCTCCCTATGTACGTAAATCTGTTAAATATAAAAACCGTCTACAAACAACTACTATTTTACTTGAAAAAGAACAGAAGGAAAAGCCCTAAACTTATTTTATCACTATAATCTTTGTAAAAAAGAACAAGAGGCGAAATATATATATTAACTTCAGCCTCTTGTTATCTTCCCCTTTTTAGTTATTTACAACCAATTAATCGTGAAATAACCATTCGTTGAACTTCAGACGTACCCTCGCCAATTTCAAGTAGTTTCGCATCACGCATCATTCTTTCAACGTGATATTCCTTCATATAGCCGTAACCTCCATGAATTTGCACGGCTTGATCCGTCACTTCCATACAAATTTCTGAAGCATATAGTTTACACATCGCAGCTTCTTTTGAAAATGGTCTTCCCTGGTCTTTTAACCATGCTGCCTTATATACCATATTTCGTGCTAATTCAATTTTCATCGCCATATCGGCAAGCTTAAATTGAATCGCTTGAAAGGAGGAAATCGATTTGCCAAACTGTTTCCGTTCCTTCGAGTAGGCAAGGGCCTTATCAAATGCTCCCTGAGCAATCCCTACTGCCATTGCGCCAATTCCAATACGTCCGCCATCAAGTGTAATTAAAAACTGCCTAAAGCCCTCTCCACGCTTCCCTAAGAGGTTTTCGACCGGGACTCGTACATCCTCTAACACAAGCTCTGTCGTATTAGAAGAATTCAAGCCCATTTTTTCATAGTTATCAATAACCGTAAAACCCGCCTCGTGAGTAGGGACGATTATAGCTGTAATCTCCTTTTCTCCCTCCTTCTCACCAGTTACAGCCGTTAACGCTAAATGGTTTGCGTAGCTAGCATTGGTAATAAAACACTTATTACCATTAATAATAAATTCACCGTTTTCTTCCTTGGCAGATGTTCTTGTTCCGCCTGCATCAGAACCAGCATTCGGTTCCGTCAAACCAAAAGCACCAAAAGATTCTCCTCTACAAATCGGAGTTAAATATTTTTGTTTTTGCTCCTCCGTTCCAAACAAATAGAGCGGTGCCCCTCCTAAGGAAATATGGGCTGAATAGGTAATACCTGTCGAACCGCAAGCTCTGCTTAATTCTTCGACTACAATAGCAAAACTGACAGTATCTGCACCACCACCACCATATTCTTCAGGAAAAGGAAGCCCCATAATCCCCATTTCTGCTAATTCCTTAAATATCTCTACAGGAAATCTTTTCGTTCTATCGCGTTCTATGGCACCAGGTGCAACTTCTTCGTCAGCAAACTGGCTGATCATGCGTTTAATCATTTCTTGTTCAGAAGTTAAATCAAAATTCATTTCCATCCCCCTCATGCACTTTGTATGCGCTTTCTCTATTATTATAAGAGTAATTATCTTATTTTCTCAACATTTAAAAATTTTTAAAAATAAAATATTATCTAAATATAATAAATGCAACAAAATAGCTTTTAGGATAAAGATAATTGAATGGGGATTTTAAACACTGCCTATAACATAGAAAATCTGTTAGTCAGTTTTCACAAAAATAAAAACCTTAATAATTTGCTAATATTTCCATAAGGCTATTTGCAAAATGAAAGACAATTCAGTAAAATAAACAGAAAGTGCTTCGACTAAGATAAAGGAAACATAATGAGCATTAGCGAACTGATGTTAACTTATCGTAGTGTGAAGCGTGAAGTTCACTAGCCGCTAGGCGCTCGATCTGAACAATTTCCAAAGCCTAAATGATATAAATTCTGGTAATAAAAAAAAATAGTTCACTCCTATTAAGAAGTAAACTATTTTTTCGCGATCTTTGTCTAGTTTGTCGCGCCTAGACAAGTTGCTTCCGCTTTTCTATTTATTCTAAAAAGTCTTTTAATCGTTTGCTACGGCTCGGGTGGCGTAATTTCCGCAGTGCCTTCGCTTCAATTTGACGAATACGTTCACGGGTTACACCAAAAACCTTACCTACCTCTTCAAGGGTACGAGTCCGGCCATCATCCAGTCCAAAACGGAGGCGAAGAACATTTTCTTCCCGATCTGTTAGCGTATCAAGGACATCTTCAAGCTGCTCTTTTAATAATTCATAGGCTGCGTGCTCTGAAGGCGAAGTAGCATCCTGGTCTTCAATAAAATCTCCAAGGTGTGAATCATCTTCTTCACCAATCGGTGTTTCAAGTGATACAGGCTCTTGGGCAATTTTTAGTATTTCCCTTACCTTATCTGGTGTTAAATCCATATCTTCACCAATTTCTTCAGGTGTAGGTTCACGTCCAAGATCCTGAAGTAACTGACGCTGGACACGAATCAATTTATTAATGGTCTCAACCATATGCACGGGAATACGAATCGTCCTAGCTTGGTCAGCAATCGCACGGGTAATCGCTTGACGAATCCACCACGTTGCGTAAGTACTAAACTTAAAGCCTTTTCGATAGTCAAATTTTTCAACGGCTTTAATCAGACCCATATTTCCTTCTTGAATCAAATCAAGAAACAACATTCCCCGACCCACATACCGTTTGGCAATACTAACAACAAGGCGTAGGTTTGCTTCAGCCAGACGTCGTTTAGCTTCTTCGTCGCCCTCTTCAATTCGATTAGCGAGTTTAATTTCTTCTTCAGCAGAAAGCAAATCAACCCGGCCAATTTCTTTTAAGTACATGCGAACAGGATCATTAATCTTAACTCCTGGAGGAACACTAAGATCATTTAAATCAAATTCCTCATCATCTTCTTTTGCTAATTTTTTAATATTTGGATCTTCCTCGTCACTTTCACCGACTAATTCGATTCCTTGATCACCAAGAAATTCTAAGAATTCATCCATTTGATCGGATTCTAATTCGAAATTTGCCATTTTTTCAGCAATATCATCATAGGCAAGGACGCCGGTCTTTTTACCCAGTGCCGTTAACTGGTCTTTCACTTGTTCAAAAGTTAATTCATTTTCAACCTCTTTTGAACGGGCTGATTTTTCAGCAGCCATATGGGCCCCTCCTTCCAGTATCAAAACAATAAAATGGAATCTATAGCGATTTACGTAATCGAATGATTTCAATTCCAATTGCTGCAGCTTTCGTAAAATCACTTTGACGCTCAGCTTCTTTTTGTTCCGCTTCTTTTTCTTTTATCATTAACAACTTTGGATAATTCAACACCTGTTTGATATAATCAGTTAATTCCTGATTGCTTAGCTCTTCATTTAATGACATCATTTCGATATTGGCAATCATTCTTCTAAGATTATCATCTTGAATATAGGTTAAAAACGCGCTTGAGTCTGGTTCTAAGTGATCTTCATAAAAACCTAACAGATATGTGATTATTGCCTGATGTTCATCAATATTAAACGAATTCCCTGCAAGCAAATCCTGAACCTTATAAGCAATCTCCCGATTTTTCAACATATGGGCAATTAAACACCGTTCAGCCGTATAATGAGCTGGCTTTAGCTTATTTGCTGGCTGAGTTAGTAAAATTGGCTTGTTTTTCGGTTCACTTTTACCCTTTGAAAGTCTCTTTTCAGCAAAGAAAATTTGCTTTTGCTGTTGGTTTAAAGCATCTAACGAAAGCGAAAATTCTGCTGCAAGCTGCCGCAAATAGTGATCTTTTTCAACAGCTTTAGTTAATTTGCTGATTTCTTTAATTATGACTTCGATATATGCAAGCCGTTCTCCTTCAATCTGAAGATTTTTTCCTCTTCGAAAGTAAAGAAATTTAAAGGCCATCCAGGTTAAACTTGCCCCTAACACTTCATTGCGGAATTTTTCAGGACCATTTTTCTTAATGTATTCATCCGGGTCCATTCCATCTGACATCATTGCGATCTTGATTTGAAAACCCGCATCATTAAGGTGATTTCCTGCCCTGAAAGCAGCTTCAATTCCCGCTTTGTCAGAATCATAGCAGATAGTTACGGATTGAGAGCTTTGCCTAAGTAGGGATATATGTTCATCTGTCAAGGATGTCCCCATTGTGGCAATACCATTCTCTACTCCAGACCGTTGTGCAGCTATACAATCGGCAAATCCCTCAAATAAAATAGCGTGCTGCATTTTTTTTATACTTGGTTTAGCCAAATGATAATTATATAAAATTTTGCTTTTATTAAAGATTGCTGTCTCAGGGCTATTTAAATATTTTGGCTCATCAAGCCCGAGTGATCTCCCTGAAAAAGCAATCGTATTGCCATGTCGGTCAAAAATCGGAAACATAATGCGATCCCGGAAGCGATCGAAATAAGTTCCATCCCTTTCACGCTTGATAATTAATCCGGCTTTTTCCATCCATTCAGGCAAAAAATCCCTTTTTGCAAGGAATTTATAAACAAAATCCCATGAATTTAAAGAGTAGCCAATTTGAAACTTATCAATTGATTCCCTAGTAAAGCCTCTCCCGAGTAAATACTCCAACGCATGCTGACCTTCTTTTGTATTTACCAGCAAGTGATGATAAAATTTCCGTAACAACTCATGAGCATCATACATGGCTTGAAGTTCTTTGGAAACTTTTTTCTCACCAAGTGCCGGAGACAAGTTAATTTCAAGGTCAATATTTACCTTTTCCGCTAGTTTAATGGCGGCTTCCTGGAATGTAATCCCCTCAAGCTCCATTAAAAAAGAAAAAACATTTCCACCAGCTCCGCAGCCAAAGCAATGGAAAATTTGTTTGTCGGGTGACACTGAAAATGATGGGGTACTTTCTCCATGGAAAGGACATAGTCCGAAGTAATTTCGCCCCTGTTTTTTCAGCTGAACATAATCACTGATTATCTCGACAATATCAACAGTCTGACGAATTTGATCAATCTTTTCTTCGGCAATACGGTCTGCCATGAAAACAACTCCAATTGTATTACAGGTATTCGGCAGAAACTAATTAAATTCCTGCAAATTTCGACAAAATTTTTGTTAATTCTACCGTAAATTAACTCAATCTTCGGATTGAAAAGGTTTTGGGCCTTTTCCATAAACTCCTCTTTTTCTTGCCTTCGCATTTAGGAAACGTAAGTCAAGGGCAGTTTGTATCGCTTTTTCCTCAAATACAACCCCCCTCGGGGATAAAACTTGAACACCCTTAAGCAGTATTGTGGATGCAAGTCCAATATCCTGTGTTATGGTAATATTTCCTTTACTTGCATGGTTCATAATAAACAGGTCGGCGGCTTCCTTTCCAGAATCAACATATTTCTAGGCTGCATATGTAGTCTTGTCTTTCACATGATGATCATAGGAAGCAACAAAAAGGAAAGGTGTGGAAAAATTGTAAGCAATTTCGACAATCTCCTCTTTAACCGGACATGAATCTGCATCGACAAAAATTGTCGGAATGCTTTTTACTTAAGTATTAATTCTACATCACTCCGCATATTCCTTCTTTAAGAAATAACTTTTATAAAAGGATTTATGTCGAATTTTTTTTAGGGGCTTGCCTTGACATCTAACAATAAATAGTTTATTCGTTCCCAAGCAACTCTAAACCTAAAAAGATATATTTTTATCACAATTTTTTATTATAGTATATTCAATATCATTTTGCCATAATTTTTTCTTATAATTTTTCTTTTTCTTTTGTTTAAAAAACACATAATCAACAGATTATGTGTTAGGGTCTACCTTTTTGAATATAATTTAGAATGACATTTGCTGTTTCTTCAACAGCTTTATTGGTCACATCAATAACTGGACATTTAATTTTGTTCATTACATTTTCGAAGAAGGTTAATTCCTCTTTAATTCGCTCAATATTCGCATAACTCGCCTGATCATTTAAACCTAATGAGATTAATCGTTCCCGTCTAATATTATTTAGCTTTTCCGGGCTAATTTTTAACCCAAAGCACTTTTCAATTGGAACTTTATAAAGTTCTTCCGGTGGGTCAACCTCTGGAACGAGCGGGACATTCGCCACTTTTAGGCGCTTATGGGCCAAGTATTGTGATAATGGCGTTTTGGAGGTTCTGGACACCCCAATCAAAACAATATCTGCTTTTAATATTCCCCTTGGGTCGCGGCCATCATCATATTTGACAGCAAATTCGATGGCTTCCACCTTTTTAAAGTAATCCTCATCGAGTTTTCTGACAAGTCCTGGTTCACATAATGGTGCCTTACCAGTGAAAACCTGGATTTGATCCATGATTGGACCCATTAAATCAACAGCGATAATCGCTTCTTGTTCCGCTTTTTGCTTTATATATGTACGCATTTCTGGTTTAACAAGTGTAAAGGCAATCATTCCCTTATCAAGAGACACAAGCGATAATACTTCATCAATATGTTCATTATCTTCTACATACGGAAACCTTTTTAACGTCATACCAACACCATTAAACTGGCTTATCGCCGCTTTTGTAACTAATTCAGCAGTTTCACCTACAGAATCAGAAACAACATAAATAATTGGCAAATTCATTCTTCCTCAACAGCTCCTCTTATATTGTTTTACTCGTCGCTTAACGAAACAAACGCTTTAATGATGTTTGTTTTTGTTACTCTGCCAATTACCTCGTAACCTTTTTCTGATTTTTTTACCACCGGTAGGGCATCTATTTGCTTTTCAATCAATTTTTTAGCGACCTCAATTAATAAATCATCTCGTTCACACATGGTAATATTGGGCATCCTTGTCATAATAATATGTACAGGGATACTTGTAAGTTCCTGTTTTCCAATGCTAGCTCTAAGCAAATCCTTTCTTGAAAGAACGCCAACTAGAATAGAGTTTGGGTCAACTACAAATAATGTACCAACATCTTCAAGGAACATCGTGCAAATGGCATCGTAAACTGATACATTTTCACTCACCACTACAGGGATAGACTGATAATCCTTGACATAAATCTTCTGCAGATTTTCCGTCAGTAGTTGTGTACCTGATTTCCCTGAATAAAAATAGCCGACACGCGGTCTGGCATCTAAAAAGCCAGCCATCGTTAAGATAGCAAGATCCGGCCTTAATGTAGCTCTAGTCAAGCTAAGTTGGTCAGCAATTTGTTCACCCGTTATCGGTCCATTGTCTTTAACGATTTGCAATATATGTTCTTGGCGTTTAGTCAGTTCGATTGTCCTCACCACCTTGAGATTTCTCTATGTTTTTATTAAATGACATACTTTAATAGGAATATTATATCCTAATTTTATTTTATTTGAAATGGATTCGCAGTCTATACTACAGAAAAGGTGCGGTAGAAAACCGCACCTTTTCATTAAAACATTATCTTTTCCTGCAAAAAGCTGACAAGTTCAGCAATCGGTATACGTTTTTGTTCCATAGTATCCCGGTCTCTGACTGTAACCATGTTGTCTTCTTTTGAATCAAAATCATAAGTAATACAGTATGGTGTACCAATTTCATCATGGCGACGATATCGTTTACCGATGGAACCGGCTTCGTCATAATCCACCGTGAAGTGCTTAGATAAAGCGGTAAATACTTCTCTTGCTTCTTCTGACAGCTTCTTCGATAAAGGAAGAATTGCTGCTTTGAATGGCGCTAACGCCGGGTGGAAATGCATAACCGTCCTAGAAGTTCCATCTTCAAGTTGCTCTTCTTCATAGGCATCAATCAAGAATGCAAGCGTTACCCGGTCCGCACCCAGTGATGGTTCAATACAGTATGGGACATATTTCTCATTCGTTTCCGGATCAAGATAATGGAAGTCCTCACCGGAATACTCCATATGCTGCTTCAAATCATAGTCCGTTCTTGAAGCAACTCCCCATAATTCTCCCCACCCAAACGGGAATTTAAATTCAAAATCAGTTGTCGCATTGCTGTAGTGAGAAAGTTCATCTTCAGAATGGTCGCGCAGTCTTAAATTTTCTTCAGTAAGACCTAATGCCAGTAACCATCCTTTGGCAAATTGCTTCCAATAATCGAACCATTTTAATTCTTCACCTGGTTTGCAGAAAAATTCAAGCTCCATTTGTTCAAACTCTCTTGTACGGAAGGTAAAATTACCAGGGGTAATTTCATTGCGGAAACTCTTTCCGATTTGTGCAATACCAAATGGCAATTTCTTTCTCATTGTGCGCTGAACATTTTTAAAGTTTACAAAAATACCTTGAGCAGTCTCAGGGCGAAGGAAGATTTCATTTGTGCTTGATTCGGTAACTCCCTGAAAGGTTTTAAACATTAAATTGAACTGGCGGATGCCGGTAAAATCATGGCTACCACAGTCAGGGCAAGCGATGTTATGCTCTTTAACCAACTCTTCCATTTTTTCAAACGGTAAGCCATCTACGACCATTTCAATGCCTTTTTCATCTAGCGCATTTTCAATTAATTTATCTGCCCGATGTCGTGCTTTACAATTTTTACAGTCGATCATCGGGTCATTAAAGTTGCCAATATGTCCAGATGCTTCCCAAGTGCGGGGATTCATCAGGATACTGGCGTCAAGACCAACATTATAAGGAGACTCCTGTACGAATTTTCTCCACCATGCCTGTTTTATATTGTTTTTAAATTCAACGCCTAGCGGACCGTAATCCCAAGTGTTGGCAAGACCACCGTAAATCTCTGATCCTGGAAAAATAAATCCTCTATGCTTAGCATGTGATACAATTTGCTCCATCGATACCTTCATTGTTTTTCGCTCCTTCTTTTTAATTGTCTAGCTACAGTGCCTAGCCCTCGAGGTCGCTTCCGCTTTTCTAAAAAATAAAAAACTCCCGTCCCTATGCTATTGAAGCATAGGGACGAGAGTTACCCGCGGTTCCACCCTATTTGCTGCTATGAAAGCAGCCTCTTTAATTTGTGTTTACTAACACTTATTTGCTCAGGAACGCCTTCCTTAGTACCCTATACCCTAGCTCACACCATCCTAGGTTCGCTTTTTATAGAAATAACTAAATACTCTTTTCCATCACTGCAATTATGATATTAAACAGAATTTTAACCAAAACTCCAACCATTGTCAACAAGGCAATTATAAGAGATTGCGAAAATGGTCCATGGAGTTAAGAAACTTCTTAGTTTTAAGGTAAAGACCGGAATATTCTTCATAGTAGGCAGTGATCACATTTTTTAATTCAGTTTTTGTTTCCTCTTTAACAGTAATATTGCCTAACCTTGAAAGATCAAAAAAATAAAATAGCCGTAATAATTTTACAGTAGCTGGTGATAATTTAAAATGGTACGGATCTTTATCTAGACATCGATGGCAAATAAACCCGCCTTCTCGAATCGAAAAAGAAAAATGCCCGTCTGTACTGCCACAAACGGAACACTGATTTAAAATTGGATACAATCCCATCACATTTAACATCTTCATCTCATATATATTCATGAGGATGTCTGGTTCATAGCCTTCATTCATGTAATTCAATGTTTGAAAAAGCAATTCAAAATGGAAAGGGTTTGGCTTTTTTTCTTCCGTAACTTTATCGGTTAATTCCGCAATATAACTGGCATAGGCAGTTAAAAATATGTCTTCACCGATTGATCTCATAGAGGAAATGATTTCACCCTGCTGCAGACTTCCTAATCCTGACCCACGTTGAATGAGAAAATATCCGTGTGTAAAAAGTTGGGAAATCGAGGAGAGACGGCTGTTTGGCTTTTTAGCTCCCCTTGCCATTACACCAATCTTTCCCCATTCCCTTGTATATATGGTCACAATTTTATTGGTTTCACCATAATCTGTAGTTCTAATGACGATGCCTTCACACTTTTGAAGCATTAAAAGTCACCTTCTAAGTAGCGCAAAGACAAACTTATGAAACGGGAAAATCGATGTTTGCTAGCTCTTCATTCAGATTTCCGGGTATTTCTTGGTTTTCCTTCTCCATCTCTTTGAAGAGAAGATATGTGTCAATATTACCTGTTTGAAGGAATACTTTCCACGTAAAATCCATCAACGAAAACCCCACCTTTCAATATTTAGACTAGCCTTATAACTATCCCAAACCTTACAATTATCATAGCCTGCCAGCGCAAAAATCATAAGACGAAAAATTTGTTAATGTTGTCCATGCATAATCTTGTCAATTAGGTAATATTTTAATTAGGGTTATTAGTTAGTATTCATCCTCATTGAAGCCATAATCACGAAGCTGGGACATCTTATTTCGCCAGTCCTTTTGAACCTTAACCCAAAGCTCTAAAAACACCTTTGACCCTAGTAGATTTTCAATATCCACCCGGGCACGCTTTCCAATTTCTTTTAGCATACTTCCTTGTTTTCCAATAACAATTCCTTTTTGAGAATCTCTTTCCACAATCACAGTGGCCATGACATGAATGATATCTTTACCCTGTTGCCGCTCCATTTTGTCTAGGACAACAGCCAATGAATGAGGAATTTCTTCTCTCGTTAAGTGCAGTGCCTTTTCCCTTATCAGCTCGGTAATGATAAATCGTTCCGGATGATCGGTAACTTGGTCGGCAGGATAATATTGTGGACCCTCAGGTAAAAACATTTTTATTTGGTCTAAGAGGCGTTCCACATTATTTCCATCAAGAGCAGAAATAGGGACTATTTCTTTAAAGGCGTATTTTTCTTTATAGGATTCAATAATTGGTAGCAAATCATCCGGATGAATTTGGTCAATTTTATTAATCACTAGAAAGATTGGAGTGTTTACTGTTTGGAATTTTTCAAGAATAAATTCTTCCCCACGTCCAAATCCCTCTTCTGCATTTACCATAAATAAAATCAAATCAACTTCTTTAAGGGTATTTTGTGCAACCTTCATCATAAAGTCGCCCAATTTGTGTTTTGGTTTATGAATACCTGGTGTATCAATAAAAACCATTTGTGAATCATTCAGAGTTAATACCCCTTGAATTTTATTGCGGGTGGTTTGAGGTTTATCACTCATAATGGCGATTTTCTGACCAATTACACGGTTAAGGAAAGTAGACTTCCCAACATTTGGTCTGCCAATAATAGAGATAAATCCTGACTTGTATTCGGTTTCACTCCTATTATTCAGCATGTAGGTCCTCCGGTGTAAAAGCCCCTGGTAATAAATTTTCAACTGTGGTTTCAAGAATATCACCTTTTAGGTTGGTTAAAACCACCTTCATGTCTTTGGAGCATAATTCAGATATAACTTGCCGGCATGCACCACATGGAGAGCAGGGCCGGTCTGTATCAGCAACAACAGCTAATAGTGCGAAATCCCGATCGCCTTCCGAATAGGCTTTAAATAAGGCAGTACGTTCGGCACAGTTACACATACTATAAGCGGCATTTTCTATATTACAGCCATGATATACTTTGCCATCCGTTGTTAACAATGCTGCTCCTACTCCAAACTTCGAATAGGGAACATAGGCTTTTTCTCTTGCCTTTTTTGCTTCTTCAATTAATTGTTCAATGTGCACTAGTCTTCTTCCCTTCCAGCAGAAATCTGCTGTTCCTTTATTTTACATCAAAAATCCGAGAAAATCATTACTTGCAACAAAAAAGTAATATAAAATTTAAAATAATTAGAATTTTCCCACAAATCAACTTGGCTTTTTTATAGCAAGCTGATAAATTATTTTACCGAATTTACCATTCGATTTCAAATCGATAAAACCAACTCAAAACATATGTAAGGCATACGGCAAAAAGATGACAATCCCAATGGCAACCGCGAGAGCAGCATAAACCAAGACAGCCCCTGCTGCCAAGTCCTTTGCCTGCTTAGCAAGCGGATGATATTCTACTGTGACAAGATCTACTACACGCTCGATCGCGGTATTAATTAATTCTAAAGCAAACATGCCGCCAATTACGAAAAGGATAAATAGCCACTCCATTTTTGTAATGGAAAAGTAAAAAGAAAGAACTAAAACTATAACCGAGCTAATGAAATGGATGCGCATATTTCTTTCAGTTTTAAGTGCTGTCATGATTCCTGAAACGGCAAATGAAAACGAGCTAATGAATGGTATAGGTTTTCGTTTATCTTGTAAGTCCATACTCGTTTAATATTTCCTTTTGCAATGTGAACATTTCCTTTTCCTCATCCTCAGTCATGTGATCATAACCTAACAGATGCAGGAATCCATGAACCGCAAGAAACCCTAGCTCTCGAATAAAAGAATGGCCATACTCCTCTGCCTGCACTTTTGCCTTGGGAATTGAGATGATAATATCTCCTAAGACACGTGGCATTTCAGCACCTACTAATTCAACTTCACCTTCACCAAGCTCCTCCATCGCAAAAGAAATGACATCTGTTGGTATATCTTTATCACGATATTCTCGGTTAATTTCCTGAATTCTTTCATTTGAAACAAATGTAACAGAAACTTCGCTTTGCTCTTCAACATTCTGTTTATTGGCGGCAAAATTAATTAACCTTTCGATTTCAAGCATTTGGTCTTCTGCTAATTCATTCGTTTCGTCTATACAATCAATTAATAAACTCATCCTTGCTTCACCTTTTTCTTCGTCATTTCTGGATACTCAATCCGAGAGTGAAAAATCCCTTTTAGGGTCTCACATAATGTATGGGAGACTATTTCAATTTCCTTTATTGTGATATCACATTCATTTAACTGACCATCCTGCAACCGGTCTGCCACAATTTTTTTTACAAGTGATTCAATTAACTCTGGAGTCGGCTGTGATAAAGAGCGGACAGCTGCCTCAACGCTATCGGCAATTCCTACTACTGCCGACTCTTTTGACTGTGCCTTTGGACCTGGATAACGGAACTCCTCCTCCTTAATTTCGGCATCACTTTGAAGTGCTTTATGATAAAAGAATTTAAGCAGTGTTGTCCCATGATGCTGTTCGGCAATATCAACAATTTCTTTAGGCATATGGTGTTTCATTAACATATTTGCTCCATCTGTCACATGGGCAATAATTATATGTGCACTTTTGTCTGGCGGCAAACGATCATGGGGATTCTCATGATGCATTTGATTTTCAATAAAAAAGTTCGGTCTTTTTGTTTTTCCAATATCGTGATAATAGCTTCCAACCCTTGCCAAAAGGCCATTTGCTCCAATTGCCTCACAGGCAGTTTCGGCTAAATTTGCTACCATCACGCTGTGATGATAAGTACCGGGTGCTTCGATTAAAATTTTCCTTAAAAGCGGATGGTTAGGGTTTGAAAGTTCAATTAGTCTCATTGTTGAAAGAATCCCAAAACTTGCCTCAAGGAAAGGCAGAAATCCAATTGTTAACACAGCAGATCCAATTCCTGAGACAAGAGCAGTAATAAAATAGTAACCATATTCAAGCCATGAAAACTGTCCATTTGGCAAAAACAGTAACGCTTGAATCGTCAACAGATTGACAATTGCCGCAAAAGAACCAGCTTGTAATATCTTAGAACGGTGATTTTGACCGCTTAAAAATAGGATACCCGCTAAAGCACTGAAAAGGAAATAGATCCCCTCTGAAAAGTTAAGAGTTCCCGTAACCCCTTCATTGAAAAGAATACTGCCACAAACCGCCATAATAATCGACATAAGAATGGCAAGCTTCTCATCAATTAATATTTTGATTATCATACCTCCCATTGCAGCAGGGAATATGTAGCCAATTCCGGAATAATTAAATATTTGCAGCATGCTAACAATTTTCATAATAAAAATGGAGAGGATAAAAATAATCCCAAACAATAATAAGTGCGTTTGTCTCTTTTCAGGATGAGATTTCATTTGATAAAAATAATAGTAGATAGCCGAAAGCATGATGATAATCAACATACCTAAGCCAATGAAGGGCTTAAATGATTTTTCATTATTTAACAGACCAACCAGCTTTAACTGCCGATAAATATCCTGATTAATTAATTTTCCTTCTTCAACAATAATCTGTCCCTGGAGAATTTTCACAGGTTCTACACTTTCCGCAGCCTGCTGCCTGAGCTCTTCTGTGGCAACGGAATCATAAAACTCATTCTGAATAACTGCATATCTTCCTAATTCAATCGCAGCTATTCTTAAATTATCATTCAGTGTTGTATATTTTATTTCCTCTTCCACTCTTTTTTTAGCGTTTTCTACTTCATCGGCAGAAATTCTTTTTGTCATGACATTGTTGATGGCTGTAACAGTCAAATCCTTTGCGATCGACAATTCATCTTTACTTGATTGAACCAAAGCAGAGAAAACCTGATCAGATAGATCATCGGACACAGTGGATGTCAATTTTGCTTTTAACTTAGTTACTTTGTCTGATACACTTGGTTCCCCTTTTGCCGGTTTTTCCACAGTTGCTGTTTCTTGCTGCTTCTTCATTTCCTCCTTTATTTCATCATTGACCTCTACCGCTGATTGAAAGATGGAGGAAATTAAATCGACTCGGTTTTGGGTGTATTCTTTTTTTAAGGCATAGACATCCTGCACTTGGTCAAGAGCATCTTTACGCTTATTTTCAGTACTTTTTTTGTCCTCTACTGTCCCTGGGGAACGGATTGTTTTCTCAGCAACTGAAAACAAACTTACATTTAGTTTTTCTGGTTTCACATTACTATACATAGCTGCATAAAGGACAATCCCTAATATGATAAAAAATAGTATTCGAAAAAAAGTATTATCAAGCAGTTTTCGTATCCGTATGAAATATTTCTGTAGTTTATCCAACTAAATCCCCCTAACCACAGCCCAGGATATATTTTCATGTGATTCCAAAAGAATAAGCTAATATTGGTGAAAGTGTGCTTTATGTAAAATGATAACAGTTTTTCCGAGAAGTTTCACCTTATTAAAGTTGAAGTTTAATTTAAGGAGAAAAAGGGATAAACCTTCAACAGGCTTACCCCTCATTTTTATTTTGGATAGCTTTTTTCTCATAAGCTTCAATGATTCGGCCGACCAGCGGATGACGGACAACGTCACTTTGTTCTAATAAGATAAATGAAATGCCATTAACATTTTGTAAAATTTCTTCTGCCACAATTAGCCCGGATTTTGCACCTCTTGGCAAATCAACTTGTGTTTGGTCACCCGTTATCACCATTTTCGATCCAAAACCGAGTCTAGTCAAAAACATTTTCATTTGCTTATCAGTAGTATTTTGAGCCTCATCTAATATCACAAAGGCATCATCTAACGTGCGGCCTCTCATATATGCAAGAGGAGCAATTTCAATCGTCCCACGTTCGATTAACCTTTGTGTATGCTCTGCCCCTAAAACGTCATTTAAAGCATCATACAACGGTCTTAAATAAGGATCTACCTTTTCTTTTAAGTCCCCCGGCAGAAACCCAAGACTTTCCCCTGCCTCAACCGCTGGTCTTGTTAAGATGATTTTATTCACCTGACCATTTTTTAAGGCATTGACGGCCATAACAACAGCAAGATAAGTTTTTCCTGTTCCTGCTGGCCCAATCCCAAAGACAAGGTCATGCTTCTTAATAGCCATAACATATTGCCTTTGTCCGAGGGTTTTAATCCGAATAGATTTGCCTTTGACATTTTTGCCGATTTCCTCGTCATACAAATTGACAAAGTAATCAAGCGTTCCCTTATTTGCCATTTGGATAGCATATAAGACGTCTCTTTGACTAATATTAATACCCTTGCGAATGACAAACATTAATTTATCTATTATTTGTCCGGCTAGACTGACCTTCTCCGTGTCGCCTGACAAGCTAACAGATTCACCTCTTGTGATGATGGAAACATCAAGCTCTTGTTCAATAATTTTTAAATTTTGATCAGAATTTCCCAGCAGGGTAATGGCCTCCGCTGGATTCTCAAGCTGCACATTTATTGTTGTTAACTTTTCTATCATTCAGGAGTCTCCTTGGAAATCGGGTGTCCGACTGCAATATTTTCAATTATCTTAAAATGGATATCTAGTATAACTTTACCATTTTTAATTACCTTGTGTAAAATTTTTTCATCTTTTATAATAGCATCTTCATCTAAATCGTTTTTTATATCTTTTTTAGCCAACTCAAGCGCAATTTGTTCGGCCTGTTCATTAGTATATTCGCGGGTAAATGGTTCCCGCTCCCGTATCGTTTTATGAATATAAGATATTGGCAATTCCCACTTTAAAAAATGAATTTTGCGAACATCCTTTTCTGTTTCAAATTCTTTGAATTCCGTTTTTCCAAAACCCCAAACAGGTATTTCTAATTTTCCCAGTAAAATAGAGTGCTTTCGCTTTTCCTTGCCCGTATATACGTGAAATTTGGTTACCAGAGGGAGTTTTACATGGCTTTTATACCAGGTTTCTCCCCAAACCTCTCCATTTGCTGCAACTAGCTCTTGTTTCCCTTCTTGTCCAAATGAACCTGAAACAAGCAATTGACCCTCTTCCACATGATCATGAATATCTACAACCTTTTGGCCATTCTCAATAAACATTTTAACAATAATAGCCTTCTTCTTGGCAATAAGATTTTGCGGTGCTAAATGCTCCTGCTTTTTGGGTTCATTTTTTTCAACCACTTGAAGATGGTAGGTTGTCCCGTTTAATTCCACACCAACCCAGGTAAGGTCACCGATATTATTAGTTAATTTCCTTTGAATACCTTCGACATTATCAACAAAGAATTGAACCTTGCCAATTTTTACACCCATCTTGTCCAATTCTTTTCGAATTTTATACTCTGTAGCTGGTTTGGCCCCTTTTATCTCAATGCCCCAAATCACATTCGATAAGAAAAAAATGATGAACAGGAAAATAGCTGCTCCTATCATAAAGCCGCTATTTTTTAACAATCTTTTGAATAAAAAAGGAACTCCGCTTCTTTGTAAAAATCTAATCGAACAGTCACTTTTCCTTGCATAAATTCTAATGTTCTTGGCATCCCGAAGTCTCATCTTAAAGGTAATGGTTTCCGTTCCATGCCGTTTTACGTTCCAAATATGAAGACCATCCCTCGTCAGCACATTTAAAAAGCGCTCAAGCCCCTTTCCAGATACTTTTACTATAACCCTGCCATAGAGAAATTCAATCCATTGGTTTTTCATTTTGTTCCTCCTGGATTTTCCGTTATATAAATGACCTGATCAATTTTACCTTCTAATAATATTTCTTCGGGTAAAATCGTTTTAATCACAAAAGACTTACCCTTTATCAACAATTGGCCCTTCTTTAACAGCAAACGGAGTTCTTTATCTGTAAAGGCAAGCAAGCCTCGGTGGTTCTCAATATATACATGGATTTGGCCAATCATCGTAATACGAGGCAGATCCATCATGACATCTTGAGGAAGATCCATTTTATTAGCCATCCAGTTCCGGATCCGTTGGCTCCATTTTTTTGCCATAAAAAAAGAACCCCCTTTCATCTCATATTTATGAAATGAAAGGGGGTTCTAGCACATCTTTTTCTATTTGGTACCTTTTTAAATCAAACTAGCCTCTTTTTGCAAAATAAGGTTTCTTTGAGCGTGGCTCTCCAAGAATTTCTGACCATACAATTCCATTCACCAGTGTTTTTGCATCTGGATATTCAGAAATAATGGTTGCTCCTTCTTCATGCCTTTCAGTCTTTGCCTGATCTTTGAGTTTTTCGCTTTGCTGCCGAGATATAGCCATTCCAATTCGACTGGATTCTGACTCTTGTCGCACTTTTACGTATTCTTTTTCGAGACTATTTAAATTAGGTTGTAGCTTTTCCGCTTTTTGTTCAGCCTTAATTGGACTTATTTTGCTTGATTTTTCCATCGGGCTCGTTTCTCTTGGCTCATTATTGGTAAGCTCGTTAAAAAGTTTTCGAATATCTTCCATCCCATTCATTGAAAACGGCTTTTTTTTCGATTGTCCTTGATTACTTTTTGCTTTACCAAAGATAGCTGAGATGATACCTACAATGATCATAAATAATAGTGCTTCCAAAAACTCCACCCTCCTTTTTTAAACAAAGTGGGTTTTACTGATCGTTCTTTTTCTCGCCTGTTATCTTCCCGATGGATCCTCGCATATCTGTATCTGCGGAGATGTTTTTAATGTTCATATAGTCCATGACACCAATATTACCTGATTTAAGCGCTTCAGCCATCGCAAGTGGTACCTCTGCTTCCGCCTCGACAACTTTTGCTCTCATTTCTTGTACTTTTGCCTTCATTTCTTGTTCTTGTGCTACTGCCATTGCCCTGCGCTCTTCAGCCTTTGCTTGGGCAATTTTCTTATCTGCTTCCGCTTGTTCTGTTTGAAGCTCGGCACCGATATTTTTACCGATATCAACATCCGCAATATCAATCGACAGAATTTCAAAAGCTGTACCAGCATCAAGTCCTTTTGCAAGCACCGTTTGCGAGATTAAATCGGGATTTTCCAAGACCTTGCTATGACTATCGGATGAACCGATTGTCGAAACAACCCCTTCGCCAACACGGGCAACAACGGTTTCTTCACCAGCCCCACCGACGAGACGGTCGATATTTGCACGTACAGTAATTCTTGCTTTTGCTTTTACTTCAATCCCATTCATGGCAACACCCGCAATGAATGGTGTTTCAATTACTTTTGGATTAACACTCATTTGCACCGCTTCTAAAACATCACGACCAGCAAGATCAATCGCAGCACAACGCTCAAATGATAGTTCGATGTTGGCACGGTGTGCAGCAATCAGTGCATTTACCACTCTGTCTACATTACCACCAGCTAAATAGTGGCTTTCAAGCTGATTGATTGTTACATTGATTCCAGCTTTATGGGCTTTAATAAGCGGATTTACTACCCGACTAGGGGTTACCCTTCTAAGCCTCATCCCTACAAGTGTAAAAATGCTAATTCTAACACCAGCAGCCAGTGCAGAAATCCAAAGCATAACCGGTACAAAGGATAATAATATTCCTAAGAAAATTAAAGCAACAACGACAACAGCAACGATAAAAATAGTTCCTCCAGATACCACATCCATTACAAAAACCTCCTTTTATTCAATCTCTCTAACAACAATTCGGGCTCCTTCTACCTTAATAACCTTTATTGTTGCATTTTGTTCAATAAAGCCACCTTCACTCACCACGTCAACTCGTTCATTATTAATAATCATGGTTCCGGCAGGCCGTAAAATAGTTAAGGCTGTCCCTTGCTTTCCTAAAAGGTCCGTACGGTTAATATTAGAAACATAACCATCTTCTTTTTTAGCTGAGTCAAACAATACTATTTTATTAAATAGAACAAGTTTTTTACCAAAAATCTTAATCATCATAAAGAAAACCAGGATAGAAAAGAAAATGGCAATTAATATGGAAACACCTATTTGTAGGACATCTCCACTCGCTAAAAAAAGGCTTAAAATCAAGGCAGCAACACCGAGCGTTCCTGAAACAGCTCCAGGCAAAAAGAACTCCAAAAAGATAAGCAGAATTCCTGCCACAAATAAAAGTAATGTTCCATATCCCGCTAGCCCCGCTTGAAAATGCCCATAAAAGAAGATAATTAGCGCCAAAACACCGATAAATCCGGCAATACCAAACTTCGCTGAAAACAGTTCCAATACGATTCCAACTCCCGCAATCGTTAAGAGAACGGTTACAATAACCGGGTTTGTCAGAAATTCAATCATCTGATGAACCCCCCTTTCTAGTTTTCATCTGACTGTAATCAATACGGATGAATGCAAAAAAAGTTTCATTTTTTAAAAAATTAAAAGACCGCAGACAGAATTGCCTGCGATCTCAGTGTCAGAATACTATGAAAGGTGTTGTTGTACAAATTTATTTACAAGTGATCCGTCTGCTTTTCCCTTTACTTTAGGCATAATCGCAGCCATCACTTTTCCCATTTCCGCTTTTGATGTTGCACCGACTTCAGCAATCGTTTCTTTTACAATTACGGACAGCTCATCTTCAGAAAGCTGTTTCGGCATATACAGTTCGACGATAGCCAACTCTGTACGCAATTTTTCAACTAGATCTTCACGACCAGCTTTATCAAATTCATGGAGGGAGTCTTTGCGTTGTTTTAATTCGCGAGAAAGGACTGTAAGCTCCACATCTTCGGAAAGCTCTTTTGTACCAAGCTTAATGGCTTCATTTTGCAATGAGGCTTTAACCATCCGAATAACTGAGAGTCTGTCTTTTTCCTTGTTTTTCATCGCTTGTTTCATATCATTATTTAAACGCTCGAGAAGACTCATGTATTACACCCTCTCTTAAAACTTACGTTTTCTTGCTGCTTCAGACTTTTTCTTACGTTTTACACTTGGCTTTTCATAGAATTCGCGCTTTCTTGCCTCTTGCAAAGTACCAGTTTTTGATACTGTACGTTTGAAGCGACGAAGAGCATCTTCAAGCGATTCGTTTTTACGAACGACGGTTTTAGACATTCTCTTTCCCTCCCTCCGAAACACAACACACTAACATTCAATCCATGTACTTTGCAATTATAATATAACCTTGATACAAGGTCAACTGAAAATCGTATAGTTAAAACAACCTTTTCACTTTTTTATACTCATAAACATAATAGCCTGTCTTTATTTTCTGTAAAAGTGGCATGTCCCTTTATATATGACCATACACTGAAAGAAGGGGGCCAAAACATGCAATACATACTTTTATTTGTTCTTTGTATTTTTTTATTTATTTTTGGAATGACGATTATTAGGTTTGGCCTATTTAATTTGTCAGCAACTAAATTGAAAACATGGTTGATAAAACTAACCAAGACACCATTAAAAGGAATGTTGACCGGGACGTTTATTACAGCCCTTCTTCAAAGCAGCTCCGCTGTTATGGTCATAACCATTGGATTAATTTCCGCAAGAATCATGACCTTTCCTCAGTCTATCGGAATTATTCTCGGAACTAATATTGGAACGACCTTTAAAACAGAGTTAATTACGTTTAATTTGGATGCCATCCTTGTTCCTCTGGCTATTAGCGGTGCCCTACTTATTTTATTTAAAAACAAAAAAGTCAGAAGTATTGGCATGCTGCTGTTTGGAATCGCCTCTGTTTTTACTGCGATGAAAGGATTCGAGTTACTAGCGCATCCATTAACAACAATGAACTATATTAATAAATTTATTTTATCCATCAATGACAATATCATCTTCAGTTTATTAACGGGGGCCATAATCACGGCTATTATTCAGTCAAGCACTGCAATGACTGGAATGGCCATGGGCTTTCTAACTGCAGGCCTTTTGCAGCTGGATGCGGGAATTGCCATTGTGCTTGGCGCTAATATTGGAACATGCATTACAGCCGTCATTGCTTCCATGGGAGGAGGAACAGAATCAAGACTGGCTGCTTTTGCCCATGTTTGGCTCAATGTTTTTGGCGTTTTGCTATTTATCCCTCTGATTCCACTTCTCACCGAAAACGCGACAATACTAGCTAGTAAAAAAGACGTTCAATTAGCTCATATTAGTGTGATTTTTAATGTGGCCACATCATTGGTCGTTTTACCATTTGCAACAAGATTTGGTGAGATGATTTTATTTTTACACTATAGAAAGCCTAAGCGACCTATTTCTTGAACAAAAAAACGGCTTAATCGCCGTTTTTTTTTAGTAATCAGAGCTTACTGTAAGTCCATTTATGATCGCAACACTTGAACTTGCACCAATCCTCGTTGCCCCAGCCTCAATCATTTTTTGGGCATCCTCTGTGCTTCGTACACCACCGGAAGCTTTGACACCGATATCCGGCCCCACTGTTAGTCTCAAGAGAGCAATGTCATCAGCGGTTGCTCCTCCTGTTGAAAATCCTGTAGAGGTTTTCACATAGTCAGCACCTGCTTTTACGGAAAGCTCACAGGCACGGATTTTTTCTTCCCTTGTTAATAAACATGTTTCAATAATCACTTTTGAGAGTGCCCTGCCCTTTGCCACTTCGACAACAGCACGGATGTCACTTTCCACTAGTTCATCGTTTCGATCTTTTAGCGCACCAATATTGATGACCATATCCACTTCATCGGCACCATGATCAATTACATTTTTCGTTTCGAACTCTTTTGTTTCAGAAGTTGTCGCCCCTAAAGGAAATCCTATGACAGTACAGACCTTCACACCGCTGCCCGCTAATAATTCTTTTGCCGTACTGACCCAGAATGGATTAATACATACGGAAAAGAATTTGTTCTCCTTAGCTTCTTGGCATAAGGTCTCAATTTGCTGCCTCGTTGCTTCTGGCTTTAGTAAGGTGTGGTCAATCATTGCAGCAACATTTGTAGTAGTCATTTGTATGCCTCCTTCAAATATCAGTCTAAAAATTAAATGGTTTAGATAGAAATTTGCTGCTGATGATAGTATGCCCCAAAATAAAAAGGACCCGCAAGAGGTCCTTTTTTCCTTAAATAGCAGCTTCTTCTTTATGAAAAACTTCATTCTTCACTAGCGAAGCATCTTCAACAACTCTTACAAATTGGCCTTCATTGTGAGGATAGCCGGCTTTTGTGATTTTAATTTTAACAATTTTACCAATCAACTCTTCAGGGCCTGAAAAAACAACTTTCATGTAATTATCAGAGTATCCCAGCAACAAACCAGAATTAGCTTCTTCCATGGATACCTCTTCAGGAATCACATCCAATACTTCACCTTCAAATAAGGATGCATATTCCTTTGCCAGCTGATCAGAAAGGGAAATTAAGCGATGAACCCGTTCATTTTTCACATCTTCATCCACTTGGTCCTCCATGCGGGCAGCCGGTGTACCAGTACGCTTAGAATATGGGAAAACGTGAAGCTCAGAGAATTTATGGTCTTTAATAAAATTATACGTTTCCATGAATTCTTCTTCTGTTTCTCCAGGGAATCCAACAATGACATCAGAGGTAACCGCAAGTCCTGGAAGTACCTCTTTCAGGCGATCAAGTCTCTCTCCAAAGAATTCCATCGTATATTTCCGACGCATTCGTTTTAGGACGGAATTGGAACCAGATTGCAATGGAATGTGCAAATGACGAACAACGATATTCGAGTGCTTAATAACTTCAATTACTTCATCAGTAATCTGACTCGCTTCAATCGACGAAATACGGAGGCGTTCTATCCCCTTTACCTCTGCTTCTAAATCACGAAGCAATAAAGCTAGATTATAGTCCTTCAAGTCTTCTCCATAACCGCCAGTGTGTATTCCAGTTAAGACGATTTCCTTGTACCCAGCATCCACTAACTGCTGGGCTTGGCGGATCACTTCCTTTGGATCACGAGATCTCATCAGACCGCGGGCCCAAGGGATGATACAGAAGGTACAAAAATTGTTACAGCCCTCCTGAATTTTTAACGAGGCACGTGTCCTGTCGGTAAAAGCGGGAACATCAAGCTCTTCGTAAACACGATTTTTCATGATATTGCCAACACCATTAATCGGCTGGCGTTCCGCTTTATATTGCTCAATATAATCAAGCATTTTCACACGGTCCTGTGTACCTACAACAATATCGACACCAGGAATCGCCATAATTTCCGCAGGTGATGTTTGTGCATAACACCCAGTTACACAAATAACAGCATCAGGATTTTTCCTTACAGCACGTCTAATGACTTGACGACTTTTTTTATCACCAGTATTCGTTACTGTACAAGTATTAATAATATATACATCCGAGATTGATTCAAATTCAACTCGATCGTAGCCTTCCTGCTTAAACAACTGCCAGATGGCTTCAGTTTCATAATGGTTCACCTTGCATCCAAGAGTATGAAACGCGACTGTTGCCATTGCAAACTCACCTCAATAATTCAAAATGATAGGAAATAGCCGCAAGAGAATATAATGGCGCCGTTTCCGTTCTTAAAATTCGTGGGCCTAATCCGCAAAGACCAAACCCATAATTCCGTAATTGCTGAACCTCTTCATCCGCTAAGCCGCCTTCTGGACCAAAAACCAAAAGGAGGGATTCCCCTTTTTTCATTTGTTGGAGGGTTGAAGAAAAAACGGAAATTTCACCGTTTCTACTCTCTTCTTCAAAAGCAGCTAATTTATAATCAAAATCCTTACTTATTCCCATTAAAGCTTTAAAGCTCATTGGGCTAACGATTTTAGGCATGACAGCACGATGGGATTGTTCAGCAGCTTCTTTAGCAATCTTTTTCCACCTATCTATTTTCTTGGCAGCTTTTTTTTCATCCCATTTCACGACTGAGCGGGCAGCTGAAAATGGAAGAAACTGTTGTGCGCCGAGTTCCGTTCCCTTTTGGATAATCCATTCTAGCTTGTCCCCTTTAGGCAGACCACTCGCAATCGTAATAAAAATCGGAAGCTCCGGAATCGCTTCTATCCATTGTACAATGTCTGCAACGACACTTTCATCGGTAATTTCTGCAAGCCTGCAAACTGCTTGTCTCCCTTCAGGGTCAACGCAAATAATTTGATCGCCAATTTGCATCCGCATCACCTTAACGATATGATGGCGGTCTTCTTCATCGATGAAAAAACGATCCTCATTTGCTTTTTTGTTAACAAAGTAGCGTTGCACACAATTGCACCCTCTCTAAAACGTTTACTCATTATTTTACTAAAAAAATACTTATTTTGAAAGCAGAAAAAGGGGTATTCCCCCTTTCTCACCATTGTTATATCCTTTTTGCGATAAGCGCAACCCAATCTTCCATAAGATTGGTTTCGGTAATCTCGAATCCTGAAGCTATTAAAGCCTCTTTCACCTGATCTTTTTTCGGCTGAATGATTCCAGATGCGATAAACACTCCACCCGGCTTGACTATACGAGCAACATCATCTGTAAACCGTAAGATGACTTCTGCTAAAATATTCGCGACAATCACATCGGCTGAGTTTTCCTCGACACCATCTAAAAGATTGTTTTGGGAAATTGATACAGTTTTACTTACCTTATTTAACTTAATATTTAGCTTCGCAGATGTTACCGCTACTTCATCGAGGTCATAGGCTCTAACATCTTCCGCACCAAGCATTGCCGCGGCAATACTTAATACTCCTGATCCAGTCCCGACATCAATAACCCTGTCACCCGGTCGGACAATTCTTTCAAGGGCTTGAATACACAGGACCGTTGTTGGATGTGTTCCAGTACCGAAAGCCATCCCAGGGTCTAATTCAATGATTAATTCATCACTGCTGACAGGCTCATAAATCTCCCAAGTTGGGACAATGGTAAATTTCTCAGAAATTTTCACCGGATTATAGTATTTCTTCCAAGCGGTTGCCCACTCTTCTTCGTGGACTTCACTAATGGTCACTTTGTTTTTTCCTAAATCAATATCATAAATAATGAGATTATTAATTGATTCCTTTATGGCCTCAACGGTCTCTCCTAAGAAACTGTTGACAGGAAGGTAGGCTTTAACCATAACGCCTTCCTCCGGATAATCATCTGGATTAAGTTGGTAGATTTCTCCGAATTGATCTTCCCTTTCCTTCGTCAATTCAAATGGATCTTCAATAACTACACCGCTCGCACCAGATTCATGCAAAATATAAGAAATAGGTTCGATCGCCTCGTTTGTTGTGTGGATACTAATTTCTGACCACTTCATTCTACCAACTCCATCCTTACTCGCTTTTAAAGGCACGTTTTACTTTTGAGAAAAAACTTTCTTCATGTTCACCAATCGGAGAATTACCGCTGAGCTCCGCAAATTCTCTTAAAAGCTGCTTTTGTTTCTCAGAGAGCTTCGTTGGTGTAATAATGCGAACAATAATATACTGATCTCCGACACCATATCCGCGGACATTTGGTACACCTTTTCCTTTTAAACGGAATTTCTTACCCGTTTGCGTACCAGTAGGGATTTTCAGCTTTACTTTTCCATGCAAAGTTGGGACTTCAATTTCATCACCCAGCGATGCTTGAACAAACGTGATTGGCATTTCACAATAAATATCATCGCCATCTCGTTCAAAAAACTCATGTTGACGGACATGAAATACCACATAAAGGTCTCCAGATGGTCCTCCATTAATCCCGGCTTCCCCTTGACCAGCCATACGTAGCTGCTGACCGTCATCAATACCTGCTGGAATTTTAACGTGAATTTTCTTGCGTTTTTTCACTTTCCCTGCACCGCCGCAGGTTGAACACTTATGCTTTATTTCTTTCCCGGAACCATTACAATGGTGACATGTACGGCGATTTACAATCCTGCCGAAAGGAGTGTTTTGCTCTACATTCAATTGGCCAGTTCCTTGGCAATGCTGACAAGTCTCTGGTTTTGTTCCTGGTTTTGCGCCTGATCCACTGCAAGTTTCGCATGTTTCTTCCCGTGGAATTTCAATATCTGTTTCTTTACCAAACGCTGCTTCTTCAAATGAAACAGTCATCGTGTACTGAAGGTCTGCCCCTTGTCTCGGTGCATTTGGATCACGTCGTCTCGAACTGCCGCCTCCGCTACCAAAGAAGGTATTAAAGATATCTTCAAAACCTCCAAAACCGCCGCCGAAATCAGAACCACCGCCAAACCCTTGGTTCGGGTCCGTATGGCCAAACTGGTCATAATGGGACTTTTTTTGATCATCGCTTAATACTTCATAAGCTTCGGTAATTTCCTTGAATTTATCTGCCGCATCTGGCTCTTTATTAATATCTGGATGATATTGTTTAGACAGTTTACGATAAGCTTTTTTTATTTCATCCTTTGAAGCACTCTTACTAATCCCTAGCACTTCATAGTAATCCCGTTTATTCATTGATTACCACTCCCGAATTCTTTCACATAAAGATTATTCTAACACCCTTAAGATAGTTAAAGCAACAAAAAAGCCAAAGCCATGAGACTGACTTTGACTTTTTAGCGAGTTAACAAATAATTACATATAACAAAGGTACCTGTCTAGCTACAGCGCCAAGGCACTTCCGTTTATCTGTATTATTTATCGTCTTTTACTTCTTCAAATTCTGCATCGACAACATCGTCGTCTTTAGCCGTGGTATTTCCATCTTCTTGGCCGCCTTGCTGTGCTTGTGCCTGTTTAGCTGCTTCTTCATAAAGTTTAACGGTCAAGGCTTGAACGATTTCTTGTAATGCATCCTTTTTAGTACGGATTTCATTAAGATCATTTTTCTCAATCGCTTCTTTTAAAGCATCCTTAGCTTCATTTGCTTTTGCAACTTCACCCGCATCAACTTTACCTTCAAGGTCTTTTAATGTTTTTTCTGTTGTAAAGACAAGTTGGTCTGCTTCATTGCGAAGCTCCACTTCTTCCTTACGTTGTTTATCTGCATCCGCGTTTTCTTCCGCTTCTCTGACCATTTTTTGAATTTCTTCGTCAGAAAGTCCTGTTGAAGATTTAATCGTAATTTGTTGTTCTTTATTTGTGCCAAGGTCTTTCGCACGTACATTTACAATACCATTTTTATCAATATCAAAGTTCACTTCGATTTGTGGAATTCCACGTGGTGCTGGTGGAATATCCGATAACTGGAAGCGGCCTAATGTTTTATTATTAGCTGCCATTGGACGTTCCCCTTGAAGGACATGAATATCCACAGCAGTTTGGCTGTCAGCAGCTGTTGAGAATACCTGTGATTTTGATGTAGGGATAGTGGTATTACGATCAATTAATTTCGTAAATACGCCGCCCATTGTTTCAATACCAAGCGATAATGGAGTAACATCAAGCAAGACAACATCTTTAACATCACCAGTGATAACTCCACCCTGAATAGCAGCACCCATTGCTACTACTTCATCTGGGTTTACGCCGCGGTGAGGCTCCTGTCCAGTTGCTTTTTTAATTGCTTCTTGCACAGCAGGAATTCGTGTAGAGCCACCTACAAGAATTACTTTATCAATTTGTGATGGCGACATGCCAGCATCGCTAAGAGCTTGACGAGTTGGACCCATTGTCCGTTCCACGAGATGAGCGGATAATTCATCAAATTTCGCTCTGGACATGGTTACTTCAAGGTGAAGCGGTCCAGCAGCCCCAGCAGTGATAAATGGAAGCGAAATTTGTGTTGAAGTTACACCAGATAAATCTTTTTTCGCTTTTTCTGCAGCATCCTTTAATCGCTGTAAAGCCATTTTATCTTGAGAAAGGTCAATACCATTTTCTTTCTTGAATTGGTCAACTAAATAATCAATAATCACTTGGTCAAAATCGTCACCGCCAAGGCGATTATCACCTGCAGTTGCTTTAACTTGGAATACGCCGTCCCCTAGTTCAAGAATGGAAACGTCAAATGTACCACCACCAAGATCGTAAACAAGGATTGTATGATCATGATCGGTTTTATCTAAACCGTAAGCAAGCGCTGCAGCAGTCGGTTCATTGATAATACGTTCTACTTCAAGGCCAGCAATTTTTCCGGCATCTTTAGTAGCTTGGCGTTCTGCATCATTAAAATAGGCCGGTACCGTAATAACAGCCTTTGTTACTGGCTCACCAAGATAATCTTCAGCAAATGATTTTAAATATTGAAGAATGATGGCAGATAGTTCCTGTGGAGTATAATTCTTGCCTTCAATCTCTTGCTTAAAACTTGTGCCCATATGACGTTTGATTGACATGATTGTATTTGGATTCGTAATTGCTTGGCGCTTTGCCACTTCTCCGACTTGACGCTCTCCATTTTTAAATGCAATAACGGACGGAGTTGTACGATTTCCTTCTGGATTCGGAATTACTTTTGGTTCTCCGCCTTCAAGCACGGACACACAAGAGTTTGTTGTTCCAAGGTCAATACCAATTATTTTACTCATTGACTTTTCCTCCTTAATAAATATGTAAACTTATTGATTTACTTTTACCATTGCTGGGCGAATAACACGGTCCTTTAATAGATAACCCTTTTGAAATTCATCAGTAATAATATTGGATCCATAATTCTCATCCTCACCCTGCATCACGGCATGATGCTGATGTGGATCAAACTCTTTACCAACAGCTTCAATCTGTTCAACACCTTCTTTTTTCAAGGCATCTATAAGACTACGATACACCATATCCATACCTTGCAAAAGTGACTTTGTTTGTTCATTGTCAGCTTCTATATTCATTGCCCTTTCAAAATTATCTAATGCAGGCAACAAATCGGTAATTAATGCTTGAGCTCTATATTTTTCGCTCGCATCTAGATCCAATCTAGTGCGACGGCGGAAATTATCAAAATCTGCTTGAAGTCGTAGATAACGATTATCTGCCAACTCTAACTTATCGTTTAGCTGTTGAATTTCTTGGAGTTGCTCTTCAATGGGATTTACATCCGTTTGTTCCGTTGTTTCCATCTCATCTGAAACAGTCTCTGCTGCTTTTTCTTCAGTAAGTTCAACGTGATCAGTACTCTCAGTTTCTACTTCTTCATTCAATGTTTCGTTTCTCTCATTCATCAACTTACTCACCTCCCTTAAAGCATTTGCTTTTTTTACAAAAAAATCAATATTCATGGTTAAAGGGGTGAAACAAACAGGCATTTCACCCTTACTCAATATTACCTTTGCTAATTGGTTTGATACAGCTTCGTTAAGACCGCGGTCAAATCCTTGCTAAAAAATTGCAGCAGGCTAATCACACGTGAATATTCCATTCTTGTTGGACCAAGGATGGCAATGGTGCCTAAATTTTCAACACCTGCCGAATAGGTAGCTGTAATTAAACTACAATTATCCATAATACTATTATTGTTTTCCCTGCCAATTTTGATATGAATACCTGCCGATTCAGTTCTGATTAAATTATATATCCACTCTTCTTGATCAATCATTGTTAGAAGACTGCGGATTTTTGTAATATCATGAAATTCCGGCTGGCTTAACATATTTGTTTTTCCCCCGAAGAAAAGCTTTTCGGTTGCTGGCATTTTTAAAGAATCTGCAATTGTATGCAGCATTAAATCGTAGTTATGGATATGCTGTCTTAACAGCATCGCCACTTCCTTATAGATCTTATCGTTTAAATCATCAAGAGGCACTCCTGCTAAACGATTGTTCAAAATATTAACGGTTTTTTCTAAATCACTTGCATCAACGGAGGCAGGCAATGTAAAGGTTCGATTTTCAACATGGCCTGTATCGGTAACAAAAATAGCGACTGCTGTTTCTTTATTTAACGGTATGATTTGGATTTTTTTCAACTTATTGATACTCACGGCTGGTCCAAGAACAATCGAAGTATAATTGGTTAGATCCGATAGAATTTTAGCAGATCGTTGAATGATTTTTTCAAACTCAAAAATTTTCTCTGCAAAAATAGATTGAATAATCGTGATATCTTGCTGATTTAAAACCTGAGGCGACAGTAAATGATCAACATAATACCGATACCCTTTCTCCGATGGAACACGCCCTGAAGAGGTATGCGTTTTTTCAATAAATCCCAACTCTTCAAGGTCAGCCATTTCATTGCGAATCGTTGCTGAACTGAAGGAAATTTCCTCCTTTTTCGACAAACTCCTCGAGCCAACTGGTTGGGCAGAACGAATAAAGTCATCAACAATAACCTGAAGAATTAACAATTGACGATCTGTTAACAACATTCATCACCTCTGTTAGCACTCCCAGTTACCGAGTGCTAATTATACTAATAAATTATCAAAAAAGGGGGGATGGTGTCAATCATTTGATACTAAGAAAAAGCAGAACCTACCTCCAAGTCAAACAGTAACTAAGAAGGATTGAAAAACTTCATTTCCTAATAGCCGGCCCTTTTTTGTTAAAAATATTTTTTCTTTCTCCACTTCGATCCATTGTTTAGTAATTAAGTCGGCAATCTCATTCCTAAATATGTCTCGTGGATCCCGGTCAAATTTCTCGATAAATTGAGAAATCGAAACTCCCTCTGTTTTACGTAACCCAAGGAACATTTCCTCTTCCATTTGTTCAGCTTTGGTTACCAGATGGTCTTCTAAAATCGGAAGAACACCGCTGTTTATTTGCTCGATATATTTTTTCAACGGACCTGAATTGGAACGTCTGATTCCATTGAGATAACTATGGGCACCAGCCCCAAAGCCATAATAATATTCATTATTCCAATAGGTTAAGTTGTGCTTGCTTTCAAATCCAGGTTTTGAAAAATTGCTTATTTCATATTGTTTAAATCCTTGTTTTTCCATTTTCTCCATCAAAAGCTCATACATCGCAGCTTCTACATCTTCACCTGGCGTTAGTAGTTTGCCTTTTTTCAGTAAGTTATAAAAAACCGTCTTTGGTTCAATGATTAAGGAATAAGCGGAATAATGAGTAATATCTAAGGAAAATGCCTCAATTAATGATTCTTCAAAGTCTGCAATGGTTTGTGTTGGCAAGCTAAAGATGAGATCTATACTGATATTTTCAAATCCTACCTTTTTGGCATTTTCTACGGATTGATAAATATCCTTTGCCCGATGAACACGGCCGATTTTCTTTAACAGTTCATCATTAAAGGTTTGGACTCCAAGACTGATTCGGTTTACACCCGCATCCTTTAATATTTGTAATTTCTCCTTTGTTAAATCACCAGGATTTGCTTCAAAGGTGAATTCCAGCTTTTCGGCTTTAGGTAAATTCCTGTTAATACCTTCACAAAATCGATATAGCTGTTGTTCATTTAAAGAGGTCGGCGTGCCACCCCCAACAAATATCGTTTGCAGTTGATTTGTCGGATATTGAGCAAGAGTCATCTTCATTTCTTGGTCAAGAGCCTGCAAATAGTCATCTACAGGCTGTCCTTTTAGAAACACCTTATTAAAATCACAATAATGGCAAATATGTTCACAAAAAGGGATGTGAATATAGGCAGCTTGAATCATGTTTACACCTTCTCTTCTAATAACAAAAAGAGGCTGGATTTCGCCTTTAAGTAGACTAGTCCCACCCTCCCAATTAATTTTTTATTTCTTTGTATTATTATCATCCATTTTTAAGACAGCCATAAATGCCTCTTGCGGTACTTCAACAGATCCAACTTGTTTCATCCGTTTTTTACCTTCTTTTTGTTTCTCGAGCAATTTACGCTTTCGGGAGATATCCCCACCATAACATTTTGCCAATACGTTTTTCCGCATAGCTTTAATGGTGGAACGAGCAACAATTTTTTGACCGATAGCAGCTTGGATTGGAACCTCAAATTGCTGTCTTGGGATTAGTTCCTTCAACTTTTCAACGATTACTTTACCGCGGTCATAAGCAAAATCCTTGTGGACAATAAAGCTTAAGGCATCGACTTTTTCAGCGTTTAACAAGATATCCATTTTAACCAAGCTGGATGGTTTATAGCCAATCAGTTCATAATCGAAGGAGGCGTAACCCCTTGTACTTGATTTCAGTTGATCAAAGAAATCATATACAATTTCAGCCAATGGAATTTCATAAATAATGCTAACCCGATTTTCCCCTTGGTACTGCATATCAATAAAAATTCCTCGCTTGAACTGGCATAGCTCCATAATGGCTCCAACATACTCGTTTGGTGCCATCATTGTTGCTTTCACATATGGCTCTTCGACACGATCAATTTTCTGCGGGTCCGGTAAATTAGACGGATTATCCACTTTCAACTCGGAGCCATCTGTCATATGAACATGATAAATTACACTTGGTGCTGTTGTAATTAAATCAATTTTGAATTCACGTTCAATCCGTTCTTGGATGATTTCCATGTGAAGCAGTCCGAGGAACCCGCATCGGAAGCCAAAACCAAGTGCCTGAGAGGTTTCTGGTTCGAATTGTAAGGCCGAATCATTCAATTGTAACTTTTCAAGTGCTTCACGAAGGTCATTAAATTTGGCCGTGTCGATTGGGTAAAGACCGCAATAAACCATCGGATTAAGCTTTCGATAACCTGGAAGCGGCTCAGTAGCCCCATTCTTCGCATTTGTGATCGTATCCCCGACACGTGTATCGCCAACGTTTTTAATAGATGCTGTCAAAAAGCCTACATCACCAACGGTTAACTCATCAAGCAACGTCGATTTCGGTGAAAAAACACCTACTTCATTTACTTCAAACTCTTTTCCGGTTGCCATCATTTTTATTTTGTCGCCCACTTTAACAGAACCATCGACAACACGAATATAGGCAACAACTCCGCGATAGGCATCATATAAGGAGTCAAAAATCAAGGCCTTTAACGGTGCATCCGGATCCCCAATTGGCGCCGGCACAGTTTTGACAACTTGTTCAAGGATTTCTTCAATGCCAATTCCTGCTTTGGCGGAGGCTAAGACAGCTTCTGAGGCATCTAAGCCAATTACTTCTTCAATCTCACCGCGAACCCTTTCAGGCTCGGCACTTGGTAAGTCGATTTTATTAATAACCGGCAATATTTCAAGGTCGTTATCAAGGGCAAGGTATACGTTCGCTAGTGTCTGTGCTTCAATTCCCTGCGCAGCGTCAACGACTAAAATAGCCCCTTCGCATGCAGCAAGGCTCCTTGATACCTCATATGTGAAATCGACGTGCCCCGGTGTATCAATTAGATGAAAAATATATTCTTCTCCATCTTTTGCTTTATATTTTAACTGAACGGCATTTAACTTGATTGTAATCCCGCGTTCTCTCTCTAAATCCATTGAATCCAAGAGCTGGTCTTTCATTTCTCGAGATGACAACGCATTGGTTTTTTCCAAAATACGATCTGCCAATGTGGATTTCCCATGGTCAATATGAGCAATAATCGAGAAATTTCTTATCTTTGCTTGTCGTTTGAGTCTTTCTTCTCTGTTCATGGTCGTTCACTCCTACTTTACTCGCACATGTACACTATTGTTGATTATATCAGCAAAGAAAAGTGGAAATCAATGTTTTTAGAACAAGAAACTGCCTACGTAGGACACCTCTACATCGACTTTCGCCTTCTTTTTTCGAGGAATTGCCTACGTAGAACACTTCTACATCGGCTTTTGCCTTCTTTTTTCGTGGAAACACCTACGTAGAACACCTCTACATCGACTTTTGCCTTCTTTTTTCGTGGAAATGCTTACGTAGAACACTTCTACATCGGCTTTCGCCTTCTTTTTTCGATGGATGCCTACGTAGAACACTTCTACATCGGCTTTCGCCTTCTTTTTTCGATGAATTGCCTACGTAGAACACTTCTACATCGACTTTCGCCTTCTTTTTTCGAGGAAACACCTACGTAGAACACCTCTACATCGACTTTTGCTTTCTTTTTTCGTGGAAATGCCTGCGTAGAACACTTCTACATCGGCTTTCGCCTTCTTTTTTCGATGAATTGCTTAACCACAAAATAGCGGCACCATTGCGGCGCCGCTTTCATGACTAATCCGTTATTAGTTGAATAAGTTTTTCGGAGGCGCTGGAAATACCGTTTGACATTTTCTTTCCCATCGAAGAGAAGAAATTAAACGCACTTATTTCCTCTAATTTCTTCTTTTTCGCCTCTATATCATGACTAGAGATATCGTTACCTAGAAAGGAGGCCATAAATTGATTGTTCGTTTCATTTATGGAAACAGCATTTTGAAAGTTTGGATCGTCATAGCCCTTCATTTTATGAATTCCGCCATTGGCAATTTGCATTCCGGTTAAAACGGAGATGAACATAAGAGCGGCAATTCCAAAACTTTTCAGGATAAACATTTTCATAAATATGCTCCCTTACAGCTATTGTTTTTTGGTCGATTGGTCAACATCCTTGTTCACTTTCTCTGCCTGCCAGTAATATTCACTAAACACATCTGCAAGAGCGTCAGCCGAACGATTTAACTCTTCAAATGTGTTATCCACCCCGCCAAATTCGATTAAAATAGCATTTTCTGAAAGGTTTTGATTATAAACACCGTTGGAATCAGGATCTCTTTTCACCTGTACTCCTCTGCTTAATCCCTCATATTTTTTTTCTAAAAGATTATGGAGTTCAGTTGCCAGTTTTTGGTTTTTTTCGTAATTAGGGTTTTTACCTCCAATGATGAAGAAAATTCTTGCATATGATTTCCCGTTAATCGTAATGGTCGTTTTGTCTTTCCTCTGCGAATCCCGATGAATATCGATTAAATATTGTAAATCACGATTGGAGGACATTGCTGTTTGAACAACCGAACGTGATTCTAGGTAGGATTTCCCAAATTTCCAGCCTTTTTTATTTAAGTTCGCCTGAATATCCGTTTTATCAACAAAAGTTCCAATTCCTCTATCCTCTAGACTGGTTTTTAATTGGTCACCAATTTTGGTAACGTTAATTTGTGAGTGGTAGGCTAAATTGGAATTAGTGACCCCTTTAAGATATGGTAAATAAGATTCCCGATTATGTGAAAAGTAAAGGTATATGACCTTACGATCACCAGTTGTTTGCCCGGGTGCAACAGGTGGCTTTTCATCCGCCCCCTTTTCTAAACCTTCAAGATTCTGCAGCGCTGCCTCCCGCTCGGCTTTCATTATTTCAATCGGTGGCGAAGACTCAATTGGCATATTCGTATAATTCGTCCCTTCGCCAGCAACAACAATTTTTCCATCAAATTGAAAGAATCCGGGGAGCTCCCTGCCCAGAAGACTCCGTGGGTCATTCAGATTAATATTGCTTGCTAACTTAATTACCAAACTGGTCAGCTTGGGGGTTGCCGCCCACTTTTTTTCCACCTTCAAAAAATTATGGTTTTCCCAACCCATTAGTTGATATAGCAATTCACCGTTTACATTTATAGTTGCTTGATTTACCGAGGAAGACATTAGTCTATATTGTGGCTTTAACGAAGTTAAGAGCCCGCTGATTGAAAAGACCAATATCATAAATAATGATAGAGCCGCGACAATTTTTAGAATACTTGTTCCTTGTACGCTCAGAAACGTACTTGATGTTCTAGTATTTTTCATGGTTCCACCCCGCTTCAACAATTCTAGTAAATCTTATGACATTACTAGAATTGATAGAACCATTTATTTATAAATAGAGTGTGATTATCTACGGACAACTGCTAAAAATAACTATTGCTTTTTCTGTGGAAAAGGGGCGGAGCGCCGCAAAAATAAATCACTTTAACCAGTTTAAGTGAAATACCCATTTCACTAGACGAAAGATGTGAAGTTTAGCTCTGCTCTCACCGCCTTTATTAGGTGACTACGGCTTGTTCTCTAAATTTATTTCCATGGTAGGGTTGGGAGTTGAGGCTCATGATAGTTTTTTGTAGTGAAAATTTAGATTCACTTTACAAATCATCTACAAAATAGCTAGATGAGCTTGAGCGAATTTATCCCTCATGTTCTTTAGGTCCTCATTCCCCTTCATGAGGACCGTTTTCTCGGCTTTTTCTCTTTTTCTGTCCATATAATCCCACTTCGTCTTTATTCCTTTTTCAGGCTTCATGAAGCCAAATAAGCAACCATTAAATCACTCTGCCTCTAAAAATAATTTTAGTTGAACAAGCTAGCCAGTTATTAGTAATAACTATTTTGTCATAAATCCAGCATTCTCTTGATTAACCACACTGTGAAGTGAGGCATTCAACCCGTTCGCCAGCAGATTTGCCATATCCTCTATGAAAACGTCTACTTCCTTTGGTGTCACCATTAAATTGTGGCCGATTGGGGACAGGACCTCATAGATTAACTTTCGTTTTTCATCATCTGACAAGGTGCCTATCATACCGAGAAACGTCTTCCGATGTTTTTCTTCAGGTAAATCTTCTTCCGTAAGCTTTCTTTTTTCGCCAAAGCTCATTCCTGCTGGTGCAAGTGCCCTTGAAGGGCGATTACCTTCTCTCAACTCTTTCCCAAAATGTTTTAGAATGAAATCGATTGTGTCACTTGTAATTGACACAGCATCTACAACCGTTGGAACTCCGATGGCAATGACAGGAATTCCCAATGTTTCTTTACTGAGTTCCTTTCTTTTGTTACCAACTCCTGAACCAGGGTGAATGCCAGTATCGGAAATTTGGATGGTCGAATTTACTCTCTCAATGGATCTTGAAGCCAAAGCGTCAATGGCAATCACAAAATCAGGTTTTGTTTTTTCAACAACGCCAAAAATAATATCACTTGTCTCAATCCCTGTCAGACCCATAACACCTGGAGATAATGCACTTACGGAGCGATATCCTTCCTCCACATTTTCCGGCTGTAACTGGAATAAATGACGTGTGACAAGTAAGTTTTCGCAAACCAACGGTCCAAGTGCATCTGGGGTTACATTCCAATTCCCAAGACCAACAACAAGACATGAATCTGTTTTTTTAATCCCGGAGCCTTCTAAAAAATATGAAAACTCCCTTGCAAATATCTCACCAACCTGCTTCTGGACCTCCGTATTTTGCTGACGGATTCCTTGTACCTCAACTGTTAAGTATCTGCCTGCTTTTTTACCGAGCTGCGTTTCTCCCTGTTTAGTTACTTCAACTAATGAAATTTTTATATCATCGACATCTTTTTCCTTGATGATGACGCCCTCAATTTGTGAAAGGTTTTCCTCGTGCCCGACTGTCCCCGCCCTACCGGCAATGACCATTTCCCTTGCTTCAATCGCTAAATCGGTTCGAACAGAATATTGACTTAAGTCAATCGACTCACCCATTTTTTTATTCACTCCTAAGCCTATAAATTGAAACTATTTCCTATTTTTGCCCTTTTCGTCCTAAAACATGCAATTTATAAACAAGTATTGCAATATAGGCCTCTATTTGATAAAATACTTCTTGTTCTGAATTATTATGGATGAATGTATAGTCGAGTTCATATAGTCTCGATTCTTTGTAGGAGGTGAATGGAATGCCTAACATTAAATCTGCTATTAAGCGTGTAAAAACAAATGAAGCTAAAAATGCTCAAAATACAACTGCTAAATCCGCAATGCGTACGGCTGTTAAAAAAGTAGAAGCTGCGGTTTCAACTAACGACGCTGTTGTTGCGAAAGAAGCATTAGTAACTGCTGCTAGTAAATTAGACAAGGCTGCTGCAAAAGGTCTTATCCACAAAAATGCTGCTGCTCGTAAAAAATCACGTCTAATGAAAAAATCTAACGCTTTATAAAAAACGGAAGCTGCCTTTGCGCGAAGTATACTAGCGCAGGAACACCAATTAATAAATAAGCGTAAAAAAACGATTCCCGCTTACAGGAATCGTTTTTTTTACTTTTTTAACCGAAACAATAACATTTCAATTAGTAATGATTTATTCATACCGCCAGTTTTCATTTGATAGTCCGCATCGGCAAGCAGTTCCATAAGGCTTGCTAATTCTTCATCAGAAAATTTATTAGCCTGGCCAAGTGCCAGCTTGACACGGAACGGATGTGTTTTCAAATAACCAGCTATTTGCTGCTGCCCGTAGCCCCGTCTAGAAAGCTCCTTCACTTGGTAAATTAATCGGAATTGACCTGCCATGAGCGCCAAGATTTTGATTGGTTCTTCATTTTGCTTTAATAAGTCATAATAAATCCGTAAAGCCTCATCAAGCTTTCGCTGCACAACTTTTTCTATCAAGGAGAATATATTTTGCTCTAGCGATCTGGCCACTAACATTTCCACTAAATTTACATCAATTCTCTTTTGATCCGCGGCATATAAGGCCAGTTTATCTACTTCATTGGTAATCATAAACATATTTGTACCCACAAGTGCCAGTAGCTTTTCCACTGCCTCGGGTTCGAATTCTATCCCGCTGGCTTTCGACCGGTCTTTTACCCAATTGATTAATTCGTGGTCTCGTAACTTTTTTGCTTCAACAATTTCGGCATTTCGTTTTAATTCTTTAGTTACTTTTTTTCGTTCGTCTAGTTTTTCATAAGGAGCAGAAATGACCATTACCGTATATGGCGCTGGTTCCTTCAGATAAGCCTCAAATTTGGCTAAATTATGATCAACCTTCTCTTTTGATTTTTCTGCAGTTAAAAAAGCTGGATTATGTAAAAAAACTACTTTTCTTTCACCAAAGAACGGAAATGTTTCGGCATCTTCTAAGGCCACATCGATTGGAGTTTCTTCTAAATCATACGCTGAAAAATTAAAATCCTTTTCTTCTTCGTTTAAAACATGGTTAAGTAGTAATTGTTTCGTTTCATTAATTAAATACGCCTCTGTTCCATATAATAAATAAATAGGAGCAAAATCCCTTTTTTTAATTTTTCGCCAAATATCTAATACCATTGTCCGCGCTCCCCTACATTTCACTCACTACTTATCGTAATGAAGCTTGGACCATTTGACAAGTATTAAAAGGGAATTAGCTACTTTTCCAAAAATCCAAAAAGCGCCAATTCCCGCTCTATAATAAACGCCTGCAATATTTTGACCTAGGATCTTTTATTGCCTGGCGGAGTTCCCTTTCGTAATTATAGTGTAGCCTTCCTTGAGTCAAACTATTTTGACAACTCTTGTCAGTACAGGAAAACCAATTCGAGGTAGGCTGGATTTTTTTTAACGAATGACTTATACTATATGTTGAAATAGGGGGGGTAGACTGTGAACGAATTTGAAAAAAATCCGCAGAGTAAGCGTAACGATGCAATCGATTCTGGAGTAGGATTTGGGGTTTCTTTTGGCCTTTTTGCTTTAATGTTTATCATTGCAACAGTAATTAAGCTAATCGGTTCATAATTGGATGGCTACATATGTGTAATTTCTAGGGCTGCGAATGCAGCCTCTTTTATTTATCCAAAAGCAATGGTATAAATTTCCTATCAGGGAGAAGTGCAATCATACCCCTGTCTTCGCCTTACGGCTTGCCGATCGTAAGTTTTCTTTATTTTTATCCTATGGCAAATAAGTAGAAAAGGTTCCTTTATTTCGATAAAAACGGAAAGTTATCGCCCCCTTCAGATCCGTCCGGTAAATCGTGGCGTTCGTTTCTCTTAAACGCTCTAATACCTCTTGATGGGGATGTCCATATCGATTTTTTTCACCGGCAGAAATCAACGCAGTACTCGGTTTTATTTGCTTGATGAACACTTCGGCACTAGAGGTTTTACTTCCATGATGACCTGCTTTTAAAACATCAACCATTAAATTTGGATATTTTTTAATGATTTTCATTTCTCCTTCTTGGTCAAGGTCTCCTCCAAAGAACCAGTTAACTCCCCCAATTGGAACAATTATTGTAATCGATCCACTGTTTCGTTCACCGCTAAAATTTTTTTCGGGTGAAAGAACATAAAATATACTCTGTTCAGTTTGCCATTGATCCCCTTCAGATACTTTGAGGATTGGGATTCCCTTTTTATTTGCTGCTTGGATAATGTTTATTTCATTTTCAGAGGGGGCTGTGACAGATGGGAGGAGTATTTGCTTTACGTTAAGCTCTTTTATAATCGAAAAAGCCCCGTCCATATGGTCCATATCACCATGGGTAAGAATAAGTTTGTCGATTTTCGTGATTCCCTTTGCTTTCAAAAAAGGAACAACAACATCTCTGCCCACTTCATACGGTTTTGACCTTTGTCGCCACTCTTCTTCAGCAAACGCTATCGTCCCTCCTGTATCGATGAGATAGGTTCCCTTACCATACGGGAAATGAATCAAAATACTATCACCTTGCCCCACATCAATTATCGTTACTTCACCAAACGGGTATAACCAATTCCAGACATGTTGAAAGGTGAACAGGATCACAATCAGCGTGATAAGGTGGACTTTTCTTTTTGGATAAGACTTTGTTTCCCAGAGGTAGAAAATGCCTATTACGATAAGAATGTATATAATTATCTGGATTACGCTCGGCCTGCCAGAAACAAACCGGGCGAAACTTAAATCGGCAAGAGAACCAATAAGTTGATTAGATAAATAAATGATTTTCAAAAAAACAGCGATTAGGATTTGCGGCGTTTTTCCGAATAGAATTTGAATCATAAACAGGAAATATAATCCAGGTAGATAAATAAAGGAAAAAAGTGGGATGTACAACAGATTGGCTACTATACCTATCAAAGACATTTCGAAATAATGATACAGCAATAATGGTAGAGCAGCCAATTGAGCTGTAACAGAAGTAGCCAGCATTCCTGCAAGATTTTCTTGAAACTGCCGCAATATAAACGGCGCTGACAGAATGATAGCAATACTTACTGTAAAGGAAAGCTGAAAGCCAACATCAAAAATGACCTTGGGGGTAAAAAATAAAAAAATCATAAACGCCAAACTAATCGCATCAATTGCTAGAAGCTTTAGTTTGCTTTTCCATTTTACAGTAATTAAGACAAGAAAAATCATTAATGCTGCCCGGATGACAGATGATGAAGCCCCAGTAAGAATAACATAAATTGGTAAAATAATGAGAAGAAAATTCATCATAAACTGTCTTGTTAATCCGATGCGAAGTCCAAGATAAGAAACCATTCCTATCAATATCGATACATGAAGGCCGGAAATGGCAAGCAAATGGACGATGCCGGTTTTTTGATAATCTCCTAATAAAACCGGATCAAGCATGCTTCGGTCACCAAATATTAAAGCGGACGATAGTGAGGCAATTTCCTTTGGGAAATGGGCTTCAAGATAATGAATACCTGAAAAACGCAGCTGTTTAATCATGGTCATGGGAGAAGGTCTTATCGGGGAACAAGTTTGAAGTGGATTACCCTGAATTTCTACAATCCAATAAATATTCTTCGAGGCTAGATAGGCACGATAGTTAAAGCCATTAGGATTTTTTACAGGGGAGGGTTTCTTCATGGTGCCTGACACCTTGCATAAACAGTCGTACATACTTTTATTTTTTACAGCTTGTTTTTCTTCTTCTGATTTGATTTTGTAGCGGATGAGCAGTTTTTCTTTGAATTGTTTTTCGACTGCCGGCACCAGCAGCAGGTCGCCATCTATTTTGGGGTCTTGGATAAATTCGAGATGAAAGGTGGTGGTTGTTTCGGGAATGATCGTCTTATTTATTGTTACTGCATGGTATCCAACTAGCAAAAAAAGCAACCAAATAGCCATTACTAGAATTAGCTGTGTTTTCTTAAATTGTTTGTTTTTGGATAAGGCCAAAAGATAAATAAAAAATAATAAAAAGAAAGGTAGAAATTTAATAAATGTGCAAAGTGCAGCTAATAAAGCGGCTATTGCAAAATATAGATATTTTCCATTCATAATCTTTTCTCCATTTGTGATTTTCAATTTAGACGGACTTTTCTTAATAGTGTGAAACGCCGGCTTTTAACCGGCGTCTACAAAGGAATTTACTGATTAATCTTTCGAAAATCGATGACCGGTTCTTTCAGTTCAACCTTTTCTACTTTCACGTTTGCTTGTTCAAATAATTCGATAGCATACGGGTGATTCTTATAATCCACCGCATAATAGACCTTTTTAATACCTGCTTGGATAATCGCTTTACAGCATTGTAGGCAAGGAAAATGTGTGACATAAACTTCTGCCTCAGAGGTAGGCACACCAAACTTGGCACATTGTAGTAGTGCATTTATTTCCGCATGAATGGTCCTTACACAATGATTATCAATCACATAACAACCTTTTTCAATACAATGATCCCCGCCAGCTATCGAGCCGTTGTAGCCGCCGGCAATAATACGTTTATCTCTGACAATCGTTGCTCCAACAGACAATCTTGTGCATGTGCTTCTTAATGCAAGCAAATGACTTTGGGCCATAAAATATTGATCCCATGAAATCCTGGTCACTAATTCCACTCCTTACAAATACCTTTTATTTTAAGTGTAATGGGGCTTGTCCAATTTGGTCAATAAAAGAATCAGTGAACCATAATCAAATCCTTTAATTTTTCAAACGTTTTATCTCCAATACCGCTTATATTTTTTAAATCCTCCACTGCTTTAAACGGCCCGCTCGTATTCCGATATTCAACGATGGCCTTCGCTTTTGCGGGACCTATTCCAGGAAGCTTTTGCAGCTCCGCTTCATCGGCTTTATTGATATTAATCTTCCCTTGGTTTTGACTAGTGCCTCCTGATACGGTGGGTGGCCCTCCTGCTGTGCCAGAAGATGTGAAACCCTCTTCCCCCTTTGCTGGGATGTAAACAACCATTTCATCCTGGACATGCTCGGCAAAATTCACCTGACTTTGGTCTGCTTGGTCTGTTAATCCACCTGCCCGATTAATCACATCCATTACCCGTTCACCCTGTGTGGCTAGATAAACCCCTGGCAATTTAATCTGCCCCTTTACATCAACCATGATTTTTTCTGGCAGTTCAGCCTGTTTTGATTGATTGTTATTTTCTGCTTCCTTGCCAACAGGCTCTAGCTTATTGTCTAGCTGACTAAGGGAAGAATTGGCTGGAGATTCTTCAAGGATATATAAATAATAATAACTCCCAAAAGCAATCAAAACAGCAGCCACTACATAAAACTTGTGTTCAATTAACCAGTCTTTCAACTGAATTCATCCTTTCTAAAGGTATATTTTATTACCCGTTTTCATATGGTTATAAAAGAATATTTCATGCGAAGGAGGGTCGGAAGATGAATATAGGTATCATTGGTACCGGTAATATGGGGAGTATTTTGGTTGAGGGCTTAATTGACGGAAATGCCATATCCCCTTCTTCCATAATGATTACCAACAGAACAAAAGCAAAAGCGATGTTGCTTAAAAATAAATATAGGGAAATTAGGATAGGGGCAAATGCAGAAGAAGTAGCGGCGGGGTCCGATTTGGTATTTATTTGCGTTAAACCATTAGATGTATATAAAATTCTCGATGAAATCAATCCACATTTAGGTACAGAAAAATGTCTCATTTCGATAACGAGTCCTGTCAGTACAAGCCAAATTGAACAAAAGGTATCCTGTTCAACCGTCCGGGTTATCCCAAGCATCACAAATCGTGCTTTATCCGGGGTGTCATTAATTACTTACGGAAAAAATTGCAATGAACTGTGGAGAGAAAAAATAGACCAATTAATTACGAAGATTTCTGTCCCGGTTTATATTGATGATAAAATTACGAGGGTTGCCTCTGATATCGTAAGTTGTGGCCCTGCCTTCTTCAGCTATCTCCTTCAGTGCTTCATCCAAGCAGCAGTAAAAGAAACAGAAATTGACAAAAATACAGCGACCATCTTTGCCAGTGAAATGATTGTCGGCCTTGGTGAGTTAATAAAACAAGGACATTATACCTTACCGTCGCTACAAGAAAAAGTTTGTGTAAAAGGTGGAATAACAGGTGAAGGAATAAAAGTATTGGAAAATGAGCTAGGGGAAGTGTTTGAACACCTGTTTCAGGCGACACATGCAAAGTTCAAAGAGGATCTGGATAAAGTAGAATTGCAGTTCTCTACTCATTAATTCGTGTTAACTTGACAAATTCCTGCTTTCTTTTTATAAAAGGCCATCTTTTTTAAAAGATGGCCTTTTTTACTTTTCCGTTTTCCGTACTACGAAGAAAATTCGCTCTGAATTGGATTGCGGCGGCGAAGGTGCAAAATCAGCACAGATCTCGAGTATGTCAAAACCTGACTCCAGTAACCAAGTGGAATATTGCTGCACCGGATATGTTCGCTGAAAATGGAGTTCATCATAGCGGTCATATTTATCTGTTCGTTCATCCAAAACAAAAAAGCTTAGCTCATGTTCAACACTGTCAGGGAGCTCGCCAGGGAAACTATTCCATATATAGGATATCTTTTCCTCATTTAAAGCGAAGGTTTGATTCATGAAACCATGGGATAGTTTATCGATGGAGTGCACATCAAAAAAGAAAAGCCCTCCACTCCGCAAATGCTGAAAAACGGAAGAAAAAGTATCGATTACTTCTTCTTCTGTCTCCAGATAATTTAATGAATCACAAAAAATGCCGATCACATCAAATTGCTCCTGACCTTCTAAATCCCTCATATTCTGCTGGAAAAAGGGAATTCTCTCACCTTGGGATTCTGCTTTAGCCTGGGCTACTGCGAGCATATCTTCTGATAAATCCACACCAGTAACCTGAAAGCCTTCTTTGGCAAAACGAACAGAGAGTTCACCTGTCCCGCAAGCTAAATCAAGCAGATGTGGCGCTTCATTAATATTGTATTTTACCAGCATTTCTTTAACAAACTTCACCCACTCACCATAAGGGGCATCCCTCATCAATTCATCATATAGGTAAGCGAATTGCTGATAACTCATGAATTTATCTCACTAAGGACATCTTCTAACGGTGCATCGCCCCATAACCGCTCCAAATTGTAATAGCTTCTTTCCTCACGATGGAAGACGTGGGCAACAACATCGCCTAAATCAATTAATATCCATCTTGCTTCATCGAAGCCCTCGATTCTTTTGACATCGTAGCCGTTTTCCTGTGCTTTTTCTTTCATTTCTCTGGCAATCGCCTGGACTTGTTTATCGGAATTACCATGGCAAATAATAAAATAATCAGCAATTAAGGAAATTCCCTGCATGTTAAGGGCCAGAATGTCTTCCGCCCGTTTGTCGTCCGCCGCTTTTACCGCAATTTTTAGTAATTCTTGATTATCCATTCATCAAGCCTCCAGTTTATTAATAAGGTCATTGTAGGTATAAAATGTATCAGGATACACAGTTTGATTCTTTTTCAGTAAAAATAGAATTGTATTTTGAACCGCTTTAATTAATGCTTTATCCATGTTTTCTTTGGCCATCTCTCTAACTTCTACGACTCCAGGAAAATGCCTGCCTGGTTCAATATAATCAGCTAAATAGATGATTTTTTCAAGCAAGGTCATCCCTATTCTTCCTGATGTATGGTAACGGATTGCATCCAAAACTTCCTGGTCGGTGATGCCTGCTTCCTTTTCCACTAGATAAGCTCCAACAGGCGCATGCCATAATTCAGCATTAAACTCAAGCAAATCCTGTGGAAATCCCTGGACGATAATGATTTCTCTCATTTCATCCTTTGACCGAAATTTCGCATAGTCATGAAAAATCGCCGCCAGTTCTGCCTTCTGTTCATCTGCACCATATTGTCTAGCCAATGTGATAGCTGTTTCTGTTACACCTAACGTATGCTGATAACGATGCTCCGTTAATTGTTCCTTTACAAGCTTTAAGGCCTCTTCACGTTCCATATAATTGATTCTCCTCGATATATTGGATAACCGAATCAGGCAATAAATAACGAACCGTCTTTCCACTTGTCAATCTATCTCTAATCATACTAGATGACACATCCAAAGTAGGTACGTCCACATAAAGAATAGGATAGTTGGCTTGAAGGCTGTAGGACGGTCTATCAACGCCAATAAATTGGACAAGGTGGACAAGCTCATCAATTTTGTGCCATTTAGGTAAATATTCGATCATATCTGCCCCAATAATAAAGAAAAAATGATAGTCAACATATTCAGCGTTAATCATTTTCATGGTATTAACTGTATACGAAGGTCCTTCGCGTTCGAGTTCTATTGGTTGAATCTTAAAAGCTGGATTCCCTTCGATTGCCAGTTTTAACATCTTTAGTCTGTCCTCATCTTTAACCGATTCTGGTTTTTTCTTGTGTGGTGGCTCATGATTCGGCATAAACCAAATTTCATCCAATTGTAGTTCGGATAGAACTTCATTGGCAATCAAAAGATGTCCAAAATGCGGCGGATCAAACGTTCCACCCAATATTCCAACTTTTTTCATCCATTCGCCATCCTTTGCTCCATTAGATTAAGGAAGTTTGATTGTTTTTTTCTCGACTGACTCCTTATAAAGGACAATCGTGTTGCCAATAATTTGAACGATTTCAGCGCCAGCACCACCTGCTAACTGCTCGGCGACTACTGTTTTATCTTCTTCACAATTTTGTAAAATACTTACTTTAAAAAGTTCTCTTGCTTCAAGTGCTTCGGCTATTTGTTTAATCATATTCTCATTTACTCCGCCTTTTCCTACTTGAAAAATAGGATCTAAGTGATGAGCTTTTGAGCGTAAAAATCTTTTTTGTTTACCTGTTAACATTATTTTCCTCCTAATTGTCCTAACACATTTTCTCTCATTCTTTCTACATCAGGGAAAATTCCTGTCCATTTTTCAAAAGCAAGTGCTCCCTGATAGACAAACATATCTATTCCGTTTTGAATCCTTGCTCCTTTTATACTTGCATCATGTAAAAATTGCGTTTCAAACGGATTATAAATTATATCACAAACCATTGACTGTTTACTTAGATTGTCCAAATAAATGGGCTGTTCAGCAATTTTCGGGGACATACCAATCATCGTCGTTTGAATAATTAAATCGTAATCCGCTAATTTTTTTTCTGCATCAGCTAAAGACAAAGCACTTGATGAAATGGAATAGGGACAATCATTAATTAGACTCCAGGCTTTATCGATGGTACGGTTAGCAATGTCCACAGCTTGTGGCTCTTCCTTGGCTAAAGTGAAATAAATCGCTCTAGCCGCTCCACCTGCCCCAAGCACTAATACCTTTTTCCCCTTTATTACAGGCAAATAAGCATGTAATCCCTTTAAAAAGCCCGGACCATCGGTATTGTAGCCAATCAGGCATCCATCTTCATTAACAACAGTATTAACTGCGCCAATACTAGCGGCTAATTCATCTACCCCATCAAGAAAAGGAATGATGCTACTTTTATGGGGGATCGTGACATTAAATCCACCTGCTCCAAGCGCCTTTAATCCGTTGACGGCATCCTGTAAATCTTCTTCCTGCACTTGGAAAGGGAGATAGTGGGCATCAATGTTAAAAAAAGAAAATAAATCATTGTGCATGACCGGGGACATAGAATGCCCAATTGGATTTCCTAGGACAGCGAATAGCTTCTTCATTTGTTCTCCCCACCAGTATCAAAATGGACAATTATATTAATGATTTTCGAAGTAACGTTTGGACACCTTTTGGAACGTAGGCAATCACTTTTGCCCCTGGCTCATTTACCGTTATCCATCCAAGACCAGAAAAAACAATATCTGTCTTCGCTTCTTTTATGAAAAATTCTTGTTTCACAAGCTCTGGAAACGAGTTTAATTGTTCCTGCCGAGGCGGTGTCAGCATTTCCCCCACATGCTTTTCATAAAGGTCTGTTGCATTTTCTATTTTCGTCCTATGAATATTTATTTCATTGGAAACATAACAAACAAATGATCTTCTACCGCCGCTGACATAATCAAACCTGGCTAAGCCCCCAAAGAATAAAGTTTGTCCTTCATTTAATTGAAACACCTTGGGCTTTATTTCTTTTTTAGGCGTGATAATTTTCAAATCCCTCTTATCAACAAAATGCGCCATCTGATGATGATTGATAATCCCTGGTGAGTCAATTAATGACTTATCATCATCTAGCGGGATTTTAATAATATCCAGTGTCGTCCCGGGAAAATGGGAGGTCGTAATAACATCTTCTTCCCCTGTTACTTCCTTAATAATTCTATTAATAAAAGTAGATTTCCCAACATTTGTGCAGCCTACGACATACACGTCTTTCCCGTTCCGAATTTCGTCAATGGCTGCCGCTGTTTCTTTCACATTTAAACCTCTAGCTGCACTGACAAGGAAAACTTCTTCAGGTCTTAGCCCCAGTTCCTTTGCTTCATGCTTCATCCAGTTAATCAATTTGTTATGCTTGATAGATTTTGGTAATAAATCAACCTTATTTCCAACAAGTAAGACTTTGTTATTGCCAACAAAGCGGTGCAACCCAGGAAGCCAGCTGCCATTAAAATCAAAAATGTCAACAATCATCACAATGAGTGCGTCTGACCTGCCAATTTCATTTAATATTTTTAAAAAGTCATCGTCCGTTAAATTAACATCTTGAACCTCGTTGTAATGCTTGAGACGAAAACATCTTTGACAAATAATCATTTCTTTTTCTAATGCTGAAGCTGGTGCATAGCCTATTTCCTCTGGGTTTACCGTTTGAACTTGAACACCGCAGCCCATGCAAATATATTGTTGTTCACTCACTGATTAGTCCTCCCACTGAAGCATGCCTTTTTTTCGAAACCAATTTAAAATCCTTCGTTCCGCGAAGCGATTAAATTTTGTCCAAAAACCGTCTGTTTGCGCAACCGGCACAACAAGGATCGTATGAAATCCACTACGGTTTCCGCCAAGTACATCAGTTAATAATTGGTCCCCGATAACCACGGCATCTTCTTTTTTAATGCCCATTTGAGAAATTGCTCTGTGAAAGGCAGGTCCCATCGGCTTCCGTGCCCGAAAAATAAACGGGATATCGAGCGGGTCAGAAAAAGCCTTTACTCGTTCTTCATTATTATTTGAAACAATCGTAACGAGGATATTTTGTTTTTTTATTTCGTCAAACCATTTTATTAATTGTGGAGTGGCAGTTGGGCGATCCCATTCCACTAATGTATTATCCAAATCCGTAATAATTCCTTTAACTCCTCTTGATTTTAACTCTTCAGGAGATATATCCAGAATGCTTTTCACATGTTCATTCGGTAAAAATTGTTTTAACACTAAGCTTACACCTCATTATAATTCTAAATATGAGCACTAAATTTATCTTTAGCACCTATCTTCACTTGTACCATCATAACCAATTTTAATCTTTGATTCAAAGAATTAATGCTTACATCTTATTGTTTATCAAATTTAGGAAAGACATGATTCAATTACTTCCTCTAATTTTAAAAAATAACCTAGTTTAAACTTATATGATTATTTTTTAAACAAAAAAATATTTTTCGACAAATCTCCACTTTTCCCATTCCTGTGGATAACGTTATTAACATTTTACCTATTGTATCTTTTAAATTTTGTGACTTTATAAACATAATATTCACAAGTTATCCACAATTAATCGTGGATAACTTGAGTGATTGTTCAAAAGGAATAAATTTGGTAGATTTAGGGTACACCAATTGAACGTACTATTTTATGTTTACATGACAGCCAATAGAACCATTTATTTTTAATCGGAGGTGGATTCTGACGTGCGGAAACTGTCAGATGAATTATTAATTGAATCATATTTTAAAGCAAGAGATCTAAACTTAAGTCCGGATTTTATTGGGCTCATTGAGTCCGAAATTCAGCGACGTTCCTTGTTCAATAAAATTAAATTGTCTTGCTAATTTTTCCACACTGCCCTATAGTGGGCTTTTCTTTTTGTCTATCTAACATGGCGCGTAAAAACACCGTGCCGGCTTAAACGGTTATTTACTTTTTCAATATCCCGATTTTTTCTCCGACCTTTATTTCTTTAGGTGTGTTTATTGTGGCATCGAGTTGAAAAATATCCTTTTCAAATAATAAGACAACAGTCGATCCAAAACTAAAATAGGCCATCTCTCTGCCCTTTTCTAATTCTGTCCCCTTATGTGTGGTTTCAATTGAATTTACGAACATGGCTCCAACCTTTACTATTGCGACATGCCCATATTCCGTTTGGACCTCCGTCATGACTCTATAATTCTTTGACAGCGTTCGAACCCCATATTTTAGCCCCCATTTATTCACCGGGTATGATTTCTTCCCAAGTGTCCACTGCTTAGTGACGATTCCATCCACTGGACTATGAATTCGGTGGTAATGGCTAGGGCTTAAATAAAGAATCATATATGTACCATTTAAATATTTTGTTAACAGCTCACGATTCCCGAGCATCTCTTCAATTGAATACGTCTTTTCCTTTACGATAATTTCACTTGTTTCCCTTATCGGACCAATATCCTCGATGACCGCATCAACAGGACTGACAACAGAATCATGATTTTTATCGATTTCGCGCGCGTCCTTTCTCAGCGTCCTTATAAATAAATCATGAAGAGTAGGAAATTCAGTTAAGCTTTTCTCCATTTCTTCTTGATTCAAATGATAGATTTTGGCGAAGGACGGGACGACGAAACGACTAACCCGAGCACGGGCAAACCGCTTTAAAATACTGGATGTCCACCTTCCATTCGTTAACTCAATTAATAGGCGATAAAAAGTTTGTAACATTGAACTACCCCCAAAAAGTGTAAAAATACTCTTTACGAAATGACATATAAGGCTTAGAATTAAATAATATAAAATAAGGAAAATTATTCCCTTCTGGCATAAAAAAGGAGTGGTGTGGAGAATGTTTTTATTGAACGTACTCGATCAGACAATTAAAAAACTTAAATCTCAAACAGCTAATGTTATTACTTTATTGAATTTATCGTTAGGCGGATTCGCAATTGTATTCGGACTTCATGGCAATTTAAGACTAAGCTTACTGCTCATTTTTATTGCAGCCTTAGCGGATCGCTTTGACGGCATGATTGCACGAAAATTTAATATTGAATCAGAGTTGGGAAAACAATTGGATTCCATGAGTGATATTATATCATTCGGAGTGGCACCTGCACTATTACTATATCAAGGAATTTTAAATGAATTTGGCGGGCCTGGTTCATTTTTCACTGTATTCTACATTGGCTGTGGTGCATTCAGATTAGCGCGGTTCAACATTACCGAAAGCAATGGATATTTTACTGGTCTACCCATTACAGCTGCAGGATGCTTAGCCACATTAAGCTTTTTGGCCATACCCTACGTTCCTTCCCAAACGTTCTTATTCATTATCATCATTCTATCATTCCTAATGGTTAGTTCCTTTAAACTTAAAAAAGTATAATTTATTCAGAAAAAATGACCAATTTATGCGGTTTGCAGGTGGTCATTTTTTTTTGCATCCAATACGAAAATGGAGTTAAACGCCACCATTTATTGTGGAAATACATTCATTCTAAGCACTAGACTAACTTCATAAAGGCGGTGTTAGCAGAGCTGAATTTCACACAATTCTTCGTGAATAAATGAATGTTTTTCAATCAGATTGGATATAGTGATTTATTTATGAACGTTTCTCCCCTTTTCCAAAACACTAAAATTAAATTTTATGGACAGACACAATTTCCCATTTTCTTCATAGGAATGATTAATAGGCGATAGTCCATAACAAGACGGGGGTGGCTTTATATGTCCGGAATCTTAACAGCTCTCGGTTATTTAGTGAAAGAATTTCTTTTCCTTGTTTCCTATGTAAAGAATAATGCCTTTCCGCAACCCCTATCTGCTGCAGAAGAAAGAAAGTATTTACGGTTAATGGCAGAAGGGGATTCACACGCACGTAATATGTTAATTGAACACAATTTACGACTTGTTGCGCATATCGTGAAAAAATTTGAAAATACCGGCGAGGATTCCGAGGATTTAATCTCGATTGGAACAATTGGTTTAATCAAGGCCATTGAGAGCTACTCAGAGGGTAAAGGAACAAAACTCGCCACATATGCCGCTCGTTGTATAGAAAATGAAATCCTCATGCATCTTCGGGCACTTAAAAAGACAAAAAAGGATGTTTCCCTGCATGACCCGATTGGTCAGGATAAGGAGGGAAATGAAATTTCGTTGATTGATGTGCTTAAATCAGAATCTGAGGATGTCATTGATACCATCCAGCTTAACATGGAGCTTGAGAAAATTAAAAAATATATAGAAGTTTTGGATAATCGGGAAAAAGAAGTCATCATTGGTCGCTTTGGACTTGATTTACAAAAGGAAAAAACACAGCGGGAAATTGCCAAAGAATTAGGAATTTCACGGAGCTATGTTTCAAGAATTGAGAAACGAGCCCTGATGAAAATGTTCCACGAATTTTATCGTGCCGAGAAGGAACGGAAGAAAAAAAATTAACATCGAAAAGCGGAAGCGCGCTAGCGATTCGATATTGATTTATCGTAAGGAGGAGAAGGCTAGTACACTAGTCACTGAGCGCTGGAGCTAGGCTGTTATTAAAGTTCAATACTTTTACTATAATAATACTCAAACTTCGCACCTAAATAACTTGGGGAAATCCTTGAGTTTGTTTGGGTAGCTATTTTTTTATCATGTTCCTTGACAAAAGCTCTAATGATTGAAAAAACATCACATCGATTGGAATAGTGTGATTGTCGAGAAATCACGACCACTAAGAAGATTTGTCTCCTATATGAGATCATAGTGAACAAAACAATCAACTACCAAAAGGATTATATTGTGCTTTCAGTTAATTAGAGATTCGTATTCGTACAGGGCAAGGGTCAGATAACGAAATTCTGTCTGAATCCCGGTCCTATTCGGACAGGTCGAGGGACATAAAACGAAAATCTGTCTGAACCCCGGTCGTATTCGGACAGGTTGAGGGACCAAAAACGAAATCCTGTCTGAACCCCGGTCGTATTCGGACAGGTTGAGGGACCAAAAACGAAATCCTGTCTGAATCCCAGTCCTATTCGGACAGGTCGAGGGACCAAAAGTGAAATCCTGTCTGAATCCCTGTCATATTCGGACAGGTCGGGGACCCAAAAACGAAATCCTGTCTGAATCCCGGTCCTATTCGGACAGGTCGAGGGACCAAAAGTGAAATCCTGTCTGAATACCGGTCGTATTCGGACAGGTCGAGGAACCAAAAACGAAATCCTGTCTGAATACCGGTCCTATTCGGACAGGTCGAGGGCCCAAAAACGAAATCCTGTCTGAATACCGGTCCTATTCGGACAGGTCGAGGGCCCAAAAACGAAATCCTGTCTGAATACCGGTCGAATTTGATACTATATTTATACAGCAAAAAAGGTATACTTCCCTCTGAATATGAGGTATTATACCTTTTTTACTTTGGATATGTTAAGGGTCATTGTTGATTTATTAACACTGTTGATTGGAGCGGAAGGTGCGAGACTCCTGCGGGAGTACGGGGCTGGGGAGACCCCACAGGCGCTTAAAGCGCCGAGGAGGCTCCCCGGCACGCCCGCGGAAAGCGAAGCGCCTGGAGCGCAAATCAACAACCAAGTTTAAAAGTGCCTTTAATTTAATAGGTACTTTTTCAGTGCCCTCAAAATTATTTCATCTCTTTTTTTCCGTCTTTCATAAGGTTGTTCCAATTAGTACCACCATCAATTGATTCAAATAAATCATTTTTATAGGTGGTAAACGCTATTTGCTTGTCATTTTTCGGATTAATGGCTAAATACGTAATTGGATTATCATAATCCAAGAAGGGAAAAGTAATGTTCGTTTGTTCACCCGAGGTAGGATTTAACGTCTTTAAAACTATTTGATCATTTTCAACACTTGAATATAAAATGGAATCCCCAGTAAACGTTAATGCTGTAACCATAAATGGATCAGTTATCAGCTTCATCGTATTCCCGTTATCGGTTGAATAATATATCCCTGACCTAGTAGACATTGCCATAATAGCACCGTTTTTCGGGTGGACCGCCATCATTCCAAGCGAGTCTGCATTAAAATCCTTGAACGCACTTTTTTTCCAAGTGCCTCCTCCATCTGTCGAGTAGTTCACGCCTAAATTTAAAGCATCATTCGGCTGTTCACTAATCACATATAACCCCTCGCCTGAAAAACTGGCTGCCATGAAATGAAAATTCACTTTCCCATAGAAAGCTAATTTTTGAAGAGTTTCCCCTTTATCAACACTTTGCACCAACCCAAGCGGGTCCTTTAAGCCTGTCCCTTTTTGCGGATGCCCACTAGATAGAAAACCAGATTGTACCGCTTGAAATCCAATATAATCATGTTGATTCGTTGTTGTTTTGTACCACTTTCCATCTTTGTACATTTTTATGCCGTCATTTGCTGCCACATAAAGGGCATTATCATTGCCTGGATAGCCAATCCCACGAATATTTTTTACTTTAAAGGATTTTGCTTCCACTATCTCATATTTTGCTTTTGTTTCAGCCTGATTTTTAAGATTGGTCTTTTTTGTATCCTCACTTTTGTTTGTGCAGCCTGAGACTACAAATAATATTCCTGTAAGAATAGCAAAAATCACTTTCATTTGAAGCTTCACTTTTTTTCCTCCTGAAACATTATCTAAATCTATTAGTATTCGTTTATGAATCCTTATCCATCCACTTATACCCCAGTCCCCATACGGTTGTCAAATATTCATCAACTTGAAAACCTGTTTTTCGCAATTTATCTCGTAGATTGCGTACATGTGAATCAATAGTGCGATCTTCTGTACCAACAGAATAACCCCAAATCGTCGTCAGTAGCTGATCCCTGGTAAATACCTTGTTCCTATTTTGTAGGAATAAGTTTAATAAGGAAAACTCCTTCGGGGTTACAGGCACTTGTTGATGGTTGTATGAAACATTAAAGGATTCTTCATTGAGGGAAAGACCATGAAATCCAATCGTTCCTCCATTTCCTTTTTTCCTTCTTAACATTGCTTCAATTCGAGCAATTAGCTCCTCTTCGTCAAAGGGCTTTGAAATGTAATCATCCGCACCTATCTTCAACCCTCTTACGACATCCATTTTTTCGCTACGCGCTGTAAGCATGATAATCGGAATATCCCAATTTTTCCGGATTTCCTTGCAAGCCTCCCAACCGTCCATTTCCGGCATCATAACATCTAACAGAATAAGATCCGCTTTATCCTCTTCTAAAAATCGGATGGCTTCAAGAGCAGATGTCTTTTTAATACAGTTATACCCTTTCGGTGCTAAATAGAGGGAAAGTAAATCTAACATTCTTATTTCATCGTCCACTAACAGAATTTTTTTCAATTGTTTTCCACTCCCGATTACTAAATCTAGGTTTAAATTATACTACAAATATATGAAAACAAATGTGAAATTTCAGTTGAAACGCACCTGGATATACACTTTTGCATGAGCCCTCTTTATTTCGAAAACCGTAAATCATAGAATTTTTCGAAAAGTTATTTTATAATGAAAAGATGCATAATAAAGGGGGTAAATAACATGACAGCCACTACATATTCAGATATTTGGAACTTAGAAGTATTTTTTAATGGGGGCAGTGATTCCACAGAATTCGCAGACCACCTTGAGCGAACTGGACAATTAATTGAACTTTTTGCGACAAAGGTAGACAACTGGACTCCACTCAATTCACTGGAGGATCGCCAGTTTCTTAAAGAGGTACTAGAAGATTTAGAAAATGCGGTAGTAAAACTTATTCAAGCTGGAGCTTTCGTGGGCTGCCTACTAGCACAAAATACCGAAGATAAGAAAGCGTATACCCATGATGCGAAAGTGACCAGCTTGAGTGCGGCTTTCCAAACAGCACTTGGATCCTTCGATAACCTGCTAACAACAATTGACGATGAGGTTTGGCAGGAGTTATTAGCGAATGAGCCATTAGTAGAACTCTCCTTTGTGTTAACCGAAAGCCGCGAGCGGGCAAAGGAAAAGCTGTCAAAAGAAGAAGAAGCGCTAATCAGTGCACTTGAGGTTGACGGCTATCATAGCTGGGGCCAGTTATATGATTTAATTGTTAGTAAAATTAAAATCTCGATTAATGAAAACGGTGAGGAGAAGCAGCTTTCTGTCGGACAGGCTTCTAACAAATTCTCCAGTCCAGACCGTGACGAACGTGCAGTTATTTTTCAAAATTGGGAAAAGGCTTGGGGTGCTCAGGCAGATTTCCTGGCAAAAACCTTAAATCATCTCTCAGGCTTCCGTTTAAGTGTTTATGAAAAAAGAGGCTGGGATGATGTGCTGAAGGAGCCGCTGAACATAAACCGGATGGAAAAAGAAACACTAGAAACGATGTGGGCAGTGATTTCCGAAAACAAACTGAAGCTTGTCGCCTATTTAGAACGGAAAGCCAAACTTCTTGGTGTTGAAAAACTGAGCTGGTATGATCTAGAAGCACCTTTTGGAACTACAGCCTCCAAGCTTTCCTATCAAGAAGGTGCAAAATTTATTGAACAGAATTTTGCCGCTTTTGGTGAAAGAATGGCTACATTTGCCCGAGATGCATTTGAAGATCAATGGATTGAAGGCGAAGACCGCCCTGGAAAAGCACCAGGAGGATTTTGTACCTTCTTCCCTGAAAGTGAACAATCTCGTATCTTTATGACTTATTCTGGAACACCATCAAATGTATCAACACTCGCACACGAGCTTGGACATGGCTTCCATACGTTTGCCATGAGAGGAGTTCCACTCCTTAATCGCAATTATGCCATGAATGTGGCTGAAACAGCCTCAACCTTTGCGGAAATGATTGTCGCTGATGCTGCTGTAAAAAACGCAAAAGACACAGAAGAAAAGCTGGCACTACTTGATGATAAAGTTCAAAGAACCGTAGCCCTGTTAATGAATATTCATGCCCGCTACTTATTTGAAACACGTTTTTATGAAGAAAGAAAACAAGGTCCTGTTTCGGTAGAGAGATTAAATGATTTAATGCTAACTGCACAGAAAGATGCCTACTGCGATGCCTTAGAAGAATATCATCCATTATTTTGGGCTTCGAAGTTACACTTCTTTATCACTGATGTACCGTTCTATAACTTCCCATACACCTTCGGCTATCTTTTCTCACTTGGTATTTATGCTGAGGCCCTCGAGGAAGGTAAAGGATATGAGGATAAATATATTTCCTTGTTAAGGGACACTGCCTCAATGCCGGTCGAGGAACTGGCACAGAAACATTTACAGGTAGATTTAACACAAAAGGATTTCTGGGAAAAAGCAGTTCACATTTGTATCGATGATATTGATGAGTTCTTAGAGTTAACGAAAGATATTTAATAGCATTTAAAAAGCATCGGCCGAACGAATGGCCGATGCTTCTAATTTTTTTGGTTTATTCCACACTTATTTCAGCAATAATTACGCAGCCAATCGCCCCAGTAATGACAATTGCCATCACAACCATGAACATATTCTCCACCCCTTAGATAGATCCTGCTATTTCTAATTTGAATTTATCATATTTTCACAGTACCTACCTTAGGGAAAAGTGAACATTTTGTTAACGAACATTTTGAACTATTAGCAATTTGATTTATCTTTCCATGATTGGGTTATGAGTTGAAACTCTTGTTTGTTTTCTTTGGTTTAAAGATAAGTGACAAGAATAAAATATGCAGCGGCATGTACATTACCTCCTATTTTTTGCTTCCTTAGCTAGGTGGTATCCTTCATATCCCATAGGCTATCACCACGACCTTGCATTAGAAAAAACAACATTTAAAAAACCACCCTTCCATTCATCGATTTTTTTATTCCTTACATGAAGCGGTACATGGATACTTGACGATCTTTGTTTTTTTCATAAAGCCTTTCAACCATTTCTTGATGTACAGCTTCTTCGAGATTCATACTACGTTTATTAATGGTAATTGTTAAAAAGAATATATTCAGTGTCATTTTAATTCACTTCCTTTTTTAAAGCTTTCTTACATGAAATGAAGCATGGAAATTTGACGGTCTCTATTTTCCTCATAGAGTTTTTCAACCATTTCCTGTTGAACCGCCTCTTGGAGACTCACTTCACGTTTTTTAAATGTAATTGAGAAAAAGAATATATTTAATGTCATTTTGATTCACTTCCTTTATTTAAAGCGATATTACATTAAATGATGCATGGAAATTTGACGGTCTCTATTTTGCTGATAAAGTTTTTCAACCACTTCCTGTTGTGCCGCCTCTTGGAGACTTACTTCTCGTTTTTTGAAGGTAATCGAGAAAAAGAATATATTAAGAGTCATATTTACCACCTCCTTTTAAAAATATTTCTGTAAAGCTCAGCAACAACATTTCCAATTTATGCAACACATATCTAATTTGCGCGAAAAAAGGGCACAAAAAGGCCGCAAGAAAATTCTTCCTTGCGGCCAGCCTTTTTTAGACACAAAAATACCGCAAGGCGTCATTCTCCCTGCGGCATGGATATGTATTGTAACAAAAAGTTAAGCAATCCATTCCAGTCTGGTCGAATGCGTGATATTCAAATATACAGTTTTCATGCCAGTTAATACTAAACTCATCTTCTTCGACCTCCTTTGGAATTTTTTACTTACTAGGGTAATTATATCCACGCAGCTATACTTTGTAAACCTTTTTACTGAATTTTTTCAAAAAATAATTAAAAAGCCTTTATCATTCACAAAAAAAAATAAGCGTCCCTTTTGTATGAAAATAACTTGGTAAAAATGCCATACGAAAGCAGGCCCTCCATCTATTAATTTTTTTTTGAAGAGCTAATTTATAATGTTTTATATATTATTATTTAGGC
>NZ_CALBWS010000017.1 GCF_937468385.1 Neobacillus rhizosphaerae
ACGATTCATCTGTGTATTTTTAGTTAGCATTTCATCCACCCCATTAAAATCTCTGTACCTTAATTATACAAAAAAGACCGCCGGCAAACCCGAATATTTTCGGATTTGTCGACAGTCTGAAATAAGCCGGATTAATCCGGCTTATTTTTCTTTCCTAGCGTTGTTTTTTTTAGCCGATTCTTAGCATCATAGAGCTTTACTCCATTCACATCGCCAATTTCAATACTAAATCCCTCTACCGGTATCCGAGGGGTGTTTTACGTCGGCTACCCATTATTCACTTCTACCTTTTTTCCCTAATTTTGAGTTACGGTTCGCAAATCTAATGGCATTATTATTATCGGTAAATTCTGCTGAAAACTCACTTTCTTGAACATTTTTGTGAGGTGTCCTCGTATATTTTTTTACTGCATCAAATTCCGCTTTCCGCTTGGCCATATAGTAAGCCTCCTTTTCATTAATGGTACAACATTAGTTTTGAACAAATAGATTGGAATCATTCCTTTCCTTATTTTTCATAAATAAAATTACCTTTACGGTAAAAAATAAGAAAAAACAGGAGTGAGCAGCATGACAAAGGAAAATAAGAATGAGTCGTTAAACCCATTAACCATCAATGAAACAATGCCACATCAAATAAATGCCCCGAGCTTTAAGGGGACAAATATCAACATGATGGCCCCGTTTGTCAATAAATATGGAGTGACCATTGGCGACAGCCTTTATGCCTCAGATAATTCTCCTTTAGAAAACTGGACTGAGGATACTGACCCTGCCATTATGGCAGGTGATGAATGGGTTCATCCTACAAATGATATTGGCTGGAACACAACTGAAAACCGGGATCTGTTGGAAAGTAAAAGAAAACCACAAGCATTCCCGTTTATGCACCCTACAAAAGATGTAGGTAGTGGGAGTGATTAAAAAAGTGGCTATTATTAAAATATCCAGCTCCGCAAAACATTACCACTTATAAAAACGGTCTGACAATAAAATAATATTTATACAGAGGCAAATGATCCTCTGTATTGATAAAAAGGAGTGGAACAAAATGGCTAATAGCAGCAATAAATTATTAGTTCCAGGGATTGAACAATATTTAGATCAGGTAAAATATGAAATCGCCCAAGAATTTGGTGTTCAATTAGGTTCAGATACAGCTTCAAGAGCAAACGGGTCTGTGGGCGGAGAAATTACCAAAAGGCTGGTTCAGCAAGCACAATCTCAAATGTCTGGACAATTTACCAAACAATAATTCAATAAATATGGAAAAAAAGTCCGGTATCATTTACCGGACTTTTCCTAATTTTTATATTTCTGTTTTCCATTATTGTTTCCGTTGGATTTTCCATTATTTTTATATTTTTTGTTATCGTTACCATTGTGTTTTCCATTATCATTTCCGTTTCGTTTTCCGTAATTTTCCCCCATATCTCTTTCGTTATTTTGGTATTCCTGATTCTCGTTAGAATTTTCCTTTTGGTAAAATTGTTTTATACTCTCTTCTTCCATCTTTTTCAGTTGCCCTGGTGGCATTGAATTTCCGCCCCAACGATTTCGATCACCAGACCCAACAGTCTCAGCCTTTTTTTCGTTTTGAATGGAATTGTTTTCTTGTTGTTTTTTTAATTGTCCAGGTGGAATTGCTTGAGAATGGTCCGATGGAACTGCCTTTTCTACAGGCTTATTTTTATTCTCAAAAGCTTTCTCTTTCTCTTTCTCTTTGTTTTTCTCAAGATTAGCTGATTGGATTTTGTTTTCCTGGTATTTCCCAGCAGTAATACCTAATTGGTGTGCTTTATCCAGTTCTTTTTCTGTTGCTGTTAAAACTGTCAGCTCTAAATGCTGACTATCCACGGTTGCTTTGATTTTATCCATATTTTTTTGGAGCTCTTTTTCAACATTTTCCTCTGGCTTTTTTGTCCGAACAGTTGAAATAATAACATGTTCATTATTGTTGATATAACCGGCGTTTTTCATTTCAGCTAAGATTACCTTTGTTAAACCCGAAACATCCTTTTTATTCCAATTTTTCAATTGAGAAATAACCTGCTTACCGGCTTTATTGTAACCATATAATTCTATAACCTGCATTTTTTTATTAACGCCAAGCTCGATACTAGGGTTTATATCAATGGACATGTAGGCATATGCCTTGTTATTTTGATAGATAGGAACACATGTACTAAGAAAAATAATAATTGCAGCCATAACAGCCCAGACAGTTTTAAGCTTAAAAATATTCTTGAAAATATCGATTGCTTTAAAAGGGTTACCGCTTTCAACTGGAAAAAAGTGAATTTCTTCACCAAGAGCATAGGGGTGATTTTGTCTGTTCGCACGCAAAAATTCACCTTCGGGGGTTAAAAGTGTTAGAAACACATCATCTATTTCCATTATTATTCCTGTTTTCATGTATCAAGAACCCCCTTTAGATAATCCTTCATATATACATAATCACTCGATAATATAAGTGCAATCGCAATAATATATTTTCGGTTCCGTTCAATCGTCTTTCTGCTAACATTCACCATTTTTTCAAGCTGTTTAATAGGCATCCGTTTTTTTTCAAATAAAAATTCCTTCAACTCAGTGTCTTCCACTAAAATTTTCGCTACGATAATTGCATTTTTTCGCGCATCAGCATGCTTCGGAGAATTTTCAAGTAGGTCACTGAAGCTTAAGTCAAAGGTAGTTAATAAAGATTGAAAGTGAAGAATTTCATCTTTCCTTAATTGTTCGTCATTCTTTTTATTGTAATCATCAAGTGATAGTTCATTAACGATGCTTGTTCCAGCTGATTCTTCTTCATTCGTTGCATTGGTCAGATCGATACTTATATGTTGATTTTTAGTCTGTTTACGGATATAGTCTATAACTCTTCTCTTGATAATGACTTCTGAAAAGCTCAACAGCGAGCTTCCTCGTTCTGGTGAATATTTTTCAATTGCCTCATTAAATGCGATGAGACCAATGCTAAATTCATCATCAGTTTCATAAATATACCGTTTACATACGGATGACACTGCTTTTGCAATAAAAGGTTTATAAGCGTCGATTGTTTCATCTAGTAAATTGCGGTCACCTTCTTGAATTAAAAGGACCGTTTCTTCTAAAGTTCTTTTTTTCTTCTTGGTCATAAACAATAAACTCAGCATTTGCTCACCTCTATTCGACCAATTATAACATATGAATGATATTTTGGACTTTAAGAGGGGATGCTTTTTCATTACAAAATTACGTTTCTTTTGAAACCCTTTGTGGGGGTTATAAAAAAATTTTTTCCCAATATAAAAAAACTTTAAACAGGTCTAACCTGATTTAAAGCTTTTACCTGGCCGAATTATAGATGTCTATTGATGTAAGATAAAGAAAATTTGATTAATAACCCAATCAATAACCCTGGAATCAAAAACAACATCGGCAAAAAAACCGGTCCAAAATAAAGATCAAAAATGATAACTTTTCGGGATAATATTAAACCAACCGTGACAAAATAAGCACCAAAAACAAACGGTAAATAGGAGTATTTCTCATCCTCCGGCATGGCCGTCCGATAACCGTCCCACAAGGAGAACATATAAACACACGGATAAAACATTAGCCATTGATAGTTAGTAACCGCCTCAGCTCTTTCGATTTCGCCTAAGAAGCTGAACATAATTGCTTGATTGAAGCGGCTTTTGACATTCATTATGAACTCTAAAACAACAAACAATACCCCTTTAATATAATGGCCTGTTAATAATTGACTGAAACCAGGAAAGGCAATATTCCATAACACAGCTTCTAATCTGCTCATCTTTTTCATTGAACAATCTCGCTTTTTTTAGGCATTTTTTTAAATAACTTTGGTTCTTCGATATAGCCTACCCAGTTTTTTACCAAATTAACAGGTACTTCAACAAATTAATTTCCTAGTTTTAACTCTTCTTCAAAATACTTAGAAAACTATTTATAAACGTTAGCCAATTCCGTTGCTTTTGGAAATAGCTTTTTAACAATGTTAAAAAGAGCGGGTATTTCCCTTTGTAAGGGTACCAATGAATTTCCGACTTTTTCCTTCCACTATCTTCAACAATCGCCTTTTCATGACAAAAAATTCTTAGACCTGCTTCCCCGTGGTACCTGCCAATGCCGCTTTGCTTTGCTCCTCCAAAAGGGAGACCGTGATTGGCAATACTAATAATTGCATCATTAATAACTACGGCGCCTGTAACAAGCTTTGAGGCTATTCTACGTGCTTTATCGATATCCTTGGTCCACACGCTGGCATTTAAACCATAAACCGAATCATTCGCGAGAGCTACTACTTCGTCTTCACTTTCAAAAGGGATAACAGGGATAATCGGTCCAAAAGACTCTTCCTGAATCATTTTCATGTCATGGTTAACATTGGTCACCACGGTTAATGGTAGAAACATTCCATCCTCCCATTTCTCAGGAGGAAGACCTGCCTCTAACACAGCTCCTTTGCTTAAAGCGTCAGTCAGCTGCTCTTTAACTATTTGTATTTGTGCTGGGAACGTCATCGACCCTACATCTGAGTCAATATCCGTCCCCTGTTTTAGGGCCGATATCTCTTTTTTTAGCAGGGAAAGGAAAGAGTGGTATACGTTTTTTTCGACATACAATCTCTCTGCACTCATGCAGACTTGACCACTATTGGTAAACGCAGCCCATGCTGCTCCTTTGGCCGCCCTTTCTAAATGGGCATCAGCAAATACAATCATCGGGTCCTTGCCACCAAGCTCTAGGGTTGTAGGAATTAATTGCTTTGCAGCTACTTCCTGAATGATTTTTCCAGTCCGAACAGAGCCTGTAAAAAAAATATAATCCGGTTTTCCATTAGTAAATGCTGCCCCTACCTCTTTGCCACCATGGGCAACTTGAACAACTCCTTCAGGAAATCCCGCCTTTGAAAATAAATCCTCAATACATTTGCCAACCTGTGGAGTAACTTCCGAGGGCTTTAAAATCACCGTATTACCGGAAGCAAGTGCGCTTACGATCGGCACCATGGCAAGTTGGAATGGATAGTTCCAAGGAGAAATAACTAAAACGACTCCTCTAGGCATATATTCGATATACGACTTTTTCCCCATTAATAATATGGAGGTCTTCACTTTCCGTCTTTTGAGGACTTTTTCCCCATGCTTACAAATATGATCAATTCCATCAATACTGGGCATGACGTCGGCTATTAATGCCTCTGTTAATACTTTGCCCGTATCTTTAGCAACCACTTTAGCCACTTCATCCATTTGCTCAACGATTACTAATTTTAGCTTTTGCAGGTAGTCAAGTCTTTCCGACACATCCAACTGACTCCATTGATTGAATGCAAATCTGCTATTCTGATAAAAATTATCCACTTGACTAATGGGAGTTTCGTCTATCTCCCCTATTTGCTCACCTGTTGCTGGGGCAATCACCTTAAGCTTTTCAGGAGCTACCTTCATGAATACACACCCTCTTTATAAAATGTTAATGTGGTAGCTTGGGTTGTCTTTTTGCTTTAAATAAAAGTTAGTCATCGGCTTGATTCCTTCTTTAAAGTCAGGGCAGCTAATTCCCGAACCCTGCAAATCATTGATTGCTTGGGTACAGTCAAATTGACCCATCCATGTAAAATAATCAAGTGCTTCCTTCTCAACCCCAAGAAATCTTCTCATTGGTTTAATCGACAAAAACCATTTACCAAGTGTTAATGGAATCATGCCTCTTGGCTGTTTATTAAGTAATTCCTTCATCATAATCTCATAAAGCTCTGACGCACGGTATGGATGTGGGTCCGTTAAATGATAAGTTTTACCAGAAGCCTTATCTAAAAAACCGAGATACGAAGTTGCTTGAATAATATAATCGATAGGAACAAGATTAACAAACGCTTCCCCTTTACCCAGTCGTGGTATGATGGGGAGAAATTTTAACCGTTCTAAAAAATTCATAATAAAATAAGGACCATCAAATTTAATGGTTTCACCTGTATGTGAATGACCTTTCGTTACTCCTGGGCGAATAATGGTAATTGGGACGCTAGGTTTTAAGGCTTCAACCAAAACCTCAGCTTCATATTTTGTTTCTTCATAATAATTTTTAAAATTATCTGGTCTAATGAGTTCGGTCTCGTAAAGAGTTCCTTCTCTTTTTCCCACCACGTATGCCGTACTAAAGTACACATACCTCTCGAGATTTTGGAGCCCCTTTACCCATTGATTCACATTATCCGTTCCATTTACATTTACTTTATAAGCAATATCTCTAGGAACGGCGAGATCATAAATAGCCGCAAGATGAAAAACATGGGTAACCTCTTCCATTAACTTTGTCTGGTCTTCAGGGTTATTCAGCAGACCTTTTTTTGTAATATCCCCCTCAATGATCGTGAAAGAAGACTCCGATATACCAAGTTCTAACACTATAGCATGGCGCTCCGAAATCGCTTTTTCAACCATCCCTGGCAGGACAAGAACAAAAACATTCCCTTGCAAATTATTTTTTTTCAATACTTCACGAATCAATTGATTACAAATGAATCCTGGAAAACCTGTGAAAAAATACCCTTTTTTCAACATATCTCCTCCTCATTATACATTACATTGAATGTATTCATTGTAATTTTTTTCAAAAAGGTTCGTCTATGGGTAATTAGTCTGAATTTTCAGTATTATTCAAAAATAAAACAACGGCGGGTATTAGCCCCGCCGCTGTTTTATTCATTCTGATCCATTGGATTGTAGAGTTTCACACTTGGATTTTTTTCTTGGAACCATCTAAGAGCAAATTCGTTTTCAAATAAAAATACATAATGATCATAACGATCCTTCACCAAAAGGCTTCTTGAACTCGATAGATTCTCATCCACGACATCGCCTTCAATCCAGCGGGCAATCTTTGAACCCATTCGTTCCATTAAAACCTCTGAATTATATTCATTTCTCATCCGATGTTCAAATACTTCAAACTGCAGCTGTCCAACAGCGCCCAATAAATAATCATCTGTTTTGATGGTTTTGTAGAGCTGGATTGCCCCTTCTTGAACAAGCTGCTGAATTCCTTTATAAAAGGACTTTTGTTTCATCACGTTTTTCGCAGATACCCGGACATACAATTCCGGTGTAAACTGCGGTAATTTTTCATATTGAAAATCATCTTTTCCAGTCGTAAGTGTATCCCCTATTTGATAGGTACCCGTGTCGTATAAACCGATAATATCACCACTGACGGCCTCATCAACGGTATTCCGTTCTTCAGCCATAAAAGAAGTCGATTGCGAAAGCTTTAATTGTTTCCCCAAACGTGGAATATTTACCGTCATCCCCCGTTCAAATTTCCCAGAACAAACGCGTACAAAGGCAATCCGATCACGGTGGGCAGGATTCATATTGGCTTGGATTTTAAAAACAAAGCCTGAAAATTGGTCCCCTAATGGATTAATTTCGCCAATCGAAGAGTTACGAGCCTTTGGCGGCGGAGCAAATTTTAGGTACGACTCTAGAAAGGTTTGAACCCCAAAGTTTGTTAATGCACTTCCAAAGAACACAGGTGTCAATGTACCTGCAGCCACCTTTTCAGCTGAAAACTCATTACCTGCTTCATTTAGGAGCATGATCTCATCTAGTGTTTGATCATATAGCCCAGATGTCTTTAACGGATGGTCTCCTGCTATTTCACCGTCTTCATTTAATGGGATATACCGTTCTTCTTCACTTACACGAAATTGTTCAACTCGATTGTTAAACCGGTCATAAATACCAAGAAACTCTTTTCCCATCCCAATCGGCCAGTTCATCGGATAGGATTCAATTCCAAGAACCTCTTCTAATTCAGCAAGAAGCTCAAGTGGAGATTTCCCTTGTCGGTCCAGCTTATTCATAAACGTAAAAATCGGAATTCCGCGCATGCGACATACTTTAAAAAGTTTGAGTGTTTGTTCCTCAATCCCTTTCGCAGAATCGACAATCATTACCGCACTATCAACTGCCATCAAGGTTCTATACGTATCTTCACTAAAATCCTGGTGTCCAGGAGTATCCAAAATATTGACTCTGAATCCATTATAATCAAATTGCATCACACTGGATGTTACGGAAATTCCCCGTTGTTTTTCTATTTCCATCCAGTCACTCGTAGCAAATTTCCCTGTTTTTTTCGCCTTAACTGTTCCAGCATCGCGTATCGCTCCGCCAAATAATAATAATTTCTCCGTTAGTGTCGTTTTACCAGCATCCGGGTGGGAAATAATCGCAAATGTCCGGCGCGACAATACTTCTTGTTTAAAATTGGTACCCATCTTGTCTTCCTCTCTTTTGACAACGAAAATTTTTGTCCATAACTTCAATCTTATCTCGCAAACGTTAACTTTGCAATATTTCAATTTAACAATAATGATTATTTTCTTTAATCGAACTAATGAAAAGAATATAATGAAGGGAGGCGGTAATGATTAAAAAAAGGTGCCGAAATAACATATAACCTTGGGAGGAACCATGAACATTACTACAATCGATAAACCGACTTTAGATTTATTGCAAAAAGCATTTGAAATCGTTCTTCAGCAAAATAACGTTTCATTTAAAAAAATAGGAATCGTTGAAGAAGGAGAACAACTATTATTTTTGTATGAAGGGAAAGACGAAAAAGTTCATGTTTTTAATTGGAGTAAAGCATCAAGTATCAATGTTAGTATAGGTGTACTTGCTCAAAGTGTATTAATGCCAATTATTCCCCATCTTCGATTGTTATCATAGTTTTTATGACACACTAACCTTTATCTTTATGGTTTGTGTGTTTTTTTGTATTAGAAACGATTACTTTCCACCGTTTCCCACATCCATTTTACTGGAAATTCCTTTATAATTAATAATGACCTTATTAAAGGGAGATGAAGGAAATGAATCAAAGTAAAAAGAAAATTTCAAAGTTAATTCCGCTGTTATCAGCGTTAATATTAGGCATCGCTGGAATCGTTTGGTTTATCCAGACAACCAATAACCCCGTCTCCATTCCGTTCTCTTCCGTCGAGAAAATCATTCAAGAACAACATGGGAAACTAGTTACACTTATTGAACAAGCCGACGGCAGCCTGAATTTAGATGTAGGAAACTCAGAATTTGTTTCTCATGTTCCGCCAAACAGTCAAATGGTTGATAAGCTTGTAGAAAAATATAATATTAATTACTCCTATTCTACTACCAGTCCTTACGGAAAATGGATTATGGGGGGAGTAATAATTTTATTAGCAGGTGCTGCATTTGCCCTGCAAAAAACAAAAGGTGGCTTTGGACTGAATAATTCAATGAAGAAAAGTGTTGCCAAGTTACGTCCGCTTCCATCGATTACCTTGGAAGATGTAGGCGGAATCGGAGAAGAAATGAAAGAAGAAATCATGCAAACACTCTCTACCCTAAAAGAACCGGAACGTGCTGTGAAATTAGGGATTAAACCACCAAAAGGAATACTGTTATACGGGCCTCCCGGTACCGGTAAAACCTTATTAGCCCAAGCAATAGCACGTGAATTAAATGCTGCTTTCTTCTCGGCAAGCGGATCGGCTTTTAATGAACTATTTGTTGGTGTCGGAGCTAGCCGTGTCCGTTCCTTGTTCCAAACTGCACGAAAACAAGGCCCTGCTGTTATTTTCATCGATGAAGTGGATGCACTGGCCGGCAGAAGGAAAGCCCATGGCGGCGAGGAAGCCGAAAAAACACTAACCGAACTTCTTGTACAGCTTGATGGCGGCCACTCCAATGACGGAATTTTATTTATCGCCGCGACAAATAGAAAGGATATGCTCGATGAAGCATTCCTACGGCCAGGAAGAATTGACTTCTCCTTTCATGTTCCACTTCCAGATACGAAAGGAAGAAGAGAAATCATTGACATTCATATAAAAGGAAAATCTCTTGCAAAAGATGTCCTAACTACTTTAGATAATCTTGCAGAAAGCACTTCAGGATTCTCTGGTGCTGAGCTTCAGTCCCTATTTGAAACAGCAAGCAGACGAGCTGTTCGAAATGGCCAGGACATGATTCAAAAGCAAGACCTTGATTATGCGCTTGATCGAACAATTTTAGGAAGCACTTCCCGCTCCTTACAGGATCTTGATACAAAACGGAGGGTTGCTATCCATGAAGCAGGTCATGCAATTGTCGCGTCCCTTACCAAGCCTGGGTCGGTTCGAAAAGCAACCATCATCCCCCGCGGTGAAGCCCTTGGCTATGTTGCACCAATTCCGAAAGAGCTGCATTTGTCGACAACCTCAGACCTGCTCGACCGGATTGCAATGGTACTAGCTGGAGGGGTTGCTGAAAGACTATTTCTTGGTGAACACAGTATTGGCGTTAGCGGTGACGTACAGCAGGCAAAACAAATCATCGATCAAATGGTGGATACCGGTATGCTTCAAGATGGGTTCACCTTAACTTTCAACAAACAGGATCAAGAAGAAAAAATGCAGGAGCTTTTTGCAAAAGGCCTAGAAAAAGCAGAAAAGCTAATTAATAGCCATCAATATCAGTATGAACAAATAGTTGATGCACTATTAAAAAAAGAAACACTAGAAGGATTCGAAATAGAAGAAATTGTACGAGGTAAGTCTAATAAGAACATAAATACCCCTGTCCTAGTATAATATGAGCGGACATTTCCTTTGCACATTGTATAGACTAGACAGTTATCGAGGTTCAATGATATTAATGATAATAGTATAAAAAAAACCAGGTGCTCCGTTCACACCTGGTTTTTTCCATTGAAAAACCGAAATAAGCTAATGGATTATTTAATTTGGTGGTAAACTAAGGATGAACTCCGCAAAAAGGATGTGAGCAATTTGTTTGGTAAAGATGAATTCTTCGCAAAAGAGCAGCGCAAATATAGTGATGATGCTCGAGGTTACATTGGTAATCAGGAAAAAACGCAGGGGTTGCTTGAACAAGCCCAGAAAAAAGCTAACCGAAAAAAAAGAAGCTTGGGAGATACCTGGGAAAAACTGCAATTATTTTTTGAATTGGTTAAAGCTTATTCAAAAGGTGATTATAAAAATATCTCAACTAGGACGATCATTACCGTCATCGGAGCCATTCTTTATTTTATTTCACCGATTGACTTAATCCCAGACTTTATTATTGGCCTTGGTATAGTGGATGACGCTGCTGTTATTGGCTATACCGTTAAAACATTATCAACTGAATTAGCTGAATTTAAGAAATGGAAACAGGCTGCCACCTTCTATGCACCTGAAAACCCGCTTGAGTAAATCAAGCGGGTATCTTAAAGCGTAAAGGCTTATTTCCACAGTACGCTTATTCTTTTTTTAGTTTGATTACCATCTGAAGCAAGCTGCACCAACAATAATTAGCAGGATAAACAACACTACGATTAAAGCGAAACCGCCACCAAAGCCAACTCCGCCATAACCACAGCCACAGCCACCATAGCCGTAGCCACCATATCCACCGTATCCATACATATTTATTTCCTCCTTTTTATTTTAATAGAATCCGCAACCCCAAGAAGCTCCGATAATGATTAACAAAATGAACAATACGACAAGTAGGGCAAATCCGCTGCCATAGCCAACTCCAACTGCTGCACCAGACATTTACATTACCTCCTTTTTTGATTTCTATATATCCTATTCACCTAGATAAAAATGTGCGATAGACACATATCCATATTAGTAAGTTTTGAAAAAAATGGGCTGATATCTCTACGGTATCTCTGTCTAAATCACTTCGATGAAAAATGATTGCTTTTTTAGGTTGACAATTAAGTCTGAATTTTTTACCATTGTCACAAATAAGCATGGATAGGAGCCAACCACTTTGAGATCAATTGCATCCCTTCTATTATTTATTTTCATGGTGGCTTTTCGGATGGTAAAAGGATCTACTCGTATTCCTAAAAGTCAGATACCTATAAAAATTGGCCATAGAGGTGCTGCTGGATACTGTCCAGAGAATACGGCTGCTTCTTTTAAGAAAGCAATAGAATTGGGTGTTGATTACCTTGAAATTGATATCCAAATGACAAGGGACAACAAATTAGTGATCATACATGATCCAACGATAAACCGGACAACGAATGGAAAAGGGCATGTTAAGGACCTTACCCTAAAAGAATTGCAAGCATTGGATGCAGGCAGCTGGTTTCATCCAAAGTTCTCTAAGGAAAAAATCCTTTCTTTTAGTGGATTTTTAGATGAATTTGCCGAAAAAACCGGATTATTAATCGAGTTAAAAAAACCTTCCTTATATCCCGGAATCGAGGAAAAAGTAGCAAACGAACTATTAAAAAGAGGGTTAACGAAAGGGGACACTGATAAAATCATTGTTCAATCCTTTGACCAAAACTCATTAAAACGATTCCATAAACTCCTGCCTTCTGTGCCTATTGGGGTTTTAGTAAAAAAAAGGGGAGTAAAGGGACTTTCCAATAAAGAACTTCAATCTTTTTCAACCTATGCCGCCTATGTAAACCCCAAAATCACAATGATAAATAAACGGCTAATTAGACGAATCCACCACCATGGCTTCAAAACACTGGTTTGGACGGTTAGAAAGAAGAAGGATGTCCACCTATTAAAGCGCTATAATATTGACGGAATCATATCTGACTTTCCAGATATTTTTTGATGGACATTTAGGGTCTGGTTTTTAAAAAAATGCTTAGGTGGCAGACCCTCATTCTTAATTATTAACCTATTCAAACTGAACTGTTTAGGTTTAATAATGATTTCAAATCTTTCACAATATAAAAAGCAGCCTCTAAGTGAAGCTGCCTAATACTTTAAAAGAAAATAATATAAATGACCACTGCTAAAATAATTCGATATATAGCAAATGGTAAAAGTTTTATTTTGTTAATAAGTTTTAAGAAAAAGCGAATCGAGAGTAGCGCGAAAATAAAAGCACTTATAAACCCTGCAATAAAATACGGCAACGAATCCATCGTCATATATTCCCAATTTTTTAATAAAGAAAGAAAACTTGCACCAGCCATAATCGGAACTGCCATGATAAAAGTAAAATCAGCTGCTGCGCGGTGGCTCATCCCCATCAATACACCACCTGATATGGTTGAACCTGAACGGGAGAATCCAGGCCAAAGGGAGAAACATTGAAATAAACCAATTGTCAATGCCTGCTTGTAGGTAATTTGGTCAACCGTTTCCGTTTTCAGATTTTTGGGACCAATTAAGTCAGCAATAATCATGAATACCGCACCAATCACTAACCCAACTAAAACCGTCGTCGTCGAGAATAAGTGATCATCAATATAATCGTTAAAGAGGACCCCTAAAATTCCCGCAGGAATAAGACCAACTATTACTTGAGTTAGTTTTAGCCGTCCCTGCGTTTGATCTTCACGTTTGTTAAAACGTCCTAAACTTAACAAATCGATAAATCTGTCTTTAAAGGTGACGACCACAGCCAAGATTGAACCGAGCTGGATAACCACTTTAAAGGTGTTGGCACCGTGAGTAGTCAAAAAATTTTCAGATTTAAGCCACATATCATCAACTATTATCATGTGCCCGGTTGATGAAACTGGTGCAAATTCTGTTAACCCTTCTACTAATCCCAAAATAATTGCTTTAATCATCATTAATAAATCCATGTTGTCATATCTCCTAACTTTATTGCACCTGAACGATTTAATAGTAAATGACTTTCCTATTCTACTAATTAACTACCCAGATTTGCAAGATTAAATTTTCCAGACTTATGTATTTTTTACTTTCTCTATTTCAAACGAAATAAATGAACGAATAGTTTCAGTGATTTATTCTACAATGTAAAATGCAACCTCTTAAACAATCTGAGCGATATTTATCAATCTCTTATATCGACCAGCGGCACCCTTTTTTCTTGGATACGGTCGTTATGAACCTATTTTTTTGAAATTTATCGGCATAAATTATTTTATTATTCCCATCCGAATGGCTTTAGCTACTTCTGTTCTATTTTGGGCATTCAGTCTTTTCATAATATTTGAGATGTAATCTCTTACCGTAAACTCACTTAAATAAAGCTTTAAGGCTGCCTCTGCAGTTGAAGCGCCATCTGCCAAAAGCTTAATTATTTCAGTTTCCCTTGGTGTTAAGGAGATGGATTCCTTTTCGGGTAAGTCTTTCTTTTTAATATCTGCCCCGATAAACTTTGATAATAATTCCCCAGAGCTTTGTCCAAATTTCATCAGTGCAGGAAAAAGACTAGTATCAAGGGTAAAATGTGTTCCCGGTCCTTGATCTAAAACAACTCCACCTATGATCTTTCCTTCCTCAGGAACATAAATCGGTACAATAATTAAGGAATTAAGTTCAAATTTTTTTACATACTTTTGTGGAATATCATTTTCTGCTAAAGGGATATATATTGGCTGAAAATTTTTCATTTCATGCCCTTGAGATTTTAATTTCACAAGACTTTGATTGAGCACCGGGATATTAGTAATTCTTTCGGCAATTGCTTGAACTTCTTCGTTCTTTAAATGATGTCCATACAAACCTACCCCGACACTTTCCTTATTGGTAAATTTAAATAGAGCACTTCGTTTAAATGGGAGAAAATAACCAAATCCAAAGCAAATATTTTCGATTGATTCTTGAAAATTTTGCGAACGGATAATCCACTCATTAAAGAGAATTACGGCATCCTTCCAAATGCTATGATTCTCTTTTTCCGATTGAAAAAGCATTACTTCACTTATTTTCGAAAATAAATAATGAATCGAAGGATGCAGCTTTGAAGAGTAAGTAATCCTCGATTTTAATACCTTATGTGCAGCGTTTTCCAACAGATTTAAATGGAAGAAAATTGCCTCAGGTTCCGGATGTCTTTGGAAGTGAGCCAACCAATCATCCTGAATCTCATTCAAAAGCTGATAAATATCAATAGTTCCCTCATTTACTGATCTTAGAAACCTTACAAGATATTCACTAATAAATTCAAAAACCGCAACTGATTTCTTATTCGTATTTTTAAGAGATTGGAGCGTAAGAGCCCACTCGCGTAAAAGATCTTCCTGATAATTAGATAATATTTTTAGCGCATCATTTAAGAGACTGTCCAAATGGTAGTTTAATGACTTCGACACTTTCATCACACTCCTTCCTGGAAAATCTAAGCTGTTATTATTATCCATTCGTTTGTATCTATAGATAATTCAGCTAGACATGTCAAAACTCCTGCTTTTTTCAATCTTTTAGGTTATTTTGTTATCTCTTGTTCTTTTTTGTCCAATTATAGGAAAAACTTCCTACAAATGTAGGGATTTCTAAATTTATTTACTTATCATAAAATTGTGACGAATAGTGCAAGCAATTACAATTACTAGTTAACCGCTTACACTTTTAAAACAAAAAAAGGGAGGCAAGAAAGTATGACAGCTGAATCAATTATTATCGGAGGGCAAACAGTCAAGAAGAAGCTAGTATTTGCATTATTAGGTGGTTTTTTATTTTTGGGATCCTTACTCGCAACTTTTGGGATTACAGGTGTAGCAGTTGCGGCTCCATTAAGTGGCTTCGGAGAATTTACCGTAAAGTTCGATAAAATGGTTGGGGAAGGTTTTCAGCTTTATGGTGGTGTTGCTGATGGGGCAACCACAAAAAATAACCCCGTTGCAGTCAATGCCATTGATAAAGCAACCATTAATGGTTTAGAAATTTCTAAAGAAATCCCAGCTCTTGGAATCCGCGTTGTCATTACTTCTGATAAACCTGTTGTTATTAATGGCCTACTTCAAAAAGCTACCATGGTAAATGGTGATGCTAAATTTGAAGAGCTTACAATGTCTGAAAATTACATTGCAGATATTAAAGACCCTAGAGAGGCTATAGCCAAAGAATTCACCCAAAGTGCTAATAAAATTACAATTGAAAATGGTAATTTGCAAACCTTATATCTTTTCCAAAAAACAGTTTCATTACCTGGAATGAAGGTTTACTTTGAAAAATTGAAATAATTACTGGCATCATAGAACTATTGAGTAAGGATGATAAAAATGAACTCTACTTATTCAAAACGTGAAAGGTTTAAGAATTGGAGAGCAAGGCGCCCTTTTTCGGGGGCGACCTTGTGTATTCTTTCTGGACTAATCATTTTGTGGGTGCCAGCGAAGCTTTATGAAGTAGCTGCTGCACCAGGAAGTATATTATTCGTAGGCTTCTTCTTAGGCGGCCTTACACTTTTAATGGGAGTACTTTCATATATCATGCCGAGACTATCAACCCTTCTTGGAGTTTTGGCGATTTTCTCGTCGGTATTATCGATTATGGGAGCATTAGGAGGCTTCCTTATCGGAACGATTCTTGGAATTATTGGAGGTTCACTCTTGATTGCCTGGAAACCTGAGATGGGCACCAATGACTCGATAAAACAACCAAATCAAGATCATTTTGCTGAAAAAGAAGTTGCATCCGGAAAGGAAGTTTTACCGGAATAATCCAAAATACTTATAGCATTCGTAGAAATGGTGATGGCATTGTTACTCAGAAATAATACTTTTAAGATAATTATCATATTGGTTCTAACTTTTAGTGGGCTTTTCCTTCTGACAAAGGATAGTTTTGCTAGTAATCCGACAATTATTGGTTTTATTATTGAGGCGAATAAAATGGAAGGTACGATGCAAAACCCTGCTATGACGGTAGGCAATTCGGCAGAACAAAAGGAGCGGCCTATGCTGGAATTAAAATTTGAAAATCTTACAGCAGAAGGCTTTATAATTAAGAAATTAGTTCAAACACCAAAGGGGCTTATTACAATTGATATGACCCATAAAGATGCTGCCCTTTTTAGTAACTTAAGCTTAAATATAACCAACGCCGGCTTCAGCGAGCACTATGTACCATCCACCGGTAATATTGGCCTAAAAAATGTAAAATTATTGGCTCATTTAGTAAGAACAGATAGCTCGGTGCTCCCACAATTCAATTTAAGTTTTAATAATGGTGGTCAGGTCGAAATGGAACCAAAGAGCGAGGGTGAACTCCTCCAAACGAAAGCACTTTTAGAACAATTACTTTCAATCAAACAGCAATAAAAAGAAGCGATGCAACGCATCGCTTCTTTTATTTTTATTAGTTGTTGATAATTCTCATTACACGCCCATTAAATTTCTGTTGATAATACCCAAACTTCACATCTGCTATAGCAATTCCTGTAGAACTTTGTGATCCAATGAATTTTCCACCAGCCAGAGCTGTAGTTCAAAGACAATAAAAAACCACAATCTCTTCCTTTTGATGGAGATTGTGGTTCAACTTTTATAAAGGATTCTTTTGTCATTCAATGCTGTTAATTCTCCTTAATATTAATTAAAAGCTACTGAGTTTTTACAAGCTCTTTCAGACCACTCTTGCCGCGATTGACAAGGTTTAAATGGGTATTTCTTGCTAATTTAACATATTCTTTTCGAACCCGAAACCATGCATTTCTGCGTCCACGTGCATAGGCTACATTTGATTCCGCATTTTTCTCAATATTATCCTCCAACTGATCGACCATATTGATAATAGATTTTAATGGTGTAAGCGCTAGTTTCTCTAATTGTCCAGAAACCTCTTTCAGTTGTATTTTAAGTTCTTCTCGGTCGTTAGATGGAATAGCTTCGTCTTTTAACTCATCTTTGCCGGCATTAAATTGGTGCATCAGTTCAGTTATCATGTCTTTGTTTGTTTTTTTGGTTTGCTCATACAATTTGCCAATTGATTTGCGGTATTGCTTATTGAACTTGATGAACTCCCTTAATGCATTAATATAGGCGTCCTCCCGATTCTCCCGAAGCTTGAGTGCACGTTCGCGAGATTGCTCAAACTGATCCCAAAATGTGTTTACAAATGAACCTGTAGCAATCGATTCCTTTGCTGCTGGAATCATAGATTCATCAGCAGCTAGAACCGTTTCAATTTTCTTCTGTGCCATCGTCCTTCCTCCTCCTACTATTATTTACTTTCTCTATTGGATCCTTCTTCTGAAATGAAGGAATATAGAGCTCAAAGAAACTGGTATACATTTTGAAGAATTGATCTAAAAGTGATTGATAGGTTTCTAGTTGATTGGCATAGCCTTTTAAGTATGTAACACCAGCTTTTGTGATTGAATATCTTCTCTTAGCAGGACCACTTCCTGTTGTATCCCATTCTGATGATAGAAGTTCGTCCTTTTCAAGCTGTCTTAACAATCTGTATAAATTCCCCTGATCGAGCGACTTAAACCCGAATGACTCAAGCTTCTGGCTAAGTTCATACCCATGTAGGGAAACCTTGCTAAGAAGCAATAAAATAAATGGCAGCACAAAATTTTTGGATGGATTGACTGTTTGATTGTCTTGGTTTACCATATTCTTATCACCTCACCTATATGTATTTTACACCTATGAGTAATATTTCGTCAAGGTCATAAATAAATATTATTATATGCATTATATTAAGGTTTACAATAAACTAAACTTGGATATAAACTTAATAAAAATATAAGGTGGTGTAAAATGGAAAAAGTTAGCGTGAGTAAGTTGGGAGTTCCTTACTTACATTTTGGTAATGGGGAACCTGTTGTACTGATCCATGGATTAGGTGAGGTCAAGGAGAGCTGGCAAAATCAATTTGAATTAGCGGATCAATATGAATTGATTATTCCTGATTTACGAGGTCACGGAGAGTGTACAAAAATCGATGGTATAACCATTCAAAACTTTGCTGCTGATGTGATTGGTCTATTAAAGGAGTTAGGATTTGAAAACGCTCACATTTTGGGTTTATCAATGGGTGGAGCAGTGGCACAGGAAATTTTCCGACAGGATCCCTCTCTAGTCCGTTCCCTCATGCTGATTAGCACATTCCATTATTTCCCAAGTGTGATTAAAAGTTTATTATTAAAAACACATAAAGCTAAATTTGTTGAATTATCAGCAACAGGAAAAGAATTTGAATATTTATCACGAATGGCACTATATAGTTGGAATAAAGACACAGTCGAAAAGTTTGGGGACTTTTTCAAACCAAAACCTCACATTTTTATTAAATCCTTTGAGGCATGCCTTGAAGTAAATAATTTATCCTTATTACCAAGGGTAAATATCCCCACTCTTATTATTGGTAGTCAATATGACTCCGTATTACCTGTCTGGATTCAGGCGTGTATGCACAAACAGATACCACATTCAGAATTTATCATATTGAGGAATACCGGCCATATTGCCAAACTGGAAGCAAAGGACCGGTTTAATTACCTATTGCGGAAATTCCTCAAACAACAAAAAATTGCCTCATAATTTATGATTAACGGGATGGATGGGGTTCCTTCCCGTTAATCATTTATTCTGTTACACTTCATTTACGTGAGTACTTCATGAATTTCTTGTGAATGTGCAGCAAGCCATGGATCCATAATTCCAGCGAAAGCTCCTGTCAATGCTAGTGAAACATGCCCCCCTTCATAAACCTTATACGTCTTATCCTCACTTGAAACAAGTTCCATTACTGGAAGACTTTGCTGTTCTAATACAAGATTATCACGCGAACAAGAGAAGACGAAAAGGGGACACTTAATATTTTTTAAATCTACTTTCCTGCCGCCAATCATTAAATCTCCCTTTAGAAGTTTGTTATCTCTATAAAGATCATTGAACATTTGTTTAAAGGCAGCTCCAGCAAACGAGGCGGTATCCTTTGTCCACTTGTCCATACGACGCCACTTTTCCACATATTTTTCATCATGTGCACGGGTAATTAAGTTAATTTTAGGACTTCCATAAACTGGAGAAAGCATTCTAAACATTAAATATAAGAATTCTGATGGAATCGTTTCATGTGCATCTGCAAACCGATCAAAACTAAGCTGCCCCTTTTGAAGTCCTTCCAGCCACTTATCAGGTACGATACCGATGCTAAAATCAATCGGAACGGCCGCAAGGACTAGATTTTTAATTGGGAGGTTAGTTATTGAAGTTAAGATGGCTGCCGCCGTCCCGCCTAAACAATATCCGGCCATAGTAATATCTTTAGCTTCGGAATGCCTTAATGCCCGTTTTACAGCATTTTCTAAATAATCAATTATATAATTATCTAGTGTAAGGTGACTATCTTCAAGTCCAGGGGATCCCCACTCCAAAAGATAGACATCATAGCCCCGTTCAGTTAGCCCCCCAACCACACTACTTCCTTCACCAATGTCTAAAATGTACACCTTATTCAAAAGTGAATAAACTAAAAATATTGGAGTTTCATATTTTTTTTCTTTCGCAGGGTGAAACCACAAAGTTGTTTTATTCTTTTTCCAAACACACTCTCTTGGTGTTGGCACTATTTCCGGCTTAGGCTCGGTCATAATTTTATAAAGCTGGTTCCACCGTTTTGCTTCCCTTTTTATGGGTAGTAAAAAGTTGCTTTCTAGCGCTTTAGTGCTCATTAACTGTTTGCTCCTTTCCGTATTATTTAGATTTGCTTACTCCAGTGAGCACTAGTTCTTTATCCTGCTCTTTTTCTGGTTCTTTTTTCTTCTTTTGTTTATCTTTTTCGATAAGACTCTTCATCGCGGCAAGATCAGTCTTCATATTTGATATCTCTGCGACACCAAGCTTCAATTCCTGTATATCTGATTGGAAATGATTAGACTCCTTACTATCATTCAATTGCTTTATATCTACCTTTATGCTTTTAATTCCGTCTATTTCCTTTCTTAATTCTTGAATGTTCACTTGAATGATCTTCATATCCACAAGACCTTGCCGCAATTCCTGAAGGTCTGCTTTCATATTTTTTGTTTCCGAAACCTCCCTGGCCATTTTTTGAAATTCAGTCTTCATTTGCGTGACGATTTTCACCGTCTCTTGAAACATTTCTAAATTTCCTTTATTTAACGAGCTTAAGCCTTCCTGTAAATTCCAAATTTGCTCTTCTAAAATGTCCATTTTTTCTTCGACCTGTATGGACAGCTTTGCTACATTTGCCACATCTTTTTTTGTAGGAATATTCATAAAAGCAGCAATAAGCTCTTGATTTTTTCTTAATCTCTCTAAATAACGCGAATAGGCATCAAGACCTATATTTGCCGTTTGCACAAATTCTTTGTTGTCTGTCAATTTATATAATAGACCATTTAATTGTTTCTCCCACATTTCACTCACAAGCTTATAGCCCGCGAATGGATCATAAGTTTTTCCTGTAGCCATGATGTATCCCCCCTTGATTTTATGATTTTGTAAGTTCTTCGGTTTTTTCCATGTATTTATTTAATGGAAACATCAATGTTTTGATCTGTCTGGCAAACAGATTGACAAAGCCTTTTTGATTTTCATAAATCAGGCTCCCAGCCTGTTTAACAGTTTTAATATATTGCCTCCGGCCTTTTTTACGAAGTGCAATATATTGGTCGATGATTTCCAGATATTTTTCCATTGTCAGATTTTTTGTTAAGGCTTGACATGGAGTAGCAAGAATTGACATGGTTTTCTTTTGGATTTGATCAATCTGCGCATTTATCTCTTCATAGGATTTAACCGGAAAGAAATGCTGCAGGCTGGTAGTTGACATTAAAAATTCCTCTCTAGCAGTTCTTTCCCATTCAGCAAATTCCTTATTGAATTGCTCAGCAATTTCTTTTAGGTTTCCCTGATTTCTTAGGACGCTTTCAGCAAAGTACTTAGCTTCCTTCAGAAAAATCTCATCGCGGAAATCAGCATGCTTTGCCCATTGGTCTATCTCACCGAAAGCATGCCCCCATAGAATATCTAAGCTGGAAAGCTGTTCCACTTCCACTTTTTCAACCATCTTTTCTTCTTCCGGTTTCGCTGAAAGAACTCGGTCATCTACTTTTTCATGTTCTACCTTTTCTTCCTGTTTTGCTTCAGTTATTGTCTGTTTTTCAACTTCTGTTTTTTTCTTTTTAGTTTCTGTCATAGGTTCATTTTCATATTCTTTTTTGTCAGCCATATTACTCGAATCCCCTTCAAAGAAATTTTTTATTATTTCCCATCTCTATTGGGTATTTTTTAATGAAATCAATCACTTTTTTATCGGAATCCACTTGCGCTTCTGTCACGTAGAGGTGTCCAGCACCAGAGATGAGATATAGTTCAGAACATCCGATTCGTTCTGCTAGCATCTTTCCATTTTCAACAGGGATAAGTCTGTCCTCATCTCCATGAATAATTAGAGTTGGTTTAGTAATTTTTTCAAGTTCGTCATAGGTATCATGTCCAAGACATGCTTGAAGTTGTTGCATGAACCCATGGGGAGGTGTTGGAATCTCGATCATTGTCTGTATGTGTTCTTGGATGGAATCTCGGTGATTTTCAATGAAGTATTGGCTGTAGAGTATAGGAACAGATGCCCAAGCTGCTTCTAGTGGTGTGGTTGGTATGGATGCACCAGATAATAAGGTCATAATTACATCTGGCTCAGGCTGGGCTTGTTTGATTCCACCTGATGTTGTACATCCAAGGATTAGAGATTTTATTCGGTCAGGATACATAAGTGCCAATCGCTGTGCTATCATCCCACCCATTGAAATGCCATAAACATGTGCTGAATCTACACCAGCTGCATCTAAAACAGCCTTTGCTTCTTCTGCCATCATTTCAATAGAGTAAGGTGTATCGGGTTTACTGCTTCTGCCTGTACCACGATTGTCGAAAATAATAACTTTAAAATGCTCTGTAAGAGCGGGTAGGCTTTTTTTCCAGGATAAAGAGTTATGGGCTAATCCCATGATTAACAACAGCGGTTCGCCCGTACCATGAACCTCATAGTACAGTTCAATCCCCTTTACATTTGTTATTGGCATACGATATCTCCTTTTTAGGCTTGGACTATTTCTTCCTCTTTCCGGAGCATTCTCCGTAATAGTTTTCCGACGGATGATTTAGGGAGCTCATCAAGGATTTCAATATCTTTCGGTACTTTATATGGAGCAAGATTAATTTTCGCAAATGCAATTAGTTTGTCCGGTGTAATTGTTATTCCTGCTTTTAACTTCACAAATGCTTTTACTGTTTCCCCTCGATAAGAATCTGGAATACCAACAACTATAGCTTCCTCAACCCCTTCATGCTGGTATAATACTTCTTCAATTTCGCGTGGGTAAACGTTGTAGCCACTTGCAATAATAAGATCTTTTTTGCGGTCCAGTATATAAAAGTATCCATCTTCATCCATTTTGGCGATATCACCGGTAAAGAGCCAGCCGTCTTTTAACACCATCTCGGTATCCCCTGGACGTTTCCAATATCCCTTCATAACCTGAGGGCCGCGTAAGATTAGCTCACCTGCTTCTCCGACTGGAACATCTACATATCCTGCCGCCGTTTCTGTTACAATCCTCGCTTCTGTACCCGGTATCGGAATCCCTACACTTCCTAATTTTCTCGGAAGAAATGGCGGAGTGGAGATAGCTGATGGTGCGGTCTCGGATAGGCCGTAGCCGTCTGCTAATCGTTTACCTACTCTCTTCTCAAATGATTTAACCTGTTCGACAGGAAGTGGAGCACCTCCACTGCTCAAATAATATATATCACCAATGTTGCTCTCTTCTAAATCAGGGTGACTATTCAAAGCGAATATCATTGTTGGAACAGCCGTCAGTTGGAATGGTTTTTCTCGTTTAATAAGTTCTAATACTTCATTTACATCAAAGCGAGGTAATATTAACTGATTGCAGCCTATTCTTATCCCTGAAAGAGCATTACAGGAAAGGCCATATACATGAAACATCGGGAGAACACTAACAATTTTAAAGTTTTCTGGTTTTTCGTCTACAGCATTGTAGGTAAAATCACATACCTGAATTATGTTGGCCAAGAGATTGTGATGTGTCAGCATAACCCCTTTAGAAACCCCCGTTGTACCTCCTGTGTATTGCAAGATGGCAACATCTTCCTTTATGTCGATTGGGATTTCAGGTATAACATTGTCATGTGTCAAAAAATCCTCAAAATAAAGGTCTCCTTCGGCAAGTTCAACCTTCTTACCGCCAAAACCAACTACGATAAGCTTTTTCAATGAAGTTCTCGATTGAACTTGCTTCACCCTAGGGTAAAGGGCTTCAAAAATAACCATGTATTCAGCCTCAGAATCATTTAGAACATATTCAATTTCCCTTTCCACATACATCGGATTTACCTGGACAGCGATTCCGCCTAATCTGAACGTGGCAAATAGGCTAAAAATATAATGAGGGCAGTTCGGTAGCATAATAGCCATTCGATCACCCTTTTTAAACCCAATCCGATATAATGAAGCAGCGAGCCACTCAGAAATCATTCTGGTTTCTTTATAGCTCCATGATTTCCCGAAAAACGTCAACGCAGGCTTTTCATTATGAATGTTTGCCGCTTGCTTCAAAAGGTCGAATAACGAGTCATACTCATTTGAAACCTCTTCACTGATTCTGGAATCATAAAATTTTAACCATGGCTTTTTCTGATAATCCACATTTTTCCCCTCCTTGTTTTCCCTTCCAATTTCAAACATTTTATGGATTCACTATTTTTAAGTTGGAAGAAGTTGTAACCACTTAAATTATTGTTTTAAAAAAGATTTTTGTAAATGTCCCATTATCGACATATTTCATCAATTTTCATAATATTAAGTATAGGAGGGTGTCTTTTCTGTCAAACAGTAACAAAATACAACAACAATCAATTGAAATTTCGATGTATTTAGACAAAAACCTTTTTATTGTTCACAAAACATTCGGTAATTTACAAACTTATTTACACGGAAAAAGGTATTGTAAAAAAGGTTTTTAAGATAAAACTTTGACTTACAGTGTTAAATACTTTGAATCAGCCCCAGAGAGCGCTGGGACTGATTTTTTAAAAAGAAACATTACTTAAACGCCTTTATATGCTTGGCGATAAATAGCCGCAAGCTCACCTACTAGCGGCATTCTCGGGTTGGCAATCGTATCTTGATCCTCAAAAGCATTTTCAGCAAGTGCATCTACTTTGCTTTCGAATTCTTCATCATTTATTCCATTGGCTTTGATGCTCATTGGAATATCCAGTTCCTTGGCCAGCTCAACAATCTTATTGATTAAGCTTTCAATTCCTTCCTCCGTCGTGTTTGAAGAAAGACCTAGCATTTTGGCAATTTCTGCGTATCGTTTGTCAGCAATGAAGTGTTCATATTTAGGGAAGGTCATGAATTTATTTGGTTTCATTGAATTATATCGAATAACGTGCGGTAGCAGGATTGCATTAGCACGTCCGTGCGGAATGTTGTACTCAGCACCAAGGACATGGGCAAGGCTGTGGTTAATTCCTAAGAAGGAATTAGCGAATGCCATTCCCGCAATAGTCGCTGCATTGTGCATTTTTTCGCGGGCAAGCTCATCGTTGCCATCTCGATAGGCTCTAGGCAAATATTCAAATACGAGCTGAATGGCTTTTAAGGCAAGACCATCGGTATAGTCATTCGCCAAAACGGAAACGTACGCTTCAATCGCATGGGTTAAAACATCCATGCCAGTATCTGCAGTGACAGATTTCGGAACTGTCATCACAAACTGCGGGTCAATAATAGCTACATCTGGTGTCAGCTGAAAATCAGCAAGCGGATATTTCCTATTTGCTTTCCTATCTGAAATAACGGAAAAGGCTGTAACCTCTGAGCCTGTACCGCTAGTAGTCGGAATCGCTATGAAATTCGCCTTGCTGCGAAGAGTTGGGAATTTAACGACTCGTTTACTTGGGTCAAAGAATTTTTGTGTTAAACTTTTGAAGTCGGTATCAGGATGTTCATAAAACAGCCACATCGCTTTTGCTGCATCCATTACCGAGCCACCGCCTAAGGCAATGATGAAGTCCGGCTGAAACCTTCTCATCCGTTCCGCACCACTCATTACGGTTTCAATACTAGGTTCAGGTTCGATGTCAGAGAAAATCTCACATTGAACGTTGTTTTGATTCTTTTTTAAATAATATTGCACTTTGTCGACAAAGCCATTTTTCATGGAGCTTCCACTGGTAACAATGAATGCCCTCGAAATCCCTGGAATGGAAGCAAGCGTTTGTACAGAGTTTTTCTCGAAGAAAATCTGTGACGGTACTTTAAACCACTGAGTCATTGTTCTTCGCTTCGCTACCTTCTTGATATTAATTAAATTTGCTGCTCCAACATTCTGTGACACAGAGTTCCCTCCATAAGTCCCGCACCCGATGGTTAAGGACGGTAAAGATGTGTTATAAATATCCCCAATTGCCCCATGGGTTGATGGTGTATTGACAATGATTCGGCCAGCCTTCATTCGAGCGGCGAAACTATCAATCACATCCTGGTCAGCCGAATGGATGGCGGCAGAGTGACCAAGACCTCCATATTCCAACGTTTCCTCCGCAATGAGGAGGCCTTCGGCGAAACTATTAACCTTGTAACATGCTAAAATTGGACTTAATTTTTCACATGATAGCGGGTATTTCGGTCCTACTCCTTCTACTTCCGCGATTAAAATCTTTGTATTGGCTGGTACATTTATCCCTGCCATTTTCGCTATCATAAATGCAGGTAAGCCAACAATCATCGGGTTAAGTGAAGATGTTTTTGGGTCTATAGCAATCTTCTCTAGCATTTTCCGCTCTTCTTCATTGAGGAAATAACAGTTGTTAGTTAATAATTCCTGCCTTACTTCCTCATAAATCTCTTTATCAATAATAAGTGCTTGTTCTGAAGCACAGATCATGCCGTTGTCGAAGGTTTTCGATAATACAAGGTCGTTGACCGCCCGTTTAATGTTAGCCGTTTTTTCAATATAACAAGGTACATTTCCGGCACCAACACCAAGTGCAGGCTTCCCGGAACTATAAGCAGCTGTTACTAAGTTCGGCCCTCCTGTTGCAAGGATGAGTGAAATCTTTGGATGTTTCATCAAGGTTTGAAAGGCTTCGTGAGATGGAATTTCAATCCACTGGATGCAGTTCTCAGGGGCACCAGCCTTTACCGCTGCTTCCCTAACCAGTTTGGCTGTAATCGTGCAGCATTTTTGAGCATAGCGAGGGAAGGCAAAAATAATTGGATTTCTCGTTTTAAGTGAAATCAAAGCTTTAAAAATAACCGTAGAAGTAGGATTAGTAATTGGAATGACACCAGCGATGACACCGACTGGCTCGGCCATCTCAACCATACCTTCATTCTCATTTTCACTAATCACGCCAACCGTTTTCATATCCCTGATGTTGTTATAAATACACTCTGTAGCAAACATATTTTTGAAAACTTTATCCTCAAAAACGCCTCTTTTTGTTTCTTCTACCGCAAGCTTGGCCAACTCCTTATGGTTTTCAAGAGCAGTTAGAGCTACTTGCTTAACGATTTCGTCAACCATTTCCTGATTGTAGCAACGGAATTCCTCCAATGCTATTGCTCCATTTTTCGCTAATACATCAATCATCGCAGCAACATTATGGTTCTCTTGTAAGACTCTTTCCTTTACTGCCATCGAATATCCCTCCAGAATCATCAATCTTTTACTAAATGACACCAAGTTGGCTTTCAAAGCTTAACAAACTTTTTTCCTTCACTCCTTTTCCACTAATGGATAAAATATATCATGTGCACTATTTAAGAAATTGTCGAATCTTGCGCAAAAATGAATGAATAACCATTCATTTTTAAAATGTTCAAAAAGAATTCACAAATATCGTAAAAAGAATATGTCGTACATCAAAATGGCAAAAAAAAAACACAAGCTCAACAGCCTTTATTTTTTTATGTCACTTTAATATTTCACCGTGTTAATTTGTTATAATATTGTTCATGCAACATGTCTGTTGATTTGCGCTCCAGGCGCTTCGCTTTCCGCGGGCGTGCCGGGGAGCCTCCTCGGCGCATGCGCGACTGCGGGGTCTCCCCTGCCCCGTACTCCCGCAGGAGTCTTCGCGCCTTCCGCTCCAATCAACAGGTGCAAATTCAATAATGTCCACATACAACAAAAAAAATAAGTGGTGAAATCTATGTTTAAACCAAGAGAATCTTCCCAAAGTGAATATGAATTTGTGTCTATTGATGAATTAGTTCCTGATGATCACCTCCTGCGTTTGATTGATAAATAGATTGATTTTTCGTTTCTTCCTGAAATAGTTCGCCCTTATTATAGTGATGATAACGGCCGCCCATCTGATCCCCTAATTTTGTTTAAAATGATCTTTATTGGTTATCTTTACGGTATAGGTAAGGTTAAATCGCTTATCTAAATCGGGAAAATTGCTTTATAAATTTAGAAAGGAAAAAATGGAGCGAAGCTTCGCAGACTCAAAAGGGTTGCATGGGTTTCGCTACTGCCGGTTACGGGGAATAAAGAATGCAAGTGAACAGGCTCTCCTTACAGCAGCCTGCCAAAAAATAAAAAAGATTGCGACACACTTAGCCAGGTTAGAAAAAGTGTGTGGCAATTCTTTAGGTTGATTTGCCACCCTGTTGATTGGAGCGGAGGGCACTCGACTCCTGCGGGATAGAGAGGTCACGGGAGACCCCGCAGGCGCCTATAGCGCCGAGGAGGCTCCCGGACCTCCCCGCGGAAAGCGAGTGCCCGGAGCGGAAATCAACAGGCCAGTTAGCAGGGCCAATCCATTATTAAAAAATTGCCGAGAAATATACCCTTTCTCGACAATCTAAGCCGCACAATGGATGCGGCTTTTTGTTATTTTTTGAATAGATAAGAATACTCCCCGTAACCTTCCACTTCAAGTCTTTCTTTCGATATAAACCTTAAGGCGGCGGAATTGATACAATAGCGCAAACCTGTTGGGTCAGGACCATCATTAAATACATGGCCTAAATGAGAATCAGCCAACTTACTCCTTACTTCTGTCCGAGTCATAAAATGACTAAAATCCGCTTTTTCAAGCACTTCTTCTTCTTGAATGGGTTTTGTAAAGCTCGGCCAGCCACAGCCAGCATCAAATTTATCAAGCGAACTAAAGAGCGGCTTTCCAGAAACAATGTCCACAAAAATACCGTCTCTAGTTTCATTCCAATATTCATTTTTAAAAGGCGGCTCTGTTGCATTATTTTGTGTTACCTCATATTGGATTGGTGTTAATTCCTTTTTCAACTGTTCTATATCTTTATTTTTCATTTTCTTCACCCCAATGCTTTTGAATAAATCCGGCCCGTCCAGAGCCTACATGATAGGACTCATAATGGACCCTATTTTTCTTATAGTAGCCCTGATGATATTCTTCTGCCGGATAAAAGGTCTGTGCAGGAAGAATCGGTGTAACAATTGGTTTAATAAATCGGCCGCTATCCTGGAGCCGTTGTTTTGATTCTTCAGCAAGCCTTTTTTGCTGCTCATCATGGTAAAAAACCGCTGTTTGATAGGAATGGCCGCGATCGTAAAATTGTCCACCCGGATCGGTTGGGTCAATCTGCTGCCAAAATAATTCCAACAGCTTTTCATAAGGAAAAATAGATGGATCATAGTTAATTTGGACAGCTTCATAATGGCCGGTAGTATCTGAACAAACCTGCTGGTATGTCGGGTTTTCAACCGTTCCGCCTGTATAACCTGAAATTACACTTATAATGCCTGGCTGTTCATCAAATGGCTTCACCATACACCAAAAACAGCCGCCGGCAAACGTTGCTAATTGAGTTGCCTTTTCCACGAGCCCACCCCTTTTTTGCAATTCTTGACCTTATTTAAAAGTATACAGAATGTTTCTACAGAAATAAAACTTCTTGACATGATAAAAAATAGAGCCGCAACCATTTTCCCTGGTTCGGCTTAAAATACATTAACGGCTCTTCCGCTGTTTTATTTGTTTGTTAATAGTCTTCCATTGTTTTCTTACTTCAGCTTGGGCACGTTTATCTGCTTTTCTTTCAATAAATGCGAGCTCCTTTTGCAACTTTGTGTAACTTGTCAACCTTCCAGCTGCAAGCTGTCCCTCATTAATGGCGTTCACCACTGCGCAACCTGGCTCATCCATATGCAGACAATCGCGGAATCGACAATTTCCCGCTAACTCTTCTATCTCAGAAAAGGTTTCTGATAAACCGTCTGAACTTTCCCAAAGCTGTAATTCCCGCATCCCAGGTGTATCAATCAAAACGCAGCCATTCGGTAAGAGAATTAACTCTCGATGGGTGGTTGTATGTCTTCCCTTATCATCTGCCTCGCGAATTTCCTGTACCAATTGCTTCTCTGCGCCTAATAATCGGTTCGTTAAGGTTGACTTTCCGACTCCAGAGGATCCGAGCAAAGCAATTGTTTTTCCCGGCTTTAAAAATAGTTCAAGCTTTTCAAATCCTGCAAGAGTTTCAGAGCTAATCGGAATGATGGGAACTCCACCTAATGCAATTGCTTCCACTTTAGTAATTTTCTCCGTAATGTTATGACAAAGATCGGCTTTACTTAACACAATAACAGGGTTTGCACCGCTTTCCCATGTCAGTAATAAATAGCGCTCTAATCTCCGTAAATTTAAGTCTTCATTTAAGGAGTTAACAAGAAAAACAGTATCCACGTTTGCCGCAACAATTTGCTCTTCGGCTGTTGCTCCAGCTGATTTTCTTGAAAACTTACTTTTACGCGGTAAAACGGTTATAATCGTTCCCTTTCCTTCTTCAGCCCTCGGCTTTAAGCCGATCCAATCGCCAACGGCGGGGAAATCCTCACGAGCCTTAGAATGAAAGCTGAACTTACCTGATACTTCACATAATAATTCTCCAAATTCCGTCCACACACGATATATCCGCTTATGCTCAAGTGCCACTCGGCCTATTATTAAATCCTCACCCAAGTTCAATTGATCAAAATCTTTTTTAATGATTTCCGTTAATCCCATGCTTAATAAATTCATTCTTATTCCTCCAGCAAATTTTTTTAAAATAAAAAACCATAGGCACACACAGCCCATGGTTTTATTCGCATAAGGGAATAAAGAAGATAAATACTCCTAAAAAGGGGATTTTTGGGCTGTGCAAACAATATTCAAATAATATATATTTCTCACATTTTCAATTAACATTGCACGTCACCCACTTTCAATCTTATTGGTAATAAGTATATGTAATATTTTTTCATTTGTAAATATAAATTGGCTAAATTTCTATTTACTACCAGGGAGATAGACACCTACCTAATGAAACATGAATAAATTATGTTGTATAAGATTTGATAGGAGATGCTTGTATGTCAGAAACAAGAAACCACGCTGATTACCTTCACAAAGCAGCAATGTATGATTTGTTGGCACAATTTTATAAATACACAAACCCAAGCTTCCACATGCATTTTTATTTAAAACACCTTAAAAACATGAATAAAGCAATGTACATGATGCGAACGAATTCTCAAACAGCACAAAGGGAAGCAAAGGTTCGCGTCCTCCATTCCTCTCATGATTCCCCTAATGTAGACATATATATTAATGGAAAGAGAATGATTAGAGACCTGCCTTTCAAAAATGTCAGTTCAGATCTTCCATTAAAGGCTGGGAAATATCATTTCGATATATACCCGTCTGGAAATATGGTTGATAGTGTATTAAATAAAAAAATAACCGTGGAACCAGGCAAATCGTATACATTGGCTACCATTGACCATGTTAAAAAGATGCGCCTGCTCATGTTTGAAAATCACCCGGGTGTTCCAGTTAATGAGGCGAAGGTCCGCTTTATCCATCTTTCACCGGACACTCAGCCACTTGATTTAGCCGTACAGGGTCGAGATGTTATTTTCCATAACGTTTCCTATAAACAGGCCACAGAATATTTAGGTTTAACCCCAATGACTGTAGACCTCGAGGTGAGGAAAGCTGGAAGTAAGACCGTTATCCTTCCTTTGCATCAGCTTCAATTTAATGCTAATGAGAGCTACTCGATTGTATTTGTTGGCCTATCAAAAGATAAACCGGAGTTTCAAATGATCAGATTGAAGGATTAAGCACAGACTCACCTCAAAAATTGACGAATAAAAGGTGCCTCAATATAAGAGGCACCTATTTTACAGGGACGAGTATGGTAAATGCAATGTCATCTTTTTTTAAATCAAATTTGTCCGCTTTGATTTTCATTTCACTTTTCATTTTTAATTGCTGCATGTTGATATATACCTGTTTTTCATTTGGTCTAATGTCAACTCCCTTTGGGAGCTTGTAATTTTCACTAATAAAACTTAGTACGTATGAAATAGGCAAGTGCAAACTGCCGATTGCAATCGATTTTTGATTCAATACCAAATCACCATTTTTAAGGGCATCAGGTTCAAATGTTAATTTCATATTTAACTCTTCACTGAAAAACGGAATGGTTCCATATAACTCCACTTCTTCGCCCAAGATAACACGATAACCGATAGGAGAATCGGCAGCTTGCTCTCGTAAATAATGGTTAATAAGCCGATTTAAATCATATTTATTTGATTTTACATGAAAGGAAACATAATCACCTGTAAGGCTCTTTTGATTATTGCCTTTCCTATCTGAAGTTGGAGTCATAATCAAGGTTAAGATAATAATTGCGGACAAAAGGTTGATTCCTATTAAGAGAAGGAATCCTATTTTCCATTTATTTTTCATAAAAATCTAATTCTCCTCTGTAGTGACCAGGTATGCCTTCTTTTCTATATCAGGTATTACCCTTTCTTCCAAGGTCTCATTTAATCTCTCAGCAATTAGTTGATAGCCTTTGTCATTTGGATGAAAATTATCAGTATACAAAAGATTTTCATCAGCATGTAAAAACACATCTTCAATTGGGACAAAATAGGCGTTAGGATAATTGACGATGACGCTTTGACCAGCTTTATTCCAATCCGCAACAATCTCATCCATTTCTTTTATATCAGAAAACCATTTCGAAAACGGATTATACAACCCCACTAATACAATGGACACGTTAGGGTTTTCCTGGACAATTGCCTCGATTATTTGTGTTAAATGTTTGCGATAGGCTTCTTTCTCCTTCACAAAATCGGAAATTTGCAGGTTAGAAATATTATCCCTTACCACTTTCATGATATCGTTACCGCCAATAGTAATAATAACCAAATCCGATTGTTTAACCAAATCCTTCATTTCTATCGATTGTAGCCTTTTTAATAGCTGAGTGGTCCGATTTCCCTTTACACCATAATTCAAGAAATCAACATGTTGGATGCCTTTTTCTTTTTCAAGCATCGTTTTTAAATATGGCAGGTATCCGCCTTGGTCTGTACTATCACCTACACCTTGTGTTAAGGAGTCACCAGCAGATAGGACCGTCAAATTTTCCGGAAGAAAATCTGCAGGAATTGGTTCAAAAACGGGAGCTGCTGATTTCTTTATCTGGTGTAAGGCCCATTGATCTGATTGACTGCATGAAGATAAGAATAATGCCGAGAGAATTAGAAGAGTGAAAAACTTTTTCATCTTTATTCACCTGCCTTCTAAACTATTTTTATTATAACACGACAGTATTCATTCAAAACAAGTATGTACTATCCTATTCCTACCAAAAAAAATAGACCAATTAAATGGTCTATTGTAATGCTTTGATGTCGTGAATAATTTCATCATAGGGAACATTTTTAAAGCCATCATACGATTTTTTAATATTTCCATCCTTATCAACTAAGTAAAGATAGGTTTGATGAATGACCTGATTGCCATCATCAGGTTTTTTGACAAGTGTCTTAAAATTTTTCGCTGCGAATTCTTCAATAAACGCTTGAGAGTACCCTGTTAGAAAGGTCCAGTTTTTAAAATCTACTCCAAATTGATTGCCATAACGGGTTAGGATTTCTGGTGTATCTACCGTTGGATCGACACTAAAAGAGACGAATTCAACATTCTTCAAGCCTTCCTCTTTAACCTTTTTCTGTATTTTTAACATATTGGAGGTCATCGGAGGGCAGACATCCGCACAGCTTGTAAAAATAAAAGTTGAAATCCACACCTTGCCCTTTAAATCTTTTAAACCTAATGACTTGTTATCTTGAGTTGTTGCCGTAAAATCCTTTACCTGCCAATTCACGGCATTTTCTATTTCTTTTTTTCCACATGCCGACATTAACAGAGTACTAATAACTAAAAAAACTACCATTAACCGAGCCTTCATCGTATCACCTGCAACCTTTTCTTTTCCATATCGTGAATAGTTTAACAAAGTTCTGAAAAAGATGAAAGAAAACTGTCTTAATCTTTGACGGCAAAAAATAGAGGATGGTGCTGCGTCAGGCACCATCCTCTATTTTTAGTCGTAGTAATACATTAAGGCAAGTGCACCCGGTCCGGTATGAGTGCTGACAATGGGGCCAGTATAATCAATTTCGATATCCTGAAACCCAGTTAACTCGTATATGCTTTCTTTTATTTTTGTAGATAGCTCATATGCTTCGGCGTGAGCAATACCAACACCGCGAATGGTTTTCTCTTTTATATCCTCGGCAAATTGCTTGGCCATAAATTTAACGACTTGAGAATGGCTGCGTACCTTCGTAACAGGTGTATACTCTGCACCTTCAAGTGATGCAATCGGTTTAATATTTAACAGGGATCCGATAAAGGCCTTCCCTTTTCCGATTCGTCCACCCTTAACCAAGTTATCTAATGTGTCAACCATAATGTACAGCTTGGTATGATTACGAACAGCCTCTAGTCGGTTAAGGATTTCCTCCATGCTCTTCCCTAGTTTTGCCATCTCAGCAGCTTCCCTAACCTGAAAAGAAAGAGCTTTTGAAATAAACTTTGAATCCACCACAGTTACCTTCGTTTCTGTCATCTGTGCTGCGCTTTCAGCGGAGCGCACCGTCCCGCTCATTTTGCCGGTCATATGGATGGATAATACCTCATAGCCTTCTTCTCCAAGTCGGTCATAAACCTCAAGAAAAGCACCTATAGAAGGCTGCGAGCTTTTAGGTAATTCTTTGGAACCACTCATACCTTCAATAAATTCAACAGGATTGATATCCACCCGATCTAAGTAGGTTTCTCCATTTATAGTTACTGCCAATGGCACAATAATAATACCAAGCTTTTCCGCCATATCATTTGTTATATCTAATGTTGAATCGGTTACAATTTTTATTTTGCTCATACATTCACATCCCTACCATTACTGCCTTGTATTATACAGGTTTCGGCTTTTGAATGAAACACAATCCATCCTTTTCTATAATAAATTTAACATTTAACATTTTTTGGATAAAAATAATAGAGCATCGATTTCCGATGCTCTAATAGCATTATGCGTTATTCTTTAGTTCTCCGACCTTAAACAGTTGTTCATAGTCCGGCCATTTCATGACCTTTTTCAAATAATCTTTAAAGGAGTAGCATCTTTTTGGCTTTTTCTCTTGATAAAGTGATGCAACTAACGTCTGCAAACGGACTTGGATCATAAATTTATAAGTACTATCTTCCTCCAATACAGGAATATCCATGACTTTAACCTTCTGTCCAACAACATTTTTGAACTCTAGGCTTTTCAATAGCAAAATATCAATCCTCTTTTTTACCCGTTTGACTTTATTATACACCCTATTCATCTCGAATTGTGTCTAATTATGCCTGGTTTAGAAAAATATTTGTGAATTATTTACATCACAAACAGCCCACTGTTATTTGCTTGCTTTTAGTCGAATGATTCGAAAATAAAAGGTCTAATCCGAGCATTCAATTTTGGATTTTGCTGGAGATAACTATGTTTGATAATAAATAATTTCGGTTTACTTTGTTTGCGGGTTTCAGCGTCATGGGAAGTAATACTGGTGAGGTCATTGCTGCAGATTGGGCAGACCCATCTATCGGAATCGCTGCTGCTGAAGGATGGTTGATGGCATTTCGGACAGATCTTTTTATACATAAGAGACAACTCCTTTTCTTCTATTTTTCAAGCACTGATATTTTAGAATTTTTATTAAACTATGTATTTTCAATAGAAAAATGACATCATTAACTTACTAATTTCCGATATGTTCGTTCTTATTAAAGAACTAATAGATTAAGTATATGCTATAATAACGACCATTAAAAATCTTAAAAACAGGCATATTTTCGTAATTAAGAACAATTATAGTTGTTTTTCTCGTTTTATCTCTTGTTTTCTTATTATTAGGAACTTTATAACAAACTGTTCGTTCTTTATATAATTTCAAAACTGGATGAAAGAAAATAAGTAAACAAAAAAAATAGCCCCCATTTTTATAGTAAAAATGGGGGCTATTTTTTTAACAGATTCTCGGAAACATTGTTCCTGATAATCTATTTAGTATTCTTTTGGATCCAAGCGGTGTTTCTAATAACAATTGTCCTTTTTCTTTTCCAATGATGGTACCAATAACGACAGCGTTTTCTCCCTCAGGGAATTCTCGCAATATATCGATTACTTTATTTCTTTCATTTTCAGCAACGACAATAATTGCCTTTCCCTCATTTGCAAGATATAGCGGGTCAAAGCCCAACAGATCACAGACACCGTGTACCTCGCCTTTTACTGGTACATCGATTTCATTGATTTTCATCGTAATATTAAAATCTTCGGCAATTTCAACTAGAGTTGTAGCAAGGCCGCCTCTTGTTGGGTCACGCATAATCCTTACGCCCTTCGAATGCTGTAAGACCTCATCCAGCATTGTATTTAGTGAGGCACAATCACTATTAATTGGGACAGTAATACCCAGTTCTCCTCTTGCAGTAAGGACAGCTATACCATGGTCACCGATAGTTCCTGAAACAATGATAGCATCGCCTTCTTCAAATTCAAGGCTACAACCCATGTTAGGTTGATAAACTCCGATTCCAGTTGTATTAATATACACTCCATCGGCACTGCCTCGTTCAACTACCTTTGTGTCACCAGCTACAATTACCACACCTGTTTTACGTGCTTCATTCGCCATATCTAAGACTATTTGCCTTAAATCGGCAACAGGAAAGCCCTCTTCAATGATAAAGCCACAGGTTAAATAAACAGGTTTTGCCCCGCTGACTGCAAGATCATTAACGGTACCGGCTACGGCTAATTTTCCAATAGAACCACCCGGAAAGAAAATTGGTTTAATCACAAACGAATCGGTTGTCACAGCAATTTTACTGTTTGAAATGATGACGGAAGCAGCATCAAACATAGCTTCGTTACCATCACCAAATGCATTGATAAATACATCCCGGATTAATCGATGACTTAATTCCCCGCCATCACCGTGCGCTAAGCTAATAAATTTTTCCATCAAAAGCTCTCCCTCATGTATTGATAATAAGCAGCACAGCTTCCTTCGGCCGACACCATACACGGACCAACTGGATTCATTGGGTGACAGGCTTTACCGAACAATGAACATTCATTAGGCGATATTAATCCACGGATGACTTCACCGCAGCGACATTTTGTTTTCCTTGGCTCCCCAACTTCAACCGTAAATCTTTTTTTTGCATTAAACTGGGAATATTCCGGTTTTAAATCCAGTCCGCTATTGGGAATTACTCCAATGCCGCGCCATGCCTCATCGCATTCGGTTAAATATTTATCCATCCACTGATGGATTACCTGATTCCCGGTTTTCGTTACAATCGATGGATGATTATTAATAATTGCTGCCTGCCCTGTTAACGCTAACTCGATGGATTTGTAAATACCAAAAAGTAGTTCTGCTGTTTCAAATCCGGTTATCACCCCGGATATATGATATTCATCAACTAAGTACTTATAAGAATTTTCTCCTAAGACAATGGATACATGTCCTGGGAGTAAAAATCCGTCCAAATTGACTTCTCCCGCATCCAGTAAATAGCGGAGAACGGGTTCAACCAGCTTTGTTGTCATCCAGATTGAAAAATTCCCAATACTGCGTTTTTCTGCTTCACCGACCATTAGCGTTAAGATGGGGATGGTGGTTTCAAAGCCAACTCCAAGAAAGATGACTTCTTTATCAGGATTTTCTTCAGCAATCTTAATAGCCTCAACAGGCGAGTATAATACCCGAATATCCTTACCCGCAATCTTCGAATCAAGCAGTGTTTTGTTAGATCCTGGCACGCGCATCATATCGCCAAACGTACAGATAATTCGATTTTCACCTTCTGCCAGGGCAATCATGGCGTCAATGGATCTTTGGTCGGTTACACAAACTGGGCAGCCGGGGCCAGAAATTAAGTTTACCTCATCTTTCAAGCATTGTTTAACTCCTGTACGAGCTAAAGACATAGTATGTGAGCCGCAAACTTCCATAAATGCAGGCCTTCGTCCAAATTTCTGTTGAAATTCTTTTGCTTTTTCAATTACTGCTTCCACAAGCGGCTTACATATTTCCGGATTACTTGATTGCTTCAGAATTTCGAGCATCGACGAGCTTCCTCCATTCTTCGACACTTTGTTTTGCATATGTTTCATCGACGATACTCATTGCCTGTCCAGCATGGACAATTACATAATCGCCAATATTTACATCAGGAACAAAAATAATCCCGACTGTTGTTTGTGAACCCATTACATCCACAATCGCGCTATATTCATTTTTTTTAACTACCTTTGCTGGTACTCCAACACACATTGGTTAGCACTCCTTTTTGCCGCGGCAACAACCAATTGCCCGTATGATAATCCACCGTCATTACACGGGGTATTTTCAGGTGCAAAGACCCTAAAACCCCGATCTCTTAATTCCGCCGTTATTCTTTTCCGCAAATATCGGTTATGGATACTTCCACCCGATAACACAACGTCCTTTTTAGCATTTGGATATTTTTCAGACAAACTTTTCATTGTCGAAATAATCGCCTGCACGACTGTTTCGTGGAATCTGCCACTTAATACAGAAACATCTTTCCCAGCTAAAACGTCCAAAGCTATTTCCTTCAACATCGACCTAAAATCAATCGTTAATACTTCTTTTTCGAGTAATCCAAAGGGATATGGTTCGAATATAATTGCTTCATCTACTAGTTCAGCTAATTGAATCGCCGCTTCTCCATCGTAGCTTGATACCTTAGTCACCCCGCAAATGGCACTAACTGCATCAAACAGCCTACCACATGTACCGGCATAAACAATGTTCAAATTTCTTTCCATCATCCTCTTTAATATTTCAAGTTCTAAAACCTTATCCGCAAAAATAGCTTTGGCTAGATCTAAACCTTGTTCACCATGAAGGGCAATCAACATCGCTGCCGCATTCCTCCATGGTTCACGAATGCATTTTTCACTTCCGGGAAGTGGAGTATAATGTAAATGGGCCATACGTTCGAACTCAGATGCATCTCCGTAGTAGATTTCAAAACCCCAAATATTGCCGTCAAGACCATATCCTGTTCCGTCAAGGATAATGCCGTAAGCTTTGCCGCAAATTTGATGTTCGTCGATACAGGCTGCCATATGGGCATGATGATGCTGAACTTCCATTACTTCAGTAAAATCATATTCCTTCACTAGTTTCTGTATGTGGTAGCCTGGGTGAGCATCGATGACAGCTAGACTCTTCGGTGTATCAATCCATTTCAAAAGATGGTCTAATTCATCCTGATAATGGTTAATCGTTTCAATATTTTCTAAATCACCAATATGTGGACCTACAAAAATTTGTTCATTTCGGCCAATCGTAAAGGTTGTTTTTTGCTGGCCACCGAAAGCTACAATTCCAGTAACATCTTTATTGGTTGTAAATGGATCAGGGACATACCCCCTTGATCTACGGAAGAAATCAAGCTTCCCATCATTAATTTGGACAACTGAATCATCTACTGGATGAAGAATTTCCCGGTTATGAACGAGATAATAATCGGTAATGCCAGCTAGGTATTGAAGGGCTTCCTCATCCTTATATAAAATCGGCATCCCTGATGGATTCGCACTTGTCATCACAAGAAAGGCTAACTCTGGGTCAGTAAATAATAAATGATGCAGTGGTGTATAAGGTAGCATCACACCGATTGTGTCCATTCCAGGTGCTACACTTTTTGCTAGTTTATATTGTTTATTTTTTTTGAGAATTACAATGGATGACTCTGGACTATCCAATAGTTCACGTTCATCTCTACCTATTTCCCCAAGATCTTCCACTGATGAAAGTGAAGAAGCCATAACAGCTAGCGGCCGCAATGGCCTTTTTTTTCTATTTCTTAACGTAGTTACAGCTATTTCATTTTGGGCATCACAGCAAAGGTGGTAGCCGCCAATGCCTTTGATGGCCAAAATCTTTCCCTCTTTTAAATGCTTAATGGAATCCTTAATCGGATTCTCAGAATCTACTTCTTGTCCGTCCTTAAGAAGCAGCCTAACTTTCGGACCGCATTTTGGGCAAGCAATTGGCTGTGCATGATGTCTTCTATTGGTTGGGTCCTCGTATTCCTTGCGGCATTCCTCGCACATTGGAAAACCCTTCATCGAAGTATATGGCCGGTCATAGGGCAATTCTTCAATGATTGTGTAGCGGGGTCCACATTGTGTACAGTTAATAAACGGATACTGATAGCGAAAATCATCCGGATCGTTCATTTCAGTTAAACAATCATCACAAACTGCAGAATCAATCGGAATCACGAGCATTGACGTGCCGCTTCGCTCACTCTCAATAATCGTAAACTCGGTTATATTCAGAAACTCAGCCTTTTCAACCAATATCTCATTGATTTTGGAAAGCCTAGGTGCCTTATTTTTCAAGTCTGATAAAAAGGACTGAATGGATTCGTCCGCTCCCTCTAGGTGAATCTTGACACCGTCCATATTGTTTTGAACGGTACCATTAAGCTGATATTTACAGGCAAGCTGAAAGACGAACGGACGGAAGCCAACGCCTTGCACCCGCCCCCTGACGGCAATCCTTACTGCTGAACACATTGGAGATAAGCTCCTTCAATCCAGGAAAACCATTCATGCATACCTTCCTGTGTGCGAGCAGAAAGGGAAAATAAGATAGACTCAGGATTAATTTCTGTTAGGTCTTTTCTGGCTTCTTCAACACTAAAATCTAGATATGGCAATAAATCTATTTTATTTAAAAGCACAAGCTCTGTTCTCATAAACATTTGTGGGTATTTTGGAATTTTATCATTTCCTTCAGGAACACTTAGAACAGCTACTTTATGGTGCTGGCCTAGGTCATATCCCGAAGGACAAACTAAATTGCCGACATTTTCAATGAAAAGTAAATCAATTTCGTCTAGATCAAATTCGGTTAATGTGGCAGCAACCATACGGGCATCAAGATGGCAGCCGCCATGGGTATTGATTTGTACTGCCTTTGCACCCATTGCACGAATTCGATCAGCATCCCTTTCTGTCGCTAAATCACCTTCAATGACGGCAATCCGATATTTCCCTGAAAGTTCTCTTACTGTTTCCTCCAATAGAGTTGTCTTACCTGCACCGGGAGAACTCATCAGATTTATTACTAAGGTTTTCGTATTTTGGAATAGCTCTCGATTGAACTCTGCAGCCTTATTGTTATTTGTTAATACATCCGTTCTTAAAGTTATTTTCATTTCAATTTCTCCCTTCGTATGATAAAATCTGGAATGTTTCCCCCGATAGTACCTTTCCAGAAGGGACAAGACAGCTCGGACAAAGAGCTATTTTCTGGTCAGGTCGATATTCCAATTCACAGAGGACACATTTTGCTTTTGCTTCTTCAATGTGTAGAACAAGTTCAGCAGTTTCTGTAAACAGATGCAGATTTTGATCTCGGAAAATATCAAATGCCATTCTTAACGCATCTGGCATAGCATTGGAGATTTCTCCAACAATTAATTCAACCTTATCTATTTGTTGAATTCCTTTGTCAGTGGCATCCTCCTGAATAAGCTGGAGGATATCTCCCATTAATGACATTTCATGCATCGCTATCACCCTGTCTCTTGTACTCCTGAAACCCAATTAAATAGGTGTCGTTCTTAAGTTTTATTGGGTAGGAATTGAGTTGTAAATCGCCAGATTGAGATTTAAAATTATATTCATTTTGACAATTCAAACATTTCCCAGTTGAATATAGTGTTGTTAGAATAATAATATTCGAACATACAGGACATACTCCATCAACTGCCTGCATGTTCGTTCCGATACGTGTTACTATAACGGGTTTACCATTAATAAACTTCATTTCAAGGTCAGAATTAAACTCATATTCTTTCATAATGGGGTGCCAAGTTATTCCTAGCACCCGATCAGTTGCAACTTCTATTTTTTCCAAATCCTCACTTAAAAAAGGTTCATAAACTGACTTAACTGTTTGAAAAAGGCTGTTTCCCATTTCTTTAAAAAAGTCGCCTCGCCTCATAGGAGATTTCTCCAGTTATTTATTTGATCAATGACCACTTTAGCCAATTCTCCTAGCTTACTTTGATTGATCTCAGTAAGTTCAACACCTAATTCAAGTGATGTGGGCTGCATCCCAAACATGACAATCTGTTTAGGGTAGCGCTCCCTCATCTTTGCCGCTAAAAGGACTTCTTGGAATCCCATTTGATGGACAGACATTTTAATTCCAAAATAGGCAGGAATTTCATCTCCAACTAGGGTAATTATCGTGCCACCTTGCTTACCAGCATTAATTGCATCAATAATTATTAAGTTTTCAGCATCTTCTACTGGGCCAAGTAACTTCATTCCGTCTGTTAAGCCCTCAACAATTTCGATATTTTCAACATCCTTTAATGCTTCTTCTAGCAAGGGCAAAAGGTGGATGCCAACACCCTCATCTGAAAAGAGGGTGTTGCCAATTCCTAAAATCGTTATTTTTTCGCCTGCAAGTTTATTTTCCATTCTTTTCACCTACTGATTTTTTCGTTGTTGTCTTATAGCCAGTAATCATTGATGAAATGGAACCGTTTCGTTCAAGATAGTCATCTCGGAAAGCCATATAAATGTGGATAACCATAAAAAGCATAAAGCCCCAAGCAGTAAGATGATGCCATGAGCGAAGCGTGTAGCTTTCACCGCCAAACAAATATGGTACCCAAACAAACAGCTTTGCCCAGAAAGATTCTTGTTGTGGTTCAAAATACATATAAAATCCTGTTAACATCACGATCCATGAACCTAGGCCGATAAAAATCCAGTAGCTTAATTGCGCTAAAGGGTTATGACCGACGTAATGAGGCTTTTTATTTTTCAAAAATATATAATACTTGATTGTTTCGAATACTTCTTTCCAAAAAATCCATCTAAGAGGGTTTGATGTCGCAAATTTATTTCCGACCGCAACCCAATACAAACGAAACATGAGACAAATAACAAATAAGAAAGCAGCAAAAAAGTGAATATATCTCATCCAGCCCATTAGATTGGAAAAATAGGCTTCTTCGGGAATTCCTGCTGAAGCAAACGGCTTTCCAATATAAATTCCTGTCCCCATTAACAGGAGGATAGCCAACATATTTACCCAGTGGAAAATCCTTACTGGCAGCTGCCAAACATAGGCTCTCACTTCATTATTAATTTGTTTGTAAACAATTGGCCTTTCGGGGTGAAACGTATTCTCACTGTTAATCCCTGGTTTATCATGGGATTGTCCTGGCGTTTGAGTCGGAATATTTGGCATGAGTTCAGCCATATGTCTCTCTCCTAACCTAAACGAATTTCAGTCGTATTATTAGTTTCCAAATCTGTTAAATGGACTGCACAGGCAAGACATGGATCAAAAGAATGGATGATTCGCATAATTTCTAGAGGTTGTTCTTTATCTAACATCGGTGTACCTTTAAGTGCAGCCTCATATGCACCAATCTTGTTTTTATGATCGCGAGGTGAAGCATTCCAAGTAGAAGGAACCACAGCTTGATAGTTATGCGTTTTTCCATCTTTAATATCAATCCAGTGTCCAAGTGCTCCGCGTGGTGCTTCCATCCAGCCCACACCTTTTGCCCGTTCTGGCCAAGTATTTGGTTCCCATTTTGAACGGTCAAATGTAGTTTGGTTACCGCTTTTTACATTATTCAATAATTCATCCATATCATTACGTAACCAACCGGAGATTAGGACGCTTTCCAATCCACGAGCAACAGTGCGGCCCAATGCTGATTGTAAGGCAGTGATTGGGAGATCAAGCTTTTTCAATGTATCGTCGACAATATTAACAATCTCTTCTTTTCCAGACGCATAGCCAACAATCATCCTTGCGAGTGGTCCTGTCTCCATCGGATGCTCTTTCCATCGTGGAGCTTTTAACCAGCTATATTGCTTTTCAGTATCCAATGTTTTAAACGGTGCTTGTGGTCCTGTGTAATTAAATGTGGTCTCACCTTCAAATGGATGCTTTCCTACTCCGCCTTCTTTTCCATCATAGGTGTACCATGAGTGATCAACAAACTCCTGCACATGTTTAGGGTCTTTAAGATCAACATCTAAAACTTCTTTCAGATTTCCATTTAAGATAATTCCTCTCGGCATACGATAGAGTTTTGTGTCGTAAATATCGCCCGTTGAAAAATCACCATAGCAAAGGTAATTATTCAAGCCTCCCCCATATGTCCAATCCTTATAATAAGATCCGATTGCAAGTAAATCAGGAATATAAACTTGATTAACAAAATCTCTCGCTTGATCGATTATCTGTGATACATGCATCAATCTCTCAGCGTGCACGCCATTATCGCTATCAATATCAAGCGGAGTTGCCATTCCACCAACCACATAATGTGGGTGAGGGTTTTTCCCGCCAAAAATCGTATGAATTTTGACTATTTCTTTTTGCCAATCCAATGCTTCGAGATAATGGGCCACAGCTAATAGGTTAACTTCTGGTGGCAGCTTATAAGCTTTATGTCCCCAATAGCCATTAGCAAAAATGCCAAGTTGGCCACTTTCCACTAATTTCTTCACTTTATTTTGTACATCAGTAAAGTATCCTGGTGATGATTTTGGCCAATTAGAGATTGATTGAGCAATTCGTGATGTTTCAGCAGGGTTTGCTTTCGTTGCACTCACAATATCGACCCAATCCAATGCATGCAAATGGTAAAAATGGACCACATGATCGTGAACAAATTGAGCTTCGTTCATTATGTCACGGATTAAATGGGCATTTCGCGGTATTTTTATTTTTAATGCATCCTCTACTGCCCGTATGGAAGTAAGCGCGTGTACTGTTGTACATACACCACATATTCTCTGTATAAATGCCCAAACATCTCTTGGATCACGGTCTTTAACAATAAGTTCCAGTCCTCGAACAGAAGTTCCAGAACTATACGCTTCTTTAATAACCCCTTTTTCATCTACATCTACTTCTACACGAAGGTGACCTTCAATTCTCGTTATTGGATCTACTACTATGCGCTCACTCATTCTTCTTCACCTCGTTTGTCATCTCGCTTCTTCTTAAATACCGTTCCTGCAGCATGAACGGCAATTCCAGCAGTGGTTGCACCAATGGCTGCTAAGCCAACAGCGTCTGGATTGATAGTAGTTTGTGTTCCAGGTATTTTCGCTCTTCTTGTATAAAAAGGACCATTATCCCAGAAGTCCTTTTCTGAACAACCGAAACATGGATTTCCAGATTGAATAGGATAGCTTACTCCGCCATTCCAGCGCATTTCTGCACAGGAGTTATAGGTTGTCGGGCCTTTACAGCCGACTTTATATAAACAATAGCCTTGTTTAGCCCCTTCATCGTCAAAATTCTCAACAAATAAACCCGCATCAAAATAAGCGCGTCGGTTACATTTATCATGGATCCGGTGACGATAAAAAGCTTTCGGACGGCCGAACTGGTCTAATTCAGGTAATTTTCCAAAAGTAATGATATGGGCAATAACTCCAGTCATTACCTCAGCAATTGGTGGACACCCTGGAACAAGAATAGTAGGAGTATTCTTTACAAAACTGGTAACTGGCTTTGCTCCAGTAGGATTTGGATGGGCAGCGGCTATTCCTCCCCAAGATGAACAAGAACCGTAGGCAATAATCGCCTTTGCTCCTGCTGCCATTTCTAGGAATGTTTCCTTGGCTGATTGACCTGCAACTGTTAAGTATGCATCATTATCAGGAATGCTTCCTTCCACGGCAAGAATATATTCTCCTTTATATTTCTCAAACACTTGTTTCATGGATGCTTCAGCTTGATGACCAGATGGTGCAGAAAGTACTTCAGAATATTCTAGTGAAATCATTTCAAGTAAAACGCTTTCAGTCTTTGGTTGTGATGACCGAATAAATGATTCCGAACAACCTGTACAATCCTGGAATTGCAGCCATACAACTGGTACTCTTGTTTTTGTTTCCATGGCTTTAACAACTTGGTCAGATTGGGTAAACTCCAAACCTAGTGTAGCGGCTAGTGCCGTACACATTTTCAGGAAGTCCCTCCGGCTAAATCCATGGTCGATTGCGGCTTCATATACTGTTTTCTGTCTCTTCATCCGCTTTCTCCTCCACTTATCATAAAAATAATAGAAACATTTGATTGCAATGTAATTGTAGAATACAACTGCAACTAAAGTCCTGAATAATCAAAAAAATACACAAATAATTCTTAACTGTATTTTAATAGTGGTTTTAGTAAATAAATAAAAAATAAAGGTATAAATAACTGATGATATTTTTCTAAAATAATGAAAAACAAAAAAGACCCAAAGAGATTCACACCTCTTTAGGTCTTTTTATACTTCTATTATTTCTTCCTCTTCTTGCTGAAGATTTCTCATTCGTTTTCGGTAAACAAATTTTGATAAATTAATACTGATTTCATAAAGAAGCAGGAGTGGTAAGGTTACAACAAAATCGGACATAAAATCTGGTGGTGTAATAACAACTGCGATAATAATAAGAACAAAATATGCATATTTTCGAACTTTCCCTAAAACAAACGGATTAATTATACCTAGTGAGGTTAAAAACATCACTACTACCGGAAGTTCGAACAATACTCCGAATGGAAGGGTCATATTCATAATAAAGCTAAAGTATCTTTCAGCAGTAAAGTTTGTAACGAACATATCTTGACCCATGTTCACCAAAAACTTTAGAACCATCGGGAAGATAACAAAATACCCAAAAGAAAGGCCCATTAAAAATAAGAAAAATAATGCAGGTACATATGAGAGGGTTATTTTTCTTTCTTTCGGTCTTAGTGCCGGCTTTACGAACAACCAAATTTGTAACGCTAAAACAGGAATCGTCCCCACTACGGCAATAACGGTTGCAATCATGAAATAAATCCACATTATGTCACTTGGACCAAGGACCATCAGTTTTGTATCGCCAACAAACCAGCGATAAATATCATCTACATAAATAAAACCGACGATAAAAAAGACAACAAATGATAGTGCAGAAATGATAATCCGTTTGCGCAATTCCTCTAAATGATCAACTAAATTTAATTCTTTATCTGCCATGTACTTCCCCTGCCAATTTCATAGGTTGAAAATAAACACGCTGATTAGGAATCCTTGGAATCACCGTGCTCGAACACCCGTAAAAATACTCTCTATCAAACGAAGCGTACCTCACGAAAAACAAATTCACTAAATTAACACCTTTTAACACGTCTTATAGTAATAAACGTTAAAAGAAAAGGTGCAAGACGCAATATCTTACACCCTATTTAGTCAAAGTTTTCTTTTCTTCATCAATGTCTTTCATTACATCATCTGTAAGCTCACGTGTTGACTTCTTAAATTCCTTTAATGTTTGTCCAAAGGCACGTCCAATTTCCGGAAGTTTTTTTGGTCCAAAAATGATAAGTGCAAGCGTTAAAATTAAAATTAATCCCGGAACTCCGATATTTGAAAACATGGATTAACATCCCCTTCAAAGATTGTATATTTCTACTATGATTATAGTATCGAAAATTAATTTTGAGTTAATAATTCGAAATAATTCATAGTAAATTCACAATATCCATAAAAATAAGCGTCTATGTGATATTTAGCATTTCCTTTTTTATCCCTATTTAAATCTCTATAGACAATTTAACAATAACCATAACTTAAGTCAATGCTTGGTATTTATGGTGGAATTTTTAAAATATTTTGACAAATGGTTATTTTTTGCATATAATTTGAACAATAGTAACATATACTAATGAAAATTATAAACCAAATGGATTGGATGTGATGAGGATGGAATTTTCACTTTGCAGTTTTGATGGAGCCCTCCCTGTAGAGGTAACAATTGATGATGACAATGGAAGATACACCATTCGTAAAAGCGACCGAAGTGGGGAATATTTTAATAGCCCAATTGAATTAATTGCTTGGGTTAAAACACATTTCCGTGAAGAAGAATTTTGCCATCCCCATGAATTCAGAGGTATGCTTGCAAAATTAACAGACTATGAATTAAATGGATCGCCATTCTAATCTTACTTTAGGAAAGAGCACCAGCATATTGCTGATGCTCTTTTTTATTTTGCCATGCTGACCACGCCAGTTTCCTTTACAAGGCAGAAATTAGGATTTACGTTTATATTTCCTAAATTCATAATCGTAAGGGTTTTTTTCATTCTTAATCCCTTTTTCACTGGATACGAGTTCCCACTTAGTTTGAAAAAATTCTGGGAAGAAAGTGTCACCTTCAAACTCTTTATGAATAAGAGTGATGTAAAGACATTCTGCAAAGGGAAATGTTTCCTTAAAAATTTCCGCTCCGCCAATCACAAAAATTTCATCATTTTGATTACGGCAGTACTTTACAAACTCCTCTACTGAGTAAAAAATGGTACATTCCTCACTTTGATAATCTTGCTGGCGGGTAATGACGATATTCTCCCTGCCCGGAAGCACACGGCCAATCGACTCATGCGTTTTTCTCCCCATTGCAATCGGATGCCCAAGTGTTATTTTTTTGAAAAACTTTAAATCTTCAGGCAGATGCCAGGGCAATTGATTATCCTTTCCGATCACATTATTTTCGTCCATAGCGACAATAAAGGAAATCATACACTGACCATCCCCTTAATATGCGGATGTGGATCATATCCTTCTAATGTAAAATCTTCAAATTTAAAAGAGTAAATATCCTTTACATTCGGATTCATTTTAAGGATTGGCAGTGGCCTTGGTTCTCTATCCATCTGCTGTTTTATTTGCTCTAGATGGTTTTGATAGATATGAACATCTCCAAATGTATGAATGAATTCACCTGGCTTTAAATCGCATACCTTTGCAATCATTAATGTTAATAAGGCATAGGACGCGATGTTAAACGGTACTCCTAAGAATACATCTGCTGAACGTTGGTATAGCTGACAGGACAATTTCCCATTTGCCACATTAAATTGGAACAAACAATGACACGGCGGCAGCGCCATATCATCAATTTCAGCTACATTCCAGGCATTGACAATCAGTCTTCTTGAATTTGGGTTCGTTTTAATTTGATCAATTAATTCGCTAATTTGATCCACGGTTTTTCCATCTGCACCTGTCCATGAACGCCATTGGTACCCGTAGACCGGACCAAGCTCTCCATTTTCATCAGCCCATTCATTCCATATACGGACCCCATTCTCCTGTAAATAGCGAACGTTGGTATCTCCTTTTAAAAACCAAAGCAATTCATAAATAATTGATCTTAAATGAAGCTTTTTTGTAGTAAGAAGTGGAAATCCTTCTTCCAAATTAAATCTCATTTGATAACCAAAGGTGCTGATCGTTCCTGTACCTGTTCGATCGCCCTTCACGGTACCAGTTTTTAACACATGCTCACATAATTGTAAATATTGCTTCACATCGGACACTCCCTTAACTGCCATTCATATTTTTTCATTTTAACATATATGATCGGTTAAAAAACGATTTCAAGAATTTCAAGCACAAGAAAAAGCTACCGATTCGGGCAGCTTTTTCTAATAATAGTTTAAACTTCCAATCCGAAATTTCGGCAAAGTGCTGCTAAACCTCCAGCAAAGCCACTGCCTACAGCGTTAAACTTCCAATCGCCATTATGACGGTATAGCTCACAAATAACGACAGCCGTTTCTACTGAGAAGTCTTCACCAAGATCAAACCTTAATACTTCACGGCCCGAATCTGCATCGACTACCCGGACGAATGCATTAGAAACTTGACCAAAATTTTGATTCCTTGCTTCTGCATCATGGATAGTTACCGTAATCGCAATCCGGTGAACATAGGTGGGAACCTTGCTAAAATTTATTTTTATTTGTTCATCGTCGCCTTCACCTTCACCAGTACGGTTATCCCCTGTATGTTCGACGGAACCTGAAGAGTGAACTAAGTTATTGTAAAAGATAAAGTCAGAATCCTCGATGACTCTGCTGTTTGCATCTGTTAAAAAAGCTGAAGCATCTAAGTCAAAGTCATGGCCGCCGTGATAATGGTTTGTATCCCAGCCAAGCCCGATAATGACTTTTGTTAATCCAGGATTTGTTTTTGTTAAATCAATTCTTTGTCCTTTTGCTAAGTTTATGCCCAAATAAATCACCTCGTTACAAAAACTTTATGAATTTTCCTTAACTATATGTGCGAACAATTTCACTTAGGCTTCCAGCTGTCGTGCCAGTACCTACTGCAGCGAATTTCCATTCATTGCCATGACGATAAAGTTCTCCGGCAACCAGACAGGTTAACCCACTATAATTATCTGATAAATTATAATGGATAAGCTCTTGATTATTACCAGGGTTAACAACTCTAATAAACGCATTTTGAATCATCCCGAAATGCTGTTTCCTTTTTACACAATCATAGATATTTACAACGAAAACAAGCTTTTGAATTTTTGAAGGAACTTTGCTTAAGTCGACAATGATTTGCTCGTCATCGCCGTCGCCATCACCTGTCAAATTATCTCCTGCGTGCTGCACGCTCCCGTCATTACTTGTAAGATTTGCAAAATAAATAACATCTTTATTGTTTTGAAGCCTGTCATTGGCACCAAGCATTATAACAGAGGCATCACAATCAACGTTTGGCGCACTGCCTCCGCCAAACATTGAGCCAAATAAACCGCCTCCACCGCTAGTTTGAACTGGATCCCAACCTAAACCCACCAAAACTTTTGAAAGACCCGGATTACTTTTCGTTAAATCTACTCGTTGACCTTTTTGCAAATTAATAGCCATTCCATTCACCCCAACTAAGAAATTATTAGATTATCAACAACATAGTAACTATGATTGTTTCAAGTTTTTAAAGTTGTCTTGAAGCTGTTCTAACCGTTTAGTACCTTCAATCCGCATTCGTTTATTTTCTTCTTCAATCGCTCGAGTTTCCTGCATCCCTTTAATGATAATATTCCAAGATTCTTCAATCGTCTCGATTTTTATACTTGGTGCGCCGGCAAGCCGTGCAATATCAGTACTTTGCTGCGAAATGTTCTGCGCATTTTTAAGGAGCATTTCATTCGTCCTGCGGTCAAGCTCACTCATTGAATCAGCGACAAGCTTCTGTCTTTTAGCTGCCACGGCCTGAATTAAGCCATTTTTAAAAATAGGTATAGTAGTAACAAAGGCGGAATTAATTTTTCCTATCAGCTTTGTATTCCCTCTTTGTAACAGGCGGATTTGTGGTGCCGTCTGTAACGAAACCATTTTGGCCATTTCTAAATCATAAATTCTTTGTTCTAAAAGCTCAATGGCATTCTTAAGAGTATCCAATTGCATCGACGCCAATTGATCTCCTGAGGCAGCACGTGCTTCAAGCTGCGGAAGTTGAGTATTTTTGAGATCTTCGACCTTTATTTCACCAGCGACAATGTATTTTTCAAGTGTCAAATAGTATTGGTAGTTTTGTTCATACATTTGCTCAAGCATAGTAGTCGAATCGACCATTTCATGCTGATATTTAGAAATTTCGACATACACCTTGTCAATTTCCTGCCCCATTGTTTGGTATTTTCCAAACAGCTTTTCAATCATTTTTTCACCCTTATTGAAAAGCTTTCCGAAAAATCCCCCTGATGTCTTCTGGAAATCTTTCGCATCAAATTTATCCATAATACGACCAAGATGTTTAAGAAGCTCTCCCGAATCTTCTACTTTGGTTGTCCGCATATTGCTTAAAATCTGATCAGAAAAACGAGATATTTGCACAGCAGGTTCTTTCCCAAACTCTAAAACTTGAATCTGGTCACGCTCATCGATCGTACGGGCCAAATTTTGAATCTCTGGTTCTTTTCGAAGAGCAAGCTTGATGTCGGAGGCTTTTGTTTCTGTAAGTTTGTCATCCGCGGCCGCTGAAGTTAAACCGGATGACGGATTTGGTGATTGATTCACTAGTTAATCTCCCCTTAAATTTTTTAAGATACCTTGAAAAAGACCTTTTTTGAAAAGTGAAGGTTCTTTAAATTCTAATTCGAATACAACATCATCAAGCCAGTGTTTATCATATAATCGGTCATCGAGATAATTTTCGATATCATTATGTCCTGGTGGATTGTACAGGACGATATCAATACCGAACTGATTTAGGAGCAGTAGCAACGCCGCATCCGATCTCGATAGCATTCCAGTTAATTCATTATTATAGATAACTAATTTAGGGACCTGCTGTGAATAATCAAATCTTTCCAGCAGTTGAATAATATTTTTTTGCATAAACATCGCCTGTGTAAATAGGTACATTTTCACATCTTCTAAGCTCTCCATTGGCATGGGCTTTAAACCCGGTTTTTCACATATTTTCCGAACAGCATTGGCAATGCCTTTTTGCAGACCGGATGATAAAAACGAATAGGGCCAGTAATGTGATTGCATCATATTTTCAGGGACAAGTAAACCATCCCCGCCCAATGCATTTCGATAATGAAAGCGAAAATCACTTGTACTTGCAGTGGTGAAGGGTAGCTTTCGAATCAGCAAACTATGATCTAGTTGACTAATCGACTGAAGACGGTCCCAGTATTCTTTTCGATTTTTACTTACTCCCTGTATTTTGGCGAAAATAGAAGGAATTTTAACTTGACCATTCCCAACCTCGAAATCAGGGCGTATCATTGCTATTTCTTTACATAGAATAAATAGCTCATCATACGTGGTTTTTAACGTAATGGATGAAGGCGAGTAATCCCTTAATTGCCATGGTTTGTAAAGACCGGATCCCTCTTGGTTTAAAATAGTCTCAATCTCTTTTGAAGCCCTATATGCAATGGTTGTTTTCCTGCTGCGTTTTTCCAGGGGAAACGGCTCTGTTGGCAACTTATTTTGAAAATGATGGGTGAATACTTGCTCGTCCATCATCCCTGCTAAAATATCCTTACCGTCCGGATGAAAAATAACGATATCACAGCCAAGCTTTAGTAAATAATATAAGAAATATTGATGACTTTTCTTAAAGTCACCATACCACAAAAATTTTGGCATCGTCTTTTGTGGGTCCGCATCCTCTAAAAGCGGCTGCAAATGGTTGATAGACCATTTCACAAGATCAACAAGAACCCGCCTCAATTCTTGGTTTTTCAATCCATCCGTTTCCAGTTCCGTGTACAAATTTAAAGTTGTAATCATCGCTTCACGTAGTTTTCGATGAATCACAGGCATACTCGACTTTAATAAAAGCTGTTCCCCGTCAAGAAAGGCGGTAAAGCGGTTAATGGACAGCTTCTGTTCTTGATTAATATTTAACACCTTTTGAATAGATTGAAAGTGAGCATTATTTATCGCTTTATCAAGTGACTCCTCACTTAGCAGGTGGAGATTCCATTCTGCAGTATTATTTACATAATCAAAAAGCTGATTATAATAATCATCAGTGTCAATCGGTATTCCAAAAAACTTTCCTAATACTTGCCCAATCTGAATTGTTCCATTTTCTAATGAATAATTTGGCCGTTCCGGCAACTGTTTTTTCAACATACCAGGCCAATTTTCATAGGAGAGGGATCCTACAGGACGGACGTTCAATTGATTTAATGGTGGATACATTCATAATCCCTTCCCTCTGAAAGCGAAAGCTTATTTTCAAGACGTTTAGTAAATTATGTAAGGTTTCCTTATTATCATATCACAGTTAATAAAAGTGTTCATTTTTTTCTACGAAAGTCTTCTAAAAATGTTTCGTTTTTTAGGCTACTTTCTAATTTTCACCTTTTTCCTTGTCCTTACATACTATTTGAGTACCAATCAAAAGAAGGTGACTCGAATGAGATTTTTATATAGGCGACCTAAGTTGGATTTGATAAATGAAGAATTAAATACCGTTATGGAAGTAATGGTTTCTGATGTGTTTGTTTATCTTGATTTATTTGTGTTCAGTTTTATCTTTACACTATTGCTCTCCCCGGTATTACCTTCTATAGCCATGTCGATTCTATTTTTTTTAGCTTGTTATGGATTATTGTCCTGCCTTTACTTCTTGATTTTCAACCTGATACTAAAAAAATATTAGGTTTTAAGAGGAAGTAGTTTTAGAAACTGTTGGAGAATTTCATCGCCTGCAGAAACACCATATTTTTTCGTTAAGGTGAACTTAGTGGTAGTTAACTCACCAGCAAGCTCGCCATGTCTTGGGACAAAACGGTATTGGCAGTTTTGTAGAAAGTCCCAGTCAAGGATCGAGTCACCCGCTCCCGCTATTGCCTTCATTCCCTCACGCTTACAAATATATTCTAGGGCTGAACCTTTATTAATAGCCTTTGGGATAAAGTACAGCTTTCGCCCTTGCAAGGAAATTCTCCAACCATATTTCCCCACCAGTTCATTAATTACTTTCTTGTCTGAAGCTGAAGGCAGATTATTTAATATATAGTAAAAAAATTGTTTCCCTGCATGCCTCATTTGTCCATCAAAATGAAAGCCTGCCCCATGTAAAATAGACCGTAATTCAGCTTGGGAAATAGACTCTGATTGCAGGCGAGTATTAATATGCTCTGACCATTCCTCCAATGGAATTCCTCGACAAAGAATATTGGCACCATTTGAGGTAATCGCATATTTAATAGAAATTTCCTCTGGAAAAATAACAAACCGATTATATTGCTCAGTTGTTCTCGTTGTAACTGGCACAAATAAATGTTGCTGAGATAGTTCTTTTAAGGCTTGAAAGGATGATGTTGTCATATAGGCAACCCAGTAACCATCTTTCTTTTCAACAGGAGTAAGGTCCAATTCTTTGGGTTCACCTAGCTCATTGATTGCCCGTTTGGAATACATCAAAGTTCGGTCAAGATCAGCTGCAAAAATCATTCATGCCTCTCCTTCACCGATTTGATTAAACCGCAGCACAAGTATTTTAAATTGGGATATAGCACTACTTCAACCCCTTTTTCTTCGGCTAGCATAATGATGTGTTTAACAAAGGGACTTGCAGGATCGCGCATTAAAATCCTCCAAGGAACCCTGCGGAGGAGAACTCTAGTCGTCTCTCCCACCCCAGGTTTAATATAATGAGTGCTCTCAATCGCGAATTCAGACTGGATTCTCTTTACATCCTCCATCCCTAAAAATCCTGTTTCAATTTTCTCAGAGTATTTTTTCGACGCGAGTTCTGCAGCCTTCTCCGAAATAAGGGCAAACTCCTTACAAATCAATTCAATAAATTCATTAGACACATCATCGGCAAGCAATTCATGGTAAAATTTAGCCCCGTGAAAATCACCCTTTCCAATGTATTTGCCATTTAAAACTGTCCGGCTCACTAGACCAGATACAGTTGAGTTTAAACAAGCACTCGGGATTAAAAAGTCTTCTCTTGTTCCAAAAAGAGACGTGCAGTAGCCTGGATCTGCAATCACAGCAAGTGTATCATCAAGTACTATCCCAAAGTTTTGTTGATAGTCCTGACAAGCCTTTGTTAATTCAATCGAAATCGCTCCTTTTCCTGTCCAGCCATCAACAAATTGAATGTTTCCATTAGGATGCTTGCTTAAAATATATTGAATTGCATTTGAGTCAATCCCTCTGTCACGGATGATGGAAATACTGTAGTGCGGAAGCGAAACTCCATAGCACATATTTAAATATCTTTTTATCAAAATCCCTACCGGTGTTCCCGCCCGTGCAAGGGAAACGAGAACGGCATTTTTCCCTTTCAATTGATAAATTTCTTCCGCAACAATCCCTACACACAAGGCCACTTTTTGTTTATATTCGTGTAAAGTTTTCCAGAATAACTCCACATACTTCTTTGGAGGCTGATACTCAATTGGCAAGGATTCACTATAATGTACACCTGATTGGATCTTTACTTCCCGATTAGCAGTTGAATCTTCGAGCTGAATATTACTTAAATCCTTTAATAGAAACAAGACATCATCGTTATGATAAGTTCCGATATTGGCTGGTTTATTGGTTGTTTTTTGCATTTGAATCACCTCGCCCTTTAGAGAAAAAGACAACCTTCATTGACTTGAATCCAAATTTACCCAATTTGTTAAGTAGGGGCTGTAGATTCTCAAATTCTACTTCTCTTTCAAAAAAGATAAACAATTCATCGTAATATCCTGGAACGATATTATAAACAAAGTGAGAAATATCCAAGTCTTCTGGATTTGGAAATTTGGCCCCAAACCTTGCCCCATATCCATCATTATTTTCGATATAGATTGGGCTTCTTGTTGTCGATTGATAGAAAACACCGCTTCCCATATTTGCAGCCAATTTCATAGGAATATACATGAATTCCCCGGTTCCTAAACAAAGCGTTTTTTCACCTGTTCTTTTTTGTGTTAAAAACGAAGCTGCTTTTCCAACCTTTTCACGAAAAAGGATATTTCCATGGCTTCTTAAGCCGAATCTTCCAGTTTCCTCAATAAACATGGCATTGTTCAAATGGTTTTTAGATATATGAGGGGTTGCGGTAAAAAATGTACCGAGCTGCAGAATTTCTACAATGGAATCCGGACTACCATTCTCATCATTTTTTTCGGAGCGGTCCTCTATTTCCTTCAACTGCTTCACGTTTACAGCTCCAGATAATAAACTTACAACATTGATTTTTATCCCGAGTTCTTGCTCTAGCTGTAAAAACCTTTTTTTATGGATGTCTGAGCGCCAATCTAAAATGGACACTACCGTATATTCATTTCTAGGAAACTTGGCGTGAATGGACTCGATTATATTTAAGGCCGTTTTTCCCGTTGTTATTTCATCATCAACCAGAATGATTTCCTGTTCGTTATCAATCATCTCTAATGGGATATAACAGCGATGTGATGTCGCATGGGAATGCTCTTCTTCAAAAGTAATATTCGGACTATTGTTTAGGAGTTCCTCTCTGGTAGTATGAAAATACACAGCGGATTGGAAGCAATCAAAGAAAGCATGCCCGAGTGCTGTAGCGGTTTCAGCAAAACCAATGACTACTGGATGAATATTTTTGGGAATAAATGGAACACCGGAGTAAGTGGCGTTTTTTGTAAATAATGATAACAGCCTATCCTTTTCCACACCTTCCAAACCCTTTACTGATTCTCCAAACCTAGCAGCTAAAAGAGCCGCAGTTAGAAGTCCCTTATTGGGATCAATAGGTAAATGTTTACCTAGTACCTTACTTACAAACAAAAACGATCGTTTCTTATTGATTCGGGCGGCCATTGTGAATAGCTCTTCTATGGGTATATCATATGGATTTTCTACTATTTCTATCTCCGTTTCAATGGAGTCAAGGATATTAAACGTATACTTCTTTTTTGATAAGGTCAATGTTTGTGAATTCTTCATGTAACACCCCGTAAAGCTGTGATTTTAAGATGATTTTCTTGGCCCAAAAATAATGAGGCTTTACTTCATTCATTTTATTGGCAAAATTACTTTTCATAACTCCGATATCCCCAGTAGCTGCTTTAACTATATTGCTGGCATCAATATATTCCTCGTAGGAAACAACATTCAGTGACTGAACTATTTTAATATGTGAAGGATGGATGATCGTTTTTCCAGTCAAACCATTTGCAATATCCATAAGGATTTCACGAATCAATCCATCCATGTTCTCATCAATCAGTTTGGCTCTCCATTTCAGTCCTTCATCACCGTACCGTTCGCGAAACGGCGTTTGCCGAAGCTGTGGTTTTAACATCCTCTCTTTAGCTGAAAAATATTCCCAGACTGGACCAGATACCACATACCCACTATTGAACCTTTGAAAGACATTAATAATATCGGAAATACAATCTCTTAATACCTCAATTTCATAAACTGTTGTATCCGCACTCCGGCGAATTCCATATAAACCACAAAAGTCTGTCGCGCCAATCCGAACATTCAGAATATTATCTTTGTAGCAATCGAGTAGATGCTTGATCGCTAATAATTCATCCATTCTCGTTTCTTTTTGAATAACTTTGGCTGTCTCTAAGATAGGCATCGCGTAAAAAGGATGCTGATCAGAGTGAATTTTTCGTATCTCTGTTAAAAATTCTTCACCATTTCCAACGGTAAACTTGGGTAGGACAACCCCAGTTAGGAGCCTAAGCGCATCACCTAATTGATCTGTTATACGTTTAAATTGCTCAAGGTCCCGAATTCGGATAAATATTAGTGGCAAATCTACATAACCTAAAAACCCTTTATTCAATTCTCCATCTAATTTCAGCATTTCCTCGATAAGCATTGTTTCAGCACGAAACACTTCGTTATCGCCAACGGCATCTTCAAGGTCAATGACTAGGGATGTTAAACCTTCATGCTTTCTTGAAAGAATTTCCTGATGTATATTTGAGCGGGTAGCAGGCATATAAAGGGTCGCACCCAAACCATAGGACAAAAGCTCACTGTTTGAGTATTTATTAAAAGGCTGCGGCTTTTGAAAGAAAAATCGCTCGATTTCGTCTTCATAAAAATATGTAAAAAAATTCATATTTTATTTCTCCTTAATTTAAGGTAAAAAAGAAAGGAGACGGACTTTCGTCAGCTCCCTTTTTTATGCAAAGTTTCTACAAACTATTTTCTTTTTCTTCGCCCTTTTTCTTATTCATAAAATGAACGATAAATGTTGCACCGAATGTAACTAGTAAAATAATAAAGAAGGTTAGATGTCCCATTTCAATATTGACTGCCGCAAGTAGCATTTTCACGGCAATAATAAGAATTAATATATAAGCGGAAGTCTCAAGTTCTGGCACACGATCAATTAAGGTTAAGAATAAACCGGCAACTCCTCGCATCATTAACACACCTAGCATACCACCAATTAATAAAACCCAAACTTGTTCACTCACGCCAAAGGCTGCAAGAACGCTATCAACGGAAAATGCAATATCCATTAATTCAACAGCTACAACTGTTCCCCAGAAGGTTCCAAATAAGCGAATCAGCATTCCGCTCTGATTCATGCCTTCTGCTTCATCACTGTCACCTTCAGCACTTTTTCGTTTGTCTATGAAGTACTTTATCGATAACCAGGCAAGGTACCCTGCACCTAATATCTTCACCCACCAAAGTTTGATAAGAAAAACACCAATTCCAATCGCAATGAATCGGAACGTGTAAGCTCCTATTAATCCATAAAAAAGTGCCTTTTTCCGCTTTTTAGGGGGTAAATGTTTAACCATTACAGCTAACACAAGCGCGTTATCTGCAGATAACAGCCCTTCAAGAATAACTAAAGTACCAATAAGTCCCCAAGATACAGGGTCTGTTAAAACCTCACCCCACATTTCCCAGTTAAAAAATTGGGCGTAGGTGTCAAGGATATGATTCAAAACTGACATTAAAGTAATTCCTCCTAGAATGTGTACACAATTTTTGTAATAAGACCCCGCCGATCGCCGGATCTCTCAATTTCTAATAATTAACCAATTTGTAAGCCAAAATCCATTGCCAACGCTGCTAGTCCACCTTGATAGCCGCTACCAATAGCACTGAATTTCCACTCGCCATTGTGACGATACAATTCTCCAACCACAATCGCGGTTTCAATAGAGAAGTCTTCACCTAAATCAAAGCGAATGAGCTCTTCTTCGCTTGTTTCATTAAAAATACGGGCATATGCATTTGAAACTTGCCCGAAGTTCTGATTTCTGCTTTCTGCATCGTGGATTGTGATGGTAAAAGCAATGCGCTGAACATTTGCTGGTATGGTTGTTAAATTGATTTTTACTTGTTCATCATCTCCGTCACCAGCACCAGTACGATTATCTCCATTATGTACAACGGACCCGTTAGCCCCCTGCGGATTATTGTAGAAAACAAAATCTGTGTCATTTGAAACTTTTCCGTTTTCTCCTAAAAGGAAAACAGATGAATCTAGATCAAAATCATGTCCCCCATCATATTTATTAGTATCCCAGCCAAGGCCAACCACAACATTTGATAAACCTGGGTTAGATTTCGTTAAATCAACTTTTTGACCTTTTGATAAACTTACTGCCATTTCTTCATTCCTCCATTTTAGGTAATAGTCTATTTACGATTTTCTTTTAAAAAGGTTTCAATTATTATAATAAATTTTCTTCCTGCCCTTTTGCAAATTCAATCACTAGCTCATCCATTTCGGTGGAGTGTTTTTGGCCCAATAAATGGATCCCAGCTCATGATGACTTTGGAATTCATCATGGTAGGTGTGATAGTGAAAATTAAACCAATAGCCGGCCTGAGGTGGATTATCTCGTCTAACATGGAATAGAAGGATATCATTCCCAGTTAAGCGATTTTTAATATTAAAAATTTTTTCCGAGTGACCTGCGCTAGGCTGTTCAGTAATTGTCAGATTTTTTAAATCGTCTTCAGGAAATTGAGCAGATGTTTCATCAAGGGCTTTTTCGATATTTGGTAGAATAATCTCTCGAAATTCATTTTCTATAACCGGCTTAATTTTGCTACCAAACTTTTGATAGGATTGAATTTCTGCCTGTTTGATTAATTCTTCAATAAATTTTTCTCTATTAAAATCCGTTTCTTCGAAAAATGCAGTCGTTGAAGTTAAACTACTTTCTTGCGCGGGTGCTTCAAATGCATCGCGGTCGCCCAGATTTTCTGCGTTTACTGAATTCATTAACTGTGTTGGCGTAACAAGACCAAAGGTTAAGACGGAAACTATTACAAAAAACGATTTACGGAGCCATTTATTCATTGCTAATTCCCCTTTAATCTATTGAACTTTAATTACGTTGAATTTGGGTATCTTAGAAAATATTATACTTCTTTTTTCGGAAAAATGGAAAAAACAGTTTGAAATTTTTCCAAACAATTAATGAGAGGTTATAAAAAAAACCTGAAAGCAGTAGCTTCAGTTTTTCGGCGATTATCTTGAAACCACTTTCTCGAACGTATTGAAAAAGAAAAGGGCGGCACGAGACCCCCCTAGTAGTTTTAGCAATGTGATTCCAATGCCCCGATAAGATTTTGCATAACTGTTTCCAATGGCATTCCTTCAATATCATGACGTGGAATAAAATGAACGACCTTATTATCCTTTAATAGTGCCATTGATGGTGAGGATGGCTCAATACCTGCAAAATACTCACGCATTTTAGCGGTTGCTTCTTTATCCTGTCCGGCAAATACCGTCACAAGATGATCCGGTTTTTTCTCACTATTTAAAACTGCCTGAGTTGCGGCAGGACGGGCTAATCCAGCGGCACAACCGCATACAGAATTAATCACGACCAATGCTGTCCCATAAGTTTTTCCCATAAACTCCTCAACATCCTCAGAAGTTGTTAGTTCCTCAAAGCCCGCTATAGTTAGCTCTTCACGCATTGGTAATACCATTTGTTTCATATATTCTTCATATGCATTTGACAATCTCAATCACTCCATTTCTTCCTTTTTATGATACAATACCAATTGTTATTTTACAAAATTACTGGTCTGTTTTTCTTGCCTCAGTCATTTGCTTCCAGACAGATCCTTTGGCTTCTTCTCCGCCTTCAATTCTTCCAATCGCCATTTTTATTTGCATGCTTACTTCAAATTCAGAGTCATTTTCTGCCGCCCTTAAAGCTGGGAGGGTATGTTCATCGCCTACCTCGTATAAGAACATAGCTGCCCGCCAACGTACCAATTTGCTTGGATCATTTAGGGCATTGACCATTGCATCAGCAGCTTCAGAAAAGCCTAAATCTGATATACAATCACCTGCGGTTCTACGAACAGTTACGGTCTTATCCTTTAAGGCTTTATATAAGAGCGGCAGTACAGCCTGATTCTTGATCATCCCGAGGTATACAGTCGCAAGTCTGCGAATAGAAGGCTTCTCATCCGCTAATGCTTTTTCAAGGACAGGCAAATCCTCTAGTTCAGGACCAACCATTTGCTCAAGGAGCTGAAAGCGAATCTGCCAATCAGGCACTTGCAAATCGGCAATGGTTACTTTTTTTCGCATTATCTTAGATTTTTGTTCGGATTTGGCTTCGCTTGTTTGAGCTTTTGTGATAAGTGCTTCGAGACGATTTTTGGGATAGGCTGCGATTAACTCCTCGACAACTTCTTGTCCAATTTGATCAAAATCCCCATACCGGACACCTTGGTTCTGCCATTTCCGCAATAAGATATAATTGTCTTCAGGCAGCTGTGCTCGCTCTCTTGCCTTTAAGAAGGATTCCGGCATACCAAACCTCCGCTCAGCCGAATTATCTGTTAGCTTCACTTGCAGTGGAATGTCCTTAAACATTTGGATTTCCACCTTTATTTCACCAAAATGGTCATTCGCTTTATTTATCCCAGTAGCTTCATGGGCTTTTTCACCGAAGGCTTGCCGAACTTTAGGTAATAATTCCTTCCAGTCATATTTAGCATTCCGTTCAACCGCAAGAAAATCTGCTACATGGTACACACCTTTAATCCCATCAATTTGTAAAATGGATTGAATGATGGGTGGTGCATCAATCGCAGTTTCTTTTTTGTAATTATGGCTTTTCCCCATTGGTAATTCTTGATCTAAACTTATTTTCATTGTATTTGGACTTGGCGTTGGTTCAATCGCCTGAATTTTCAACACAATCACCTAATTCTATTGTTTTCTCTTTCAAGTTTAACACATTGGCTACCGTTCATTCATAGGAGATGCTTAACGCAAAAAAAATGCGTCCGATAGACGCACTCTTTACTCATTTTCAGCTAGTTCACCCAGATAGGACCATCGTTCAATTAAATGTTCGAGCATTTCATTCAATTCTGCTTCTTGTTTCATCAAATCCTGTGCTTTTGTGAAATCGCTACCGGTGTTTCCTATTTCAAGAGCAATTTCTTCAAGCCGTGCTTCTGTATTTTCAATGTGCTCGTCAATTTCGCTCCATTCTTTTTTCTCCTTAAAGGTCATTTTTTTCTTCTTTTCTTTTTCTGGCGCTTTAGAAGGCTGACTAGAAACAGTTACTAGTTTTTGCGTTTCAACTGACATTTCTTTTTCAAGAAATTCCGAATAATTTCCATAGAAGGAATCAATGGCACCGCCACCAAGTAAAACAAGGAGTTGTTCCGCCACTTTATCGAGAAAATAGCGATCATGTGAAACCGTAATAACGACCCCGGGGAATTCATCAAGATAATCCTCAAGAACGGTCAAAGTTTGTGTATCCAAATCATTAGTCGGCTCGTCTAGCAGGAGGACGTTTGGTGCCGTCATCAAAAGTTTCAATAAGTAGAGCCGGCGCTTCTCCCCGCCTGAGAGCTTGCGAATTGGAGTACCATGAGAAAAAGATGGAAAGAGGAAGCGTTCAAGCATTTGTGCTGCCGAAATCGTTTTCCCATCAGATGTCTCGACAATCTCAGCGGTTTCTTTAATGTACTCAATCATCCGCTTGTTTTCGTCCATATCTTCGCTTTCCTGCGTATAATAAGCGATTTTCACCGTTTGTCCCATGATGTATTCACCAATATCAAGAGGGATTCTTTTTGCAAAAATATTTAATAAGGTTGATTTCCCTGTTCCATTACGGCCAATAATTCCAATCCGATCCCCTGGTTTAACAAGTAAATCAAAGTGATCTAAGATCTTTTTGTCTGCGTAATGTTTCGAAGCATCCTTCAGCTCAAAAACCTGCTTGCCAAGTCTGCTCCCATTTAAGGAAATATCCAGTTTTTCACTAGACAGCTTTCCACTTGAAAGCTTGTCCCCCAGCTCATCAAAGCGCTGAATCCGGGCCTTTTGCTTTGTCGTTCTTGCTTTGGCACCACGTCTCATCCATTCAAGCTCTCGTCTAAAAAGATTTTTTCTTTTTTCAAAGGTGGCTGCCTCATTTTCTTCACGGATGGCTTTGGATTCTATAAAGGCCGCATAATTTCCTTTATAGCTATATAGATTACCGCCATCTAATTCAAACATTCTGTTAGCAACCCGGTCCAAGAAATAGCGGTCATGGGTGACTAGTAAAATCGATCCATTATACCTGCTTAGGTAATCTTCGAGCCACTTAACTGAATCAAAGTCAAGATGGTTGGTTGGTTCGTCTAGGATCAGTAAATCAGGCTCGGCAATTAATACCTGTGCAAGTGCGACCCGCTTTTTTTGTCCGCCAGAAAGCTCACCGATTTTCTTAGTAAAATCTTCAATTCCTAATTTCATTAAAATGGACTGGGCATTGGTGCTCACATCCCAGCCATTAAGTGCATCCATTTGCTTTTGTAATTGAAAAAGCTCTTCCTGAACCTTCGGCGCATTTGGATTAACATTAAGCTGCAAAAGTGTTTTTTCATATTCTCGCATCAATTTTAAAATGGGCGCTTCGCCGTGGAAAACTTGTTCAAGAATCGTTTTCTCTGTATCCAGCTCAGGCTGCTGATCCAAAAAGGCAATCGAATAGTCTTTGCCCGTGATAATTTTACCGTCATCAGGAACATCCAATCCAGCTATGATTTTTAATAATGTGGATTTGCCGGTCCCATTGATTCCGATTAAGCCAACTCGTTCTTTTTCACTAATCGTAAAGGAAATATCATTAAAAAGTTGTTTCTCCCCGTACGTTTTCGAAACATTTTCCACCGTGAGCATTTTCATGAGTGATTTTCATCCCATTCTTGGTAAAATTGTTCTAAAAATAGCCCCATCATTTGTTGACGGCTTTCGGCCATTTCTTTAGCTGATTTTGTATTCAGTAAATCCTTCAATTTAAGGAGTTTTTCATAGAAGTGATGAATGGTAGTTGATTTTCCCTTTCGATATTCTTCCAAACTCATTTCTTCTCTTACATTGATATTTGGGTCGTAGATGGGTTGTCCCTTTTTCCCGCCATAGGCAAATGCCCTCGCAATCCCAATTGCTCCAATTGCATCCAAACGGTCAGCATCTTGGACTATTTTCGCCTCGACCGTTTCGAGCACAGTCTTTCTTCCACCTTTATATGAAATGGAATCAATGATTTGAATGATATGGTTTTTAGCCTCATTAGGTAATGAAATGCAGTGCAAAAAAGAGTCAAGTTTCGCTTTCCCAATTTCGATTGTTTCGTTAAGTTTTTCGTCAGGTATATCATGGAGAAGCGCTGCCATTTCAATGATAAACGGATCTCCCTGTCTTTCCTCCCTGCAAATATGTAATGCATTTCGACGGACGCGGTCGACATGGAACCAGTCATGTCCAGTTGCATCTTCTCCCAATTCGTTGTGAACAAAAATTTCGGTTTGTTTTATGATTTGCTTTTTCACGATTACAACACCTGCCTTTATCCTAGCTATTTTAACATGAACCAGCCATAAAAAATAACCCCGAAGGTTCGAGGTTATCATCTCAATGGCTTAAGTTAGTTTAAACCATTATGCCAGCTGATTCCAAGAGTATTTTCACCAGCATGAACACCAATTACTGCTCCTAATGGACAGCAAATTACCTTTAGTAGTGGAAATTGTTCTTTCAATTCAGCTTCCCAAACTTTAGCATGGTCTAGGTGTAAACCGTACAGGATATATACTTCTTTAAACTGATGCTTTTCATAGGATAACCTAAAGTAATCAAAGATTTTTTCTTTTGCCTTTTTCTCACTCCTTACTTTTTCTTTTACCGTTAGTGCTCCGTCTTCAAAAGTAATAATTGGTTTGACGTTTAACAAACTTCCCAAGAAAAATTGGACACCTGACATCCTGCCGCCGCGATGAAGCTGTTCAAGGCTGCCAATTAGAACATAAGTCTCATTTGTGCCCTTTATTTTTTCCATTTGCTCAATCACGGAATCTAGACTGTGGCCAGCTTCCAGCAATTCCATCCCTTTTTTTAGTAAGGCAGTCATGGGATAGGTTAGGATATTGGAATCGAACGTAGTAACCGGTATCTCGACGAGCTTCGCGGCTTGCTCGCTAGAGGAAACAGTGCCGCTTAATTTCCCTGACAAAAGAACGGCAACAATTCGGTCGTAATCGTTTGCGAGTTGTTCATATAATGTTTGAAATGCTCCAACAGACGGTTGTGAGGTAGTTGGCGGATTTTTTTGTTGCTTTAATTTTTCAAATAATTGTGCAGGAGTTAAGTCAATCCCATCAGAAAATTCTTCCCCATCAAGCAAAATCGTTAATGGTATGGTGTATAAATCTGGATGATTTCTTAATTCATCATCTAAATAGGATGTGCTATCGGTTACCCATGCCGTTTTGACCAAGTCCATCTCCCCTTATTTTTAGTATGAGGTCATAATATCTAGTTAAAATTATCGTACCCTTAAATTTGAACAATGTAAATATTTATAAAAAAATAAAACCGGCTAAAGAAGCCGGTTCCCTTTCATCGATTGCAACTGCTTTACAGTTATAATCATAAAATCAATCATTTCAATTAAATCATCCATTTGATCTTCACTTATTATTCGATCAAATTCCACTGTCATAATAGTAGTGTACTTTTTTTCTTCTTCTAGAGGGTTTGATTGTACAGTCTGAGTTACCTTCCTATTTGCTCCCCAAATTTCAGAGAGGATGGCTTGTAGCGCTTCGAAATCTATGGTTCCGGTTTTTTCGAGAAAAAAATGCAAACTTACATAGCACCCAGCTTGCCTATTTGACACCGAGCCCGGCAAGAGCTCAGCCGCCAAATTATTAAGTAATGCTTCGATTTCGATTTTTGCTGAAATTACACTCCCTTTATTTTCCGGTAATCTGAAGCAAAGATTAAACAGACGGGACATTTTAGCAATGTTAAGCATATCATTTCGGTCCGTTATAACAATTTCTCCACTAAGATCCCGATCATAAAGTGCTCCTTCAATAACCACTTTCATATTATCAAAGGCCGTTGGATCAAACATATACTATTTCTCCTTTAGAAAAGCCCCACTGCATTTCCATTTTCATCCACATCCATGTTTAAAGCTGCTGGTTTTTTAGGCAAGCCCGGCATCGTCATTACCTCACCTGTTAACGCAACTATAAATCCAGCCCCAATGGATGGTTTAAACTCTCTAACGTTAACGATAAAATCTGTTGGTCTGCCAAGCTTTGTTGGGTCATCGGACAAGGAATATTGTGATTTCGCCATACAGACTGCTAAATTTGACCAGCCGAATTTTTCAAAATCAACTAGTTGTTTTTTGGCCTTTGGAGAAAACTCTACATCCTTGCCACCGTAAACCTTTTGAACAATCGTTCTAACTTTTTGTTCAATCGAATCAGATAAATCATATAAAGAATGAAAATCATTTTCATCTTTTTCAATTACCGATAAAAGCTTTTCAGCAAGTTCTATGCCTCCTGCTCCGCCTTTTTCCCAAACTTCGGTTAAAGCAACAGCAACATTCTCTTTTTGACACCAGTCTAATAATGTTTGAACCTCTAAATCTGTATCAGTAATAAATTTGTTAATCGCAATAACAACTGGCAAGCCAAAGCTTTTGATCGTCTCAATATGTTTTTGCAAATTGGCAAATCCTAGGATTAAAGAGGAAATATTTTCTTTTTCTAATTCTGTTTTTGCGACGCCACCATGCATTTTCAAAGCACGAATAGTCGCTACGATAACAACGGCTTCCGGTTTAATACCAGCACTTCTAGATTTAATATGTAAAAATTTCTCTGCACCTAAGTCAGCCCCAAAACCGCCTTCAGTGATAACATAGTCAGCTAACTTTGCTGCTGCTATTGTGGCAATTACGCTGTTGCAGCCATGAGCGATATTGGCAAATGGTCCTCCATGAATAAGTGCAGGAGTATGTTCAATCGTTTGAACAAGATTTGGTTTTACAGCCTCTTTCAACAATAATGTTAAGGCTCCTTCAACTCCTAGGTCTGCGACGGTAACTGGTTCTTTATTAATATTATAGGCAACGACCATTCGAGATAATCGTAATTTTAAATCCTTTAAATCTTTCGCTAAACATAAGACAGCCATTATTTCTGATGCCACCGTGATATCAAAGCCATCTTCTCTTGGAACACCTTGGAGCGGTCCGCCAAGTCCGATAATCACTTTTCTTAAGGCGCGATCATTTAAATCCACAGCCCGTTTCCAAACGATTCGACGTTGGTCAATGTTTAGTTCATTTCCCTGCTGAAGATGATTATCGATTAAGGCTGCAAGCGCATTATTTGCAGTGGTAATCGCATGAAGGTCTCCTGTGAAATGTAAGTTTATGTCTTCCATCGGCAATACTTGAGAATAACCACCGCCAGTTGCTCCACCTTTAATACCCATTGTTGGTCCTAATGAAGGCTCACGCATCGCAATCATTGCTTTTTTCCCAATCCGAGTGAAAGCATCTCCCAGTCCAACTGTCACAGTCGATTTTCCTTCACCAGCAGGAGTTGGATTAATCGATGTAACAAGAATGATTTTACCACTTTCGTTTGTTTTAAGCTTTGTAAGCGCCTCATTGGAAATTTTTGCTTTGTATTTCCCGAATAACTCGAGATCGTCCTCTTCCAAACCCATTTTCATTGCGATTTCGACAATGTGCTTCATCGTCGATGCTTGTGCAATTTCAATGTCAGACTTCACAGTTGTTTTCATTACCAATTTAATCCCCCACATTCAACTAGAATAGAAATTACTTCTTTATTGTACCAAAAGAGCGCTTTCATTCCGATAACTAAATATGAACAAATTATTATCTTTTCTGAATTAATAATAATGTTTATAATGTTAATATCGAATTTTTAAAATATTCATTGACTTATATCTGCTTGAAGCAGTATTAATGGATGTAGCATTTTGTAATATGCAAAAGAAGAGGGGGAGATGGTCACTTGCCAATTAACATTCCAAAGCTTTTACCTGCTAGGGAAGTTCTAGAACAGGAAAATATATTTATAATGGACAATGAACGTGCTGGCAGCCAGGACATTAGGCCTTTAAATATACTCATTTTGAATTTAATGCCTGAAAAGGAAACAGCAGAAACACAGCTATTAAGATTATTGGGAAACACACCGTTGCAGGTAAATGTCAAGTTTTTAAAAACGAACTCCTATGAATCAACTCATACAAGTAAACAGCATCTTGAGCAGTTTTACACTACTTTCCCACAAATTAAAAATCAAAAATTTGATGGAATGATTATTACCGGTGCACCGGTTGAACTATTAGAATTTGACCAAGTGAAATATTGGTCCGAATTAACAAAAATTATGGATTGGACCAAACAAAATGTCACCTCAACCTTACATATTTGTTGGGGAGCACAGGCTGCACTTTACTATCATTATGGGATTAGTAAGTTTGAGTTACAGCGAAAATGTTCTGGAATTTATCCACATCGTATCTTCGAACAAAATGATATTCTTCTGCGGGGATTTGACGATCATTTTTATGCTCCCCATTCCCGCTATACTGATGTATCAATTGAAGCGATAAAGAATAATACAAACTTAAAATTATTAGCGGCCTCAGATGAAGCGGGGGCATTATTGATTGCTTCCCACGATCGTAAACACGTTATGATAACTGGACATCTGGAATATGAATCGGATTCACTGGCACAAGAATATGAACGAGATTTGAATAAAGGCATGGAGATCCATATGCCGGAAAATTACTTTCCAAACAACGACCCAACCCAGCCGCCAATTAATCGCTGGCGTTCCCATGGTCACCTGTTCTTTTCAAACTGGCTCAATTATTATGTTTACCAAGAAACCCCCTATTCCTGGGGTTAAAACAAGCATCGGTTTTTCCGATGCTTTTTTTCTAATTTCCGAGAATTTCGATAATCCCTTTTTGTTTATTAATCGTATATTAAAGAAAGAATAAATGAGAAAGGGGGCATTCTTTTGGAAACAATCGCTGCAGTTCATCGCAATCATTTTGGAGAAATTATTAGTTTTGTTACTTCCGGGGGACGGATCATATCCTACCGTAAAGCCTTAATGGATACTGAAAATGGTCTAATTCAAGGAATACAGGCTGTTCAGGATATGAACGGAACCATATCCTTAATCCCAGAAGCCGCTCAGTCATTTGACCATTATCCGAGTGTATTTTAAAAGCACCTAGCCATGCTAAGTGCTTCTTTTTTAAAATATAAGAATTTATAACATTGGACTTCGAGAAATGTCCAGCTCCAGGGGCCTTCCGCTTTTCTTATTCTTGTTCCTTTAGTTCTTGAACTTCTTTTATTGGATCAATCCGGTTCTGGTCTTCTTCAAAGAACTGTTTTTGAATATCTTTCAACGCATCAATCCGATTCTGGTCTTCTTCAAAAAACTGCACAAGATCTCCAATGCGATCAATTGAATCCCAGCTTAAATGATGCTCTATGCCTTCTACATCATTATAAATATTCTCTTCTTTTACTCCGATAGTTTTTAAAAACTGTTCTAACAAATCATGTCTAAAGACTAGGCGCTTGCCAATCTTTTTACCCTTAGTTGTCAAGACAAGCCCCCGATATTTTTCATAGACTAAATATTCATCTTTATCGAGTTTTTGAACCATTTTCGTAACTGAGGAGGGATGTACAGACAGCGCTTCGGCAATATCAGAGACTCGAGCATATCCTTTTTCTTCAATCAAAATATAAATTTGTTCGATATAATCTTCCATACTAGGTGTTGGCATCCCGTACCCTCCATTGTCCATAATCACTAAAAGTTTACTATAGAAAAAATAGAGTGACAAGGCTCTTTATCACTCAAATCCAATTATCTGGAACTATTTCAATGTAGCTTCTTCAAATAAAAGTCTTACTCTCTTTTCCTTTTCATCAAGAAAAAGCCTGGCATTAAAGGTTTTTTCCTTGTTTGTAAATCCTTCAATCAAATCTGTCTTTCCTTCCGTGAGAAGCAGTTTGATATTTTTCTGGGTAATGTTTTTCCCCAGGATTATTTTTGAAATGGTAAAATTGCATTGATTATTTTTATACTTGCTGCAGCCATAAAAGCTGCCCTTATCGATGACAAACCCATCGCATTTTTTACATGGCCCCAGCTTTGTCACTGCCTTTTTTCTCGTGTTTTTCTTACCAGGTGCGAAATTTTCGGAAACCTCTTTAGAAAAAGCCCACTTCGCTGATTGGTCTACACTTGATGAAATTAAATGATAAACCATTTTTTTGGTTTGGTCCATAAACTGCTTCGCGGAAGCTGTACCCTCCGATATCTCCTTCAGCTTTTGCTCCCACTTTGCTGTCATTTCCGGGGAAGCAAGAATTTCATGCCCAATTGCTTCAACCAAGATTTTAGCCTTTGCAGTCGCATAAACTACATTTTTTCTAACCTCAATATACATGCGGTCTTTTAACATCGTGATAATTCCTGCCCTGGTCGCCTCGGTCCCAAGTCCTTCAGTCCTAGTCAAGATTTTCTCGAGCTCTTTATCATCTATATGCTTACCAGCTGTTTTCATTAATGTAATCAATTGGCCCTCAGTATAGCGTTTGGGCGGCTGGGTCTGACTCTCTTTCACATCTACCTTTACAGTCTGGCCCTGCTCTCCTTTTGTCAGCAGTGGAAGTGCTGGGTCCTCATCATGTTCCTTTTGATTCAGAACTTTTCTCCAGCCATCATCGATTTGGACCTTGCCTTTAGAAACAAATGCTGCCCGTCCATCTACCAATGTTGTAATGGTGGTATACTCTGCTATGGCCTTATTATAATGCGCAGCGATTAAACTAGTAACGACTAAATCGTAGATTTTCCGTTCGTCTGGATCAAGCCGATCAAGATTCGGTATTTGTTCAGTTGGAATAATCGCATAGTGATCCGTAACTTTCTTTTCATTTACATATCGTTTATTATCTGTTATTGAAGCAATCGGCAATGGAAAAAAAACCGCATAATCCTTGATATCACTTAATTTATTTAAAATTCCCGGAAATCCAATGGCCTCCTCCTTCGTTACATACCGTGAATCCGAACGTGGGTAGGAGACGTTACCTTTTTGGTAGAGTTTTTGCATGACATCAAGTGTTTTTTTCGGCGAAAATTTAAAACGTTTATTTGCTTCCGCCTGGAGGGCAGAAAGATTATATAAGAGAGGCGGTAAAAATTCCTTCCTTTCCGAAATAACCTCGCTAACTTCAGCGGGTTTTTCACGGCAAAATGCAGCAATCTTCTCTGCTAATTCTTTTGTTTTTACACGAGTTTCACCATCGTTTTGCCATTTCCCGCTATACTTTTTACCGTTGATTAAAAAATGGGCTTGTACCTCCCAAAACGGCTCCGACTTAAAATTTTCAATTTCTAATTCTCGTTTTACAATTAGGGCCAGGGTAGGAGTTTGAACTCGACCAACTGAAAAGACATCAGAAAAACCCTTTTTCTGCAGAAGCAGACTATAAAGCCGTGATGCATTCATTCCAACGACCCAATCAGCACAGGCACGGGTATAGGCTTCATAATATAAGCTTTTTGTCTCCTTCTCGTCTAATAACTTTTTAAACCCTTCTCTAATAGCATTTGCAGTAAGTGATGAAATCCACAATCGTTTCATCGGTTTCCGGCAGTTTGTTAATCTTAGAATATTGCGGATGATTAACTCGCCTTCCCGCCCGGCATCGCCCGCATGAATAATTTCAGACACTGCCGAGTTGGATACCAATTTTTTTACGACTGAAAATTGTTTGGCCTTATCCTTCGTTACTTCGTACTCAAAGTGTTCAGGTATCATCGGTAAATTATCCAATGACCATTTTTTCCATCCCGGCTGATACTTTTCGGGTGAGACCAGCTGACAAATGTGGCCAATAGCCCAGGTCACATAAGCACCCTTCGGAAAAAGATCATTTGGAAAAATTTCAATGAAACCATTTTGTTTTTTATGTTTAAAGATGGAAGCCAAAGTTGACCCTTGATCAGGTTTTTCAGCAATTATCAATTTCATTTGAATAGCCCCTTTTTTTGCAAAAAGCGTCTGCTCTCCATTTTACCCACTATTTTAATTCCTCGTAAAGATTATATTTTGCTAATTATCCCCCATTACAACAGTTTATCATCATATTTATATTTATTGTTTTTTAATTGGAATTAATATCAATCTATGAATGTCACCTATATATTAGCAAACATTTTTATGATTAATGCTAAATTGTATGTCATAATTTTGACAAAATCACTTGTTAATCTTAAACGGTTTTATCTAAACAAATCAATAAAAAGCCACCATTTTATGACAGCCGATTAAACTTAAAAAATTTAAACGATATGTTGAAACAAAATTTGTGTTGATCTAGATATTATTTGTCTTTTCCACAAATTTAGTAGAACCTTTATTTTCAGTCAAAAAACCGCTTTCCTTTTCTTGACTGACCATTTCCGTTATTGTATATTTAAAGCATCATGTAACTGAACAATAGCATTCGCTATGGTATTTTGTTGCCTGATAATATTTAACTTTGACACTGATTTTGGTGTCTCGAAAGGCTTAGGAGGAAGAAGTACATGCAAAACGGTAAAGTAAAATGGTTTAACAATGAAAAAGGTTTTGGTTTTATCGAAGTTGAGGGCGGCGACGATGTATTCGTACATTTCAGTGCAATCCAAGGCGATGGCTTCAAATCATTAGAAGAAGGCCAAGAAGTTTCTTTTGAAATCGTTGAAGGAAACCGTGGACCTCAAGCAGCTAACGTAGTAAAACTATAATATTAAATTATAATGACAAAATAAAGGCTGACGAAAATCGTCAGCTTTTTCTGTGGAAATGGGGGAGAGCGTCGCAAAAATGAAGCTATTTATCTTGTCACAGTGAAAATATACATGCATTACTTTGAATTAGGTGAAGCCCTGATCTGGTTACACTGCATTTATTATGTTAGTGTACGACTCATTTTCAATTCATATCCATCCACTGGTTAGTAGTTGGAACTCATGATAGTCTATATCAGCTTTTTCCCATATTCCTGTAGTTTTTCGCCTACTGTGCATTGTGAAATGCAAAAACGATGTGCCATTCTCCTACCGCCTTCTTTTTTCAATTGTTGATGTAAAAAACAACCCTCACAGTATTGCTTCATTAAACTTTCTACATGACTAAACATTTCTTTTCTGACCGTATGCTCCACTAATTCGGTACACCACTCTTCTCATAGGATTAATGTTTTTGCAAAGATTTCCTTCCCTTCCAGCGCTTGGGTAGCTAGTTTATCTGCTTCCTTATTATCTTTTCTTGAAATCACGGTATACTTGGCCTCAAGACCAAGTGTTTTCATTTTTTCCTCAATCCGGTCCAGCCATCGGTTTAGCGTTTCTTCATAACATGGCCATTCCCCTTCCAGTTGCTTTAAAACTCCTTGTGAATCACCCTTAAATTCACATGATAAATGATGAACGCCCAACTCTTCCAAAATAGTTAATGCATAGTAAAATGCCGCATATTCTGCTTCATTATTAGATTCCAATTCATCCAAGCGCTCATTAGAGCGTATACGGTATTTCTTTTTTCCTTGTTTAAAAAACAGGACCACTCCAAGTCCTGCCTGATTCGTTTCCTTAAGAAAGCCGCCATCAAAATAAACGGTAATTTCATGGGGGTCATCCTCAATTTCTATCAACAGCTTTTTCATTTCCTTTAAAATCCAAGATGTCCCTTTTTCATCGTAAAAATACAAATCAGTTACTTTACCTGTGGCCTCTAGCTCTTCCCCAATTTGAACGGCTGTTTCACCTACTACCCAATCTGATGAAAATCGAACCTTCTCATTACTTTTTAATTTATGATTCCACTCAAGTCTATATTTCATTGATTTCAGCCTCTCATGAAAAATTTTACTTCATCACTTTATCCAAAAGGAAATGTTAGATTTACTTCATACTTAAATATATTCCTTTATATCATACCCACTTGTGCAATAGAAAAATATTTATCTGCATAGCTTTATTCAAATATGATAAACTTTCAGTAATAAAAAAGTGGGGGAAAGAATAGTGATTGAGGTATACATTGATGGAGCAAGCGCAGGAAATCCTGGACGTAGCGGGGCCGGAATATTTATTAAAGCACACGGCATAACTGAAAAATATTCAATCCCACTTGGAATAATGTCTAACCATGAAGCAGAATTTCATGCCTTTATTAAAGGACTGGAGATATGTCTGGAAAAGGGATTTGTCGATTCGGTCGTATCTTTTCGGACAGATTCAGAATTAGTCAATAAGTCTGTTGAAAAAGAGTTTGTCAAAAACAAATTATACGCTCCCTTACTTGAAGAAGCATTACAATTAGCTGGAAAGATAGAGCTATTTTTTATGAAATGGATTCCCAGTGCCGAAAACAAACTTGCCGATGAACTTGCCAGACATGCTATTCAAAAAAATCCAAGAGAGGAGCCTAATAATCAATCATGAAAAAACCAATAATGGCTGACTTATCTTTGCTCCTTGTTACATTAATCTGGGGCACAACTTTTGTGTTAGTTCAAAATGCCATTGATTTTTTAGAGCCTTTTTCCTTTAATGGAATTCGTTTCTTAATTGCAGCAATTTTACTTATTGTTTGTCTGCTCATTTTCGAAAGAAGGCAGCTTAAACAATTGAATTTCAAGATAATTGCTTCCGGTATTTTCATTGGATTTTGGCTTTTTCTTGGTTATGTAACGCAAACGATGGGGCTCTTATATACAACAACTTCAAAGGCGGGATTTATTACCGGCCTAAACGTAGTCCTGGTTCCTTTATTTTCAATGTTCTTACTAAAACAGTACCCTAGTAAGAATGCGATTCTTGGAGTATTAATCGCAACATTCGGTTTATTTTTGCTGACTATGACTGACGCAGCCACATTGAATATCGGTGATGGGTTTGTTTTTATTGGTGCTATCAGTTTCGCCTTGCATATTATATTAACAGGAAAATTTAGCAGTAAGTTCCCAACACTTTTATTAACGATTATCCAAGTTACAACTGTTGCCTTATTATCAATTGGTTCCTCATTCCTTTTTGAAGATTGGAGAAAGTCGCTTAATAAAGACATACTATTATCACAAGATGTCATCGTTGCTTTAATTATTACTAGTGTCTTTGCAACTGCTTTAGCGTTTTTTATTCAAACAAATTTTCAAAAATATACTTCTGCAACAAGGGTTGCCTTAATATTTGCGATGGAGCCCGTTTTCGCGGCGATAGCAGGGTATTTTTGGGCTCTGGAACGGTTATCAATTAGTGCTCTTTTTGGATGTATTCTCATTTTTACAGGAATGATATGTGCCGAACTGCCTACTAATAAAATCCCTTTGCTTAGGAAATCCGTGAAAAATAATTAAAAAACTCCCTTCAACTGAAGAAGAGAGTTCTTATTGTAGATTAAATAGCGAGCAATTCCTTTTCCTTAATGAACTTTATCGCATCTTTCCTAGTTCTTATTTTGTTCGAAGATAATGTTTCCAGTAATGAAACATAAAAACTGCCATCAAAGCTCTTTTGGACCTTTAATGTCATTTCAATTGCCGTATTGATGATTTCATCGGTCGCATTGGTGTAGTGTTTCCCGAAGTATATAAAACCAATTGCATCCTCTTGTAATTGGAATCCTTTCCCTTCGAGGTAATGCAGATAATCCTCCACTGTTCGCACTTACCTTACCATCCCTCTCCCTTTATTCTTAAAACATCCCTTTAAAATTTTAACTTAAAACACAGTAATTTCCTATCCTTTTTTGTACACAAGTGTCCAATGATGCCAATTAATAGCCCCAATAAAGCACCCCCAATTACTTCATCAGGTTGATGTCCTAACATTTCTTTTAGCTTGTTAGGTGCATTTTGTTTAAATTTGATGCTATCTTCTTTCTGTATTTTTTCAATTAAATCGTTCATTGAGTTTACCTTGAGAGTGAGTTCGCCTGTTTGCCTACGGACACCTTGAGCATCATACATGACAATTAATCCGTAGATAAGTGAAAGTGCGAAATCAAAAGTTGTCAGTCCTCTTTTTAGGGCAATATATGTGGTTAGTGTGGAGACTCCCGCTGAATGAGAACTTGGCATCCCACCTGTACCAAAAAACAGATCTGGGCGCCATTCTTTCTTTTTAAAATAATGAAGTGGAATTTTCACTCCTTGTGCAAGACCAATACTAAAAAGGGCTAAATAAACACCTTTGTTCATTTCGTTTTATCACCTCTATCATTAGTGTTAGAAAGCCCGAGTTTTATTATTCCTAATGGAAATACTAACTAAACAGGAGGTGAAACGTTGATGAGCAAAAAAGGAAATAACCGTGGTGTAAAAGCTCATGGGGTAAACCCACAAGGATATGGTCAGGATACTGAATTTGCTGAGGAACCAAAGAGCAAATTAGAAAATGCAGCAAAGAAGATAAATACAAAATAGTAAACCAACCCATATTTTGGTTCAATTAAAAAGGTTGTCCCAAATGGAGACAACCTTTTTCATTAGGAAATAATGGCTTCATCGAACGGCAGCAAACGTTGCAGGCCACGAAGCTCAATCTCCAACAATTTATTTAACGCTTTTTCTTTTTCAATTCTAAGTCCTGCTTCTTCTAATCCACAGCTTACCGGTACATCACATTTTATTTCAGCAAGCCTTCTCGACAGATGCAGCATATCTAAATCCTGCTCTATTTTCGTTTTATTAGATTTTGATAATCGTTCTAAGCTAGCGATGATGCCCTCAACATTCTCAAATTCCTGTAAAAGTTTTAGGGCTGTCTTTTCCCCAATTCCTTTTACTCCAGGATAATTATCACTTGGGTCCCCCATCAGTGCTTTTAAATCGATCATTTGCCTTGGTGTTATCCCCTTTTCCTCAAAGAAGGTTTGTGGCGTGTGGACAAGGTAATTTCCATATCCCTTTTTCATCAAAATAACGGAGATACTTTCATCAAGCAGCTGTAGGATATCTTGATCGCCCGTTAAGATGGACACATGCGCATGATTCTTTACTTGGTTGGCAATCGTGCCGATGCAATCATCCGCTTCGTAGCCCTCCAGGCCAATATTAGGAATATCAAAGGAAGCGACTACCTCTTTTACCAAGTCAAATTGTGGAATTAGCTCGACAGGTGCCTCTCCACGATTTCCTTTATAATCTGAAAATAACTCTGTTCGGAAAGTTTTACTTCCCATATCCCAGCATACAGCCAGATGAGAGGGTTTAAAGGATGAAACTGCCGTAAACAAATGCTTTACAAAGCCATGAATTCCGTTCGTCGGAATTCCTTTTGAATTTATCATAAATTGCCCTGATACAGCCGTAGCGTAAAATGCCCGGAATAACAACGCCATACCGTCAACAAGCATTAGTGAAGGTTTTTGATTTTCCAATTTCTCAGTCCTCCCATTTTTCTTGTTAGTAAAAACAACATGTGTCCCATTATATCATAAGATCGTCAGAAAAATTATTCGACTTTATTTTCCTTATAAGAAATCCAGTCACTAAAGCTACCGGCATAAAGCTTAACTTTTTCAAATCCGGCTTCCTTTAAAGCAAGAAAGTTGGGCGTAGCCGTTACCCCGGAGCCGCAGTAAACAATTATTTGCTGATTAGCATCAACATCTGAAAACCTTTGTCTCTGTTCCTCTGCTGATAGATATTGGCTCCCCTTGAAGCCCTCCATCCAAGGTTTATTAATGGCGCCAGGAATATGTCCCGCTTTCTTATCAATCGGTTCTTCCAAACCAAGATATCGTTTTTCTTCACGAGAATCAATTAACATCTTATTTATCTGCTGTTTTTCGACAACTTCTTTTACTTCTTCCACAGTTGCAATTAATTCAGATTTCAAGTTAACATGGAAATCAGCTTTTTCATACGAAGGAATGTTTGCTGTTAGAGGATAATTTTCATTAAGCCAACCGTTAAATCCTCCATCCAGCACATATACATGTTCATGGCCAAGGTAGTGAAGAAGCCACCAAAAACGCGCAGCAAAGGCGCCTTCTCCATTATCGTAGGCGATGATTGTTGTGTCATCACTAATTCCGGCATTTTCTAGCTTGCTTACCAATTCAACTACATTTGGCAATGGATGCCGGCCCCCATGCTCCCCGACTGTTCCTGACAAATCTTTTTCTAAATCGAAGAAGACAGCCCCTGGCACATGCTGATGTAAATATTCAATTTTTCCTTTTTGGGATTCTGCCAAAGAAAATCGGCAATCGACAATTCTTACATTTTTTTCATTCAAGTTTTTCAATAACCATTCCTTGTCTTTAACATATTTCATTCATAATCCCTCACTTATTCGGATAATTTCAATGAAAGCTTTTGTTGTATCTCGGTCAAAAGTTCGGTCGAAACTCCACCATCTAAGGCCGAAAGCAGGCTTAAATAAAAATCATCTGCCTGATCTTTCATTTGTCTTATTAGACGGTTGAATTCGATTGTTAATTCTTTTGTATAATGACGATTCAAACGGCCAGATTCATGCTGCAAATAGTCGTCAGCAAGTGATTGTAAGACGTTAGAAAGTTCATCGCTCATGGATTTTTTTTCATTTTTTTCAAAAAAGGACTTTGGATTTTTAAAATAAGACATTGCTTTCATGAACAGCTGCTGATTAACATCCTTAAAGGCAATTGGAAAATCAATTTCTTCACCCTTACTTTTTTCAAACACAGAAAATGAAAGGTCTCCGTTGATTTTATAAAGATGTTGAAATAGCCCTGATTGATAATCAACAATGAGTTTTTCAGCAAACCGTTCTAATCTTAGCGTTGTTGCCCTCATTTCCTGCGTGAAATCATAGCCTAAACTCTCTAGAAATTCTTCAAGCGCGGATTTCAATGCCTTTTTCAAATTGCGCCCGTCGTCCCTGAGTGTGGAAGGGTTAAATGTCTCTTTAAAGAAATCACCAAAACGTAAAAATACTCTTTGGTTAATATAATAAATTAATTCTTCTGCCTCCTGGTTCATACGGTCATGAATAGTTGCAGCGGTTTGCTCTACAAATAACTGATACATTTGTGCCTTTTGCTTTTCAATTTCCGCTCGTTTTTGCTCTTTAACGACCTTATCTTCGCTAGAGCTTTGAAGAAGTTTGGCTACTAATTCCTGAACACGCGTCAATTCCTTTTCTGCAGTGGAAATGGTCATTTCCGTTAAGTCATTGGAAATAAACTGATAAAAAGCCTTCTCAAAAAGGTTCATACCTGAACTTGCATGAAGTGATGGAGTCGTCTTTTCATTTAAAGCAAGCATGCTTGATAACGAATAAAGGTGTGGATTTCTTATTCCATATTTTAGCAGCTGCTCCTCGACATATTCAACCACTGTTTCCTTCTCAACTTCATTTTCAGCAAGATCAATCGCATTAATAAGGAAGAACATTTTATCCATCTCAAAGGATTCCTTCACACGACCCAGCTGAATCAAAAACTCTCTGTCAGCTTTGGAAAAGGCATGATTGTAATACGTGACAAACAATATGGCATCTGAATTTTTAATGTAATCGAAGGCAACTCCTGTATGACGAGCGTTAATGGAATCCGCTCCCGGCGTATCAACTAGTGTGATTCCTTTTCGTGTTAACTCACAATCATAATAAAGTTCAATCCATTCTACATAGCAAGATTTTTCTTCCTTCGCGACAAACTCGTGAAATTCGGTTACATCTGTTTCCTTGACGGTTCCGAGCAATTGACGATAGGAGTTGGAGCCTTTTTTAAATGCTTGTAAAAAGGCAAAATGTGTTTTTTCCAATACACCTTCCTGCCCCTTCTCGAGCATAATCTGATCGATTATGTTTGAAGCCTCCGCGAAATCTCTAGCGTGTAAATCAAAAACCTTTAGTGAACGATTTACATCCTCGATCATGATGTCTGGATCCTTAAACTTGACTAGAACAGTTCCATGCGGATGTTTTGCAGAAATCGGCTTGATTTTATTAATGGCAGCAGTAGTCGGATTAGGCGATACAGGTAACACCTTTTCTCCCATAAGAGCATTGGCAAATGATGATTTCCCTGCGCTAAATGCACCAAATAACGCTACTGTAAAGCCCTTGTTTTCCAATCTCTCTGCTTTATCTGTTAATTCTTTTGCAAGCTTTTGAAAACCCGGCAGTTCTTTAACTAGCATTGAAGCATGATGGAGTTTCTCGGTTGTGAATTTCAAGTTATTCTCTGCTTGTTGGGTGTCACTTTTCGAATTTTCAAGATTGATTTCTGCTTCAATTGTTTTATCTAAGATGTCTGTTTCTCTTTTTAATGTGCCAGTGGCTTCTTGAGAATGAATTACTTCATATTCCTCTTCCTCTTGTGCAAAAAGCTGATACACATCTTCCTCGAGACTTTCTGATTGCATAAGCAGGTCATCTATGGTCTTTTCTCTTAAAAATATAGTTTGTTCCTGCTTTTTTATTGCTGATATTGCATTTAGATATCTCCCCATTTTGCTAATTTCCTTTTCATACTGCTCCTTTACCTTTAAAGCCTGGTCATTTAAGGCGGCTAAAAAGCTCTCTTTAAATTCAGAAAGTTGATTTCTCGCAATTCTTTTTATTTCATGGGCCACATCTTCTGTGTAATGGAGAACATAGTCTCCGGTAACACGTGCACCTGACTTCACCGTAGTCGTTAATAAATCGGGGGGGACTTGGATGGAAAAGGATTGGGCTAAGCTCTGAAGTTCGACTTGATGAAGTTCCGTTTCTTTTAAGTTTAAAAGTAAAAATTCACGTAAATGCCACTCAAGCTGTGATTTTATGTTTTCAAGAAGATCTTGATAAAAACTGTCTAGTCGCTTATTCTTCTCCTCCAAGGTTTTTTGCTTGGAGAACAGGAAGCCTACTCTAAACTCAGGCTGACAGCTTTCCAAATAGCCTTCAGCTAATTCCCTTGTTCGAAAAGGCATCAAATATGCATTTTTCATGATTTGGGCTATTTTCTTCTCAAACTCGTTTTCTTTTTCTCCTGAACCATCTTTTATCATCTTAAGATCAGAACTAATTTTTTGATAAGCTGTTGATAATTCTTGTTTTTCTTGCTCTGATAATTCATTTAGGATTTCAAGAATCGGGGTGAGATTTTCTTGTTCCGCCTTATTTTCCTCGTTAATATGGTCTTGGGCAATTTTTCTTAATGAATGATAAATGGACGGAATTAACATTTGGTCTTTGGTAGTCAATTTTTCCGCAATAAATCTTTGAAGGTCACTAAATTCATTGAAGGGGTGGTCTTTATGCTTTAATGAAGTATAAAAAATCCTGGCCGGCTTTACACCCCATGAAGCAAAGGAATCGACAACACTGTTTTTAAAGTCAGAAAAACTTAATTCCTCCTCTTTATGTTTGTCGATTTGATTGATAACCAAATAAACCTCTTTCCCAGCCTCAGACAATTCTTTTGTAAATAAAAAGTTCAATTCAGCTTGAACGTGGTTATAATCCATTACATAAAAGATTAAATCAGCCAGATGGATGGCCGATTCCGTTGCGACCCGGTGGGCATCATCGGCAGAATCAATACCTGGTGTATCCATAATGACCGTATTCAACGGTAAACGAGAATCGCTATGGCTTATCTCCAATTCTTCAATTTTGTCCCCGTCTTTGCAATAATTTTTTACTAATTCATAATCATAAGGTGCTAAATAAAGTCTAGGTGTTTCATGTTTAAAAAATACCTTAGCATAATCCTCACCGGATTTTACTCTCACCAAGTTTGCACTTGTCGGTATCGGGCTTGATGGCAGTAAATTCTCACCGACCACTTGATTAATCATTGTCGATTTTCCTGCTGAAAAATGTCCGCAGAAGGCAATTAGAAATTCCCTATTCTCTAACTTTGTTGCCAACTGTTTTACTTTTCCGGCCTGCTCGGTATCATGATGCTCGATTAAATATTCATATATCGAAACGATTTTACGTTTTAGAGTTTGAATGGTTTCTTTCTGATTGTCTGTTTGTACCATTTTTAATTATTCCCCTTAATAACATAGTAATATTTTTTATTTTATACGATAATTCAAACTTTTCCTATCTTGACATCCCTTTTACCAAAAACAATTATAAACAACAAAAAGGCCAAGGTGAGGATCCTTGGCCAATTAAATAAGCTATTCATTGTTGGGTAACATTTTTTAAAACGTGCTTCATGACAAATGCATAAACAATTATGGTGCCGCCGACAAAAGCATAAGTCATATGTAACACCTTCCTTTTTAGACTTATAGTGAGAATGATTTTCATCGTTAACAAAATTTTAGCACAGCTGATAATCATTTTCAATACCACGAGAGGAACTGTCACATTTATTTAACAAACTTCGGAAAAAAGCGATTACTGTCCTGAAACTTACCTTCATACTCTGTTAAATTCCTAAGGGCTTTTTCCTCTTCAGGAATTCGAACTGCAAGCATAATCACATTTAATACAGTAAACAAAAAAGCCGTAAAATAAGCGGTAAAGAACATTGGAATAACGATTATTTCAATAGAAACAACAAAATAATTAGGATGCTTAATAAAACGGTATGGCCCTTTTTTGATAATATCGGCATTAGGCCTAACAATAATTTTTATGTTCCAATACCTTCCAAGTGAGGTAATCACCCAAATTCTCATTAGTTGAGTACAAACAAAAATGAATAATACCAAAGGCCATATGGGAGATAATCCTCGATTAAAAAGGGTCTTTTCAATGAAAAAACTGACAAAAAACAGCAGGTGCATTAACACCATATATTGATAATGCTGTGTTCCAAATTCAATAGCTCCTTGCTGCTTCATCCAATTCTCATTTCTTTTCGCAACAAAAAGTTCAATCACTCGCTGAAGGATGATAAATGCAAATATAAAAATGAACGGAAGAAAATCAATCATTCATTGCCACCTCAAAAGTAGTAATTCAGAACTAAAGCCTGGACCAAGGGCAGTACAAAGCCCTAAAGACCCGGTTGGAATATTCATTTCCATGTAGCGCTTTAACACATAAAAAATAGTTGCTGATGACATATTTCCGAATTCTTTTAATACTTCAAGAGCAACATCAATCATCGATGAAGGAATACCTAGAGACGTAACATATGCATCCAATACTTTTTTACCCCCAGGGTGGGCAATAAAACAGTCAATTTCCTCCAATCCAACGTTGTATTGCTTTAAAAATCCAGTTACATTTGGCTTTAACCAGTTTTCAATAATTCGTGGGATATCCCGTGAAAAAACAACATTCAATCCTGTATCTTTCATATCCCAGCCCATCACATCTAAAGAATTAGGCATAAGTGTCGATTGGGTTGCATGAATGGAAGGTATCGTTTCCATTTTCTTGAAATCACTCATAACGGCGGAATCACCGCAAACCAACACACAGGCAACTCCATCGGCAAAAAGAGTCGTTCCAATTAAATTACTTTTTGACAGATCATTGCGCTGGAATGTTAAACTGCAAAGTTCAACAGATAGAACCAGAACTTTGGCATTTGGGAATGCTATGCAATATTCAAATGCTCTTGATAAACCGACAGCCCCCCCAGCGCAGCCGAGTCCCCAAATCGGCACCCGTTTCGTATGCGGATTAAATGGTAATTGATTCATGATTCTCGCTTCAATACTCGGTGTCGCAAAACCGGTTGTTGAAATAAAAAAAATCGCGTCAATATCATCATAAGGAATCTTCTTTTTTAGAAAGTTGTCATTATGTAAGCACTTCTCAACTGCTTCTTTCCCTAGCCTGACAGCAGAATCGATATAGGCATCATTCTTTTCTGCAAATGAATGATTATGATGGAACCACTCAATATCTTTGACAAAATGTCGCTTCTTAATTTGTCCATTTTGGAAGGCTTTCATTAATCTCTCTATATCTTTAAATGAATCGGCAAAAAGCTCTCTTGCAAATTCCGACGCTTGGTCTTGGTTAATTTCATGAGGAGGAATAACCTCTGCAATTGACATAATCGTAGGCATCATCATACTCCTTTACCACTTGTAAGGGTATTTTTACCAATTAACCGAAAATTATTCAGAGAATCCTTAGGCAAAAAAAAACTTCCCGATTAGGGAAGCAAACGTTTTGAAGGTTGTTGTTGTGCACTTAAATTATAACGCGGATTTGGACTTCCTTCATTACGCAATCATTTCCAATTTTCTTATCAAAAACCTTGTATGGTCATACCTTCGTCAATGAAAAGGGTCTGTCCATGAACATAAAAGCACCTTAGGAGCAGTGCTTTTTTAAGATTCATTATTTTACTGGTTGTGTTTGAACTTCGATTTTTATTTTATTTCCTGCTACTATACCGCAAATTTTGCAAATTGCGGCTTCATTGTATAAGAGTCGACATTTTTCACAATAATACTTCTCCACAAAAACACACTCTTTTCTGAAAGAAAATATGGCATTATTTTTAGCCGATAGGAAAGTATAACTTCCTTTCAGTCATAAGTGTTACGACACCTCTGTCTTCGCCCATAGAGGCTCTCCAATCGGCAGGTTTTCTATATCATATTTTAAATACTTCAAAGTGTGACTCCCTGTCAAAAAACCGGAATTAAAAGTATGTGAAATATTTATCAATTACTTTTATCACAGGTAAGGTGTGATTGTTCATATATTATTCACATTTTTTTCACATTTGTTCTCGGAGAATTGTGATATTAATCACTGTTATATCAGGTTTTTAACACTAACATAGTAAATATCTAAGAAATGAACAATTTGTGAACTAACAAATTTAGTGTTTTACTTTCACAATTGTTTTGTATTATGAAAGAGAACTTATTTAATTAATTTTCAATTTTCCGAAGGGAGTGTAGGGGGATGGCGAAAGCGGAATTAAAAACTAAACAAAAAACAGTAATCGAAGACAAATCCTCCCTTAAAGGGACATTAGCGTCCGTTTTCTTTGTGGGAGCATTTATTATTGTCACTTGGGTAGGTGTCTACTATCTTTTCTTAGAACGTTTTTAATGATAGAGGGGGGGAGAAATTTATGCATATGCATAAATTAGAAAAAATTTGGCTTATTTTTGGAATCAGCGCACTCGTGGTTTTCTTAACAGTAATTGGAGTAAGCGCATTTTATCTTGGTAACAAGCCACCAAGCTGTTTAACGACTATTGATCCTGAAAAGGTCGATCAACAAAAACCATTTGATAAGCCTGGCCTTAATAAGGTTGAAGGAAAAGCTTGGGACTACGAATTAGTCTTTGTCGCATCAGCCTTTTCATATAATCCTGGAAAAGTAGAGGTACCTCTAGGTGCAAAGGTGAAAGTTATTGCCACAACGAAAGACGTTATTCACGGCTTCAATGTTGCTGGTACTAATATTAATATGATGCTTGAACCTGGCTATGTAAGCGAATATACAACCACATTTGACAAAGCTGGTGAATATTTAATTGTTTGTAATGAGTACTGTGGTGCTGGACACCATTTAATGAGTTCAATGATTGAGGTGGTAAAATAATGGCTAACGAAACAGTTGCAAAAGTAAAGGTTGACCCGCGTGATGCAAAGCTTTCAATGGCACACTTTTTTGTTGCCTTTTCGGCTCTTGCTCTAGGCGGATTAATGGGACTCTTACAAACACTTGTTCGCTCTGGTAAATGGGAACTTCCATGGGGAATTGATTATTATCAAGTCTTGACCGTTCATGGTGTATTATTAGGACTTGTATTAACAACCTTCTTTATAATGGGATTTCAATATGCTGCTGTGAGCAGAACAACTGGGGGCCATTCAAACGCTGCAAGACGCTTGGGCTGGATTGGTTTTTGGATCATGTTAATTGGAACCTTAATGGCCGCGACCATGATTTTACTTAAGGAAGCATCTGTTCTTTATACGTTTTATGCACCACTTAAAGCACATTGGATTTTTTATTTAGGATTAACTTTTGTCGTGGTCGGCAGTTGGATTGATGGTGCTGCTCAGATTATGACCTATGCAAAATGGCGTAAGAACAATCCAGGTCAACCAAGTCCATTATTAAGCTTTATGGCGGTAATAAATACGGTAATGTGGATTGTCGCGACACTGGGTGTAGCTGCAACTGTCCTTTTCCAATTACTTCCTTGGTCTCTAGGATTAGTTGACACTGTAGATGTTCTTGTCAGCCGAACATTGTTCTGGTATTTTGGACATCCATTAGTTTACTTCTGGTTATTACCAGCTTACATGTGCTGGTATGCCATTATTCCAAAAATTATTGGCGGCAAAATTTTCTCAGATTCGTTAGCACGTTTATCGTTTATTTTATTCCTGCTCTTCTCTATCCCAGTTGGTTTCCACCACCAATTAACGGAGCCAGGAATTGATCCCGCTTGGAAGTTTTTACAGGTTATCCTAACTTTCATGGTTGTTATTCCATCATTAATGACTGCATTCTCTTTATTTGCAACTTTTGAGAGATATGGCCGCAGTAAAGGAGCAACAGGCCTGTTTGGCTGGTTTAGAGTGCTTCCTTGGAATGATGCACGTTTTACCGTTCCATTTATCGGAATGGCGGCTTTTATCCCTGCGGGTGCAGGTGGTATTATCAATGCTTCCAACCAAATGGATCAGGTCGTTCATAACACTATTTGGATAACTGGACACTTTCATTTAACATTAGCAACATCTGTTGTGTTAACATTTTTCGGAATTTCTTATTGGCTGATTCCCCATTTAACTGGGCGAAAATTAACAAAGGCAATGAATAAATTAGCGATTATTCAAGCTTGGGTGTGGTTCATTGGTATGACTTTTATGTCCGGTGCGATGCATTTCGAAGGTCTGCTTGGCGGCCCAAGACGTTCTGCTTTCTCCACTTATGGAGGTGCAAAGCAAGCGGCGGAATGGATTCCTTATCAAGTTGCCCAAGCAGTTGGCGGTTCCATTTTATTCCTAGGCATTATTCTAGTACTGATCATCTTTGTTAATCTTGCTTTCTTTGCTCCAAAAGGAGAAGAAGAATTCCCAGTGGCAGAAGCAGAAGACAATGCAGAAAAGGCACCAATGGTGTTTGAAAACTGGAAATTATGGCTTGGTATTACGGCAGCCCTTATTCTTTTCGCTTATACGATACCGTTTATCGATATCATTCAAAATGCACCTCCAGGTTCCAAAGGATTCCAGACCTGGAATAAATGGTAAAAGGACGAAAGAAAACCTGATTAGTACGAAAAAGGCCTCAATCTAATCGATTGAAGCCTTTTCTTTTTGAATTTTATTAAGAGACGACTTCGGAAGATTAATAAGCAATACAGATTTTTCTTCAAGTTAACTGATAAACCTCTCCATACTTCTCATATAGATAATCTATTAAATACTTAGCATTTAATCCTTCACCAGTGATATCTTTTAATAGCTCTAGAGGCTTTTTCATTTTTCCATATTGATGGATATTTTTCGTCAGCCATTCTTTAATTGGCAGTAAATTTCCTTCCACTAACAATTGATCAAAATTAGGGATATCTTCAATCATTTTATGCTTAAATTGTGCTGCATACATGTACCCTAAGACATACGACGGAAAATAGCCAAAGCTCCCCCCCGCCCAGTGGACATCCTGGAGAACACCTTGAGCGTCATTCTCAGGACGAATTCCTAAGTACTGCTCATACATATCATTCCAAATTGTTGGCAGATCTGCCACTTCAATCTCGTCATTAAATAAACCCTTTTCAATTTCATAGCGAATAATCACATGAAGAGGATATGTTAATTCATCTGCTTCAATTCTAATGAATGATGGCTTGGATTCATTAATCGCACGATAGAAATCCATAATGTCAACTTGATCGAACTGGCCATTTGCAAAAGTCTTTAAAAGTCCGTAATTATTTTTCCAAAATGGCAAGCTTCGTCCGACGATATTTTCATAGAAAAGGGATTGCGATTCGTGAATGCCCGTTGAAGTTCCTGTGCATAGCGGCGTACCAATCAAGTCTTTTGCAATATTTTGTTCATATAACGCATGACCACCTTCATGAATCGTTCCGAAAACTGCGGTACGGAAATCATTTTCATCATACTTTGTTGTCACGCGAACATCACCAGGGTTTAATCCAATAGCAAAGGGATGGACGGTTTCATCCAATCTTCCTGCATTGAAGTTATAACCCATTTTAGCGAGAATTTCTAAACTAAAATCTCGTTGTTTTTCCTTCGTAAATGCTTCAAAAAGAAAATCAGTTTTAGGCTTATTGTCAGAATCAGCAATCTTTTTAACTAAGGGAATGATTTTATCCTTAAGTTTATCAAAAACCCCATCTAATACTTCGATGGTCATACCGGGTTCATACATATCTAATAAAACATTATATTTATTTTCTTCATACCCCCAATAGCTGACAAACTGTTTTGTCATCGCTACCAGCTTCTCTAAGTAAGGACTAAACAGTGCAAAATCGGCTTTTTCCTTCGCTTCCTCCCATACATTTTCTGCCCTTGATTGAAGAATCACAAACTCTTTGTATTCTTCTGCAGGAATTTTCTTATTCCGGTCATATTCTTTTTTGCATTCTTCAAGAATCTTTCTAGTGGTTTCAGGAAGTTCCTGTTTAGATAAATTGGCTATGTATGCGGCCATCTCTTCAGAAGTGGACATTTTAAAAACTTCCGAAGATAACATTCCAATCACTTCTGACCTCTGGTCTACCCCCTGCTTTGGAGCTCCTGTTCGTAGATCCCAATAAACTAACCCTAATGCCTCATTATAAGCAGACATTTTCTTTACATACTCCAAAAACTCCTTCTCTACTTGCGCTTCATTCATTTTAGTACCCCCTTTTTATAAACAAATTTTATCATATTTTTCTGAAAAGTAGAAAGCAATGGAAATTAAAAAAACAACAGAAAGAATTTCTGTTGTAAAATAAATGGATAGGGATAAGTAGATGGTACCTTGAAATAAGTATTAATGTAAAATGCTTAAAGAGAGTTAAGTATACTAAAAATTCAAACACTCTTGCATAAGAATTACTTCTTACTAATTGCTACTTTCCAGGTTTCAGGACCTTCTTCTAGGTAGTCCCAAGAAAATTGTTCTGTTCGTTCCATCATAAACTGATATAAAAGCGGTCTTGGATCGTGGTCGTTCACTATCATCATCGTCTCGCCAGCTGCCAATTCGTCAAAACCGTTAAAAATCGTTGGATGTTTTTCGCGTGGGGGAAAATCTGGTACATTAATAACTTTTGCGTAAGTTTGCATGATTATCACTCCTTTTAGTTTGTTAACTTCACTTTTATTATATGAAAACATCTTCGACCATTAAGTGCTTCGTATCACACTTAACACATGTTTTTTTTTATACTTTTGGAAACTGCCTGGAGGGCAAGGAATGAAGGAATTAGTCGGTTTATGCATAAGCTGTAACAAAGAAATCTTTTGTCTAGACGGATTTTTTAATGGTGTCATTACCAAAGAAAAAGAGAATTATTGTTTTGAATGCTATCAAAAAATTTCCAAAATTGAAGAAAAACCGCAAAGCTGAGCTTTGCGGTTTTTTCGTGCCTATTCCTCATCAAGTGCTAAGTCTTTAACTGGAAGCTTTTCCCCCTCTTTATGGGTCGGCTTACGTAAATTAAAGATTGCTTTAATACAAAATGACAATAATACTACTACGCCGATAAGGAAAATGGTGTCAGGCACCGCACGCCAGGTTAATAAGGTTTCCACAAGAGGCTTTTGTAGGAACGATGCTGATCGGGAAGCAGCATATCCATGATAGAAAGCCTCCTTGATTTGGATGATACCGACAGGAAGTAAGGATAAGAAGACCATTCCTGCAAGTCCAACATTCAACATGATACAGCTGAATTTAAGCCATTTATCGTTCCATGCTTCTGGTTTTACAATGTTTCGTAATGAATAAAGAAGTACAGCACAGGCAAACATACCGTAGACACCCATCATCGAACCATGGCCATGTGCTGGTGTTAAGAATTGGCCGTGTTCAAAATAGCTTACTGCTGGTAAATTAATTAAGAATCCAAGGACACCTGCGCCAACCAAGTTCCAAATGGCAACTGAGATCAAGAACCAGAAGGTTCCTTTGTAAGGGAAATCTACGCCTCCCTCACGCATCATTTTGTATTGCTCATATGCTTCTAGAATGAGCAATGTTAAGGGAATAACTTCTAATGCTGAGAATACAGCTCCAAGTCCTAACCAAACTTCTGCAGAACCGTTATAGTAGTAGTGGTGACCAATTCCGATAACACCGCTGCCTAAAAGTAAAATTAATTGGAAATACAGTTGTCTTACTGTTGATTTTTTCGTTACTAGACCTAATTGAACCAATAAGAAACCAATAACAACCACCGCAAATACTTCGAAAATACCTTCTACCCATAAGTGGATAATCCACCAGCGCCAGTAATCAGCAAAGGTAAAGCTTGTACCTGGATTGATAAATAATGCAAAAACATAGAAGGCAGGTACGGCAATTGCTGAGTAGAATAAGAGATGGATAAGTCCGCCCTTATCAGTTTCTTTCTTAAGACCTGCCTTAAGCCCTCGATAAACGATGAACAGCCAGATAAACATGCCGACAATCAGAATCAGCTGCCAAATACGTCCTAGCTCTATATATTCCCACCCTGTGTGTCCGAATAAGAACCAATTGTTACCTAAGAAGCCGTTTGCTCCAAGCCATTCTCCAACCATACTTCCAACAACAAGGACAACCAATGCCCAGAATAAAATATCGACTAATAAACCTTGTTTCTTAGGCTCATAACCACCAACAAGCGGAGCTACGTATATCCCCATTCCAAGCCATGCAGTAGCAATCCAGAAAATCGCAAGCTGCAAGTGATATCCTTTTGTAATATTAAATGGAAGAATGTCGTGAATCCACTTTATTCCAAAGAAACTATCAGGCTCAATGTAGTAATGTGCCAGTAATGCCCCAAACATACATTGGACGAAGAACAAGGCAGCTACTATAACAAAATACTTTCCTGTTTTCACCTGAGAGCTCGTTACTGGTATTTTGTGTAAATCAATTCGTGGGAAGTTACCTTCTTTATATGCTTCTTGCATGCCGAATTGGTAACGATAGAAGAAGAACAGAATAACTCCAATCATTAAGATAAGGATTGTTATACTGGCACCGCTCCACCAAATAGCTGAGAATGATAATTGGTTTCCGGCATCTTCGAAGTACGGCCAGTTATTTGTATACGTGATTTTGTCACCTTGACGAACGGTACTAGAAAGCCAAGCTGTCCAGAAGAAGAAATCAGAAATTTGCGTGATTTGGTCACCTTGTGCAACATATGCACGATCTGTTTTTGGCATATCTCCTTCTTTAATTAAGTTTGCTTTTAATCCCCAGCCGTCACCTTTTGTAAAGATCTCTTTATAATGCACCCTTACTTTCTCAAGTCCGTAAGCTTGTGCATTCGTTAGTTCCATTGTATCCTTGTCGCTATCATAGCGATTTTTGCGCATTTCCTTAATAACATTATTTTTTATAACGGTTTTTTCATCTTCATTTAATGTGGAAAAGTCTTTCCCATACTTTTCATTTGCTTTAAAAGCTTGCATTCCTTCTGTATAAATCTGAAGGGCTTCAGCAGTATAGTCGGGACCCATATAAGAACCGTGACCTAAAACAGTACCATAATCCATTAAGCCGTACTTTTGAAAAACAGCCTGACCACCCATGATCGAATCTTTTGTAAATAGAACGTCACCTTTTTCATTTGTGACCTCTAATGGTCTAGGTGCTTGTTCCTTAAATATCCAATAGCCACCAACAAGCAAGACAGTGAAACTAATTAAAATGGTAGCAATTAAAATAGATTTTAATAGACCATTTTTATCCGCCTTCAACACTTTATTTGTTGATGTCCCTCTTTGTATTTCCATACGTGTTCATCCTCTCGTGTTTCTTTTCATTTTGTATTGTAACTTTGGTAACAATCTTACAAAGTGAAGCACCTCATTTATACTGAGTGATTTTTATCACTGCATATGAGAATTATTTTCATAAAAAATAGTCAGCTATGACGGAGGTCACATAGCCAGTGTGAAATCATTGCTACAATGTAATAAATCGAATAAATAATATGAAGGTGATGTTAATGAAGCAAGAGGACATTATTAAAAGGTTGTCTGATGTCCCAATCTTCAAAGAATTATCGGCAGCAGAACTAGATCCTATCGTAAAAATTGCTCAAACACGGTTTTATAAACATAAGATGTATGTTTTTATGCAGGATGATCATCTTGACCGTGTTTTCTTTATCCATAGTGGAAAAATCAAAATATATAAAACTGACCAATCTGGCAAAGAACAACTTATTTCTGTACTTGAACAAGGAGAAATGTTCCCCCATGCTGGATTTTTCAGGAAAGGGAATTTCCCTGCACATGCAGAGGTTATGGACGATGCCATTCTGATTGTCATCCCGATTGACAAATTTGAAGATATACTTATCTCCTATCCAGAACTTTGCATAAAGCTATTTAAAGTTCTAGGAGAAAAAATCGTTGATTTGCAGGGGAGATTAGAAGCACAAGTTCTCCATAATACGTACGAACAAATTATTTTACTTCTTATAAGGCTATGTAAATCAAATGGTGAAGAGGTCGGTGAACGGTATAAGCTAACTACACAGTTCACTAATCGAGAATTAGCCAACATGATTGGCACTTCAAGAGAAACCGTTAGCAGGACCATCAATCATGTTAAGAAGAAAGAATATGTTACACAGGACCAAGAAGGGTTTTACTTAATCGACCGTGAGGCATTACAACAAGAGCTATTCTATTAATAATCAATATTTTCACCCCGAAAATTTAAGGAGATGTGGATATTATGGAACCGAGAATTATTGAACTTGATGTACGTGAGGATTTAAAAAATAAAATTGAACCTTTTCAAAAAATAATGGAGGCTATTAAGGAACTAAAGAATGATGATATTTTTATCCTTCATGTCCCCTTCAAACCTGTCCCACTTTTCGCCGTGTTAAAGGCAAAAGGCTTTACCCATGATGAAGAAAAAATTGAAAAGAAACATTGGATGGTCACATTCACAAAGAAAAGCTAAGGGAAGTAAAGGGGTGGTGAATGAAATGATATTGGATAATCGCGGCCTAGAACCGCCACAACCGATGATGAAAACTTTAGCTGCATTAGAAACACTTGGAGAAAATGAGGTTTTAACGATTATTAATGACAGGAGACCCATGTTTCTTTATGAGCAGCTTGAAGAACTGGGCTACAAACAACGAACAGAATCACAAAACGATGGAAGTTTTAAAATTGAAATCTTCCGATAAGAAGGTGAACGACATGCTTCCTCAAAATATGGGAAGTGAAACCAATATCAAGCTTCCTTTTTCATTTGTCTTTTTTAGTCTAATTGCATTGGTTCTATCCCAAATTCTACTTTTGCTCAAAGGAAATTTGATGGTAGACGGAAGCTTTCGTATTCCAGCTATCTGGTCCTCAGCCCATTTATTAGTCTTAGGCTGGGCCCTAATGGCAGCAATGGGAGCAATGTACCAGCTCGTACCTGTTGCATTCCTAACTAATATATGGAATGAGAAATTTGGGTTTGTCCAATTTCTCATCACTGCAGCAGGAATTGCGACCTTTTCAGGAATGCTTTATTGGTCACCGCAAAGGGCATTAATCCCGGGCATACTTACCTTACTAGGCATATTGATGTTTTTATTCCAAATGTTCATGACATTAAAACGGCAAGCAAAACCAACTATCTTAACAGCCTTTGTTGGTTCAGCATTGGTTTGCCTGTTTATTACTATTTTCATGGGGATTACGCTGATTTATTGTTTAAAAACAGGTATTGGTATCGAATACTATCAAGTAATTTTTAAAACCCATCTTTTATTTGGATTAACTGGATGGTTTACGCTATTAATCTTTGGATTTTCTTATAAGATGGTGCCGATGTTTTCCTTATCCCATGGTTTTCCTATGGTCCATGCGAGATATGTATACGGAATGTATGTCTCTGGACTGATAATTACGATGATTTCTTTCAGTACCAATAATCATGTTCTTCTGAAAATGGGCTTCTTTTTGCTTTTAGCTGGTTTTTCGGTTTTTAGTTGGCATATTAAGATCGTTATTAAAAAAAGGTTGAAGAAAAAACTGGATAAACCATTTACGTTCGCCTTAGTAGCGATTGGGTTTGGAAATGCGATTCATTTTGCAGCTTTTATCCTGCTGTGGACTAGCTCTAGTTCAACATTAGCTGCTCCACTCATTTATAGCTATATATTACTATGGATTGTCCTAAGTATTGTGAGTTACTTATATAAAATTGTTCCTTTCCTTTGGTGGACTTATAAATATAGTAAAAAGATTGGGAAAAGTAAGGTTCCATCCTTAAAAGAGATGATGAATGAAAGGATTGTCGTTCCTGTATTTTCGTTGTTTATAGCAGCTGTTTTAATCGTCTTTTGTGGATTAATCTTCAAAATTGCTATTCTTTTTAATACTGGACAGTTTATTTTATCAATCTTATTTATTATTATCGCCCTTAGTATCCTAAGTGTCTTAAAAAAATAGTGAGGTGTTAATGATGAAATTAAAAGAAAAAATCCTTAATGAGTTAAAAACTGTCTATGATCCAGAGTTAAATATTAATGTGGTAGACCTTGGCTTAATTTATCATATAGAAGTTTCAGCTGATGCAGATGTTAGGATAACAATGACATTAACAACACCTGGCTGCCCGCTTCATGACAGCATTACCAGTGGTGTTCGTTATTGTGTTGAAGGTATGGAAGAAACTCAAAAAGTTGAAGTTAATCTCGTTTGGGAGCCTGCCTGGTCGCCAGAAAAAATGACCCCAGAGGGTCTTAAAGCATTAGGACGTTAATTAAAAAAGCGGAAGTACAGGGATTAGCCTGCTTCCGCTTTTCTTTTATCCTTAATTAATGCTCAAGTGCCTGAGTTGGCAAAACCTCTTTTATTTTCTGTAAAACACCCGGATTGATCTCTTCATTTATTAAAATATGAACAGTTCCTTTGTCCTTTTCACTCCTGATTAGCCTCCCTACTCCTTGACGAAGGCGCAGGAGCATGTATGGTAAGTCGACATCTAGAAACGGATTGTCTGTGCCATTCCTTTTTGCCGTAAACACAGGATCATTAGGAGGAAAAGGCAGCGAAAGAATAAAAACATTTTCAAGCGATCTACCTGGGATATCAAGCCCTTCCCAAAGGTGAATCGAACATAGAATTGCATGCTCTTCATTTTGAAATTTCGAAACGAGCGTGCTAATTTCTGCATCCCCTTCAAAGTAGATGGGATAGTGTATTTCTTCCGAAAGTCTTTGCTTTATCTCGGCCAACTCTTCCTTACTATTTAAAAGAATTAGCGCACGCCCTTCTGATTTGTTAATCATTTTAACAAGATAATTGATTTTTTCAGAAATACCACTAGAGAATCTAGGAAGATGAACCTCCATTTTTTCATCATATTCAAATGGCGATGCAACTGAAAATGATAAGTATTCCTTTACACCAAGACTATTAGCAATATAGTCAAAGGATTTTTGATTTGAGAGCGTTGCAGAAGAAAAAATAAACGGTTTTTTCTGTGAGAAAACCTCTTCCCGCATAACTTCTTCGACCATTTTTGGCATAATAACCAACGTCCGCTCTCCCTTGTCCTGTTCAAACCAAGTGATTCCATTTAATTCTTGCAGGAAAAGCGATAACGAGTAGGTGATTTGTTCCAAATACTCCTCAACAATTTTCAATTCATACTCATTAATGACATATAACTCACTTTCAAAAACCAATTCCTCCTCCAATACTTGAAGGGTTGAATGTAACTTTCGGCATGCCTTCATTACTAATGGATGTTTGGTAATAACTTGTTTTTCAGAGCCTTGTGACAATGAGGAAAATTGTGAAATTGTATCAAAAAATGCTTCGCTATCTAAAAGAGCCTCTTCAACTGTGAATAAGGTTTTCTCACGCACTTCATTTTCCATTAACCTTGTGAGCAATTTCTCTAAGGTATACTCAGTAAAGCGGTAACTTAACGCTTTCTGTGCTGCATATTCAAGCAGGTGGCCCTCATCAAAAACAACGGATGAATGTTCTGGTAATAATGGCAACTGACCTTCTCGCTTTCGTGATTCCTTAGTCCAAATATGCTCCATATAAAAATCATGGGAACAGATGATTAAATCTGTTGAATGACGATAAAAATCTCGGTGTAAAGTTAGGCCACAGCGATGGCGCTTTTCACAAGAAAAACAATCCTGAAGGGGATCCCAATTAACCTGACCCCATAAATCATCAGATAAAGTGGAATAATCCCTTCTATCTCCATATTTTTCAAACGACTGCATCGAGCCTGCCGTGTGTACGAAATCCGGTAGCTGCTGATAAATAGTAGAGATTTCATCTGAAAAACCGCTATCCCTTACCTGGTCCAACTTTTTTAAACAAAGGTACTGATCCCTCGATTTTGCTAAGCGCACATCGATATTTAGACTCAGGACCTTCTCTAATTTTGCAATATCGCCTTCTTTTTTTACAAGCTGCTCAATTAATGTTTCATCCGCACAGGCAATAACGGCAGGCCGATTCATGTACCGTGCATACATAATCGCATAAAGTAAATAAACAATCGTTTTCCCAGTTCCAACTCCCGCTTCAGCAAACATCACTTTTTTATCCTTAAATGCTTTTTCAAGTTGAAAAGCCATAAAAATTTGCTCATCCCTAAGTTCGAAACCGGCTTCCGGTAAAATATCATAGAATAAATCGCCGATCCATTCACCTAATTTATCGTAAAAGGAATCAGTCTTTGAAACAATAAACGGCATCCGATTCTGCATCTTATTCCCCCCAAAAACCCTCTATTTCATCATTTCATTTTGACGAGGGGGCTTTTTCCCCCAATATTGATAAAGGTCCGTCCGGATAAAGCCATTAAACAGCTTTCTTTTTTTCGTTGCCGGCTTTCCGTAAAATTGCTCAAACTCTTCATTTGATGTCAGGATATAAATCGACCATGTTTCGAGCTTACCGAAGGCCTGACCCATTTCCTTATACATCTGCTCAACAGCCTTTTTCTCCCCAAGTCTTTCTCCATATGGAGGATTACCAACAATAACCCCATATTCTTTACTTGTAGAAATGTCTCTTACTTGCATTTGTTTAAATTGAAGGATGTCAGCAAAACCGGCCTCAATCGCATTCTCTTGAGCGATTTTCACCATCCTGTGGTCTATATCTGTACCTGTTATGTCTATTGGCTGGTCGTATTTTGCCAAGTCTTCTGCTTCCATACGAGCATCATCCCAAACTTTCGACGAAATCCAATTCCAGCCTTCTGAAACAAATTCTCTATTAAACCCTGGAGCAATATTTTGTCCAATCATTGCTGCCTCAATCGGAATGGTACCTGAACCACAGAAAGGATCAATGAAGGGGCTATCAGCCTTCCAATTGGTTAACATCACAAGAGCAGCAGCCAGGGTTTCCTTTAACGGTGCCTCCCCTTGATCGATTCGGTATCCGCGTTTATGGAGGCCTTGACCGCTGGCATCAATGGTAATAGTCGCAACATCCTTTAACAAAGCTATTTCAATGCGATAAAAAGCACCATTTTCCTCAAACCAACTGTTTCGCTTATAATATTTCTTCATCCGTTCAACAACAGCTTTTTTGACAATAGCCTGACAATCCGAAACGCTAAACAATTTTGATTTGACAGATTTTCCAATCACAGGAAATTCCGCATCTTCAGGAAGGAATTTTTCCCATGGCAGTGCCTTCGTTTTCTCAAACAATTCATCAAAGGTATAGGCCTTAAACTCTCCAACTTTTATCTTTATTCTGTCAGCCGTTCGCAGCCATAAGTTACTGCGAGCAATCGCAGATTCATCCCCTGAATAAATAACCTTCCCATTTTCTACTTCACATTCGTATCCAAGTGACCGTACTTCTTTTGCAACTAGGGCTTCTAGACCCATTGCCGCAGTAGCAATTATTTGATAGTTTCCCATTTCTTCACCCTTAACTTCTACTTTTGTTATGTATATATCGTTATCCAATAACAACGATTTATGATATTCGCTAACATTATTAACAAATAGCAGTCAACGAATGCACTATTCAAACAAGATTACAATAAAAAAGCTCCCCAAATTAGGAGAGCCGTTAAATAACCAGCATATTTTCCCATTAATAACGTTCTGTAAGCCATGTTCTGTACCATCGTACTACAAGCGACTATTTGTCTCGTACAGAGGTGGTAATCATCTATCTACAGATTCATATGGAATCTGTCCTTCTCCTCGTTCAATTCCTCAGAGAAAGTGCCCCTACCATTATTTGGGTTTCTCGCTCGTGGGGTTTACCCGTTCCACCCTTTCTATTTCTAGAAAGGCTACGTCACTGTGGCACTTTTATAGGTATTCATACCATATCCGTTGGACTTAGGTATTTTCCCGGCCGTCAGCTGGATGCTAGCCCCAACTGCCCTAGCTTATGATTTCGCTAGGCACGAACACTACGAGCATCTCAGCTCGTGCGAGCATGGACTTTCCTCTGCAATTTGCAAATGCTCCTTGCAGCGATTACCCGAACGTCATTAATGATACTTTATTATTATATGTATATTATGCTGTTTATTCAATGGTTTTTATTAGGAAATACTAGCACAATCTGTTAATCATATAGTTTATTGCCAAAAACATGTTTTTCTAAATTGGATAAACGTTTTAATATATCAAAATTTGTTGTCCCAGCTGGTTGTGCCACCGGCTGCCTTTTTGAGCTATCCTCGAGCTGTTTTCGTAGCCTGAGGTTTTCCTGTTGAAGGTCCTCAATTTCTTGATGAAAGGTTTCATAATCTTTAATAATTAAATCCAAAAATTTATCAACATCTTCTTGTTTATAACCTCTTACGCCGGTCTTAAACTCTTTTTCTAAAACATCCTTAGCTGTTAATTTCACTTTATCAGAAAGCATCAAAATCACCTCAGTATTCGCCAATCATTACCTATTATTTTTTCAAAAATAATTGCTTTTGTCAATTTTCTTGTGTATTTAAATTTAGAATCGCTTTTTTAGCGGAAAATGCATCTCGACTATTCCTAAAAATCAGTACGTTTTAACTGTTCATCCTCAACAATCATTTGTAAGTCATAAAAGGTTATAAGCTCTATAGAATAGTCACGATCTTTTTGATATTGCATTGCCAATTCATAAAGATATTTTGGACTTCCTTCCTTTTCCTGATCATATAGAAGCAAGAGCCCATCACTTTTTTCAATAAAAAACTGATTTTTCAACCGGAATTGCCAAGGTTTTTCATATCCCTTTTTCGTAACAGAATCAATGAAATCTGCCGCTGCAAGTACAGACTGATACCATTCTTTATTGTTTTCATTCCATTGGGCTTCCTGGTCTAGAAAAGGGGTTATTACCGCAAGCTTTACATTAGGAAAGTCCTTCTTCAAATCAAAAACAACTTCAGCAGCCCATAATTCTACACCTAACTGACCACTAATCAGCACCCACTCTAGTCCTTCTTCTAACAAAGTTAGCAAAGATTTCTTGATAGCAGCCTTAATAAATAATGCCGATGGATGGTCTTTCTTAAAAATCCCTAATTCAAAAGGTTTATAGCCTGAAATGGACAGCACTTTTATCAAGAGCTTTCTCCTCAGTTGAAAAATTTTTTAAAAATGGACAAACACTTTTACAAACATAGCATATCATATAGTAAAACAAATTAAAAAAACAAGGGCTAAAAAGCCCTTGCAATTAACAGTACTCTTAAGGTCTAGGCCCCATAAAAGGTCCCGGAGCAAAGCCTGGGCCTCCTGGTCCAAAGCCTGGGCCTCCTGGTCCAAAGCCTGGGCCTCCTGGTCCAAAACCTGGACCACCCATTCCAAAGCCGGGTACGACATTTGCAGCCGGCATTCCGCCTGGAGCACATGGATTACAGCAGTTAATATGCTGATTGCATACATCTTCACAGCATGAAGCTGATTCCGGGCAGTAATGCTTATGTTGGTACATATGATGATTCACCGTTGTTGCGTGTACTGGATGAATATGTGGCACCACCGTGGTTGAGAACGTGTGGTTTACAATTTGTTGAGTCGGGTGAATGACTGGCGGCAAAAAATTTGTTCCAAGATACATATAATGCTCTCCCTTCAAATATTCTGTTTACATTAACAGCCTATGTTGAAGGAGTTAATCTTGTACTAATGAAAATACCTATTTTTCACGAATCAGGATTAATCTCAACGTTTGCGCCACCTAGTATTCTTACAAAAGGGAATAAAAGCTGTCTTTTAAGCTTGTAAAAATAACTGCAGTCAAACAAATGACAATAAAAAATAAGAATAAAATTGCTTTATACATATTACCAGCTCCATAAGGTTTTCAGTAGTCACTTTTTTATCTAAATCCAATTTTAAATTCTACCTTTTCTACCCTTGATAAACAATATGGAATTTCTGGATTTTCACAGAAAACTCATATGGTGACTCGTTCCTCGTCACCACCATCTAAAATGAAAATGATTCCGACCCACGTTTAGTTTAGCTCCTCATTAGATTGACCAAAATGAAAGGTACAACAATACAA
>NZ_CALBWS010000018.1 GCF_937468385.1 Neobacillus rhizosphaerae
CCGTGTTTCCTTTAGCTAATCAGAATTTATTTCCTAAATTCTGAACGCATAAATTCAACTACGCCTCTGTCTTCGCCTAACGGCTTGCCAGTCGGCGAGTTTACATTTATCTCAGTCAAAGCGCTCCACAAGGAACGCTTCGGCAGCATAAGCATCGCACGAAGAAAAAGCGTTAGCTTTTTCGAGGAGTCCATACGCCGCTAAACGGGCGCTTGCGCCATTTGTTCTTTAAAACACAAAGGACTACTTATTGTCATTATTTTGATTTATCCGCCACTTATTAAATTCAAGGAAATCGCGAAATTGTTCTTTTGAAACACCTGAAGCCATTGCCTCTTTGACCAGATTCATCCAATCGTTATCTAACCGATCTATATCGATTTGATCATGTATCAAATGTTCAACGGGAAGATTTAATACGGCAGCTATTTTTTCAAGAAACTGAATCGAAGGATTTTTTTGCAAGTTTCTTTCAAGTGAACTTAAATAAGATTTTGCAACACCTGCTTGTTCAGCAAGTACGGATAGTGACATTTTCTTTTCTAAGCGAAATTTTTTTACGCGGTCACCTATCATTAACTCTCACACACCTATTAATAGTATTTATACGTTTATTCTATCAAAAAGAATGAAAAACAACCATATTAAGAACGAAAGAATATTACAAAATATTGAACGTTGAAAAATAATGTTTTTTGGAATCTCTAAATAAGATAGTAACTTTGAAAAAATGATGCGATAGAGTTAATATAAAAAGTGTTGCAAAGGGTGACCCAAATAATCAATTTTATGTGTACTATGTTCCAATATAACCAATATTGCTTATATTACATAAAAATAATACAAAAAGGCAGGGAATAACATGATTGTCCTTAAATCACAACGAGAAATTGAAGCCATGAAAAAGGCAGGAGAAATACTGGCAGCCTGTCATAAAGAAATTGCAAAATTAATTAAGCCGGGCATTACCACTTGGGAAATTGACCAATTTGTTGAAAGGTTTTTAAGTGAAAATAAGGCAACTCCAGAGCAAAAGGGCTATAAAGGTTATAAATATGCAACATGTGCAAGTATTAATGACGAAGTGTGCCATGGATTTCCAAGGGAGGAGCCATTAAAGGAAGGCGACATTGTAACGGTGGATATGGTAGTCAAATACAATGGAGCCTTGGCTGATTCCGCTTGGTCTTATGCAGTAGGCAAGGTTGCAGCGGAAACCGATCATTTATTAAAGGTTACAAGGGAAGCGCTTTACAAGGGCATTGAACAAGCAGTTGTGGGCAATCGAATTGGGGATATTGGCCATGCGATTCAGACCTATGTAGAGAGCGAAGGATTATCGGTGGTACGGGACTTTATTGGCCACGGAATTGGTGCGGTGATACACGAGAAACCAGATGTTCCGCATTATGGGCTACCAGGAAAAGGTGCGCGAATTAAAGAGGGGATGGTTTTTACGATTGAACCAATGGTGAATATCGGCCTGTACCAAACAAAAATGGATGATAACGGCTGGACAGCCCGGACAATAGACGGTAAATATTCGGCGCAATATGAGCATACACTTGCCATCACCAAAGATGGTCCTATTATCTTAACTGAACAGAAATAAAAAAAAACCCGTTATTCATTGGAAATAACGGGTTTTCTAGTAGTACTGGAATTATTATCATTGGACTTTTCTTATTATTTTTTTCGCAGGCTTCCAAGCTCTTCTACTAATGCCTGCATTTCATTTGGACTAAAAGAGTTTTTCCTTAGAACCATATCATAAATTTCTTTTAATTCCTCATACATGTCTTCATCAAAGTGTGATGGCTTGATGGCTCCAAGGTTAAGAACCTTTAATTTTTCCTTTATTTGTTCAATCATATATTCGACGTTTTCAATCGATTTCTCAGATAAATTCATTTCGGTCACCCTTTTCGAATTAATAATCTCATCTTTTCATGTTAAAAAGTAGATGTCAATATAAACATCGTTTGAATATTAGTCATTATCTTTGCCTAAAGGAAGGATAAAAGTTTCGGACAAGCTTGCAAAGTGGAATTGATTTAAAGCAAAATAAAGGGTGAGATGATTTTGGTATTAATTTCATTGAAGAGAGATTAATGATAATTATCATAGTGGAAGGAGAATTTAAAATGACGAAGAAAAATCAATTTTGGAGGGGAATGTTAATCGGAGCCATTGCAGGTGGTGCCCTTAGCCTCTTAGATAAACAAACCCGCCAGGTAATGAAGGAAAGCGTTCAAAAGACTTCAAGCAAGGTTTCCTATGTTCTGTGTAATCCTGGCACAATAACCGATAAGGTGAAAGAAACGGCGTCTAAAATAAAAACAGCCGCCCAGCAGGTGACTGAAGATATTTCCTATATTACAAATAAAGTTGACGAGATACGGGAGCTGACACCCCAGGTGACAGAAATCCTAAAAGAAACAAAAGCTAGTTTCTCAATGAGTGAGGAAGAACAACTTTTACAAGAAGTATCGGGAGAAGAGGAAAATAATAATTAGAAGGAGAGCTGGACATGGAAAAGAAAGGGAATGTACGCTCCTCATTGCTCAGATTGCTTTGGCACCGGATCGAGGAAGATGATCTTCCTGGGTTAAGTGCACAGCTGGCCTACTTTTTACTACTTTCCTTGTTTCCACTTTTGATTGTATTATTTACACTTTTACCGTATTTCCCGATTCCACATCAGGACATGCTTGGATTGATCAGCGATTTTGCCCCAGTGGAAGCGATGGACCTAATTGAGAAAAATGTAGACGAGATCATGAATCATCGGAATGGCGGTTTGCTGTCATTTGGGATTATTGGCACAATTTGGTCAGCCTCAAACGGAATAAACGCAATCGTAAGGGCTTTTAATAAAGCTTACAATGTGAAGGAAAGCCGTTCATTTATTGTTTCAAGAGGAGTAGCGATATTACTAACCTTTGGGCTGATATTTGTCTTTATCCTTGCAATTATTTTACCCGTATTTGGGAAGGAAATTGGCCTATTTTTGTTTTCTAAATTAGGCTATACCACTGAATTTATCAAGCTATGGAATACGTTAAGCTGGCTGGTCAGTGCGATAATATTGTTCCTTATATTTACAGGCTTGTATTGGATTGCACCGAATGTAAGATTGCGCTGCCGAAGTGCCTTACCCGGAGCAATCTTTGCAACAATGGGCTGGATTATCTCTTCCATCGGATTATCCTTCTACGTCGAGAATTTCAGTAACTTTTCGCTCACTTACGGAAGTATTGGGACCATCATTGTGTTAATGATTTGGTTATACATAACAGCTTTTATTATTATTATTGGTGGAGAAATCAATGCTTTTTATAGTGAACGGAATCGCTTGAACTGCTAATACTTTCCTTTATGAAAAAGGACAATCTGTCCAAACTATAACTGGGGGATAACTTAACATAAGGGAGGTTTTAATCGTGACGAAACAAACCAAAAAAGATGGCGGTACAAAGCAAAAAGGAAATAAAAGTAATCCGAAACAAAAAACATCAGGGTCAGCAAATGGCTCAAACGGATACCACTAAGAACTAGTCATGAGAAAAGGACCGGGTGATTACTCACCCAGTCCTTTTCTTATGATATGAGAATTTATATAGTCGAAGCGCTCCATAAGGAATGCTTCGGCAGCATTAGCATCGCACGAAGGAAAAGCGTTAGCTTTTCCGAGGAGGCCATACGCCGATAGACGTGCGCCTTGCGCTTTTCTTATGATTTTAACAGCCGGAGACTATTCAGAATCACGAGGATAGTGCTGCCTTCATGGCCAATGACTCCATATGGCAAATCAAGCATCTGAAAGAAATTGGATGCAATCAAGAGCATGATAATCGATATCGAGAAAATGACATTCTGTTTGATAATTTTATTCATTCGTTTTGAAAGTTGAATGGCGTCGGCGATTCGTGGCAAGTCATTCTTCATCAGCACGATATCCGCCGTTTCAAGAGCTACATCCGTTCCTTCTCCCATCGCAATTCCGACATTGGCAATCGCTAGTGCTGGAGCATCGTTAATCCCATCGCCTACCATGGCAACGGTTTTATATTTTGATTTAAGCTGTTTAAGATGTTCTACCTTAGATTCCGGCAGGCATTCAGCGAAAAATTCATCAACATGGCTTTCAGCCGCTATCGCCCGGGCAGTTTTCTCACTATCGCCCGTTAACATAACGGTATGGATGCCTTGTTTCTTTAAATGATCAATCGCCAGCTTCGTTTCCTCGCGAACGACATCCTTTAAGGCAATCATGGCACTAAGATCTCCATTGATTTCAATGAAGACAAGAGTATTACCAAGACTTGCAAGTTCTTTAGCTTTTCCATCTGCAAACGTGTCGACATGTTCCTTTCCGACGAAAGCCGCCTTGCCAATTTTCCATTGTTCTCCGTTAATTTCTGCTTTTACTCCCCAGCCAGGTATATCTTCCAGACTGTCAGGATGGAATAGTTCTTTGTTTAGGTTCAGCTTTGCGTACTTAACAATCGAAATCGCCAGCGGGTGGTTCGAATGGCTTTCTATTGATGCAACTTGCCAAATGAGCTTTTCCCTTTCAAGCCCTTCCTTCACTATTACTTCGGTTACTTCCGGCTTACCCTTCGTAAGCGTACCTGTCTTATCTAAAGCGATGGCTTCAAGATGACCTAAATTTTCAAGATGGACACCGCCTTTTACTAATATCCCATGCCTAGCTCCATTGGAAATCGCGGATAAGGATGCCGGCATAATCGAAGCTACCAAAGCACAAGGGGAAGCGACCACTAATAAAATCATTGCACGGTAAAAGGATTCATGCCAGCTCCAGCCCAGTAGAAAGTAAGGAAGGAAGAACATCGCAATAACGACAAGCAGAACAACCTTGACATAGGTTCCTTCAAAGCGTTCGATAAAAAGTTGCGACGGTGACTTTTCACTTTGTGCGGATTGAACAAGTTGAATAATTTTTCGAAAAAGGGTGTCACTGCTCTCCTTTGTTACTTGAACGGTAATCGAGCCAGTCATATTAACGGTACCAGCAAAAACTTCAGCCTGTTCCCCTTTGGAGACAGGCATGGACTCGCCTGTAATCGCTGCTTCATCAATATTGGTTTGTCCTTTGATAATTATCCCATCAGCTGGAACCCGTTCACCAGGTTTAATCAGAATAGGGTCTCCAACGCAAAGCTCTGAGACTGAAACTCGTTTCTCATTCCCATTACTGATAAGCAGTGCTTCCTCTGGTTGGAGCTCCATTAAAGAGGAAATCTCCTTATGACTTTTATTCATGGTATAGGTTTCTAAGGCTCCACTGACGGCAAAAATGAAGATTAAGATGGCTCCTTCTGTCCAGTAACCAATAATTGCCGATCCAACTGCGGCAAAAATCATCAGCATTTCTACATTTAGTTCTTTATTTTCATAGGTGGCTTCAATGCCTTGTTTTGCTTTCGCAAACCCACCGATTACAAATGCTAACAGGTAAGCAATGATGGAATCAGTTCCAAATCCATATTTATCGAAAATCCAGCCGAGAGCAATCAACACTCCGCTTAACGATGCAGCAATCAGTTCTAAATGTGGTTTGATCTTTTCAATAAGGCCAATATTTTGTACCCCTTTTGTAAGTAATTTTGCGTTTGAACTCATCTTGTATCTCCCCCCCAATAATTTGATTATACAGCAAGAAAAAAGAACGGTCAATTCTAATTGATAAAATATAATTCTAATTGAGAATGATATTCAGATCCATTTTTTGAAATTATACGGATTTTATCTATTTTGGTTGATTTTAAATGATAATAATTATTGTTTATGTTAATAGAGCTGATGCAATTCTTCAATGTGTAATTTTGGTAATGGAAATAAATGAACGTGGAATTGATAAAAATAATCAACCTCACTGCCCCTAAAAAAACACGAAAGCTGCCACCCTAATGATGACAGCAGACTTTCTTCGGAAAAATTTTCAATTTTCTTTATCTTACCATGTATTTTATGTGTAAGATATGAATTTGCTCCAGATTAATGTCGTTAAGAATTTTGCTGATCAAGAATTAGATACGTCTTTTTTCCAAATGCAAAGATGATGAATGATATCGCTAGGAGCATCGTACTAATAATGTAGAAGAAGCTAACGCTTTGCAAAAATTTAATAAATAAGCCACCGATAATCGGTCCACTTAAGCTGCCGAGGCTAAAAAAGATGCCGCATAACAAATTTCCTGTCGGCAATAAGTCCTTCGGAACTAAATCGGTCATATAGCTGATGCCAAGCGAAAAGGTAGAACCAACAACCATTCCGGAGATTAAGAAAGCGATAAAAAGACCGATAAAGGAGTGTTCAAGAAAACTAGCCGCTGTAAAACTAAAAAAGCCCAAGAACAGCACAGTCATTAAAATATTCCGTCGCCCGTAATGATCACTTAACATCCCAAGAGGGAGTTGAGTAATAATACTGCCAATCGCAAAAGCAGATAATACGAGCGAAACACTTGAAACATCCATATTCATTCTTAAGGCATAAATGGGAAAACTACCGTTTAAGGATGATTCTAAAAAGCCATACGAGAAGGGGGGCAAGAAGGCGACCCATCCAAATTTCAAAGCTCTTCTGAACTGCTTAATCGTCGCCAGAAAAGAATTAATAGTTACTTCTTGTTCCGGAAGTTCATTTTTTAAAGAAAAGACAAAGACCCAGCCGGCCAAACATAGGATGGAAGAGACGATGAAGGGCAGGGATTCATTCACATTTACTAATGGCGTCATTAATGGTCCTGTGGCAAAACCAATCCCAAAAAACAAACCATATAAGGAGATATTCCGTCCTCTCTTTTCAGCAGGTGAAAAGGAAGTTATCCAGGTCTGTGTCGCGAAATGTAAGGAATGGTCACCGATGCCAATCAGCAGTCTTAGAGCAAACCAAAACCAAAATGTTTTCCATAATGGAAATAATGCTAGTGAAACGAATACAAGCGCACCACCGAAAATGATAACAGGTTTATAACCGTATTTTCTTAACGGCCTTTCCATAAATGGGGAAACAAGTAGAATGCCAATATAGAGGGAGATGGCATTTAGGCCATTTAATGATGGAGAAACACCGCCTTTTTCAAAAATAACAGCGATAAGCGGTAAGAGCATCCCTTGAGAAAAGCCAGAAATGGCGACAATACTTACCAGTATCCAGAAACGAAAATAATTTTTATTCATGAAAATTTCCTCAATTCTATTTTCTATCTATTAAAATGTTTCCTAAATGATGGTAACGAGAATATTCTGTTTTTGCAAGAAAAAAAGTTGCCTAGATGATCCTAAGTTTTTAGGTAAATATAGTGGCAAATGGAAACAACATAGATAGGAGAAAAAATAAGGGGTTAAAAAATAACTTTTGGAGGGAACGTGGTGACAAACAAAATTTTTATGGCGCTGACTTTCATTGGGGTTCCGCTTTCAGTCATTGGGACAGTAATGCATTGGCCAAGTATTATTTTATTTGTTCTTTACTGTTTAACGATTATAGCTTTATCTAGCTTCATGGGCAGAGCAACCGAAAGTCTTGCGATTGTGGCGGGACCGCGAATTGGAGGATTACTAAATGCAACCTTTGGAAATGCGGTAGAGCTGATTATTTCGGTTTTTGCTTTAAAAGCAGGACTTGTAGGGGTTGTCCTAGCTTCACTAACAGGTTCTGTGCTGGGAAACCTGCTGCTGGTTGCTGGGCTTTCTTTCTTTATTGGCGGACTAAAATTCAAACGGCAAGAATTTAATGTGTTCGATGCCCGGCATAATTCTGGTTTGCTCATTTTTGCGGTGATGATTGCCTTTGTCATTCCAGAAGTATTTTCGATGAATATGAATGAAACGAAAACTATTACATTAAGTATCGGGATATCCGTTATTCTCATATTTCTTTATCTTGCTGCCTTATTTTTTAAACTTGTTACCCATCGCGGGGTTTATCAGCCTAGCGGAGAGACAGAAGGACATGAGGAGGAAGAACCGGAATGGGGGAAAAGGAAGGCCATCGCCGTGCTTTTCATCGCAACGATTGCTGTTGCCTACATTTCAGAGCATCTGGTACATACATTTGAGTATGTGGCAGAATCCTTCGGCTGGACGGAGTTATTTATCGGTGTCATTATTGTGGCTATCGTTGGTAATGCTGCAGAACACGCTTCCGCCGTTTTAATGGCCTATAAAAATAAAATGGATGTAGCTGTGGAGATTGCAGTTGGCTCCACCCTACAAGTAGCCATGTTTGTGTTACCAGTACTTGTACTCATTTCCCTTTTCTTTGATCAAACGATGCCGCTTCTATTTAGCTGGCAGGAATTAATCGCCATGATATCATCGGTACTGCTCATGGTGGTCATTTCCAACGACGGTGAAACCAATTGGTTTGAAGGCCTAACCCTGCTTGCGGCATATATAATCATGGGAATTGGCTTCTTCCTACTGTAAGAAACGTTGCCATATCCTTTTCGGTGTCAGGCACCAATCTATGCAAAAATAAAGACTCTGAGCCAAACGGCTTAGAGTCTCTTCTTATCCTTTTTCAATCTTTACAATGTACGGTTAAATCGCCAAACCTGTGCTATAATGAAACAACACATTTTAATAGGGGAAAAAATCAATCGCTTCTCTATAGGACCATCCATCACCAACCTTTATGTTTAGTAAGAAACAACGGAAACACGAGTGTTGAATGTCATATTATACGAGAATTCCAACCTCCTTAATGAATTTCAATAAATGGTTAGCCGATTGATTACAGCCCTCCTTTTTGAAAGGTTAATAATATTATATATGGTAATTAGAATTTTGTAAATGTTCAGATTATTACATTTTCATTACTTTTTGCCACTTTTTGAGGAGCGAAATATGAAATTTTTTATTCGGTTATTATTTTTTACTATCGGTTTATTCGTTATGACTTTTGGAGTATGTCTAACCATTAAAGCTAACCTCGGGGCAGGGGCGTGGGATGCTTTAAATGTCGCCCTTACTGAAAAAGTTGGGCTGTCCATTGGAAAATGGGTGATGATTGATGGGGTAGTCCTTGTCATCGTTAATGCCCTTTTAATAAAAAGAAGACCTGACTTCCTTACACTCTTAACGATTATTGTTATTGGTTCAATGATTGATTTTTGGCTGAATTCCGTTTTTGAAACATGGCAAGCAGAACAGTTTATTGTAAAACTAGTTACTCTATTGCTTGGCATCTTGATTGTCGGATTCGGAGCAGCTGCCTATTTACAAGCCAAATTCCCTCCAGGTCCAATCGATAATTATATGTTAGCGATAAAAGAGCGTTTTGGCGTCAACCTCATGATGGCAAAGACGATTGGGGAAATTACTGCCTTAATCCCGGCCTTCTTTTTAAAAGGTCCTATATGGCTTGGAACTATCATTATCACTTTTACAATTGGCCCAGTTATTCAACTGTTTTTTCCTTTTTTTGAAAAATTATTGAAGCGGTTTCAGGCGAAATATTAAGGGTTAATGGATAATATTTATCAACTCCGAAAAAACTATTAGCAGACTTATTAATGCTATTAGTGAAAGGAGCTCAACTCAGTGAAAAAAATTGTTCCAGTCCTTATGACAATGCTATTAATGCTCACTTTTATTCCGTCAGCTTTTGCTGAAAAAGCGTCGGTGAAAAAAAGCCCAGTAAAATATCAGGTTCCAGCCTCTGTTCGGAACATTTCGAAAGAGAATACCTATCCGAATTCGACACAGGACCAGCCATTATTGCAGCCAAGCGACTTAACGAAAAAGTTAATCAATTCTTCGAAGGTTAAAATTGAAAACCCGGATTTAATTCGCATGCTGAATGAGACAAGCATTAACAGCTCTCCGTTTGCTCTTGGCTACCGAGCAATTGTTTATTTAGGACAATGGCCGTTGAATTACGAATCTGCTGAGACTTCTCTAAATTGGGAGTTTCAAAAAATTAATACGAATTACTTTGATAATCGGGGCGGAAAGGTACCATATCAGATTAAGTATGTTCAGGAGTCGCAAAAAATTATCAGAGGCGGTCTGACTGCCAAAATCCCTAATTTGGAAGATGTCAAAAAGATGATGCTGCAAAAATCGATGGAAAAAACCAAGCTTCCGCTCGCGTTTGAAACGATTATCGGGGCAGGGACGAAAAATGATCATATTTATAATATTCCATCGAACCGGCTCGGCTACTTATATGCTTATGCACCTGGTGTGAATGAAAAGGGGAAAGTGTACTACGGTGAAGTTTATTTAATGCTAAAAGGAAATAAAAAGTTAATCGTAATCAAGAACGTTACTTCACAAGGAATCGGAGCTTGGATTCCTGTTCAGGATTTTGTTTCTTTTGGCTTTTTAGCTTCTGAGCGGCCGCGATGATTTTTTGAATGAAAAGGCGGAACTAGGGCTAGTGCCCTGAGCTTTTCTTATAACATTGAGACTCCTCATGGCAGGAGTCTTGTTATTTTTTTTATTGGGGAAAATAATATTTGTCAAAGACTAATTATTTCGGTACGATGAAAACGATAGTGAAAGGAGAGAATGCTATTGGGCAGCCCGATTCAAGATAAAAATTCGCAGGTGAATTTTTTAAAACAGCGCTTAAATATGTTCATCGATGTACTCGATGCCATTGATCCTGAGGAAACGGAACTTGAAGATATTGACCGCTTAATTTCCATGCTGGATGATATGGAATCCAAATGTAGAGAATTTAATAATCGTGAAGTCAGTGAGTCTGTTTAATTTACAGGCTCTTTTTTTATTTTCAGGAAATCTAGCTGCGCTTGTGGAGGAATTACCTGATTCTGACATGTAATCGGTTTCAAGCTTACCCTTTAATTCTAGTGGTTATAGGAGTATAATGTAACCGTGCAAAAAGTTGTAAAATTGAAATAGATTACTTAGGGGAACAAAGGGAAAGGGGTACTCGAATTGAATATCGCGAAATTTCAAGAAAGCATGTACAAGCTTGTAGTTGAAACTTCTACCAAACTTCCAAAGGACGTCCGCCGGGCGGTTTTGGTGGCTAAGGAAAAAGAAAATGCCGGCACTAGCGCAGCAATGAGTCTTGCTACCATCACAAATAATATCAAAATGGCGGATGATCAAGTGTCACCGATTTGTCAGGACACAGGCCTGCCAACCTTTAAAATTAAAACGCCAGTTGGTGTCAACCAATTAGAATTAAAAGAGGCGATTCGAAATGCAATTGTTCTTGCCACGAAAGAAGGAAAATTGCGGCCAAACTCTGTCGACTCGTTAACAGGTGAAAATAGCGGTGATAACCTTGGGGTAGGTTTACCAGTTATTAAATTTGAGCAGTGGGAAAAAGATTACATTGATGTTCGCTTGATTTTAAAAGGCGGCGGCTGCGAAAATAAAAACATTCAATATAGCCTGCCATGTGAGTTAGATGGACTAGGACGTGCTGGCCGTGACCTTGATGGTATCCGCAAATGCGTCATGCACTCTGTTTACCAAGCCCAAGGTCAAGGTTGCAGTGCTGGATTTATTGGTGTCGGTATAGGGGGTGACCGTTCATCCGGTTATGATTTAGCAAAAGAACAATTATTCCGTTCAGTTGAAGATGTGAATCCAAACGCAGATCTTCGCAAGCTAGAAGAATACGTGTTGGAAAATGCTAATAAATTAGGAATTGGAACAATGGGCTTCGGCGGAGAAGCAACATTGCTAGGATGCAAAGTCGGTGTCATGAACCGAATCCCAGCGAGCTTCTTTGTTTCTGTTGCCTACAATTGTTGGGCATTCCGCCGCTTAGGTGTAAGTGTGGACGCTGTAACAGGCGAGATTAATGAGTGGGCGTATCAAGATGGTGAATTCATTGATTTTGCGCAAACGGAGGCTGAAAAAGAAACAGCCGCTTCAATGTCGGAAGGCGTTATTTCTTTAGAAGCGCCCATTACAGAAGAAAAGATTCGTGCGCTGAAAGTCGGAGACGTGGTGCAAATAAATGGCATGATGTACACAGGCCGTGACGCGATTCATAAATATTTGAGCGATCATGATGCGCCTGTGGATTTAAATGGTCAGGTAATCTATCACTGTGGTCCAGTTATGTTAAAGGACGAAGCAGGTGAGTGGCACGTAAAGGCGGCTGGTCCAACGACAAGTATTCGTGAGGAACCATACCAAGGCGATATCATGAAGAAGTTCGGTATCCGCGCTGTTATCGGTAAAGGCGGTATGGGGCCGAAGACATTAGGGGCTCTAAAGGAGCATGGCGGCGTGTACCTGAATGCGATTGGCGGTGCGGCCCAATATTACGCTGATTGCATTAAATCAGTGGAAGGCGTTGATCTGATGCAATTTGGTATTCCAGAAGCAATGTGGCATCTTCGCGTCGAGGGATTTACAGCTGTTGTCACGATGGACTCGCACGGAAACAGCCTACATGCGGATGTGGACAAATCTTCTTTGGAGAAATTAGCGCAATTTAAGGAAGCGGTTTTTAAATAAATTAAGGTAGGGTAGGCGCTGTAGCTAGGCGTCTATCTTTTTTCTATTTTAAGGGCTGAAATGGAGGAATTATTTATCATTATAGAAAATTTGTCGATACCCAATACCTAATTATTCTTTTTATCAAAAAAAGGTTGAGTCTACCACCACCCACAAACATTTCCTTTATCCACCAATTATGTTTTCCCTTTTAAAAACAAACACTATAAAAAACAAAAATAGGGGGAACATGGATGAGAAAGTTATTATGCAGCCTTAGCGTGCTGCTCTTACTAGTACCGAATATTACATACGCATCCGTATCCAATCAACCAATTCACTGGGGATTTAAAAAGGCGGTTAACGAGATTCCGCCAGAAGCTGGGACGCAGTACGATCAACTTCTCGAAAAATACGGTGCTTTTTATAAAGGTGACCCTAATTCAAAGACATTATATCTTACATTTGATAATGGCTATGAACAGGGATATACTCCTAAAGTTCTTGATGTATTAAAAAAGGAAAAGGTACCTGCGGCGTTTTTTGTGACGGGGCATTATTTGGATTCCAAGCCTGATCTTGTCAAGAGGATGGTCGACGAAGGACATATCATTGGAAACCATTCCTGGCACCACCCCGATATGACCACCATTAGTGAGGAGAAAATTCGTAAGGAACTTGAAAGTGTTCGCGTCAGGACGAAAAAACTAACGGGTCAAAAAGAAATGAAGTATTTACGCCCGCCACGAGGTATTTTTAGTGAAAGAACGATGCAGATTGCAAAGGATGCAGGCTATACCCATGTATTCTGGTCACTCGCGTTTGTCGATTGGAATGTAAATCAACAAAAAGGCTGGCAATATTCCTACGACAACATTATGAGGCAGATTCACCCGGGCTGCGTGCTCCTGTTACACACCGTATCGAAAGACAACGCCGATGCCCTTGAAAAAGTTATTCAAGAGTTGAAAAAGAAAGGCTATAAATTCAAAAGCCTTGATGATTTTCCTAAGAAAAGATAATACAAACCCAAAGCCGAATTTCGAATGGAATTCGGCTTTTATCTTGTGAAAAACAGCACCGTTATTGTATTAATCAAAAAATCGATTCATTTCCATTCATTTGATAGATAGATTGAATTTATTTAAGAATACCATTTACTTATAATGAATAAGGAATCAATATTTGTATTGTAGTTAATGGTGCAAATCAGAAACAATGATGCTTTAACGAAATGCAGAAACAAAAAGCCACTAAAACATACATCTCATATTGGCTAGCGAAAATTTTTAGGGGGAAGACGAAATGGTATTACAAAGAAAAGCATTATTATTTCTTTTGTTAGGTAGTTTTTTATTACTGTCTGCCTGTTCCAATAGTAATGCAACAGGCAAAAGTAAAGAGACAGATAAAAAAGAAACAACAGATGTATTCCAAACTATTAAGACAGACGACCTGAAGGCAAATCTCGGAAAAGAAGACTGGGTCATTGTTGATACAAGATCAAATGACGCCTTTAACGGCTGGGCATTAGATGGTGTTAAAAGAGGCGGTCATATTAAAGGTGCCGTTGATTTTTCCGCTGACTGGCTAAAGGTAAAGGTTGATAAAAAAGATAAAAAGCTAAAAGAAGCATTGAAAAGTAAAGGAATTTCAACCGATAAAAAAGTTGTCCTTTATGATGCAAATGGGAAAGATGCACAAACTGTTGCTGAATATCTAAAAAATAATGGTTTCAAAAATATTTATAAATTTGATGTGAAAGAATGGGCAGCAAATCAAGATTTGGCATTGGAATCCTATCCGAATTACGAAATGCTTGCCTCTTCTACATGGGTCAATGACTTAATTAACAATAAAAATAATGGAAATCCATATAAAATTTTTGAAGTAAGCTGGGGCGATGAAGCAAAGGATTATAAAAAGGGCCATATTCCTGGAGCAGTCCATATTAATACAGATGAAGTAGAGGAAGGTCCTGTATGGAATCGTCTGAAGGACAAAAAGCTTGAGAAGTTTGCCTTGAAAAATGGGATCACAACCGACACAACTGTTGTTTTATATGGCAGTGATTCCATGCCGGCATTTCGCGTAGCAGTAATCTTGAAATATATGGGTGTTTCCGATGTAAGAGTGTTAAACGGAGGATTTGCTTCTTGGAAGAATGCCAGTTATCAAGTCGAAAAAAAGGTAAATTCAAAGAAATCGGTTGCGTCATTTGGAGCTGTAGTTCCAGCTAATCCGGACTATATCATTGATTTGCCGGAAGCCAAAACAATTCTGGCTGATAAAAATACTGGTACACTTGTTGATATTAGAAGTTGGGATGAATTTATAGGGAAAATATCGGGTTATGATTATATTGAGGCAAAAGGACGTCCTGCCGGAGCTGTTTGGGGACATGCAGGATCGGATTCCAGTCATCTTGAAGATTTTCGAAGCATAGATAATACCATGCGCAACGGCTCGGAAATTTTGAGCATGTGGGAAAAAGACGGGATAAATCCTGATAAAAAACTTGCTTTTTACTGCGGAACTGGTTGGAGAGCAGCTGAAGTATTATTTTATGCTGATGTTTTAGGCTTGAAGAATATTACCCTGTACGATGGTGGTTGGAATGAATGGAGCATGGATCCTTCCAATCCTGTTGAGAAAGGCAAGTCAAATAAGTAATAATGATATTTTTAGGGAAGAGACAATACGTCCATTGGTATTGTCTCTTTGGTCTGAAATAGGAGGATGAATAATGATTAAAAACAGAAAAATGTTCTTACCTTATTTGCTGACTTCAATCCTTCAATTTTCGGGAATTATTTTAGCGATGGTCTTAGAGGATTTGTCATCTAAAAAAATGGGAGTTGCCAGATATTTAGTATTTAAAAAGCAGGAGTTTGCCTCTTCGTTTTTTACTCCCTTTTTGATTCAAATCTATACTATCCTTTTCGTTATCGGGGCTATTATTTGTCTACTCCTTCTGATTACTAAAGGGAGAAGCAAGGGGATGGTCTTTTCCCTATTAATTGGTGTGGCGGCTAATATTATTGGAATAATATTTATTCAATTTCAAATGGAACTACAGGCCTATCACTTTTTTGTAATCGGAATGATGATCGTTATTGTAGTTCAGTATGGTTGGCTATTGTTTAATCGTTTTTTTCAAAAAAACTAGACACATCCAAGAAAAAGTAATTTCAGAAAAGCCGAATTCGACCGGAATTCGGCTTTTCTTTGTGAATCATGCTATAATACGGGGATAATAAAAACGGAACTCAAGAGCTTTATGAAAAATTTGGAGTGAACAAAGATGAAAATGGAACAAGGGATCAAAATTCAGCTAAATCAGACATTTCCACTAACGATAAAAAGACTTGGGATAAATGGGGAAGGCGTCGGCTATTTTAAAAAGCAGGTGGTCTTTGTGCCAGGTGCCCTGCCAGGTGAAGAGGTTGTCGTTGAGGCGACAAAAATCAATCCTAAATTTGCTGAAGCAAAAATTAAAAAAATTCGTATTAAATCTCCACATCGTGTCCAGCCACTCTGCCCGGTTTATGATCAATGCGGGGGCTGTCAGCTTCAGCATATGCAATACGACCAGCAGCTTAAAGAGAAAAGGGATATTGTCATCCAGTCCCTTGAACGTCATACGAAGCTTGCAATCGACAAATTGGATATCCGTGAAACGATAGGTATGGAGGATCCATGGGGCTACCGCAATAAAAGCAGTTTTCAAGTTCGTCAAAAAGATAATAAGGTCTTGGCCGGTCTATATGGACTTAATTCGCATCAATTGATTGATATCGACCAATGTGCTGTCCAGCATGCACAGACAAATGAAGCGACCGCAACAGTGAAACAGATTTTAGAGGATTTGAAAATTCCTATTTATAATGAGAAATCAAGAAAAGGAATTATCCGAACCATCGTTACCCGTGTAGGAGTTCAAACTGGGGAACTACAGATTGTATTAATTACAGCACAAAAAGAGTTGCCAAAAAAGGATGTTATTTTACAGGAAATCCAAAAACGCCTGCAGAATGTGAAATCAGTCGTCCAAAATATAAATGGGCAAAAAACATCGCTTATTTTTGGAGAAGAAACGGTGCCGCTCGCCGGAGAAGAATTTATCCAAGAAACTTTAGGGGATCTACAATTCGAGCTGTCAGCTAGAACTTTCTTCCAATTAAATCCTAGTCAAACGATAAAGCTCTATAATGAAGTGAAAAAAGCAGCGGGTCTTACGGGGAAAGAAAAAGTGGTCGATGCTTATTGTGGCGTGGGTACAATCGGATTATGGCTTGCCGACCAGGCAGCTGAAATTCGTGGTATGGACATCCTCCCGGAATCGATTGATGATGCGAAGAAAAGCGCTAAGCGTCACGGATTCACCAATACCAAATACGTACCGGGAAAAGCAGAGGAAGTACTGCCAAAATGGTTCAAAAAAGGCTGGAAGCCAGATGTCGTCGTAGTGGATCCACCAAGAACGGGCCTTGATGGCCAGTTGATTCAAACTATTTTACAAGTAAACCCTGAAAAACTCATCTATGTTTCTTGTAACCCGTCAACCTTGGCAAAAGACATCCAATCTTTGAGTTCAAAATATGAAGTGAAGTATATCCAGCCGGTGGATATGTTCCCGCAGACAAGCCACGTTGAATGTACAGTGTTACTTAAATTAAATGAGACAAGGTAATTATTGTCTCTTACGAATTAGATATCATCGTTGGGGTGGCAAAATTGTAATGGATTTTAATAGTGCCACCATCGAATACATTAATTTGGCTTATTAGACTTTGTAGCACTTGTTTTAGTACTGTTTCATCGTCTATATCAAGATTTGCAAAGCGTTCGACTTGTCTTTTAAAGGTATGGAGTTGTTGTTCCATATCTTTTTTTGTGTCTAGTCGAGTAGCTGCCCACCAATTTACTACAACAAAGTGAAGAAAAATACTGTAAATGTGACAATACTTCCTAAGACATGCTCCTTTGCAGATACTAATATGTTAGTTGGGCTTTGACTAATCATCAGCACTATAGGCATTGGTTTATTCAGAAGAAGAAAAACTATAATGAGATAATTCTTTATAAAGAGCATTTACATTTTTCGTAGATGCTCTTTAATATTTATATTTATAATATATGCCATTTTATACTATTATTAAAATGAGGTGGTAATTATATGATAAAGAGTAGAAGTATGTCGAAAAAGTTTATAAGTAGCTTTATTTTATTTATAGTTATACCCTTTATTATCACTAGTGTTGTTGTTAATAAGCTTTATGAAGGAGTTTTGGTTTCTCACTACAATGAAAAGACTCAGCAAAATATGGAACAGCTATCAATGGATATTGAGCTTGAGTTAAGGCAGATATCCCTCAATGTAGCAAAGGTTTCAAATGAAAATGAACTATTACCCCTTGTAAATAGTTGGTATGAGGAAAAGGATTCTGTTAAAAAGCTTGAAATTTCTACAAAGATAGAATCAAAGCTTGATTATTTATTTGCCTATCAAGGGGAGGTAAATTCAATAGTATTTTTTTCAAAGAATGGCCAGATATTTAAGTATAATGACCCTCTATATAAAAATGATTCTGATGTAAAAGACAGTTCATTGTATAAGGAATCTATAAAAAATAAAGACAAAGTATTTAGTATAAATAATTTTAATAGCTCTGATGATGTAAATGCTTATAGAATTGATTTTTTATTTGGAATTAGTCCCGAATACAGTTGGTACAATACAGCTACTGAGTTTATATATTATGAAATTAAAACAGAGGCACTACATTCTATCTATTCAAGATTTACAAATGATTCTGTAGGAAAAATGATTATCGCTGATTCTAAGGGGGAAATTGTAATATCACCGGATAAAAGTTTGCTTGGAAAAAATGTTTCTCAAGTAGAATATCTTAAGGATATTAATAATAAGGACAATAATATTTATAAATATAATTATAAAAAAGACACTAAGTATATATCAAAATACACCTCAGAAAAGTCAGGATGGACTGTTATCAATATAATTGACTATAAGGCACTAACAAAGGATACAACTAACATTATAAAAATACTATTTTCCATATTTGTAGTATTCAATTTATTTTTTATTTTATATTGTAAAACCTTCTTTAAAGATATTTTAAAGCCAATAAAAGAACTTATAAAAAAAATGAAAGGTATTAAAGATGGAAGGCTTGATGAAATCACAAATATAAATACTAATTTGGAAGAAATTAATGAGCTAGGAAGTAACTATAATAAGATGATTAATGATATTAAGAACCTTATGGTAGAGAGGGATTTGAAGGAAAGAGAACGTTCTAAGGAAGAAATGAAGGTCTTACAAGCTCAAATAAATCCCCACTTCATTTATAATACCTTAAATGTAATTAAATTAATGGCAATGATCTCAAAGGCAGAGAGCATTAGAAAGGTAACAGATTCCTTTATGAAGCTTTTATCTGCAACCTTTAGAAATGAATCCACCTTTATTACTGTAAGAGAAGAATTGGAATATCTTGATAATTATGCAGATATAATGAAGGTTCGGTTTGGAGATGATTTCAATTTAGTGGTTAAGGTGGAGGAAGAAGTAAGAAATCTTTATATTATAAAATTGATATTACAGCCTATAGTTGAGAATGCAATCGTTCATGGAATTAATGAAATTGATGGAGCAAAAAATATCATTATAGCTGGATATGTGTCAGAGGAAAATCTTATCTTTGAAGTTGAAGACAATGGTAGAGGGATAACAGAAGAAGAAGTTGAAAGTATTTTTACAAGTAAAGAAAAAAGCAACACAAGCTTTAATCATATTGGAATAAAAAATATTGAAAGCAGGATAAGACTGAATTGTGGACAAGGGTATGGAATAAAAATAGAAAGTGAAAAGAATAAATTCACAAAAGTAAAACTTATACTTCCTATACTAATGAAACAGGAGAGCTAAGTATGTATAAAATGCTTTTAGTTGAAGATGAGCCTATTGTAAGACTTGCTTTAAAGTCCTTGATAGATTGGAATAATTATGGTTTCGATGAGGTTTTAGAGGCATCTAATGGAAATAAAGCTTTAGAGATAATTAAAGCTAGAGGAGATATTGATATAGTAATAACAGACATTAATATGCCAGTTATGAATGGCATTGAGCTTATTGAGGAAAGTAGACGGCATGACATTAATACTGAGTTTTTAGTGTTAAGCGCTTATGATGATTATACACTTGTAAGAAGTGCCTTTAAGCTCGGAATAAATGATTATATTTTAAAAACAGAAATGGAACCGGATAAAATTCTTAAAATGGTTATGGCTGCTTTAGAGGACAAAAAAAGAAAAAAAGGTAGTAAAAATCATAGTGTTAATAGAAATGAACTAGTTAGGAAATTAATTGCTGGAGATTTTACTGAGAAGGATTTAGAGAATAGTACACTAAGATTAAAAGGAGAAAATTATATTTGCTGTTCTCTACTTATTGACAGTTTTAAGATAGTTAAGAATAGGTATGAGGATAATAATCTTAAGGAACTTATGAGTTCTGTAACAAATGCTGTTATTCAACTGTTTGAAGTAGTAAATATGGGAGAAATTCTACCAATGTCTCCAGAAGAATATGGGATTATTTTAGCCTTCGACAATTCATATGTTAACTGTTTAAAGGAAAAACTTTCAGATATTTTAAATAAAATAAGAAATGCTCTTCTAAATTTCTTAAATATTGAAGTAACTATTGGTATAAGTGAGGTTAGCAGCGATATTACAAAGATAAGCTCACTAATTGATGAAGCACAGAAAAATGCTAGATTTAGATTTATTTATGGCAAGGGAAAAAATATTTATCCTGAGAATGTAGAAGAGTTTAATAAGATAAGGAAAAATAAGAATAACAATATAACTCAACATATAGTTATAGAAATGAGTAAGGACAATGGGCTTTTTAAAGCGTTGGATAGGTTAGATGAAGAAAAGTGTTTAGAAGAGATGAAAAGGGTTTTTCAGTTGAATGAACTATCCGGAGCAAGTGAAATTGAAAGCGTTTATATTTATTATTTAGAGATAGTATTAATGGTAATTTACTACATAATTAAGGATGAAGAATATAATCTTGAAGCTATTATTGATGAAGATTTGGATTTTTATAGCGAAGTAAGAAAATTTGATACTAAATTAGAAATAGAGGAATGGATACTAATGCTTCTAACAAGAGTTATTAATTCTTTAAGAAAAATAAACCAGAGGGAGAATGCGGCAATTAAAAAGGCAAAGGATTTTATTCATAATAATTATGGTGATAGAGTTACCCTAGATATGGTAAGTAAATCTATAGGCTTTAGTAAGGCATATTTCAGTAAAATATTCACAGAAGAAACAGGGTATAACTTTACTACATATTTAACTAATATAAGGATAGAAAAGGCCAAGGAGTTTTTAGCTAAAACTGATATGAAGATATATGAGATATGTGATAAAATCGGTTATCCTAACATTGAACATTTCAGCAGAACCTTTAAAAAACTTGTAGGCATTAGCCCTATGCAGTATAAAAATGACAGAATGAGGAGGTGTTCCAAGTGAATGGAGGAAAAATAATGAAAGGATTATTTAGCTTTGATGGACCATTGTACAAGTTTTGTGTATTAGTTTATGAAACCTTTATGTTGAATTTATTATGGTTTATAGGAAGCTTGCCAATAGTGACAATTGGAGTTTCCACTTCTGCACTATATTATGTTTATGGAAAAAAGGTAAGAGAAAATAGCTACAACATATATAGTGACTTTATTAAGGGATACAAAGAAAATTTTAAGCAAGCTTTACCTATAGGAGCTGTTATAACAATAATTTTATCTTTCAGTATTTATAACATATTTAAATTGAATAAAATGGGCAGTGCTTATCTATGGCTTCAGGGCTTTCAACTATTTATTATCTTTCAAATCCTACTTATAAGTGTTTTTATATTCCCTTTAATAGCAAGGATTAATATGAAGCTTATTGATATACTTAAGAATTCACTTATATTAGCTTATAAACACATAGTTATAAGTGCTACCTCTGTGGCACTCCTTATAGCACTAATATTGTTTACCATATATAAGCCTTCCTTTGGATTATTTTTCGTTAGCTTTTATGCTCTAGTTTCCACCTATTTTATTGAGAAGGTACTTAAAAGATATATTAAAATCCAAACCTAGTAATAAAAACACCTGTACTTTTGCGAGGGCACTGAAAAACCTCCGGTTTTTAAAGGGGCTCTTTATCGTACACCCAAAAAGACGACTTAAAAATTCACATATGTGAATTTTGAGTCGTCTTTTTCAATCTTAGGGGGCTATTTTGCCTTCGGGCTTACCTTTAATCAATTATGCTAGTTTAAATCAAGAGGATAATATAAATCAAAAAAACATTAATATATATCATTCAATAAAATTGTAAAAATATTTAAAGTATAACTATAAAGTGCGAAGGAGGAAAAAAAGTGGTTAAAAAGAAATTATTAAAAAAATTAAGCTTAGCTTTAGTAGGAGCAACACTACTAAGCATCGTTGCTGTAGGGTGCTCAAATACAAATAGCGCATCAAACGCTAGCGATAAAAAGGTAACACTAAAAATGGCTCTTTGGGGAGACGACGAGTATAAGTATATGACAGAAACTAGTAAGATAGCAGATGCTTATAAAAAGGTGCATCCAAATGTAACTATTGAAGTGGAAAAAATTGCAAAAACTGAATATGATAATACAATGAAGATAAGAAGCACAGCAAATCAGCTGCCAGATGTATTCCCAATTAGACAAGCAAATCTTTCACTCTATGGTGATACTATGGTACCTCTAAATGATTTAAAGGCAACTGAAAACAATTTATATGCTAAGGAAACTATGATTAAAGGAAATGTAATAGGGTTACCAGAAGCAGTATTTAATGAATTTGTTTTTTACAACAAGAACATTTTCAAAGAATACAATTTAGAAATACCTAAGACTTGGGATGAGTTTTTAAAAGTTTGCCAAACAATAAAAGATGGTAAGAAATATACACCACTTGCAATGGGCTTAAAGGATTCTTGGGTAAATTATCCACTTAATGAATATATGCCAATGCTTGAAGCAGGAGATGGACAATACTACAACAAGATGGCTACTAAGGATGATCCTTTTACAAAAGGACAGCCATTCTACAATGCATATACAAAGATTCAAAAATTATATGATGCTAAGGTTTTTGGAGATGATCCACTTGGCTATGGTTGGGATCAACAAAGAGCAATGTTTGTAGCCGGAAAAGCAGCTATGTTTGCAGCTGGCTCCTGGTATAAGACTGATTATAACCAAAATGGAGGTAAGGATGAGAATTTAGGAGTTTTCTTATTACCAACAAGGAATACTACCAGCGATCCATTCTACACTACTGCAATGACTGAATTCTTCTGGGGAGTTCCTAAAACTAGTAAAAATCAAAAGGAAGCAAAAGAATTCCTTGAATGGTTCTTTGGTGATTATTATACTCAGCTTGTTTCTACTCTTAGTATAAAGCCTACAATGAAGGGTGTAAGTTATAATGATAAATTCTTTACTCAAGCCTTTGATGGTGTTGATGCTAAGTCAGTAACTGTTTTCTATGATGATAAGTATAACAAGGTAAAGAATGCCATGAAATTTGACGTTAATGGCATAGGTCAACAGATGGTGGCAGGGAAAACTAGTTTAGATTCTATTATGAATGATTTAAATGCACAATGGAAAAAAGCAAGAGGTAACTAAAAAGAAAAATAATTAATTTTAAGAAGAATAAGGTGCCTTTAGCTGCTTTATTCTTCTTTTAATTAGCAGGCTAGGAGGCGGGTTATGTTTAAAAATACTGATTTAAAGATGCAGAAGAACTTAGTGCTAGTTACATTTTTATTTATTCCCACTATTTTAATAAGTTTATTTATGATATACCCATTAATAAGGCTAGTAGCATTAAGCTTTACAAGCTGGGATGGACTAAACCCTACAAAAACCTTTGTGGGATTACAAAATTTCAAGAAAATAATATTTGATTCACCGGAGGTATGGGTATCGCTAAAAAATAACGGTGTATATTTTGTGGGGCATTTGCTTTTTATACCTATTGAATTATTTTTAGCATTTTTATTAGACCAAAGAGTGAGATTCAGTAAGATGTTCAAAACTATTACATTTTTACCTTATATAATTAACACAGTTGCAGTTGCATGTATGTTTATCTTTCTTTATAGCTCACAAGATGGAGTGTTAAATAGTATGCTGCAGTTTTTTCATATGGATAAAATAGGATGGCTTAGCGACCCGAAAATTGTTAATTATTCTCTTACTGGAGTTTCTATATGGAAATTTTCTGGTATCCATATAATACTTTTTTTAGCGGCATTTCAATCCCTTCCAACGGACATGATTGAAGCATCTATTATTGATGGAGCAAGCACCTTTAAACAGTTTTATCACATTGTATTACCAAATATAAAGCCTGTTGTTGAAATAGTATTATTTTTGAATGTGAGAGGTGCCTTGCAGATATTTGATATTCCTTATGTTATGACTAGCGGTGGTCCAAATCATGCTAGTGAAACTTTTACAATACAAACAATAAATACAGCCTTTCAATATCAAAATTTTGGATTAGCCTGTGCAATGGCAATTGTATTGATGATAATAATAATAATTTTCTCCATTATTCAAAAAAAATTATTTAACTTAAAGGGGTGAGAAAATGGAAGCTAACTTAGAAATAAAAAAGGAAACCACTATTAATATTACAAGGAGATCTGGTAGTGGAGGAGGAGTACTAAAAATACTCCTATTTATATTTATATCAGCTATAGTAATTTTGCCAATGCTAATTACAGTTTTTGCATCATTTAAAAGCTTACCTCAGATTGGATCAGAATCAGCACTTAAACCACCTACTAGTCTTAATTTTGAAAATTATAAAGAGGTTCTTAAAAGTGCAAATGTGTTTATTGCATTTAAAAATTCCACGATATTGGTTGTAGCTTCAGTTGTTATAAATTCTATACTTAGCACTATGGTTGCATATTGTTTAACTAGATTTGATTTCAAGTTAAAAAAAGCATATTTTGCGATATTCCTAGTTGGATTAATAATACCAGGTATTGTTACTGAAATATCAAGATTTGGATTAATGACTAATATTGGTGTATATGACACTCTTTTAGCACCTATACTCATATATGCCGGTGCAGATTTAATGCAAATATACATTTATAATCAGTTTTTACAGCAGATACCGGTTTCAGTAGATGAAAGTGCCATGATGGATGGAGCATCTTATTTTACAATTTACTGGCGAATAATTTTTCCTATGGTGATTCCTGCAACTGCTACTTTAGGCATACTTAAAGCTGTTGATGTTTTAAATGACATGTATATACCATTTTTATATATGCCAGGAGCGGAGCATAGAACTTTAAGTACTTTACTTTTTAATTGTATATCAGATCCTAGAACTTCTTCTATTCCAAGGCTAAGTGCAGCAGCGGTTATAGTTATGATTCCAACTCTATTAATCTACTTTATATTCCAGAAATATATTTTTAGTGGAATAGCAGCAGGTGCTGTGAAGGAATAGTGAGTGAAAATCCAGTGTTCCGATTAAAAGGAGGAAAAGGCAGTGATAGAAGATTTAAGAAAGGGTAGATTTACTTTACCGGCGGAAACAGGAATTGATAATGAGGTTAAGAGAATTATAGAAAAATGGGGAGCAGATGCCATTAGAAATAGTGATGGTACTATACTATCAAAGGAATTAATGGATATGGCAGTTAAGGTATACACAACCTATTTAACTGTTAGAAATGACCAACAGTGGGCCTATTCCCATAGAGATCAACTGCAAATGCAGTATTTAATGTCTAAGCATAATACCGCTGCAAACGAGGTGTTAGAAATAGACCTTTTAGATGGTTACTTTAATAGACAATTTGAAATAGATAAGGACCATGATATTAAAAGATATTGGGAGGTTATAGATAGAACTAGTGGCGAGTTGTTAGATGTGAACCACTGGGAGTTTGATTGCAACACTCAAAAGGTTGTAATCAACAATGCTAAAAAGTGGCATAGATATACTGTGAGTTTTTTAGCATATCAAGTTTGGGATACAACTCAAATGTATAATCATCTAACAAATAATTGGACTACAGCACCGGAGATGCCTTATGATGCAATCCATGAAGAAACCAGGGAGCATATCTTTAGCTATTTAGATAATTGGCTTAAAGAGAATCCCAGTGTAGATGTTGTTAGATTTACTACATTTTTTTACCACTTCACAATAGCTTATAATGACAAAGCAAAGGAAAAGTTTGTTGATTGGTTTGGATACAGTGCTAGTGTAAGTCCAAAGGCCATGGATGAATTTGAAAAGGTAAAAGGCTACAGGCTGAGAGCAGAAGCTTTCGTTGATGAAGGATATTATAATTCCCCCTTTAGAGTACCTTCTAAGGAATTTTTAGATTGGATTGATTTTGTTCAAGGCTTTGTAGCTGAAAATGCTAAAAAATGTGTTGATTTATGTCATAGCTATGGAAAAGAAGCAATGATGTTTTTAGGTGATAACTGGATTGGAACAGAACCTTATGGAGATTATTTTGGAAACATTGGACTAGATTCAGTGGTAGGCTCTGTGGGAAGCGGAGCTACTTTAAGATTGATTTCCGATATTCCTCACGTAAAATATACAGAAGGAAGATTTCTACCATATTTCTTTCCAGATACCTTTTATGAAGGTGGAAACCCAACAAAGGAAGCAGTAGAAAATTGGGTACAAGCAAGGCGTGCAATACTTAGAAAGCCAGTGGAAAGAATGGGTTATGGTGGATACTTGAGTCTTGCGCTAAAGTTTCCAGAGTTTGTAGAGAAGATAGAAGAAATCACTAATGAGTTTAGAGAAATCCATTACAAGATGGAAGGAACCAAAGCTTATACTGCCAAATTTAAAGTAGCTGTGTTAAATGCTTGGGGAAAGCTTAGAAGCTGGCAGACTAATATGGTGGCACATGCTTTATGGTATAAGAAAATATATTCTTATGTAGGGGTAATAGAATGTTTAAGCGGTATGCCAGTTGATGTGGTATTTATGAGCTTTGAAGATATAAAGAAAAAGGGCATACCGGAAGATATAGGTGTAATTATAAATGCTGGTGATGCTGGCACAGCATGGTCAGGAGATAAGTATTGGGTAGATGATGAAGTAACAGGTAAGCTAAGAGAATGGGTACATAATGGAGGCGGATTCATTGGTATAGGTGAACCAACTGCATATCAGCATCAAGGTAAGTACTTCCAGCTCTCAGATATACTAGGTGTGGATAGAGAAATGGGCTATACATTAAGTTATACCAGACATGATAAGGCTCAAGAGGAGACCCACTTTATATTACAAGATCAAAAGTCAGAGATAGATTTTGGGGAAGGAATGAAGTATGTATATAGGGTTAGCGATAGCACTCAGATTCTTTCAATGGATAATGGAGATATAAATCTTGCTGTGAACGAATTTGGCAAGGGTAGAGCAGTGTATATTTCAGGACTTCCTTATACACCAGAAAACGTAAGAATTTTATTAAGAGCTTTATATTGGGCAGCAGCTAAAGAGGAGGAAATGTTCACTTGGTATACTTCAAACAGCAATACTGAGTGTGCAGCATACCTGCAAACAGGCAATGTGGCAATTATAAATAATTCAGATAAAGTACAGGAAACAGAAGTTTACAGAGATAAAAATAGTGCTGTTAAGCTTTCACTAAATCCTTATGAAATAAAATGGATTTGTATGGAGCTATAAGGAGCGATATTTCAATGATTAATGATAAAATTAAAGGTTTTTTTTATGGTGCGGATTATAATCCGGATCAATGGGATGAAGAAGTTTGGAGAGAAGACATAAGACAGATGAAGGTTCATGGAGTAAATGTTGTAACTCTCCCTGTATTTTCATGGGCTAAATTGCAGCCAAGTGAAGAGGAATTTGATTTTTCGTGGTTAGATAAAATAGTAAATCTTCTATATGAAAATGGTATTTTCATAAACATGGCTACACCAACTGCAGCGCAGCCAGCTTGGATGAGTAAAAAATATCCAGATATTACAAGAACGGATATTTATGGTCGCAAACGTAAACATGGTGGAAGGGTGAATTTTTGTCCAAATAGTTCCCACTATAAGAGATTGTCAAGTACTATAGCTGAAAAAATGGCTGAACATTATAAAAATAACCCAGCAATTGTGTTATGGCATGTTAACAATGAATATGGTGCCTATTGTTACTGTGAAAATTGTAGACAAGCTTTTATACAATGGTTAAAAAATAAATATATAACTTTAGAAAATTTAAATAGATGTTGGTATACAAGCTTTTGGGGTCATACAATATATGACTTTGATGAAATTGAGGTACCATCTGCATTAACAGAGATTTTACCAGGAGCTTTAGCAGGAAGAGATGGAACTTATTTTCAGCCCATGGCTATAGATTACAAAAGGTTCATGTCAAATAGTTTGTTAGAATGTTTTAATGGAGAAGTGCAGGAAATAAGAAAATATCATAAAGAAACATCTATTACTACTAATATATGGAGTATTAGCCATGAGTTAGACTTATTTAGGTGGGGAGAACAATGTGATGTTGCTTCTTGGGATAGTTATCCGTCAAATAAAGATCATCCAAGTGTAATTGCTTTTAGACATGATGTGATAAGAGGATTAAAAAAAGGAAAACCCTTTTTATTAATGGAGCAAACACCTAGTCAGCAAAATTGGCAAGCCTATAATGCTCAAAAAAGACCAGGGGTAATGAGGCTGTTAAGCTATCAAAGTATAGCCCACGGTGCAGATGGAATAATGTTTTTTCAATGGAGGCAATCTCTAGGAGCCTGTGAAAAATATCATGCTGCTATGGTGCCTCATGTTGGACATGAAAATACGCGGATGGGAAAAGAACTAAGCAAATTAGGCAAGGAATTACAATACCTTCAGGATAAAATAATTGATTCTAGAACTGAATCAAAGGTAGCAATAATTATGGATTGGGCTAATTGGTGGGGAGTTGAATATTCAAGTGGACCTAGTGTAGATTTAACATATATTGATAGAATAATGAAATATTATAAAGCCTTATATGATTTAAATATACCGTTAGACATAGTTGAACCTACCTCAGATTTATCAAAATATGAAATAGTAATAGCTCCTCTTTTATATATGGTTAGTGATGCCTCTATAGAAAATATTAATAAATTTGTAAGTAGGGGCGGTACATTCATAACAACATTCTTTAGTGGCATTGTTGATGAAAATGATATTGTAAGACTTGGTGGATATCCAGGTGCCTTTAAGGAACTACTTGGTATATGGGTAGAAGAGGTTGATGCACTATATCCTGATATGAAGAATGGAATAAGGGTAGAAAAGCAGCTGGAGGAAAATGAGAAAACCTTTGAATGTAAATTAATATGCGAAGTAGTTCACAATGAAAATGCAATTGTACTAGGAACCTTCACAGAAGATTACTATAAAGGCTTACCTGCAATAACAGAGAATTCTTATGGAAGTGGAAAGGCCATATATGTGGCATCTGAACCAGAGGACAATTTAATAAAAGTATTAATTGAAAAATATTGCGGAGAAAAGAATATTAAACCTATATTTAAAACTGATGCAGAGGTAGAGATAACCAGAAGAGTGAAGGAAAATAATGAATATATATTTATATTAAACCACAGCAATATTTTACAAAAGGTATCGCTTGGAAAAAACTCATACACTGATTTATTCAATGGAGAGATTTTAGAAAATGAAATAGAAATTGAACCAAAGGATGTATTAATTTTAAAAAACTCGGGTTAGCTACCCGAGATTATACTAAAAGAGTGACAAACACAGGGCTATTCCTTATGGGGTAAGCCTTTTTGTTTTTTGTGGACTCGGAAAACTTTATTATCACTGCGAAACGAAAGAATGCTGGTTTGAGTGGGGGGAAATCTGAAGGTTTTATTTTCGATATAAATAGTAGAAATAAAAAAGGAGAAAAAAATTTACAGGTTTTTTCTCTTTTTTTATAAGGGTTAGGGATAGAGTATTGAGGGTTCATTGATTATTGGTTCATGGACTTTCAGTCCTTTTTTAGATAAATCTAAATTTATAATAAAAAAAACCAAGTATATTGACCAAATGATTGATGTTCTAAGCATCATCTTATTGAAGGTAATCCTTTCCATAAGGAAGAATATATATAATAAAGAATAATGTCGATAAAAAATATGAAAAAGGTTAAGAAATTCATATCAAGAAATTTTCCAGAAAACCTTCCAAGGTTACATTAACTTCCCTAATTGCAACTATTGGAGTATCCATTTTACTTATGTGTTTGTTGAAGCTATCAAGATTTGAGTCAAAGATTGTACATATGATTGGGAAGTAACAATCGCTATTTCTTTACCGTTTTTAATATTGAACCCTTTATTTGGTTTTATCTATTTTTTTTTCATTCAAGGAAAAAGTAAAATCATGTATATCTATTGTTTTTGCATTTATAGCCTTTATGTTTAGATATTTTGTTCCATTTGCTCCATAGAAGCCATTCAGGTAATATCAGGGGGTGAATAATATTCGAAGATTGTCAGCGATATTGGGGATAATTTCAGGAGTGTTATCCATTTGCCTGTGGATCGTTTTTAGCTTCTTCAATCCCTATTCAAATGAAAGAGATATCGAACCCATATCAAATACTTTTATTATGCTATATCTTCCTGCCTGTATGGCAATCATTTCTTCTTTAAATTCCAAAAAGGTATTAATGCTGATTGCTTTCATTTGGTCGTTACCAATCAGTTTGTATGTAGCGATGACTCCGAGCATATTTGCTTTGTTTGGAGTTACATGTTTTGCCTACTTACTCAGTTATTTGCTAATGCTTTCGAAAAGGTAACTACCTTTTTTAATGAAAAGAAAAAATTCTACTAAATAATGGGGGTGATTGTCAGTGATCAAAGATTTACGAAATTCCATAAATCGATTAACAGAAAGTGAAGCAAAGACTATTTTACTACATACGTTAATGCGAATAGAAATGATACAAGAATCCAATGAATCACAAAAGCAGATGATTGCTGATTTATTCTCATGGTGTAACGAAATATTACGCCTAAATAGAAGGAATGTTAAAAGAGAATACAAAACTGTACATATCGTGTGTGGAGAATCTCCTGCAGGTTCTTTACGAGTTGGCTTAGAGCGGGGACAACTAACCCTCAGTTCGTCAATAAAAACGACTCTCTCAAAGCGATTATAATACTTTTGAGAGGGTCTTCTTTACATATGAAAAGCTATTTGCTGATTGCTTTATTTACCCGCTGACGAAGTGGTGGAGCTGCTTATGGAAGGGAAAAGCAATAAACAAATAGCTAGTAGCTTGTTTTTAACGAAGGGTACGGTTAAAAACTATATTTCTCGAATTCTAGACAAGCTCGAGCTCAACAACCGCACTGAGCTGGTGTTATATTTGCAGAATATGCATAAGACGTAGAAAATCGATAAAAATAATAACAGAAAGCAGAAGCCAATTTAGGTTTCTGCTTTTTTAGTGTTTGGGTTTAAATATAGGGAACCATCACAAGTAACGGTTCACTGGTAACGGTTAACCAAAGCCTTTTTCCTTGAAAGTAGCAGCGTTAAGACCTTGGTTTTTGCGTGTTCCTTGGGGCTTGTGGACGGACTTCTTCCTTTTTTACCAGCTTTAAATAGTTAATAATTATCAGATAATAGTAGATATTTTACTATATAAATAATTATAATAGTAGATATAGTGATATTTGGTACAGTAAAGGTGTGTTCCTAGGTGGCGCCTTTCTTTTTGTAACACCTAAGCTTTTGCAAATATAGGGGATAAGGAAGCGGTTTTAATGAGCAACATACAGAATAAATCAGACGTTATCTTAATTGGTGCCGGAGTCATGAGCGCGACTTTGGGATCATTACTGAAAGAGTTAGCACCGGAATGGGAAATCAAAGTGTTTGAGAAACTCGCAAACGCAGGAGAAGAAAGCACTAACGAATGGAATAATGCGGGTACGGGCCATTCTGCACTGTGCGAACTTAACTATACATCCGAAAAATCTGACGGATCTATAGATATTAGCAAAGCTATAAAAATTAATGAACAGTTTCAGGTTTCAAGACAGTTTTGGTCTTATCTTGTAAACAGCAATCTTATTCGTAATCCGCAGGACTTTATCAAGCCAATACCTCATATGAGTTTAGTACAAGGGGAAAAAAACGTAACTTTTTTGAAAAAACGTTTTAAAGCGCTATCAAACAATCCCTTGTTTCAAGGAATGGAATTTTCCGATGACCATGAAAAACTGACGGAATGGATTCCGCTTATCATGGAAGGCCGTACATTGAATGAACCGATAGCGGCAACAAAAATCGACTCTGGAACGGATGTCAACTTTGGTGCATTAACACGCATGCTGTTTGAGCACCTAAAGAGTAAAAACGTCGAGATCAACTATAAGCATAGTGTGGAGGATATTAAACGTACTAGCGACGGCTTATGGGAATTGAAAGTGTGGAATATGGATACTGGTAACATCGAACGTCATACTGCAAAATTCGTCTTTATTGGCGGTGGGGGAGGAAGTCTGCCTTTACTGCAAAAAACCGGTATTCCTGAGTCAAAACATATTGGAGGATTCCCGGTAAGCGGACTATTTATGGTATGTAATAATCCGGAAGTTGTAGCGCAGCATCATGCAAAAGTATATGGTAAAGCTAAGGTTGGTGCTCCGCCAATGTCTGTTCCGCATCTTGATACAAGATATATCGACAACAAAAAAACATTGCTGTTTGGACCGTTTGCCGGCTTCTCGCCAAAGTTCTTAAAAACTGGTTCAAATTTTGATTTGATAGGTTCCGTAAAAACGAATAATGTTCTCACTATGTTGGCAGCAGGCGTAAAAGAGATGGCATTGACAAAATACCTGATCCAGCAAGTTATGTTATCGAATGAAAAGCGCATGGAAGAATTGCGCGAGTTTATACCGAACGCCCAAAGCGAGGATTGGGGTATAGTGGTTGCAGGTCAACGTGTACAAGTGATCAAAGATACTGAGGCCGGCGGTAAAGGAACACTTCAATTTGGTACGGAAGTTATTAGTGCCGCTGATGGCTCGATCGCTGCATTGCTCGGCGCTTCTCCGGGTGCTTCTACTGCCGTTCACGTAATGCTTGAAGTATTAGAAAAATGCTTCCCACAACATTTTGAAGAGTGGGAATCGAAAATAATAGAAATGATTCCTTCTTATGGCGTGTCACTAGTGGAAAACCCAGAGCTTTTCCAAGAAATTTATACTTCAACAGCGCAGACACTTGGTCTAAGCGAAAAAGAACTGGTCTATAGTTAATTCTTTGGATGTTGAAACAAAGGTATTGAATAAAAAGTTTAAGCAACATTTTTCGTCAATGGACAATCGTTTCTATGATGAAGAGATTGAAAAAGGCAATGAATGAAAAAAACAGAGATAAAATAAAAAATTTACTTAAGGAATTGAGTAAATAATAGAATTTCATTGGAAATAAAACATAGAACCTTTAATCTATCTTTGGATTGAAGGTTCTTTTCTGTGGAAAAGGAGCGGAGCGCCGCAAAAATGAATCACTTTAACCAGTTAAAGTGAAATACCCATTTCACTAGACGAAAGATGTGAAGTCTAGCTCTGCTCTCACCGCCTTTATTAGGTGACTACGGCTTGTTCTCTAAATTTATTTCCATGGTAGGGTTGGGAGTTGAGGCTCATTATAGTTTTTTTAATATTCGCAGTTAGAGTTTAGTACATAGATTTAACATAGGTGATTTACATCGAAAAAAGTGGTCTATTTACAGTCATTAGAAAAAATGCAGAATTTGTCGAAATTAGTAGTTTTTTGTATTATAGTAACAATGTCGCATAAAAGAACTCGCTACTGGAGGATAAAAGTCATGGGGAAATTGTATAAGATTTATTTAGATACAGAGAAAGGCATTTTGTTTGTAAAAGCGAGTGGCTTCTTTAAAGAGGAAGATGCAAAAGTATACATAAGCGAGTTTCAAACAACTGTAAATACTATTAATCCTTCAATCTATAATTTAATTCTTGATGTAAGTGAACAAGAGGCAGTGGCTACACATGTATTTGATGATATTAGATTTGCGTTAAGGTTATATTCATCTGCAAAGTTTAAAAAGATTGTGGTCATCAATCCAACCTCTGCAGTTTCAAAAATGCAAATTGATCATTGTGCAAAGGAAATTAAATTCACAGCTGTATTTGTAGATTCCGCTGAAGAAGCGTACAGTTTATGAAACTGTTAGTATTACCAAAGAAGATCATTTTGACTAGAAAAATAATTCAACACTATAAATGGCTATAATTATACGGGATAAAATGTTAAAAGCTATTCTATCAATGAACCATTACATTCTGTTAAAATGAGTATATTCATTTTTAGAAATCAGAACTGGAATGGTGAACAAGCCTTGAATTTCTTACCGATATCCAGTGTTGTTACCACATACACTCCTGACACGTAGGATGTGTGACACTCCTCATATTAAAAAAGGCAACTAATCCATTATTTTGGGATGTTGCCTTTTTACGTTTCGTGAATCGAATTTACGAAGCTTATTTATATATGAATTATGTTATACATCCTAAAGGTGTCGTTATTGCCTAACTGGGGGAGCACTTCAGAGTTAGGTAAGTTCTTGATTAATCAGTGATTTCTATTTGAGTAAAATAAGCTTCAATCAGTTGTTCGAGCTTTTGGAGATGTACTTTTTCAGAAAATAGCTGACCTGATTTCAATGATAAAAGAGCACTTTCAACTAGAAATTGGCGTGGATTTTTAGAGTCCAATAATTCTTCCTGTATAAAATCTAGCAAATTGGCGTATTTTAAATGATCATGATTCAGATTCTTTTTTACTGCTAATAAAGTTTGGTAAAGATTCTGTTGAAAAGCTTGGTCTTTTTTCTTGCAATTAGGTAACCAACTGTCTAATTGTTCAGGATCAATTAAGCGGTCCCCTGTTTCAGTCACTTCGTCAACGATTTTGACCAAACGCTCAACGCTGTAGCGAATCACTCGGTTGACACTGGAACCTGATTCATTGGCCATATAATTATATTTAAGGTTATTTTGCAGAATCCCCATAAACATAATCGCACAATCTAACAAAAAGGCTTTCTTACTATTGCCGAAAATGTCGACGAAACGTTCGTAAAGCCAGCGAATCCAGTTGAGGTGACCTTGTTTTATGTAATCTAGAAGATCTACATCATTCGATACCATCACTTCATCGAAAAGGGCAATTAACTTGTTTCTTTTATTCATCTTCATTTGCAATTCAATTTGCGCAATAAAAATGTCAATATCTGAGGGATCTTGACCTATCAGCAGGTCATTCCGATCCTTTTCAAGCTTCTGATAAATTGATTTGAAAATAGCTAGTAATAACTCGGTTTTAGATGAAAAATAATTATAAAATGTTCCTTTCGAAATTCCGCTATAATCTAAAATTTCCTGAATGGATGTGGCTTGAAACCCCTTATCCATAAATAATTGGTGTGCCATCTTAATGACATTTTGCTTCCGGTCAATCATATAATCACCTTTATTTTAAATTATACTACCTGTATAAAGTTATAGTAGCCTATTCCCATGATTTTTACAAATCCAGTATTTTCATAGATATTTTTAAAAGGCAATATTTGAACTGATGGTATAGTATATGGTTTTGTGAAATTGAATGTAAAAGAAGTAGCTACTACTGCAATAAAGCATGTAGTAGGGAAACTTACATCTGCTGCAATGGATGAAATGAAGCAGCAAACTGATTTTAATAGAAGGCAACTAACTGGCGTTGCCTTTTTCTATTTCCTGAAAAGGGCTTAGGCATCTTCTATTAATCTTCAGGATTGACTAGGAACCATTAGAAATGATTGATTATTCATTCATTTTACTATACATTTATTTAAAGAGTTGTGAAAATTCAAAAAGTTAAAAAGGATTGAAGTAATTGCATTTGTAAAACGGTGAAAGGGGTGTAATCGAAATCCATGATTCATTTGCATATGACTGAAGATGTTATTTGTGTTGAGGGGAATGTTGTAAGGTCTGGCCTGAAAGTAGGTACGGTTTATTCTTTTTTGGTAGATGGGATGTTAATCGATACAGGACCACAATCTCTTGAAGATGATTTTATTTCTTTTTATAAGAATAATTCGTTTGACTTGGTTACATTAACACATAGTCATGAGGACCATAGCGGAAATGCTCCATGGATACAAGCAAACAGAAATGTTCCCATTTATGTTCATCCAGAGGGAATAGATATTTGTACACAGTCTAGTCCGTATCCAAAGTATCGGCAGATTACCTGGGGAGTGCGCAAAGAATTCCAAGCAATGCCGCTTGGAGATATGATTCAATCTCGAAGACAAGAATGGACTGTGATTTATACACCCGGCCATGCCCATGACCATGTCTCTTTACTTCATGAAGACACAGGTAGGCTATTTTCCGGTGATTTGTTTGTTTCTACGAAGACAAAGGTAATCATGGAAAGTGAATCGATTCCAGTTATTATGGAGTCTATTCGAACCCTGCTCTCTTACGATTTTGAGTCGATGTTTTGCTGTCATGCTGGGTACATACAGAATGGAAAAGGGATGATGAAGCAAAAGTTGGATTATCTTGACAATCTTTACGGGGAAGTGAAAAATCTGCACAAAGACGGACTCACAATTGCCGAAATCAATCAAAAGCTTTTTCCGAAAAAGTACCCAATTATTGCTTTTTCCGGAGGGGAATGGGACTCCTTGCATATCATTTTTTCCATTATTTCCTCTATAGAAAAAACGCACGTTAACTAAATTGACTCTGAATTAAGAGGTGTGTCAGGAACCACTACCCTAAGATTTAAAATAGATAGTGTAGAAATTAAAAGGGGGATATATAATGGCAAGAAACGCTTATGATGCAAAGGGAATAAAAGCTGCTGGGCCATATTCACATGCAGTAGATGCTGGAAAACTAGTTTATTTATCTGGTCAAACACCGATAAACGGGGCTTCAGGGGAAATAATGAAAGGTGATATTAAAGCGCAAACGCAGCAATGTTTTGCTAATTTATTTGAAGTATTGGAGTCAGCAAACCTTAACCATGATGATGTTGTTAAGGTAAATGTATATCTAACAGATATGAATAATTTTTCTGCGATGAATGAAGTATATGAAACCCAATTTTCTAAACCATTTCCTGCCAGGACGACAGTGGCAGTTTTGGCACTTCCACTTGGCGCAGAGGTAGAAATCGAAATGATTGCCAAAAGGCCATAAAATTTAAAGGTATCTACAGCAGCCTCCATGGTTAATCTATGGAGGCTGCTGTACTGAAACTCTTAATTAGAAGTTTTTTTTCGCTAATTTATTCAAGTCCTGGGGATATCCTTGACTGGACTGGAGAACCATAAGGGGAAAAAAGGTGGTCTTACCGATGAATTTTGATGTGTTTAACGGAAAGCAGAAAGAAGCAAAGGAAAACCTTGAAGAAATTCTTGAAAGTTCAATTGAAATGGAAGAAGACTTAATGCGAACATATCTGATAACCGCCGAACGGATTCACGATGATGATGAACTGAAGAAACGTCTCGAAAACTTTGCCGAAGGAAATGCTAAACGAACGAAACAATTGATAGATGAGATGAATGAAAATAAAGAGAAGTAGATGGAAGCTGTGTGGATTCAGGTGATACCGCAGCTTTTTATGTTTAGGAAATGAAGGTTTTAAACCTAATTGAGCATATCGGCATTACTAAGTAAGGATAGGTGGTGTGTGAAATTTGACACTTTTGTAAATCTTCTTAATATCTGCTCTTTATCTATTGCTAAAATGGATTCTTCTTGCCTATAATAAAGATAACAATGATTGTGAAGGAGTGAGCAAACTATGGAACTTGATAAAAAGAAAGTAGTTATCTTAGGCGGTGGATATGCGGGATTAATGACAGCCGTGACCTTGCAGAAGAAGGTTCATCCTTCCCGAGTCGAAATCTTTTTGGTCAGCAACCATGATTATCACTACATTACTACCAAGGTTCATGAGGCAGGAGCGGGAACGATTAGCCATGAATCGATTTTATTGCCTATCACAGAATTAATCGATGCCGAGAGAGTAACGTTCATACAGGATGAAGTAAAAAAGCTGGATTTAGAACGGAAAAGGGTCGAGTGTAAAAATCACTCATTAAAATTTGATTATGTTGTTGCAGCCATTGGTGGTACTCCCAAAACCTTTAATATTTCTGGATTAAAGGAACATGGCTTCTTTTTGTTCGATTGGGAAGGGACGTACCGATTACGAAAGCATATTGAAGAACAATTTCAGCAATATAGTCAAAATCCTATTGGCGAGTTGAATTTGGTTATTGGTGGAACAGGATTTACTGGAATGGAATTTATCCATGAACTTAAGAACAGCATCCCTGCGCTTTGCGAGCAGTATACAGTGAACCCGGAAAACGTACACATGATTGTCGTAGAGCCTAACCAAGAAATTTTGCATGGTTATCCTGATCTAATAGTGGCAGACGCGGTAAATTCATTGAATAAAATGTCCTGCGAATTTATCATTGGTGTTCCGGTAACAAAAGTTGAGAAGGATAAGGTTATTTTACAGGACGGCAGGGAAATTCCAACAACGACAATAATCTGGGCAGGTGGAATCAAGGGGAATCCGTTATTTGAGGGATTCGGCTTTGAATTGATGGATGGACGAGTGAGGCTTAACGAGTATTGTGAAGTGCCAGGCTTCCAAGATGTCTATGTATTAGGGGACGCCTCGGTAAGTTTCAATGATAAGGGAGAGCCCTACCCACCAACAGCGCAGATCGCCATTCAACAAGGACAGTATTGTGCCTATAATATTGCGATGAAAATATATGCACAACCTGTAAAGCCATTTCACTATATTTATAGAGGCACCGTCATGTCATTAGGAAAAGGGAAAGCATCGGGGATCGTGTATGACCATCACATCAACGGCCGGTTCGCCGCCTTTATGAAATGGGTAATTGAGATGCGCTATTATTTCATGTTAGGCGGAATTCCGTTAGTCAGGAAACAGTGGAAACACTGAGATAAACCCTTCTTTTAAAAATCCGAAAAAAGAGAGCAAAAGCCGAAGTAGAAGGGCTCTACGTAGGTATTCGCCCGAAAAAAAAGAGCAAAAGCCGAAGTAGAAGTGCTCTACGTAGGTATTCGCCCGAAAAAAGAGAGCAAAAGCCGAAGTAGGAGTGCTCTACGTAGGTAATCGGCCGAAAAAAAGAGCAAAAGCCGATGTAGAAGCACTCTACGTAGGTATTCGCCCGAAAAAAGAGAGCCAAAGCCGAAGTAGAAGGGCTCTACGTAGGTAATCGGCCGAAAAAAGAGAGCCAAAGCCGAAGTAGAAGTGCTCTACGTAGGTATTCGCCCGAAAAAAAAGGGCAAAAGCCGAAGTAGAAGTGCTCTACGTAGGTATTCGCCCGAAAAAAGAGAGCAAAAGCCGAAGTAGAAGTGCTCTACGTAGGTATTCGCCCGAAAAAAGAGAGCAAAAGCCGAAGTAGGTGGATCCTACGACTACGCCTCTGTCTTCGCCTTATGAGACTCGCCAATCGGCGAGTTTTCTTTATTTATAAAATACAAACTGCAATTGATAAAATAGTGATTTAATTATTGTTTCAACATGGTACAAGGGTATAAGGTAAGAGAGGATAGTATTTGGAACATAAACTGGGGGTTATTTAATTGATAAAAATTGGAGTCATCGGGCTTGGTGATATTGCGCAAAAGGCCTATCTGCCGGTCTACAGTACTATGAAGGATGTTGAATTTCATTTTTATACAAGAAATCAAGAAAAGCTAAGATCTATTGGTGCGAAATATCGTTTTGACCATCTTCATGCTGAGCTTGAGTCATTAGTCAGCAGCGGCATTGTTGGTGCTTTCGTCCATTCTTCGACATCTTCCCATGAGGAAATTGTTCAGTGGCTGCTTATCCGCGGTATTCATGTGTTTGTCGATAAGCCAATCACAGACAATTATAAGGGAGCGAAAAGACTTGTAGAGCTTGCGGATGAGAAAGGTCTAATTCTCATGACAGGTTTTAATCGCAGATACGCACCTTCCTACCGAAAATTGAAGGAAGTCGCCAAGCCAAATATGGTTATCGTCCAGAAAAACCGCAAAGGTCTTCCGGGCGAGCCAAGAACCTTTATTTTTGATGATTTCATTCATGTTGTTGATACGATGAGATATTTATATCCGCACCCGATTGAGAAACTCCTCGTGAACGGGCGGATGGAGGGAGATACACTTTATCACGTTGTCATTCAGTTTATCGCTCAAGGTGCGACAGCCATCGGGATAATGAATCGAGATAATGGGACGAACGAGGAAGTTGTCCAAGTCATGGGCCCTTTGGAGAAAAGAACCGTTTCTAATGTCTCGCATCTGTTGATATCAAAAGATATGGAAAATATCGAGATCAGGAGTGGTGATTGGGAACCAACCTTAATGAAACGTGGCTTTGAGCAAATGGTCGGGGATTTCATTCATGCTGTTCACACTAATTCCTTGCCAATGATTTCAGCTTGGGACGCGCTGGAGACACATGAAATATGTGAAAAGATCATCATGAAATTAGCTGAAAAGCACTAACCATGTCTTTAGGCATTCAATGTAAAATACCTTTGAATACGGAATGGGATTTTTAGTTATTTGTCGGGAATTTGTTAAGATTCCTCCGGAACAAGGAAGAATCTTATGCTATGGTCAAATTAGATAATTAGTTGTTTCAATCCAGTTTAAGGGGAGTTATTACCATGAAAAAACTACCTAAAGAACCGAACAATGGTCCGAATATTCAAAAGGAAAGAGAAATTGTCAACGAAATGATTCGGTTATATTGTCGAAAGAAGCATCATCATGATGAGCTTTGCAAGGAATGCCAGGATTTAAAGGACTATGCTTTATTGCGCCTTTCCCTCTGCCGGTTTGGTGAAGAAAAAAGTGCCTGCTCCAACTGCAAAGTCCATTGCTATAAACCTATTTTTCGTCAAAAGATGAAGACCGTAATGCGCCATACTGGCCCATGGATGCTATTGTATCATCCGATTTATTCTGTTAAACATCTGTTAAATAGGTGAAGGCAAGGAGGGGATTTCTGCAGGCTGTCAAAAACCAATCAAGAGAGGTCCTTAAATTCTAACGAGGTCAGTTGATTTGTAGATATGAAAAAAGGTGTCGTGCCTCTTGATTGGAGGCAGACACCCTGAATAATTTTCTTAGCGAACGCCTTTCATGAAGCCCTGAATTTTCGGTGCAAACATGAAAAGAATAATACCGAGTACGATTGAAACTCCACCGATGACACCAAAGTAGATCATTTCGTTTTCAACTGAGTAAAATCTAACGACTTGCGCATTGAGTGCTTGTGCTGCAGCATTTGATAAGAACCATAAGCTCATCGTTTGTGCTGAGAAGGCTGCAGGTGCTAACTTAGTAGTAGCTGATAATCCTACAGGCGATAAGCATAATTCACCAAATACACAAATTAAATAACTTAAGACAAGCCATAAAGGATTCACCAAAGCATCTGAACCGCCAAAGTAAGCTGGCATTAGAATTACTAGGAATGATACCCCTGAGAAAAGCAGTGCGAACGAAAACTTTTGCGGGATCGTTGGCTGACGTTTCCCTAACTTTACCCACATCCAAGCAAATATAGGTGCAAAAATAATAATAAATAATGGGTTTAATGATTGAAACCATGCTGGCGAAATATGAATTCCTGCAAAGTTTAATTGCGTACGTTCATCTGCATAATTGGCAAGTATGCTTGAGCCTTGCTCTTGAATAGACCAAAACATAACCGATGCAATAAATAGCGGAATATAAGCTATGATACGTGAACGTTCTACAGCTGTTGTTTTAGGGCTGCGGTACATGACAACAAAATATAAAGTCGGAATCAAAACACCAAGAATTGTCACTAGATTGATGAAGCCTTTAAACGTTAGCAGTCCCCTTGGGATTAAAACACCACATAAAACAGCAAGAATTACTGCGATTATGCCAAAAATAGTAAAGATTTTTTTCTTTTCAGTTGGTGACATTGGATTTGATACCATTGTACCAGCAATGCCAAGGTTTTTCTTTTTTGTAAAATTAAAAACTAATAGTCCAAAAAACATACCGACAGCGGCAATACCAAAACCTAAGTGGAAGCTATAGTCCATTACTCCTCCAATAATTAGTGGAGAGAGAAATGCTCCCATGTTTATACCCATAACAAAAATGGTAAAACCAGCATCACGACGATTGTCTTCTTCACTGTACATTTCACCGACAACAGTAGAAACGTTTGGCTTAAGCAATCCTGTACCAAGGACAATCAATACCATGGATACGAAGAACATGGTTACACTTCCAGGAATAGCTAGAACAATGTGACCAAACATAATCAATACTCCACCGTAAAACACTGATTTTGAAGTACCGAACATTCGGTCAGCTAACCAGCCGCCAATAATTCCGGACATATAAACAAGTGATCCGTAAATGGACATGATAGACAGTGCAAGGGTTTTATCAAGACCCAATCCACCTTTGGAGACTTCGTAGTACATATAGAATACGAGGATAGCCCTCATTCCATAATATGAAAAGCGTTCCCAAAACTCCGTAAAGAAAAGTGTAAATAATCCCTTAGGGTGTCCGAAGAACCCGCTCTGAGGCACACTATCCACAATTTTCTGTCTATTCAAATTTGACATGTTACAACCTCCTTTTATTATACTATAATACTTTTTGAAGTTTTAGCTTGTCAAAAACAATTTTTAGGAAAATAGGCGATAAAGTATTGGAATACTTGATATAACTGTATTATGAAGAATTTTAAATATAGAAAAAAGTTTTTTTGAAATAGTAAATAAATTCGGATTTGAGTGAATTTTTCATTCTTAATGGATAAACTCATTAAAAAGTGGAATAAGTGATGAGGAGAAAAGAAGCTTCGCGCTCCACCGTTAATAAACGCATAAAAGCCCTCATTGTCAATAAACAATTAAGGGCTTAGTATAGGAAACTATTTAATAGGTCACTATTAAACTCTCTTGGAGTGGATTTATTTGCTACCGATACTTTCGATTTGGCTATCATCTTAACTAAAGTATCTCCCAAGGCTTCAGCTAGTTTAGGATTGGTGTCCGTCTTAAACCATTTTTTAGGAATAATCTTATAACAGCAATTGCTGCTTTTTAAATAGCTGTAGATAATCTGCGCTTCATCTACTTCATCCTTTCTAACTTCAAAGGATGTGGGATGTGCCTCGTTCGAAAAATAGGTGAACGTATTCATTTTTATCATCTCAACCAGTTGTTCTAAATTTGTGCCTGCTAATTGATATTTTTTGCTAAATAGAACTTGATTCCCTTTAATCAGAAATAGTTTAATCGAGTCGCCAGTTAACGGTTCAAGGACGGCAATATTTTTATTGGCTTCAGTGAATTCAATAATTTGCTCTTTTTTGATAAGGAAGTTTATCGCATCGAGAAAATCTCTATACTTTGCTGCAGTTTCAAAATCAAAATTCTCAGCAGCAAGTGCCATTGTTTGCTTCATTTCTACAAGTATGCTCGTGTTAGTGCCTGTTAATAAAGCGATGATTTTGTTTATTATAGTATTGTACTCTGTCACAGCACTGGGAGAACCGGTGCACGTACCGATACACAATCCTAAAGAATAGTTTAAACATGGTGTGTTCTTATTACTAGGGCTGCTGCAGTTTATTTTATAGAATTCTTTGATGCCTTGAATGGCTTTTTCCACTGTATGTTTACTGGTAAACGGACCGAAAGAAAGATAGCCGTCCTTTTCAGGACTATTGGTCATTTCTAATCTACGATTGTTATCATCCTTATGAATTAGGATATAAGTGTACGATTGTGGATTTTTCATTTTTTTATTAAATAATGGTTTTATTTTCTGTATTAATTTACATTCCAGTAAAAAGGCTTCAAATTCAGTATCGGTGAGAATTAATTCAAAATCCTTTATGTTGGCTTTAAGCTTTTTAATCTTCTCTGAATGTGCGTTTGAGTTTTGAAAGTAGGAACGAACTCTGTTTTTTAGATTTTTGGCTTTCCCCACATAAATGATTCTTGCAGAAGAATCTTTCATTAGATAAACTCCTGGGGATGAGGGGAGATTTTTTACCTTGTCTTTTAAATTCATAGGAATTCTTCCCTTCCCATACTTTAAATCGCTATCATTTTACCACAAGTATGGAATCTGCTAAACAATGTTTTTAAATCGAATTAGATAAAAAGAAGTATAATCGGGTATTCATTATTGGTGCAGATTAGGGAGATAGACAAAATAATAGTCGTATTGGCATCAAGTCATATGTGATATGATAATTGTATATCCAAAAAAAGGAGAATTTACTATGGGCGAAAAAGTAGATTATAAGAAAACTTATAAACACATTTATCTTCCAAAAACGACACCTGCTATTATTGATGTGCCGAAGATGCCATATTTAATGATTAGTGGTAAAGGAGATCCAAATGGGGAAGCGTTTGCTGAGGCTACTGGAGCTTTATACAGTTTGAGTTATGCGGTGAAAATGTCCTATAAAAGTAAGTTTGTCCCTGATGGATACTATGAATATACAGTGTTTCCGCTCGAGGGAGTTTGGGACTTAATTGATAAGTCAAAACCTACCAGTGATAAGGAGAATTACCAATACACCATTATGATTCGACAGCCCAACTTTCTAACAGATGAATTATTTGCGAAATTTTTAGAGCTGACGAAAAAGAAAAAGCCAAACCCCTTACTCGAAAAGGTTAGCTTTAATGAATTAACAGATGGGTTATGTTGCCAAATGCTGCACCTAGGGAGTTTTGATGGAGAATCAGAAAGTTTTGCGAAGATGAAGTCCTTTTGTGAAATAAACGGATATAATCGGACTAGCAAAACTCATCGTGAAATCTACCTATCCGATCCCCGAAAGACAGAGGCAGCAAAGCTAAAGACAGTTTTAAGATTCTCTGTTCAAAAACGATAAAATTCAAAATCAGAAATGGTGCCTGACACTGCAAATGGATATTTGTGGTGTCAGGCACTTTTATGCTTGTGTTTTGAAAAAATAGGCATAATAGTGATTGACATTGACGTTGCGTAAAGGTGTATCGTAAGTTTTAAGGAGGTGAATGGATGGAATATACAGTGCAAAAGCTAGGTAGTTTAGCAGGAGTGAGCACCAGAACACTTCGGTATTATGATGAAATTGGTATTCTTAAGCCGGCAAGAATCAATTCGTCAGGATACCGCATCTACGGGCAGAAGGAGGTTGACAGGCTACAGCAAATCCTTTTTTACCGTGAATTAGGTGTAAGTTTAGAAAGCATAAAGGATATTGTCACTGCCCCTTCCTTCGACGGTGCTGCCGCACTTAGAGAACATCGCGAAAAACTCCTTGAAAAAAAAGAGCAGCTAGAATTATTAATTGCCAATGTGGATAAAACAATTGCGTTAACAGAAGGGAGAATGAACATGTCAAATAAAGAAAAGTTTGAAGGCTTTAAGAAAAAAATGATTGATGATAATGAGAAAAAGTATGGAAAAGAAATCCGTGAAAAGTATGGCAATGATACGGTTAATAAATCAAATGCCAAACTCAAAAATATGACGCAAGAGCAATATAATGAAGTGACGGCTTTGGAGGTACAATTAAAACTAACCTTAGCAGAAGCCTTTAAAACGGTTGATCCTGTAGGTGAATTAGCACAAAAAGCCGCTGACCTTCATAAGCAATGGTTAACCAATTATTGGCCCGAATACAGTAAGGAAGCTCATGCTAGTCTTGCGCAAATGTATGTCGATGATGAAAGATTCACAGCTTACTATGATAAAGAGCAGCCAGGTACGGCAGAATTCTTAAGAGATGCGATTCAAATATATACTGGTTTAAAAAAATAGGCTCTTTTTTAAGAAATTGTTGCTTTTATTGAGGTAAAATCATTTGATATGACGACCGAAAACAGAAGAAAAGTTCAATCAGATTGGAAATTCTAAACCGTTTTTGCGGTGCTCCACCCTTTTTCCTCCAACCCCTGTAATTAGGCTGCAGTCAGTCTAACAGGGGTTTTTCTGTGGAAAAGGGGCGGAGCGCCGCAAAAATGAATCACTTTAACCAGTTAAAGTAAAATACCCATTTCACTAGAAGAAAGATGTGAAGTCTAGCTCTGCTCTCACCGCCTTTATTAGGTGACTACGGCTTGTTCTCTAAATTTATTTCCATCGTAGGTTTGGGAGTTGAGGCTCATGATAGTTTTTAATGTAAATTTACTCCTTGTGACAATTAAGTTAATTGATTGTTATTCCGTAATATTCCATTTATAATTATACTGAAAATTAGGAATTATTAAATTTAAAAAGGAGTGATTATTTCATGAACATAGCTTCTCAGGTAACAGAAACTAAGGGGGAAAATACCTATTCCTTTGATGAATTCCTGGCAAAACGGGACAGGCTAGATTGGTACAAGAATGAACCGTTTTTGCAAAAAGCAGTGAAGAAATTTACCGGCTCTCAGTATGAACAAATACATGAAAAAATTCTATCCTTTTCACCAATAGTATCGGCAAAATGGAACCAGTTGGCAGAACGGATTGCCAGGCCGGAAGTCCGGCCCTATATGCTCCACTTTGATGCCTTCAATCACAGGATAGATCGAATTGTCCGGCCAATGGAGGTACATCAGTTAGAAGGAGAAGTATTCGGGGAGGGACTTTTTTCTAGCAAAATGGCCCCTTGGGAAAGCTTTGTCAAACGAATGTTAACCCATCAAATTGGTGAGGGCGGAGTAACATGTCCTTTAACATGTACCCATGGATTAATTGCTCTCCTCGATCAATTTCCAAATGATGAAATCCCTGAACTTTATGACATCTTACAACATACAAAAGAGGGAATAGACGGAGAATTTGCCATTGGCGCTCAGTTTATGTCTGAAATTCAAGGTGGCTCTGATTTGCCGGCGAATCTATTGGAAGCGGTTCCATATGAGAAAGCCTTTCGCCTTTATGGGAATAAGTTTTTCTGTTCTGCGGCACATGCGGATTATTCCGTCGTAACGGCGAAAATTTCAGGAACAAACAAAGTGTCCACCTTTATTGTTCCTGCCTGGCTGCCGGGTGATAAAGAGAAGGAAAAACGAAATGGCTACCAAATTAATCGGATTAAATGGAAGCTTGGTACTGCCGAGCTGCCAACAGCTGAAATTCAATATAACGGAGCACTTGCCTACCCAATTGGTCCAAAGGATAAAGGGATAGCCGTCGCTGTTGGTATTGTCCTTACCTTATCGCGCCTGGAAATCGGAATTGCCTGCTCTGGCTTTATGCTGCGAGCAGCACGAGAAGCGAGGCTTTACAGCGATTTTCGGACTGTATTTGGAAAGAAAGTGAGCGAATATCCTCTGGCCGCAAGTAAGCTGAAACGCATCCAAAATGCAGCAGAGCGGACAACAGCAGGTGCCTTTAAAATTTACGATTTATTTTTACGATTGGAGAAACCGCTCAATCCGGGAATTAAATCAGAGCAGCCTTTAGAAGTTCGGAAACAGTTGTTTAATTTAAGGGAGCTTGTGTTATTACAAAAAATATGCGCCACCAATGAGGGAGCTGAAATATTACGTGAGGCGATTTCGATGTTTGCAGGACACGGGGTGATGGAGGAGTTTTCTTCTCTTCCGCGAATCTTCCGTGATGTTGTTGTTAACGAACAATGGGAAGGCCCGCGGAACCTGCTGTTAACCCAAATTTATCGTGATCTTCAAAGAGTGGCTGACTGGTATTCTCCAGTAGAATTTGTCAGTAGTGTCTTGGGTGGCTCACCTCAGGAACAAATAAAGCAATTTTCTGAGCAACTAGAAGATTTACTGCAGAGACCAGTTCTTGGCGAAGTAAATGAAGCATCAATCGAAGCAGCTGCCGAATGGGACGCTTTTTGTGATTCCTTCTTTAAAACATATCAGCAAATCGCAGTAGCAGAAATAAACCAATAAATAGAAAAAACTTGTGTTGGTGCCTGACACCCTTCGCGTTCATGTTAAGGGCGTCAGGAATTTTTTTAAATTTTTTTACTATTGTGCTAAATTCCGACAAATTCCTACAAGTGTTGTATGTCATAATAGTCGTAATCTTCATAATAATATAATATTAGTTGTTTACTAGAATAGTAAAAGTAGGTGTATGTATGAGCAATGAACCTATTCTGCGAATAAGTGAATTAAAGGTTTCGTTTCAATCGGGTAAGAAGTTTTTACCAGCAGTTGATGGAATTAGCTTTGAACTAAACGAAGGGGAGATCCTTGGAATTGTTGGGGAGTCCGGCAGTGGGAAGAGTGTTACTTCCTTAGCGACCATGGGATTAATTCCTTCACCGCCAGGTAAAATTGAAAACGGTGAAATTATTTTTGAAGGAAAAGACTTAAAAAATATCTCCGAAAAAGAATGGCGAAAAATCCGTGGGAATCAAATATCAATGATTTTCCAGGAGCCAATGACTTCACTGAACCCGTTATTTACGATTGGCAATCAGTTAATGGAAGCGATTCGATTACATACTGATCTTTCTAAGGCACAAGCAAAAGTGCGGAGCATCGAATTATTAAAGTTGGTTGGGATTCCAAGAGTTGAAGGGATTCTTAAAGAGCTCCCCCACCAGTTATCAGGCGGAATGCGGCAGCGGGTTATGATTGCGATGGCAATGGCATGCAATCCTCGAGTTCTAATTGCAGACGAGCCCACAACGGCTCTCGATGTCACGATTCAGGCACAAATCCTCGCTCTAATGAAAAATTTGAACCAGAAAACTAACACGTCGATTATCCTGATTACCCATGATTTAGGGGTTGTAGCGGAAATCTGTGAACGAGTGATTGTAATGTATTCTGGTCAAATCGTTGAGCATGGCGAGGTTAGGAAAATTTTAAAGGATCCACAGCATCCTTATACCAAGGGCCTGTTGAAGTCGGTTCCTGATTTACGAGGAAAAAAGGACCGTCTCTATAGTATTCCCGGAACTGTCCCGGCACCGGGAACCATTCGAAACGGCTGTAGGTTCGCTGCAAGGTGCTCCGAGGTTTTCGGGAAATGTAGAGAAGAATCTCCTGAATTATATAAATCGGAAAAAGATGGACATGAAGTACGCTGTTTCCTACATACATTGAAGGAGGGGAGTAATCATCATGTCGGAATTCCTTCTTGAGGTAAACGGATTGAAAAAATACTTTCCAATCACTGGTGGCATTTTTGGTAAGAAACAAGGCGAAGTAAAAGCGGTTGATGATGTTTCTTTTTACGTCAAAAAAGGGGAAACCTTAGGAATCGTCGGTGAAAGCGGTTGTGGTAAATCAACGACGGGAAGACTGCTAATAAGGTTAATTGAAGCAAGTGATGGAACCATTATTTTTGAAGATAAAGAGATTACCAGTTTGTCAAAGTCTGAATTAAGAAAAACGCGCCGCGACATTCAAATGGTGTTCCAGGACCCATATGCATCATTAAACCCAAGGCATTCCGTTGAACAAATATTAGAGGAGCCTCTGATTGTTCATGGAATCGGAACTCCGGAAGAACGCCGGAAGCAGGTAAAAGAAATGCTTGAGGTGGTGGGCCTGTGCAGCTACCATGCGAAGCGGTATCCGCACCAATTCAGCGGCGGGCAGCGCCAGCGGATTGGGATTGCCAAAGCATTAATGACGAAACCAAAACTGATTATTGCAGATGAACCAGTATCGGCACTCGATGTTTCGATTCAAGCCCAGGTTCTCAACTTAATGAAGGATATTCAAAGGGAATTCCAGCTTACGTACATATTTATCGCTCATGATTTAGGTGTCGTCCGCCATATCAGCGATCGTGTGGGTGTGATGTATTTAGGCAGATTAATAGAGTTAGCAGAAAGCGAAGAGCTTTATGAAAATCCCAAGCATCCGTACACCAAAGCACTCCTTTCTGCTGTACCGGTACCAGATCCGGATGTTAAGAGAGAAACGATATTAATTGAAGGTGAGCTGCCAAGCCCAGCCAATCCACCAACAGGTTGTGCATTTCATACGAGATGCTCATATGTTATGGAAATATGCAAAACCACTAGACCAGAGGAAACTAATCTTAACGGTCATTTTGCTGCTTGTCACTTATATAACGAGTGAGGTAGCGGCATTGATGATAAAAAAAATAAAAACAGGGGGTAAGAAAAGCCAATGAAAAAAAGGTCTATACTAGTGCTGTTGATTTCTTTACTAGCCATCAGCATGTTTTTAGCTGGCTGTAACAGTAAGACGAATAATGAAACTGATGGCAAAAAAGATCCTGGCACTAGCAATGGTTCTAAAAAGGATACACTTGTTTATGGCCGCGGCGGGGATTCCACATCCCTCGATCCGATCACAACAACTGAAGGAGAAGCTTTCAAAGTAACGATAAACATTTTTGAAACATTGTTAGTTTATGGGGACAAGGATACATCGATAAAGCCAGGACTTGCCGAAAAGTGGGAAACCTCAGATGATGGTTTAACATACACATTCCATCTTCGTAAAGGTGTAAAGTTCCATGATGGTACGGATTTCAATGCCGATGCCGTTGTCTTCAACTTCAACCGTTGGATGAACGGGAATGAAGAAAAATTCCCTTATTATACGATGTTTGGCGGTTATAAGAACGATGAAGGGCACGTCATTAAAGAGGTTAAGGCTGTGGATCCAAATACAGTGCAGTTTATATTAAAAAGACCTCAAGCACCATTCCTTAAAAACATAGCCATGGCTATGTTTGCGATTGCTAGTCCTACAGCTTTGGAAAAATGGGGTGATGATTTTAGAAGCCACCCAGTTGGAACAGGACCATTCAAATTCGTCGAATGGAAACAAAAAGATCGAATTGTTATCGAAAAAAATCCAGACTACTGGCAAAAAGGATTACCAAAGTTAAACAAAATTATTTTCCGTGTTATACCTGAAAATACAGCTCGTCTTAATGCCCTTGCAAATGGCGAGATTGATGTAATGGATGGACTTAATAACTCGGATGAAGCAACTGTTTTAGCTAACGACAAATTGCAAATCATTGAACGTCCATCTATGAACGTTGGTTATATTGGTTTAACAAACACTCATAAGCCACTAGATAATAAGCTTGTTCGTCAAGCGATTAACTACGCAATCGATAAGAAAGCGATTATTAACGCGTTTTATGGCGGTAAGGCACTAGCAGCCAAAAACCCTATGCCTCCTTCTATTGAAGGCTATAATGATGCCATTCAAGAGTATCCGTTTGATTTAGAAAAAGCGAAAGCATTATTAAAAGAAGCAGGACTTGAGAAGGGCTTTGAAATGGATCTATGGGCAATGCCAGTAGCACGTCCATACATGCCGGAAGCGCAAAAAGTGGCAGAGGTTATTCAGGATAGCTTAGGTAAAATTGGGATTAAAGCAAAAATCCAATCTGTTGACTGGGCCACTTATTTAGAAAAAGCAAGAAAAGGTGAGTTTGACGCCTTCATGCTTGGCTGGACAGGTGACAATGGAGACCCTGATAACTTCCTTTATACACTATTAGACAAGGACAGTATTGGAAGCAATAACTATGCTTATTACAGCAATGATGAGCTCCATAAGATATTGATTGAGGCACAGACAGAAACGGAGCAGTCAAAGCGTAATGAACTTTACAAGAAAGCCCAGGAAATTATTCATGAAGATGCTCCATGGGTTCCACTTGTTCACTCTACACCGTTGTTAGCGGCAGCGAAGGATGTTCAAAACTACTTGCCGCATCCTACCGGTTCCGAGTGTTTAAGCAATATCGAATTTAAATAATAAAAGCGCAAGCGCCCTGGTCAGCGGCGTATGGCCTCCTCGAAAAAGCTAACGCTTTTTCTTCGTGCGATGATTATGCTGTCGAAGCCTTCCTTGTGGAGCACTCCAACTGAGATAAAGGAAAAACGAAGAGCCGGAGGCGCATTCGTGCTTGACTTATCGTAGGGCGGAGTGCGAAGGACACTAGCCGCTAGGGCGCTGGAGCTGGATAATTCTCGAAGTCAAAATTTTATCTTATCTTGGAAAAAGGGGAGGGAGCATTGCCTCCCCTTTTGATTAATCAAAGAATACTCCTGAATAAAATTGTCTAGCAATAGCGCCAAGCTTCTCTTTGATATCTAAGCTAATCACTTTGGAAGGCAAAGAACGCCGTCTGTAAGTGCTCGTCTTATGCTTGTCGGGGCTGAACCAGGCGCTTCCGCTATTCGGTGAGGTGAATAACTTGTTAACTTATACGGTCCGCCGTGTGTTTTCTTTAATTCCAGTATTAATAGGAATGACGCTCGTTGTTTTTGCTATTATCCATGCAATCCCCGGAAATCCTGCACAAGTAATCCTTGGACAAAGAGCCACTGCCGAATCGATTGCGAATTTAACAAAGGAATTGGGTTTGGACAGGCCGTGGTACATACAATATTTTGATTATATTAAATCATTACTTCAAGGGGATTTAGGGATTTCTCTACAAACTAGAGGTCCCATTAACGAGGAAATTTGGCCCTATTTGGCAGCAACCGCAGAATTGACAATAGTGGCTATGGTCATTGCGATTACTGTTGGAGTAAATGCAGGCATTATTAGTGCCTGGTTTTCTAAATCATGGTTTGATTATGTGGCAATGGTACTTGCGCTTATTGGGGTCTCGATGCCCATCTTTTGGCTTGGTCTGATGGAGCAATGGGGGTTTTCAATAGAATTAGGCTGGCTGCCAACTACTGGAAGAGAGAATGTCAGAGATCCGATTTCAGCGATTACGAATATTTATTTACTTGATACACTGATTCAAGGAAGATTTGATCAATTTGGTACCGTTTTAAAGCATTTAATCCTTCCAAGCTTTGCGCTTGCCACCATTCCGATGGCGATTATCGCAAGAATGACCCGTGCGACAATGCTAGAAGTTATGAAGTCAGATTACATTCGTACAGCTAGAGCAAAGGGACTTAGAATGTTTTGGGTGGTGTACAAGCACTCCTTAAAAAATGCGATTATCCCAGTTCTTACCGTTATCGGATTACAGACAGGACTGCTATTGGGAGGAGCTATCTTAACAGAAACTATCTTTGGCTGGCCGGGAATTGGCAGATATTTATATGACGCTATCGGCTATCGCGATTACCCGGTTATTCAATCAGGTATCTTGATCATTGCAGCCATCTTTGTATTCATTAATTTAGTAGTGGATTTATTATATGTATTTGTTGATCCAAGAATTAAATATACAAAATAAAGGAGGAATCAAGAGTGGCTGAACTTGCACAAAATACGGCAGACATCTCGATGATACCTGCCGAAGAAAAGCTGATATCTCCGTGGAAGGAGAACTGGCAATCATTTTATACAAATAAATTAGCCGTCATTGGCTTAGGAATCGTTATCTTTTTTATCATTATCGCCATCATCGCCCCCTGGATCGCCCCATATAGCTATAAAGACGTGGTATTGGTCGATCGGATGCAGGCACCATCTAGTAAGCATTGGTTCGGTACAGACGATTTTGGCAGAGATATTTTTTCACGCGTTTTATATGGAGCAAGAATTTCTTTATGGGTTGGATTTTTCTCAGTACTAGGGTCAGTGGTCGTTGGAACCTTCCTTGGAATTGTGGCTGGATACTATGGCCGTTGGGTAGATACAATCATTTCACGTATCTTTGATATCATGCTTGCGTTTCCAAGTATCCTGTTGGCAATTGCCGTTGTTTCCGTTTTAGGTCCATCATTGCAAAATGCATTAATTGCGATTGCCGTTATTAATATACCTAATTTCGGCCGGCTGATAAGATCGAAAGTATTAAGTGTTAAACAAGAGGAATATATTATGGCAGCCCGTGCTGTTGGAATGAAGGATGCCCGAATCCTCCTTAGGCATATTTTACCTAACAGCGTGTCGCCGGTAATTGTTCAGGCGACGTTGGCGATTGCAACAGCCATCATCGAGGCAGCTGCCTTAGGTTTCCTGGGATTAGGTGCCCAGCCTCCAATGCCAGAGTGGGGAAAAATGCTTGCTGATTCAAGAAATTACATCACACAGGCCCCGTGGACACTGTTTTTCCCAGGGATGGCGATTATGCTGACAGTGCTGGGATTTAACTTAATGGGAGATGGCCTAAGGGATGTGCTAGATCCGAAGATGAAACAATAAAGAAGAGACTCAGATAGAGTCTCTTCTTTATTGCCCTATTAATTGCTATCGAAAAAAATAGGGAAGTTATGTTGCTTGGGTTGGAATAAGAGATTAAGTGGATTATAATTATTTCAACTTAAAATGCTCCGGTTTTCTGGAATTTTTTATCCTTTAGGGGGATTGAATCATTGTGAATAGCTTAGAAGGCTCTTTAAAAGAAAAGAATATTATTTTTATAGGGTTTATGGGTGTGGGAAAGAGCACGATTGGAAAGCTGGTTGCTCAAAAACTGCAATGGGATTTTGTTGATATTGATGAAGAAATTGAAAAGGAATATGAAATGAAGGTTTCAGAAATATTTAATAAGATAGGTGAAGTTGCTTTTAGGGAAAAGGAAAAGACTGTTATCACCAGTTTATGTGAACAACATCGTAGAGTTTTATCTTTGGGCGGAGGAGCCTTTTTACAAGAAGAAATCAGAAAGGTATGTTTGGCTAGCAGTATGGTTATTTTGTTAGATTTATCTTTTGAAAATTGGAAGAAGCGGGTTAGTCGAATTATAGACAGCCGCCCTGTCCTGCAAGGAAAGTCAATCGAAGAAATGAAAGAGCTTTTTGATAAAAGGCAGGAGTTTTATTCTAATCATCATTTGAAGATTGTTACTGATAACAAAAATGCAGAAGAGATTGCGAATCAAATTGTAAACGAAGTAGCTATTTTAATGTAATAGAGAAGGTGCAGTTATGAAAAAAACAGTATCCGTTAGAGGAATTACGATCGGTGAAGGTGCTCCGAAAATCTGTGTGCCGATGGTGGGTGAAACGCTTGAGCAATTAAAGGAAGAAGCTGCATATTTAAAAACGCTAGACGTAGATATTGTTGAGTGGCGTGTTGACTTTTTCGAACATGTGATTGATATTTCGAAAGTTAAAGAGGCTCTTATCAGAATCCGGGCGATCTTATCTGACACACCGCTTATCTTTACCTTCCGCAGCGCCAAAGAAGGTGGCGAAAAGGAAATCAGCCCAGTTTTCTATGTCGAATTAAACAAAGCTATTGTGGAAACTGGTATGGTAGATATCATTGATGTTGAATTATTTAATGATGAAAATCATGTTAAAACATTAATTGAAACAGCTCATGTAAACAACGTGTTAGTCATCATCTCCAATCATGACTTTGACAAAACACCTGCAAAAGAAGAAATTGTTTCCCGGCTGCGCAAAGCGCAGAAAATGGGCGGAGACATACCAAAAATAGCGGTAATGCCAAATTGTTCTGCAGATGTATTGACATTACTGGAGGCAACAAATACGATGTCTGAACAGTATGCAGATAGGCCGATTATTACCATGTCCATGGGCAGCAAAGGTGTAGTCAGCCGGTTAACAGGTGAAATCTTTGGTTCAGCGCTGACTTTTGGCTCGGCAAAGAAATCATCAGCACCTGGTCAAATAGACGTAACGGAATTACGAAGGGTTTTAAACCTTTTACAACAGGACTACTTGAAAAACTAAAGTTGCGCGATCGAACGCAGTTGGCAATTTATTATTTGAAGAATTTTTTATAGGTTAGGAATAACGATGCAGGAACCCATTTAGGGGTTTTCTGCATCTTTTTTATACATAAATATTGCATAATATCGCAATGCGATTTGTAAGCGTTTTCAATGATTTTAGTGATTATTTTATATAAAATCGGAAAATTAGGTTATTTTTAAATTGAATAATTATATATATGCATGTATAATAATTCATTATAAGAGCAACCCGGGAGTTGAAAAAATGAAAGCTGCACTTATTGGTGGAACAGGATATGGTTCAATTGAGTTAGTAAGGTTTATCAATCAGCACCCCTATTTAGAAGTAGGCACTGTTGTCTCTAACTCCCAAGCAGGAGTTGGTTTTAGTGAGATTTATCCCCATCTCTCAAACATTGTTGATCAACCGCTTGAAACATTCAATGCCGATCGACTAGCTGAAGAAAATGAAATTGTATTTTTGGCCACACCCTCAGGAGTAAGCAGCCGTCTTGTTCCTCCGCTATTGGATAGGGGGATTAAGTGTATTGATTTATCCGGGGATTTTCGATTAAGGTCAGCAGATGAATATGAATCATGGTATAAACATTCACCTGCAGATGAGAAATATTTAAAACAAGCAACCTATGGATTGAGTGAAATTTATCCTGAAAAAATAAAAACATCTAGCTTAATTGCCAATCCAGGATGCTATTCAACGGCATCTATTCTTGGACTTTTACCAATCTTAAAAACAAATTTAGCAGAATATGAGTCAATTGTTATTGATGCAAAATCGGGGGTGTCCGGCTCAGGAAGAGGACTTTCATTAACAAATCATTTTGCTGAAATCAATGAAAATCTAAAAGCGTATAAACTCGGTGCACATCAGCATATTCCAGAAATTGAGCAGATTTTATCTGATGAAAGCGGTGGACCAATCAAGATTTCTTTCACTACACACTTGGTACCGATGAATAGAGGTATTATGTGTTCGATATATGTGAAGCTAAAAGAAACTGTTACGACAAATGAAGTCCATCAAATATACAGTGAATTTTATAAAATTAACCCATTTATAAGAATTAGACCAGAAGGAAATGTTCCATCTACAAAAGAGGTACTCGGAAGCAACTACTGTGATATCGGCTTGCATGTAGACCAAAGAACAAACCGCTTGACAATCATTTCCGTCATCGACAATTTGGTTAAAGGTGCTGCAGGGCAGGCCATTCAAAACGTTAATCTTCAAAATGGCTGGGATGAACGGACAGGGCTTATCGACATTCCATTATATCCTTAAAAACATGGCTAAATTGATAGTTTACGAATGGGATGAATACGGACAAAAGGATTTTAAAGGGGGAAAACAAAATTGGCGCAAGCAATATCAAGTAAAGAAGTCGTTATTCTTGAAGAAGGAAGTGTCACCTTACCACTAGGGTTTAAAGCAGGTGGAATTCATTGCGGTATTAAAAGAAAAAAATTAGACCTGGGGTATATTGTATCTGATGTTCCAGCCATAGCTGCTGGAGTGTATACCACAAATATCTTTCAAGCTGCTCCACTTTTAGTAACCCAAGAAAGCATCGCGAAAGAAAATAAGATTCAGGCAATACTCGTGAATTCCGGAAACGCTAATGCTTGCACAGGGGAGCAAGGATTAACCGATGCATTTGAAATGCAAAAGGAATTTGCCAGTGAACTTGGCATCCAAAGTCATTTGGTCGGAGTTACCTCGACAGGAGTTATTGGTGAGTTGCTTCCAATGGAAAAAATCAAAACAGGGATTAAACAAATCCTCATGAATGAATATGAAAATGAGGAAAACTTCAAAAAGTCGATCTTAACAACAGATACTTGCATGAAGCAAATAGCCGTGCAAGTAAAAATAGACGGAAAAACAGTAACCATCGGCGGAACAGCAAAGGGCTCCGGAATGATTCATCCCAACATGGCTACCATGCTTGGCTTTGTTACAACAGATGCCAATGTTGCTCACGATGACCTGCTTTATGCACTCAAGGACGTTACCAACCAAACATTTAATATGATTACCGTCGATGGGGACACAAGTACTAACGATATGGTTTTAGTTATGGCTAATGGCTTAGTGGCGAATAATCAACTGACAAAAGAACATCCGGACTGGGAGCTGTTTGTAGACGGTTTAAAAATAGTTTGTGAGTCGCTTGCCAAAAAAATTGCAAGAGACGGTGAAGGGGCCACAAAGCTAATCGAAGTTCAGGTTAACGGAGCATATAGTCAGAATGAAGCTAGAGCAGTGGGGAAATCAATCATTTCTTCTAATCTTGTAAAAACAGCCATTTACGGAACAGATCCAAACTGGGGCAGAATCGTAACAGCGGCAGGATACAGTGGAGTTCCAATCGAGCCTAGCTTGCTCGACGTTTCATTAGGCCAATATAAGGTATTCGAAAAAGGATTGCCTTGTCCGATTGTTGAGGAACAAGTCAAAGAGTACTTACAACAAGAAAATATCAAAATACTAGTTGAATTAAACCAAGGGGATTACAATGCAACCGCCTGGGGCTGCGATCTAACCTATGATTATGTCAAAATCAATGCATCTTACCGCACATAAGGGGGACAAAAGGATGAAATTTCTTGTCATTAAGTGCGGCGGAAGTGTGTTAGAAAATCTGCCAAAATCCTTTTATGAAGATATCGTGAAAATGTATAAGGCCGGTGAATGGATGCCGGTAATCGTACATGGAGGCGGACCATTAATTAATCAATTATTAAACAGCTTAAATGTTGAAACCACATTTGTGAATGGTCTTAGAGTAACAAATCATGAAGTTTTAGATATAGTCGAAATGGTCCTAAGCGGAATGGTTAATAAACAGGTTGTCAGAAACATTGTCGAAGCAAAAGGAAAGGCCATTGGGGTTAGCGGCGTTGATGGTACTTTGCTAAAAGCAAAACAGAGCAGTGATTCAAAAATATTAGGCTTTGTCGGAGAAGTTGTTGATGTGAATCAAAGTGTTATTGTGGGAATCATCAATCAAGGTTATATTCCAGTCATATCCCCAATTGGGGTTGATGCAAGTGGGCAAAGGTACAATATAAACGGTGATATTGCTGCCTCTGCCATTGCTAAGGCGTTGGAAGCAAATTTATGTTTTGTTAGTGATATTCCCGGAATTTTAGTGGAAAAAGATGGTACGAAGACGAAAATCGATAAAGTATCTAAGGCCATTATTGAAGAGATGATTAATAATCAAACAATTTTTGGTGGAATGATACCAAAAGTTAAGGCAGCAATTGATGGCCTCGTTCACAATATTCCTGAGGTTGCGATTATTAACGGATTTGAGAAGAATAGCTTGATAGATTATACAAACGGCAAAAAAATCGGTACAAAAATTGTCTTAGAAGAGGAGATAGCGTGATGGTGAACAATACTTCCGTCTTTCAGATGTCGCCTGTTATGGCAACTTACAGCCGCTTTCCGATCACGCTGGTGAAGGGAAAAGGAAGTTACATTTGGGATGATCAAGGTAACCAATTTCTAGATTTTACATCTGGTATTGCCACCTGCAATTTAGGGCATGTACCTGAAGCTGTAAAAGAAAAGCTAGAAAAGCAGCTTCAGAACCTGTGGCACTGCTCAAACCTTTACGAAATTCCCAATCAACAGGAGCTGGCTGCCTTACTTGTTGAAAATAGCTGTGGCGACCAAGTGTTTTTTTGTAACAGCGGGGCAGAAGCTAACGAAGCAGCTATAAAGCTTGCGAGAAGATATGCAAATAATGTAAAGGGCAGCGGCTCATCCGAAGTAGTCACCTTTCAACAATCGTTTCATGGAAGAACATTAGCGACCTTATCTGCAACCGGGCAGGAAAAAATTCAGCAAGGCTTTTATCCACTTATGCCTGGATTCAGATACCTACCATTTAACGACATCGATGGACTCGATGAACTTATAACAATCAAGCCTGCAGCGGTCCTGTTAGAGCTTGTTCAGGGCGAAGGGGGAGTCATTCCAGCGAACCCAAAATGGGTGGAAAAGCTAGCCCAAATTTGCAAGGACAATGAAATCCTGCTGATGGTCGATGAAATCCAAACAGGTATTGGCAGAACAGGCACGCTCTTTGCCTATGAACAATATGCAATCGAACCGGATGTAATCAGTATTGCTAAAGGTCTCGGCTCCGGTTTTCCAATAGGTGCGATTATTGCTAAAGAAGAAGCAGCAAAGGGGTTTGAACCAGGCACCCACGGTAGCACGTTTGGTGGAAACCCCTTAGCTACAGCTGCCGGGCAGGCAACCATTACTTATATACTCGAAAGCAACTTAATCGATCATGTGAAAGAAGTGTCAGCTTACCTCGACCTTCAGCTCCAAAGCCTGAAGGAAAAGTACCCATTTATTAAAGAAATTCGCGGTAAAGGGCTGCTTAAAGGAGTGGTTGTTGAAACCGAGGCACTTAAAATAGTCAAAAAGGCATTAAAAAACAACCTACTTATTTTAACAGCGGGCCAGAATGTCGTTCGGATATTACCGCCGCTTACAGTGACTAATGAAGAAATTAACGAATTTAAAGTTAAATTGGATAAGACATTCCAAAGTATAGAGAAAGGCGAGTGAGAATGTTGAAACATGGTTATCTTACTTTGGAATCGGGAGAAGTATTTGAAGGTGTATTAATTGGTGCAGAAAAGGATTCATTCGGTGAAGTCGTTTTTAATACAAGTATGACCGGTTACCAAGAAATCATTACCGACCCTTCCTACGCCGGACAAATCATAACTTTTTGCTATCCGATTATCGGAAGCTACGGAATCAATGCTCTGGATGATGAAAGTATTACACCAGCATTAGCAGGAGTAATAATTGGTGACCTATGTGAAACACCGAGCCATTATCAATCCATCTCCAAGTTTTCTGAAAAACTAAAGCAAGCTAGGGTTCCAGGGATCGCGGGAGTGGATACAAGACGCCTGGTAAAAACCATTCGCAGCAGAGGGACAGTCAAAGGATACTTAAGCAATACAAAGAACTTAAACTATTCCACAACTGAAATACCGTCATTTTGGGTAGAAAAAGTATCAACGAAGAAGACACAATTTTTCAACAACAGAGGACCGCATGTCGTGTTAATTGATTTTGGCTATAAAAAGTCGATTCTCAATGCTCTTTTAACAGAAAACTGTTCGGTCACCCTTGTGCCTTACAATACTTCTTTTGAAAAAATAAAAGCCTTAAACCCGGATGGTGTTCTTCTTAGTAATGGACCTGGTGACCCGATGGAGTTGAAGAAGTGGTTCCCGGAAATCAAAAAAATTTCTCAGCACTATCCAACGCTTGGAATCTGCCTTGGGCATCAGTTAATCGCACTAGCCTATGGGGCAAAAACTGAAAAGCTCTCATACGGGCATCGCGGCGGTAATCATCCAGTTAAAGAAATAATAACCGGTAAAGTGAAAATAACTGCACAAAATCATGGATATGTCGTCGTTGACGAAAGCATTGACACCAATGTATTCGCTGTAACCTACCGTAATGTCAATGACAAATCAATTGAGGGATTAAAGCATCAAATCTATCCGATCCAAACTGTGCAATTTCATCCTGAAGCCCATCCAGGACCGAGCGATACAGAATATATTTTAACAGATTTCGTAAGTCAGATAGCTTCAGTGGGAGAGACAGTCTATGCCGTTAAATGAAAAATTAACCAAAGTACTAGTGATTGGCTCAGGTCCGATTGTGATCGGGCAAGCTGCGGAATTTGATTATGCAGGAACACAGGCGTGTATCGCTCTTAAAGAAGAGGGAATCGAAGTTATTTTAATCAATAATAACCCTGCAACGATTATGACAGATGAAGCCATTGCCGATAAGGTTTATATCGAACCGCTAACCGTTGCAACAATTGAAAAAATTATTCAGAAGGAAAAGCCGGATGGTGTGATTGGCACGCTGGGTGGGCAAACGGGCTTAAATTTAACGGTGCAGCTTTATGAACAGAATATTTTAGAAAAATACAATGTAGAATTGTTAGGAACCTCCGTCGAATCTATCAAAAACGGAGAAGACCGGGAAAAGTTCCGCAATTTGATGCTTAAAATCGGTGAACCGATACCAGAATCAGCGATTATTCATAGCTTTGAAGACGGGGCAGCCTTTGTAAAGGAAATCGGTTTTCCGGTTATCATTCGTCCTGCCTATACGCTGGGAGGGGACGGCGGCGGATTCGCTCATGACGCTGAAGAACTAGAAACTGTCTTGAAAAAAGGCTTAGCAGCGAGTCCCATCTCTCAAGTATTAGTCGAAAAAAGCATTAAAGGCTGGAAGGAAATTGAATATGAGGTCATGAGGGATGCAAATGATACGTGCATTATTGTTTGCAATATGGAAAACATGGACCCGGTTGGTGTGCATACCGGCGATTCCATTGTCGTTGCTCCGTCGCAAACCTTGACGGATGTCCAATATCAAATGCTCCGTGACGTTTCGATAAAGGTTATCAAAGAATTAGAGATAATTGGCGGCTGCAACATTCAGTTCGCCCTGCATCCGGAATCAAACCAGTATTACATCATTGAAGTAAACCCGAGGGTAAGCCGTTCGTCGGCACTTGCTTCAAAAGCAACTGGTTATCCCATCGCAAGAATGGCCGCAAAGTGTGCAATTGGCTACCACTTAGATGAGATTGTGAATCCTATAACAGGTAATACCTTTGCTTCGTTTGAACCGGCGATTGATTATATAGTGGTTAAACTACCTCGTTTTCCATTTGACAAGTTCCCTGAGGCAGACCGAACTTTGGGAACACAAATGAAAGCAACTGGGGAAGTCATGGCGATTGACCGAACATTTGAAGGTGCTCTAAACAAGGCGATTCGGTCGATGGAAATGGATGTTTACGGTCTATGCCTTGAGGTAAATAAATCATTAAATGAGACATCCTTGTTTGAACTTCTGGATAAAGCAAATGACAGACGGCTATTCGTCATTGCTGAAGCATGTAGAAGAGGGATCTCTCTTGAGAAACTTCAACAGCTGACTGAAATTGATCCATGGTTTTTATACAAAATTAATTCCATCGTTGCATTTGAAATGGAATTATCGGCCTATAGCTGGGAGGATGTTCCTTTACCATTGTTGAAAGAAGCAAAACGAAATAATATTGCCGATAAGTTATTATCACAAATTTACAATATCCCAGAAAAACAAGTCAGAACCAAGTGGAAAGAACTCAACTGGAAACCAGGCTATAAGATGGTTGACACCTGCTCGGCAGAATTTGATGCCGTGACACCTTACTATTATTCTACTTGGCATGGGGTTGACGAAGTAGAAATTACCAATAAGAAAAAAATTCTTGTCATTGGTTCAGGACCGATTCGAATCGGCCAAGGGATTGAATTCGATTACTGCTCAGTCCATGCCGCAAAAGCGATTAAGAAAAAGGGCTATGAGGCCGTGGTGATGAATAACAACCCTGAGACGGTAAGTACTGATTATTCAATCGCGGATCGCCTCTATTTTGAACCGTTAGCTGCTGAGGATGTCCTTCATGTGATTGAAAAAGAGCGGGTTGAAGGCGTATTAATTCAATTTGGCGGGCAAACGGCTATTAATTTAGCCCATGATTTAGAGAATGAAGGAGTTAAGATTTTAGGCACTTCCGTGGACAATGTCGACCGTCTGGAGGATCGCAAAGAATTTTATCAGCTTTTAGAAGATTTAAACATCCCCCATATTGAAGGGGAAACTGTATCCCATGTGGATGAATTAGCCACAGCTGCAGCTGAATTAGGCTACCCGGTTCTTGTGAGACCTTCTTATGTCATTGGTGGTCAATCGATGTTTACGATTTTTTCAGAAAGGGATCTACAAAGCTATCTCATACAGCTTGAAAAGAACTCAAATGCTAAAATGTGGCCGTTATTAGTAGATAAATATTTGCCTGGATTAGAATGCGAGATTGATGTGATAAGTGACGGGAGCACAATTGTTGTTCCAGGAATCTTTGAACATATTGAAAAAGCAGGCGTACACTCCGGTGACAGTATTTCTGTCTTTCCGCCAATTTCGATATCAGAAAAAATCAAGGAAACATTACTTGGATATGCAGGCGAAATTGCTAAAACCGCACCAATCATCGGCATGATGAATATCCAATTTGTTATTTATGAGAACCAGGTTTATGTTCTGGAGGTAAACCCTCGTTCATCGAGAACGGTGCCAATCATCAGTAAAGTCACGGGTGTTCCGATGATTGAATGGGCGGTATGTGTACAGTTAGGCGATTCCTTAACGGATTTGAGCCCGATAAAAGGATTACTGGCAGAACCAAATTATTTTTCCATAAAAGCACCGATTTTTTCATCAAGTAAGCTAAAGGGGGTCGACCATGTCCTTGGACCGGAAATGAAATCAACAGGTGAAGCGCTTGGCATCGGGTTAACTTACCAAGAAGCCTTTGATAAGGCGATTCCCTCGATGAGTGAGAATCCGGAAAAAACGTATATCTTTTGTTCCATTGCAGATCGTGAAAAGCAAGAAAGTCTTCCAATCATCAAGAGCCTTATCAAGAATCGATTCAAGCTGGCTGCGACGGAAGGTACGGCTGATTTTTTAAAGAATAAAGGCATTCCTGTTGAAAAAGTAGTGAAGGACGATCAGGATGTTAATGACCTATTTCGGAATCACGCCATGAAGGCTGTGATTAATATTCCGAACCAAGGAAGGAACAAACTGAAATTTGGTTTTTACATTCGTGAACAAGCGATTCGTTATAAGGTCCCAGTGTTCACGCATTTAGATACGGTTAATGCCATCATTGGTTTAGGAAATAGTCCTATTTCCGATTATGAAGCACGGTCGGTAAGTGAATATTACAATTTGGAAATGGAAGGTGTTGTTCATGTTAGAAGCATATAAATTGAAGGATACAAGTTGTACTGAAAGCATAATATCAAAGGGAAAAGATTTTTTACAGCTTGCCGATTTTAGCACAGAGGAAATTCTTCATCTGCTAGATGTGGCACAGGAATTGAAGGCAAAGCAAAAGAAGGGAAAACCGCATTCGTTCTTAAGCGGAAAGGTTTTAGGAATGATTTTTGAAAAATCTTCAACCCGTACAAGAGTATCGTTTGAGGTTGGGATGCTCCAGCTTGGGGGTCATGCGATTTTTCTAAGCTCGAAAGACCTACAGCTTGGCAGAGGGGAAAGTATTTCTGATACCGCCAAAGTATTATCTCGTTATGTGGATGGCATCATGATTCGAACTTTTTCGCACGACTCGGTTGAAGAGTTGGCAGAGCATGCAACCGTTCCGGTTATTAATGGTTTAACTGACCTACATCATCCAACCCAAGTAATGGCAGACCTGCTGACCATCCTTGAACATAAAGGGAAATTGTCAGGCTTAAAGATGTGCTATTTAGGAGACGGAAATAACAATATGGCTCATTCATTAATGGAAGGCGCTGTTAAAACAGGAATGCACATTAGCATTGCCAGCCCGCTCGATTATTTGCCCAATGCAAAAATAACAGAGAAGGCAATGGAAGTGGGCAAACATACGGGAAGTATAGTAAAGGTGACAACCGATCCACAGGAAGCTGTTAAAGACGCGGATGTCATTGTTACAGATGTTTGGACCAGCATGGGTCAGGAGGAAGAAACCGAAAAGCGGCTCAAGGTGTTTGCATCCTATCAAGTAAATGAGGAATTATGTAAGCATGCTAAAAACGATTTTCTCTTTTTACATTGCCTGCCGGCTCATCGCGGCGAAGAGGTATCTGCGGAAATTATTGATGGACCGCATTCGGTCGTATTTGATGAAGCAGAGAACCGCCTCCATGCCCAAAAAGCAATTTTAAAATTATTACTAGCATAATAGTATTTATTTTTTTGATTTTTGATGTATAATAATTCTATTGGTTGAATAATAATACACATTAACATAAGGAGAATACAGATGACAAAAGAGAAAATCGTTTTAGCCTATTCAGGCGGTTTAGATACATCCGTATCTGTTAAATGGATTCAGGAAAAATATGGTTATGATGTGATTGCCTTAGGCCTTGATGTTGGTGAAGGTAAGGACTTAGAAGCCATTAAAAACAAGGCATTGAATGTCGGCGCCATCAAAGCAATTATGATTGATGGGAAAGAATTATTAGCCAAGGAGTATATTCTTCCCGCTTTGAAGGCTAATTGTTTATATGAAGGAAAGTACCCATTATCTTCTGCCCTTTCCAGACCGCTAATTTCTAAATTATTGGTCGAAGTCGCTGAAAAAGAGGGTGCCGCCGCTGTAGCTCACGGCTGTACAGGTAAAGGAAATGACCAAGTGCGCTTTGAAGTTTCGGTTCAGGCGTTAAATCCAAACTTAAAAGTAATCGCTCCAGTTCGTGAATGGGGCATGACCCGTGACGAAGAAATATTGTATGCACAGGAAAACGGGATTCCGATTCCCGTTGATTTAGATAATCCATTTTCGATTGATGCCAACATTTGGGGCCGTGCCTGCGAAGCTGGTGTTCTTGAAAATCCATGGGCGGAGGCACCGGAAGCGGCATTTGATTGGACCAACCCGATTGAATTAACACCAGATGAAGCAGAATATGTGGAAATTGATTTCGTGCAGGGAATTCCTGTGGCGCTTAATGGCGAACAGCTTCCCCTTGTTCAGCTAATTGAAACGTTAAATGATCTTGGCGGCAAGCACGGTGTTGGTCGTATTGACCACATTGAAAATAGATTAGTAGGAATTAAATCACGTGAAGTGTACGAGAATCCTGCAGCACTCATTTTAATCAACGCTCATAAGGAATTAGAATTTTTGACTTTACCTCGTGAGGTTACCCAGTTCAAAACACAGGTTGATCAGCAAATGGCAAAAATTATTTATGAAGGCCTTTGGTATTCTCCGTTAAAAACAGCCCTTGATGCCTTTATTGATGAAACGCAGAAGGTTGTTTCTGGAACCATCCGAGTCAAACTTCATAAAGGGAATCATACGGTTGTTGGCCGTAAGTCCCCTCACAGCCTTTACAATGAGGAATTAGCAACCTATGCAAAAGGAGATGCTTTTGATCATAATGCAGCGGTTGGTTTTATTAAACTTTGGGGTTTACCGACAAAGGTTTATGCTGAAGTGAATAATAAAGACTCAATTTTAAAATAATACAGATTGCCCTCGAAGCTTACATTTCGGGGGCAAACTGATTAGTGGAAGACTCAATTTTAGATTCAAAACTATGGCGTTTTGCTATTCACTGATAAAATGCAAAACTCGGTGATAAAATAGCTGAACTCGCTGATAAAATAGCTGAATTCGCTGATAAACTAGCTGAATTCGCTGATAAATTAGCTGAATTCGCTGATATTCCTGCGAAATTCGCTGATAAAAAATTATTTCAGGTTAATGAAAAAAAAAAGCTCGTATTGAAGGGGGAGCATTATATGTCAAAGCTATGGGGCGGACGCTTTACAAAAGAAACGAACAAGCTCGTTGAAGAATTCACAGCTTCGATTTCTTTTGATCAAAAGCTAGCCAATGAAGATATCGATGGAAGCCTTGCCCATGTGCAAATGCTAGGGGAGTGCTCCATTATTCCGGTGGAGGATGCTGAGAAAATTAAGCATGGACTACTCGAGATTAAAGAGATGGTTAAACGTGATGAGGTTGAATTTCTTGTTGAAGATGAAGATATTCATATGAATATCGAGAAGCTGTTAATTGAAAAAATTGGTCCTGTTGGTGGCAAGCTTCACACGGGCCGCAGCCGGAATGACCAAGTGGCAACGGATATGCATCTTTATTTACGAACAAAAACGACTGAACTGATAAAATTAATGGAAGATGTACAGCAGGCAATCATCAATCAGGCCCAGGAAAATATTGAAACGTTGATTCCCGGCTATACCCACCTGCAGCGAGCCCAGCCGGTTTCCTTTGCCCATCATTTAATGGCTTACTTTTGGATGTTTGAACGGGATAAAGAGAGATTGATCGATTCCCAGAAACGGGTGAACTGGCTACCACTTGGTTCCGGAGCATTGGCAGGGACCACCTTTCCCATTAACCGCGAACGTGTTGCCGAGATATTAGGGTTTGAAACCATCTATCCAAACAGTATGGACGCAGTCAGCGATCGCGATTTCATCCTTGAATTTTTGTCGATTGGTTCGATTATCATGACCCATATTTCCCGATTATCTGAAGAACTGGTGATTTGGTCAAGCCAGGAATTTCAATTTGTGGAGTTGGATGATTCGTTTTGTACAGGATCAAGTATTATGCCACAAAAAAAGAACCCCGATGTTCCTGAGTTGCTAAGAGGGAAAACGGGGCGCACATATGGTAATTTAATTGGATTGTTAACTGTATTAAAAGGATTACCGCTCGCATATAATAAGGACTTACAAGAAGATAAAGAAGGTATGTTTGATACAGTTGAAACGTTAGAGGGGTCTTTAAAGCTGTTAGCACCGATGATTGAGAGTATGACAGTAAATAAAGATGTAATGCGAAAAGCAATTAACAATGATTTTTCTAATGCTACAGATATCGCCGATTACTTGGTAAGAAAAGGATTACCCTTCCGTGAAGCCCATGAAGTCATTGGGAAAATTGTTTTATATGCAATCCAGTCAAATAAGTTTTTGCTGGATTTAAGCTTTGCTGAGTATCAGGGGTTTAGTCGGTTATTTGAAGAAGATATCTACGTGGTATTGGCACCTGAGCATGTTGTGGCTGTTCGAAACAGCTTTGGTGGAACATCACCGGAACAGGTTAGAGGTCAAATTAAGCTTGCGGAAAAAAAACTGCAACAATAAGAAACCAGCTCGTCAAATGACGGGCTTTTATATTTGATTTGTATCTAAAACCAAAATAGTAGATAATTTTTTCATAGCTTACCAAAAGGAGTAGACAAATGAAATTAAGAGTATCTGCTGTACAGTACCATCTCCATACGATTCAATCGTTTGCAGAATTCGCCGCCGAATGCGCGCATTACATTAAAACAGCTGAAGAGTTTGGTGCAGAGTTTGTTCTGTTTCCTGAGCTTTTTACTACTCAGCTCCTATCTATTGACAATGGTCAGGGTCGAAGCCTAACTATAGATGATTTGCCGAGCTTTACCGAGCAATACCACGAATTATTCTCCAATTTTGCAAAGCAAACAACCATGCACATAATCGCGGGAACACATGTCATCAAAAAGGACGGTAAGCTTTATAATACCGCGTATTTATTTTATCCAGATGGACGAGTGGGTGAGCAGGCCAAGCTTCACATTACACCAACAGAGGTGAATGAGTGGAATATGGCAGCAGGCGATTCATTTCAGATCTTTGAAACGAACAAAGGGAAAATTGCCATACTGACCTGCTACGATATTGAGTTTCCGGAAATCGTTCGCATAGCTAAGGCAAAGGGGGCAGACGTTATTTTCTGTCCCTCATGTACAGAGGACCGTCATGGCTTCCACCGTGTCCGTTACACAAGCCATGCCCGGGCAATAGAAAATCAGCTATATGTTGTCTTAACTGGAACTGTTGGCTCACTGCCAACGGTTGACTTTATGCGCAGTAATATTGGTCAGGCCGTAATCATTACTCCTAATGATATCCCATTCCCACCAAAAGGCATTCAAGTTGAAGGAGAAATCAATAATGACATGGTCATCACGGCGGATCTTGATTTAGAACTCTTATACGAGGTGCGCGAGCGCGGCACGGTCACAACCTGGCGCGATCGCAGAACGGACCTATATGTGGATTGGGGAAAATGATCGAAATGATCTGATTGGCTTGTATCGAAGCGAGTATTCCGTTTTTACCAAAGATCAACTTCAGCTCATCATCATTCATCGTTCCCCCTAACAACCAGCAGGTAAGGCTAAAGATGATTGAAAAAATCAATGCAAAGGAAACTATTGCAATATTGCCGCTTTAATGAAAAAACCTATTGACATTGACTGAAAATTTAGCTAATATACTTTTTATACATTGGAAATTAATGAAAAAATATATAAAACTCTTATCCAGAGCGGCGGAGGGACTAGGCCCGATGAAGCCCGGCAACCATCAAGGTAATCCTTGAAAAGGTGCTAATTCCTGCAGGTTATTTTTAACCTGGAAGATAAGAGGAGGAAACTAACCCTCTTCTTATGAAGAGGGTTTTATTTTTCAAAAAAACTGATGGTCAAATTCTCAATTCATTTGAAGGGGTGGAAAAGCATGTCTGTAATTAAAGTGGCAATTCTAGGTTTTGGTACGGTTGGTCAAGGGGTATATAAGACGATACAATCCCATGGCGAAGAGTTAACAGCTGTTTTAGGAAAAAAGGTCGAAGTGGCAGCTGTCCTCATCAAAAATAATCAGAAGGAAAGAGAAATAAGTGAAGAAGTTCTGGTTACGACTAATTTTGGAGAAATCCTAGACCTTCCCCAGCTTGACATTGTTGTCGAAGCCATCGTCGATAAAGAACCAACGTTTACATTTTTGAAAAAAGCAATAAAGCACGGCTGCCACATCATTACAGCGAATAAAGAAATGTTTGCCCACCATGGAAAAGAGCTGATCGAGCTCGCAGATGAGAATCATGTTTCCATTGGCTTTGAAGCAACAGTTGCAGGGGGAATTCCGGTCATTCAAACCTTAAGGGAGTTATTAAAAATTAATCGCGTCGATCAAGTTCAAGGCATCTTAAATGGAACATCAAATTTCATCTTGACGGAAATGCGTGTGAAAAAGCAGTCTTTTGCTCAAAGCTTACTTCAAGCACAACTAAATGGTTATGCCGAGGCGGATCCAACAAATGATGTTGAAGGCTATGATGCTTTTTATAAAACAATGATCCTCAGCAGAATTAGCTTTGGGGAAGAACCAAATTGGCATGCTGTTGAGCGTGAAGGGATTACTTCGATAACAAGTGAATTAATCGCCGCAGCTGAAAAATTCGGCTTGAGGTTTAAACATGTTGCCAGTCTTACGAAAGCAGGAAATCAAATAAAAGCATCGGTTAAACCTGTCCTTGTTGGTCAGGAGCACCCTTTCTACCATGTTGAGGGAGTAGAAAATGCTGTCAATGTCCACTCGGATATTGTGGGAAGAATCACACTGCAGGGTCCTGGTGCCGGAATGTTTCCAACCGCAAGTGCTGTGATTGAAGATTTGGTTTATGTTTGTCAAAGTCATCCTGCCAAGCGCAGTTACACGGGGACACCTGGCGGAAACATTGGACAGAAAAATGAGGATAAAAAAGAATATTGGTTAGTACAGGGGCTAACCAAAAAATATGCAGCCCCTTCAATTACCTGGATTGATCAAGCTGCTAACGAGATCTTTATCATCCAGACAACCAGGAAAGAGGTGGACCAGCTCGCGATTCAACAAGGGGGGCTTGTCTACTATCCAATACTCGGGGAATATGAAACGCTGTTGAAAGATACAGCTTTAACAGCTTTATTATAAAAAGTCCAATCCTTTAAAAGAGCATCCGCAAGTGCTCTTTTTTCTGTGGAAAAGGGGCGGAGCGCCGCAAAAATGAATCACTTTAACCAGTTAAAGTGAAATACCCATTTCACTAGACGAAAGATGTGAAGTCTAGCTCTGCTCTCACCGCCTTTATTAGGTGACTACGGCTTGTTCTCTAAATTTATTTTCAGGATAGGGTTGGGAGTTGAAGCTCATGATAGTTTTTATTGAAAAAATGTGCAAATGACTGGGGATAAGTTTAGTCAAAAAAAAATTGCCTTCATATTGTGTAGAAGCTCGACCATTTGGACTAGCTATTTTATTAAAATAATATAGAGAAGGGGTGCGTCATGTTAGGAAATAGCCCAACAAAACAACATACTGAACGTGAAGAAGGGCTTTATGATATCTGGCCTGTTCCTCTTGCAAAAGAAACTGAAAGAAAAAGAACAAATTCAGCCAGTAAAAGAGAGGAAAAAAGTAAGGACCATAGCTCGAAAAGAAACAAAACTAAACAATCAAAAAGCATTCAGCAAGAGAGTGGACAAAGAAATAAGACTCAAAGCCTGCAAAGTCCGAGCCACGAAAATCAGAGCAGCTTAGATATTGAAGTCAGTATCATTATTCCCTCCAGTAATAAATACCCACTAAATCTATTGTCTCTCTTCTCCCTTGAAAATCAAACCTTTAATCAAGCAAAAATGGAAGTCATCTTTATAGATGATGCTTCAACAGATCAAACAGCAGAGACACTTAACAGTTATTCTCCTCCCTATCAGTTTATCTATATTCGCAGCAAAGAAAAGCTGGGGAGAGCGAAGAGCAGAAATTTAGGCATTCGTTCAGCAAGAGGGAGCATTCTTATTTTTCTAGATGCGGAAATGATAACCGAAGCTAATTTTGTGGAAAATCATTATAAGTCCCACCAATCAAAAGAAAACATGATTTTGTCGGGGGCCATGCATTCCAAAGCGCTCTATTCATGTGTTTTTCCAGAATTCTCCGAGAAGCAAATTAACAAGATTGGCGCTTTAACAAAAAATAATCAAGAAATTAATAAGAGGTTTCAAGTCTTTAATTATCCTAGTGAAGAGCTATTTCCATTAGTAGAAAAAAGTGATATTACTAGCGGATCCTTCCGGAGAATAGCCTTTAAAGCATATCCATGGTTCCAAGAGATTACTAAAAATTTTGACGACGATTTGCAAGGATTTGCGTTTCCATGGATGGCCTTTCTAACTGGGAATGTTTCGATTCGGAAGGCATTTATCGTCCAAGCTGGTGGGTTTGATGAAGATTTTTTCCATTATGGTTATGAGGATTGGGAATTAGGATACCGTCTTTATCAAATGGGTGCCGACTATCATGTAAGCAGCGCGGTGATAACCTATCACCAGGAGCACCCTGTTGGCGAAAGTAAATGGCAAGAGGCTGTTGGGAATTTTGGTCTTTTTACGATAAAACATCATGATGTTGATGTGCTAATTCTAGGATTAGAGCTTTCAAGACTAACAGATTTATTAACAATGAATAAGATCTTAATTGAATATAAATTACTTGTGCAATCTAATCTGGAGCAGATACCACAATTCCAAGAAAAATTCCTGTACATCCTCGAGACCATCACCCTTATGCTCGTAGTTGATATCCGTCATATTAACATCTTAGGGGCTGCAGGCTATGGCTCAGACGATAGAAAAGCACTACAAGAGGATATTAATCAGATAAAAAATCTGAACAAGTATAAACATTTAACTATTTTTTTGGAAAAGATCATAATCTCATAATCTGTGGAAAGGAGTGAAAATGTGGTTTCCATTATTACTTGTACGATAAGGGAAGAATGTATCGACAATGTTTTCAAAAACTATCAACAGCAAACTTATCAGGATAAAGAGCTGATAATTATTTTGAATAAGGATTCGATGGATATTAATCGATGGATCGGAAAAGCAAGGAATTATCCAAATGTCCAGGTTTATCAGCTCCATGAAAAAGCAACTTTAGGTGATTGCTTAAATTTTGGGGTGATGAATTCGACCTACGATATTATCGCGAAATTTGATGATGATGATTTTTATGGACCTGAGTATATTGCTAGTTCGATGGATGCTTTTAAGGATAAAAATATTTCGATTATCGGAAAGAGCTCGTGTTATATCTATTTTAAAAATAACAAAGCGCTGATTCATGTCCCAGGTGCAGAGAATTCCATCACTGATACAGTGGCTGGAGCAACATTAATGTTTAGAAAAGAAGTATTTTATTACTTCCGCTTTGAAAAAGTGAATCGTGCCGAGGATTACTTTTTCATTGATCAAGCCAAAAAAGCAGGTTTTACTATCTATTCTACCAGTCGTAATCATTTTGCTGTCATCCGGCATAACTCGGAAAATCACAGTTGGAAGATTTCCGATGAAGATCTAATGGGGTGGGGCGACATAATCGCCTATACGGATGATTTTCAATCCTTCGTGTAAAAAAAATAGAACTGAATAGTGGAGCAGGAACTACGGTCTTAAAAGTGTTTTAGATGAGAAACTGAAAAGTAAAGAGTCGGTATCACCATGCTGACTCGAATCTACATAAAAGGAACGTTTTGCGAAGCTTCCTATTTATTCACAGCTTTATTCACAAGCTGTGGATTGATTTGAAGGGATCCAACGAGCTTATGCACATTATCCACAGCTTTATTATAAGAATGGAGGATTGGTTTCTAACCTATTTGATGTAATAAGTTCACATTCTATTCAATTTTCTAATATTAATATGTTAATAAACTGTGAAAGTCGTTGTCATTTCAATACTAGGGGAGTATATTAAAAGTGTAGAGAAGATAGTGAAACAATTCACAAGATTTTCTACCAGATACAGCTAGCTGACACGCCCCTCATCGAAAGGGGAATAAAAATCTATTTAGTTATTAATTTGTGAAATAGTTCACAAAAAATAATAGGAGATGATTGTGATGAGATGGTACAAAACCCCTCAAGCAGCAGTTGTTTGGACAGTATTAAGAGTATGGCTTGGACTTCAATGGATGGAAGCAGGTTATCATAAATTAACAGGTGGATTTGATGCAGGTGGATTTTTAAAAGGAGCATTGGCCAATGCAACAGGTGATCATCCGGCAGTACAAGGATGGTACGCCGACTTCTTAAGCCAATTTGCCCTCCCAAATGTTCAAATTTTCAACGTCTTAATTCCTTGGGGAGAATTACTAGTTGGATTAGGATTAATCGTTGGATTAGCAACTATTCCAGCATTAGTTGCCGGGGCCTTTATGAACTTAAACTTTATGCTCGCAGGTACTACTAGCACAAACCCAATTCTTTATACAGTAGCAATGATTCTACTCTTCGCAGGAACTGGAGCATACTTATTCGGACTTGACCGATATGCTGTACCTTTTATCAAAGGTTATTTCAAAAAAGGTCATCTAAAAGGTGTCAAAATCAATCAACAGCAGTAGTAACGAGTTCTAATCGCTTAAAAAATGGTAACCTCTCTTTAGAACTCGCTGATCTATATTTTTCCCCCCTTTTAAATACTTAAGAAGCAGGGCATACCTGCTTCTCTTTTTATTGTGGAAAAGAGGCGGAGCGCAGCAAAAATGAATCATATTTATCCAATTATGCGGAAAAAATATATTTTTCACTTTGATTTAGTGAAGCTCAACTTTGCTCACACCGCCCGAATTATGTTGGAGCACTACTCCTATTCAATTAATTTCCATTCTTGGGCTGGGAGTTGAAACTCATGCTAGTTTTTATAGAAAATCGTTACCCGTTTATATTTTTTGCACGCTGGTTAGCGGCGTTTGAACGTGCTTGTGCCTCAAGATCTGCATGATCCGCGAGTTCCTGTGAGTATTCAACATCAATTCCATCTGACTTCATGTTCTTCGGCACTTGTGGAAGTGACCCTTTATTTTTATCACGATTATTGTGTCCTCGAGAACGTCCCATTACAAAAACCCCTCTCTTTTGTAAACTAATGAGAGCTGAAGCTGCTCCCTTTACTAGCATTTACATTTAGAGAGGGGTCCATTAATGGAAATATCTATAAAGACTATAGCTTCGTTTTTCTATCTGTATAACCACCTGCACGGTCTGCCCTTTTAAATTCGCGTTGATAGGCTACCTCTTGCATACTTGATAAAGTGTATTTCCCTCTATCCTTATCTTTTTTCTTCTTTTCCGCCATTTTGCTCATTCCTTTCAACATTTTTTGGCCGATAGGAAAGTATAATCTTTCCTATCAGGCTTAAGTGTAACTACGCCTCATGAACCGCCCTTAGGGACTCGTCAATCATCAAGTTAATTGGGAATGGTACGTTATGTACTTATTTCCATTTTTACCTTTTGTGAAAGGAATGATACGGATTTTAGTTAAATATATTTTTTAATGCCAATTTTAGTTCTGGATATTGGAATGGATAGCCATTTTCTAACAGCTTGTTTGGTAACACCTTTTGTCCGTCTACAACCAATGTACTCATCTCACCGAGCAGCAAGCGAAGGGCGAAACTTGGGACTGTAAGCCAGTGGGGGCGATGAATAACCTCAGCTAGAGTTTGCCCAAACTCAGCCATTGTAACGGGGTGTGGAGCAGTAAAATTGACTGGACCGTGGATGTTTTTATTTTCGATTATAAAGGAAATTCCTTTTATCACATCATCAATATGAATCCAGGACATCCACTGCTGTCCAGCTCCAATTGGACCGCCGATAAATGATTTATAGGGAAAGGCGATTTTCGGAAGTGCCCCCTCCTGTTTAGCAAGGATAATTCCAAACCGGCAAAGGGCTGTTCGAATGTCTAATTGCGAGGCATTAACTGCTTCTTTCTCCCATTCCATCACCGTCTGTGACAAGAAGTCATTACCAGAGCATTTATCTTCTTCGGTAAAAACTTTCTCCGCTGAAATTCCATAAATACCAATGGCACTGGCGTTAATAAGTGCTGTTGGTTTTATATCCATTTTCTTTATTATTGCTAATATTTCCCTAACAGTTTCAATCCTGCTGTCTAAAATTCTTTGTTTCCTTTTGTCCGTCCAACGTCCACTATTGATGGATTCTCCTGCAAGGTTGATAAAAATATCCGTTCCTTGTAAAGCGTGAATAGGGTCCGCTTTGCTACTTAACCATTGAACATATCGAATCCGTTCACTTTTGTTCGCTTTAATCTCTTTCCTTGTTAAAATAACCACTTCATGCCTTTTTTCTACTAATTCAGCCGTAAGGGCCCTGCCTACAAAACCTGTTCCGCCAGCGATTGCAATTTTCATTTTTTACAACCTCCCTTACTATTTATTTTACATTAAATAATGAAGAATATGGTAAAGTAGTCATGAGGTGAATGATATGGCCATAATTACAAAAATCACCACGCAACAAAAAAATCAAGATCGGTTAAATGTATTTATCGATTACGGCAAAGGTGAGGAATTTGCTTTTAGTATCGACAGCGATATATTAATCAAATTTCAATTAAAAAAAGGAATGGAGCTTGATGATTTTTCCACGATGGAAATCCAATATCAAGACGACATTCGTAAGGCGTATAACCTAGCGATTAATTATTTGGCAAGAAGAATGAGGTCAGAAAAAGAAATTAGTGATTACCTCAATCAAAAAGAAGTAGATGAACCAGTTATTAATGAAGTGCTCCATAAATTAACAGCCCAGCGATATATAAATGATGGAGAATATGCTTTAGCTTATGTGAGGACACAGGTAAATACGACCGATAAAGGGCCAAATTTAATCAAACTGGAGTTAAAGGAAAAAGGAATTTCAGAGGTAATTCGCCTCCAAGCACTGGAAGAATTTCCATTAGAGCTGCAAATCGAAAAAGCAAGTAAAGTAACTGAAAAGTTTTTCCAAAAGGGTTCAAAGGAGTCTTTGAAAATTCAAAAGCAAAAACTTGAACAATTACTGCAAAGAAAAGGATTTTCTTTTGAGGTCATTCATATTGCTCTAAATGAGACCGAAGTGGACAAAGAAGATGATGAGGAAATGGAAGCCATCAGGTATCAAGGGGAAAAGGCCCAGCGGAAGTTTTCACAATTAACAGGATTCGAGTATCAGCAAAAGATGAAACAGACATTATATCGTAAAGGCTTTTCGATGGAGCTAATCGAAAGGTTTCTGGCGGATAAAGAAGAAAACTCATGACGTAATCGTCATGAGTTTTCAATTATAATCGAATCTGAATCCAATTGTTTCATAATGATTTCTGCAATTTCTTTAGCTGACCTTAGACGTGATTTATCTTTAATGTGGTTGCTTTCGTCCCAAAATGGGGTATTCATGCCGCCCATATAAACGGCATTAAATTTAATGCTGCTGTTTTCATATTCCTTCTGCAGACTTTCAGTAAATCCACGGACGGCAAATTTGCTGGCAACGTATACAGCTTCATTCACTTTTCCACGTAGGCCGGCGGTAGAAATAATATTCATAATTCTTCCCTCACTATTTTTAGGTAGTAACGGCAATACGGCCTTGGTCATTAGAATGGTTCCTAGTATGTTTGTATCTAGCATTTCACTGATTTGCTGCTTATCCATTTCCACTAATGGACCAAAATACCCCAAACCGGCGTTATTGATCAGCCCAGAAATTTCATATGTACTGCTTATTTCGTTTATTTTTTTCAAAACATCTTCATTATTCCGAATATCTAAGGGAAGGATATCGGCTTTTCCCCCGGTTGCTTCAATTTCTTGCTTTGCAGCAGTTAATTTTTCTATTGTTCTGCCGGTGAGTAATATGTGAAAGCCTTTTTTGGAAAAAAGCACGGCTAATTCTTTTCCTAATCCTGACCCTGCACCAGTTACGATAATTGTATTCATTGTGTCGTCTCCTTCAAAATAGTTTTGCCTTTATTAATTCTACAAAGATAACTATACTAAAATTAAGAGAAAAGTGGGAGTGAATGAGATGCAGCAGGTGAAACGCTATAGTGAAATGACGGAATACGAACTAAGGGAAGAAATTGCCATGCTCCAAGAGAAGGCGAGAAAAGCGGAGCAGATGGGCATGATTAATGAGTTTGCTGTTCTTGAAAGAAAAGTTTCAATGGCCCGGGCATACATTTCAAACCCAGATACCTTTAAGCCAGGAGAAATTTATGAAATCGAAGGAGACCCCGGTCAATATTTCAAAATTGACTATTTAAACGGTGTTTTCGCGTGGGGATATCGACTTAAGGGCGATGGAAAAGAAGAGGCTCTGCCAATATCCTTATTAAAGGGGCTTAAATAATAAAAGGACAAACCAGAGAATTTTCTCTGGTTTGTCTTGGCCGATAGGAAAGTAAAACTTTCCTATCACTACTTATAAACCTGTGGTGATTCATCATCACGTTCGCCTGAAGCGCGCATCCGTTCTTGTGGATGCGTATTGATGGTGCCGTTTGCTCTTTTTGAAGCATATTCTGCTTTCGCTCTTGGCTCTCCCTCAAATTTGTTGTTATTTTGGTTTGGGAAATTCGTCACTTTATTTCTCATGCTATACCTCCATAAAAGAGAATGAGAAAAACGTGTAAATAAAAGCATTCTCTATGCTTACCACGTAATCATAGTATCTGTCCCTTTAATCTCAATTATGTTATAAGAAAATGGTAATGAGGTGAATATCATAAAAAAAATGAATGACATTCGTCACTCATTTTTTTAGCTTGGAATGATGCTCAACTTCTTCCGTAATTTCTTTTCACTAAACACCCAGCCTGTATAGGAGCTAATTCGTTTTAAATCACGATCTAATTGAACGACGGCGACAAACGGATAATGCCCATTGCTGCGATAGCGTAAATCAATAAACCGAACTTCATAATAATCATTGTATTCATCGACTTCCCAACGGTAGACTGGGGAAAATGATAAAAAAGCAGAAAGGTTTTTGTCTTTTTTGGCCGCTTCTATTACAGGTGTATTTGGTACTGGGACACGAATAAACCGATCTAAGATTTCAACTTTATCCTTAATGCCCTTGCCAACAAAAAAATGCTCTTGATTCATCGCAGCAATCCGCCATTGATGATACCTCATCGTGGGTGCGATAATGATTTCTGTGGCATCCGGAATAATCGTTCTAACCTCGATCAATACCCTTTTCTTCGCCTGATACCGTTTTAAATAATAGGCGATAATGACGGCATACATCAGCAAAAAGGTAACGCCAGGATTTGCTCCTAAAACCCAAATAATAATACCAAGCACATGAATTCCAAATAAAAACGGATCGAACGTATTAATGACACCTAGAGCAACCCATTTCGATGAAAATGGTCTTAGTGCTTGTGTGCCATAGGCATTAAAGATATCGACAAAAACATGGATAAAAACAGCTGCAAATGTCCATGCCCATAAATGCACTAAATTGGCATTCGGAAAAAATGGATAAATGACGGCCAAAAGGATAATCGGCCATAAAATGACAGCTGGAATAGAATGTGTAACACCACGATGATTGCGAATGTAGATGGCGTTATTTCTTAGCTTCAAAACCGTGTCAATATCTGGTATTTGTGAACCGGCAATTGTCGCAATTAATACACTTGCTGCAGTAGCATGACTGCTTGCAACGGATGGATCAAGCGTAGCAAGACCACCGAGAGCAATGCCCATTACTACATGAGTTCCTGTATCCAAGGAAAATCCTCCTTTAATATGGTCTATTAACATAATCATTGAACTTTGATAACGGATCATTCCGCTTTTCTGCTTGTCAAAATAAACAAATTGAATTATCGTAAAACAAAAATGTCATTTTATTATATTCCCTATTTCATAATTGTTTAACAAACTGGAGGCACAAAAGATATGTTAATTGAACAAGAAAATATAGAAAATATCAATATAAATGCTTTTCAGAATGATTTAATTACCTGGTTTAAAAATGAACAGCGCAACCTTCCATGGCGAAAAGACCAGGATCCCTATAAGGTATGGGTTTCAGAAATTATGTTACAGCAAACAAGGGTTGATACAGTTATCCCATATTTTAATCGCTTTATTGAATGGTTTCCAACCATTGAAGATCTTGCTGAAGCCGAAGAAGATAAGGTACTTAAAGCATGGGAGGGACTTGGATATTATTCAAGGGTTAGAAATTTACAATCAGCTGTTAAAGAGGTTAAGGAGAAATATAATGGAGAAGTACCGAGCTCTCCTGAAGAAATTGCCAGACTTAAAGGAGTTGGTCCATATACTGCAGGTGCCATTTTAAGCATTGCTTACGGAATTCCTGAACCGGCTGTGGATGGCAATGTGATGCGGGTATTATCGCGCATTCTATCTATTTGGGACGATATTGCCAAGCCAGCGACTCGAAAAGTATTTGAAAAAGCAGTCCGTACGTTAATTTCTCATGAAGATCCTTCCGCTTTTAACCAAGCATTAATGGAACTAGGAGCCTTAATATGTACCCCTACTTCTCCTTCCTGTTTATTATGTCCAGTACGTGAACACTGCCAAGGCTTTTATGAAGGGGTACAAAATGAACTCCCGATAAAAACGAAAAAAACGAAGACACGTGACGTCCAGCTTGCAGCGGCAATTGTTTTTGATGAAAGTGGGAAAATATTAATTCATAAACGACCTGAGAGTGGATTGCTTGCAAATTTATGGGAACTTCCAAGTGTCGAGCTACATCATTCTATGCAAAATGAACGGGAACAGGTCATTGATTTATTTAACCAGAACCATAATATTAAAATTAATCTTGAGAAAATTATTGGGCAAATTGAGCATGTTTTTTCACATTTGATTTGGAATATTAGTGTATATACTGGAAAAATAGCTTTCACGCTTCAAGAGAGTGAGGAATGGAAGCTTGTAACCTTTGAAGAACTGGAGGAATTTGCTTTTCCGGTTTCTTCGCAAAAAATGTTCAGACTTTATCAGGAGCAGTTAGAGGAATGAACGCCGTTATTAAACGGCGTTTATTTTTTATCATATAACTTTCATCACAATTAGATAACTTTGATCCCACCGCGATTCTCAATTTCTTTTATAATTTCCCGATGTATCGTTTGACCTTCGCTATTTAAATAAGGAGCAATTTGCTGCAAGGAGAGATGGAAAAAAGCAAGCTCACTCGTTTCCCACTCTGATTTTGCCATCATTGAAAGTTCAGTCATATCTCGTCCTGCATACATATTCTCATTCTTTCTTTCAAATGTTATTTTGCCCTTAGTGTTTAATATTAATTGTCTTCTATTCATGGAAAAGTTAAAATGATAGCATTACTTGAATTAAGAAGGGAATTTAGAAAAATGACACAAAAAGTAGCACTCATTACTGGCAGCAGCCGGGGAATTGGCAAGGCAACTGCACTTAGGCTAGCACAAGAAGGATATGATATTGTCATTAATTATGCGAGAAGTAAAAAGTCTGCTCTTGAGACAGCAGAACAAATAGAATCATTCGGCAGAAAAGCTCTAGTTGTAAAAGCAAACGTTGGTGACACAGCAAAAATAAAAGATATGTTTGCTCAAATTGAAGAAGAATTTGGCCGTTTAGACGTATTCGTTAATAATGCAGCCTCTGGCGTACAGCGTCCAGTTATGGAACTTGAGGAATCACATTGGGATTGGACTTTAAATATCAATAGTAAGGCCCTATTGTTTTGTGCGCAGGAAGCGGCAAAGCTGATGGAAAGAAACGGCGGCGGGAAAATTGTCAGCATTAGTTCTCTGGGGGCAATTCGTTATTTGGAAAATTACACAGTAGTAGGGGTTTCTAAAGCGGCTCTTGAGGCTCTAACACGATATTTAGCCGTTGAATTGGCACCGAAGAATATTGTCGTAAATGCGGTCTCAGGCGGTGCAGTAGATACTGAGGCATTAAAGCATTTTCCAAATCGTGAAGAGCTTCTACAAGAGGCAAAAGACAAAACTCCTGCAGGGAGAATGGTTGAAATTGATGATATGGTCAATTGCGTGATGTTTCTTTTGTCGGATGATTCCAGCATGATCAGGGGGCAAACCATTATAGTTGACGGTGGAATATCATTACTGGTTTAAATAGTTTTTAATTAATTATTTTGGATAATTTCCACGTAGATGGATAAATTAATCTCGTGGAGGTGATTACAATGGCAAAATTCAATCAACAGCCAAACAAAACTTCAGCTGGAACAAATATCCAGGAAGTAAAACAACAAAATTCTCAGGCAGGTGCAGGTGCTGCAGGTGCTGCAGGTGCTGCAGGTCAATTTGGAACTGAATTTGCGAGTGAAACAAATGCTCAAGAGGTAAAAAAACAAAACCAAGCATCAGAAGCTAGTAAAAACCAAAATGCTGGCCAATTCGGTCAACAATAAAATAATACTTAAGAAGAAGGTGCTCTTTTCCATTAAAGGGTGCCTTCTTTCATTGATTAAAGAACTTTGCTTAGCGTCTCGTTCCAGCGATTGTTGATAAACAGGCGCTTCCGCATTTCTATTCTCGACAAAACCTCTCTTTAGTCGACAGAAGTAGTCAAAGGAAATTAGTGTTGGTTAAAGAATACATACTAGGTACGAAAAAATAAGGCGGTGAGGGAAATGAATCATTTTAACCGATTAGTTTCCGAACAAATGGTGACGATGGAAAAATTATTGTACGTTCAAGCAGAGATTGAACGTTGTCAACAAATCGAAAAAGGGCTTCAGACTCTCCAAAATGCCACAGACCTTGAAAGTATTCAGACTGATATTCAATTAATGAAAAAAGAGTTGAAGGAGATTCAGTTAATTTTTGAAAAGCAGACAGAAGAGGTAATAAATTCTTATCTAGAGAAGAACTTAACACCTTCAATGTAATTTGATAAATAAAGATGATGAAAAAAATTCGATAATTTTTACAAAGAGCCATTGAATTATGGCTCTTTTGTTTTAAATTCTGTCCTTAACCGTTATAATAATAGGAAATAGGAATTTTACTTTGTTACCTTTATCGTTATTTATTTGGTTTTTAGAATAGGTTACAAAGCGTTCAGGAATGAAGGTAGGGGAGAACATGGGCGTACCCATCGAAGGAGAACCATTGCAAATACATAGCTATAAGCACAATGGGCACATCCATCGCGTCTGGGAAGAAACAACCGTTTTAAAAGGGTCGCAAAATTTGGTGATTGGTGGAAATGACCGGACACTTGTAACTGAATCAGATGGTAGGACCTGGATTACAAGGGAACCTGCGATATGTTATTTCCATTCGCAATACTGGTTTAATGTAATCGGAATGATTCGTGAGGACGGCATTTATTATTACTGTAATATCAGTTCACCATTCATCTTTGATGGTGAGGCACTAAAGTATATAGACTATGATCTTGATATCAAGGTGTATCCTGATATGACCTTTAATTTACTTGACGAGGATGAATATGAACGCCATCGCCGTGAGATGAATTATCCAGATGTGATTGACCAAATTTTAAAGCGAAATGTTGATAAACTGATTCAGTGGATTCGACAGCGGAAGGGCCCTTTTGCACCAGATTTTATCGATATTTGGTATGAGCGTTATTTAACTTACAGACGTTAGTAGCCTAAACGCCTGTTGATTTTCATATCAACAGGTTTTCGTTTGTTTTGAAACAGAAAAAAAAAGAAATGGGGGGCTAGCTTGAGCAGTATCCGCAGGTACCTTCAATTTGTTAAACCGTATCGCTTGCAAATAATTGGGACAATCATCATTGGTGTGATCAAATTTTCAATACCACTCATTATCCCATTGTTAATTAAGTATGTAGTTGATGATATTGTTGGGAATCATTCGCTTTCTTATGATGAAAAGGTTAATAAACTGATCCTCATCATGGGTGTCATGATTGTAATCTTTGTTATCCTAAGACCGCCCATTGAATATTACCGGCAATATTTCGCCCAGTGGACATCAAGTAAAATCCTCTATGATATTCGTGATACGATGTATACACATATTCAAAAGTTGAGCTTCAAGTATTTTTCAAATACCCGTGTAGGTGAAATTATTTCACGCGTCATTAACGATGTTGAGCAAACAAAAACATTTGTCATTTCAGGTTTAATGAATCTCTGGCTTGATATTGCCACCATCGTCATTGCCATTATTTTTATGTTTTCGATGAATGTAAAACTGACAGTTGTTTCAGTATTACTGTTTCCTCTCTATGCTTTTTCCGTGAGATACTTTTTTGGAAATCTCCGTAAATTAACAAGGAATCGTTCTCAAGCACTTGCCGAAGTTCAAAGCTATTTACATGAACGAGTGCAGGGGATGCCTGTAATCAAGAGTTTTGCGATTGAAGAGTATGAACAAACACAGTTTGATAAGCAAAATAAGAACTTTTTAGAGAAGGCATTGCAGCATACAAGCTGGAATGCGAAGGCCTTTTCAGCTGTTAATACGATTACAGATATTGCTCCAATAATTGTTATTGGCTATTCCGCCTATCTCGTCATTCAGGATCAGTTGTCACTTGGAACGATGGTTGCGTTTTTTGCCTATATTGACAAGCTTTACAATCCATTAAGAAGATTGGTCAATTCGTCAACCACCATTACCCAATCCTTTGCATCCATGGATCGTGTATTTGAATTTTTGGACGAGAAATATGATATTATTGACATTCCGGATGCACGAGTGTGCAGCCAAGTAAATGGCGATATTTCGTTTGAAAAGGTTTCTTTTTCTTACGATAAAAAAGAGGATCTTGTTTTGAAGGACATTTCTTTAGAGGTGAAAAAGGGTGAAACGATTGCGCTGGTAGGTATGAGTGGCGGCGGGAAATCTACCTTCGTTAGTCTGATTCCTCGTTTTTACGATGTAACAAGCGGAAGAATAACCTTAGACGGGGAAGACATCCGGCAATTTAAGGTCCAAACCCTAAGAGATAAAATTGGTGTAGTTTTTCAGGATAATATATTATTTAGCGAATCTGTACGAGATAATATTTTATTAGGAAAACCAAATGCAACTGATGAAGAAGTGTATAGGGCGGCAAAATCGGCCAATGCCCATGAGTTTATATTAAACCTGTCAGACGGCTATAACACTAGGGTAGGAGAACGAGGGGTTAAGCTTTCTGGAGGTCAGAAACAACGGGTTGCGATTGCCCGTGTATTTTTGAAAAATCCCCCTATTTTAATACTTGATGAGGCGACATCGGCACTGGATTTAGAGAGCGAGCATTCCATCCAGGAATCACTAGAGGAACTGGCAAAGGACCGGACCACTTTTATTGTTGCCCATCGGTTATCGACCATCACTCATGCGAATCGGATTGTCCTGATTGAACATGGTCAAATCGTGGAAATAGGGACACATGACGAACTAATGACAAAACAAGGGAATTATTATAAATTATTTCAAGTGCAGCAGCTGGAGCAAACAAAAACCGAAGCAGAATAATGAACTGCCCCGTAAATGTTAGACACCAATCTGACGTTTACGGGGCAGTTCATTATGATCTGACCCAATAAAGTTAGACAAATAATCTGCTTCGGTTTTTCCTATTCTTTTTCCTTATCATCAATCGACACTTCATTATTATGAAAGGAATGAAAGCTAGTAATAAGTGTATCGAGATGCTCAACCTGTTCTCCATAATCAATAATTGAGGCGACAATTTGCATCGTATGATAGAGATGTGGATTATTTTGCTCGGCAAATTCTATTTGATGTGCTAAAAAGAAGTCGAATAATTCTTTTTTATTTAAGTAAACGTTATCCTCAGTGTATGGAGGCGGTGTTGGGATTTTTCCAATGAATCTTAGCAAGACCTGTTCATGATGATAAATAAGGCTATCAACCTGCTCTTGAATCGATTGCTTGAATTTTTCAGGGAGCTGCAACAGCTCGTTTTCAAAACGATGCAGTTTTTTTAAGGTATCAAGGGCTTTTTTAGCAGTTAAGTTCAATTGCCGGTAAATAACCAGCTTTCTTGATTTTTCTGGAAGATCTTTTTTCAAATAACTTCGTTCTTCCTTATACATCTTATAAAACTGCTCCATTGTATTGATGCTTTCTTTTAGTTTCTTTATATCTGTTTTAAGAAGATTATGATCATAATCATGGCGTGTACTTAAGCGAATCCACTTAATAATTTCCTCGGTTGTGCTGACAATTTTAAAATAAAGCTTGTTTTCATACTTTGGTGGCATGAACAAAAGATTAACGATAAACGCAGAAAAAACCCCAATCATGATGGTTAAGAAACGGATACCGGCAAACTGAATAAAGTTCCCGCTCTGTGTTTCCATAATCGATACCAACGTCACGAGTGACAGTCCAATCGTATTCTCCAGTTTAAACTTAAGATTAATAATTATCACAATAATAGCGGCCAATCCAATAACAATAAAATGATTTCCTAACAGGAGGACAAAAATAACAGCAAGCAAAGCGCCAATGATATTTCCCTGAATTTGTTCAATGATTGTTAAATAGGAGCGATAAATGGTCCGTTGAAGCGCAAAAATGGCGGCAATGCCAGCAAATACTGGAGAGGGTGAATGCAACAACTGACTTAAGTATAGGGATAAAACAATTGCTATTCCCGTTTTTAAGATGCGGGCACCTAACTTCATTCCAAATGGTTTCCTTTCAAAAATAATTAATTTTTTTCAATGGTAAGTATTTATGTACTATACATGGATTAAAGCATATTATCAAGAGAAATTATAGGTCTTTGATTCCGAAAAGTTGAAGGAAATCTTGACAAAAAACTATCATGAGCCTCAACTCCCAACCGTACCATGGAAATAAATTTAGAACAAGTAGTAGTCACCTAATAAAGGCGGTGAGAGCAGAGCTAGACTTCACATCTTTCGTCTAGTGAAATGGGTATTTCACTTTAACTGGTTAAAGTGATTCGTTTTTGCGGCGCTCCGCCCCTTTTCCACAAAAAAAGCCCGCTGAAATTAGCGGACTTAAAATCTAGTTCGTACTATCATCACTCCGTTGATACGGATGGGTCAGCTTGTTCCTTAACAGGAAGTACCTGAACAAAATGGTGTTCAGGGGCAGCTAACAAAGCACGTAGCTGATTCGCTTCTTCCCCCTGGCCATTCTCCTCAAGCAGATTCGTATATTTGCCTAAAAGTTCGTTAATATCCTGTTTGCCTTTTTCGTTAATATCCGCAACAGATACTTTGGCACCTTTGGCAATTCTTCGCTTAATTGCTTCTTTGGTAAGACCCATTTCTGGCTGGTGGCGGATATAGATGACACCGCCGGTCATCCCTGCACAAATCCATGGTCCGGGATCTCCTAAAACAAGACCGCGTCCGTTTGTCATGTACTCAAAGGCAAAGCCTTTAATATTAGCATTTGCACCAATATTCCCAGCTTCTTTTTCCGGAAGTGGTTTTTTCAATGCGCCGCCAATGATTAAGTCAGCACCAGAGAGGCGAATTCCAGCTCGAGCATCGGCATTCCCTTGGGCCACGAGAAGCCCTTTTTGTGCACCATATCCAAAGCCCTTTCCTACCGAACCATTAAGGAAGAGACCATTTTTTCCTTTAGATTTCAACACATGGATATTTCCGCCAAAAGAGGTTTTTCCAACACCATCCTGACCGCCGCCATTAACAGTAATTTCGATACCTTCACTATTGTATGCGCCTAAGCCATTTCCAGGAATGGAACCTTCTTTATATTTAAGCTTTACAGGTTTCAACTGCTTGTATGAGCCATCCAGTCTGCCACGAACACGGTGGCAGGAAACTCTGCTTCCCAGTACCCGTTGTTCCGAGGTAACACTGGAGAATTCTCTTGAGGAATGAAGCTGTTCCACACTTTCATCAAGATATTCTGCTCCTGCTGCTACTTGCATTTGAACTTCTTCGATTGATTTCGAAGCTTTTATTTTCGTAAATTGGCTAATTTCCAGTGGTTTTAGCAAATAGGAAAGGCTAAGCTGCTGTCCTCCATTTACTTGCTCCAATAATTCCGAATGACCAACAGCATCCTGTAGATTTCTGATTCCCAATGATGCAGACAGTGCTTTTAATTCACTTCCAAAAGCGGTGAAAAGATTCATGATCCCTTGAACGGCTAATTCTAATTGCCGTGGAACAAAGCGCCTTAGCCCGTGCTCCTTAGCCTGTGCTTCTGATTCAATCTGGGTAGCAATCCCAACATGGCACGTATCCAAATGGCAGCCGCGGCAGGTCGTACAGCCGATAGCAAGCATTGACAATGTTCCAAAGCCGACACGGTTTGCTCCAAGAAGCATGATCTTCATGACATCCATAGCACTCTTCATGCCGCCATCCGCCCAAATTTCTACTTTATGGCGAAGGCCACTCTCAAGCAGGGCATTATGGGCTGCTTTTACGCCAATTTCAACGGGCAATCCCACGAATTGAAGGGCATGGATTCTCGCAGCACCTGTACCGCCATCAAAGCCACTCAAGGTGATAATGTCGGCACCTGCTTTTGCGATACCAACAGCAATTGTTCCAATATTAGGAACGACAGGAACCTTAACAGCAATTTTTGCTTGGTCATTTGCCGTTTTTAATTCAAGAATCATTTGTGCTAAATCTTCGATAGAGTAGATATCATGGTTGTTTGATGGTGAAATCAAATCCGAACCAAGTGTTGCGTTACGTGCTTCAGCGACTTTTGCGGTAACCTTTGAGCCTGGTAGATGACCGCCTTCTCCAGGCTTAGCGCCTTGCCCAATTTTTATTTCTAACAGATTAGAAGAGTTTAGGAGTTCAGCGTTTACTCCGAACCTTCCGGAGGCAATCTGCTGTCCTCTTGTTTTTGGATATTTGCCTAACATATCCTTAATTTCGCCACCTTCACCATTTAAACTAATCATATTTAAACGGTCAGCGCCTTCGGCGTAGGCTCTAAAGGCTGTCTCATTCTGTGAACCAAATGACATCGAAGAAATAAGAAACGGTAAATCATGGTCGCCAACACGTATATCCACATCGTTAGGGGATAAAGGGTTATTGCTCTTTTTTAACTGAACTAGATGGCGGATGGTTGTCGGATTCGCCGCTTCTTGTTCCGAGATTTTATCACGATAAACCTTGTAATCACCAGTTGCAGCAACTTCACCAATTGCCTTCCAAATGCGCGGGAACAGATGGAAGGTTTTTCCGATACGCTCTTTGTCATTTTGGTAATCATCTGCTCTTTTTACAGCATCAAGCTTCATAGCCTCGAAGTCTGCTTCCAATTCTTTTGATCCCAAAAAGTTTACGATGTTTAACACATTTGCAATCTCTTCGTGTAAACCGATGCTTGAGAACAGTCTGCCATAGCCGCGCAGCTCATGGATTCCAATCGTTGAAATTACCTTCTCCAAACCTTTAGTTAGTGCACTATAAAGATTGGTTAGTGGTTTTGTCGATTCATCGAAAACTGTTAAGAACATATAGTATGGGCTGATTAAATCTGCTCCTAATCCAAATGTAGTAATGATGTCATGCAGGGAACGAATCGCAGCTGAACGAAGAACTAAGGAGCAATCCCTTCTTAATTCTGCATTAACTAACGCTTGATCAATCGCAGACGTAATTAAAAGTGGATCCAGCCAATAGAAATCTTCTTGATGTGCTTTTGCATCATCAAGGATAAGCATTGTTTTTCCCGACTTTACTGCTTGAACTGCTTCATCTGCCAGTCTATTTAGTGCAGAATCAATCGATTCGTTTTTATTAAATGTAGTTGAAATAAAGGCAGCTAATTTTTTCTCCTGAAAATGCTGGACAATTTGATCAAAGCTAGGCTGACCTAAGTTCTCCGAACAAGTGAAGCCTGCTTTTCCTTCTAACAAAAGTGGAGTAGTCAGTTCAATTACCGTTTCCGTTTGTTCTTTAAAAAATAGGGTCGGGCGCTTGCCAATAATGACCCTGGTAGAAAAATGCTCTGTTTCCCGGTCACGGTCAATGGCGGGGTTGGTGACCACGGCGACACTTTCCTTAATATAATCAGCAATATTGACTCTCTCAGGATTAAGGGCAGCGAGCGGAGCGTCATGACCGAGTGAACGAATCGGCTCCACACCTTTTTCGGCCATTTGTTCGATTAACTGGATATGATCACGTTCCCAGCCAAAGGCTTTATATTGGCCGTTATGGATTTTATCAGGATAATTCATGGTAATTGTTTTACTTAGTGACGGCGGCTGTAAACGTAATCTAGATCCACTAATATTCACCCGTTGAGAAAAACGGTTATAAACCTTAACCTGATATCGGTCCTGCTCATAAACTTCCAATTTTTCACCGTTCCATTTGAAACCGACCTTCTCACCAGGTGCCAAAGGCTTCGGATCATTCACGTATTCACTGGAAGAGATAATGCCTGGTTCAGAAGAAAATAAATAGGAGCTTTCGGTTTCGAGCATCCAAAGTGGACGAAGGCCAAGTGCATCGACACTAAATACGGCTTCATCACCAAATCTTGAAATAATTCCAGCTGGTCCTTGGGCGAAATGTCCCCAGGCTTCTCTTAAATAGGTGTATAAATCTTGAAGATTTTCAGCATAAGCCTTTATTTCATTGATAATTGGCGGGAACAATAGGTCCATCGCTTCAAATAATGAATAACCATCACGGCAAATTAAAGTTTCCATCGTTCGGCTTAAATCCTGTGAATCACTGCCGTCTTTAACAAGAGGTACACCAATCATTCTCGCTTCATCACGAAGCTTCGAGATCGTATTAATTTCACCATTATGTCCTAAGACACTAAAAGGCTGTACCCGGAAAAAGCTTGAAAGAGTATTGGTAGAATAACGATTATGGCCAAGTGTCATGGTCGATGCAATAAGCGGATTTGCTAAGTCATGATAATAACGTGGGAGAATGTCTCCGGCTCCCATTACTTTATAAACGACATGATTTTGGCTAAGTGAGGCAACATGAACATGTTCGTTCGTTTCAAAATCGACTAAAGTTTCGAATAGGACCCTCGTTAATTCTTGGCCGTTTTTGGATGAAAGACAGGCAAACTGCCAAAAAACCGGATTTTCTTGAATCGCGATTGGGCCGAGGGCTGATGAATCCGTTACTTCATCGGTTTCAAGAACTAGTTCTAATTCATATTTTGCTAGTTTTTTTAGCAATTCTTGTTTAATAGTCGGATACCAGTTTGCTTCTTGACTGATAAATACATGACCAACAGCAAATTCTTCTTTATCGACTAGAAGTGGATCAAGGCCTTTCGCGCGCAATTTTTCCTTCCAGAGCCCTGTTGGAATATCCGTATGAATGCCAACACCGTCTCCTTCTCCATTAATAAAACCGGCACGATGATTCATTGTCCCAAGTGCATTTATGCAATCAAAAATATTTTTTCTCGTTGGCCGTTTGCTCTTTTCAAGGCAAGCGACAATTCCGCACGCATCGTGCTCGTGTTTGTGGAAATCTTTAAAAAGGGAAGGGGTCCATTTTTGTGTCATCTTGTTTGGCTTCATCGGTTCATCCGCTAAAGCCGCTCACCTCCTATGAAACTTTTAGTTTTGGAAAAGGGGCGGAGCGCCGCAAAAACAAATCGCTATATCCAATCGTAGTGAAAAATATACAGATTAGGAGACGAATTAAGTGAAGCTCAGCTCTGCTCACACCGCCTTTATTTTGTTCGTTTATTCTTTGAATGAAGTGCATTTCCAAAGAAGATGGTGGCATGAAATGCAGTAATAAAAGATTAATACTTTAACGAGGTACAAAAGCAAAGGGTAAAATCAAAAATAATAATATAATATTATCATAAGAATTTTCAGAAATCAAATAAATATACATAAATGTGGATGTGGGATTGAGGGTGAAAATGTGGCGCATAAACGTAGAAGTTGTTTATTGTAAGCGGTTCCAAACTAGAAACAAAAATAAAAGGGAGTGATTTCCACTCCCTTTTGTGCATAAAAACTGAATATTTATTCACCCTTCAGTAAGGAAAATGCATTGTTTACTGCATGAAGAGTTGCTTCAATATCTTCTTCGGTATGAGCGATCGTTAGGAACCATGCTTCGTATTTTGATGGTGCAAGATTAATACCCTGATGGAGCATATGCTTAAAGAACCTAGCGAATATTTCACCGTCTGTGTTTTCCGCTTGCTTGTAGTTTTCAATTTTTTCAGTTGTAAAATAAACAGTAAATGCACCCTTCAAACGATTAATGGTGATTTGAATATCATATTTCTTAGCGGCCTCTAAAATTCCATCTTCAAGCATTGCACCTAAACGGTCTAAATAATCATAAATACCGTCTTGCTTTAATACTTCAAGGCAGGCGATTCCGGACAGAATGGATGCAGGATTTCCAGCCATTGTTCCAGCTTGGTAGGCAGGCCCAAGCGGTGCTACTGTTTCCATGATTTCTTTGCGTCCGCCATATGCACCAATTGGCAGGCCGCCGCCAATGATTTTTCCAAGTACAGTTAAATCAGGCTGAATGCCTAATAAATCCTGAGCTCCGCCGTACATAAAACGGAAAGCAGTAATAACTTCATCATAGATTACCAGAGCACCGGCAGCGTGGGTAAGATCATTGACTTGCTGTAGGAAACCTGGTTTTGGCTCCACAATTCCGAAGTTTCCAACGATCGGTTCCACAAGAACTGCTGCAACCTGGGATCCCCATTTTTCTAATGCTTCTTTAAATGGTTCGATATCATTGAAAGGAACTGTTATGACTTCTTGAGCGATACTTTTTGGAACTCCTGCAGAATCTGGTGTTCCAAGCGTTGACGGACCGGAACCGGCAGCAACTAGGACAAGGTCTGAGTGACCATGGTAACAGCCGGCAAACTTAATGATTTTATCGCGTCCGGTATAAGCACGGGCAACACGAATGGTGGTCATCACCGCTTCTGTTCCGGAATTCACGAAACGAACCTTATCTAATGAGGGAATCGCTTCCTTTAACATTTTTGCAAATTTCACTTCATGTGGCGTTGGGGTTCCATAAAGAACACCTGATTCAGCCGCTTTTTTGATTGCTTCTGTAATATGCGGGTGGGCATGTCCGGTAATAATTGGTCCGTATGCTGCAAGGTAATCGATGTACTGGTTGCCATCGACATCCCAAAAGTAAGCACCTTGACCGCGTTCCATTACAACCGGGGCGCCTCCGCCTACTGCCTTATAGGATCGTGATGGGCTGTTTACCCCGCCAACGATATGGTCCAAAGCTTCGCTATGTAGTCGTTCAGAATTTGTAAATTGCACCATTTTTCCTCCTTATATTGTTTCTTTCTTATTTTATCACTTTTTTTTACGACCTTTATCTATTTCAACTTTTAAAAAATTTAATAAAGTGCAGGACAGTTGTTTTAACATCTCGATTTAGCTAAACTAATTCATTAGGGTAAGTATCGGGAGGTAAAGAATGAATAATGCGATTGAAGTACAAAAATTAAGAAAAGAATTTAAAGCCTATTCAAGTCGGTCCGGCTTAACTGGTGCGTTTAGAGATTTATTCACGAGAAACTATAAAATTGCCCCGGCTGTTAATGATATTAGTTTTTCTGTGAAAAAAGGTGAAATGGTTGGTTATATTGGCGAAAATGGCGCTGGAAAGTCCACGACCATCAAAATGTTGACGGGTATTTTAACGCCTACTTCCGGGCAAATCAGTGTTAATGGCATGAATCCACACAAAGAGCGGGAGAAATTTGTGCAAACCATCGGCGTTGTTTTCGGCCAGCGGTCTCAATTATGGTGGGATATCGCCGTTCAGGAGTCATTCAGGTTGTTGAAAAAAGTTTATAAAGTGTCGGATCAACAATATGACGAGCATATGAATCATGTCATTAAAACCTTGGATATTGAGCCACTTCTTGATAAGCCTGTTCGTAAACTATCACTTGGTCAAAGAATGCGATGTGAACTGGCGGCAGCATTAATTCACAATCCGCCGTTACTGTTCTTAGATGAGCCAACGATTGGCTTGGATGTTTTGGTGAAGTTAAAAATCCGGGAATTTTTAAAAGAAATCAACGAGAAATATAACACGACGATTCTTCTCACCACGCATGACCTATCTGACATTGAAGCATTGTGCGAGCGGGTCATTATGCTTGATGAAGGAAAGGTGATTTATGATGGGGCTCTTAAGAATTTAAAGGAGACTTTGGGCGAAGGAAAACAACTGCAGTTTCAGTTTCTTGAAAAAGTGGATCTCATCACGGTTAAACATTTAACAAACGGTATGCCGGTGAAGTGGGAATGGGATGAAAAGGAACAGATTTTTACTGCAAATATCGAAGACAGCGATGAACTTATATCACAGGTCATTGCTCAGGTTGCTGCCGCTTATAAAATAAAAGATATAAAAATTAACGAGACCTCTACAGAGGAAATCATACGCAATATTTATGAAAAGGGTGCGGTAGAAGTTGGATAAATATTTAGAAATGATAAGAATCCGCTTTTTAATGATGCTTGCCTACCGGACAAATTATTATACTGGGATTCTTATCTATGCCATTAACATCGGGGCTTATTATTTTTTATGGACAGCGATTTATGGTGGGAAGGAGCAAATTCAGGGGCTCTCCGTTGTGCAAATGACCACCTATGTAGCGATTTCCTGGATGGCCCGAGCGTTTTACTTCAACAATCTTGACCGTGAAATGGCCATGGAAATCATGGAGGGGAAAGTTGCGGTAGAACTAATTAGACCCTACAATTATCTCGGAATGAAAACGATGCAAGGGTTGGGGGAAGGGATATTTCGCCTATTTTTCTTCTCAGCACCAGGACTGGTCATTGTTTATTTTGTTTTTCCTATCCGGTTTACGTGGGACCTAAGCGTGTGGGGGTTATTTGCCATCTCCATCCTGCTGAGCTTTTTAATTAATACGCAACTAAATTTATTAACGGGGATAACGACTTTCTTCTTATATAATAATACAGGTCTGATTCGGGCCAAACGCGTTGTCATTGATTTGTTTTCCGGCCTACTCCTGCCAATTAGTTTTTTTCCTGGCTGGGCACAAGGTATCATGAAATTCCTTCCTTTTCAAGGTATTAGCTATATACCGAGTATGATTTTTACGAAAGGCTTTTCACATCAGCAGACAATCGAAGCGCTTGGCCAGCAGCTATTATGGGTAATTATATTAATGATCCCGATCCAATTTCTCTGGCATGTGGCGAAGAAACAGCTGGTTATTCAAGGGGGGTAAATGTTGTTTTACATATCGATGTTTTTCCAATATCTTTCGCAGTATTTAAAAACAAGACTGCAATATCGGGCTGACTTGTTTGTTGAGTTTTTCTCGGATTTACTTTCACAGGCTATCAATCTGGTCTTTATATTAGTCGTTTTTGGCCACACTAATTCGCTGCATGGCTGGAACCGGGATGAAATAATTTTTATTTATGGCTTTTTCTTAGTTCCTTATGCGGTCTTTTCTGCCTTTTTTAATATTTGGGATTTTAATGAACGATATATCGTGAAGGGGGAATTCGACCGGATTTTAACAAGACCCATCCATAGTCTGTTTCAAATCATTCTTGAACGGCTTGAACTGGAATCCTTAATCGGCGCAATTACTGGGCTTGCAGTCATGTTTTATGCCGGCATCAGGCTTGGCCTTAAGTTGAACTGGTATGATCCGTTTCTATTTATTGTTTTTGTTATCGGTGGAGCGCTTGTTTATGGTGGGGTTTTTATTATGCTAGCGTGCATAAGCTTTTGGGCCGATGCACGAACGTCCCTCATGCCGATGATGTACAATATTAGTAACTACGGCAGGTACCCGGTTAATATTTATAATAAATTAATCCGCTTTGTGTTAACCTGGATATTGCCGTTTGCTTTCGTTGGCGTTTACCCCGCTGCCTTTTTTCTCGGAAAAAAAGAATGGTTTTGGTATTCGTTTTTAACACCAGTGATTGGCATAACCTTTTTTATTCTTTCCGTTCTCTTATGGAATCAAGGGGTCAAAAAATATCGGGGAGCAGGGAATTAACGAAGCAATAGTTGACCATGAATAGTTGAGCTTGAATTTTTTAATAAAATGAAACCAGGCTTTTGCCTGGTTTTTGATATTTTATGGTCCAAGCCTGCATAGAAATAGAATAACTCTCGTTGAAATCAGAGGTGGTTTTTAATGTTCTATTTCTTGCTACCAATCGTAATTTTTTGCATTTTCATGAGTATCCGAACATTGTTTGTACCAAATACTGTTAAGGGTAAGATGGTATCGATTCATAATTTTTTTTATCTGGGAATGTGCTACCTAACTGTCATCATTGGTTATGGTCTTATTTATTTGCTCTTTGAATTGATGGGAATGTCTGTACTGGTGGAAGCAAATAAAGAAAGTGGGAATCATAATTTTTTTGAAACAAGTTTTTATTTTAGTGCAATGATGTTGTTTTCTGTAGGTAATGGAGATGTTGTCCCACATGGGATTGGTAGATTTATTGCTGTTACTGAAGCGTTAATTGGCTATACTTTACCGGCAGCCTTTGTTGCCAGAGTCATGTTTGAACGTGAAAAATAAAGCTTTTCGTGCAGAAAAGTTGTTTTGTTTTCCAACTTTGGTTAGGCTATTGATAGGAATATTTTACAAGGTGGAGTGAATAAGATGACAGTTCAAATTGGAAAACAGGCACCCGATTTTAGATTAGAAGCAAATAACGGTGAAACAGTATCATTAGCAAATTTTAAAGGGAAAAATGTAGTGCTTTATTTTTATCCCAAGGACATGACACCAGGGTGCACAACAGAAGCATGTGATTTTCGAGACCAAGCTCACCAATTTAATGACGTGAATGCTGTTATCTTGGGTGTAAGTCCGGATCCAGTTGAACGCCATCAAAAGTTTGTCGAGAAATATGGACTGCCATTCATGCTACTTGCAGATACGGACCACCAAATGGCCGAAGACTATGGAGTTTGGAAACTAAAGAAGAATTTTGGAAAAGAATACATGGGAATTGAGAGATCTACTTTTATAATTGATAAAGAAGGTAAAATCGTCAAGGAATGGAGAAAGGTTCAAGTGAAGGGGCATGTTGAAGAGGCATTATCTTTTATTCGAGAAAACTTATAATTCACATTTTTTAAGCCTATTTTCGCGATAAAAGGCATTTGTCCAATGCAACTAAACGTGATTTGAATATCATTTTATTAGGGCATACCTCCTCAGATAAATTTTGGGTCCATAGTGGCCCTTTTTTTTTTGCTTAAAATAGGATTTCTTTATTTCAAGTTTTCTTAATATATATAGGTGATATGATGAAGAAAATATTTACTTTCTGTCTGTCAAAGGAGAAGGAGTCATTGTGTAGTAAAAAACTTCATCGATATCATAGGGGGATATAAAATGAAAATCTATACCAAAACAGGTGATAAGGGAACAACTTCTCTCATTTACGGACAAAGGGTGGCAAAGAACGACTTACGAGTGGAAGCCTACGGGACTTGTGATGAAACCAATTCTCTAATTGGACTTGCGCTAAGTCATTTAAATAAGGAAAATTTTCAAGGGAAAGAAATAATTGAAAAGGTATATCATAAAATACAAACAAATCTTTTTCATGTTGGTGCAGAATTAGCGACCCCAAAAGGAAAGATAGTAAAATGGTCGCTTGATTCATCAGATATTGAGGAAATGGAAAAACAAATTGATGATTGGAACGCAGTGCTTCCGGAATTAACAAATTTTATTTTGCCTGGGGGACATCCTGCTGGGTCTGCCTTTCATGTGGCACGAACAACTGCAAGGAGATCGGAAAGATGTGCGGTTTCTTTAGGTGAGGATGTAAATCCCCTTGTTTTGGCCTATTTAAATCGGCTTTCAGATTTATTGTTTGTGACCGCTCGTTATGTGAATCATCAGCTAGGGGCAGTTGAAAAGACATTGCATAGTTAAAAAAAGAAACATTCCTGTTTGTCCTGCATTTACGGGCAGTAAGACCCTACTTCAAGACTTAAAGGGAACAAAAAAGGATAGGTAGGGGGGACAACTGCCCGTAAAAGCCCGATTGGTTCAACTAACAATCAATGGATAAAGGCATTCCACTGATTGAAGTTTCACTTTATTAGATTACAATATTGACAAAAGTATAAATTAGTTAGTAAAATTAATTATAACAATTATAATCTAAGAATATTTTTTAGAAAGAAGGTGCATGGCGATGAATCAGTTAAAAGAAGCGTTGGATACCTTAAAGGATACAGGGGTACGAATTACTCCACAACGTCATGCGATACTTGAATATTTAATAAACTCGATGTCACATCCCACGGCTGACGATATTTATAAGGCCTTAGAAGGGAAATTTCCTAATATGAGCGTGGCAACAGTTTACAATAATTTACGAGTATTTCGTGAAGTAGGTCTTGTCAAGGAATTAACTTATGGTGATGCATCAGCCCGTTTCGATTTTGTTACATCACATCATTATCATGTCATTTGTGAAAAGTGCGGGAAAATAGTTGATTTTCATTACCCGGGCTTAGATGAAGTAGAGCATCTAGCTTCACATGTGACAGGCTTTAAAGTTGAAAACCACCGTATGGAAATTTATGGTACATGTCCAGATTGTGAAAGTAAAGAGGTACATTAATTTGGATGGAATGAAGGCTGATTATAAAAAAATCAGCTCTTTTTTTCTGTGAAAAAAGGATGACTTAAACCTTCGCGGCTTGCAAGCCTGGAGGTTTAAGTCATCCTCTATTTATTTTCCCTACTTCTTATTATAGGTTTCATCAAATTCTTTTCCTATTAGATTAGGATCGAGGGTTAAGGGTTCACGACAATACATACACATATCTACTCTGCCCAGCATTTTTGTCGTTTTTCCACAGCTCGGACACTTTACTTGAATGGTTTTTGTCGATAACATGCCAATCCAGAAATAAATGACTGTACTGGCGATAATGAAAAGTAGACCAAAAAGCATAAAGATGGTCATAATAAGTGGTGAAGTACGAAAATAGATACCGGCATACATCACAATTAAGCCGATAAAAATTAATGATAAAGCAAAGGAACGAATTTTATTTATTTTACTCGAATATTTAGCCATGTTACTCCCTCCTAGTGAAAACTATACCATATTTACGAGGAGAGAAAAAATGAGAGGAAGAGAATGTCGAAATTTGTCTTTGAAGAAAACAGGAAATTTCATTTCGTTGTCGAACATATTATACTACATGAAAAAAATGGAGGAATGATGAATGGAAGACATCCTTCGGCCTATTTATCAAGAAAGGGCGAGTCAGACCAATACTCTTGGAGTCTTGTTGGTTGAAAAAAAACTAAAATTAAGTCATATAACAGATTCGTTTGATGTCATATTATTGGTTATCGTAAAAGAAGCAGAGCAGCCCTTATTTATTAAACAGTATTCGTACAACCACCAAAAGGCAGCGATGCATATCATTACCGAAGCGCAGCTGCAAGAATGGTTATTGTTAGGGACGAATCGAAGAATATTTGAATGGCTTCAGGATGCCAAAATAATTTTCGACCGGAACGAATACGTTGAAAATTTAAAAACGGAACTGCGGGAATTTCCTTTTAATGGACGTAAAATAAAAATGGGCTTAGAATTTGCCAAATTAATTCGTCGTTATGTCGATGGAAAAGCTTTATTTGAAAGTAAACAATTTTTGGATGCTTATAATTATGTTGTTCATTCCTTACACCATCTTGCAAGATTAGCGGTAATAGAGAACGGTCTTCACCCAGAGCTTACAGTATGGCATCAAGTAAAACAAATTGAACCAGAAATATATAAATTATATGAAGAATTGGTTAAAAGTGAGGAAACGCTTGAGAAAAGACTTGAACTTTTGTTTTTAGCAAGTGAGTTTATGATTCATTCTAGAACAAATATTGGCACATCACATCTATTGGAAGTACTAAGTGGTAAGGAATATTGGTCTTTTAATGAGATCATGAATGAAAAAGATTTAATGCCTTATTCTGTTGATCTGGCTGTGCTTATTGAATATTTAATTGAAAAACATTTGATAGATGTGGTTAATATTGAAACGAAGGGGCAAGGGGTTTTTCATCGCTGCTATTGTGTTCATGAAAAATTATCGTAAAAAAACAAAAAAAGGTATTGACCTTTTTTCTCATACTTGGTATATTAATAACCGTCGCTGCGAAACGTTGTTACAAAGCTTTCGTAAGTGGCGGTTTTGAAAAAAAGAAATTGACATCACCAAGTGTTGTATGTTATATTAAAAAAGTCGCTTATGAGCGATGAAGAAAATTGTCCTTTGAAAACTAAACAAACAAAAACGTCAACAAACAAAAAAATATTAGTTTTATTTGAAACTAAGCCAACGTAACTTTTATGAGCTAATCAACTTTCTTGGAGAGTTTGATCCTGGCTCAGGACGAACGCTGGCGGCGTGCCTAATACATGCAAGTCGAGCGAATCTTTAGGAGCTTGCTCCTAATGGTTAGCGGCGGACGGGTGAGTAACACGTGGGCAACCTGCCTGTAAGACTGGGATAACTTCGGGAAACCGGAGCTAATACCGGATAATCCTTTCCAACACAT
>NZ_CALBWS010000019.1 GCF_937468385.1 Neobacillus rhizosphaerae
CACTTTAACCAGTTAAAGTGAAATACCCATTTCACTAGACGAAAGATGTGAAGTCTAGCTCTGCTCTCACCGCCTTTATTAGGTGACTACGGCTTGTTCTCTAAATTTATTTCCATGGTAGACAACCATGCCGTGTTGCGGCACAGCAAATGAAGGAAAGTTTAATTTTCAGGATAGGGTTGGGAGTTGAGGCTCATGATAGTTTTTTATGAAAAAATAGATTTAATCGCATCAATGAGCCGAATGAAAAATTGCTTGATTTTTTCAAAAAATCCTTGCCCTTCTTCAGAATGAATAAAATTTGAAATCCGGTCTTTTGCTTTATTAAGTTGATCACTTACTTGGTTCCAATCAATATTTAAATCCTTTAGCTTATTAAAAAAGTCAATCAGCCTTTTCATTTCCTTATCGGAAAGTTTAACGTTTAAATCCTTTGCCGCTTGTTCTATGATTTTTCGTAATTCCTCATCATTTTTCGGTTTATTCTTGGCGATTTCTTCTTTTACTTTGGCAATAAGTGCTGCGGCATTCTTATCGCCGATGGAATCACCCAATTTGGCTGTTTCAACCATTTCTTGGTTTGCCGCTTGTTTAACTTCTTCAGGGATGGTTTTATCAGCCGATATTTCGTATGCTTTTATTATTCCAGTTAGCGCTGCGGTTCCGGAAACGGCTATTGGGGCAGTAATATAAATGTTAGCATCCTTGACTCCTGCCGTTATCAAAGCATTCACATACATTTCATCGGTTACCCAATTGATATTCTTTGTTTTAACCGTTATCCCGGAACCCTTAGGTGCAATGGTAATGGCAGAGGACGAGATTGCCTTTGTACCAATTAATGACTTAGCTACATATTTCCCTAAATATTGATGTTCTTCCTGATTTGATACCGTTATGATTTGAACATCCTTCGGGGCACCCATTTCCGATAATAACACTTGTTTTTGCTCAGCAGATAAATTTTCACCTAATGTTACAATCATGTCTCCTTCAGCCATGTCAGCAAAGCTTTGGTGAGGGCTTATAAACATAATAACTGCGAGTATGAGAATAAGGATTTTTTTCATCGTGGACCTCCTCGAATTTCTTAAGCTAGTCATGAGAATATTTTGGCTCTGTTAATAATATAACCGAAACCTTTATTATAAACGTAAAAAATAGCCTATAAGTTTCATAGTTTTTAATCCTTTGGTGAAAGATATGCAAATTTTGTAAGAGAAATTAGATTATTTTTGTTTTTTGGTGTAGAATGGAGGTTAAAGAAAACTCACCGACTGGCGGGTCCCTAAGGGAGGTTCGTCGAAAAGTCAGCTTTTCGACTGCCAAGCTTTTGTTCACGAAGCATTCCTTAGAGCACTTATGCCTGATAGGCAAGATATACTTTCCTATCGGCCAAGAAAGAACTCTTTTTGGAGGATCGTTTTTAATGAAAAGAAACAACTGGGTTTTATTTGGTATTCTTATTGGCCTTTCCGTTATTTGGGGAATTATTTACTGGATCTTTATTGCGCCTACCCGATAGCAATAATTGTAATTGATGATTGCCCAATAGTTATGTATGATTGTTGTTAGTGAAACATTATAAATTCACCTACATATAATGAATAAGGTTTATTAATGATTTATTTGAAAAAAATATACTATTACTAAACCAGAGTGTTCATTGGTTTATTTAATATAATGAGGGATCTAAATGTTAATTCGTTATAAGAAAACATTCGAAAAAATTGCCATGGGTTTATTGTCTTTTATGCCGAATGAAAAGGATTTAAAGAAGCTTCAGCAAACCATGAAAGAATATGAGACTGAAGAGGATTGGCAGCTTTTTCTGTGGAAAGAAGAAGATATTATTGGACTCCTTGGGGTCCTGTACCATGAGGATAAAAATGCTCTAGAAATTCAGCATATTTCAGTCAATCCTTCCCATCGTTTTCAAGGGATTGGAAAAAGAATGGTTAAAGCACTAAAAGAAATGTATACAGATAAAGATATTATCTCAAATGAAAATACAGCAGCTTTTATTGAAAAATGTGAATTATGTTAGATTTTAGCGAGTGGCAGCGAATATAATTATTCGCTGCCTTTTCGCATCATTAAAGACTGATATCTTTCCTGAATAACGTCTGTTCTGTCCCGAAATTTATGACGATGAACTAGGTTATTATTAGTGATATCACTTTTTTGCCCCCATGTAAGTCCTTCACTTATACAAGATTTTTTACACAATTCTAATAAGACAGTGTCACAAATAGGCAAATCAAAGCTTTCATATACTACTTCTGTTTCAATGAATGATAAACGCTTTTTAAGTGACTCGGAGAGGAGAATTTTATCTAATCCAAGAATTGTTAACTCATCTACTTGTGTTTCAAAAATCTTTAACGATTTTTCTAACGTTTTTTTCGCACCTATAAAATTGCTTCTCCGGTGATGATAAGAAGAAACTGCTAATAAAATAAGACCGACCCAGATGGAATCCTTGTTCCTTGAATCTGTCTTTTTCCAATATTCTTCAAGTACTTCATGGCACTCAAAATAATCTCTGTCACCATGAAAATGGGTTAAAAATTGGATATATTCTTTCGGATACAAATAATCCCCCCTCAACTAATGAATAATACTTAGTTTATCATACTCGAATAGGTTCTTTGGTAAAAGGAATCCTGTAAAAAAAACCCGTCAGGATTGACGGGCCTTCGCTTGTTCTAATCAATTTGTCCGATCCAAAAAGGAACAAGGTTTCCAGCAGCTACTTCCTTTTTTATATTAATAGATCCAAGAAGCACCAACGATTATTAACAAAATAAATAGTACAACGATTAATGCAAAACCGCCTCCAAAACCGCCATCCATATATAAAACCTCCTAAAAGATATTGTTCTTTTCCATGTCATCTTATGTAGGAGATTTGTCCATTGTTATGGGCAAACATCATGTTTTCATAATAAAACCCTGCAAGGTTGAATTTTCTATTGGATAACCCAATTGAATCCACTATACTAGTAATAGTCATTGTAATAACTAAATGAATTTTATTTTTTAAGAATTTTGGTGAGATTAATGCCATATCAGGTGAAAATAGATGCGTTTGAAGGGCCATTAGATTTGCTGCTCCATTTAATAAATCGACTTGAAATTGATATATATGATATTCCAGTTGCCCAAATTACGGAACAATACTTAATTTATATTAAAACAATGAGTGAGCTTAAATTAGATGTGGCGAGCGAGTTTTTGGTTATGGCTGCTACCTTACTCGTCATTAAGAGTAAAATGCTTTTGCCGAAGCATGAAGAGTTTTTCGATGATGAAGACCATGAAATGCCCTTCGAGGAAGACCCAAGAGATGAACTGGTTGAGCGTTTGATTGAATATCGAAAGTACAAGGAAGCTGCCCATGATTTAAAGTCAATGGAAGAAGAACGCGGCTTAATGTATACAAAACCGCCGAGCGATCTTTCAGATTTTGCGAAAGATTTCCAGCCTCAAAAAGCAGAGTTAAATGTTTCTCTTTATGACATGTTAGCTGCTTTTCAGAAATTATTACGCAGAAAGAAACTCCAGCGGCCAATGGCTACGAAAATTGCCCGTCAGGAAATATCGATTGAAAAAAGAATGACTGAAATAATGGATGAATTAAAACAGCTTAAAGGGCGGAAAAATTTTAATGATTTATTTCCGTATCCTGGGAAGGAACATATCGTCGTTACCTTTTTAGCTATTTTGGAGCTTATAAAAAGAAAAGAAATTGACGTAGAGCAGCAAGAAAACTTTGGTGATATCTTTGTTGAAGCTCTAAAGGAAGGAGCAGATGTGGTTGGATATTATTAATTGGAGCAGCATACTCGAAAGTCTATTATTTGCAGCAGGTGATGAAGGGCTTTCGCTAAAGCAATTAGTAGAAGTCTTAGAGGTGGATGAACTGAAGGCGAGTGAAATCATTGAGGATGTAAAACATGAATATGAGCAAAACAATAGAGGAATCATGATTGTTCAGCTTGCAGGAACCTATCAATTGGCAACGAAGAAGGAAAATGCTGCTTACTTAAAGAAGCTGGTGGACTCTCCACATACAACGACTTTATCTCAGGCTGCACTAGAAACGTTGGCTATCATTGCCTATAAACAACCGATAACACGGGCGGAGATTGAAGAAATCCGTGGAGTAAAAACGGAAAGACCGCTACATACACTGAGTGCAAAAGTGTTAATAAAAGAGGTTGGTCGTGCAGAAGGAACAGGAAGAGCTTATTTATATGGGACGACGAAAGAGTTTCTCGATTATTTTGGTTTAAAAAGCTTGGAAGAACTACCACAACTTCCTGAAAAAGTAGCGGATGAATTTATTCAAGAGGAAGCAGATTTATTTTTTGAGAAATTCCAGGAAACGATTAACTCATAATTCCCCATTTATTAGGGGTATTTATGATAAAATAGAAATACGTTTTCAGTTAATTAGATCATAAAGAGAATGAGCTGAGCAATTCGATAAGGAGCGGGATGAAGGTGCTAATAAAAGAATGTAGAGGGTTTGAATTAGAAAAAGAAAAATCAAATACTTCGGAGGATTTTTTTAATAGGAGTGAAGTTACTTTCAGCGAAGATGGGCTGGAAAGAACGCTTCACGTTCTTTATGTTCGCTATTTTGATGAAGTCATCCAGGAATTTACTCCATACCAACAAGACCCGATCATTGTTCAAGAAGGAAAAGAGGTCAAGTTCAAGGATATCGTGGCACTTGTGTGTCTATTGAAAAATCCAGGCTTGCGCGGGCGGAAGCGCCTGTATATCAATTCCAAACATGAATTTGCTGCAAATTTTCAAGATATAAATTTTAATAAACTGCCAGAAATATTTCTAGCTTTGAATCAAAAAAGCAGCTATGAGCTCAGGTCTCCACTTGAGTTCATCATGCAACCTCAATAAAGGGAATTTGGAGAAAATCTAAGGGGGTAACTATGGGGAATACGTTAGTAAATTCACAACTAAACGATGTAAAAGGGTTCCTAAGTAAGACCATTTCAACTTTAGAGGATTTCTTAAATGAAACAACCATCACGCAATTGCATAATGAAAATGAAGAGGAACGGTCCTATACAAAATTAATTTTTTCAAATTTACGTAAGCTTATCGTGTATAGCGAGGAAGGCTTGGATGCCTGTTCGGTAATTTTTCAAAGTGAACCTTTTCAAAAAGCGGCAGCGGAAAAAATTCTTTACAAAATTTACCATCAATGTATAGAAGAATTTTTTGCGCCAAAGAATGATGCCTGGTACGAAGATAGCCGATCCGCCTATACAGGGAGGAATGCCATTAAGTTTTATCGTAATGTCCCGGATAGCATCGAGCAACTGCTTATTAGTCTTGAAGGTGAATTCCAGCGAATTAGAGAAGAACTTGAGTATTACGAAACGGATTACAGAACAAAAATGATTCAATCAAAATAAATCTACAAAGAAGGCTGCCTTTTTAAAGAGGTAGCCTTTTAACTTTTTCTAATCCGTTCTTAATAAATTTTACCTTTCATACCATTTAGGGAGAATTATTGATTTTGGAAAGATAATAGCGCTATGGAATGAGGGGGATAAGATGGATCGGTTTAGTCGATATGTCATTGAACTATTTGAATGGAATGAGCAAATGAAACAGTTCCTAAACTCTGAAAAGGTTGGTCAAGACTCAGAACTATGGGGAAAGCTTGAAGATTTTACGGAATTGATTGAAAGCACAAACCGTGAGTTATCAAATGAGGAGCTACTATCTCTTCAAACAAAAGCAGAGCATATCCATGAACAAATGGAAGATTACTTTAAAAGGAAGCAAGAGAAAGGAATTGGCGATATTTGGATGATTGAAAAACAAATTCCGCCGGGAGGCCATACGCTCCCAGGTCTTCCCTATCCCTATAATGCCTTAGAGCCCTATATTTCTGAAGAAATAATGCATCTGCATCACGATAAGCACCATCGTGCCTATGTTGATGGGTTAAATAAAGCAGAACTTAAGCTAAAAATAGCAAGGGAGACCAATGATTTTTCATTAATTAAACATTGGTCGAGAGAGCTTGCCTTTCACGGGTCGGGTCATTACCTTCATACAATTTTTTGGAAAAATATGAGCGCAAATGGCGGTGGAAATCCCCATGGACCGTTAAAAGAAGAAATAGATCAATACTTTGGTAGTCTTAACGCTTTTAAAAACCAATTTTCAGAAGCGGCTAAACAGGTTGAGGGTGTCGGCTGGGCCTTGTTAGTTTGGTCACCTAGGGCAAGGCATCTAGAAGTATTACAATCGGAACGGCATATGTTACTTACCCAATGGGATACGATTCCGCTTCTTGTCCTTGATGTTTGGGAGCATGCCTATTATCTGCAATATAAAAACAACAGGGCTGAATACGTGGACAAATGGTGGAATATCGTTAATTGGCATGATGTCGAAATGAGGTTTGAAAAAGCAGCAGATATTAAATGGCCTGCATTTTAAAAGTGAAGAGTTCTTATTGAAGCATTCGACAGTTGTCGGGTGCTTTCGTTTTTCTCAAGGAAGTAGTCATATCAAACCTTGTCCTGCATAAAATTGAATTGTACAAGACTAGACAAGTAGATTGTAAGAAAAGCGTAAGCGCCCGTTTAGCGGCGTATGGACTCCTCGAAAAAGCTAACGCTTTTTCTTCGTGCGATGCCTATGCTGCCGAAGCCTTCCTTATGGAGCGCTTCAACTGAGATAAAGGAAACACGGTGAGCGTAAGTGAACCGATGTTGACTTATCGTAGGGAGAAGCGTGAAGTCCACTAGCAGCTGGGCGCTGGAGCTAGACAATTCTCAAAGTCTAATGATATAAATTCTGATTTTATAAGAAGGGGACGAGGTAAATCTGATGAGAATGATTTCGAAGTTAGTAATTTTTTTCCTCATGGTCTCACTATTCATTGCAAACATTCCTCAAAAGGTGGATGCTTCCCTTGGAGTAAGTGCAGCTAGTGCCGTACTTATCGAGCAGAAATCTGGTCGGGTCCTTTTTGAGAAAGATGCCTACACAAAAAGGAGGATTGCGAGCATAACAAAAATTATGACAGCGATTCTCGCGATTGATTCAGGGAAAATGAATCAAATGGTAAAGATAAGTGAAAAGGCGACTCGTGCTGAAGGGTCATCCGTTTATTTAAAACCAGGAGAAAAAATCCAACTGAACGATCTGGTTTATGGATTGATGCTAAGATCTGGAAATGATGCCGCAGTAGCAATTTCCGAATATATTGGTGGAAGTGTCGATGGATTTGCCTATTTAATGAATCAAAAAGCAAAGGAAATTGGGATGTATAATACCCATTTTGCTAATCCGCATGGACTAGATGATCATGAAGATCATTATTCAACAGCATATGATATGGCCATTCTGATGCGCTATGCTATGAAAAATAAGACATTCCAAAAAATCTCTAGTACCAAGGTATATCATGCTCCGAATCCAACAGAAAATTGGGACCGCGAGTGGAAAAACAAAAACCGCCTGCTTTCAAAATACAAATATTGCACAGGAGGAAAGACAGGGTTTACAAAAAGAGCGAAAAGAACGCTTGTCACTACCGCAACAAAAGGAGATATGAGCCTGATTGCTGTAACCTTGAATGGACCCGATGATTGGAATGATCATATTTCGATGTATGAAAATGGCTTTAAAGGGTTCGACATGATTGAAGTGTTGTCGAAGGGTAAAATTGATTTAGTGAAAAACAAATATTATAAAAATCATTTGTACGTAAAAAAGTCTATTGTCTATCCTGCTACAAGCGCTGAAGCGGACTTATTTTCAGTGAAATTTAAGTTAAATAAGCCGGAGAAAAACTGGGGTTCTTCTAAGAAAAGGGAAAAAGTTGTTGGGAAGGCAGCTGTTTATTTGGATGGGAGAGTTGTACAGGAAACCCCGATTTACTATGGAAACGTTCCTGAAAAGAAGAAAGGGCTGTTCCATTTTATTATGGAAATTTTCCTTTCAGTCATCGGTGTGAACGCTAATGGTTAATTATATATGGGTATTTATGACGATCATAGGGATTGTTTTTGCACTGATTAATGGAACCATGGAGGAAGTAAACAAGGCAATATTTGATGGTGCAAAAGAAGCGGTAACTCTTTGTATCGGTTTAATTAGTGTTCTTGTTTTCTGGCTAGGAATGATGCGAATTGCAGAGGAGTCAGGCCTCCTTGAACGTCTTTCTAAACTATTTCGACCAGTAGTAAAAATCATTTTTCCCGAAGTCCCCACAAACCACCCCGCGATGGGGTATATCTTATCTAATATGATTTCTAATATGTTTGGGTTGGGGAATGCAGCAACTCCTCTCGGAATTAAAGCAATGGAGGAACTTAAGAAATTAAATGGGGGGAAGAATGCTGCAAGCAGGTCAATGGTTACCTTTTTAGCTATAAATACAGCAAGTATTACAATTATTCCGACAACCGTTATTGCCATTCGAATGAATTATAAATCCACTTCTCCCACTGAAATTGTTGTTCCAACCATTATTGCCACCATACTCTCGGCAATAGGGGCAATCTTGATAGACCGCTACTTTTATTATCGCAGAAGCCGTAAAGGGTGAAAATATATGGAACTAATTTCGCTAATTTCGTTGACTTTTATCCCTTTATTAATAGGGTTTATTCTATTATATGGAACCTTTAAACAAGTACCAACTTATGAAAGCTTTGTTGAAGGTGGAAAAGAAGGAATAAAAATAGCGGTATCCATCATTCCATTTCTTGTCGGGATGCTGGTCGCCATCTCTATATTTCGTGCATCTGGTGCACTGGACGCATTAATGAATTGGATTAGGCCGCTTACGAAAGCGATGGGAGTACCAGCGGAAATTGTGCCATTGCTAATCATCAGGCCCATTTCGGGAACAGCTGCTCTTGGCATGACCAGTGATTTAATTGCTATCTATGGTCCGGATTCTTTTATTGGCCGGCTTGCATCAGTATTACAAGGGAGCACGGACACGACCTTTTATGTATTAACCGTATATTTTGGTGCAGTTGGAATTAAAAAAATGGGGGATGCTCTTAAAGTTGGCCTTCTTGCAGACGTTGTAGGAATTGTTGCGGCAATTGCTGTGGTTGCCTTGGTATTTGGAACAAAATAAGCTGAAATTAAGAAAAAGAGAGAAAAAGTAAGTTCTCATATTGGGAACTTACTTTTTTTCTTCATTATTAAAGCCCGTTACTTTGAAAAGTGGAGAAATTGTGTCATAATTCATTAGAATAGTAAGGTGAAAAGGCTTTATATGTAAATAGGAAATATTCCTATTTACAAAACAGAGTGAAAAAGCGTAAAAATGGGCCAAACTTTCATATTCGGAAAAATTTAGAGGTGAAATAAATGGAAAGATTACAAAAAGTTATTGCTCGAGCTGGGATTGCTTCCAGAAGAAAATCTGAGGAACTAATAAAAGAAGGCAGAGTAAAGGTTAATGGAAAGGTCGTTACTGAGCTGGGTTTGAAAGTTACTTCTTCCGATAAAATTGAAGTAAATGAAATCCAAATTGAGAAAGAAGAGCCTGTCTATTTTCTTTTATATAAACCAAGAGGAGTCATTTCAAGTGTCAGCGATGAGAAGGGCAGGAAAGTCGTTACTGATTTCTTTTCTAACTTTAAAGAAAGAATTTTCCCAGTTGGCCGCTTAGATTATGATACATCAGGATTATTGCTGTTAACGAATGACGGGGAATTTGCCAATTTGCTTATGCACCCAAGTAATGAAATTGAAAAAGTGTATGTTGCAAAAACAAAGGGCATCCCGCTCCCAGAGAACCTAAGAAAATTACAAAAAGGAATTCGGCTGGAGGACGGGAAAACAGCACCAGCCAAAGTGAAAATGCTCTCAGGAGATAAGAAAAAACAATCAGCTATAGTTGAGATTAGTATTCATGAAGGAAGGAATCGTCAGGTTAGAAGGATGTTTGAAGCAATTGGTCATGACGTAATGAAATTAAAGCGTGAGCGATATGGATTCTTGACCTTGAACGGGTTAAAGGCAGGAGAGGCAAGGGAACTGACTCCACATGAGGTAAAGCAGTTGAGGGCCTTAGCAATGGGTGTTTCTAAAAAAAATTCATAGAATCGTCACAAATAGTTTCTTTCATTGACACTATATTGATATTGCAAAGTGCTATAATTTATACAAACTGTGTCTGTTGATTTACTGGAGGGTTCTTTATGAAAAAACGGCGATTAGTAATAAGAACTATTATTTTGCTTGTACTTGGTGCTGCCGTTGTTTACACGCTATATGCTAATTTTACTAAAGACAAAAAACAAAAAGTGGCAGTTGGTGACTCGGCGCCTGATTTTGCGCTGGTTGATATAGAAGGAAACAAACATCGACTTTCTGATTATCGAGGACAAGGAGTGTTCTTGAATTTTTGGGGAACATGGTGTCCTCCGTGTAAGAAAGAAATGCCATATATCAATAATCAATACCATCAATTTAAAGACAGAGGGGTTCAGCTTATGTCTGTAGATATACAGGAATCCCCACTCGCCGTTCAACAATTTGCAGACCGCCTTAAGCTTGATTTTCCCATTATGATTGATCCAGAAAAAGAAGTTATGAATACTTATGGTGTTGATCTGCTTCCAGCCACATTTTTAATTGATAAAGATGGGAAGGTTGTAAAATATCATACGGGAGAGCTGACTGAAAATATGATTAAGGAATTTATGGAGAAAATTAAACCTTAAGGTTGTAGGGAGTTTTTTAGTATGAAAGATGTGAAATGTGAATGCGGCCATGTGAATCCCCATGGAACCGTGTTGTGTGAGGCCTGCGGTAAGGTGTTGGACGAACGAGAAAACAAGGATCAATTACTTGATATGCGCTATGAAGGTAGTGCACGCCGCTCACAAACATATAATAAAACGATTGTGGATAAAATATGGAATTTCTTTTCGTCGGTAAAGGTCGGCGTCTGGCTAATTATCATTACCTTACTTGCTTCCATACTAGGAACCATACTTCCACAGAAAATGTATATCAACCTGCCTCCTGATGTGTATTATGAGCAAGAGTATGGTTGGTTTGGAAAATTATATTACCAGTTAGGTTTACATGATTTGTATGGCTCATGGTGGTATTTATTGTTAATCTCTATGATTGGAATTTCACTTGTCATTTGTAGTCTTGATCGGGTTGTACCTTTATATAAGGCCTTAAAAGCGCAAAGAGTAACAAGAAATGAAGGATTCCTTAAGCGTCAACGTCTATTTGGGACCAACCATGTGATAGATGACCAGGACTTCGACATTGTGAAGAAACATTTAAAGGAAAAACACTACCACGTTCGTGAAGAAAATGGCGATTTATTAGCGGAAAAGGGCCGTTTTTCCCGCTGGGGTCCATACGTTAACCATGTAGGTTTAATCATTTTCTTATTTGGGGGAATGCTCCGTTTTTTCCCTGGGATGTATGTCAATGAAAACTTGTGGGTGAAAGAGGGAGAAACCACCGCAGTCCCAGAAACGGGAGAAACATTTTATCTGCAAAATAATCAATTTATTTTACAGCACTATGATAAAAATAAAGATAAAGCCTTCGAAAAAGCGATTGAACAGGCTGGTGAGGTCGTAAAGAATTATCAATCTAACGTCGTTTTATACAAACGGGTTGGTGAAAGTCTTCCTGGGGAGAAGCCAAAGCTTGAGAAGGTAACAGACTATAAGGTTCGTGTCAATCACCCATTAACCTTTGATGGTTACTCTGTTTTCCAATCCTCTTTTAGAAGTGAGCTAAAAGCAATGACCTTTATGCTGACAAATAAAAATACGAATCAGACTTTTGGAGAGATGAAAATCAACTTTGAGGATCCAAAGGAAAAGTATGATCTTGGAAATGGCTATTCGGTGAAAATTCTTAATTATTTTCCGGATTTTGAATTTGATAAGAACGGGGATCCATCAACGAAATCGCGAGTACCAAACAATCCTGCCTTTATTTTTCAAATGATATCTCCTGAAAATCCAGATGGTGAAAAGAGTTTTGTCGCAATTAAACAGACCATTGAGCCCTTTGGGGATAATACTTATAAGATGGCTTTTAAGGGTATTGAAACAAAAAATGTTTCAGGATTTATTGTTCGCAAGGATTCGACATTATGGGTGATAATTTTGGGTGGAATCCTTTTCATGATTGGTGTTATTCAAGGGGCTTATTGGAACCACCGTCGGATTTGGGTCCAAAATAAAAACGGACAGATTTGGATTGCTGCCCATACGAATAAAAATTGGTATGGTCTTAAACGGGAGATTGAAAAGGTAATAGAGGATACGAAGCTTAACATGCCAGACGATCAACTTCAAAGTGAACAAGCGGATAAGGGGGGAGTTTAGTTGGCAACAATAAGTAGTAATTTATTGTTTATTGCTTTTATTCTATATTTAGTTGCAACCCTATTTTATGGGGGATCAATTAAATCTAAGAAAGAGCTAAACGAAAAGAAAGAAACCAACAAATGGGGGAAAATTGCAGTTGTTTTAACAATTGTGGGTTTTATTGCACAGCTTGGTTATTTTATTACAAGATGGATTGCTGCTGGTCATGCTCCAGTTAGTAATATGTTTGAGTTTACTACATTTTTTGGGATGGCACTTGTAGGTGCATTTATTGTTATTTATTTTATTTATCGGACAACCTTACTGGGGTTATTTACTATGCCAGTGGCTATTTTAGTTATTGCCTATGCAAGTATGTTCCCTAAGGACATTACTCCATTAATTCCAGCGTTACAAAGCTATTGGCTTCATATTCATGTTACGACGGCAGCAATTGGGGAAGCGATCTTGGCAATTAGTTTTGCCGCTGGGTTAATTTATCTCGTCAAGGCGATTGATCAAACAAAATTGAACAAACGAAACTTTTGGCTTGAAGTAGTTATGTTTGCACTAGTAGCCGTCCTAGGCTTTGTTGCAGTTTCAACTGTCTTTTCAGCAGCAGGTTATCATGAGAAATTTAATTGGACAGATAAACATGGAACTGTAGCCGTTGTTGAATATACCATGCCGGCTATTTCTGGTCCTCATGCCGGAGAATTGCTTACAAAGGATGGATTTAAACCGCTGATTGAAATGCCGGCATTCATTAATGCCAAAAAATTAAATACTGTTATTTGGTCATTAATGGCCGGTATTCTCCTTTACGGCTTAATTAGATTAATATTAAGGAAGCGGATTGCCGCAGCACTTCAACCGTTGGTTAAAAACATTAAACTCGACTTTGTCGATGAGATTAGCTACCGATCTGTATTAATTGGTTTCCCGGTATTTACCTTAGGTGCGCTCATTTTTGCGATGATTTGGGCGCAAATGGCTTGGTCCAGATTCTGGGGCTGGGACCCAAAAGAGGTATGGGCCTTAATCACATGGCTATTCTATGCTGCGTTTTTACATCTACGTCTTTCAAAAGGGTGGCATGGTGAAAAATCAGCATGGCTTGCCGTCCTTGGATTTGTTATAATCATGTTTAATCTTGTTGCTGTAAATTTGGTTATTGCTGGCCTCCATTCCTATGCTGGTTCGTAATTTTCCATCTCGACTAATATAAATTTTATAGCCTTCACTTTCTGTTGAGTGAAGGCTTTTTTTAAAATCAAAAAATAATTTATTATTAGTATTTGACATTGTCAAATTATTGACACTTTTTATAGGAGTAATTGTCCTGAAAAGATAGCAAAAAATAATAACATTTCGTAAAATAAACTCCATGGGGGGATTAATAATGGAAAAAGACGTGAAAATTTTAGTAGTTGATGATGAAGAAAGAATTCGCCGTTTATTAAAAATGTATTTAGAGCGTGAAGAGTATATGATTGATGAAGCAGAAGACGGTAATGAGGCTTTAACAAAAGCAATTGCCAATGACTATGATGTCATTCTTCTTGACTTAATGATGCCAGGTAAGGATGGTATCGAAGTTTGTCGCGAACTAAGGGAGAAAAAAGCTACGCCGATAATCATGTTAACGGCAAAAGGTGAAGAAATCAATCGCGTTCAGGGCTTCGAAGTGGGCACAGATGATTATATTGTCAAGCCATTTAGCCCGCGCGAGGTTGTTTTACGTGTTAAAGCGCTACTAAGAAGGTCATCGCAAACAAGTTATCTGCAAACGGAAACAACTACGAAGGATGTCATTGTTTTCCCACACCTTACCATTGATAATGACGCACATAGGGTAACGGCTGATGGCAAAGAAGTTAGCTTAACACCAAAAGAATATGAATTGCTTTACTTCCTTGCTAAAGCACCGGACAAAGTATTCGATCGTGAACAATTACTGAAAGAAGTTTGGCACTATGAATTTTTCGGTGATTTACGGACGGTTGATACCCATGTAAAGCGACTCCGTGAGAAATTAAATAAAGTGTCCGAACAAGCAGCAAGAATGATCGTAACAGTTTGGGGAGTAGGCTATAAATTTGAGGTAATTAATGAATGATCTTTTTACGAAGTGTTGTAGGTAAGCTTTGGTTTACCATCCTTTTATTAGTATCATTTGTGCTGTTCATCTTAACAGTCATGCTGCTTGAATTTTTCCAAAACTACAACATCGATGTTACAAAGAAGGACTTAACCAACACCGCTGAAAAAATAGCCCATGTTTTGGAAGAACATCCGGAAGATAAATTCCCGCTTGGTTTAGAAATATCTTGGGAAATTATCGATGATGTTACCCAAGTGGTTATCGTAAAAAGCGACCAAGAAATCTATTACTCTCCAAATACGGAAAAGGCAAAAAAATTATCATTAACGGAAATAAAACATGATCCGGAACTATCAAAGGTGTTCCGCTTAGACACATCAGTTGAAAAAATGTCAAATCTTTCAGCTAATAATGGTAATAGAGATACCAACTATTCGATAATAGGTGTCCCACTACATTTGCCTGGTGAAAAAAATGGAGCCGTTTTTATTTATCAATCTTTAGAAGATATGCAGGAAACCTCACAATCAACAACCAAGTTTATTCTTCTCGTTGCAGGTGTCGCCATTATTCTAACAACTATTTTTGCGTTCTTTTTATCTACGAGAATCACTGCACCACTTAGAAAAATGAGGGAGGCTGCGTTCGAAGTAGCTAGAGGGAAATTTGATACAAAGGTTCCTATCTTAACTCATGATGAAATTGGGGAGTTGGCAACGGCCTTTAATCAGATGGGCCGGCAATTAAAGTTTAATATGAATGCTCTCAGTCAGGAAAAAGAACAGCTTGCAAGTATCTTAAGTAGTATGGCAGATGGAGTCATTACTTTTAATCGGGATGGTACGATATTAATCACCAATCCTCCTGCAGATCGATTTCTTCAATATTGGTATTACGAAAAAGGAGGATTTGAAACTGATTCTGAGGGGATTCCAACGCAAGTTATGGAACTTTTTCAACAAGCTGTTGATACAGAAAAAGAGCAGATCGGTGAAATTTCACTTCAAGGCCGTCATTGGGTTATTCTGGTTAGTCCGTTGTATAGTAACCAATTTATTCGCGGGGCAGTTGCAGTTCTAAGGGATATGACCGAGGAAAGGCAATTAGATAAAATGAGGATAGATTTCATTGCCAATGTTTCACATGAACTGAGAACACCTATTTCCATGCTGCAGGGATATAGTGAGGCAATTGTAGACGATATCGCTGAATCGCAAGAAGAGAAAAAAGAAATGGCAAAGGTTATTTATGATGAATCATTGCGTATGGGCCGGCTTGTTAACGAGCTTCTTGATCTAGCTCGTATGGAGGCTGGACATCTTCAATTATCGTTTGAAGATATAGACTTATCTCCATTTATCAATCGAATTATTCATAAATTCCAAGGCTTAGCTAAGGATAATGAAATTCAATTAAATGCGGAAATTGAAGACGGAATATCGTCGGTTTCCTTTGATCCTGATCGGATTGAGCAGGTTCTCACTAACTTAATTGATAATGCTATTAGGCATACTCCAAAAGGTGGGTCTGTAAGGTTAAAGGCTACTTCTGAAGACATGGGCATCAGATTGGAAGTAAAAGATTCAGGCTCCGGAATTCCTGAAGAAGATTTGCCCTTCGTTTTTGAGCGATTTTATAAAGCCGATAAAGCGAGGACAAGGGGGAGAGCTGGTACAGGACTTGGGCTGGCAATAGTGAAAAATATTATTGATGCGCATCATGGGTCTGTTTCTGTTCAAAGTAAAATGGGTCTAGGGACAACATTCACTTTCCTGCTACCTCGAAAAAAGTAATATTACCAATGATTTTGCCGATTGTTCTTGATTCACGAGAAACAAATCAAAAGCTCATCGCCTTCTTAGGTGGATGAGCTTTTTCTAATGAGGAATTGAATTTTGCCATGAATGGATTTACAGCTAATACCTTCCTTTTTAGCTAAAAAAAGTCTATATTAAAAAGGATGTAACCTTTTTTACATAAATTTCGACTAATACTATGAACGGGGAGGGGAATGGATGGACTCCGTTTTCGATGAACTTTATCAAAAATATCATCATGACGTTTTTCAATTTCTATTTTATATGGTTAGAAATAAAGAGCACGCTGAGGATCTTGTTCAAGAAGTCTATATACGAGTATTTAAGTCTTATCAAAATTTCGAAGGAAAAAGCAGTGAAAAAACATGGCTGTTTTCCATTGCACGAAACGTAGCCATCGACTTTTTCCGTAAACAAAAGGGCTGGAAGGAGAAATTACTTGAAAAATTTGATTGGTCAACGAATCAGGTAAAGGATGAGTATCCAATACCAGAAGAGATTACCGTCCAAAAGGAAGAAATTCTATGGATTTACAAATGCCTTGAATTTTGCACTATGGACCAACGAGCCGTTATCATTTTGCGATATCTTCAGGATTTGTCGATTGCTGAAACAGCAAAGGCTTTAGGGTGGACGGAGAGTAAGGTTAAAACAACACAGCACCGCTCGTTAAAGGTTTTGAAAAAGCAAATGGAATTGTTTTATGAGAAGGAGGGATTAACAAGTGAAAAAGTCAGAGTGGAGCGATAGAGAGCTCGAAGAATTATTAAGGCTAATGCCAAAAATACAAGATCATCGCGATCCTCGTGACATTTACCAAAATGTTTCTCTTAAAAAGCGTAAAACCAAATCATGGATGTTACCTGGTATAGCTGCAGCAGCAGCATTGTTTCTTTTTTTCATTTTAGCTCCAAAACTAATGGATAGTACAAATTACTCTCACGATAAAACCCAAGAGCAAAAATCATCGGGAAATCAAAAAATGAAGATTGCTGACAAAAGGGATACCTCAATGATAGCATTACAAAAAGACGATCCTGCCGTCGCAAAAGAAAATTCACCTAAAACTGTTGATAAACCTGAACTAATGAGCACAAACAGTACCAAAACAGCTATCTATGATGAAGAAGTAGGAGACGGAACAGTGTTAACCTATTGGATACCCGATCCAGATGTTCAAATACTCATTCCTGTTTCCATTATCGTTCCTGCTGCGGAGGATACGTCCAGGCTTACTCTGTTTAATGAAAATATGGCGAACTTAAAGGAAAAAGAGTGGGGATTAAGTGATTTCTACCCGCTTGATCTGACAAGGGAGCTTTATGAAGAAAATAATAGTATCAATGTTGATGTTCCTGAGAACCATCAGTACGGACTGGGATCTATGGAACCAATTTTTATTAATGCATTAATAAATGATATATCTTCCAATAGCATTAGTAATAAGATAATACTTACAACAAATGGTCAACCTGGAATTGATTTTGAGAGATTTGGGAAGCAGGAAAATCTTGATATTGTTAATAAAAAAAATCATGCCTTTTTCTTTTACTATCCCAAAGGTAGCGACTACCCATTCCTAACACCATCTGAAGATTCGTATAAAGATATAAATACAGCCTTTAATGCAATGCAGACCGATAAACCAGTACTAGGTTTAAAAAGTTCACTATTGCCATTACAGCCGTTAAATGACGTTACTGTTATTGATAGAACCTTATATGTATCATTTAAGGGTCATTCGGACTTGAAAGATAATCAGCTCACTTCATCTTCTTTTGAGGCTCTATTGCTAACCGCAAAAGAATTTGGTTTGGAAAAAGTGATTGTAAAGGATTCTCCGATAACACACATCGGTTCATTCGATTTATCCAAAGAGAACAAAGTGCCAGTAGCGCCTAATTTACGCACCATCCAATAGACATATCAAATCAACCCATAGTGGTTGATTTTTTTTATGAATAAAATAGTGAAATACTCCAAATTATAACAAGTATGCTCAAGTCACTCCTCGAAGTGTCAAAATGTACTAAACATGAACAAACGGACATATGGTGTGGAGGAGAGGACAAGTTATAAGGAGGAAAATCGAAAATGCGTGACTACATAAAGAGATTTTTGATTGCCATTATTATGGCGCTTTGTATCAGTTTATTATTTTTGGGTGGAAAACATTCAGAGGCGGCAAGTTTGTCTGATACAAAGGAAATAAAGGACAGCTGGATTTGGCCATCAGATGGTGTCATTTCGGATACATATGGAACGAGGCATGGAAAGCATAAAGGAATTGATATAGCCGGAAAATGGGATACTCCTGTTCTTGCTGTTGACGATGGATTGGTGGTGAAATCGTACTACTCTAATACATATGGGAATGTAGTGTTTATTAAACACCCAAATCAATTTGTAACGGTTTATGCCCATTTAAACAAGCGGGCTGTTTCAGCGGGGCAAAATATTGAGCAGGGTGAGGTAATTGGGAATATGGGGAAAACAGGGCAGGCAACCGGAACTCATCTTCATTTTGAAGCCCATCAATTAGAATGGAGATTCGATAAGAAAAATGCACAGGATCCAGAAATACTGCTTGGAAAAGTGGATGTTGGCGAAGCTGTACAGGGGGGCATTGCAGGTATCGGTAATAACGTTATGGTAGCAAGTAGCCATTTATACCCGCAAATTCAGCAAGAGGAAGCGAGAGGAATAGATTCACCAACCAATGGAAGATATATTGTTAAACCTGGGGATACATTGTACTCCATTTCAAGGAAACAAAATATTTCAATAAATCGAATAAAAGAAATAAATCATCTCCATTCAGACTTAATTAAGGTAAATCAAACTTTAATCGTTCAGTAATTGTGTAACCTGTAGACATAGATGCTGCTGGTTTATGGTGCGAAAATGTTTAATAATAAACAATAAAATAAATGGATATTTCTTTTGCTTAACAAAAGCTGCGTTTTCTAGTATAATAATCTTGTAATTTAATATCGATCTATCTTCGGGGCAGGGTGAAATTCCCGATCGGCGGTATTTGAGTTATTCTCATAAGCCCGCGAGCCTTTATAGGCAGGATTTGGTGTGATTCCAAAGCCGACAGTATAGTCTGGATGGGAGAAGATGGAGGTTCTGCAGACGTTCAAAAAATAATGATTAATTGAACGTTTATTAAGCGTGCCTTAGTAACTCCCTCAAGTAATTATTCTTGGGGGATTTTTATTTACATGGGTCGACAGTTTGCTGAACCTCTCTTCCTTACGCGATGGATCAAAAAAAGGAGAGAGGAAGATGAAAAAAATGAAGAACACAAAGGTAAAGACTATGGTGACAATTGGAATGCTGAGCAGTATCGCATATCTTTTAATGCTATTAAATTTTCCGCTGCCGCCGTTCCAAAATTTTTTATTAGTCGATTTCAGCGACATTCCAGCGTTAATTGCAGCTTTAATCTTTGGACCAATAGCGGGAATATTAGTTGAATTTTTCAAAAATGTTCTAAATTATATTGCGACTGGAAGTCAAACGGGGATTCCGATAGGCCATATTGCTAATTTTCTGGCGGGCATTCTGTTTATTTTACCGACCTATTATGTATACAATAAAATAAAGACGAGAAAAGGCATGACATTTGCTTTAATACTCGGCACAATGACAATGGCAGTTATGATGAGTGTATTAAATTATTTTTTTATTCTCCCTGCCTATACAGCAATTTTGCATTATCCTGACCTGCGTAACTATGTGGTACCTGGAATTCTACCGTTCAATATACTAAAAGGTGTTGCCATGTCTTTCGTCTTTATGTTACTGTTCACTAGAATGCAGGCGTGGATTAATAAATCTTCAACGGTAAAAAGTGCATAATAGCGTGAAAAGCAATCAGGTTTTTACTCCTGGTTGCTTTTATTTTTATAACTCTGTAAATAAGAAAACCCCCGCCTAAGGAAGGTGGGGGTTAGTAGCTTAAGAATATCTTTTGGACAAAATATTATTCGAATTTAGTTGGATTGCCGTCAAAGGATTCGTCAGCAACTTTGATTGAATCAGTTGGACAGCCTTCAAATGCATCCATCATATCATCGATCAATACATCTGGAATTTCAACGATACCTTCATTATCGTCAAGAGTTACAAATGCAATACCTTCATCATCATAATCATAAATATCTGGTGCAGCAGCGCCACATGCACCACATGCGATGCAAGTTTCCTTATCCACAATTGTATACTTTGCCATGAAAAAAACCTCCCAATTAAATAACAAAAATTATTCTTACTCATTATCCATGTTTAAAATGGAAACGCATAACTCATTTCTATTGTAAAACTGTATGAGCAACTTTTCAATAGAAAAATACTATTAAAAACGTGGTTGTTTATTTGATTTTCTTAAACTTCCACATATTTGGGCAACAAACTCCTTCATTTCATGTTAAAATAAGAATAGAAAAAAACGGTATTTTGTCGATATAAAGCGAAAAAGTGATGGGAGGCCCTGAATGCTGCAAATAGAACCCATTATTTTATATTGTTTAAAACAATTAGACAGTGAACGGACGATTTATTCTGTCTATCACCTTTTGAATGGAAAAAAATCCTCACAAACCATCCAGGATGCTCATTTATATTCATTGAAAAAGTTTTTTGGGATATATGAATCTTTAACGAGAGAATCCTTTGAAGAAATAATTCAATCCTTGCTAAAAAAAAAGTGGATCTATCCCTCAAGGGAGCAGCGATTCCTTGTGACATCCTTGGGGAAGTCAGTTTTAACCACCCATCCACTACCCTATTTTATGAATGGATGGAAATATCATTTATTCACATCGCAGGTTTGGGAAAGACTGAGTCTATTTATTCAGGTCACTTCGAATCTTGTTTACCAGGAAGCAAGGTACGTTCCCATCCAAAAAAACAAAGATGTTCATAAATGGCTGAAAGCTGTTTTAAAAGAAGTCCAAGCACCAAGGAAAGAAGTTGGCAGTCTTGTTTTTTTCGAGCTGGTAGACTGTTTCAATGATGCAACTGAGATAGATCCCTCTCTATTGGTATTTCGGTTAACTGGTTTTCAACAAATAGGATTAACTCCTATGCAGGCAGCCCAAAAGTTACATATGGAAATTCACGATTACCATATCGGATTTATTCACACACTTCATTACTTGATTCAAAAAATTAACTGCCAGTCTAATCGTTTTAGGATTCTATCCCTTCTTTTCCACGATCTGCAGCAAGATAATGAATTAACTCACTCTTCACAGAAAACGTGGGCCTTATTGAAACAGGGATATTCCCTTGATATGATTGCCACTTACAGGCATTTGAAATTAAGTACTATTGAAGACCATCTCGTTGAGTTTGCCTTAAATATAGATAATTTTCCTATAGATGATTATGTAGATAAAGAGTTACAAACAAAGATTTTAGAAATATCCCGGGACTCAGCAACGAGACAGCTAAAGATTATTAGGGAAAAACTGAAGACAGCAACTTATTTTCAAATTAGATTAGTGCTGGCAAAGTATGGTGGTCGATAATGGAGTTAGAAAGTATTTTAGAAAAACATTTTGGTTATCATTCGTTTAAAACAGGACAAAAAGAAGTCATTTCGTCCATACTTGCCGGGCAACATACATTGGCGATGCTGCCGACAGGTACAGGAAAATCGTTGTGTTACCAGCTTCCTGGTTATGTTTTAAAAGGGCAGATTTTGATTATTTCTCCACTTCTTTCTCTTATGCAGGACCAAGTGGAGCAGTTTAAGCGGTTTGGCGAAAAAAGGATCATTGCCTTGAATTCTTTTCTTTCTGTCGCAGAAAGAAATAGTGCACTTCGGCAGCTAAGCAGCTACAAGTATATTTTTATTTCTCCTGAAATGTTGCAGATTCCCTTTATTATTAGCAGGATTCAGGAAATGACAATCTCGTTGTTTGTGGTCGATGAGGCCCATTGTATCTCCCAATGGGGTTATGATTTTCGTCCCGATTATTCAAAGCTGGGTGAGATTCGAAAGAAGCTTGGGAATCCCCTCACACTTGCCCTTACAGCGACAGCGACAAGTAAGGTGAGAGAGGACATTATAGCTTCCCTTGGGTTAGAAGAAATGATCAAAGTAGAATCGACGATTGACCGCCCGAATATTGCCTACTATGTTGAACAAATAACCGATTACCATGATAAGCAAAACCGAGTAATTGACCTAGTTTCATGGCTTCAAAAGCCTGGAATCATATATTTTTCTAGTAAAAAAGCTGCTGAACAAATGGCGTCACTATTGGTAGAAAAAGAAATATGTCAAGCAATGGCCTACCATGGGGGATTAGATCAAACTTCAAGAATTTTGATTCAACAACAGTTTATATACGGCCAGCTCGATGTAATCTGTGCAACAAGTGCATTTGGAATGGGCGTAAATAAAGAAAATATTCGATTTATTATCCACTTTCACATGCCGATGCAAATAGAATCCTATCTACAGGAAATCGGCAGGGCAGGACGGGATGGATTGCCTAGTATTGCTATTCTATTATATTCGCCAGGTGATGAGCAGCTTCCGATTCAGCTTGCAGAAGGGGAATTGCCATCTATGCAGCAAATTGATTGGCTGTTCAACAGATTGGCGGATGAACAACCATTAATGGATGGAAGATTTAAATTAAACAATCACTTAAAAGAGCTTGGTGGTTTTTCAGAAATACAATGGCGAATTATTGAGGATTTTGTTTACAGTCCACAACAACAAACAAGTTCCAGTGATTATTTACAAGTAACGATTAAAGAATTTGTTAAGAAAAGAATAGCAATTAAGAAATCGAATATTTTTAGAATGAAAAAATGGGTAGAATCAACCTCATGCAGACGTGAATCAATCTTAGATTATTTTACTGAAATATTATCCGACAAAGTTCCTTCGTGCTGCGATCAATGTGGTTTGCAATTAAGCGAGTATAAATCCAATAAAAAAACTCCAGTTTTAACAGCTGAAGAGGAGAAGTGGAAGGATTATCTTGCCAAAATATTACTTAATAGTGGGTTGACCAAATGAAAAAGAAGTATAATGACCTAATCTCAAGTTTAACTGAAAAAGAATTGCTATTTCATTTGTATATAACCCAAATAATTCTCCTTGCGATTTCGTTCATTTTAGGGTTTCTTTTATTTGATCATTTCTCCTTTTTGAACAATATTCACTTGAATGACTTAAATATTGTGGTCATTGGAATACCTGCAGGTGTTACAGTTGTTATAATGGATATTGTATTAATGAAATGGTTGCCTTCATCTTATTATGATGACGGTGGGTTGAATGAAAGGATTTTTAAAAAGAGAACGACCTTACATATCTTGGTGATTGCTGCATTTGTGGCTTGTAGTGAGGAATTGCTATTCCGTGGAATTATTCAAACAAAGGTTGGTCTCATCCTGGCCAGCATTATTTTCGCTGTCATTCACTTTCGCTACCTGTTTAATTGGTTCTTATTTCTTAATATTGTCTTATTAAGTTTTATTATTGGAATGGTATATGAGTGGACCGGTAATTTAGCTGTAACCATTATGATGCATTTTGTTATCGATTTTCTTTTGGGTGTATATATAAAAATTAGCCGAATGAAAAATGGCTGATGAACAAGGGGGAACTGCTCCATGAACAAAGAAGAACCATATAGAGATCAAGCGGAAAGATTAAAGCAGCGGATTCAAAAAATTAATGAACAAAATGAATTAATTGAAGAAAGTGACCATTTACCTCCTAGAGAGGAGATCCATCGTCAAAAGAAGAAAAAAACAAAATGGAAGCTAAAATACCCAATCATTCGCTTATTAGTTTTATGTTTTATCCTACTTCCTATCATAATTTTAAGTGTAATTTCATATCTTAATGATGGAAAATTAATGAATGTAAATGAAAAAACTTCTGGCGGCACAGTCGGATATGAAACCGTCAACTTTGAAAAGTCGAAAAAAGAAAACAAAGCTAATTCCAATAAATCTGAGAAAGCCAAGGAAACTAAGCAAGATAATAGTGAAATAGGTAATCCTGAGGAAAAAAAAGAAGAGCCTAAGGTCGACATTGAACAGCCAGATGCTAATAATCATCCTAATACAACTGTTCAAACCCCAAGTTCAAATGTAGACAATACCAATAAGCAGGATTTAGATAAGAATAGTCAGTCACAAACAGAGACGAATAAAAGCCCAACCAATACGACGACAACCCAGACAAGTAAAATCATATATCATAAAGTTCAGCCTCAAGAAACCCTTTTTAAACTTGGGAAAAAGTATTACCAATCAGCAAAAGGTATCGATATTATTAAGAAAGCCAACAATCTGAAGAGCGATGAAATTCAAGTTGGTCAGGTTTTGAAAATACCATTAAACAAGTAACCGATCAATATCACTTTGGTCGGTTTTTTTATATATATATTAAACATAATTTGAGGGACAAGGACATAAGTATGTATGGAAATGGAAGGTGATCAGATGGATTCTCCCATCCAATTAATTGAAAATACTGATAAAGCAACCAAGCAAATGCTAGAAAATGTAAGGAAAAGAAAGAAAAAGTTTGATGATACGAAAAGATGGCATTATATATCAATATACGCAACCCTTTTTTTTGCTTTCTCTTTCTTTGTTTATTTCTATTTCACCATTGCCGAGCACTATTCTTATTCTTTTTTAGCCATGTTGTCTGCTACATTAAACGATGGGATCAATATATATTTGTTAGCGTTAACCATATTAGGCTTTGGTGCGATGAATCTATTAAAGCAGCAAAAGGAGAAAAAGGAAAAGGAATACCAAGACTTAAGGTGTGAAATTGTTGACCGCAGCAAGGATTTATGGAAAAAAGAAGAAGAATGGAAACATCGTCACATTGTTTTTGAAATGATGAAAAATAAGTACGATATTAATCTCTATCATGAAAAGAAATAAGAAGCAGTTTACATCCCTGCTTCTTATTTTTATAATATAAGAATTTATAACATTGAACTTCGAGAAATGTCCAGCTCCAGGCGCCATCGGCTAGTGTACTTCGCTCTTCTCCCTACGATAAGTCAACATCGGTTCGCTCCGCTCACCGTGTTTCCTTTATCTCAGTCAAAGCGCTCCAGTCCATACGCCGATAGGCGGGCGCCTTGCGCTTTTCTTATTAAAAAATTTTCTTCTTTCCCTTTTCATCTTTTAAGATTCCTACAGCTTCTCGGAACCGTAGGGAATGGATTATTTCACGTTCGCGCAAAAAGCGAAGACTATCATTGATATCAGGATCATCACTTAGGTTAATTAACCATTGATAAGTTGCTCGAGCCTTTTCTTCTGCTGCAATATCTTCATATAAATCTGCGATGGGGTCACCCTTTGCAGTAATATAAGTAGCTGTAAAAGGTATTCCTGCAGCATTATGGTAGTATAATGCATTATCATGGTCAGCGTAATGAGCTCCTAACCCAGCAGCTTTCATTTGCTCAGGAGTGGCATCTTTTGTTAATTTATAGACCATTGTGGCAATCATTTCAAGATGGGCGAATTCTTCAGTACCGATATCTGTTAGGAGGCCAATTACCTTATCCGGAATAGTGTATCGTTGATTTAAGTATCGAAGTGCAGCTGCTAGTTCACCGTCAGCACCGCCATATTGCTCAATTAAATATTTTGCTAACGTCGGATTACAGGTACTGACCCGAACTGGATATTGTAATTTCTTTTCATAAACCCACATTTACTTCAATCCCTCCTATAATTGAGCAAAGCCAAACAGCCACTTTCCGTTTTTATTCATCAATAAAGGACAGTAAGACCTCCATTTCAAGACAGCGGATGAAAGAAAAACCCTACTGATGGAGTTTCACTTTATACTTGCCAAGGCCACGGGGAGTCTCTCCAGTTCCAAGGGTATCCGGAGTAGCTGTTTCCATATTGTAATAATGGGCCAAATTGGCTTTCAAAGGTCTTTTTGATTCGTTTTCTTTCCTTAGTAAACTGATTAAATTGTTGAATTGCCTCCATATCGTCAGGATGGGTATCTAAATATAAAGTTAGTTCTATTAATACAAAGTCAACTGCTTGAAGTTGCTCCATTATTTGATAATATTCGGCAGGGACCTGGGTCATATTTCCCCCCCTCTTTTAGCTTTCTCGAACGAATTGTACCAAGGGTCATAAAAATCCTTCCAGAGCGTACCCGCCTTTAGTGCTTCAAGTGGAGAAAATTGTGGAAGATTCGGTGGTTGGAAACTCATATATAAATGAGGTGGAGTGGAATAGGTTTTTTCAGTCACTGGTTGGCAAGGGTCAAATGGACTCGCATAAGGATAATACGATTTAAAATGTGTATTCATAGTAGCCCTCCCATTAAACAATATCATTTAATAATATGAATTTTTTCTATTTACATGACATAAAACTTTAATAAATTAAAGGGTTTTTTCAATAACTGTCGAAGTATTATATTTAGGTAGGATACTTACTTTGAGGTGATGGAAATTGTTCGTTAAAAATATTATGATAGCAAAGCATGAATGTATTACGGCGCAAGCAAATGCTACACTGAAAGAAACTTTAGAAATTCTAGAAAAGCACCATATTGATGGTATACCGGTGTTAAACGAGGAAAAATATTTAGGTGTTGCAACAAGGTATAAAATTTATGAAAGTTATTTTCAGTCTAACCAACAAAAGGATGAATATTTAAGCTCAACGTTTGTTAAAGATGTTGTCACACACCAAGAAAAGTTTTTAGAGGGTGGAGAATTATTTGAGAGAACACTTCTTGATTTAAAGGATTTTCCTTTATTAGCCGTTGTGGATCCAAAACAAAATTTTCTTGGTATTATCACACGTTCGGATGTTATCAGTTCATTTGAAAGTGCTTTTGGCGTTAACCGCCCAGGTGTTAGGATTGCTTTTACATCAGTTGAAACCGAAGGCCGTATTGCTCGTCTTTCTGAAATTGCCCATCAATTCCATGAGCATATCATTTCACTTGTTACTTTCGATGAAACGGATAAACTTGTTCGAAGAATTGTGATGAAAATTGAAAAGAAAGACAATATTGACAGGTTTACCAGGAAGCTTGAAGAACATGGCTTCCGAATCTTAAGTATTCAAGAAGACGAATAAAACCAATTAGAAAAAATATTAATCCTTCTCATACATGAATATGGGAGGGTTTTTTTATGTTTGCAATAACAATTATCCATGTTTATGGTATGATTTCCGTATGAAATTTGGTTGGAAAAGGGGAACAAGATAATGATTATATTTTTGGTTATCCTGGTCATTTTAGGGGGAGCCCTACTCCTTATATATATGGTTCGCCAAGCTTTTTTAAATAAGGTGATGGAGCATGAATTACTTTTTCCAGACTTTCCTGAATCCTTTGGAAAAGTTTCACTCTTTTTTATATCGGATATTCATCGGCGAACCGTATCGGATGTCATAATTAATGCTGTTAAGGGGAAGGCTGATGTGGTCATCATCGGAGGGGATTTAACAGAAAAAGGTGTTCCTTTTGATAGAGTGAGAGCAAACTTGCTGAAATTAAAGCAAATTGGCCCAGTCTATTTTGTGTGGGGAAACAACGATTATGAAGTGGATTTTCGTTTATTGGATGCGATTCTGCTCGAGTCAGGTGTAAAGGTTTTAGATAATACTGCCGTTACCTTTGAATCAGAACAAGGAGAAAAAATATGTTTGCTCGGAGTCGATGACCTGAATCAGGAGCGGGACCGGCTTGATTTGGCTCTTTTAGATGCACACGAGAAAAGTTTCAAAATATTAGCAAGCCACTACCCAAGTATTACAAAAAAAATTCACTCCCAACATGAAATTCGACTAGTTCTAAGCGGTCATACCCACGGAGGGCAAATACATATTTTCGGATTTAGCCCCCAAAAACGGGGTTGCATAAAAAAATTAGAAAATACAATTTTACTCATTAGTAATGGTTTTGGAACAACTTCTCTTCCTTTAAGGCTAGGAGCACCAGCTGAAACTCATCTCATCACGCTTAGGAAAGGTAATAATCGTTAGTATGATTTAGACAATTCACCAATAGAACCCTATGGCATACACTGAAAACAAGAGTTATGTCACGGCAGGGGGCAAAAGCATGCGCTTGGAACGCTTAACGGCCAATAAGATAAAAATTTTTTTAACTTCTGATGATTTGTTTGAAAGAGGTCTCTCCAAAGAAGATATCTGGAAGGAATCAAGTAAATGGAATCAGCTCTTTCACGATATGCTAGAAGAGGCGAGTGAAGAATTTGATGTTGACATACAGGGTTCTGTAGCAGTTGAAATTTTTTCTCTTCAGGCCCAAGGTATGATTTTAATTATTACCGTCGAGGAAGTAAAAGAGGACGAAGAATTAATGTATGATGGTTTTATTGAAATGCAAGTAAGGGTTGAAGGCTGTGAAAATCTCTTATATGAGTTTGGAGAATTTGAGGACATTATTAATCTGTCAAAAAGACTGTCCTATACAGATATTTTTGGAGGCAGCCTTTATGAAATGAATAACCGTTATTATCTTTTGATGGATAGGGTAGAAACAGTAAATAAAGAAAAGGCAGCTTGTATTTTATCAGAATTTGGTAACCCCTCCATTCTCAGTCCATTCGTTCTTGCTGAATATGGTAAAGCTATCATTGAAGATAAAACGGTGGAAACCATACTCCATTTTTTTAAATAAATAGTATAAAGTAAATAAGGGGCCAAGCGCCCCTTTTATGTGTTTGGAAGAAAGGGATTATGGGGTTATTATTTTTAAAAATTTTATTTTGGAAAATTTAAATGGCAGCGTTTACATATTAACACTATAAAATAATGAAAAGTGTGTTTTTCTTCTTGCATAAATCAATTAAACGTGTATACTTGTGTCTGAAAGCGGACAACATTCGTAAAAGTGATTTCTTAGGAGGATTACAAATGGTAGCCGAAAAAGCTAATGAAAAGACTAATCAAGAGGAAAAGCATGATGTGTTGAAATCAACACAGACTGTTATTCATAAGGCCCTTGAAAAGTTAGGTTATCCTGAAGAGGTATACGAGCTCTTGAAAGAGCCGTTACGTTTGATGACAGTTAAAATTCCAATTAGAATGGACGATGGTTCAATAAAAATATTTACGGGCTACCGTGCGCAGCATAATGATGCAGTTGGGCCGACAAAAGGTGGAATCCGTTTCCACCCAGGTGTGACAGAAACAGAAGTAAAAGCGCTTTCCATTTGGATGAGCTTGAAGTGCGGCATCGTTGATCTACCATATGGCGGTGGTAAGGGTGGAATTGTTTGCGATCCTCGAGATATGTCATTTAGAGAGCTTGAAAGATTAAGCCGTGGATACGTACGAGCTATCAGCCAAATTGTAGGACCAACGAAGGATATTCCAGCACCAGACGTGTTTACAAATTCGCAAATTATGGCATGGATGATGGATGAATATAGCAGAATTGATGAATTTAACTCTCCTGGATTTATCACTGGTAAGCCGCTTGTGCTTGGAGGCTCACATGGACGTGAATCGGCAACGGCAAAAGGTGTGACCATCTGTATTCGCGAAGCAGCTAAAAAGAAAGACATTCAAATTGAGGGTGCAAGGGTTGTTGTTCAAGGCTTCGGTAACGCGGGAAGCTTTTTAGCGAAATTCATGCATGATGCTGGGGCAAAGGTAATTGGAATTTCTGATGCCTACGGTGCATTACATGATCCAAACGGACTTGATATTGATTATCTTTTAGATAGACGAGACAGTTTTGGAACGGTTACTAAATTATTTAATAACACGATAACAAATAAAGAATTGCTAGAACTAGATTGTGATATTCTTGTTCCTGCTGCCATTGAAAACCAAATTACAGAAGAAAATGCTCATAATATTCGTGCAAGTATCGTTGTGGAGGCTGCCAATGGTCCAACCACTTTAGAGGCTACGAAAATATTAACAGAGCGGGGAATTCTTCTCGTACCAGATGTGCTTGCATCTTCAGGTGGGGTTACCGTTTCTTATTTTGAGTGGGTTCAAAATAACCAAGGGTACTATTGGTCAGAGGAAGAAGTAGAAGAAAAACTTGAAAAAATATTGGTTAAATCCTTTAAAAATATTTATGACACTGCCCAAACACGCCGTGTTGATATGCGTCTTGCTGCCTATATGGTCGGTGTAAGAAAAATGGCAGAAGCAAGCCGTTTCAGAGGCTGGATATAATAACTTAAACATTGAAACATAAGTAAAAAACTCCTATCATAAGACGGTAGGAGTTTTTTGATGAAAAATATATACGTTTTAGTTAAGGAGTGTATCCATTTTGCAAATTGAGGATAGTATTATCGTTGGGGGAGGTCCGTGCGGCTTAGCAGCGGCTATAGCCCTACAGGAAATTGGGAAAACACCTCTAATCATTGAAAAAGGTAATGTTGTGAACGCTATCTACCATTACCCTACACATCAAACTTTTTTTAGTACAAGTGAAAAGCTAGAAATTGGTGACGTCCCATTTATCACTGAAAGTTATAAACCGAAGCGAAATCAAGCGCTCGTCTATTACAGAGAGGTAGTCAAGAAAAAGGGACTGCGGATTAATGCGTTTGAAAAGGTATTAGATGTCGCTAAACAACCGGATGATCTATTTCAAGTAACGACCAATAAACATACTTATTTCACACGATATGTGGTCATTGCGACTGGTTATTATGATCATCCAAATTATATGAACGTTCCAGGCGAGGATCTTCCAAAGGTCTATCATTATTTTAAAGAAGCCCATCCATATTTTAATAAAGATGTGTGTGTTATTGGCGGGAAAAATTCAAGTGTTGATGCAGCGCTTGAACTTGTAAAGGCCGGAGCAAGAGTGACTGTGTTATATCGAGGTAAAGAATATTCTCCTAGCATAAAACCATGGATTCTACCTGAATTTGAAGCGTTAGTTCGAACAGGAACCATTTTAATGGAATTTAATGCTCATGTGAAAAAAATTACGGATAATCAAGTGATTTATACAAAAGACGGTGAAGAGAAAGAAGTAAGGAACGATTTTGTCTTTGCTATGATAGGATACCATCCAGATCATCAATTTTTAAAAACAATAGGTGTGAAAATTGATCAGGAATCAGGAAGACCATTCATTAATCCTGATACAATGGAAACAAATATTAATGGTATTTATATTGCAGGCGTTCTTGCTGCAGGAAATAATGCGAATGAAATTTTCATTGAAAATGGCAGGTTCCATGGTGAACAAATTGCACGTTCTATCACAGACACTGAAGTAAAGGGTGATAATAAATGAAAAAGGTTGTTTTATTAACAACAGGCGGGACAATAGCTAGTAAACCAAATAAGGAATCTGGTAAATTAGCTTCGGGTGCCTTAACCGGTGAAGAACTGGCAGCAATGTGCCAATTACCAAAAGATATTAAAGTGGTTGTTGAATCAGTCTTTCAAAAAGCAAGCATTCATATTACCTTTGAAGATTTACTTGTCTTAAAGAATAAGATTGACGATTATTTCCAGGATGAGACGGTTTGCGGTGTCGTGGTAACACACGGTACCGATACAATGGAAGAAACGGCCTACTTCCTAGATTTAACGATTAAAGACGACAGACCAGTAGTAGTAACAGGTTCGCAGCGGTCTCCTGAAGATTTAGGAAGTGATGTGTATATTAATTTAAGGCATGCGATTTATTCAGCCTGCTCAGTTGATTTAAAGAGTGCGGGCACCGTTGTTGTCTTCAATGAACGAATTTTTGCTGCAAGATATGTAAAAAAAGAACATGCTTCCAATATTCAAGGGTTTAATGCATTTGGGTTTGGTTACCTTGGCATCATTGACAACGACCAGGTCCATGTCTTTCAAAAACCAATTAACCGCGAGCATTTTGAAATTAACATTTCGATTCCACAGGTTGAAATTATTAAATGTTATATTGGAGCAGATGGGAAATTTATCAAGGCTGCCAGAGAGGCAGGCGTTGGCGGGATTGTCCTTGAAGGTGTAGGACGTGGCCAGGTGGCTCCTAAAATGATGGAAGAAATTGATAAGGCTATTAATGCTGGAATCAAGTTGGTCGTAACCACAAGTGCAGAAGAGGGTTCTGTGTACACAACCTATGACTACGAAGGAAGTGCTTATGACCTTTATAATAAAGGTGTAATCCTTGGTAGTGACAATGATAGCAAAAAGGCAAGAATAAAATTAGCCGTTGCGATTGCTAGCGGCTTGGAGAATATAAATTTTTAAGTCGATATATTATCATGAAATGTTTAATAATAGGAATATTTCAAGTGGAATAATCTATCATTTTCAATATGGAGGTTACATGGTACGATTAAGAAAATGGATTTGAAAAGAGGTTCATCATGCTGGGAATTTTATCGGCTGGAGTTGCCCCCGGTCTGGCTTTACTTTGTTATTTTTATTTAAAAGATGAATATGAGCCAGAGCCAATTTCCTTTGTATTTCGTACATTTTTGTACGGTGTTTTATTGATGTTTCCTATCATGTTTATCCAGCATGTACTTGAAACAGAGCATTTGGTGAACTCTCATCTTTTCGATGCGTTTCTTAGCTCAAGCCTGCTTGAAGAATTTTTTAAATGGTTCATCCTTTTTTATGCTGTTTATCAGCATGTTGAGTTTGATGAACCTTTTGATGGAATTGTCTATGGAGTAGCTGTTTCCCTTGGTTTTGCAACGGCAGAAAATATTTTATATTTACTTGCAAATGGGATTCAACATGCGATGACACGTGCTTTACTACCTGTTTCTAGCCATGCCCTTTTCGGGGTAATTATGGGCTTTTATATTGGAAAAGCAAAGTTTACTGAAGGAAAGAAAGGAAAGTGGGTTATATTCTCTCTGCTTTTGCCTTTTATTCTGCATGGAACCTATGATTATATTTTGATTTCTCTAGAAAATTGGCTGTATATAATTTTTCCGTTTATGATTTTCCTTTGGTGGTTTGGATTGCGAAAAGTGAAAAAAGCTAAAGCTTTAAGCGCCAATCATTTTAAAAAACAATATCAAGTCCAAAAAACTCTTCATTCTTGATGAAGGGTTTTTTATTTATTCCATTTTAAATGGAATAAAAACACGGATATAACAAAAAATAGAGTTACTGTTAAAAAGACTCACTTTGGGGGTTATTATTCCATGTTAAAGAAAAAAATCTTAATAAAACTCTTCATACTAATCTTTTTTCTAACTTTTCCATTATCATTTTTGGAAAATAATGAGGCTCAAGCTTTCTCCAAACAGGTAATTCAAAAAGGAGCTGTTGGTGATGATGTTATTGAACTACAATCTAGGCTTCAATATATTGGATACTATAATAGGAAAATTGATGGAGTTTTTGGTTGGAGTACATATTGGGCGCTAAGAAACTTTCAATATGAATTTGGGCTGCCAATTGACGGGTTGGCAGGGGCGACAACTAAAGCAAAACTAGCCAAGGTTAGCAAATATAATGAACAAGTTGTAAAAAAACAAATCAATTCCGGGAAAAAGTTTACCCATTACGGTGGAGTTGATCAAAGCAAGCAAAGTAAACCTAATAACAAAGCTCCTGCGGCCAAAGCACCAGCCAAACAAGCTGCTTCGAAAGCCGCACCCAAAAAACCAACAGCTGCAAACACTCCAAATGGATATTCGCAAAATGATATCCGCTTAATGGCGAATGCTGTTCATGGGGAGTCAAGAGGAGAATCGTATACAGGTCAAGTTGCCGTAGCCGCTGTTATTCTGAACCGTGTAAATAGTTCATCGTTTCCTAACACCGTTTCTGGGGTTATTTTTGAACCTGGAGCCTTTACAGCTGTAGCTGATGGGCAGATTTGGCTTACCCCCAATGAATCTTCAAAAAAAGCGGTAGTCGATGCAATCAATGGATGGGACCCAACCGGTGAAGCATTGTACTATTTTAATCCGGATACTGCCACAAGTGGGTGGATATGGGGAAGGCCGCAAATAAAACGAATTGGCAAACATATTTTTTGCAAGTAGAGAGGTGAATTGAAATGATTAGAGGGATATTAATCGGTGTTCTTGCTTTAGGAATCGCAGGAACAGCCTTTTGGGGTTACCAAGAACATCAGGAAAAAAATGCGGTTCTCTTAAATGCAGAAAACAATTATCAACGAGCGTTTCATAATCTTTCCTATCGGATGGATTTATTACACGATAAAATTGGGACAACATTGGCCATGAATTCCAGACATTCGTTATCTCCATCATTAGTTGAGGTATGGAGACTTACATCGGAGGCACATGGTGATGTTGGGCAGTTGCCATTAACACTATTACCATTTAACAAGACCGAAGAGTTTTTGGCGAATATCGGAAACTTTAGTTATCGTACAGCTGCCAGGGATTTGGACAAGGAACCGTTATCAAAAAAGGAGTATAGTACATTACAAACACTATATAAACAGTCAGGTGATATCCAGAATGAGCTCAGAAATGTTCAACATATGGTTTTGAAAAATAACCTCCGCTGGATGGATGTTGAGCTTGCACTTGCGTCAGGAAAAGAAGCAACCGACAATACGATAATTGATGGTTTTAAAACAGTTGAAAAGACTGTAACTGGATATGAAGAATCGGACCATGGGCCTACCTTTACTAATATGCAGAAAAAAGATGAAAATTTTAAAAAAATAAAAGGAAAAACAATTTCCCGCCAAGAAGCAATCAAGATTGCTAAAAGTTATATGAAGTTCGATGGAAATGCTACTGTGAAAGTGACTGAAAATGGCAAAGGCTCCGATTACGGTTTTTATAGTGTTTCCATAAAAAATAAAAACACTGGCCAAGAAGCTAGCATGGATATAACCAAAAAGGCAGGGCATCCCATTTGGTTTATAAATAACCGGGACGTTAAAAAACAAGTTCTCAGTCTAAATGAAGCTGATAACAAAGCGGGTGCTTTCCTAAAAGAAACGGGTTTTAAAAATTTAGAGGTATTTGAAAGCACACAATATGATAATATAGGCGTTTTCAATTTTGTCACAAACATTAACGGCATTAGAATTTATCCTGAAGCAGTAAAAGTGAAAGTCGCACTAGATAAAGGAGATATTATTGGTCTATCTGCAGAAGAGTACTTAAAATCTTTCCATACTAGGAAAATAGAAAAACCCGTTATTTCTCTTGAGCAGGCTCGATCGAAGGTAAATCCGAACTTTAAAGTGATGGAGGATCGGCAGGCTTATATTGTCAATGATCTAAATGAAGAGGTTCTCTGTTATGAATTTTTAGGAACCGTTGGAAATGACACATACCGAATTTTTATTAACGCCACAAATGGAAAGGAAGAAGAGGTTGAGAAATTAAAAAATGCTGAGGCCATATATGATGATGTTTTGTGAGGAAAAGCGACTGCTTTTCCTTTTCTCATATTCCGTTCATCCACACTTCTTCCTTGGAATAAAAAAAATCACTGGCCCCAATAATAAGAATATATTAATGCTGGAGTGATTGTAATGAAAAGAGTTGAAACGGTTCTACTGAAGGTTGTTATCATTCAATTTGTTTTTCTACTTTTATCTCAGTTCTTTTTTCATCAAATGGATGTTCTACCTCAAATTAAACAATTAACAAAATATGAGGGCGTAAATGAAAATACATTTACAGAAATTCTCCAAACCCTTCAAACCAAGTAATAAAGCAGCTTTTCCTGCTTTATTTTTTATTGTTTTAATAAGTGAAAAATAAGAAGCATTTCTCTTTCTTATGGTAAAATATAAAGAAGACAACATATGAGACAATCATGATTTGTTATAGGAGGATTTATGAAAAAGAAATTATCAATCGCAATTGACGGCCCTGCTGCAGCCGGAAAGAGTACAGTAGCAAAAATTGTGGCAGAAAAGCTATCTTACATTTATATCGATACTGGTGCAATGTACCGGGCATTAACATACAAAGCAATTGTTAACCGTATAAATCTTGAAGAAGAGGCTCCTTTATTAGATACACTCTTATCATCAGATATTAAATTGCTGCCATCAGATAAAGGGCAATTGGTATATCTTGACAATCAAGATATAACAGATGAAATTCGTTCTGCAGAAGTTACCAATTCTGTGTCATATGTTGCAAAACATCAAGCGGTCCGTGAAGAAATGGTCAGAAGGCAGCAAGCTTTTGCCATAGGCGGGGGTGTTGTGATGGATGGTCGGGACATTGGAACACATGTATTACCAGGTGCAGAAGTAAAAGTATTTTTACTTGCTAGTGTCGATGAACGAGCTGTCCGGCGTCATAATGAAAATATTCAAAAAGGATTTTCATCCGATTTGGATAAATTGAAGATGGAAATTGCACGTAGAGATAAAATTGACTCAGAGAGAGAAATAGCACCCTTAAAAAAGGCCGAAGATGCAATTGAAATTAACACAACCTCATTGACCATTCCTAATGTTGTTGAAAAAATAATGGTTCTGGTGCAAGAAAGGATTGGATTAGATTGACGTTTTATGGGTTTGCAAAGTCAGTTGTTTATGGGATTTTTAAACCGTGGTATCGGGTTAAGGCAATTGGAATAGAAAATTTCCCTAAAGAGGGCGGAGTTCTTCTATGTGCCAATCATATCCATAATTTCGACCCAATCATTGTAGGAATCATGGCACCTCGGCCTGTTCACTATATGGCGAAGGAAGAAATTTTTCGCGTACCTGTGTTGGGTGGGATTGTTAGAAAATGTAATGCCTTCCCAGTAAAAAGAGGATTTGGGGACCGTGAAGCGCTTAGATCGGGATTAAAAATTTTAAAGGATGGTCATGTTTTCGGACTATTTCCAGAGGGAACAAGAAGTAAGACTGGGGAGCTGGGAAAAGGACTCTCAGGGGCAGGTTTTTTCGCCCTAAGGTCAGATGCCCTAGTGGTTCCTTGTGCGGTTATCGGTCCATATAAAAGTTTTGGCAGGTTAAAGGTAGTATACGGACCACCGATAGCAATGGAAGAAATGAGAACAAATAAAGCATCTGCAGAAGAGGTTACTGAATTAATTATGTCAGAAATTCATAAACTAATCAAAGAGCATCAATAGGTTTCTGCTTGACAAAATAGACTATTTGTAAGAAGTTATAAAAAAGAGTCTTTTTTAGAATATTCTTTTCTTTTTAAAATGGTTTTATATGTGGTGTCTGCTGCGTTGCCTTCACCAAATCATATATAGATTTTTTTAGACGTAAATGGATTAAGGAGGAATACATATGTCGGAAGAATTTAATCAAGTAGATGTGAGAAGCTTTGAAATTGGGGACAAAGTAACTGGACAAGTTACTAAAGTAGAAGAGAAGCAGGTGCTTGTGGCGATTCAAGGTAGTAAACTTGATGGAATTATTCCAATTAGTGAGCTTTCAAGCTTGCATATTGAAAAAGCATCCGATGCTGTTCTCGAAGGTGATGAACTTGAATTAGAAGTATTAAAAGTAGAGGAAGAAGCATTAATTCTTTCAAAAAGAAAAGTAGATGCGGAGAAGGCATGGGAAACCTTAGAACAAAAATTTCAAAGTGGAGAAATTTTTGAAACTGAGATAAAAGACGTTGTTAAAGGCGGCCTTGTTGTTGATCTAGGTGTCCGCGGATTTGTGCCGGCATCTCTTGTTGAAGCCTTCTTCGTTGAAGATTTCAGCGATTACAAAGACCGTAATCTTACCTTAAAAATAGTTGAACTTGATAAAGAAAAGAACCGCTTAATCCTTTCTCACCGAGCTGTGGTAGAAGAAGAGAAGGGGAAACAAAAACAAAGTAGACTTGGTTCATTACAAGTAGGCCAAATCATTGATGGTACCGTTCAAAGAATTACTGATTTTGGCGCATTCGTCGATATTGGCGGTATCGATGGTCTTGTTCATATTTCACAATTATCGTATGAACATGTTGATAAGCCAACTGATGTTGTACAGGAAGGTCAGCAAGTTCAAGTGAAAGTATTAAATGTTGATCGTGATAATGAAAGAATTTCTTTGTCTATAAAAGAAACACTTCCAGGACCTTGGTCAAATATTTCTGAAAAAGCTCCAAAAGGAAGTATTTTAACTGGGACAGTAAAAAGATTAGTCTCATACGGTGCTTTTGTAGAGGTTTTTCCTGGTGTTGAAGGACTTGTTCATATTTCTCAAATCGCTCATAAGCATATAGGGACACCGCATGAAGTTCTTAAAGAAGGACAAGAAGTGAAAGTAAAGGTTTTAGATGCCAATGAACATGATCAACGTCTTTCATTAAGTATTAAAGAACTTCTTGAGAAAGATGATGAGGAAAATCTCGATTATGAGCTTCCTGAGGAATCAAAAGGCTTCCAACTTGGTGAAGTCATTGGTGACAAATTAAAGAATCTAAGAAAATAATGGTGATTTTACGTGTCTAGATTTGAACGAAAATGGGACCACATTCGCTTTGCTCTTGAAAATAGGCAAAACCGCTCGACAGTTTTCGACGATGTTAAATTTCTTCACCAGAGCTTACCAAATATCAGTGTGTTCGATGTTCGATTAGATCACTCCATTGGCGGACTTTCTTTAAGTTCGCCAATTTTTATCAATGCAATGACAGGCGGCGGCGGTGAAAGAACTTTCCAGATTAACAAAGAACTTGCCATTGTTGCAAAACGTACCGGGTTGGCTATGGCTGTAGGCTCGCAAATGTCTGCTTTAAAAGATAAAGGTGAAAGATATACTTACGAAGTAGTCAGAAAGGAAAATCCTGACGGGGTTATCATCGCTAATTTAGGCAGTGAAGCAACATCAGAGAATGCGAAAGCGGCAATCGATATGATTGAAGCTAATGCCCTGCAAATACATTTAAATGTGATTCAAGAACTGACCATGCCAGAAGGAGACCGTGATTTTACCGGTGTCTTAAAAAGAATTGAATCCATTGTTAAAGTGGTGGACATTCCTGTAATTGTTAAAGAGGTTGGATTCGGGATGACGAGGGAAACGGTTGATTCTCTTGCAACAGCCGGTGTCACGGCGATTGATATTGGCGGCTCTGGGGGAACAAACTTTGCAGAAATAGAAAATAAGCGCAGAGAAAAAATATTCACATTTTTTAATCAATGGGGCATTCCTACGCCCATATCAATCATTGAAGCTGCATCCAATTCTAATAATATAACCATTATCGGCTCAGGTGGCTTTTTAACAGGATCTGACATCGCTAAGGGTTTAGCTTTAGGCGCAAATGCAATTGGTATGGCCGGGTATTTCTTGCGAATACTTATGGAGAAGGGATCGGATGCTTTACAGGAAGAAATCGAAAACCTTCATAAGGAATTAACTATGATTATGACTGCTTTAGGAGCCCGAACTCTTGCTGATTTACAAAATGTTCCATTAATAATTTCCGGTGAAACATACCATTGGCTTCACCAAAGAGGAATAGATACTAAACAATTTAGCCAGCGTTCCATTAAGTAAAAGCTCTCGCCGTTGAACTGCGAGAGCTTAGATTGTCGAGAAAGGGTATATTTCTCGGCAATTTTTTAATAATGGATTGGCCCTGCTAACTGGCCTGTTGATTTCCGCTCTGGGCACTCGCTTTCCGCGGGGAGGTCCGGGAGCCTCCTCGGCTCCCTTGGAGCCTGCGGGGTCTCCCGTGACCTCTCTATCCCGCAGGAGTCGAGTGCCCTCCGCTCCAATCAACAGGGTGGCAAATCAACCGAAAGAATTGCAACACACCTTTTCTAACCTGGCTAAGTGTGTAGCAATCTTTTTTATATTTTGGCAGGCTGCCGTAAGGAGAGCCTGTTCACTTGCATTCTTTAATCCCCTTAACCGGCAGTAGCGAAGCCCCTGTAGCTCTTTTGAGTCTGCGAAGCTTCGCTCAATTTTTTCCTTCCTAAATTTATAAAGCAATTTTCCAGATTTAGATAAGTGATTTAACCTTACCATTTCCTGTAATGGCTTTTTACCTTGCTTTATTCTATCCTCCTCAATATCCTTGTTTAATTCATCAAAGTATTCACGATTTTCTACTTCAACTTCTTCTCTCGTGTATTTATGCTTATTTGCATTTGCCTTTAAATGGGTTGAGTCAGTAAATAAAACACTTCCTCCAACCATTTTATGATTCTTTGCCTGAACAACAATTTCATCAAATATCTCCTGAAAGATACCAGTATCTTTAAAACGATGTTGTCGATTCCCACTAATCGTTGAGTGATGTGGGACTGGATCCTTGAATTTCAAACCTAAAAACCAACGATAGGCAACATTCATTCGTATTTCTCTTTCTAGTTGTCGCTCAGAACGAATACCGGAAAGATAACCAATAAAGATCATTTTAAACAAAATTAGGGGATCAGATGGGCGGCCATTATCATCACTATAATAAGGGCGAACTTTTTCAAGAAGAAACGAAAAATCAATATATTAATAATCAAACGAAGGAGGTGATCATCAGGAACTAATTCATCAATAGACACAAATTCGTCTTCACTTTGGGAAGATTCTCTTGGTTTAAACATAGATTTCACCACTTATTTTTTGGGTGTGTGAGGACATTATTGAATTTGCACCTGTTGATTGGAGCGGAAGGCGCGAAGACTCCTGCGGGAGTACGGGGCAGGGGAGACCCCACAGGCGCGCCTTAGCGCCGAGGAGGCTCCCCGGCACGCCCGCGGAAAGCGAAGCGCCTGGAGCGCAAATCAACAGACATGTTGCATGAATGATATTATAACAAATTAACGCAGTGAAACATTAAAGTAACATAAAAAAATAAAGACTGTCGAAGGTTTTTCGACAGCCTGAGTTCTCGCATTTGAACTGCGAGAGCTTTTTGATATTACTTATTTTTTGCCATCATTTAATCCTCGTGCTTCTTCAGGACTTGAAAGCTTGGTTGCATCGGGATAGTGTAATGCTTGATCACGGTCTGACTCCACTCTCCTGCTCGCTTTTAGCTTTTTTTCTTGGCGGTCTTTACCCATTCTTCCACACCTCCTAATAATAAGATGAATCACATTGAAAATATTATTCAAGGAAGTATGAAAATACATAAAGAATACCAATAATGTGAATAATAGGAGGTGTGTGAAATGGAAGGGGCAATGTTTTACTGGATTTGTTGGTCGTTTTGGATCTACTTCACATTTATATTAAATAAACAAAACCAATACCGTTTTAAACTATCAGCTTTCGTTCTTATTGTGTTAGTAGTATCGAATATCCAATTCATGGCTAGCGGGTTTGAAATCCATGCGAGTGGATTATTTTTATTAGCCGTTTCATACATATTTTATAGTCAGGAAAAACTTGGAGCCATCATTTATTATTTTATCTGTTCATTTATAGTATCTATTGCCTATGTTACTTTCCATTTGTTCGAGATTTTTGATCCTATTTGGATTATCTTTAAAAAGGAATGGATGATGGGAATATGTTTTGGCTATCTTGCGATTCTCTTGCAAAAAACCTTAAAAGGCCGAATGCTGATTATAGTGAGTGGCACCATGCAGGGGGAGTTTTTATATGCCTATATCTTAAATAAGCTTCAATTTCCTTATTCAATTGGAGCTTTTGCTTACTTAGATGTTTGTTCATTAATTGTGGCTTTGCTGGCAGGATGGAGTTTCTTTGAAAATGCAGGCTCCATTTTCCAAACTCATTTTCATTTTTTTGAAAAAGGAAAACAAAAATCATCGTAAAATCAATTCTTGTTAAGCTTTCAATTGCGAGAAAGGATTATCATTGATAAAATAATAAAGTTAGGCCCTTCTCGATGACAGAAGGGTTTCTTTACTTAATAAGAACTATAGGGATTGCTAACATAACAAAAAGTATTTTCAATATATGAAAGAAAGGATGGCGATCATAATGGTTAAACCTGTTATTGCCATTGTAGGACGGCCAAACGTTGGGAAATCAACCATTTTTAATCGGATTGTCGGTGAACGAGTTTCCATCGTTGAGGATGTTCCAGGAGTAACAAGAGATCGGATTTATAGTTCTGGCGAGTGGCTGACACATGACTTTAATGTAATCGATACTGGCGGAATTGATATTGGTGATGAACCGTTTTTAGAGCAAATTCGTCAGCAGGCTGAAGTAGCGATTGATGAAGCAGATGTCATTATCTTCTTAACAAATGGACGAGAAGGGGTTACCGCTGCGGATGAAGAAGTAGCAAAAATTTTATATAAGACGAAAAAGCCTATCGTCCTAGGAGTAAATAAAATTGATAATCCTGAAATGAGAGAGCAAATTTATGATTTTTATTCACTAGGCTTTGGTGAGCCAATCCCAGTTTCCGGCTCACACGGATTAGGCCTTGGTGATTTATTGGACGAGGCAGCCAAACATTTTCCGAAAAATAAGCCAATCGAATATGATGAAGATGTGGTCAAATTTTCTTTAATTGGTCGGCCTAATGTCGGTAAATCTTCACTGGTCAATGCAATCTTAGGTGAAGAACGTGTCATCGTCAGCAATATTGCGGGTACAACTCGTGATGCTGTCGATTCTCCTTATACGTATAATGGACAAAAATATGTCATCATTGATACAGCAGGAATTAGGAAAAAAGGAAAAGTGTATGAGAGTACCGAAAAATATAGTGTCCTCCGTGCTTTAAGGGCAATTGAACGTTCGGATGTAGTTCTTGTTGTCATCAATGCCGAAGAGGGAATAATTGAGCAGGATAAGAAAATTGCCGGTTATGCCCATGAGGCAGGCCGTGCAGTAGTTATTGTGGTAAATAAATGGGATGCAATTGAGAAAGATGAAAAGACCATGAAAGAGCTTGAACAGAATATTAGGGAACATTTCTTATTTCTAAGTTATGCGCCAATTGTGTTTTTATCGGCTAAAACAAAGAAACGTATTCATACCTTGTTGCCTATGATTAATACGGCAAGTGAAAATCATTCGATGCGGGTTGAAACAAGTGTGTTAAATGATGTTATTATGGATGCGGTAGCAATGAATCCGACACCATCAGACAAAGGGAGACGATTGAAGATTTATTATGCGACACAGGTAGCAGTCAAACCTCCTACTTTTGTTGTTTTTGTCAACGAACCTGAATTAATGCATTTCTCCTATGAGCGTTTTCTCGAGAATAGAATTAGAGACGCATTTGGATTCGAGGGAACCCCTATCAAAATTTATGCGAGAGAAAGAAAATAACGATAAGGTGGGTGTAATGAAATGCTGGCAAAAAAAGCAGCAATAGCCGTTGTGGGGGCAGGAAGCTGGGGAACAGCCCTTGCGATGGTATTAGCGGATAATGCTCATGAGGTCCGTCTATGGAGCCATAATGAAGCCCAGGTGAATGAAATAAACGAACATCACACCAATAAAAAATATTTGCCTGGAATTGTGCTGCCGGAATTGATTGTTGGCTATGCTTCCTTAAGTGATTCTTTAGTGGGTGTAGAAACAGTTATTTTAGCTGTTCCAACAAAGGCAATTCGTGAAGTTCTCGGAAAAATACGAGCTGTTTTGGCTGATCCTATTACCATCGCACACGTAAGTAAAGGTATTGAGCCTGATACCCTTTTGCGTATTACCGAAATGATTAAGGAAGAGACACCGAATAAGCTTTTAAAGGACGTTGTTGTCCTTTCTGGTCCAAGTCATGCTGAGGAAGTAAGCCTTAGGTATCCAACAACTGTTACAGTTGCATCAGAAAATATGGAAGCAGCTGAAAAAATCCAGGATTTGTTCATTAACCACAATTTTCGTGTTTATACGAATTCAGATGTCGTCGGAGTTGAAATTGGTGGTGCATTAAAGAATATTATAGCCTTAGCTGCCGGAATAACTGATGGGCTTGGATATGGGGATAATGCGAAAGCAGCCCTAATGACAAGAGGTTTAGCGGAGATTGCTCGTCTTGGCACGAAGATGGGTGCCAATCCCTTAACCTTCTCTGGTTTAACAGGTATTGGTGATTTAATAGTTACTTGTACAAGTGTCCATTCAAGGAACTGGAGAGCGGGAAATATGCTGGGGAAAGGGAAAACACTTGATGAAGTTCTTGATAGTATGGGGATGGTTGTAGAAGGTGTTAGGACAACCAAAGCCGCCTTTCAACTGGCAAAAAAGTACAATGTCAAGATGCCAATTACTTTTGCACTTTATGATGTTTTATTTAATGACAAGAATGCTAAGGACGCAGTTGATGTGCTAATGGCACGAGGTAAAACTCATGAGATGGAAGATTTAGTGAATGTGCTTGATGAAAGAAATATGGAAGACTAAAAATGTGCTTTTTCATTAAGAAATTAGGCGTTCTTATGATGCGCTTTTAATCTGGATTGCATACAATGCAACGAAGCAACCTGGTAGTATGACGCCGGAGAATGGGTTATTTAGTCCAATTGACTGAAGTAGAGAATTCGCCCCCTTTACTTCAGTTTTTTTGCGTGTGGTTGAAAACTTTTTAGGAATACATTCACCTGTGATATAATTAACATTTGAAAAAGGGGGAATGATGTTTGTCGCCAGGTATGTTAAAAATGTGGATATCAATTGCCGGCATGGCTCTAATGTTTCTTGCCATCATAACCATTTATTTTAGCAGGTATAAGTTAAAAGGGGTGCTCCGTTTTATCACAGCAATTGTCGCCTATATCTTTTTGATTGTTGCTGGATTAACCTTACTCATTGTTTTCTTAGCCTAATCGAAATCATTACATAGATAAAAAGGTGATTGTATGAAATGGAATCTGCTCAGTTGTTTTTTTGTTTTAGCCGTATTACTATTGTCGGGATGTATGTACCCTGAGGAGGAATTAGCAAAAAACCAAATCCCTTATAAAGACCAAATTCAGGCGGTACAAACGGCGGTAGATGATTTTCAGAAGGATAATGGCGGTATCCTGCCAATAAAAACAAAGGAAGCGAATACGCCGATTTATCAAAAATATCCGATTGAATTTAAAAGAATTACCCCGAAGTATATGGCTGAGCCTCCAGGAAATGCGTTTGAAAGTGGAGGTATTTTTCAATACGTGCTTGTTGATGTAGAAACGCATCCAACCGTAAAGTTGTTTGATTTAAGGATGACAGAAACAATCCGCGATATTAAACTACGAATAAAAACCAAAGGTTATCCGCCATATAAAGCACAACTTGCCAAAAATGTATTTTCACTTGATTTTAAACAATTAGGCTATGAGAAGCCACCATTTGTTATCAGTCCATTTTCCAACCAAAACCTTTCTCTAGTTATTACAGGCGATGCTGAGGTATATGTTGATTATCGACCTGACCTTTATCAGTCGCTTAAGAAATCGGACAAACAGTTTAAACCAGGTGAGGATATTCGTCCTATTTTACTAAACGATTCAATGTTTGTTCCTGCCTATTCCCTGCCCTATACGATTGATTCAAAAACGAAGGAACCTGTATTCTTAGAAGAATAATTTTGTCATAACCCTTTTCCTATGAAATATATTGTAGGAGAAGGGTTTTTTTGTATAAAAATCTTTTGCGATATGGCGATTCTTCATCTATTAAATCAAATGTTCAGAGAAATACAGATATTTATTTATCTAGTGAGTTTTTAAGGAGGTAAAAAATTTTTACAAAAGTGTCATAAAAAGATAGGACAACGTCATAAACATATACTGTCCAAAAATACCTAAATGGATGATTATTATCCCACTTTACTCAATGATCGGGAGGGGATCACTTGGAGAAGGTTGACATTTTTAAAGATATTGCCGAAAGAACAGGCGGCGATATTTATTTAGGAGTAGTAGGAGCTGTACGAACTGGAAAATCAACATTTATTAAAAAATTCATGGAGTTGGTTGTATTACCGAATATAAACAGTGAAGCTGAGAGGTCGCGTGCACAAGATGAGCTGCCACAAAGTGCAGCAGGCAAAACCATTATGACAACAGAGCCGAAATTTGTGCCTAACCAGGCAGCCACTGTTCATGTCGATGAAGGTTTAAATGTCAATATAAGGCTCGTTGATTGCGTGGGCTACACTGTTCCTGGTGCAAAAGGATATGAGGATGAAAATGGACCAAGAATGATTAATACGCCATGGTATGAAGAGCCGATTCCATTTCATGAAGCAGCTGAAATCGGCACAAGAAAGGTTATCCAAGAACATTCCACTATTGGGGTAGTCGTTACCACAGATGGAACCATCGGAGAAATACCAAGAAGCAATTATATTGAGGCAGAGGAAAGAGTCATCAACGAACTGAAGGAAGTTGGGAAACCGTTTATAATGGTGGTGAACAGTGCCCAACCATACCATCCAAGTACAGAAACACTCAGATCAAGTTTAGCAGAGAAATATGATATCCCCGTCATTGCGATGAGTGTGGAGAGTATGCGCGACAGTGATGTCCTCAATGTCCTTCGAGAAGCACTATACGAGTTCCCTGTGCTTGAAGTCAATGTGAATCTTCCGAGTTGGGTCATGGTGCTTAGGGAAAACCACTGGCTTCGTGAAAGCTACCAGGAGGCCGTTAAAGAAACGGTAAAAGATATTAAGAGATTAAGAGATGTTGACCGCGTTGTACAGCAATTTAGTGACTATGAATTCATTGAGCGTGCTGGTCTGGCAGGGATTGAAATGGGTTCAGGGGTTGCCGAAATAGATTTACTTGCACCAGATGAATTATATGATGACATATTAAAAGAAATCGTCGGCGTAGAAATAAGAGGAAAAGATCATCTCCTTGAATTAATGCAGGATTTTGCCCATGCGAAAGCAGAATATGATCATATTGCCGACGCATTAAAAATGGTGAAACAAACAGGTTATGGGATTGCCTCGCCAACACTCTCTGACATGAGCCTTGAAGAACCAGAAATAATCCGCCAGGGTCCGAGGTTTGGGGTAAGACTCAGAGCAGTTGCACCATCCATTCATATGATTAAAGTTGATGTGGAATCGGAATTCGCCCCAATCATTGGTACAGAAAAACAAAGCGAGGAGCTAGTTCGCTATCTAATGCAGGATTTTGAGGATGACCCATTATCGATTTGGAATTCCGATATCTTCGGACGTAGCTTGAGTTCCATTGTTCGTGAGGGTATCCAAGCAAAGCTTTCCTTGATGCCGGAGAATGCAAGATATAAATTAAAAGAGACATTAGAGAGAATAATTAACGAAGGATCTGGTGGCTTAATTGCCATTATCCTCTAGACTTGGACTCCAGTTGGAGTCTTTTTTATTTTGTCAATAAATTTAACAGGAAGTGAGTTCGGTATAGGAGAAATTTGTTGAAAAAACGAAAAGATTACCATAAAATCTTGAAATCTTCTTGATATGCTGAATTGATTGTGATAATCTTTTAACAGAATTACGTTATAGTGCTTTAAACCTTTATTTCATAAGGTTTTTTATAAAAAAATAGATTTAAGACACTAAAGCAGTTAATTTGGCTTACTTTGGTAATTAAACTGCGCTATAACGTATAGAAATTAAAAAAATTGTTTAGAAATGTAGATAAGTAATCTTATTTACGAATCTTGATAATTTCTTTGGGAGGAGGTGAATGGCATGAACAAGACAGAACTTATTAATGCAGTTGCTGAAGCTAGCGAGCTTTCAAAGAAGGACGCTACAAAAGCAGTTGATGCTGTTTTTGATGCGATTTTAGATGCTTTGAAAAATGGTGATAAAGTACAATTAATTGGTTTTGGAAACTTTGAAGTACGTGAGCGTGCTGCCCGTAAAGGCCGCAACCCTCAAACAGGCGAAGAAATCGAAATCGCTGCAAGCAAAGTTCCAGCATTCAAACCAGGCAAGGCGCTTAAAGACGCAGTAAAATAATTACATATATTTATTGCTTTAAGCGGTAGGCTAAAGCAAAAAGGTCATGGGAATGTCCATGGCCTTTTTTCTATGGGTGAACTTGTAACCGTTCAGTTCTGGCGGTTGCGCCTTTATTATTTTTTTGCTTGGACCGAAATGGTTGTGCTAATATGTATTTGTCAGCTAATCAGAATTTATTTTCATAAATTCTGAACGCATTAGGGCAACTACGCCTCTGTCTTCGCCCTTAGGCGCTTGCCAGTCGGCGGGTTTTCTTTATCTCTACTTGACAGATATACGCTAGGAGGAATTCTGTATGACAGAAGTGAATCGTGCCCAAATTGAAGAGGCGGTACGTCTAATATTAGAAGCAATCGGTGAAGACCCAAAACGTGAAGGTTTACTTGATACACCGAAACGTGTCGCAAAAATGTATGAGGAAGTTTTTAGCGGCTTAAATGAGGATCCTAAACAGCATTTTGAGACAATTTTTAGTGAAGACCATGAAGAACTAGTACTGGTTAAAGATATCCCGTTTTATTCAATGTGTGAACATCATCTGGTCCCTTTTTTCGGAAAAGCACATGTGGCTTATATACCACAAAATGGTCGTGTCACAGGCCTGAGTAAATTAGCAAGGGCTGTTGAAGCGGTTGCAAAAAGGCCACAGCTGCAAGAGCGGATTACCTCGACCATTGCTGACAGCATAATGGAAAAGCTGGATCCACATGGTGTAATGGTGGTGGTCGAAGCAGAGCATATGTGCATGACAATGCGCGGGGTTAAAAAGCCCGGCTCAAAAACAGTTACTACCGCAGTCCGTGGAACTCTTGCCGATGATGCAGTTGCCCGTTCTGAAGTGCTTTCCTTAATAAAATATTAGTATCGAATATTTCTAACATATTTGGAGTGATTAAATTGGAAAAGCGCAATCAGCAAAATAGTGATTTTGTCGTGATAAAGGCCATTGATGATGGAGTTAGTGTAATTGGCTTAACCAGAGGTACTGATACAAAGTTCCATCATTCAGAAAAGCTTGATAAAGGTGAAGTACTAATTGCACAATTTACAGAGCATACTTCCGCAATTAAAATTAGGGGAAATGCAAAAATTCTTACTCACTTTGGTGAAGTAGAAAGTGAAATAAAGAAGTAATAAATAAAAACTTTACAGGTTAATCTTAAAAAGCTTGGTTTTCACTTATTTAGATATTGTTTATTTTGTGAATTCCTGCCCATGTAATATCTTTTATGATATAATGGTTTCTGCTTGCCTATAGAAGTCAGAGGCTAATTTTTTATTTAATGGGCATGAATTTTCTTTTATATTTTTTAGAAATTAACATACATAAAAACATCATATTTAGGGGATTATGGGGTGATTAGAGTGCCGGACATTCGACAAAAATATAAAAGTATTAGAGGGCAGGTCGAAAAGAGAGTGTTTAACTCATACTTGCTCGAATATATTGAAACCCCAATTATTGACGAAGATAAACTCCTTATCCTCATCTCAATAATGGACCGACTCGAATTGCCTTATAACAAAATGCAAAACTACGCGATGTCAACAATGTTGGTCCAAATTGCCCTTGATACACATGAACATATTTTGAAATCGTCTGATGATGAAATAGGACGACAATTAACGGTTCTTGCCGGTGATTATTATAGTGGCTTATATTATAAGCTCCTTGCAGAATCAAAAGATATTTTGATGATTAAGGCACTTGCCAAAGGAATAAAAGAGGTTAATGAGCATAAAATTCTTGTTTATCAGATAAAAACAACCGGAATCGAAAAACTCATGACAAGTATAAAGCAGATTGAGAGTTCTTTACATTTAAGGTTTGCTGAATATTTTAAAGTAGACATCTGGAATGAAATTCTGGCCAATCTTTTATTTTTTAAACGACTGTTGGCTGAGAGAAACCAATTTATTCAAGCTGGGAACTCCTTATTATTCGAGGCATTAAAGAGAAACCTTTATCCTAAAGATGATAATCATTTGGTAAATATTTCAAGTGATCATCAAAATCATTTGTTAATGGTATGTGACCGCTATCTTGAACAATCAAAACAAATCATAGAAAAAGGAATTCCACAGCTTCCGTATTTAAATGATTATTTAGAGAAAAGAATTTCTTTTCTTTTAAATCAGCATCAGCCATTTGCAAAAACTTTTGTGGAAGAAGGGTAATAAACATGCAGCAATCGAAGGAAGAACGAGTTCATGATGTATTTGAAAAAATCTCTGACAGTTATGATAAAATGAACTCTGTTATCAGTTTTCAACAGCATCTCAAGTGGCGTAAAGACACCATGAAAAGAATGAATGTACAGCCAGGCTCAAAAGCACTCGATGTATGCTGTGGAACAGCTGATTGGACGATTGCTTTAGCAGAGACCATAGGCCCTTCCGGCAGTGTAACAGGTCTTGACTTTAGCCAGAATATGCTCAATGTTGGGATTGAAAAGGTTAAGGATCAAGGATTAAACCAGGTGAACCTGATACATGGGAATGCAATGGAGCTCCCTTTTGAAGATAATAGTTTTGATTACGTTACGATTGGTTTTGGACTGAGAAATGTTCCGGATTACCTACAGGTATTAAAAGAAATGCATCGCGTTGTAAAGCCAGGTGGCCTTGCTGTTTGTCTGGAAACTTCGCAGCCAACATTAATTGGTTATAGACAACTTTTTTATTTTTATTTTCGATTTATCATGCCGATGTTTGGTAAATTATTTGCTAAGAGTTATAAAGAATACTCTTGGCTTCAGGAGTCTGCCCGCGATTTTCCTGGAATGAGAGAACTTGCCCACATGTTTGAACTGGCCGGGTTTGATGAAGTGAAATACAGACCATACAGCGGCGGCGCAGCTGCAGTTCATATTGGATATAAAAAATAATTATTTGAATGAAGACAGGATGAAAAGCAGGGTGAATACAAATGAAATTAAAAATGATGTATTCATTTTTGAATTCGGATATTAACATAATTGAAAAAAAACTCGAAGAGACAATTCAAGCGGAGTCTCGTCTTTTGAAACAAGCTTCTATGCATACATTACAAGCTGGAGGAAAAAGAATTCGTCCTGTTTTTGTTTTGCTCGGTGGTAAATTTGGTCATTATGATATCAATGTGATGAAAAATGTGGCGGTTGCCCTTGAACTAATACATATGGCTTCACTTGTTCATGATGATGTTATCGATGATGCAGATCTTCGCAGGGGTCAGCCAACAGTCAAAGCTAAATGGGATAACAAAATTGCCATGTATACAGGTGACTTTGTTTTTGCTTTAGCCCTTGAATTGATGACAATCATTGAAAGAACTGAGGCCCATAAAATCTTGGCTGATACGATTTTTGAAGTAACAGTTGGGGAAATTCAACAAATCAAGGATAAGTACCGCTTTAATCAAAATCTTCGCGATTATCTGCGTAGAATTAAAAGAAAGACTGCTTTGCTGATTGCTGCAAGCTGCCAGTTAGGGGCAATTGTTGCTGATGTTGAGGAGACCATTCATAAGAAACTTTACCGTTTCGGGTATTATGTTGGGATGTCATTCCAAATAACTGATGATATTTTAGACTTTGTTGCAACGGAGGAAGAACTCGGAAAGCCTGCAGGCAGTGACCTATTGCATGGGAATATTACGGCACCAGCCCTATTTGCTTTAGAAGATGCTACGATACGTAGTGAAATTGAGAATGTTCATGAAAAGATGGAATCAGCAGATATTCAAAGGATTATTACCCTGATAAAGCAGTCTGGTGCAATTGAAAAATCAGTTCAACTGAGTGATCATTATTTAAGTAAAGCCCTTGAAATATTAGAAGAATTACCTGCAAATAAGGCTAAGAAGACACTACGTGATATTGCAAAATTTATAGGCAGACGAAAATATTAACGATGAGAGGAGTTTCTCTCACCGTTTTTAGTTTAAAAAAGTGATGATATGTTAAGTTTTTTCTACCTTTTAAATTGGTTGCTAAATATTCAAAAAAATGATAACATTTTCAAGAATTGTCCACTATGACAATTAAGTATACATAATATATAGGAGTGGAACTTATGGAGAAAACATTTTTAATGGTAAAGCCTGATGGAGTACAACGTAATTTAATTGGAGAAATCGTTGCGCGTTTTGAAAGAAAGGGCTTTCAATTGGTTGGAGCTAAATTAATGAGCATCCCTAAAGAGCTTGCAGAAGAGCATTATGGTGAGCATAAGGAAAGACCATTTTTCGGTGAATTAGTTGATTTCATTACCTCTAGTCCTGTATTTGCAATGGTATGGCAAGGAGAAAATGTCATCGGTACGGCTCGCCAAATGATGGGTTCTACTAATCCAAAGGATGCGGCACCTGGTACGATTCGCGGTGATTTTGGACTAACAGTTGGAAAAAATGTCATTCACGGCTCTGATTCACCAGCAAGTGCAGAGCGTGAAATTGGCTTGTTTTTTAAAGAAACCGGGGTTGTTGAGTACTCCAAGTTAGTGAATGAATGGATTTATTAATTTAATATTAGCGGGGCACTTGTATTTAATTATACAAGTGCTTTTTTGTATACGTATACAAAATTTTTACCCTTATTTTCTGAATAGTTATACTAGGTTTATTGAGGATGTTGTGATATATTGATACATAATTCTTTAATGAGTTGAAGGGGGAAAGAACGATGGGAATGAGATACTTAACGGCTGGAGAATCCCATGGACCACAGCTAACGACAATATTAGAAGGCCTCCCTGCGGGTATGACGTTAGCAGCTTCTGATATAAATGAGGAGTTAGCAAGACGGCAAAAGGGTTACGGCCGGGGGAGACGAATGCAGATAGAGAAAGATACAGCTGAAATTGTCTCAGGTGTTCGTCATGGACAAACGCTTGGATCGCCGATTACTTTAGTAGTCAAAAACAACGATTGGAAGCATTGGACGAATATAATGGGTATTGAATCCATTGAAGAAGGACAAGAGGATGAAATAAAACGCAAGGTAACCCGTGCAAGGCCAGGACATGCTGACCTAAATGGAGCTATAAAATATGGGCAAAGGGATATGCGAAATGTGCTTGAGCGATCTTCTGCACGTGAAACAACCGTTAGGGTAGCAGCAGGTGCAGTAGCCAAGAAACTTTTATCGTTAGTAGGAGTCAGTATTGTCGCCCATGTCGTTGAAATTGGTGGAGTTACAGCAAACGTTGACAGCACGATCACATTGGAAGCTTTAAAAGGACGGACAGAAAGTTCCCCAGTTCGAACAGCAGACCCAAATGTGGAGCAAGAAATGATGCAAGCCATTGATAATGCGAAGAAAAACGGTGATTCAATTGGTGGGGTCGTGGAAGTAATCGCTACTGGTATGCCAGTTGGTGTTGGAAGTTACGTCCATTATGATCGTAAACTGGATGGAAAATTAGCGGCTGCTATTATGAGTATTAACGCGTTTAAAGGGGTAGAAATTGGTATTGGTTTTGAGGCAGCCAGAAAGCCTGGAAGCGAAGTTCATGATGAAATCGCTTGGGATCAAGAAAAAGGATACTACCGGAAAACAAATCGTCTCGGAGGTTTTGAGGGTGGAATGACGACGGGAATGCCAATTGTCGTACGCGGTGTAATGAAGCCGATTCCAACGTTATATAAACCATTAATGAGTGTCGATATCGAAACAAAAGAACCGTTTGCTGCCAGCATTGAGCGTTCGGACAGCTGTGCTGTACCTGCCGCAGCTGTTGTTGCTGAGAGTGTTGTTGCATGGGAACTTGCCAACGCTCTGGTTGAACAATTTTACAGCGATCGCTTTGCAACCTTTGCAGAAGAAATCAAAAGACAGCGGGAATTTGCGAGGGAATTTTAATGGAAACGATTCACATCCAAACAGAGTCAAAAAAATATAATGTCTTTGTAGGAGAAGGTGTAAGGAACGAGATTGGTACTTTTTTAACTAATCATTTTCAGGACCTTACAAGAATATTAATTATTACAGATGAAACGGTAGCTAAGCTTCATCTTGAAAAATTGCTGCTCAGTTTAAAACCGTGGGAGCCTATTATTTATACAGGGCCAAGTGGAGAAAAGACTAAAACCTTTGAAGTTTATTATGATTCTCTATCAACCGCACTTGAAAACCGCCTTGATCGTAAATCAGTTATTCTTTCATTTGGCGGTGGAGCAGTAGGAGATTTGTCTGGATTCGTTGCCTCATCCTACATGAGAGGTATCCATTTTATTCAAGTCCCGACTACTATTCTAGCTCATGATAGTGCTGTTGGCGGGAAAGTGGCCATCAATCACCCACTTGGGAAAAATATGATTGGGGCTTTTTATCAGCCTGAAGCTGTGTTTTATGATCTTGAGTTTATAACTACCTTGCCTGACCAAGAAATCCGTTCAGGATTTGCTGAGGTTATTAAACATGCACTGATTTTTGATCCGACATTCTATGAATGGTTGCGAAATAATGTTGATGACCTTAATTTACTAACATTAGATCAACTATCTAATTCGTTAATAAAAGGCATTAAGATTAAAAATGAGTTTGTTAGTCAGGATGAAAGGGAAACGGGAATACGAGCTTACCTGAACCTGGGGCACACGTTAGGGCACGCCATTGAATCAGAAATGGGTTATGGGAACTTTACTCATGGTGAAGCGGTTATGATAGGGATGATTTTTGCTTTGAAGTTAAGTAAAGAATTACTAGATCTTTCTTTCCATTTAGAAGAATTTATTGAGTGGGTAGAACAACTAGGATATAAAACAAAAATTCCTGATCATCTATCCTTTGAAAAATTATTAGCTAAAATGAAACAAGATAAAAAGTCTGTAGGTGATTCGATTCGATTCGTTTTACTAGAGGAATTGGGAATGCCAAAGCTTCAGAAAATATCCGAAACTAAATTGTTAGAAGAACTTAAAAGTTTTTAACAAGGGGGGGACTTTTTTATGATCAGAGGGGTGAGAGGAGCAACAACGGTTAGTGGCAATACAGAGGAAGCGATTATTTCTGCCACTGAAGAGCTTCTTGCAAAATTAATCGAAGTGAATCATATACAGCCTGATTCCGTTGCATCCGTATTTATCTCAACTACTGAAGATATTGATGCCGCCTTCCCGGCAAAAGCATTGCGGAAATTTCCGGGCTGGATTTATGTACCAGTCATGTGTATGCGGGAAATGCAAGTTCCTAATTCTTTGAACATGTGTGTAAGAATTATGATGCATGTGAATACAGGCCTCTCCCAAGAAAAAATTATTCATGTTTATTTAAGAGAAGCTAAGGTGCTTCGACCGGATTTAGATAATAGCTTGGCATTGTAGAGAATTTTCTTATTTTTTTTTTTTTTCTAATACTAAAGGGGTGGAGAAAATGAGATGGAAAGAACAATTATTGAGACTTACTCCATATCAGCCAGGAAGGTCAATTGATGCAGTTAAAAAACAATTTAATCTGGAGAAGATTGTAAAGCTTGCCTCCAATGAAAACCCGTTTGGATGTTCAACTGGGGTTAGTACTGCCCTTCAATCAAACCTGTCTAGTTTAGCTATTTATCCTGATGGGTACGCCACTCAATTAAGAGAGAAGCTTGCGGAATTTTTGGGGATTAACGAGGAAGAGCTCATTTTAGGGAATGGTTCAGATAATCTTATCCAAATTATTTCAAGGTCACTCTTGCATCCTAATGCAAGTACGATTATGGCAACACCCTCATTTTCACAATACAAACACAACGCCATCATTGAAGGGGCCGTTATTAAGGAATTACCTCTTATAAACGGTGAACATAATTTGGATGAAATGCTTGCGGCTATAGACGAGCAGACAAATGTTATTTGGGTCTGCAGCCCTAATAACCCAACGGCTACATATATACCAGAAAATAAATTAATTCCGTTTTTAGATAAGGTTCCCCCACATATTCTAGTCGTGCTTGATGAAGCCTACTATGAATATGTCGTAGCTGAAGATTACTATGATTCCATCAATTTAACAAGGAAGTATGAAAATTTAATTGTGCTTAGAACCTTTTCTAAAATATATGGAATGGCTGGCTTAAGAGTCGGATATGGAGTTGCAAATCGTACAATCATAAAAGCACTTGAGCCTGCAAGAGAGCCTTTTAATGCTAATTCATTAGGTCAATTAGCAGCTATTGCGGCAATTAATGATCAGGAATTTGTTGAGGTTTGTAAAGAAAAAAACAGACAAGGTCTAACCCAATTTTATGATTTTTGTGAACAAAATCAGTTGGACTACTATCCTTCACAAACTAATTTTATTTTAATCGATTTTAAAATAGATGGTGATAAAGTCTTTCAATATTTACTTGAAAAAGGATTTATTGTCCGCTCCGGAAAAGCATTAGGATTCCCGACAGCAGTTAGAGTTACGGTGGGCTCTTTTGAGGAAAATGTGGGTGTGCTTCAAGCCTTAAGCGATTTCCTCAAGGAAAACTAAATAGAGCCCAGCTATTTTTAAAGATAAGGAAGATTAAGTCCATACGCCGATAGACGGGCGCCTTGCGCTTTTCTTATAGAATAAGAAAATATAACATTTGACTTAGAGAAATGTCCAGCTCCAGGCGCCATCGGCTAGTGGACTTCGCTCTTCTCCCTACGATAAGTCAACATCGGATCGCTACGCTCTCCGTGTTTCCTTTATCTCAGTCGAAGCGCTCCAGTCCATACGCCGATAAGCGGGCGCCTTGCGCTTTTCTTATTAGGGGGATGTAAATTGAAAGGCCGAGTTTTTGTTATTGGATTAGGATTAATTGGGGGCTCTTTAGCTCTTTGTATTAAAAAGGAGCATGAAGATGCAATAATTGTGGGTTTTGATATTAATAAGGAACAGTCTAGGCTGGCCAAAATGCTGGGAGTCATTGATGAAATTGCCGAAAATATCGATGAGGGTGTAATCGATGCCAATTTAATCATTATTGCCGCCCCTGTAAACGAGACGAAAGAGATTCTCCAGTTACTAGCTAAACTGCCACTTAATCCAGAGGTAATTGTAACCGATACAGGCAGCACAAAAAGTAGAATTGTCGAAAGTACTGCTAGCTTGAAGCATTGGGGAATCACATTTATTGGCGGTCACCCAATGGCTGGTTCGCATAAAAGTGGTGTTTCTGCAGCAAAAGAAATATTATTTGAAAATGCATTTTATCTGTTAACTCCGGAAGATCATATCGATAAAAAGAAAGTTGAATTATTAAAAGACTGGTTACGTGGGACAAATGCAAAGTTTTTGACAATTACACCTGGAAATCATGACTATCTTACAGGGATAGTCAGCCATTTTCCCCATATCATTGCTGCCTCCATTGTCCGACAAACAGAAAAGCTTTCAGAAGCAGAAAGTCTCATTCCACGCCTGGCAGCAGGAGGATTTAGGGATTTAACAAGAATTGCCTCAAGCAGCCCGGAAATGTGGAAGGATATTTTGCTGCACAATCGAGAAGTATTAATTGAACTATTAAATCAATGGCAGGAAGAAATGAATGGTGTTAAAACACTATTGGAAAAGGAAAATAGTGCAGCAATTTTTAATTATTTTAACCAGGCAAAGCAATTTCGTGACGGTTTGCCAATGAAAGAAAAAGGAGCAATCCCTGCATTTTATGATTTGTATGTTGATGTACCTGATTACCCTGGTGTCATTTCTGAAATAACTGGGTATTTAGCGAAAGAAAAGATTAGCATAACAAACATTCGCATTCTCGAAACGAGAGAAGATATAAATGGAGTTTTAGTCATAAGTTTTCAAACGGAAGAGGATCGGCATAAAGCCGAACGTTGTATTAGTACCTATTCCAGTTATTCCACATCTATCAGTTCCTAAAATGAGTTTAAATAAAAGGTGATATTATATGGCGTCATTAACACTGAAAACAAACATAAATCGTTTAGTAGGTGAAATAACAATTCCAGGAGATAAATCTATCTCGCACAGGTCCGTTATGTTTGGTTCCATCGCTTATGGTGAAACAAGGGTAACTAATTTCCTTCCAGGTGATGATTGTTTAAGTACGATATCGTGTTTTCGAAAGCTTGGGGTAACAATAGAGGAAAGCGACAATGGGCTTCGTATTATAGGTAAAGGATTCGAGGGATTAACAGAACCTGATGAAGTTTTGGATGTCGGTAATTCTGGAACGACAATTCGTTTATTAATGGGGATTCTGGCTGGAATACCTTATTTCTCTTCACTTGTTGGGGATGAATCAATCGGAAAAAGACCAATGACTAGGGTAACGATCCCGTTAACTAATATGGGTGCAAAAATTGATGGTCGAAAAAACGGTGCCTTCACGCCCCTATCCATTCGCGGAACGAGGTTATCACCGATCAACTATCAACTACCTGTTGCTAGTGCACAGGTGAAGTCAGCTTTACTCTTAGCAGGGCTGCAAGCGGATGGGGAAAGTACGATAATCGAGCCTGCTGAAACTCGGGATCATACAGAAAGAATGATCCGTATGTTTGGGGGAGAAATTCGCAAGGATAACCAAATGATTACCGTTAAAGGTGGACAAAAGCTGAAAGCAGCCACGATTCATGTACCTGGTGATATCTCCTCAGCTGCTTTTTTCCTTGTCGCTGGTGCGATTATTCCTGAAAGTGAAGTCATCTTGAAGAATGTAGGACTGAACCCAACCAGAACAGGGATTATTGAGGTAATGAAGCAGATGGGTGCTGATTTACAAATAGTTCAAAAGGATGATAACTCATTTGAACCATTTGGAGATCTCATTATTAAAACCTCTGAATTAAAAGGAACTGTCGTTGAAGGAGATTTAATCCCAAAACTCATTGATGAAATCCCAATCATTGCCTTACTGGCAACCCAAGCTGAGGGAAAAACAATTATTAGAGATGCAGAAGAATTAAAGGTAAAGGAAACAAATCGAATTGATTCCGTTGTTCATGAACTAAGAAAATTAGGGGCAAGAATTGAGGCCACTGAAGATGGGATGATTATCTACGGAAAATCCAGGCTTCACGGTGGTACCGTTTCTAGTCAAGGCGACCACAGGATTGGGATGATGTTGGCAATCGCTGCACTGCTTTCTGACGGAGAGATCTGTCTTGAAAAAACTGAAGCCATCTCTGTTTCATATCCAAATTTCTTTACCCATTTAAATAGCCTTATTCGCTAAAAGCTGCATTCCATTGCAGCTTTTCCTTTTTATAAATGAATTCAAAGTCATAGTTTTATGATTTATTGCATAGCTTGTCTTAAAGACGAGAATTGGGTGATAGGAATGTATATCATTGAAGATGCCAATATTCTTAAAAACAAGCAGCTAACAGAATGTTCCCTATTAATAGATGAAGACAGGATAGCAAGGATTGAATCATGTTTTAATCATTACAGGCTAATGAAAATGAATGTTGACCCATTTATCATGACCCCGACATATGTCCTTTTTAATTCGAAAATTCCGCATAACGAGTCTTTTCCAGAATTGAAAAAATATTTGATTGAACATTTTTTGTTGAAAGGTTGCACCACCTTATTCACTTATGTTGATATTTCCTATGAAAATAAGTTAACTGAAAAAATCAGTGAAATGAAAACAGCTTTAATAAGCAGTCCAATTGACTTTGTCATTGCTGTGAAAATCCCGGTCCGCCTCCTTACACCATCGTTAATAAGAAGTTGTAAGAAGGAAAAAATTCCTGCCATATTTGTTGAATTGGATAACCAGGGAGAGCTGGAGAAAATACCGTGGGGATGGATAAGAGAAGCACTATTCCCCTACAATTGTCCCTTAATTCCCTTAATTTCTTTTTCGCAGAAGAAGGAAGCGAGGGACGTTTTGTCGAAATGGAAAGGTATCATGGTAAAAGAAAAAATTCCTGCTATTTATGAGGAAATTGAAGAAAAACAGCCATTGCCTGTTACTGTATTAAATAAAGTTGGTTTATTTCCTCAAAAAGCAAGTCTCATGCAGGGTGCTGAATTAAGCTATAATCTATATGTAAAAGGAAGAGAAATCAATAATGTTGATGAAGTGAAATTATTTCATTATCATGGTGATAGACTTGTAGTTACAGTTCACAAAGGAAAAATTGTTCGTTCAGGGAATCAGGTTTTATTTAAACCTGGATTTGGAAAAAATGTTGAGGTCCGAACCCCATCATATTTTTCTTTGTAAATCAAGGTCGGGAAGAGGTAAGAGCCAATGGATAGAGTAAATAAGATTATTAACATGTTAGAAAATGGCCAACATAAAGAAGCCATTAATGAATATAATGTTGTATTAAAAAGCGGCAATCATGAAGAAATGTTTCTCCTTGGAGAGGAATTGTACCAGTTTGGATTTTTAGATGAAGCAAAGGTTTTGGTGGATAGCCTATTAGAAATATACCCTGAAGAGGGCGAGCTTCTTGTCTTATTAGGTGAAATATTAGTGGAGGCAGGGGAAGAGGAAGAAGCCATTCTTGTCCTTGAAAGAATTTCAGAACAGGATGCGAATTTTGGACAGTCATTACTGCTGCTCGCTGATCTTTATCAACTCCAAGGTCTTTATGAAGTATGTGAAAGGAAGCTTTTGAAGGCAAAAGAAATATTGCCGGATGAAGTCATTATTGATTTTGCTTTAGGGGAGCTTTTCAGCGAACAAGGTGAAATAGCTAAGGCAATGAATGCATATGAAGTGGTTTTAAGGGAAGAAAATGAAATGGCAGGTGTAAATATACATGGGAGGATGGCTGACTTGTTAAGTGCCTCAGGAGCTTTTGAGGAAGCGCTGATCTATTATGAAAAAGCACTCGCTGAAAAATTAGAGATCAACACGCTATTCGGCTATGCTTTTACAGCGCTTCAGGCAGGCTATAATCGAACTGCCATTGAAAAGTTCAATGAATTAAAAGAGCTTGACCCAGAATACCACTCACTCTATTTACACCTTGCCAAGGCCTATGAAGGGGAAGATGAGCTTGAAAATAGTTTACACTCGATTAAAGAAGGCATAAAACAAGATGAATTTAATAAAGAATTATTCTTCTACGGTGGGAAAATGGCATTAAAGCTTGGAAAAGAAGCGGAAGCGGAACAGTATTTCCGAGAAGCCCTTGCCATAGATCCGGGATTTGCAGAAGCAGCGATCACTTTAAATAAGCTCTTTTTCCAGCAGGAGAGATATGAGGATGTCATTGATTTAATATCGCAGCTGGATATTACGGAAGATGAAGAACCACAGTTTTTATGGGATTCTGCCTTGAGCTTTCAAAGATTAGAAGAATTTTCATACGCATTAGACAAATATGAAAGTGCATATACTTTTTTTAAGAATAATGAGGCATTTTTGCATGATTACGGATATTTTCTAATTGAAGAAGGAAAAACCGACCGAGCCGCCGAAATTTTTAAACAACTGATTATTCACGATCCAACAAACGATGAGTATTTAGATTTGCTCGAACGTCTTACCGACTTGAAAGATTAAATAAGCTGATAATGCAGAGGAGGGAAACTATCATGGCAACCCCTGTTTCTGTCAACGAGAAGAAGGACTTTATTCGCTGGTTTTTAAATCATTATCAATTAAAGAGAAGAGAATGTGTTTGGATTCTTAATTATTTAATGAGCCACGATCAACTTATGGAAAAAGTTCATTTTGTGGAGCAAGCACAATATTGTCCCCGTGGTTTGATTATGTCAACACATTGTGTGGATAAAGTGCCATTTCGTTTTTATAAAGAAAATGTAATGACAACAGATGCTGAAAAATCTTTTCATGATATCCGCTTAAATCGGGAAGAGGATATTTTTATTCAATTAAACTTTCATGCCGCTAATCAGGCACACCAGTATGCTTTTGTTCTTGAGGAAAATCCTTTCGTTCCGAAGCATCTGCAGGTAAATGAAAAGGATGGGGTTATAGCAGAACAATTACTACAAAACAGTATTGAACGTTTTCAACGTGAAAAGCTGCTTCAATTAATCGATGAAGCGCTTGATAAACAAGATCGACAGGCGTTTCATCTGTTGACAGAAAAATTAAATAAACTAAAGTTGACTGAACCAAAAGGAAGTTTGCGTTAAGCAGACTTCCTTTTGGTTTGGAAAAGGGACAGAGCACCGATAAATAAATGACCTTATCCAAATTTGCGAAAAGTATCCATTTTCAAGACGAATTAACTGAAGTTCGTCTCTTTTCACACCACCTTTATAAAGCAAGGGAGAATATTATTAAAATTCTTATTTATCTTTTAATGTTTTGGGAGTTAATGATATGATAGGAATAGTGAATGCAAAAGGTTGGTGGAAAAATGAAATGGATACCTCAAGATGTTGAGACTTACTTGAATGCTAAGGAGTATGTGGACACGGCTGTAATACCGATTTATTCGGTTTCAGTAGGAGGTGATATGAAACAATCAGCTGCCATGGCAGAATTTATCACACTATTAACAAGTCATTTAGAAAGACAATTTACGGGAAGACTTTTATTATTTCCTCCGTTTACATACTTAAAAGTTGAAAAAACTGAAAAAGTATTAGGCGATTTACAGATTTGGGAAGAAAACATTGTAAACAGTGAGTTTAAACACATATTTTACATAACAACTGAAATCGAATGGAGGACACATGAAAATGAGGTAGACGGGTCGTTAATTTGGCTCCCATCACTTCCACTTGAGCAGATGAGTGATTCGCAAAAAATGGAGATGATTGATAGTCAAGTTAAACAACTTTTAATTCTCTTTACGCAAAAATGGCATGAAAATGGGTAAAACTATCCCTATTACATGTTTTTAAAATAGTATGATATTGACCTTGCTTGAAGATTGATATATCATTGTTATGTCCTAGTTTTATATGTGTTTAATTAATGTCCGCTGGACTTAACTTCGTGAATAGAGGGGGGGATAAGCATGAGTAAAGAGCGTGTTTCAAGACGTCAATTTTTAAGTTACACTTTAACAGGTGTAGGCGGCTTTATGGCAGCCGGAATGTTAATGCCAATGGTGCGTTTTGCAGTGGATCCAGTTTTAAAGGCTGAGGCTGGCGGAGATTTTATTGCAACAAAGCAAAAGGTTTCTGAGTTAACGGCTGAACCGGTTCGGGTTGACTTTACCTTCAAGCAAAAGGATGCATGGTATGAGTCAGAGGTTACCAATACGGCTTGGGTTTATCGTGATGATAAGACAGATAAAATTGTTGCTCTGTCGCCTGTTTGTAAGCATTTAGGCTGTACGGTAAACTGGAATACCGATAAGGAACATCCAAACCAATTCTTCTGTCCATGCCATTATGGCCGTTATACAAAGGATGGAACAAACGTTAAAGGTACACCGCCACTAGCACCGCTTGATGAATATCCATTTAAGGAAAAGGATGGTTACCTTTATTTAGGTAAAGCAAAACCACGGAAGGGGGCGTAATCATTGTTAAACAAAATTTACGATTGGGTAGATGAACGTTTAGATATTACGCCTTTGTGGCGCGATATCGCAGACCATGAAGTACCTGAGCATGTTAACCCGGCGCATCACTTTTCAGCGTTTGTATATTGCTTTGGCGGTCTGACATTCTTCGTTACAGTCATACAAATTCTTTCCGGTATGTTTTTAACCATGTACTATGTGCCGGATATTAAAAACGCATGGGAATCTGTTTATTATCTGCAAAATGAGGTAGCTTTTGGACAAATTGTTCGTGGAATGCATCACTGGGGTGCAAGTTTAGTACTTGTCATGATGTTTTTACATACGTTACGGGTCTTTTTCCAAGGTGCCTATAAAAAACCTCGTGAGTTAAACTGGATTGTCGGAGTACTTATTTTCTTCGTCATGCTTGGTTTAGGTTTTACTGGTTATTTATTACCTTGGGATATGAAAGCGCTGTTCGCAACAAAAGTAGGTCTGCAAATTGCTGAGGCTACACCATTCATTGGGACCTATGTCAAAGTCTTACTTGCTGGTCATGAACATATTGTTGGTGCTCAAACATTGACCCGTTTCTTTGCCATCCACGTGTTCTTTTTGCCAGCAGTATTATTTGGGTTAATGGCAGCGCACTTCGTTATGATTCGTAAACAAGGTATTTCAGGACCGCTTTAAAATCGGTTCTAAACTGTAATTTATTTTCTAATCTTTACGGAAAAAGGAGGGGGATTACTCAATGCATCGCGGTAAAGGTATGAAGTTCGTCGGCGACTCACGTGTGTTAGCGCCTGAATCACGGAAGACGATGCTTCCGAAAGATTATTCAGAATACCCTGGAAAAACAGAAGCATTCTGGCCTAATTTCCTTTTGAAAGAATGGATGATAGGTGCCGTATTTCTAGTTGGCTATTTATGTTTAACGGTTGCACATCCGGCTCCGCTTGAAAGAATTGCGGATCCAACTGATACAGGTTATATTCCATTACCAGACTGGTATTTCTTGTTCTTGTATCAATTGCTGAAATATACATTTGCCTCAGGTCCCTATACAGTAATCGGTGCAATGATTATACCGGGACTCGCATTCGGGGGGTTATTATTAGCTCCGTTTCTTGATCGTGGACCGGAACGCCGTCCAATGAAGCGTCCGCTTGCGACAGGATTTATGCTTTTGGCATTAGCTTCAATTGTATTTTTAACTTGGCAATCTGTTGCAACTCATGACTGGGCGGCTGCTGAACGTCAAGGTAAAATTGTTGCAAAAGTAGATATTGATAAGACAAGTGACGGCTACAAAATCGCTAGTGATAATACATGTATTACCTGCCATGGTGAAAATCTTCAAGGTGGCGCAGGGGCCCCATCATTAATTGGTACGGGCTTGTCCGCTGATGAAGTGGCAAAAATCGCAAAAAATGGTACAACCAAGATGCCAGCGGGAATTTTTAAAGGTGATGCAGAACAGCTTAAAAAGCTTTCTGAATTTATCTCAGGTCTTGGAAAGAAATAATTTCATTATTAAAAGCTGACGGAATACGTCAGCTTTTTTATTCATGAAAAGATAAAGTCTTTTAAAAAGAAGAAGAAAAGGGGAGTTTTTGTGCGCTTTATTTATCCTCTCTTGGCTAATCGTTCTATGCTTATACTCTTACTTATCGTAAATATTGCCGGAACAGCTTACGGGTTTTACTGGTATGGGTGGCAGTTAAAAGAGACACCAGCTAAATTCCTTATTTTTGTTCCTGATAGTCCTACTGCCAGTTTATTTTTTGTTTTTGTCTTGATTGCATTTTTATTGAAGAAAAACTGGCCATTAATCGAAGCTCTCGCGATTGTAACGCTATTTAAATATGGGATTTGGGCCGTTGTCATGAATATTCTTGTCTATTTTGTCAAAGGAGAATTGGATTGGATCAGCTATATGTTAATATTCTCTCATTTTGCTATGGCGGTCCAAGGATTATTGTATGCCCCATTTTACCGTTTTAAATGGTGGCATTTAATTGTAACGGCTATTTGGACGTTTCATAATGATGTCATTGATTATGTTTTCTTCATGTTACCTAGTTATCATGTGCTTGATCGCTATATACCACAAATTGGCTATTTTACCTTCTGGCTTTCTATTCTTTCAATTGGTCTTGCTTATTATTTTTCAATTCGTTCTAATAGGTTTAAATTAGAAATTAAATAATCGTGTTCCTCCAAATGATGGTCTAACCTTGTCCTATCCTACATACATTTTATTAGTAATGAAAGGGGGGACAAGGATTGAAAATCAAATGGTTTCTTTTATTTGCAATTATCATTATGCTTACTCCCATACCTGCCTTCGCTGAACAGCCCTCGACCATGGAAAGGCTAGATGATATTTCAGATGAAGCTCTCCAAATGGTGAAGTTTCATAGATATGAAGATGCTAAAAAAATGCTTGATTATTTTTCTGACCAGTTCACGAGCATTACTGGAAATGAAAAGCCCTTAACCTTGGACGAAGTCAGAATTGTTCACACCTCACATGACGAGGCGATGGAAGCAGCAGTGAGCCCTACAATGAAATATGAAGAAAGAATCAATAAATTAACTAAATTCCGTCTTGTTATTGATGCAATTGCAACAAATCATCAACCCTTATGGACAGAAATGGAAGATCAAATCATGACTGCCTTTCATCAGGCAAAGGATGCAGCCATTAATGGTGATACGCCCCATTTTCATAGCAACTTCAATACTTTTTTATCTTTATATAATGTCATTTATCCAAGTATGAAAATTGATGTTCCTGTAGAAAATATTCAGAGATTAGATGCTCGAATTGACTTTATTAATGAGTATCGTTCCCAAATTGTTAAAGACTCAAAAAGCCAACAGGAACTTGATGCCCTGGATACGGATTTAAAAAATCTTTTTGCAAATATGGAAGAGGACCAAGCGGACCCTTCCATATGGTGGGTTATCATCTCTACTGGGAGTATTATTATCATGACATTATCCTATGTTGGCTGGCGCAAGTACCAAGGTGACAAAGCGATGAGAAAAGATCGATCCAGAGATCAAAAAGATTGACTAGTCTAATTGGCTTTACTAAAATGAATAACATCATGAGCTGATTAGGAGGATTCACATGGTTTACCTTATTTATTTTGCAATGATTGTATTAATCCCTCTATGGGCACAAATGAAAGTGAAAAATACCTTTGCTCGATATTCTCGGGTAGCATCCTCAGCCTCTCTTAGAGGTTCGGAGGTAGCAAGGAAAATGTTAAATGCTAATGGCCTCTCCCATGTTAGCGTCGAAGAGGGTCGTGGCTTTTTAAGTGACCACTATGATCCAAGAACCAAGACGGTTAAATTGTCACCTGAAAATTTCCACGGGCATTCGATTGCCGCTGCGGCTGTCGCTGCCCATGAATGCGGACATGCTATCCAGGATTCAGAGGGCTACGCTTTCTTACGATTTCGTCATGCTTTAGTTCCGGTAGCTAATATTGGTTCAAATGTTTCATGGGTTTTTATAATGATTGGGATATTTGCGCATTTGAGTGGAATGCTGTTACTAGGAATTATTTTTATGGCAGCTGCTGTCCTTTTTCAAATTATCACTCTGCCAGTTGAACTTAATGCATCGAATCGGGCGATGGATCAAATTGTTTCCTTGGGATTAGTCGGTAATAGAGAAGATAGAGAAGCTAGAAAGGTTTTAAATGCTGCTGCCCTTACGTATGTTGCAGCGACCGCAGTAGCAGTTTTAGAATTATTAAGGTTTGTCCTAATGTTTACGGGAATGAATAGAAATGATGATTAAAGTAAGAAAAGCAATGTCCGCAAATGGACATTGCTTTTCTTAAAGTATAAGAATTTATAACATTGGACTTCGAGAAATGTCCAGCTCCAGGCGCCTTACGCTTATTCTTATAGAATAAGGATTTATTACATTTGCTTGCCGGAACCAAGGCGCGTCTACCCTATAGGCATTTTATTTTCGTCAAGTGTGAAGCCTTCTCCATGAACATCATGAACAATGGAAATCGAAATAAATGCATGAGGGTCTACAGAGGTTATTAAATTTTTTAAGCGCATAATTTCGTTTTTGGCGACAACGCAATATAAAACTTCACGCTCACTTTTTGTGTATGAACCATATCCTCTTAGAGCTGTTACTCCGCGTTCCATGTCATCCATAATTTTTTTAGCTATCTGTTCATTTTTCTCAGAAATAATCATCGCACCCCGGGCAGAATATGCACCTTCCTGCATGAAATCAATCACTCTAGCTCCGACGAAAACAGCCACAAGTGTATACATAGCTTCTTTATAATTCAGATATGTAAACAATGAAAGCGCAATAACAACTGCATCAAATATGAACATTGTTTTTCCCATATTCCAACCTACATATTTTTGGACAAGTCTTGCAATTATATCTACTCCACCTGTTGTCCCTCCAAAACGGAAGATAATCCCTAAACCTATGCCAGTGAATACACCAGCAAATAATGCGGCTAAGGTTAAATCACTTTGAAGCGGCATGTCTATCGGGAAACGCTGAAAAATCCATAAAAAAATCGAGACCCCGACAGTTCCGAAAATTGTATATAAGAAAGCGTTCCTTCCTAATATTCTCCATCCTATAAAAAATAGTGGAATATTAAGTAGCAGGTTTGTATAAGAAGGATCCCAGTTGATCAAGAAATAAAAAATCAATGTAATTCCTGTGAACCCTCCTTCGGCTAGCTTATTCTGCATATTAAAATTGACTAGACCAAACGACATAATGGCTGCACCTAATAGGATAAACAGAATGTTCTTTACTTTTAGGCCAAAAATCATAAACATTCCTCCTCTTCCCAATATTGCTCTCCTATGGCGGTATTTATTATAGCGAATTAATATCGCTAGGGCAATGAGATTAGAAAAAGAAGTGATAGAAACGAAAACATTTGTAAATCAGCTCTAATTTAGCTAACATAAACATGAATAAAAACATTACTAAAGTCAAATTGGTCATAGGGAGAAGGAGAGGTGAATTGAAAATGGCTGTACAGAAGTCGATAAAGGAACTGCAGGCGGAAGTAGATACATACATAAGTCAATTTAAAGAAGGATATTTCAGTCCGTTAGCAATGCTTGCAAGATTAACTGAGGAACTAGGGGAATTAGCTAGGGAAATAAACCATTATTATGGTGAGAAGCCTAAGAAATCTAGCGAAACAGAAAAGGCCATTGAAGAAGAACTTGGAGATCTTCTATTTGTACTGATTTGCATGGCAAATGCCTTAAACATTGATTTGGAAGAAGCTCATGATTATGTTATGAATAAATTTAATACGAGGGACAAAGACCGTTGGACAAGAATTGAGCAGGAGTGAAGATAATGAGTGAGATTAAAATTATCATTGCCGGGCCAAGGGGACGGATGGGCAGTGAAGCGGTAAAGCTAGTAACCACGACAGAACAATTTAAGCTTGTAGCTGTCCTTGATCATAAATATGGTGGAATGATGTTAAGTGATGTAGCAGGGTTTCAAACTATTTCGAATGTACCTATTTATACTAATATTGAAAATTGCCTTCAAGAGGTAGAAGCAGATGTATTAATAGATTTAACGACACCTGAAGTAGGAATGTACCACGCTAAAGCAGCGCTCGAACATAATGTTCGCCCAGTTGTCGGAACGACAGGCTTTACGAAAGAAAATTTAGCTGAGTTGGAACGTCTTAGTTATGAAAAAGAATTAGGTTGTATCATTGCTCCTAACTTTGCTATTGGGGCGGTACTGATGATGAAATTTTCGCAGCTTGCAGCAAAGTATTTTTATGATGTAGAAATTATCGAAATGCATCATGACCAAAAACTGGATGCCCCGTCCGGAACGGCAGTAAAAACAGCTGAGCTGATTTCAGATGTACGAGAAACAAAAAAACAGGGTCATCCAAATGAAAAAGAAACAATAGACGGTGCAAGAGGGGCTGATTATGATGGAATGCATATTCATTCTGTCCGTTTGCCAGGACTCATCGCCCATCAGCAGGTTTTATTTGGCTCAGATGGGCAGACATTAACAATTCGTCATGATTCCTACAATCGTGCCTCCTTTATGTCAGGTGTAAAAGTAGCAGTCGAAACCGTAATGAAGCAAAATAACTTTGTTTACGGACTTGAAAATATTTTAGATTAGGAGCCAAATTATGAATATTGCTTTGATTGCCCATGATAAAAAGAAAAATGACCTTGTACAATTTGTAACTGCCTATCAGGAAATATTTAAGAAACATACACTGTTTGCAACTGGAACAACTGGCTTACGTATTAATGAAGCAACGGGGTTAACCGTTACTCGCTTCCAATCCGGTCCACTTGGTGGTGACCAACAAATTGGTGCTAAGATTGCGAAAAATCAAATGGATGCGATTTTCTTTTTCCGCGATCCACTAACAGCTCAGCCGCATGAACCGGATGTGACGGCTTTAGTAAGACTTTGTGATGTATATGCTGTTCCACTCGCTACCAATATGGGTACGGCTGAATTATTAATACGAGGTTTAGAACTTGGCTTAATTGATTGGAGAAATATTGTCAAAGTGAATGGTGAAGGAAATGAAGAATAAACATTTACATATTCTTGCATTTGGTGCACATGCCGATGATGTGGAAATTGGCATGGCAGGTACAATTGCAAAACTAGCTTCAGAAGGAAAACGTATCGGCATTTGTGATTTAACAGATGCTGATCTTTCCTCCAATGGAAATGTACCATTAAGGAAAGCAGAAGCGAGGCATGCTGCTGAAATTTTAGGAGTCTCTTTTCGGACTTCTCTAGCACTACCTGATAGAGGGTTATTTTTAAATGATGAATTCATAAGAAAGATTGCCTGCATCATTCGAATCTATAAGCCACAGGTTGTGTTTGCCCCCTATTTTGAGGATCGCCATCCTGATCATGGGAACTGTGCACGTCTTGTTGAGGAGGCGGTTTTTTCTGCGGGAATAAAAAAATATCAAACAGAAGAAGGTAACGAACCCCATCGAGTAGAAAAATTGTATTTTTATATGATTAATGGTTTCCACAAACCAGATTTCACAACCGATATTACCTTATTTATGGACAAAAAGCTGGAAGCATTACGTGCTTACAAAAGCCAATTTGAACAAACAAATGATAGCGTTGATACCCCGCTTGTCAATGGCTATATTGAAACAGTCGAAGCCAGAGAAAGAATGTTTGGTAAATTGGTTGGCGTTACTTATGCAGAAGGCTTCAAAACAAAAGTACCAATCCTTTTAAAGCGAGATTTGATGGGAGACTAACTATGCGGAAACTAAAAATTGGGATTACCTGCTATCCAAGCGTGGGTGGATCTGGTGTAGTAGCAACAGAGTTAGGGAAAATGCTGGCGGAAAAGGGGCATGAAATTCATTTTATCTCTTCAAGCATTCCCTTTAGGCTTAATAAAATGTATCATAACATCTATTACCATCAGGTCGAAGTGAATCAATATTCTGTTTTTCAGTACCCTCCTTATGACATTGCACTGGCAAGTAAAATGGCAGAGGTAGCTAATCGGGAAAAATTAGATATTCTCCATGTCCATTACGCGATTCCTCACGCAGTATGTGCAATATTAGCGAAACAAATGAGCCATAGGGATATAAAAATAGTCACGACTTTACACGGTACCGATATAACGGTTTTAGGATATGATCCATCACTAACAGACGCAATTAAATTCGGCATCGAAAAATCCGATATTGTCACGGCTGTTTCAAATGCATTAGTCAATCAAACCTATGAGCTAATCAATCCTGATAAACAAATTGAAACTGTTTATAATTTTATTGACGACCGAATCTACCATAAAAGGGATGGCCGTTCTTTAAAGGCGGAATTTGAGATTAAAGATGATGAGAAAGTAGTTATCCATGTTTCAAATTTCCGATCCGTTAAACGGGTCCAGGATGTGGTGAAAACCTTTGCGGAAATTTCTGCCACCATGCCGGCGAAATTGTTGTTAGTGGGTGACGGACCTGAAATAACCTTAATTTGTAAACTAGTAAGACAACTCTCCATAGAGGATCAGGTCATATTCCTTGGAAAGCAAGAGAACCTTGAGGAATTGTATTCCATTAGTGATTTGATGCTGTTACTTTCGGAAAAGGAAAGCTTTGGTCTAGTGGCTCTAGAGGCAATGGCATGTGGTGTACCTTGTATTGGGACAAATGTTGGCGGAATACCAGAGGTTATTTTGCATGGAGAAACAGGTTTTATTTGTGAAGTAGGAGACATAGAAGATATTTCAAATAAAGCAATTGCTCTGTTAAATAATAAACATCTTCATCAACAATTTTCTGCGCTATCAGTGGAAACGGTTAGAACAAAATTCAAGGCAGATAAAATTGTTGAACAATATGAACAAATATATTTTAAGTTAATGAATCTAGGTGAAGTATGATGATAGAACCTTTTTTATCAGCCCTTCCCGTTTTAGAAAGATTAGAGGCTGCTGGCTATGAAGCCTATTTTGTAGGTGGGTCGGTCAGAGATTACCTTTTAAAAAAGCAAATTAGCGATGTGGATATAGCTACATCAGCAACTCCAGTTGAAGTGAAAGAGATATTTTCCAAAACTGTTGATATTGGAATTGAACATGGAACGGTTCTCGTCTTGTATAACCAGGAATCGTATGAAATTACTACATTTAGAACGGAAGCCGAATATCAGGATTATAGAAGGCCAAAAGAAGTTGCCTTTATTCGTAATCTTAAAGACGACCTTAAGCGCAGAGATTTTTCGATGAATGCGATTGCGATGGACAAAAATGGAAAACTTATTGACCCTTTTAAGGGGCAATTAGCAATAAAGGATAAATTGATTCAAACAGTTGGCAGGGCGGAGGATCGTTTCCGCGAAGATGCGTTAAGAATGATGAGAGCGGTTCGTTTTGTAAGCCAGCTCTCTTTTTCCATCGAAAACGATACGTTAACGGCATTAACCAATCATATTGATTTACTTGAAAATATTGCTGTTGAAAGAAAAAAAGTAGAGTTTGAAAAACTTCTTATTGGCAATAATCGAAGAATAGCCTTAAAGATGATCCTGGATACTAATTTATTTCTCTATTTACCCGGTTTGAATAACAATAAACAGGAGTTAGAACAATTACAGAACTTTCAGTACGATAGTCTTAATAAAAAAGAAATGTGGTCGCTGTTGCTCTTTTGTATCGATATAAAAGAAAAATTAATCGAAACATTTTTAAGAGATTGGCGCATGCCGATAAAAGAAATTAGAGAAATTCAACATACTCTGTTTTTTCTGAAAAAAAGACTTCAGCAAGAATGGTCCATTTATGATTTATATAATGCAGGTTATGACAACATCCTATCCGCTGAAAAGCTGTATTTGGTTTTTACCAGGATAAAAGAATCGGATTCAATTAAGCACTGGTTAGACTTGTACGAGCAATTGCCAATCAAGTATCTCTCTGACATGAATGTCACAGGAAACGATGTGATGGAATGGCTAAATAAAAGTGGCGGTCCTTGGCTGAAAGACACGTTATTGAAAATAGAAAGAGCGATAGTAGAGGGAAAATTGGAGAATAATAAACAAAAGATTAAGGAGTGGCTAATGGCGTGCAGTCCGAAATAAGGAAAGAATTGCTCGATGCTTTTACCAATGCTGGTGATGTCTATTTATCAGGGCAGCATCTCGCTGATTTAATTGGCTGCTCAAGGACGGCTGTTTGGAAACATATCGAGGAATTAAGGAAAGAAGGATTTGAATTAGAAGCAGTTAGAAATAAAGGCTATCGTATTCTTAAAACACCGGAAAAAATAACTGCAGATGAAATTAGACTTGGTTTAACAACGGAACTTATTGGCAGGAATATCCACTATGAAGAAAGTGTTGAATCAACACAAAAGCTCGCCCATCATTTCGCGTCTGAAGATGTCCCAGAAGGAACCGTTATTATTGCGGAGGAACAAAGGTCTGGGAAAGGCCGAATGAGCAGAAAATGGCATTCACCAAAATATACAGGGATTTGGATGAGTTTGATTCTTAGGCCGAATATACCGCTACATAATGCCCCACAGTTGACCCTTTTAACTGCTGTTGCCATAGTTCAAGCGATGGAAGAGATAACCGGCCTTCATCCAGTAATTAAATGGCCGAATGATATTTTACTGAATGGAAAAAAGGTTACCGGAATTTTAACAGAACTGCAGGCAGAAGCGGACAGAATCCATTCCATTATTATTGGTATGGGCATTAATGTCAACCAACGGAAAGAGGAGTTTCCAATTGAACTTCAGGAAATTGCCAGTTCACTGTCGATTGAAAAAGGGGAGACAATTTCTCGTGCAGCTCTAATCAGAAGTATTTTCAAACATTTCGAAAAATTGTATTCACTATATTTAGAAAAGGGTTTTTTTCCGATTAAGCTTCTATGGGAAGGCTATGCTGTCAGTATCGGCAAAGTTCTTAAAGCAAGAACGTTAACAAATGTAATTGAAGGAACAGCACTAGGAATCACAGATGAAGGTGTTTTGAAAATAGAGGACCAATCTGGTGTGATCCACCATGTTTATTCAGCTGATATCGAATTATAAACCGTGTCGGTAAGATTAATAATCCTTGCAAGAAGCTTGTACTTTTTGTATGATAATTTCATTGGGCAGTATCCCTAGGAACTGCACCGCTTTGCCATAATAATAAAAAAGGTTTCTGCCTAGATCCGTTTTACGGACCGGGACAGAGGGATGGAACACGTACAAGGGTAACATTAGATCCTCTGCCTTCAGAAGGGTCTTTTTATTTGCTCTTAGAATTCGTTTTATCTCCTCTCCCATATTAAAAGGAGGGAAAAAGATGAAGCAAACAACAGATTTTTTGAAAATGAAGGAAAGAAATGAAAAGATTGTCATGTTAACGGCCTATGATTATCCTTCTGCCAAGCAAGCAGAGCAGGGGGGAGTGGATGTTATTTTAGTCGGCGACTCTCTTGGAATGGTTGTATTAGGTTACGATTCCACCATTCCAGTGACGCTAGAAGACATGATTCATCACACGAAAGCTGTTAAACGTGGAGCAAAAGATACATTTATTGTCGCTGATATGCCTTTTTTGACCTACCATTTATCAGTAAAAGATACATTACAAAATGCCGGCAGGCTCATTCAAGAAACGGGGGCGCATGCTGTCAAGCTTGAAGGTGCGGATGAAGTGATTGAAAAAATAACAGCACTTACAAAAGCAGGTATTCCTGTTTGTGCCCATCTTGGCTTAACGCCGCAATCAGTTGGCGTCTTGGGTGGATATAAGGTACAAGGCAAAGATGCCCTTGCTGCAAAAAAATTACTGAAAGATGCTAAAAAATGTGAAGAGGCTGGTTCTTTTGCTGTTGTTCTTGAGTGTGTACCAAAGCAGCTTGCTGAGGAAGTAGCAAAAAGTGTATCTATTCCTGTCATTGGAATCGGAGCGGGAGTAGCTGTGGATGGCCAAGTTCTTGTTTATCATGATATTTTAGGCTATGGGGTAGAACGGGTACCAAAGTTCGTGAAACAATATCATTCTGTCAATCCGTTTATGATTGAATCGATCCAAGCTTTTACAGACGATGTAAGAACTGGACAATTTCCGGAAGAAAAACATACGTTTACAATGAAGGAACAGGAACTCAAGGTACTATATGGGGGCAAGGAATGAAGATTTTTACAGCGATTAAGGACATACAGACAGAAATATTGAAACAAAAGAGTTTAGGAAAGTCCATCGGCTTTGTGCCAACAATGGGATTTCTGCATGAAGGTCATTTGACACTAATAAATAAAGCAAGACAAGCCAATGATATTGTTGTTTTAAGTATTTTTGTTAATCCATTACAGTTTGGACCGAATGAAGATTTTTCTACTTATCCCCGCGACTTTGAACGTGACAGTGCCTTAGCGGAATCTGAGAAAGTCGATTTCCTTTTTTGCCCATCTGTAGAAGAAATGTATCCAAACGAACCGTCCATCAAAGTGATTGTGCAAGAACGTACCGACGTATTATGCGGGAAATCACGCCCAGGGCATTTCGATGGTGTCGTAACAGTCGTTAGCAAACTATTTCATATCATCATGCCAACAAGAGCTTATTTTGGGAAAAAGGACGCTCAGCAGGTGGCTGTTATTGAAGGGTTAATTTCTGATTTGAATTTCCCGATTGAGCTTATAGCCGTAGATATTGTTCGTGAAAAGGATGGCCTTGCGAAGAGCTCTCGTAACGTCTTTCTCTTACCTGAAGAAAGACAGCAAGCGGTCGTGCTATATAAAAGCCTGAATGCTGCTAAGGCGGCCATTGATCAAGGAGAAAGGAATTCCTCTAGATTAATGGGAATAATACAGGAAATGATTACTAGTGAGTCAAACGGGAAAATAGATTATGTTGAAATTTTGACTTATCCACGCTTAATGCCTTTGGAAAAATTAGAGGGTCGCATTATTATTGCTCTTGCAGTAAAATTTACAACGGTTCGTTTAATTGATAATTTTATTGTCGACATTGACTAGACATAAGAAAATAGACAACTGGGGAGGAATTCTTTTGTTTCGTACCATGATGAACGGGAAAATCCACCGTGCAACGGTTACAGAGGCTAATTTAAATTATGTTGGCAGTATTACCATAGATGAGGATATTATTGACGCTGTCGGAATGACAGCGAATGAAAAGGTACAGATTGTAAACAATAATAACGGGGCACGTCTTGAAACCTATATCATTCCTGGCGAAAGAGGTAGCGGTGTTGTTTGTTTAAATGGTGCTGCAGCCCGACTTGTGCAGGAGGGCGATATTGTGATCATTATTTCTTATGCACTAGTAGCAGAAGAAAAGGTACCGGCTCATACTCCAAAAGTAGCGATTATGGATAAAAACAATCGTATTAAAGAACTTATACATGCAGAACCTGCACTTACGATTATGTAGGAGTCCCCGATTTTCGGGGATTTTTCTTTTTTATGGAACTTTCAAAAAATGTTTGAAAAATGGTAACGATATTATGGTTATATTCGAGTAGGATTGTTTTCTTTTTTCCCTTTTTGTGATACCGTTTAATGAACGAAGTTTCGGGGTGTTAATGGAATGTCAAATAAATTTGTAGTAATTGATTTAGAAACAACTGGAAATGTACCTAAAAAGGGCGATAAAATCATTCAATTTGCAGCTGTGGTCATTGAAAATGGAATTATCACAGATAAATTTTCGGCTCTTATTAATCCACAAAAATCTATTCCGGCTTTTATAGAAGAATTGACTGGAATAAATGATGAAATGGTCAAGGATGCACCAGTGTTTGCTGAAATAACAGCAAAGGTCATCGATTTGTTAGATGGGGCCTATTTTGTCGCTCACAATGTTTTATTTGATTTATCATTTCTGCAAGAAGAATTGATCCAGGCTGGATTAGAAGGTTTCTATGGACCAGTACTTGATACAGTAGAATTGGCAAGAATCCTCTATCCTACAGCTGATGGCTATAAACTTTCTGATTTAGCAGAAAAAGAGAACCTGAAACATGATCGCCCACATCAGGCCGATAGTGATGCCCAGGTTACTGCAGAATTATTTCTTATCTTGTTAAAACGATTGTCTTCCTTGCCACTCCTAACTATTAAACAGCTTACCCAGCTTTCAGGAGGGCTAAAAAGTGATCTTGAGCAGCTGCTGGACGAAATAGTAGCTGAAACGGATAGGAAGCGGGAGGAATTGCCTGACCATATCGAAATTTATAAGAAAGTAGCATTAAAGAAAATCACTGTGGCAGAGAACGAGCACGTAGTCGATATAAATCTAAAATACCCTTTGAGTGAAGAAGAAAAGGTTGAAATCGTCAAACAAGGCTTCCAATCTTTTGAGAAAAGATCAGGACAATTTAAAATGATGGATATTGTCTACCAATCTTTTCAAAATAACAAGCATACTCTTATCGAAGCAGGGACTGGTGTAGGGAAATCACTAGGTTATTTGCTACCAATTGCCTTTTTTGCAAAACAAAATAGGCTTAAGGTTATCGTCAGTACCCATACCATTCAACTGCAAGAACAACTTCTAAAAAAAGAAATTCCACTGTTGGAGAAAATTCTCCCCTTTAAAATAAACTCGGTGCTTCTTAAGGGAAGAAGCCATTATTTAAGTTTAGAAAAGTTCTTACTGACATTGATGGATGAAAACGATAATTATGATACTACCTTAACTAAAATGCAAATTCTTGTCTGGCTGACTGAAACAGAAACTGGGGATAAGGATGAATTGAATCTCTCCAGCGGAGGCCTTATTTATTGGAATAAAGTCAAAAATGAACCAACCGTTTTTTTGCAAGATCAAGAGTGGCAGGAAAGAGATTTTTATCTAAAAGCAAAAATAAAAGCCCAGGCTGCTGAGATTGTTATTACCAATCATTCTTTATTATTAAGTGATATTAAGGGAGAAGGCTCTATTTTGCCCTCATTTGATTATGTCATCCTTGATGAAGGTCATCACCTTGAAAAAGTAGCCAGTCAGTTTTTTGGACATTCTTTGGATTATTTAACAACCAGGTTATTAATAAATCAATTTGGTCAATATGAACAAAAACAGCTTTTTTATGAAATGGAGCAGCTGCTTGCTTCAATACCAGTTCAAGAAGGAAAACAGCTTCAAACGATTGAAATGAATCAAATGGTCCTTGACCTTATGTATGAAATGGATGAATTATTTAAATTAATTGCCCTATTTGCCAAAATGAAGTTCACAAACAAAAAAGGGTTTAATCGAGTAAAAGTACGATTTACTCATTCAGATAATGGGAAAGAAAGAAACGCCCTTGTCCATAGTGCGGAAAGGTTTGCCTTTTTACTCAAGGATTTATATTCAGCCATCAACCACCGTCTCGAATGGATAAAAAAAGAGAAAAAACCGTTATCAATTGCCCAGGAAAAAATAATCGAAGAAATTCATTTATTTGTAAATGATCTTGGTGAGCTCAGGAATACGGTTATTAACTGCTTTATAAAAGAAACGAAACAAGTAAAATGGATTGAAATGGATATCCGTGCACCACAAAATGTAACAACCATTTTGGCACAGCCTGCTTTTGTGGCTGATCAGCTTAAGGAACAATTTTTTCAAATGAAAAAAGCTGTTGTCATCACGTCTGCCACATTAACAGTTAATCATTCTTTCCACTATATCATGAAGGAAATTGGACTTGATGCTGATACAACCGTTCAACAGACGATTTCTTCTCCCTTTGAGTATAAAAATCAGGTTCAGCTTTTCATTCCAGAAGACTTGCCGGAAATAAACACGGTTACCTTGGATGAATATGTGATTGCTATAACCGAGCATATTATCACAATTGCTGAAGCGACAAAAGGAAGAATGCTGCTGCTTTTTACGGCCTATGACATGTTAAAGAAAACATATGAACTGATTAAAGAAAGTGGTTTTTTAAATGAATATGTCCTAATTGCCCAAGGAATTACAAGCGGAAGCCGCACAAGATTAACAAGAAATTTTCAGCGCTATGATAAGGCGATATTGCTTGGGACAAGCAGTTTCTGGGAAGGAGTAGATATCCCGGGTGAGGATTTATCATGCCTTGTTATCGTAAGGCTTCCGTTTAGTCCGCCTGAAGAGCCACTGACGGAGGCGAAATGCCAGTTAATTATGCAGCAGGGTGGAAATGCATTTTCTGAATACTCCCTGCCTGAAGCCATTCTTCGCTTTAAGCAAGGATTTGGTCGTTTGATTCGTACAGAAACCGATCGTGGAATCATGATTGTGTTTGATAGAAGAATTGTCACTACTAAATACGGAAAGGCGTTTTTAAAATCAATTCCACCTATCCCTGTAAAAAAAGGAAGGATTGATGAATTGGTTGACATCATTCATTCTTGGTTATGATAATAAATGGAAATTGACACATCCTATAAGTACGTTCTTGGGAGGATTGTGCATGAGAATATTGCTATTTCTATTTTCCATATTTATTTCAAGTACCTTTTCAGTAAAGGCTGAACCATATATTTCTAGCAAGGTTGAAAACATTGATTTAAAATTATCAGTTGATGAGGCAGCAGTATCTTTTTTGGGCTTGTCTACAGGTGAATCCATCCTTGTTCAAGGCCCAAATGGTAATAATATCTTGGTAAATGCCGGTGGAAAAGGTACAAAAGCAGAATTAGAAGGTTGGCTATCCCTTTATGGCGTAAAAGAAATCGCAGCGTTAATCCTGACAAACAGCCCTCAGGAAATATCTTTTATGAAAATCAATGAGCTTATTTCAAAATATAATATTAAAGAAATTATCACGACACCAGAGTTCTCCAAACAGCTTACAAAAAAATTGGAGCAAACAAATCGAATTTCCGTCGTTTCTTGGAAAATGGGGACAAAAAAGGAAATTCTCCCGCAGTTAATTTCTGAGGTCCAATTTGTTGGACATGAACAAAACGAAGGTATGGATTTGAAACTGCAATTTTTTAATCACAATATTTTTTTGATGACGTCTTTTAGTCAGCAAGCGGAGCGAATCCTCCTTAGGAAAAATCTTAAGGATGTCAATATATTTAAGTTACCTAATTCTGCCAAGGAAGACTCTTTATCAGGTAAATTGATTGAATTCCTTAATCCGCAAATAGCCATTCTTTTTGCGGCGGAGAAGCGAAAGTTTGATGGTGACATCCTTCATGATTTATACGAAACATGGTCTGAAGTTTATTTTACAAATAAAAACAGTACCGTAACAGTAAAGTTTACAGAAACAAATTATGAAGTAATTACTATTCCAATAGTGAAGGAAGAATAACTGCTGTACAATTTTATAAAAAATCATTTATAGTAGAGGGGATTCACAGTACGTGAAAGGCTCATACCTGTTATAATAAATTGAGAAGATTCTATCAAAATCATGTTTATTAGATAAAAAGGAGAAATATGGATGGAGAGTAAAATTGAAGTATTATCAACTGTAAAAATCCAGTACAGTCCGGATTTATATAAAGTGGTTGATGCCCTTAATCGAACCTTAAAAGAAAAAGACCTGATGTTTGGACTAGCTCTAGATAAAGAGAATCAAAATAAAGCGATTTTTACCATATATCGTACATAAAGAAGTGAATGAAAATGAAAAAGTGGATTATTATTATTGTGTTATTCATCCTTGTCGTTCTCGGAATTTCGATTAAAGTATATTTATCCGCAGTAAAACCGGTAAATGCTGCAGAAAATAAAGCTGTCACACTTGTAAAGAATAAAACCCAATTGAACAAAGTGCAGGATTTTCATATTTATAATGGTTTAGAGACAGTTAACGTCATTGAGGGATTAAATAAAAAAGGTGAAAAAATCATTGTCTGGATTCCCGAAAAGAGCAAGAAAATTATTGTTAGAAAAGCGAAGGATGGTCTATCCAAAGAGGAAGCTATTCAAAAACTATTACAAGAAAAAAAACCAAAAAAGATTATTTCAGTCCGACTCGGAATGGAAAAAAATATTCCATTATGGGAAATTTATTACCGTTCTGAAAATAACTTAATAAATTATTATTATATTGTCTTTGAAACTGGTGAGTGGTGGAAAAAGATTGAGAATCTATAGCTTCACTAGAGATTGGAGGAAGAGGTATGGAAGTAGAATTGGCAAATAGGGTATTGGCCTTAACCCCTTCATCAACATTAGCCATAACGGCTAAAGCGAAGGAATTAAAAGAACAAGGGGAAGATGTCATCGGTTTAGGAGCAGGAGAGCCAGATTTTAATACACCTAAACATATTTTAGATGCAGCTTTTTTATCAATGAAAGAGGGGCATACAAAGTACACTCCTTCGGCCGGATTGCCTGCATTAAAAAAGGCAATAATCAACAAGTTTGAATTGGATCAAGGACTTAGCTATAAGCCGAATGAAATTATTGTCGGAAATGGGGCTAAACACGCTCTATATACATTGTTTCAGGTGCTTTTAAACGATGGTGATGAAGTTATTATTCCTGCTCCATATTGGGTTAGCTACCCCGAACAAGTGAAATTGGCAGGTGGTGTACCTGTTTATATTGATGGGCTTGAACAAAATCATTTTAAGATAACGCCTGAACAATTGGTTAAGGCGATAACGAATAAGACAAAAGCGGTTATTATTAATTCTCCGAGTAATCCAACAGGTGTTTTGTATACAGCGGAAGAACTAATGGAGCTGGGCAAAATTTGTCTTGAGAAAAACATTCTAATCGTTTCTGATGAGATTTATGAAAAGCTTATTTACGGAGGGGCTATTCATATTTCTATCGCCCAACTTTCTCAAGAGCTGAAGGAGCAAACGATTATCATTAATGGTGTCTCCAAGTCGCATTCCATGACTGGTTGGAGAATTGGCTATGCTGCAGGGAATAAACAGGTGATTGAAGCGATGACAAACCTGGCTAGTCATAGTACATCCAATCCTACAACGACCGCTCAATATGCTGCAATCGCTGCCTACAATGGCCCTCAAGAGCCCGTTGAAGAAATGCGTCAGGCATTTGAAAAGAGACTAGAAATTATTTATGATAAATTGGTGGCGATACCTGGCTTTACTTGTGTTAAGCCACAGGGTGCTTTTTACCTATATCCAAATGTTAGGAATGCTGCCGAAATGACTGGATTTAATAATGTCGATGACTTTGTTGAGGCCTTACTTGTTGAAGCCAAAGTAGCAGTCATCCCTGGTTCAGGCTTTGGAACACCAGATAATATTCGTCTATCCTATGCGACTTCATTAGATCAATTAGAAACTGCGGTTTCCAGAATACACCGGTTTATTATGACCAAAGTTAAGATATAATCTTCAATAGTGAAACAGCAAAAAGTCTGCATTTGCAGGCTTTTTGCTTTCCTTACCAATGAAGGATACCCTATACCCTATACTCTTACTCAGATTGCTTGTTCATGGTATACTTATTTGGAGGTGTCCTAAAGATGAAATCGAATTTATTAGCTTGGATCCAAGAAGGAAATATAACCGTTCCGACTTTATTATTTTCAGAATACCGTAATCTTAATTTAAGCGAAGTTGAACTTGTGCTTTTATTAAATATTCTTACCTTTTTAGAAAGTGGGAACGAATTTCCTACTCCTGACGAGCTTTCAGCACGGATGACTATTTCCATTTCGGAGTGTAACGATATGCTTAGAAGGCTGATTCAAAGAGGATTCATTGAAATTATTGATGAATATTCGCATGAGGGTATTCGTTTCGAGAAGTATTCTGTGAAACCATTATGGGAAAGACTCGTTGAGCAATTTTTAAAAAATAGTAAAAATAATAAGGAGACTGAAAAGAAAGGCGAAGAAACTGATGTATACACTTGCTTTGAAAAGGAGTTTGGACGCCCGCTATCGCCATTTGAATGTGAATCCCTAGGGATGTGGATGGACGATGATCACCATGACCCTGTTATTATCAAAGCGGCGCTAAGAGAGGCTGTGATGTCAGGTAAATTAAATTTTCGCTATATAGATCGGATTCTCTTTGAGTGGAAGAAAAATGGAATTAAGACTATTGAACAAGCGAAAATCCATGGGCGGAAATTTCGTCAAAAGCAAACACAAAAAGTGCCTCCTAAAGATGAGTCTCATCAAACTTCAGTCCCTTTTTATAATTGGCTCGAGCAATAATTATGTCTAACGAGGGAAGCTTCTCTCGTTTTTATTCTTTTTATAGTGGGTGATAGTTTGCTTAATAATACACAAATCCGTTATTGTTTAGATCAAATGGGTGAAATGTTTCCGGAAGCCCATTGTGAATTAAATCATGCTAATCCATTTGAACTTATCGTTGCTGTTTCTTTATCTGCACAATGCACCGATGCTCTCGTCAATAAAGTCACAAAAAAATTGTTTGAAAAATACAAAACACCTGAAGATTATTTGCAAGTTTCACTAGATGAATTGCAAAATGATATTCGTTCAATAGGACTTTATCGAAATAAAGCTAAAAACATTCAAAGCCTGTGCTGGAAGGTTCTAAATGAATATGGTGGGGAAATCCCAATGGACCGGGATGAATTGACCAAGCTTCCAGGTGTGGGCAGGAAAACAGCAAATGTAGTCGTGTCGGTTGCCTTTAACATCCCAGCCATTGCGGTAGATACCCACGTGGAAAGGGTGAGTAAGCGCCTTGGGATTTGTCGCTGGAAGGATTCTGTTCTGGAGGTAGAAAAGACACTGATGAGGAAAATTCCAAAAGTGGAATGGTCTGTGACCCATCACCGGTTAATTTTTTTCGGAAGGTATCATTGTAAGGCTCAAAATCCTCAGTGTCCAAGCTGCCCTTTATTAGAGCTATGTCGAGAAGGAAAAAAACGAATGAAAGGGAAGGCCGAGGTCAATGGCTAATCAAATGGCAGAAGTATCAAGCATCTTACAGGAATGGAGCGGGGTCAAAGCAAGGCTTGAGGAATTATTTCATGAACGTAATCATGAAAACACAAGAGAATTGATGCAGCGTGGAATTGATTTATTCGTTCAATTTTTATATTTCTCAAACGAAAAGGCCTTACAACTTGATAGATCTATTCCGTTTATTCAATTTGATTTAAAGCCTGTTAATATTGAAGAAAGATTTGCGTTTATTAAGTCGCGACCAAGTTTATTTCATTCTTTCCGCCAGCTTTCAGAACTGATGGTCGAACAAGAAAAACTGTTTGTAAAGAATAATATCATAAAAAAATCGTCTAAGCCAAAAGCCTAGACGATTTTTTTAAAAGATAAGTATAAAATTTTCTACTTTGAGAAATGTCCAGCTCCAGCGCCCTAGCGACTAGAGTGCTTCCCTCACCTCCCTACGATAAGTCAACATCGGTTCGCTAACGCTCACCGTGTTTCCTTTATCTCAGTCGGTTCAGTCCAGCCCTTACGTCGCTGACCAGGGCGCTTGCGCTTTTCTTATTTTAAGGTTCTCGGGATCCAGAACCTTGACCACCTGTAGGGTTTCCAGGAGGAATAGCTGGTGGGATGGTACCACCAGGATTTTCCGGGTTCCCACCGTTCCCACTTCCATTATCATTGCCATTCCCTTGACCATTGCCTTGGTCATTGCCTTGGCCATTGCTATTGCCTTGACCATTGCCATTTTCGTTTCCTTGATTATTATCTACATTAGGTATTGGAATATCAATCACTGCTGTGGCTGGGTCACTCTTTTTATCTCCGTTAATTGCAACAATTGTAAAGGTATACTTAGTTCCAGGAGTTGCAGGAACAGTTAAGGTATTACCTGTAACAGGGAAATGTTTCGGACCGGATCCGTCTTCAACTGTAACATCAAAAGTCACATTTTCATTATTTGTTTTGTAATCCCATGTTACAGTAATTGCCTTTGTCGCTTCATCATATTTTGCTGATGGATTGGTGGGAGCATCAAGTTTATTATATTTCTCCGATACTTTATTAGGTGCATGGCCTTTAACTGCATATTCGGTCAACACTTCACTATCTGGTGTGAACTCACCAGCAAGTACCGGCGGCATCGAGCCTTTTTCGATCCTGACTTTTTGAACGCTGTTTGGAACAGTGAAATCAGGAGTATCAATATCCTTTGATACATAGGCCATTAAATTTTTGAATATTAACTGAGCGATTTGCTGGTTAGTTCCGACATTTGTGATTGGTGTTCTGCTGTCTTCATACCCTGTCCAAATTGAGGCAGTGTAATTGGTTGTATATCCACTAAACCATGCATCCGGAACATATTTGCTGCTCTTAATATTAAATTTCTTCATATCTTCTTCCGAATAGTTGGTTGTTCCGGTCTTTCCAGCAATTGGGAGACCAGGAACTTTTGCTCTTGTCCCCGTACCGGGAGAGACGAGCACGCTTTTTAGCATATCGGTAACCATAAAGGCGGTGGAATCCTTCATTACAACTTTTGATTCCGGTGTCTGGCTGATCACGGTTCCGTCGCGCAGTTTAATTTTTGAAACTGCATATGGCTTCGTATAAATGCCCTTATTACCAAAAGCACTATAAGCCCCGGCCATTTCAAGTGGGGAAACACCAGTTTTAAAGCCGCCAATTGCGTACGATTCATAAATTTCTTTTAAAGGTATACCGAGGCCAACAGCAAAGTCTTTAGCTTTATCTAACCCAACTTGCTGAAGCGCTTGGACAGCAGGGGTATTTCGGGATAATTGCAATGCTGTTCTAATCGTCATCGGCCCCATATATGTTTGGTTCCAGTTTCCAAACTTTTTCCCGGAGGAATAGGTCATTGGTTTGTCCTCAATCATTTCATACGTTCCCCAATTTAAGTATTCAATTGCTGGACCATAATCGAGAACAGGCTTGATGGTAGAACCAGGCTGCCGCTTCGTGTCGATCGCATAGTTAAATCCGCGTTTTACTTGTTGGTTTCTTCCGCCGCCAATCGCACGGATTTCTCCCGTTTTCGTATCAAGTAGAGCAACCCCAGCTTGGAATTCCTCATCAGGATATTTAATAATATCCTTTGAATTAAGCATATTATAAACATATTTTTGTGCATTTTGATCTAATGTCGTATAAATGGTTAAACCATCTGTAAAAATATCTAAATCAGTGTTGTCTTTCACTTCATTAATAACAGCATCGACAAATGAATCGAAAGGCTTTTCGTCTACAGTACGCTGTTCAGGTTTTAATACAGTGGCTGCAACAGAAACTTTTTTTGCTTCTTCCATTTCTTGCTTTGAAATAAAACCATGCTGTTCCATTAATGTTAAGACGATATTTCGTCTTTTTTCAGCTAAATCCGGATGTGTGAAAGGATTATAATTATTCGGGCTTTGTGGCATCCCTGCTATTTGGGCAGCTTCTGCCAATGTTAAGTCTTTTAATGGTTTTCCGTAATAAATTTCTGCTGCTGTGGCTAGACCGTGACTGTTTTGAGATACATAAACTTTGTTTACATACATTTCAAAAATTTGATGCTTTGTATATTTTTGCTCAAGTTCATACGAAAGCCATGCTTCCTGCACTTTTCGTTTTAAGGTTTTATTCTGTGTTAAAAAGGCATTTTTAACAACCTGCTGTGTAATCGTACTGCCGCCTTCTGCACCAAAGCCACGCTGGAAATTAGCCAAAACAGCGCCGCCGAGGCGAATAGGATCAATACCATGGTGTTTGTAAAACCGGTAATCCTCAGTCGCTAAAACAGCATTTTCAACTACCTTTGGTATATCTTTATAGTTTACATATTCACGATTAACGGCACCCACTTCGGTAATCGGGGTTCCATCTTTATCTAAAATCTTTGAAGGGATTGGATCTTTTAATAATTTTGGGTCAAGTTTGGGAGCATCCTTTACTAAATAGGCGAAAGTGCCAACTCCTGCCAGTATACCAACAATTCCAATGACAACCAGACTAAGAAAGATTTTCTTGAATAGTCCTCCGGATTTTTTCTTGGTTTTTTGATTACCTGTGGATTGGAGTTTCTTTCGGCGCTCCTCTCTCGATTGATACTGTTGGGACATTGTAATATTCCTTCCTTTCTAACCTCAACACATTTTCCTATGAAAGAGGTTAAAATCTATCAATTATTTTAATATAGTCAATTCTTGGTTGAAATCCAAGTGGAATGTGATGACCTTTTTGTTCGATTTCTTCTTTTGTGATTGATTTTCTTCCCCCATTAGCCATTCTTTCCCAAAAAGTTAACAAGTGTTTAGCTTCAAGTAAAAAAACCTGTTCAAACCTGGTAAAACGAAGAATAACGAAACAAATTCCACCTTGATTAAGTACTTCTTCCATATGCTCTATCTGATGAGGATGGAAATTTTTTAATGGAAAGGAGGTAGGGTTTTGTGTTTCTTTTGCTTCAAAATCAATATATTTTCCTTTATAAACACCATTATAGTCTGTTGTTGATGCAAGTTTAAAATAAGCCTCTTTTATTACGGCAGCACTTCGATTTGGATAATCTACCTGGACAATTTGAACAGGAGTCGGTTTTTTATGAATGACGGCAATTTTTCTTTCCCGGTAGAATTCATTCGTTTCATTTAGATCTTCTTCGAGTGTCATTCCCCGGTTACTATAAGAATTATTTTTCTTATTCTTCGTTGTTGTGGCAGTCTCACTTTCTTTCGGTTTGTATCTTTTTCCATTTGGATAGTTCAAATTCATGTTATGCACCTCTCAAGCTATTCCTTATCATATCAAATCTTAGCGAGATTGGGGTGTATAAAATACTTCCGTATACGTATTCTAATAACAATTGTACCTTGTATGTCATACATACGCATGGTTCATTTTTCATAAAAGGTCTAATGTGACTCAAACTCTAGTAAAAAAATAAGGGAAGATGAATATGAATATGAATATGAATCATCTTACGATACAGGAACAAACAATCATCCGTCAAATTCTACGTGAAACGAGTAAAAAAAATATCGATAATATCACAAGAACGAATGCCTATTTTACTTATTTTAAACAAAATCCGGATATTATTTGGTCATTCCTAGCCAGTATGGTCTCAAGAAATGGGGGATGGAATATGTGTGATCTTGTTGGGACCATATTCCCGCATCTCTTAGAAGCTAAAACAAGAAAACAGCTTTTTCTTACTTATGAGCGGGCAAATTGGCTTATTTTTCATGATGTATTTCCTCAGTTATTGCTCTATCAATATTCGACGAAAATAAATAGACCAATGTTTCATTTACTTCCCTATTTCAATGTTTCTGAGTTTATTCAAAAAGAATGGCATCGCTATTGGTTCGAAACCGATAGGGATAGGCTTACAATTGCATTAATTATTAATGAACAAAATGTGATTCAAACTCCTGTTATCGAACATCCCGTATATAAGAAGAAAGTTTTCCAATCGCTGATTTTTTCCTTTCAAGACTGGCTCCATTTCAGTTGTGTCCTATTTCCAACATGTGGTGGCGAAGTTTATGGGGCCAGTGCAAATGGTTTTAAATCCCTCTCAAAGAGAATTAACTTAGGAAAAAGACTAGCCAGTATTCTATTCCATCCGCGCCTATATCCGTATTTTTTTGAATTCGCTGAAGAAACAGCGCATACAGGGTCAAGACATGATTATGAACAATATTTCAAAATAAAGACTAACCAGAACACGCCTATGCTGCGAATGAGTTTCCCGGTAATTGCTCATCATCAACATGCATATGAAGATTGGAGTTTGAAAAGAAGAGTTTCTCCTACTTGGTTATATATTCCTGCGCGTCATCGGCACTCCATTCATCTTACGGATTGGTATTTCACAAAGTCGAACCAACTTCAATTTATCCTCTCCATACAAAAATTATTTCAGTTGAAAAAATGGGAATAAAAAAAGCAAGGTTCAACCCCCTTGCTTTTTGCTTTTTCTGTTTTCATGTGGATGGACGATCAGGTCCCTCTAATTTTTTATCACCATAGCCCAGTCTTTTTTCTGCTTCTGATTGTGTTTGTTTATTGGTTTGTTTTTTCTTTTTTGACATTAAAAGCACCTCCTATATTAGCTTGTGCGGTTTTCATTTTTTCATGCGAAATTAAGTTTATGTCGAAAAGCTATTGCATAAGCAAAGCATTCACACTTTCTTTGACGAATTGCTTCTAGTTTTGTCATAAGGGAAGGAAGCGAGAGAAATACAGAGAATACTACCTAATAGATAATCGTGAGGAGGTTTTTTAATGAATAAGCCAATATCCGAAAAGGAAAAACTGCTTACCATGCTGACAGATATATACGATCAATTAGAAGAATTGGAGTCCGTTCTCGAAGCATCTTTCTCCGATCTTCGCATTAGTTTGAATAAGGTAGAATATGAAAACTTAACGGGACCAGTTCAAAAACTAGCAGATATGGATATTATACTAAATCATATTCATCCGATTTTCACTGATAAAAATATTGATACTAGCCCAAACCAAGTTTTAAAAACATTAAAGCTTGAATTAGGATTTTAATTATAGTTAAAATGGATGGAATGAGAGTAGCCTAATGATCATTGCAACTCTTTAATTTTAAGGTTTAGAAGGGATATATTTTAGATGTCTGAGGAAATCATTTATTTAACAGAAAAGCTTCTCCAGTATAATCGATTATTTCAAGAGTATTATCAACGTGCCAGGGAAACAGGAACTACTGAAGATTTTCATGAGGTCATTAAACCATTTGCAAATGAAGTGAAGGAAGTTAACGACCAGTGGAAAGAAATGATGAAAAAATGGCTCTCGAAAACTTCACATAAATATATTCATCTAAAGCAAATTGACTCGACCTCGGAACATATTGATCAGCTAGCGATTCAATCCTTTTTTTCAACCACTAGCAAAAAAAGGTTTTTAGATGCTCAGAGAACGGTTGAATTTTTCTTGCAGGAAATTTTAAAAGGAGTTAAAAATTAGAAAAGAGATGCTTAGCATCTCTTTTTTGGGTTAAGAATGTTTGATGAGGGAGTTTTTATTATCAGTTTCAGGAATAACTGCGCCTTGGTTTTCAAGTTCACGGACAAGTTGGCGATATTCTTTTATGCCAATTTCGTTTTGAATATATGCTTTCTTAGCAAAATCCATTAATGCATTAATATCATCTGTGTCATAATCCCGACTTTGATTAAATTTGCTTTTTAATTGGTTAATGTCCATAAATAGCTCCTCCTTCATCATTTTATCCATCGTAACACGAAATAAAAAGAATTATAGTTTTTATAATATTTAAACTTTAGACAAAATTCCCCTAAATTAGACAGTTGGGTAGATTTCAAATTAATCACCATTCATTTCTTACCTACATAATGTGTAATGGAGAAAAATAAAGAGGAGATGTTTGCCCATGTTTGGTAAGAAAAGACCAAATAATTTTGTCAATTATGGATACTCGGGGCAAATAATGCACCAAGATTATCCAATTGGATACCAATGGAATGACCAGAATGTTGATCGTAATCAACCTTATTCTTATCAACCACAGCCACAACATTATGATTGGATGGGTTACCAGCAACAAAATCCGTACTACCCTCAATTTCAGCCATATGGTCAAAACGTTCAACCTGGATTCGGCCCTCAAACAATGCCAATCAATGCTCAACCATATACTCAAAAGGATTCACAATTCCTATTCCAAAATCCACTGGTACCAAAGGATGAAATAGCGAAAAATCAACCATACATGCCAATGAATGGCTATCCAATGATGAATCCATATCCAAAACAAAACATCCTTCCAAAACAACCTGGTGGAGTGCAATCGTTCATGAATTCTTTTAAGTCTCAAGATGGGTCGGTGGACTTTAATAAAATGGTGAATACAGCAGGAACAATGATGAATGCGGTGAATCAAGTTTCTTCATTAGTAAAAGGGTTTGGAGGAATATTTAAAGTGTAATCAAAAAAGACGGCCACCGGCCGTCTTTTTTGTAATATAAGAATTTATAACATTGGACTTAGAGAAATGTCCAGCTCCAGGCGCCGATGGGCGGGCGCCTTGCACTTTTCTTAATTTCACTAAGATCAATAAATAATTGGCTAATCTTCTATTTCAATCACTTTCCCTTTTTCTTGTGGGATTCTTATTTGTAATAAACCATCACGGTAAGATGCCTTCACCTGTTTTTCATTAATCGCATGTGGAAGTGCGACGGTTCTTGCTGATTGTTGTCGAATAAATTTGCGGCGATAAACTTGGGTTTGATCGTCTTCCACAGTTTCCATCTCATTATTTTCAACTGATATGGTTAAATAATTCCCCGTAATATTTAAGTGAATTTGATCTCTTTTAACACCTGGAAGCTCTGCAGTAATAATATGTTCCTTCCCAGTTTCCACTGTTTCTACATGAAAACCAGCTGCAACGGGAAATGGAGTCTTGAAAAAATCATCAATGGATTGTAAAAATCCACGTACCGGTTTTTCAGTGAAGAAATCATTCATTGATCTCACCAAATCACGAAAAGGTTCAGGTATCGGTTTTTTGGGGTTGTTTTTCTCATTTGGAGGCATGGATGACATTAACATTCCCTCTCTTTCTATTATTTTACTCCATATCATATGCTGACAAATCTAGGTAGGTGCCGTCATATATTTGCAACAACTTTTTGAACGATTTATTACAAATTGTTTTGTGTGATGTAGATCACACTAAATAATTATGATTATTTGTACGCTAGAGCAGTAATTTAATGGAGAGCGAGGAATCTATATGTTCTGTTATCAATGTGAACAAACCCCATCTGGTGGTTGTAAGGTTATGGGTGTATGCGGTAAAGATGAGACGATTGCAAGCTTACAAGATACGATTATTTTTGGATTAAAGGGAATTGCGGCATATCGTACACATGCTAATCAACTGGGATATACGGACCCATTTGTAGATACAACTACTCATGAAGCGCTATATCTGACATTAACGAACTCCAATTTCAATGTTCAAGAACATATCGAGATGGCCATGAAAGTAGGCCAGGCTGCTGTCCGCGTGATGGGAATACTAGATGAGGCCCATACAAATCGGTTAGGCATCCCAGAGCCCATTCGTGTGAGCCAAAACAAAATTGAAGGAAAATGTATCGTTGTAACTGGGCATAATCTATTTGCTTTAGAGGAATTATTGAAGCAAACAGAAGGAAAGGGTATTAATATCTATACACACTCCGAAATGCTGCCAGCACACGGCTATCCTGCTCTAAAAAAATATTCTCATTTAAAAGGGAATATCGGAAAAGCTTGGTATGATCAACGCCGTCTGTTCGAAAAATTCCCTGGAGCTATTTTAGCGACGACAAACTGTGTGATGCCGATTAAAGGAACCTATGCTGACAGAATGTTTACTTATGAAGTAACGGGGCTTGAAAAAGTAGAAAAAATTGTTAATGATGATTTTTCTCCTTTAATTGCGCGAGCATTAGAACTTCCTGAAGCGGCTATCGAGTCTGAGGAAACATTGCTTACAGGCTTCCATCATGAAACGGTCCTAGGCATAGCACCTGAAGTAATTGATGCAGTGAAAACAGGTAAGATTAAGCGATTCTTTGTCATTGCCGGATGTGATGCTCCGGGGCATGGTGGGGATTACTATCGTGAACTTGCAACATCGTTACCACCAGAGACAGTAATCTTAACAACTTCCTGCGGGAAATTCCGTTTTAATGACGTTGACTACGGTGTCGTTCCAGGAACAAATATTCCTCGTTACATCGATTTAGGCCAGTGCAACAATTCAGGTTCTACAGTGAAAATTGCCATGGCTTTAGCGGATGCGTTTGGCTGCGAAGTGAATGAACTTCCTGTTAGCATTGTTTTGTCTTGGTTTGAACAAAAAGCGGTAGCCATTCTACTAGGGCTGTTTAGCTTAGGAATCAAGGATATCCGTATTGGGCCAAAACCTCCTGAATTTATTTCTGAGGGAGTTTTGCAGGTCCTTCAAGATACATTTAATCTAAAACTGATCGGTACTGCTAAAGAAGATATCGAAGAAATGCTTCAGTTATCTATAAAATAATATAAAGAACCGCAGCATGATTGCTGCGGTTCTTTATATTAGATTAATTTCTTCTAGTAGAATATCTACATTTAAAATCATATTTCCTTCATCATCAACTTCGATTAACTCATCTTTTTTCATTTTTGTTAATGTCCGGCTAATCGTTTCCCTGGTGGTTCCAATCATATTGGCAAGATCCTTGTTCGTAAATTCGGACTTTAGAAGTATGGTTCCATCTCCTTTTTCCCGACCATGTTTCTGAGCAATCCTAATAAGAAGTTTAATGATTTGTTCATAAGTATTATTGAGAATTTGCTCTTCGAGGCGGTTTTGTAAATCGACAATTTTCTCACCAAGAACCCTAAATACCTTGATACAAAGCTCAGGGTTTTCAATCAGCACCGTTTCAAATTGGGAAATCGGCACCGCTATGAGTTTGGATGATTCAAGTACCTCCGCATAGGCAGGGTAGTCACCTTTTCTGAAAAAGCCGACATGGGGAAACATTTCACCTTTTTTCATGATAGCAACAATCTGTTCCTTACCATTAATGTCACTCTTGTAAATTTTGATTTTTCCATCATAAATAAAATAGACGGTTTCAAGCGGGTCACCTTGGAGGAAAACATGGCTTTGCTTTTTCCAATCCCGTGCAATGGCGATATCGGTAATTTTCGTTAATTCAAAATCATTTAACTCTCGAAAAAGAGTGAAATCAGAAAGTACTTTTTTTATTTCGTCTATTTTCATTCTATCACCCACAAATTAATTTCAGTTACTTTCTATTGTAACAAAAAATCAAGCAATAGTTTATTATTATTGTTATTGATGTCCATTTGAATGAATGGAAGTTGGCGTTTCTCTATTCTTGTAAGTGAAAAAAATCATTTTTTCTTTTATTACGAACGTTTATTCGATAAAATAAAAGTAATGAGGTGAGGAGTATGATGTTAAAGAAAAGCCTGAGCGAAATTCTGACAGAGTTAAAAATAAATGAGGAATTTAAAGAACATATCGTCACATGGCAAACAATTGATGAAAAACCTGCTAAAACAGCGCCATTGCCTGAAGACTTACATCCGGTTTTAAAAAAATCTCTTTACACCAGGGGAATAGAAAAGCTATATACTCACCAAAAGTCAGCTTATGGAAAAATAATGGAAGGAAGAAGTGTCGTTGCAGTAACCCCAACGGCTTCAGGAAAAACACTTTGCTATAACCTTCCTGTATTGCAAACTATTTTAGCAAATCCAAGTGCACGGGCTCTTTATATGTTTCCTACTAAAGCTCTGGCACAGGATCAGAAGAGTGAAATCAACGAAATTATTCAAGCAGCAGGTGTTGATATTAACAGCTATACGTATGATGGAGATACACCTGCAAATATTCGGCAAAAGGTAAGGAAAGCAGGGCATGTGGTTATTACCAACCCCGATATGCTCCATTCTGCGATTTTGCCGCATCATACAAAATGGGTATCTTTGTTTGAAAATCTTAAATTTGTCGTCATTGATGAACTTCATACGTATCGCGGCGTATTTGGAAGCCATGTTGCTAATGTCATAAGAAGGTTGAAACGCATATGCCAATATTATGGAAGTAATCCTGTGTTTATTTGTACATCAGCAACGATAGCAAATCCCTTAGAGCTTGCGCAAAACTTAACTGAGGAGAAAATGAGCTTGATTGATAATAACGGGGCACCTAGTGGGACGAAACATTTTCTCTTCTATAACCCGCCAATTGTTAATAAACCGCTAAATATTAGAAGAAGTGCTACATTAGAGGTACGGAAAATTGCCGGTGAACTATTAAAAAATAAAATTCAAACGATTGTTTTTGCAAGAAGTAGAGTGAGGGTTGAAATTATTTTGACCTACTTGCAAGAATTAGTGAAAAACCAATTAGGTGCCAAATCAATCATGGGGTACCGGGGAGGCTATCTTCCGACTGAAAGAAGAAAAATTGAGAAGGGTTTACGGACAGGTGAGATTTACGGGGTTGTCAGCACAAACGCACTGGAATTAGGTGTGGATATTGGGGCGCTCCAGGTCTGCATTATGACAGGCTATCCAGGTACGATTTCTAGCGCGTGGCAGCAGGCAGGAAGAGCAGGAAGGAGGCATGGAGAAGCCCTTGTCATCATGGTTGCTAGTTCGAGTCCGCTCGATCAATATATCATCCAGAATCCCGATTACTTTTTTAATAAAAGCCCGGAAACAGCACGAATAAATCCGGATAATCTAATCATTTTAATCGATCATATGAAATGTGCTGCCTATGAACTTCCGTTTAAAGCAGATGAGCAGTTCGGCAAAGTGGAAACAGCGGAACTGTTGGAGTATTTAACAGAGGAACGAGTCCTCTATCAAAATGGGGACAAATGGTACTGGATGAACGATTCTTTTCCCGCTCATAACATAAGCCTGCGCTCAGCATCCCAGGAAAATGTGATTATCGTCGATCAAACAGATATTGCAAATGTAAAAGTAATCGGGGAAATGGATCGGTTTTCTGCGATGACACTGCTCCATGATGAGGCCATTTATTTACATCAAGGTACACAATTCCAAGTTGAAAAGCTTGACTGGGATGAAAAGAAGGCATTTGTCAGGGAAGTGGATGTAGACTATTTTACCGATGCCAATCTTGCCGTTCAATTAAAAGTGCTCGAGGAGGACAAGCTACAAACCTTGACTGATGTAGAAATTGGTTTTGGGGATGTTAGTGTCCGGGCCATGGCAACGATTTTTAAAAAAATCAAATTTGAGACACACGAAAATATCGGGTCAGGGCCCATTCATCTTCCAGAAGAGGAGCTTCACACAAATGGTGCCTGGATTTCCTTAAATAAGCCGCTAGCAGAAATGGGACATGAGCGATTAGAACAGGGGCTTGTCGGAGCAGCACATGCCTTAAATCATATCGCACCTTTATTTGTGATGGCCGACCCGCAAGATATCCATGTCATCCCGCAAGTGAAGGCAGACCATAATGAGAAGCCAACGATTTTCTTTTATGATCGTTATCCGGGAGGAATTGGCTTAAGCGAAAAAATCCACAGTGGGATGTCAGAGGTATTTGCCGAAACGAAAAAAATGATTGACCGATGCCAATGTGAATCCGGTTGTCCCTCCTGTATTGGGACTGATACTGTTGGGGAAATGGCAAAAAAGGATGCATTGAAAATTATTGCCTCTTTTTTAAATCCTATCGCTTTTGACAGGGAAGTGCAGTAATGTCGTTAAAAAGTAAATTGAACCGATTAAAACCACATCTTTCAGCCGGAGTAAAAGGGGAAAAACAAGTTCTCTTGACTGAATCTTCTGCCGTTGATGTACCATTCAGGGAGAGATGGGAGCAAGAAAGCGTTAACCCCTATTTTATGGACGAAGATTATTGCTTAATAAGGGAAGTGAAATATCCTCTTTCCCAGCAGCATGGACATTACTGTTTTAGTGATTTTCTTACTGCTGTTGAAATCTGGAACAAGCTTTCCGTCAGCCATCCTTTATCAGCGCAAGGACATCGGGCTGATGAACTCTTCTTTTTTGATACAGAAACAACCGGACTCGGGGGCGGAGTGGGGAATACCATTTTTTTACTTGGTTATGCCAGTATTTCAGGAAATGAGCTTGTTTTAAGGCAACATATCCTGCCACATCCGGGTGCAGAGGTTCCTTTATATCAAAGTTTTTTAGAAAAGGTAAATTATAAAACGCTGGTTACCTATAATGGAAAATCCTTTGATTGGCCTCAAGTTAAAACAAGGCATACGCTTGTGAGAGAGCATGTACCAAAGCTGCCTGCATTTGGGCATTTTGATTTATTCCATGCCGCGAGAAGGTTATGGAAGCATAAATTGGAGCGTTTGAAATTAGCTGCTGTTGAAAAAGAGGTTTTAGGAGTAGAAAGAATAGACGATATTCCCGGATATTTGGCCCCAATGATCTATTTTGATTTCATTGAAAGTAAGCTGCCTGATGGCATGATCGGAATCATAAAACATAATGAAATGGATATTTTGTCGCTTATAACATTGTATACTCATCTAACCTTCCAAATATGTGGGGTAGATATGAATCAAACAAGGCCGGAATCGTATGAAGTCGGGCGCTGGTTTGCATCATTAGGAGAAAAGAGTGAAGCAGAAAAAGTACTGAGGAAACTGACCACGGGCATTGATTTAACTTCCTTTCAGGCAAAGCTAACTTTGGCCTTTCAGCACAAAAAAGAACACGAGTGGGAAGTTGCACGAAAATTGTTCGTGGATGTTGTCGATTCTGGTGATGAACGGATGATGTTAACGGCATGCCTGGAGCTTGCGAAAATCCATGAACATAGACTAAAAGATTATCAGCTTGCTATTAACTACTGTAAAAAGGCGATTTTTTTAATAACTCAATCTAAAATACTTGTAAAATTAACAGGCCAAATGACATTGGAACAGCTTCAAACCAGACTTATTCGCTTAGAACAAAAACAGGCAAAATTTCCTGGGTAAGCGCAAAATTCGTCAAAAATAACGATGGAAGTATCGTTTTCGGCAATATTCGATTAATTGCCACAAATTCTTTTCGTTTTTGTATGAAAATAACTTGGTAAAAATGCCATACGAAAGCAGGCCCTCCATCTATTAATTTTTTTTTGAAGAGCTAATTTATAATGTTTTATATATTATTATTTAGGCAGATTGTTGATC
>NZ_CALBWS010000020.1 GCF_937468385.1 Neobacillus rhizosphaerae
ATAGCTTCGTTCCCATTTACATACCGTAAAACAATCTGTATTCTATCTTCTGCTGTAAATTTGGCCATAAAAAAACCCCCGTAAACGTCAGATTGGTGTCTAACATTTACGGGGCAGTTCACAACGAGTCAGGCTTTTGGTTTTTAAAGTTAGATGAGTATACTAACCTCCTGAAAAAAGAGTTGACCCCGCAGGATCAACCCATTTGCTTTCATTTACTTAATTGTAATCGTATCAGAGTTATAGTTTTCCCCATTGCCAAGCGGATTGTAATTTTTCTCAATGTTCCCTGCTGCATCAACAGCGAAATAATTGATTGTTGCTGTTTTATTAATTTTTATCGTTTCTGCAAATTCACGTGTTCCGCTTAAATTGATTTTCGCTGATTGGAAGGTAGGGCGGCTGCCATCGAGTGTGTAATAAACGGTCGCTGGCTCGCTTGTTTCAATCTTAACCTCAACTGGTCCTGTGTATTTACCGTTTCCAGGTGTAGCTTTTGAGGAAGGCTTCTGATGGTCCTTCGCATAGTTATAAGCTATTTTAATCAAGCCAATCAAACCGTTTGAAAATTCCATTGCCTCTTCATGACCCTCTGCAAACGATGGCTGGAATCCAACCGCTTGCCATCTCTTCGTATCCTTATTCCATAAATCTGCCCCTACTTCGAAATTCCAGGCGTAAATCCCTTTTTCATACCATAGGTAGTCTGCGGAGTTACCTGCAGCTGAGTACAATACATCAGGAATCGGACCTGTACGGCTTGGAAGAATGACCGTTCCACGGTGGTCCTGAATGTCATTTAACATGATATCAGATGCAGCCCAATAGAATGATTCTTCCCCTGCACTCGGACGAGGTAATGTTACACGGTTGGCATTGTAAGCACCAGGTGACCACATGAAGTAGCCGCCATAGCTATGAATATTCATAGCAAACTTAATGTTCGGATTTTTGTCAGCAAGCCAGACAAGGTTTCTAGCTTCAGGTTCGGAGTTTTCTGATGGTCCAGCATAAGTATCACTTCTACAGTTCGTTGTTGAGGCACCGATATAACCGTCAAAAGCTGAGCCGACTGTATGGTTACGGTTAAGGTCAACTCCCCAAGAATTGCGGTATGCGGGATCAGATTCGGTAGGACCACAGTGGTTGGTCATGTTTCTCCGTTGATTGTTGAAATCATAGAAGCTGTAATTGGCGCCGTCAGGGTTTACGGACGGAACAAGGAAGATATCAAGATTATCAACAAGTTTCTTCGTTTCACTATCATGATCGTAGTTTCGAAGCAGTCGCTCAGCTGTTTCTATTGTCACAAGCGGGGTCACCCACTCACGGGCGTGTTCCTGAGCATATCCCAATACCCCAGGCTTGGATCCGTCACGATTCTTACCAATTCGGATCGCTTTGACCGTGAAAGGATCACGGGAAACATCTGCCGGTGCTTTTAAATTGTCAGTTAATTTCGCAGTAACTGGTGAAACAACCCCTGCTCCACTGTTGCCGCGATATGTAGTCGCGGTTACAAGTTGACTTACATTTGCATTTATGACATCAACGACCTGTTTTGCAGTACTTGTAGGATTACCGGCTGCATTGGTAGCTAAATCTACTGAAATCTTTTTACCATCTACAGTTAATTTAAGTGGAGAGTTAGGAGTTCCAGGATTCATAAATTCTACCGATACATCATTACCGCCTTCATGACCCCAAGCTTTTGAGGAAACCACTACTGAAGTATTCGTTGTGCTGCCAATGGTTGCCTGAGCAAGACGTCTGTATCCATTTGATTTGTTAGGCATTTTAATGATTTCTACTAATTTTGGGAACTCTTTTGCTAGTTTTTCAGCACGGTCATATAATTCATTCGGAGCCATATAGTGGTCAACGAAATCGGTGACATAATTTGTTTTTGGCTTTTTAGGCTCTTTTCCTAGCCATTCGGTTACAGCACTCGAAGCTGCCCCACCAAGATTAGATTCAATTTTTACTGATTCAGGGATGGCAGTTACAGGCAGCATTAGATAGTGGTATAAATATTCTCCATAATCAACTAATCTAGAAAGCGTGGCAGACTTTTCTACCCCATTCTCTGTCCAGGTCGCTTTAAGAGCGGTGCTTGCTGTAGCGCCTGCACTCGATTTCACTTCGAGATAAAGGAAAGTATCCGATTGATTGGTAAAATGATTAGCCCTAAGGACTTTAAGAGTATCTTCGGTAGCGGCTAAACTAGCTTGAAGCTGAACAGCTGATTGCCGTTCTGCTACTCTAGCATTCCATTCATTTTCTGTAATTAATGTTTCTTTTACATTGATACCATAATTCTTTAGCATTTCAATTTCAGATGGTGTGACAACTGCATCTACTTCAAGTTGTCCATTGTTTTCCTCAATTCTATGAGTAAGGTCAATTCCAAGTTCAAGTAACTTATCCTTGGCTTTGTCATTCGGCACGACTAGTTGAACAATGGAGACAGATTCTTCCTTAGGTAGTGGTAAGTCTGTTTCATCTGCGTTAGTGGGCATACTGAGGCTGGGGGATAGTACCGAGAAACCGAGTCCGGTTATCGCGGTCATGATCATTAAATTTCTTTTCCACTTTTGTTTTTTCTTCACGTAATAATAGCACCTCCAAAAATATTCAAATTTTGATACAAGTCTATTATAATTTTAATTTTCATAATATTTTGTCATATAATCAAAGGATAATGTCTATTTCGTCCTACAAAAATTTCAGAACTCGAAGAAATAGTAATATAAAAATTAATAGGTTTTTTGTATCTATAAAAAACTATCATGAGCCTCAACTCCCAACCCTACCATTGAAGTAAATTTAGAGAACAAGCCGTAGTCACCTAATAAAGGCGGTGAGAGCAGAGCTAGACTTCACATCTTTCGTCTAGTGAAATGGGTATTTCACTTTAACTGGTTAAAGTGATTCATTTTTGCGGCGCTCCGCCCCTTTTCCACAGAAAAATACTATGATTCTTGAAAGTAAAAACTCAGGTTGGGATGGAGGTAAACAACAAACTTATCCTGTAATATCTTTTAAGAAAAATCTGTTAGTGACATTATTTTTGTTTCAGTAGAATTTTGTCGATTCTTGAGTAATTATGTGTAACAACTAGGGTGTCAGGCACCACTCGTGGACATTTGTGTGCTGTGGGTGGACATTATTTTTTGAGCTATGATGTGTCTGACACCATTTTTTGATAAAATATGCTTGAAGGATGTTTTTAGATATTTCAATCTTTTTTGGCTAGGGAATTTATTATTTATTGCATTGTTTATGAATAGATTAAATGAAGGGGGTGGAATTTTCATGCGTGTTGTCAAAGAGGATGAGTTAAAGTTTTTAAGGCAGGAGCTTCATTACTTGGTTGAAAAACAGGTTATTCCAACTGAAAAGTCCGAAGAGATTCAAGCATTGTATGAAGTAAGGGATAAGCCATCCTTTACGAAGACGCTCCTGTATGTGGGTTCGATATTAATTGGGGCCGGAATTCTTAGCTTCATCGCGAGTAACTGGGGTGAGATTGGAAAACCACTCAAACTTCTTCTTATTCTTGGCATCTTTCTTGGCTGTAATTTTACTGGATTGAAGCTTGAAAGAAATTATCCGAAGACGTCAAAGAGCTTCTATTATCTTGGTGTACTTGTTTTCGGTGCCGGTATTTTTCTAGTTGAACAGATGTTTCATATTGGAGGAAGTATTCAGGAGGCCTTTTTATGGTGGTCGCTTGGTATTCTACCGTTAGCCTTGGTGCTTCGTGATAAATGGATTTTATTGGCGGCAGCAGTTTTTTCACTTATTCACATCTTAGACAGCTCTTATCTTCAAGGAGAAGTCATCCCCTTCTGGATTCTTGTTTGGATCGCCGCGATATATTATTTAAATGAGAAAATCAGTTTTTCAAGAGTAACAGGCTTTGTCAATGGCCTAACATTGCTTGCTTTTATTGGCACTATCATTAGCTATTTTATCTATAGGTTCGAGTATTTCGATTATCCATATGTGCATGGCTTAATCTATTTGGCCATCGGCATTGGTCTTGTCTTTTTGAGAGGAAAAATAAGAGAGGTGTACGTATTTTTAGGATACCTCGTCCATGGAGTTGCCGCTCTTTTGCTATCTTTTGAGGACACATGGCCTGGTCAAGTAGGGTGGATGTATATTGCCTTTTCACTGCTCTATCTCCTCTTTCTTTTTTACTTAATAAAAAAAGGGAGCTTGCTCAGCATCATCATCCTATGTGTGATGATTTTCCGTTTTTACTTGGATATCTCCTTTGCCTTTTTACCAAAATCGTTCGTGTTTATCATTGGAGGAGTCCTCTTGCTCGGCTTTGGTTTTTATTTTGAAAAACAAAGAAGAAGAGGAGAGGAAATTCATGAATAAACGAACAAAACAGTTGATATTGGCCTGTTTAGTGCCAGTGCTCATTCTTTTGGGTATGTGTTTTAATCCTCTTCTTACACTGGTGAAAGGGGAAGAGATTACTCTACAAACAATACCGGTCGACCCATCGGACTTATTTCGGGGTGATTATGTGACTTTACGATATGATGCAGAAGAAGTCCCAAAACAATTGGTGGAACAAGAAGTGCTCGATGAAACAATGGGATGGGGGCGTAATAGAGTGGTATATGTTCTTTTGGAAAAAAAGAACGGAGTCCATACCCCTGTTAAGGTTACTCTTCATAAACCAGAAAAGGGAATATTTCTAAAAGGAAACCTAGACTTTATTGGTACAAATCGGAATGGAAATGAAGTTGCTTTCATCAAGTACAGTCTTGATAAATATTATATCGAGGACAATACCGGAACAGAATGGGAAAAGGCGTCTACCAAAGGTGAAATATGGGCAAAAGCCAAAGTCAACAACGGCTACGCCATCTTGACTGGCATTGAAATGAAAAAATAGCGTGTAATAGAGAAGGTGTCAGGCACCGATCGCGGACAATTGTCCGTGTGGGGCGGACATTGTGCGAAAAAACTTGTGGTGACTGACACCCATGTGCTGAAAAAGGATTGAGCCTTGATAATGCCCAATCCTTTTTTGTCGTTTTAGCCGAATTTATCGATATGGTAACTGCTAATCACTTTTATTCGAATGCTTGTGACATGCAAGGTGTTGAGTAGGCTAGGCATTGGAAGCCTTGTTTTTCGAGGATGGGCTGGCTCATAGAGCTGGCATCGACCATTAATAGACGGTATCCTCTTGAAGCGGCCTCACGAGCACGGATGACGAGCAGCGAACTGTAGAAACCTCGTTTCCTAAATTCAGGTAGTGTGGATCCTCCCCATAGGCTTGCAAATGGAGTGCCTTCGTGAAGGTACATCCAGGCTGCACTGACAACTCTATCCGCGACAAAGGCCCCATAAACATGCAATCCCGATAAATTGTCGTGTAATTCTTTTACCAGCCGTTCGCCTAACTCTTGGTGACTTACATTCCAAATCTCTTCTTCCAGCCGGACGATCTCATATATGCCTTGTTCATCGGTGATTCTTTTAATCTCTGGCTGCACAGGCATGTTCAGCAGTTGTTCACCTTCGGTTAAATCGAATACCATAAGGGCTTCCTGGTCTTCGATGGTAAATCCCCTTGCCTGCAGCTTTTCCTTTAAGCTTTTCGGCTGGTCATAATCGAATACCTTCCATTCGAATGGTTGATTTAAATTAGAAAAATAGCTGATTTGTTCATCGATGACCGCGTCTGCGTTAGATTCATCCATTTGAGAAAAAAGGACGAAACCCGGTTCGCTTGTCGAGGATATCTGTCGAATAACTGTGGCGTTCCTTTCAACGCGATACCCAGGATAGGTAATCTCAATCCGCATATGTTTATTAAAAAGGTCAAGCATCTGTTCTCTGTTCATAAAAGCCTCCTATTCGTTTGCCTTCTCTTAAAGATTCCTGTTATATCCATAATAATATATTTAATAAAAGTGAAGGGGAATTTATATAGTATTTTAAGGGCTATAGATTGGCCTTTGAGAAATTCCTAGTATTTATTGAACAAAAATAGAAAGTAAATCAAATGCCTTTTTGGAAACTCGATTGTATATCATCAAAAAACTTATTGTTAACCAAAATTATTTTATGGTTGACAATTAACCTCTAAACCATTTATTTTATATTTATGACATTTTAATTTACGATGGGAGAATGAAAAGAATGAAGTTAAGGGCACTTGATATAACACTTGTTGGAATGTTCGTAGCGCTTATGACGATTGGGGCAAACATAACAACGATTGCTCCATTTTTGCGTGTAGGCGGAGTTCCGATCACCTTGCAAACCTTTTTTGCTATCTTAGCAGGATTAATTTTGGGGAGTCGATTGGGCGCGATTGCGATGATTGTTTATATGTTATTAGGTATGGTGGGAGCACCAGTCTTTGCAGATTTTTACGGAGGACTCTCAATCATTTTTAGACCGACTTTTGGTTTTATCATTTCGTATATTTTTGCTGCTTTTATCATTGGGAAAGTGGTGGAAAGGAAAAAAACTTTGTCGGCTTTTATCATAGCCTCCTTAATCGGAATGGCCGTCAATTACCTCTTCGGAACAAACTGGATGTATTATGCTTATAAGCTTTGGGCTGATGCACCAGAAGGATTTACCTACAAAATGGCCTGGTTGTGGATGGTTGCTCCGCTGCCAAAGGATATTATCCTATCAGTCCTTGCAGGAATGATGGCCCACCGGCTTGAAAAAACCGTCCTATCAAAAGGACAGTTCAAAAATCTAAAAAGGGTATCCTAATGTGTCAGGCACCAATATTAATCAGTGTCCACCGGAGAAGGACAAATGTATTTTAGTGGTGCCTGACACTTAAGAAATAATTAGCAATAATCTATTAGAAAAGAGTTTTCTAGTTATACCAATTCTTTGGTTATTAGGCCGTTTACCATCGATACTTGGTTTTTTCCACGTTGTTTGGATTGGAGCATTAATTCGTCTGCTTGGATATAGGCTTTTTCAATTGAGGTGAGTTCGTTAATTTTATAGAAATAGAGCCCGAATGATGCTGTATAGAAAATGGAGGTTTTTTCCCCATTGTACTCTACTTCCACGGAATTTTTTTCAACTCCACGTAGGATACTATTAATCAAATCCGCTGTCTCACTAAAATCTCTTTTTCTAAGACAAAGAGTAAATTCCTCACCGCCGCTTCTGAAAAGATAATCATCTTCGCTCAGGTAGCCTTTTAGTGTCGCAGCAAAGTGTTGGATAACTTTATCCCCTACAGCATGATTGTAGCTGTCGTTAATTCTTTTAAATTTATCGATGTCGGCTACGACAATACCGATTTTCTCGCTAGTTTGGTTTAACTCCTCCATTTTTTTATCCATGAAGGTGCGATTAAAGACGCCAGTCAAAAAGTCTGTATAGGCCATTTGCTCGAACTGATCCCGTTCTAGCTTGTTTTGAATACTTTGAGATTTTGAATAAAACGAAAGATTAACAATGTAGTTTAAAATAAATAAGCTGATTATCATTTCCCATTTTCCCTCTTGGAGAAAAAGAAATAATAGACCGTTAGTTATCGCCACTTTCCCATAGTCAAGAAAACTTATATCTTTAAAAATAAAGTGGATTCCCTCTTTAAAGGTTATTGATTCTCCGATAGTACCAAATAATAACACCATAATTGCCCCTGAAATGTAAGAAGAAATACATACTAATATAAAAAGTAGAACCCAATAGCCAAAGGGGAAAGATTGAAAACTCGAATGAAAGTGTTGGAATAGAAAATAGACAAATGAATTAGTTATAACAAAGGTGCCAATATTATAAAAAGTATCGAAGAATTCATTAGGGTCAGCGATTTTCTTCCATTTTCGATAAAAATAAACAGTAAATCGATAAATGGTCTCCAAGATGAACAAGCCCAATGGTCCAGCAAATAAAACAAAGGATAAATCATAGCTAATTCCATATTCAATATTAGTATTGCCATTTTTATAGAATACCCGAAGACGAAAATATAGAGTGGAGAAAAACCAGAATACAATGATGGCCGTTATAAAGCTGGTGTTGTCTGCCAAAATTTCCGATGAAGAAAATGCTATGGCCACAGCAGTAAGAAATAACGATAGTTCGTATAACCTTGATTTCAACATAACATTCAATTCCCTTCCTATAATAGAAATTCTCTCTTGAAGTTAGTTCTATATCGTCTGAATATGATTGTAATAAAGGGTTCTATATAATCTATTGTACAAAATTTCCTGAAGATAACGAATTGTTTTTTTAATAACGGAAAAATTGGCAAAAATTCATAGCCCCCTGAAGGTTTTGGAAGTTCTGCTTCGCCCAAAGCTAAAATGAAACACATGGCTAGTATTGTGTAAATAGTGGTAATGGTGTCAGGCACCGCTCGTGGACAAATGTCTTTTTGTGGTGCCTGACACCTTTTAAACGATTCCCTGCATCTTTTAAATTCAGAATTTTGTGTAAATTAATATCATAAAGGATGTTTAATACTATATAATCGAAGAGAGCTCTTTTCATATTTATAAAGTGAGGTGTTGTTGTTGTTACGTTTTGAAACAATTGCATCGGAGATTCAACTTCCTGCTTTACTGCTCGATGTCCAGGCTTTTGATGATAACTGCAGGGAAATTGCTAGAAAGGCAAACGGGAAACAAATTCGAATCGCCAGCAAATCGATTCGATCAGTTCCCGTTTTGAAAAGAATATTCCAATCAAATCCCATTTTCCAAGGGCTAATGTGTTACAGCCCCAATGAAGCCATTTTTCTAGAAGAAAAGGGCTTTGATGATATTTTGCTAGGATATCCTTGTTGGGATAGGGAGGCGCTTCTTCAAATTGCCTCCCTCAATCACAAGGGGAAGAAAATTATTTGTATGGTCGATTCGCTAGAACATATTGACCACCTTGCTAGGATTGCCTTGGAAGCGGACGGTAAATTTTATCTGTGTATAGATGTTGATATGAGCACAAAGTTCGCAAGCCTGCATTTTGGAGTAAGGCGTTCGCCTCTAAAAAATGAAAAAGAGGTTCTTCAGCTTGCACGGAAAATCAAGGATTCTTCGAGACTACAGCTCCTTGGAATTATGGGGTATGAAGCCCAAATTGCTGGAGTTGGCGACACCGTACCAGCTCAAAAGATAAAAAATAGCCTGATCGCTTACCTGAAAAGGAAATCAATTGCTGAAATCGAACGCAGAAGAATGGAAATCGTTCAGGTGCTTCACAGTGAAGGTTTGGAACTTGAACTTGTGAATGGCGGCGGAACAGGAAGTCTGCATACCACCTCAAAGGAAAATGTCGTCACAGAGGTTACTGTTGGGTCGGGTTTCTATGCGCCGTTGTTGTTTGACTACTATCGAAGTTTCCGCTTCAAGCCGGCCTTATACTTTGCCTTACCTGTAGTAAGAAAGCCTGCCCCTAATATTTATACATGTCTTGGTGGCGGCTATATTGCTTCCGGACCTCCGGGCGAGGACAAAAATCCTCAGCCTGTTTATCCACCTGGTGGCAGGCTGTTACCATTTGAAGGAGCTGGCGAGGTACAAACGCCTGTCTTATTTGAAAAAGAAACGCTGGAAATGGGTGGGGTCATTATTTTCCGGCCTGCAAAGGCTGGCGAAATATGTGAGCGCTTTAAGGAGATCGTTTGTGTGGCTGACCAGCAAGTCATGGATCACTATTTGACCTATCGAGGGGAAGGAGCCTGTTTCCTATGATAAAAACTGTGCAAGGCCGAAGATGGAAAAACTGGGCTCATACTTTTGACAGTGTTCCTGAAAAGCTCCTTTATCCATCATCGATTGACGAAGTTTGCGAGATTGTCACTGAAGCAGCAAAGCTAGGGAAAAAGATTAGAGTGGTAGGAGCTGGGCATTCCTTTACTAGTCTGGTAAAAACAGATAATTGGCTTGTCTCACTTGACCAACTAAGTGGGGTTGAAAAAGTTGATGAACAAGCTGGGACAGCAACAGTTCTCGGTGGTACACGGTTATTTAAGCTAGGTGAAGCGCTTGGAAATATCGGATATGCTCAGGAAAACCTTGGTGATATTAATGTTCAAAGCATTGCTGGAGCTATTTCCACCGGCACCCATGGGACAGGACTGAAATTTGGAAATATCTCAACCCAGGTGCTGGAATTGTCATTGGTTACAGCTTCGGGTGAAGTCCTAGTAATCTCGGAAAAAAGCAATCCTGATTATTTTAAGGCGTGCCTCGTCTCACTTGGGAGTCTCGGGATTATCGTCAAAGTTACCTTGAAAATTACGAAAAGCCCAGTATACGAATATAAAAGTCAAAAGATAGACTACTCGCGCCTTGAAGTACAGCTAGAACAATACATTGAACAAAACCGCCACTTCGAATTCTATCTCTTTCCCTATTCAAATATTGTCCAAATAAAAACGATGAATAATACTGCCAAAAGACCCCAGTCATTGTCATTGCATAACTTTACAAATCTATTACTTGAAAACTATTTATTTTTTATCCTCTCTGAGATTTGCCGCCTTTTTCCGAGGAGTAGTCGCTTTATCAGCATGTTATCTGCAAAAGGTGTGGGAACCACGAAGATTGTAGCGCACAGCTACCAGCTTTTTGCGACGCCAAGACTCGTTCGGTTTAGGGAAATCGAATACAGTATTCCCATTCACCATATGAAAGCAGCGATTCAAGAAATTCGGCAGTGTATCGAATTGGAGAAGTATCGGGTACATTTTCCAATCGAATGCAGGACTGTCAAGGCAGATGACATCTGGCTAAGTCCATCCTATGAAAGGGATTCTGCCTATATTGCTTTCCATATGTACAAGGGGATGCCGTATGAGGAATATTTTTCTGATATGGAAAGGATTATGAGGAAATATGAAGGAAGACCACATTGGGGAAAAATGCACAAACTAACTAAAGAACAACTACTACTCCTTTATCCAAAGCTCCCCGACTTCCTTGCAGTAAGAGAAGAACTAGACCCACATGAACTATTCCTAAATGAATATATGAAAGAATTATTTGGAGAAGGTTGTTAATTAGGGTGTCAAATTAGGGTGTCAGGCACCACTCGTGGACATTTGTCCTCTGGTGGTGGACAAAAAAGGGCGCCATTCTCTATTCGCTAGTGAATGGTGCCTTTGTGCTGTTTTCTTGTTTAACGATATGTGTTTGCAGGTGTTTATGTCTTGTATAGAAGATAGTAGTCATGATGATTGATAGACTTCCGAAAAGGACGCACATGAGCTGCAGGCCAATTAAATCTAATAGAAAGCCGCTTATGAGTAGGACAATTTGAAAGGAAATCCTGTCTAGCATGTTGCGGAAAGAGAAAAACCGCCCATGGAAATCCTTTGGTACCTTCGTTTGAAAAATGGTTGCAGCTGTTGGGAAGAAGCAGCCGACAGAAAATCCAAATAACATAAAAGCTATGATAGTCGTTAACTGAATGCTTGCTAAATAGAGAAGGAGCTGTGAGGCACCAACCATAAAGGAGCATGCAAACAAAATGATGTAAGGAGAGGTTCGGTCGCTGATTCTTTTAATGAAAAAGGCACCAATCATAAACGAGATCCCCTCAGCCGTGTAAATCCAGCCCTTAATAGCTGAACTGTCCTGGAGTTCACTGATGTTGATGACCATAAGATTAAACCCGCCAAGAAATAGAACGGGAATAAGTGTCATAATCAGCGTCATGTAAACAATTGGAAGACCCCTGATAACTGAAAATACATCCTTGAAGCTAGCTTTTTCTTTACTTTTTTTCTTTGTTAGCTTTTCTCCATTTCCTTCATTGAAATTCAAGAACCAGGTTAGGATAAAAAGCCCAATATAGGCCACCAGGGAGCCAACATAGAGCAAGCTGATTGGCAGGATAACCAATAAGACCCCGGCTAGCGCCGTTCCAATAATTCGAGAAAGGGTTGAGACATTCATATGAACACCGTTCAACTGAAGCAAATCCTTATCAGAGACAATTAGTGGTAATGCAGCTTGAAGGGCTGGAAAATAGAAAGCAGCAGAAATCTGAAGCAAGACTAGAAATACGACCATCCACCAAATTGAGCCAGTCGCAATTGCGATGAGCATAAAAATGACACTGACAGCCCGAACAAATCCTGAAATCAGCATAACTGTTTTTTTACTAGTTTGATCTGTAAGCCTGCCCGCATAAGGTCCAACCGCTATTCCCGCTAGCAGTCCCCCAGCTAACAGTAGTGACTTAAAGAAATCTGAAGGTAATTTCTCCTGCATGAATTCCAAATTACCAATAATCCCAAGCCATAGGCCAAGGCCGGCGATAAATTCCCCCGTTAACAAAATCCATACATTTCGGTTTCTCCACATAAGCTGCGCCTCTCGATCTTCAAATTCCTTATCCTTCAAAGATACATTAATAGTCGGAATATTAAAAGAAAAAGGGTGTCAGGCACCATGTGAAAATATTTATTGGAAAAATGACGAAATGGCATTGTTTTTTATTTCCAATTATAATATACTACATTACAACACTAATGTACTATGTATGATGGAGAGGAGGGGAAGGGTTGATCATCAATTTGGACGGGACAAAGCCGATTTATGTACAGATTTCGGAATGGCTAGAGAACGAGATATTGAACGGAAATGTTGAAAGTGATCAAAAGATTTACTCCCAGTATCAGCTTGCAGAGATTTATAATATCAATCCCGCAACGGCGGCAAAGGGGCTGAACATATTGGTAGATGAACAAATTCTTTATAAAAAACGTGGACTAGGAATGTTTGTAACAAGCAATGCCAAAGAAATGATCCTTACCAAACGGAAAAATCAAACCCTAAAACGATTGGTGCAGGAAATTGTGATAGAAGCGGCGCGACTGCAGGTAAGTAAAGAAGAATTAATCGAAATGATCAATGCGGCAGACATAGGGGAGGTAGAGAAATGAGTGTAATCGAGTGTCAGGGACTGACGAAAGCATATGGTGGAGTGAAGGCGTTAAATAATTTTTCCTGCAACATAGAAGAAAATAAAATTACTGGGCTCATTGGCAGGAATGGGGCAGGGAAAACAACGCTGCTCAAAATTATCGCGGGTTTTATGAAAGAAACCTCTGGTGACCTAAAGGTATTTTCAGAAAGTCCTTTTAACAATCTGACAGTTTCAGCTAATGTTGTTTTTATTCACGATCAAATGGATCTCCCTACTGCCTTAAATCTTAAGGAACTGTTAGAGGTGGCAGCCAGCTTTTATCAAAATTGGGATCGCGAACTGGCCAATCGTCTTTTCGATTATTTCTCCTTAAGCCCATTGCAGCATTATGAAGGACTCTCTAAGGGAATGAAAAGTACATTTAATATGATTTTAGGATTGGCTGCCCGAGTTCCATTAACACTTTTTGATGAACCGACCTCGGGGATGGATGCTGCGGTCAGACAGGATTTTTACCGTGCCTTGCTTAAAGACTATCTCGCCCACCCAAGGACCATCATAATTTCAAGCCATCATTTAAATGAGATTGAGGATTTGCTTGAAGACATTCTCCTCATGAAAGATGGGAAAGAACTTCTTCACATGCCAATCGCAGATTTGAAGGAATGGGCAATTGGACTCCAGGGGAAGACTGCCATCGTTGATGAATGGACACAAAACAAGGAACTAATTTTTACAAAAAATATTGGTCCAGACCAGTCGTACGTTGTCGTAAGGAATAATTTCTCAGAAACAGAATGGCAAAGTGCCCGCATTGCCGGAATTGACCTCACTCCAGTTTCTTCAAGTGACCTATGTGTTTACCTAACTAGCAAAACGAAAGGGGGAATCGATGATGTCTTTAACAAAGGTTAGTCTTATAGATATTGTGAAAAAACAGTATGTTTATAAGCTGAAGGCTTACAGTCAGGTATTTATTTCACTTATTTTCATCCAATTACTTGCCGTTTTCTTCTCCTTGAACGGTGTTGGAGGAGGGGGGATTAGCAGTGGAAGTATCCAAATAAACGTGAGCTATTTTTCGGCTGATTTTGTTGTGGCCTTTACGATGCTTTGGGGGTTTATTACAGCAATTGTCATTACGACAAAGACGTATCGAATTGATGACTTCATATTTGTAACCAATCGAGCCAGTAGTAATCTATCCAATATGGTATTTTTATTAATCGCAAGCGTCATTGGTGGAATTACAGCGATGTTATCTACCAATTTAATCAAAGTGATTGTGTATTACTTTAAAAGTGATTTTGCTTTAAAAAGCACGACCGTAATGGATATGCCAATGGAATTCCTTATCGGCATATTCTCGACCATTCTTTATGTCTTTCTATTTTGCGCGTTAGGTTATTTGGTCGGAACGCTTGTGCAGATCAGTAAAGTGTTTGCTGTTTTGTTACCGGCAGCATTTTTAGGGGGATTAATATTTGATGGGCTTAGCGGAAAAACTGGTGTCATCGCAAAGGTATTGGGATTTTACTTTACGGAGTCATCACTAGCCTTATTTATTGTCAAAATAATCATGACGGCAGGATTGCTTTTTATCGGTGCATTTGCATTGTCCAATAGAAGGGAGGTTAGGACATGATGGGGATGATACCACTTCTTATAATTGTAATAATTGTTATTGGTATTTTGGTTTTCTCAACAAGAACTAGGAACAAAATGGTTCATAAGAAGGGGAAATTTTCATACAGTCAGCGCGTTTATTGGCTATTAAGCGGCTATGTGGTTATCTTATTAATCTGTTTAATTTTGAATGCTGTCCAACCCGTTAAAATAATGGACGGTTTGAAAAAGGTGAATACTGCAGATCTTGAACGAGAAAGTTTAAATTTATACGATGCAGCGGTAGAGGGAAGCATTAATCAAGAGGGCAGCAAATTTCTCCGGAAAAAGTGGAATTTCAATTATCAAGGTCAGCAGCTTAATTTAGCTGTCATCCAAGATGAAAATATAGACGCAATGGTCGTCGTGGAAAAGAAAAATAATAATGACGGTAAAATTGAAGCGGAATTTTATCAAACACGATCAAGTTATAATGGAATGGATATAACGGAGCTGGCAAATCTGCCTGGTATGGAACTAGCGGGGGATCAACTCACACTTTTAAATCCAAAGAGAAGTGAAATAAAGTTCTCACAATTTGGAAATACCTTTAACATCAAACAATTTACAGGAGAACCATCCCTCTTTAGCGAACACCATTCTGAATTTAGCGGAGGACAAAGAATCATCTACCTGCGCATCCCGAAAGACTTAGAACTAAACTATCCAGAGAACTTGAACCTTCAATTTGTCGAGTAGGTTGATACACCGTTGGTACTTCTGTTGATGCCTCTGTTGGTGCCTGACACCATTCGTGGACATTTGTCTTCCTGGGGTGGACGTTTTGTTTTGGAACTGTCGAGTAGAGAATTTCTTTTCTACTCGATAGTTGGCGCTGAGGTCTTGGCGGCTAAGGATTTCCGGTTTTGTCGCTAAGAATGGCTGTTAAGTCCAGTTTCTTTTTCTTACTATTAATCTATGAAATGCCAAGCATACTTTTAGGCGATAAAAAATGCAACAACGGAAAGAACGATAGATGTTATCAACATAGCGATAAGCGGCCGCAATGCTTTTGTCCGTAAATCACGTAAACTAACATTCAGGCCAAGGCCGACCATTGCGGAGGTTAGAATAAAGGTTGTCGCCGTTGAAATACCGTCCATTACCACTTTCGAAACCGGAATGGATTTACCTAAACAATAGCTGCCAAACAAGCTCATCAGAATAAATCCAATCAAAAACCAAGGAAATTCAATCTTCGTTTCCTCTTTTTCTCCTGCATTTTTTCGTTTCATCCAATACATAAGAATAAAGCATAATGGGATGAGCAGCAGAACACGTCCTAATTTTGCTAACAAAGCAATCGCTAAACCATCCGGTCCCGCAGGAGCTCCGGCTAAGGCAACATGGGCGATTTCGTGAAGGCTGATCCCGCTCCAAATTCCATAATCAATTGCTGATAACGGAAGAAAAGGACGCAGGATCGTATAGGTAATTGAAAAAATCGTTCCCACGAGGGCGATGATACCTACACCGATGGCAGTATCCTCATCCTTTGCTTTAATGATTGGTGAAACGGCTGCAATCGCTGCCGCACCGCATACCCCTGTTCCGACCCCAAGGAGTAATACTAAAGAGGACTCTGCTTTTAAAAGTTTCCCTAACCAAATGGTTGCTAAAATGGCAAAAGTAATAACACCGATATCACGTGCAAGTAGTCCAAGCCCTTGATGAAGAACAATATCAATGTTTAGCTTTAAGCCATATAAAATAATCGCAAAGCGTAAAAAACGTTTAGCGGAAAATTGAATCCCAGCGCGTATTTTTTCCGGATAACCAAAAAATTGCCGATAAATGACCGCAATCACGATGGCACAAGCTAGCGGTCCAACATGATCAAAGCCAGGGACTTTTGATAAGGCGTAACCGATTGCCGCTATGACAACAGTAAAAGCGATCCCTCCTAACCATAACCCTATGTCAAGCTTTGGTTCAGGCCTTTTTTGCTCCTGGCCTTTTTGTTCTTTCAAAGATAAAACTCTTGCACTTTGGCTCCCCATTTATAACACCTCAGTTTATTTTCTACCTTCAGAATACTCCAGGACCGTGCATAAGAAAAATAAAGATATATAATAGGGATGATAAGTAATTATGTATATATAAAACTAAAAAAAGGAGGGAACTATTATGGACCAACATTTAGAGGTGTTTGTTAAGGTCGTGGAAAAAGAAAATTTTTCTAAAGCAGCGGAGGAGCTGCATATGACACAGCCGGCGGTAAGTCAGTATATCAGAACCTTAGAAGAATCAATTGGTACCAGGCTATTGGAGAGGAGCAATAAGTATGTTCGCCTTAATAAGGCAGGGGAGATTGTCTACCATCATGCAAAAGAAATATTGGCACTATATACAAAAATGCAGTCATTAGTCGACGACCTGACAAATAAGGCGAGTGGGTCGATTGCGATTGGCGCGAGCTACACCTTTGGCGAATATATCCTGCCGCATATTATTGCCAGAATGCAGGAGCAGTACCCACTTATCAGTCCGTCTATCAAGATCCAAAATACAAAAGAAATCATTGAGCTTGTAAAAATGCATCAATTAGATATTGGTATCATTGAAGGATTTATTAACGAGGATATGCTAAATTCAGAAGTAGTTTCCGAAGATAGAATGGTCATCGTTGCTTCTCCCCGTCATCGTCTATTGACCATGAAAAGGGAAAATAGAATTTCTGATTTAGAGGAAGAAAGATGGATACTAAGGGAAGAGGGCTCCGGTACAAGGGAAGCGGCAGAAAATCTTTTTCGTAAGTATGACTTCACCCCGAAAAAAATAATGGAATTCGGGAGTACACAACTAATTAAGGAATCGGTTGAGGCTGGACTTGGGATAAGCTTATTGTCCCGTTGGGCAATAGAAAAGGAATTAACAAATGGCTATATTGGAATGATTCCGGTGGAGGGTCTGCCTTTTAAACGGAACTTTTCCATCCTAACCCATTCACCTTATCAGACGAAAGCCTTGAAAACGTTCATCGAAACACTGCGCTACTATTTAGCAGAGCAAGCTATTTAAGGTTTTATTAAACCAACTGAGATACCTAGTTTAAATGGCTGGGTGTCTCTTTTTCTGTGGAAAAGGGGCGGAGCGCCGCAAAAATGAATCACTTTAACCAGTTAAAGTGAAATACCCATTTCACTAGACGAAAGATGTGAAGTCTAGCTCTGCTCTCACCGCCTTTATTAGGTGACTACGGCTTGTTCTCTAAATTATTTTCAGTGGTAGGGTTGGGAGTTGAGGCTCATGATAGTTTTTTTAGTTCGTATTAATAGTAGAATTATACAAATGATAAAACAATTTGCCGGAAAGATTTTATGTTTTGTCTAGTGACAGCTTGAGAATGTATTATATAATTAAAATGACTGAATATTTTTACAAATAATAAAATAAGATAACCTTGGGAACGGAACTTCTTGTGTAATGAAGGTCGTTGCAGTTACTAGTAAACTGAATTTCCGCTTTTCTGCTCCATGAGATTTATTAACACACATAAAAACGTTCTTAATCTCATTTTTAAGAGGGAGTGTGTAACCATGCAAAAGCAAAAGTTATTGATTAATGGGGAAAGGCTTAAAAAGGAACTGGAACGATTTGCCGACTTTGGTCGGACTGAAAACAATGGGGTTACCCGGTTGTCGTTATCTGAGGAAGATATCAAGGTAAGAAATTACTTCCGTTCTTGCTGCGAGGAATTAGGAATGACAGTCACGGTTGATGATATGGGATGTATGTATGCTACCCTCGATGGACTCGAAAATAAACCTCCTATTCTGATTGGGTCACATTTGGATACGGTAAAAAAAGGTGGCCGCTTTGATGGTGTGCTAGGTGTAGTAACTGGCTTAGAAGTAGTCAGAACCTTGGTGGAAAATAACATTAAGCCGCAAATACCGATTACGATTGTCAATTTTACAAATGAAGAAGGGGCAAGGTTTGAGCCTTCGATGATGGCATCAGGTGTGCTCTCTGGTAAATTTGAAAAATCTATCATGTTAAAAAAGAAAGATTCAGAGGGAATTACCTTTGAGGAAGCCCTCCAAGCCAGCGGGTACGAAGGTGCAGTTGAGAATCGCCTAAAAGAAGCGACCGCCTTTTTAGAGCTACATATTGAACAAGGACCAATCTTAGAAAATGTGGCGCTCACAATTGGCGTTGTAGAATGTGTTGTGGGAATGGCCTGCTTCGAGATTGAAGTAACAGGGGAGTCGGATCATGCCGGTACAACCCCAATGAACATGAGAAAGGATGCTCTGTTTGCCACCAATAATTTAATCAACGAAATCCGCAAACGCTTAGGTGCGTTAGATGAAGAATTAGTCTTCACCATCGGCAGGGTGAATGTGTATCCGAGTATCCATACGGTGATTCCAAACAAGGTAGTCTTTTCACTGGAGGCACGGCATAAGGATCCTGAAATCGTTAGCACCTATAAGGATTTTGTTCAAGGCCTTCCGCATTTAGGAGTCAATGAGGGTTGTGAGGTTAAAGTGACAAAATTATGGGAGCGGGATACCGTTTGGTTTGAACCGGAAATCTGTAATCTCTTAGAACAATCTGCCCAATCGTTGGGGTATTCCAATAAACGAATGGTCAGCGGTGCCGGGCATGATGCTCAATTCATTGCCAGCTACGTCCCAACGGCGATGCTGTTTGTTCCAAGTATTAATGGAAAAAGCCATTGCGAAGAAGAGCTAACGACTTGGGAAGATTGCGAAAAAGGGGTAAATGTTGTGTTAGATACCGTCTTAACGTTGTTATCAAAATAAGGGTTCATTTTTGAAAAAAATAGAAACTGTAGACTTTTTCGCCTGGCGGAAGAGTCTTTTTTTGGTTTTTATACTTTTAAAAGAAAATAAAAGTTTAAAACTACACTTTCGAATTTTGGAAAAAACACATACATTTTACTGCAGAAAGGTGGATGAAAATGGGAAAAAAACTTTTAAGTTTAATAGAATGTCTCCACTTCACTTATGTTCACAAGATAGTAAAAATCAGACAGCTGAAATGTGATTTGCATCACAGAGCAACAAGCACCATAAGCGGTAATAATAAAGGAGAGGAACTTTCTAAATAGAGTGAAAATTAAATAGATTAACAACTTACTAACTTTTAAATTATATGTAGTCCCAGTGAGTAGAAATTAGGGTGAGGGGGAGTTTTATGCATTCAGGTATTAGGGTTCCTAACAGACCCTTGTATTTGTTTTTATTAAAAAATGGACTAATCAGCATCATTGTTTCACTGATCATCGTCCAATCTTTAGTATTCATGCTTCAGGTTGATATTCATTATTTAGACAAATTGCCATTATTTTTTTTCGTCCTCATCATTATCACAGTCTTTTTTATGATTATTTTTATTCAGGAAAGAAAATTACGTTCTAAACAAGAACAAATTCTTGCTGTCATTAAAAATAGTACCCAAAGTATCTTCATTCTCGATAAAAATAAAAATATTATCAGTCTAAATGGTGCCGGGAAAGATTTGCTTAATCTATCAGATAAAGAGATTGTTAATTTTTGTGATATTTGTTCCACTTATCCAGGTGCTGATAAAATTTGCGATGCGTCAAAGTGCTTTTTGATGAACGATCAGGAAAATCCGGTAGAATTTTATATTAAATCTCATAAAGCCCTTATTCCAGTGCAAGCGACCATTTCTTATTACACAACCCCTGAGAATGAAAAAGGGACGGTCATTGGCCTGCAAAAGGTTAGTGAAAAACGAAAAGAGGAACAAAAAAAAATCGAAAAAATGATTACCCATTCTATTTTTCAAGCTCAAGAGAAAGAAAGAAAGCTCATTTCAAGGGAACTACACGATGGAATTGGGCAGTCATTATTCGGAATACTCCTGCAAGCAGATATCATCAAATCTATTCCAGAAAATAAAAACGGAAAAGATTTACAGCTTGAAAAAATTCAGCGAATGATTACTCAAACGATCGAAGATGTCCGAAATTTATCTTCTGAATTACGTCCCTCGACTCTCGATGATCATGGACTTATTGCTACTTTAAAGAACTTTATCCGAGATTTTGGCAACCGGTTTGGGTTGCAAATAAATTTTACCTTTAAAGGGGATAAGGAGCGTCTACCTTCGTCAATTGAAACAGCTTTGTATCGCATTGTCCAAGAAGCTTTGATTAACGCAGCGAAGTATGCAAGTGCAGAGCGGATTGATATTGTCATTGATGTGGATAAACATCTAGACAAAGTCTCACTATCCATAGCGGATTTCGGCAAAGGATTTGAGCTCAATCCATCAAATCGAAACGGGGTGGGGATTTATAGTATGGAAGAGAGAGCCTCTATATTAGGAGGAGATTTTTCGATTGCCTCAGAAATTGGCAAGGGAACACAGATTCAAGTAATTATTCCGATTGGATAAGGTGATAAAGATGAATAAAATTCGGATCTTTTTAGTAGATGATCATGCCGTTGTCCGTGATGGACTTTACTTATTATTGAATACTCAATCAGACATGGTCGTCATTGGGGACGCCGCCGAAGGAAATGAAGCACTGTTAAAAATCCCCAAGGTCAACCCTGATGTGGTCATCATGGACTTAAGTATGCCGAATGGGAGAGATGGGCTGCCAACCACGAGTGAGCTGATTCAAAATTTTCCAGATATAAGGGTTCTTATTTTATCGATGCATGATGACCAAGATTCTTTGTTTAGAGCATTAAAAGCGGGAGCATCTGGTTTTTTGTTGAAATCATCTCTGGGGCAAGAGTTGGTAACGGCTATTCGGCAGGTGTATTCTGGACAGGCATATCTTTATCCAAATGCCCAGAAAAGAGTAATTGAGCATGTATTCCATGATACAGGAGAAGATTACAATGATTCCTTTGATCTTCTAACGGAACGTGAAAAAGAGATTTGTAGTCTGGTGGCAAAAGGTTATACCAATAAAGAAACTGGGGAACTTTTAAATATTAGTCCTAGAACTGTAGAAACACATAAATCTAAAATTATGGAAAAACTAAAACTAACGACACGAAGAGACTTAGTGCAGTTTGCATTAAAAAGAGGTCTTTTAGATAATTAGGTGAACACTATGACAAAGCAAAAAGTAGGATTAAAAGAAATACTGACGTTAAAGCTTCAATTACTTGTATCTGAACTAAATGCAGATTTTTCTGCGATCGCCTTTTATGATCCTCTTAATCTTGAATTCCGCTGGCGTTTAGCCATTGGATCATTAAATAACCGTTATACAAGCATTGTTGTTAGTAGTGGCAAGGGAATTTGCGGACGGACATTAAAAACAAAGCGAGAGTTTGTTATCACAAATTTCCCGGAAGAACTTCAGGATGAGGCTCTTGAGTTTCCAATCTTAATCATAGAAGAACTTAAATCCGCAGTATCAGTGCCGTTGCTTTTTCAATCGCAGCTAATTGGAGTTTTGCTTATCGGTCAAAGGACATGTAGAAACTATGAAGCTATTGAAATAGAATCTATGAAACTTGCCGCAGAAGAGATTCTAAGTGACTATATTCAAGAACGAGAGACAGAACAAACAAGCACTGAAGAAAAAAAGGATACAAAAAAATCTGCCCTTTCCCGCTATTTTGTTGAAGAAAAGTCAAAATGGGGAGGAAAATTGGAAATCATTTTGCTAGATCAACGCATAACCTTGCTATCAATAGAGGCACAACAGAGCCTTATCTCTATATTTACACTTCTTTTTGACCGTGCATTTAGAGCGGAAAACAATTCTAAGGTTAAAGTGATTATCGAACTAAAATCTGAACAGCAATTTGCTGTTCAAATTGAAACCTATCATTACTTGCATCTTTCTGAAGAAGTGTTCTCGTGCCTTGCGGATAAAGTGAGAAAAATCAATGGAAGTATTGAAACGGTTTTTGACAATGAACGAACGATTTTAACCATGAACTTTTTTCTTAGCTTACTTATAAATGACCAGCTTTGGAATACAGCCCCAGAATCACGGAACCGATAATGACTCATATTTTCTTCTTATGACCTATTCACAATGATGGATAGGTCCTTTTGTGTTGAATCAGAATTCCTATCATTCGACTTTGAGAATTGTCTAGCTCCACAAGGAAATCTTCGGCAGCATTAATATCGCACGAAGGAAAAGCGATAGCTTTTTCGAGTAGCGCCTTGTGTACTTAGCACTACTCCCTACGATAAGTCAATATCGGGTCGCTAACGCTCTCCGTGTTGTCTAGCTCCAGCGCCTAGGGGCTCGAGGTCATAAGCACATCCGGCAAGAAGGTTAAAAAGCAACATTCTCGCAGGCTCGTCTTATGCCTGGCTACTTTCGTACGCATATAGGAAGACTAATCTCTGGCTTCGCTACGCTTGCCAGTCGATAAGTCTTCCTATATCGCCCCTAGGTAAGGCGGTTGCGCTTTTCTTATAAGATAAGAAAGATAAAATTTTCGACTTTGAGAATTGTCCAGCTCCAGCGCCCAGCGGCTAGTGTACTTCGCCCTTTTCCCTACGATAAGTCAACATCGGATCGCTATCGCTCTCCGTGTTTCCTTTATCTCAGTCAAAGTGCTCCAGTCCATACGCCGCTTAACGGGCGCTTTCGCTTTTCTTATAAGTGAATAAATTGTGAACATTTGAGTAATCCACGATACCAAAATATGTAGTTTCCCTTACGAAACTGAGGTGTAACCCTGATATTCATCGTTTTTGAAAGCCTTTACAATGAAAGCAATAAAGCAAGAAAAAGAGAGGATGAAGGGAAATGGGGAGAATTAAGCATTGGGACCCGGAAAATAGTCAGAACTGGATATCGGAAGGAAAACATCATGCAAAACGAAATCTGTGGATTTCCATACCATCGCTGTTTTTAGCATTTGTCGTTTGGCAAATATGGTCAGTTGTAGCAGTTAAACTGAATGACGTTGGTTTTAATTTTACCTCAAGCGAACTTTTTACACTTGCCGCACTACCAGGGCTTGTTGGGGCAACACTGAGAATATTTTTTACCTTTATGCCGGGGATATTTGGAGGGAAAAACTGGACGGTAATTAGTACTGCTGCTCTTTTACTACCAGCCCTCGGAATAGGCTTTGCTGTTCAAAACACGGCGACATCTTTTACCACGATGGCCATTTTAGCGGCTCTATGTGGAATTGGCGGAGGAAATTTCTCGTCATCGATGGCAAATATTAGCTTCTTTTTTCCAAAAAAATTAAAAGGTGCTGCTAATGGCTTGAATGCCGGTATTGGTAATCTAGGGGTAAGTGCTGTTCAATTCTTAACTCCGATTGTGATTACAGCGGGAGCTTTTGCTGGAATCGTTGGTTCCTCGCAATTAATGAAGGATGGGAAAGAAGTTTGGATCCAAAATGCTGCCTTTATTTGGGTCATCCCCATTGTGATTGTCACAATCTGTGCCTTTTTCGGAATGGATAATCTCCCGAATACAAAGCAATCGTTTAAGGAACAATCAGTAATTTTTAAAAATAAGCATACTTGGATCATGTCATGGCTGTATACGATGTGTTTCGGTTCTTTTATTGGCTATGCGGCAGCTTTTCCGCTGCTCATTAAATCTGAATTTCCGGAAGTAAATGCCCTTCAGCTAGCATTTTTAGGACCGCTTGTTGGTGCATCGGTCAGGCCGATCGGCGGCTGGATTGCAGATAAGATAGGCGGAGCTAAAATAACGTTTTGGGATATTATCATCATGATTGCGGCAACAGTAGGAGTTATTTATTTCTTAAATGAGAAGAATTTTACCGGATTTTTAATCATGTTTATTATTCTCTTTTTCACAACAGGAATTGCCAATGGTTCTACGTTTAGGATGATTCCGATAATTTTTGAACCGAAGCAGGCTGCACCTGTTCTTGGTTTTACAGCAGCCATTGCTGCATATGGCGCCTTCTTAATTCCAAAGGTATTCAGCTGGTCGATATCGATTTCCAACTCTGCTAATTTAGCACTCTATCTCTTTATCGGGTATTACGTTATAAGTCTTGGAGTTTGCTGGTTCTTCTATTCACGCAAAAATGCAGAAGTGAAGTGCTAGTCCCTTTGTGATGGAGGAATAAGATGTAAAAAATGATTAGGAGTGAAACAGATGGGTAATTTAAAGGCCTTTTTTAAAAGTGGACATTTACCGACATTACTATCATCCTTTCTTTATTTTGATATTAGTTTCATGATCTGGGTAATGTTAGGGGCAACCTCTACATTTATTGTTCAGGATTTTGGATTGTCACCAGCAGAAAAAGGGCTAATGGTTGGGATCCCTATTTTAGGGGGATCCCTGCTCCGGATCCCGATGGGTCTGCTTGCCGATCGCTTTGGCGGAAAGCGAATGGGTATGATCGGAATGATGCTGACGATGCTTCCGCTTTTTTGGGGAATGTGGTTTGGGAATTCATTAACGGAAGTTCAGGCATTTGGATTTCTACTAGGGATAGCAGGTGCAAGCTTTGCTGTTGCTCTGCCTCTTGCAAGCCGTTGGTATCCTCTCGAACATCAAGGTCTGGCGATGGGGATAGCTGGAGCAGGAAATAGTGGCACCGTATTGGCGACTTTGTTTGCCCCTCGAATTGCCCAAGCCTTTGGCTGGCATGGTGTATTCGGTTTTGCACTTATTCCACTATTTGCAGCATTTATCATTTTTGCCATTTTTGCAAAGGACAGTCCCAATACACCTAAGCCTCAAAAGCTTTCACAGTACTTAGGCATTGTAAAAATCAAAGAAACATGGATTTTTAGCTTCTTTTACAGCTTATCGTTTGGCGGTTTTGTTGGTTTAACAAGTTACCTTGCTATCTTCTTTGTCGATCAATATGGAATTAGTAAAGTTACGGCGGGAGACTTTGTTACCATCACCGTCTTTGCCGGAAGTTTTGTTAGACCAATCGGCGGATATATAGCAGATCGGCTTGGAGGTATAAATCTCCTTATTAAATTGTTTACCTTAGCAGCAGCTGTACTTTGTATAATCGGTTTCCTTCCATCCATTTATGTAACTCTCCCTCTGTTTATCATCGCTATGCTTATTTTTGGTATTGCAAACGGAGCGATTTTTCAAGTGATTCCAACAAGATTTCCACGAGAGGTAGGGATTTTTACAGGATTCGTTGGTGCTGCGGGTGGATTGGGTGGTTTCTTTTTGCCAAATATTCTTGGAACCTTTAAGGAAATTACCGGCACATATGCCTTCGGTTTTTGGTGGATTGCCGCCACCTATATTGCTGCTCTCATCATCACTGTTTGGCTGCAACATTCTTGGGAAAAAAGTAACATCAAGGACTCCACTCCTGGTCTAAAAGCAATTTAATAACAACGGCTGGAATGAGGAACTATGCACTGAAAGAAGAAGGGAGATTGAAATGAAAACAAAATCTGGTAACTTCTTAAAAAAGCTTCGTTACTTTAAACCAATTGATACTTTATCAGATGGTTGGAGCCAGCTGACAGCTGGGAATCGAGAATGGGAAAATGTATATCGTCAGCGTTGGTCGCATGATAAGGTTGTCAGAACAACACATGGCGTAAACTGTACAGGATCGTGCAGCTGGAAGGTATTTGTAAAGGAAGGTATTATCACATGGGAAAACCAGCAGACAGATTATCCAAGCTGTGGACCCGATATGCCGGAATTTGAACCTAGGGGTTGTCCTCGTGGGGCAAGCTTTTCCTGGTACGTGTATAGCCCGCTTCGTGTGAAATATCCTTATGTTCGCGGGGTTCTCCTAAAATTATACCGTGAAGCATTGAAGCAGGAAAACGATCCGGTAAAAGCCTGGGCAAGTATAGTAGAAAATCCTGAAAAGGCAAAGGAATATAAATCCGCCCGCGGTAAAGGAGGTTTCATCCGTGCTACAAAGGAAGAGGTCAATGAAATGATTTCCGCTTCGCTTATTTATACCACGAAGAAATTCGGACCTGACCGGATTGCTGGATTTACCCCTATACCAGCGATGTCGATGGTTAGTTATGCAGCGGGTTCCCGCTTTTTATCGATGCTAGGCGCCCCGATGCTTAGCTTCTATGACTGGTATGCTGATCTGCCTCCAGCATCCCCACAAATCTGGGGTGAGCAAACGGATGTCCCGGAGAGCAGCGACTGGTATAACTCCGGGTATATCATGATGTGGGGCTCTAATGTGCCGATGACAAGAACACCTGACGCCCACTTTATGACAGAGGTACGCTATAAAGGAACAAAAGTGGTAACTGTCAGCCCGGACTATGCAGAAAATGTAAAATTTGCGGATGACTGGCTTCCCATCCAACCAGGGGAAGATGCCGCTCTGGCACAGGCGATGACCCATGTTATTTTAAAAGAGTTTTATGTTGACAAGAAGACGGATTACTTTTTTGAATACGCCCAAAAATATACCGATCTTCCTTATTTGATTACGTTAAAACAAAACGGCTCCGCTTATATTTCTGATCGTTTTTTAACCGCAAGTGACTTAGGTATGCCATTTACACATGCAGAATGGAAAACAGCTGTCATCGATCAACAGACAGGAAAAATTGTCATTCCTAACGGTAGTATTGGACATCGCTGGGGGAACAAAGGCCAGTGGAACCTACTGCAACAGGATGAACAGGGAAATCCTTTTGAACCGGAGTTAACCGTTCTTGGTCAGGAAGATCACATTGTTGATATCGACTTCCCGTTTTTTGATCGTGACGAAACACGAACATTTTCACGTCCTGTTCCCGTAAAGAAAGTTGTCAAAGCTTCCGGAGAAGAAATCTATGTGACGACGGTGTTTGATCTTATGCTTGCTCACTATGGGGTGAATCGTGAGGAACTGGGCAAAGGGAAATCATTTAGCTATGAAGACCCCCAGCCATACACACCTGCATGGCAGGAAAAATATACAGGAATAGACAAGAAGTTAGTCGTAAAAATTGCCAGAGAATTTGCCGAAAATGCCGTCGATACAAAGGGACGTTCTATGATTATCATGGGTGCCGGAATTAATCACTGGTTTAACGGTGACACCATTTACCGAAGCATTTTAAATCTTGTGTTATTGACAGGTTCACAAGGAGTTAATGGCGGCGGCTGGGCCCATTACGTCGGCCAAGAAAAATGCCGCGTTCCCGAAGGCTGGGGAACAATTGCCTTTGGCCGTGACTGGTCAATGCCGCCGCGCCTGCAAAATGCCACGTCTTTCTATTATTTTGCCACTGATCAATGGCGCTATGAGGAAACAAAGATGAATGAGCTTGCCTCACCACTTGTAAAAAAGGCAAGATACCGACATTCTGCCGATTACAACGTTCTTGCCGCAAGATTAGGCTGGCTGCCTTCTTATCCGCAATTTAATCGGAACTCTTTAGAGCTGTATGAAGAGGCACAAAAGGCCGGTGCCCAAACAACCGATGCTGCCCTAAAGTATGTGGTCAATGAGTTAAAGACAGGAAAGATGGAGTTTGCGATTGAAGACCCAGATCATCCTGTCAACTTCCCAAGAAACTTATTCGTTTGGCGTTCCAATCTCATTTCAAGCTCGGGAAAAGGACATGAATATTTCTTGAAGCACCTGCTCGGTACCTCTAATGGATTGCTTGGAGAAGAAAATCATTCGCTGAAGCCCGAGGAAATGAAGTGGAGAGCTGAGGGCGCAGAAGGGAAACTAGATCTCCTTGTCTCCATCGATTTCCGGATGGCGGGGAATGCCCTTTATTCCGATATTGTCTTACCTGCCGCAACTTGGTATGAAAAACATGATATTAGCAGTACAGATATGCATCCGTTCGTTCATCCATTCAACCCGGCAATTAACCCACCTTGGGAAGCACAATCGGATTGGGACACTTTTAAAGGAATTGCCAAAACTTTTTCAAAGATGGCTGAAGAGCACTTCCCGAAACCAATAAAGGATCTCGTAACAGTCCCGCTTCAGCATGATACACCTGATGAAATAGCCCAGCCTTTCGGCAAGGTCCTTGATTGGAAAAAAGGAGAAGCTGAAGCCGTGCCGGGTGTCACGATGCCTCGAATGATGTATGTAGACCGTGATTATAAGAAAATTTATGAAAAGTTTATTGCACTTGGGCCGCTTGTGGAGAAGAATCCTGTTGGTGCACACGGAATTTCATTTTCTGTCGCAGACCAATATCAGCAGCTGAAGGATATGAACGGGACAGTCGAAATCGAGGGGATATCTTATGGTATGCCAAGCATTGAGACAGGACGCCAGGCAGCAGAAGCAATGATGACATTATCAAGTGCCACAAACGGGCAAGTGGCGATGAAGGCTTGGGAAGCAGAAGAAGCAAAAACGGGTCTTTCCTTAAAGGATATTGCTGAAGACCAGGCTTCTGTTCACCATACCTTTCAGGACATTTCCATTCAGCCGCGTAAGGTGATTCCAACTCCAGTGTTTACTGGGTCAAATAAAGGGAATAAACGATATTCACCGTTTACGACTAATATTGAAAGATTTGTCCCTTTCAGAACATTAACGGGACGGCAGCATTTTTATCTTGATCATGAAATTATCAGCGAATACGGGGAAAATTTCCCGATTTATAAACCAACATTACCGGAAATGGTTTTTTCCAGCCGTGATAAAAAACCGAAGGAACAGGAGAATGAAATCACCCTTCGCTATTTAACACCACATGGCAAATGGAATATTCATAGTACCTACCAAGATAACTTGACGATGCTAACTCTTTTCCGGGGAGGGCCACATGTATGGATGAGTGAAAAAGATGCGGAACAGGCGGGGATCCAAGATAATGATTGGGTTGAAGTATACAACCGTAATGGTGTAGTAGCGGCAAGGGCTGTAACAAGTCATAAAATGCCAAAAGGAACGTTGTATATGTACCATGCTCAGGATAAACACATTAATACTCCAGGTACGACGATTACCGGTGAACGCGCGGGAACGCATAACAGTCCGACAAAAATCCATGTGAAGCCAACCCAAATTATTGGCGGCTATGCCCAGCTTAGCTATGGGTTTAACTACTATGGTCCAATCGGAAACCAACGTGATATTTACGTGTCCGTACGGAAGATGAAGGAGGTGCCTTGGCTTGAAGATTAAAGCACAAGTATCGATGGTGATGAACTTAGACAAATGTATTGGGTGTCATACCTGCAGTGTTACTTGTAAAAACACATGGACGAACCGCCCGGGAGCGGAGTATATCTGGTTTAATAATGTGGAAACAAAGCCGGGGGTTGGCTATCCGATTGAATGGGAAAATCAGGAGAAGCATAAAGGGGGCTGGGCTTTAAAAAACAATCAGCTCGAATTAAAATCCGGAAGTAAGTTGAGTAAACTTGCTCTTGGAAAAATCTTTCACAATCCTGATCTGCCAACGATTGATGAATATTATGAGCCATGGACCTATGATTATGAAAAATTGTTAAACAGCCCACAGAAGAGACATCAGCCTGTTGCCCGGCCCAAATCACTATTAACCGGGGAAACAATGGAGCTTGAATGGGGACCAAACTGGGAGGATAATCTAGCTGGTGCCCATGTAACAGGACAGAAGGATCCGAATATAAGGAAGCTTGGAGAGGCAATCAAGCTTGAATTTGAACAAGCCTTTATGATGTATATGCCCCGGATTTGTGAGCATTGCTTAAATCCTGGATGTGTCGCCTCCTGTCCTTCAGGTGCAATTTATAAAAGGGATGAAGACGGGATTGTGCTAGTTGACCAAGAGCAGTGCCGCGGCTGGAGATACTGTATGACAGGCTGTCCTTATAAAAAGGTTTATTTTAACTGGGAGACGCAAAAGGCAGAAAAATGTACCTTTTGTTTCCCGAGAATTGAAGCAGGACTACCAACTGTTTGTTCGGAAACATGTACAGGTCGTATCCGTTATATCGGAATCCTTCTTTATGATGCTGACAGGGTGAAAGAAGTGGCATCGACACCTAATGAAAAAGATTTATACAAGGAGCAGCTAAGCTTGTTCCTAGATCCAAATGACCCTGAAGTGATCGAGCAGGCTAAAAAAGACGGCATTTCTGAGGATTGGTTAGAAGCAGCCCGTAAATCGCCTATCTATAAACTGGCGATTAAATATAAAATTGCTCTTCCGCTTCATCCGGAATATCGTACATTACCGATGGTTTGGTATGTTCCCCCGCTTAGTCCATTTACAACCATGTTCGAGGGAAAGGATATAAACAGCACTTTAGAAGAGATGTTTCCTGCTATCAGCCAAATGAGAATCCCACTGGAATACCTGGCCAACATGCTGACAGCCGGAGACACAGACGTCATCAAGCAAGTACTAGAAAAGATGGTCATCATGCGTCATCATATGCGGGCAAAAACATTGGGGAAAAAACCAAATGAACAAATGCTTAAACAGATTGGAATGACAACGGAAGTAATCGAAGAAATGTATCGCTTGCTTGCAATCGCAAAATACGAAGATCGCTTTGTTATTCCTCCTGCTCATAAGGAACACTTCAACAATCTATACGGCGAGCAAGGGTCAATCGGATATAGCTTTGACTGTAATACTTGTAAAGTAGGTGGATATGATGGAGCAAAAGATGAATTCCATGTTCTCAAAAGATGAGGCCGAGGTTAGAGACACATTCAAAATGATTTCCTATCTACTCCAGTATCCAGATAAAAGGTGGATGCAATGGAGAGAACTGGTTGAGGAGGTTGAAGACTTTGAAAATCCTTCAATCAAAAACCCACTTGCCTCTTTTTTGGAAGCAATTGGGGATATTTCACTAGATGATTTGGAACAGGATTATGTAGACTTGTTTGACTTTAACCCAGCGTGCTCCCTTTCGTTAAGCTACTTAAAAACTGGTGAAAACCGGGAACGAGGACAAATTTTAGTAGAGTTAAAGACATTGTATAAAGAATATGGCTTTGAAATGACGGATGAGGAGCTTTCTGATTATTTGCCCGTTGTATTAGAATTTGCCTCGGTTGCCCCGCTTCGAATTTCTAGAAATCTGTTAGGAAGCTTGCGCGAACCGATTGAAAAATTGAAGAATGAGTTAGAAACGTTGAAAAGTCCGTATCTATTTTTGATAACCGGTTGTCTGTCCGGAATGGAATTACTTGAAAAAATCATTTTAGGTAGGAGGGAATAGAAGGTGCTTCAATTTCTTTGGGTTATTTTCCCCTATCTAATGATTACCAATTTTATTGTCGGGCATATTTACCGTTACAATGTGGATCAATTATCATGGACCGCTAAATCTAGTGAGTTTTTGGAGAAAAAGAATTTAAAATGGGGCAGTATGTTATTTCATATTGGGATCTTGTTTGTGTTTGTCGGGCATATCGCCGGTCTTCTTGTTCCTAAATCTCTCCTGGAAAGTCTCGGGGTTAGTGAATCGTTATATCATGTGGGAGCTGTATATGGAGGAGGGCTTGCCGGGATTATTACCTTGATTGGGATTCTCATTTTGTTGAATCGTCGTCTTACAAATAAACGGGTGCGGGTTACCAGTGATACTAGTGACGTGATTACAGTGATCCTCATCTTTCTGATTATCTTGATTGGAATCTATAATACATTAATTGGGAACAGGCTCCATCCCGATTTTGACTATCGAGAAACCATTAGTCCTTGGTTCAGGGGCTTGCTCACTTTTGTGCCGGACCCATCGTTAATGAAAAGCGCACCTATTGGCTTTCAGCTCCATATCTTGGTCTCGTTCTCCCTTATCGGAATATGGCCCTTTACTCGACTTGTGCATGTTTGGAGTGTCCCGCTTACCTATTTCAAACGGCGCTATATCATCTATCGGAAAAGAGCTGGCTAAGGATCCGCTCTTGCCCTAGAAGAATTTCAAGGATGTCTCATTGTCAGACCCCTTTATCACGATATACAGGAAAAGTCCAATTCAACTTTTACTATATATTGTGTTTAGAGCGAGGGGTCAGACTATTTTGAGACATCCTCTTTTTTATTGAAAGTCTGTATTTTACAAAAACTATATTGTAAAACGGGGGATAAAGGTGTAAAATTACACTTATAAATATTGGTAAATATACATACATTTTACTGTGAAAGGGAGGATTAACATGGGAAAAAAACTTTTGCTACTGTTAGTGAATTTCGGTGTAATGCCTTTTGTATTGTCTATCTTTTCTTTTATCATAATGATTACGGGGCTAGATGATATCATCATTGCTGCACTTCTGCCTCTTAGTATTGGCGGTATTCTCGTAGGCTTTTTACTAAATAAGAAGCGGGCTCAGTCCGGCAAATTGACAGGGCTTTTCACACTCTACCTTCTGCCGCTTGCCTATACTGCAGTATTATGGACTGTTTTTATGCTGATCAGCGGCGGGTTTTATGGGGCAAACTCCTGGTTTTACTATAGTATATTTCATCTGGCACTCGCACCCATCTATTTTATCGCCATGTTTAGTGGTGAAGGAAGATTGTTTCTATGGGCACCGTTAGCCTACGAGCTAGCATTTGTCATTGGGGTATTCATTGCAGTCTTAACAAGCAGGGTACGATCAGCTTTTAATAGGAGGCAATTGCTGTCTGTCTTGTCAGTGTTTGTCCTTGCGCTGGGTACGGGTGTTGCTGTTCAGTGGCAGCGCAGTCAAACGGTTTTGCCATCCTATGGTTTTAAATATGGTGGGGGCTACTCTAGTACGGACTTAACCCCGTATGAGGTGACGAATCCAGAAAACAAGCTGCCAAAGCTTACGGAAGCACCGACCTTTACAATCAAAAAACCTAGTGAAATGCCGATTTTAGACGGAGCAGAAGCGGCATTTCCGGTGTACTCAGCCTTTGCGAATGCAGCCTATGAGAATATTGAAAAAGAGAGCGGTGAAGCCGGGAAAATCGTTAGTTTTACCAATACGATTTATGCATATGAACACTTATTAGCGGGGGAAGTAGATATTTACTTTGGTGCCGTGCCATCAAAAGAGCAGCAGGAAATGGCGAAGGAAGCGGGAAAAGAACTGGTTATGACGCCTATTGGCAAGGAAGCCTTCGTCTTTTTTGTCAATCCAAGCAATCAAGTGGATAGCTTAAAAGTTTCTGAGATTAAAGACATCTACTCTGGAAAATTCAAAAATTGGAGCGATGTTGGCGGAAAGAATAAGAAAATTATTGCCTTTCAACGTCCGAAAAATTCTGGAAGCCAAACACTTTTGGAAAAGATTATGGGTGGAACGCCGATTATGAAGCCACTGAAGGAAGATGTACCTGAAGGAATGGGCGGGATTATCGAGCAGGTTGCTGATTATCGGAACTATGACAATTCGATTGGCTTTTCATTCCGCTTCTTTGCAACCGGGATGAAGGCCAATCCAAATATTAAACTACTGGCAATCAATGGAATTGAACCAAATCCGGAAAACATCGCGAGCAGTAAGTATCCATTCACCGCCACCCTATACGCAATAACGCTTAAGGACAACCCAAAACCAACCATTCAACCATTCCTAGAATGGATGCAAGGACCACAAGGGCAAGAAATTGTTGAAAGAATTGGATATATTAAAGCAGTTGAGTAGGGTGTCAGGCACCATCGGTGGACATTTGCCCGCGTGGAGTGGACATGATGTGTTTTTGCCGAAATGAAAAAGCGGGGAGCATCTCTAGTAGTTCTGTTTTGAAGTAGAAAACAAAGAAAAGATACCAAATTCTGTTCCAAAATAACATAGAAACATTATAATTTTATAAGAAATAGCATCAGATTTAAGGTCATTCTAGGAAAAAGTAAATACACTAAACTGTCGGAAAAGGATTCTAAAACATTATATGAAAGCATTACAGACAAAAAGCTCGGTGACTGAACTGAGCTTTTTGTTTGTTATAAATAATAACAACTTTAGCATGGAATTTACTATATAAATTAACGTAAGACCAATGGCTATTGTATACCTACCAATTCCTCGCTGTTTATTTTATTACGTCTTTATTCTATTTTTTAACGATATATGTTTCTCCAAGAATTTCGCTGAGTTCGTAATCGGCGGATGAAAGACCTTTATGGATAAAAGAACTAACTTGATTTTGTTCAAGGTCATACAGTACTTCGATTTCTTTTGAGAACAATAATCCTTCTTTTTCAAGGAGGTTTTTAAGTGAAGGACGTGTTTGTGCTTGTAAAGGTTCAGTTGTTCCTAGTACCTGTTCTAGTCCCTTTAGATAGGATTCCAGTGGACGGGCTCCGACGATTTTGACGCCTTTTTTCTCCTCGTTCACCATGATGATGGTTGGAAAACCGCGCACACCAAGGCTTCTGGCAAGTTCAAAATCTTGATCTAAAAGCTCGTGTCCATCTGAAAGTCCAGATTCTCTGATAACTTGCTCCCCGTCCAGGCCTAATTGATTGACGAGGTTAATCAATACCTGTTCATCCCCAATGTTGTGGTTAAAGGCAAAAACCGCCTCACGAGCACGGCGCAAAAAGGTCATTGCCAGCTGCTCATCCTTTTGCTGAATTATTTTAAACACTCGGGAGGGGGGATAGGATGACTGAACAGGATTATCATGCCATAATGAGCCATCAATTGGCATGCGGGAATGTTCCCCAACTTCTCTCCAATGACCAGCCACATCTGAAGGTCTGCCTATGCCATTCGCTACGTCAGCAAAACCTTCCCAGCTTTGCAGCAATCCACCCATCACCGTATGCAAGTCAAAATAATGTCCATACTGTTCTTCAAATTTGCGCAATACGGGTTCAAGCGCCCAGCAGTGGGAGCAGATTGGGTCTGTTACATAATAAAGAGTAATCTTTTTTTGAAGTAGATTTAAATCAATTGTCTCCATTACATCTTCTCCCGCTTCACCGCACACACCGGTTTCTAAGTCGCAAACCATTTTGTTGTTTGTCATGAAGTTTCCTCTTTTCTTTAAAATTCTTTATAGTCTTGAGCCCATTTCTGAATCGGTTCAAGTGCAGCAGTTAATGTTTTTCCCTTTTCCGTTAATTCATAAGAAATCGTTACAGGAGATCCGGTTATTACATTTTTTTTAATTAATCCAAACTCAACTAGCTCAGATAGTTTGATTGAAAGGGCTCTAGGAGTAATATCTGGAAGGTCACGTTTTATTTCAGAAAAGTGGGCGCTGCCATTTGGACTGATGGATAAATAATGAATGATTAATCCATTCCATTTTTTACCTAGAATTTCGAATGAATATTGAAGATATGGACAAATTTCCAATATATCAACCTCCTTTATATTCTTAAGTATAACAAGTATAAAAAATATATCAAATATAAAAAGTATACTATTGATTTTAAGTAAACCTATCCCTTTTTATTTATTGGCACAAATATTGCATAAAAAATAAGTGTGAGGACCAATAACTAATATTTTCAGGAGGTGCTTTTAAGTGAATAAAATGATTTCAATGGAGGAAGTCTCATCGCTGTTTACAGATGGAATGACCATTATGGCAGGGGGATTTATGGGGGTAGGTACACCACAAGCGCTTGTATCTGCTCTGCTTGAAGCAGACGTAAAGGAAATTACCTTGATTGCAAATGACGCCGCTTTCATAGAAAAAGGCGTAGGGCCTTTGATTGTAAACAAACGGGTGAAGAAAGTAATTGCTTCCCACATCGGAACAAATCCAGAAACAGGCAGGCTATGAGAAATGTAAATTGTATGATATTAAATAGTGGAAATTGAACCACTTACTTAAGCCAAGAGAAACCTTTGATCGAGAATAAATTACTTCGGTGAGTGGAGAGAGAAATTGGTTAATGGCAAAAGTGAAATAGCCTTTAAAGTGAAATCGACACCGGTAACCCACACTGAGTGTCTTTTTTATGAGTTTTAATTTCTATTTTGAAGAGGTGGTTAAAGCATGGTAATATATTTAAAACGCTTTCAAAAGGGATATAATAATATAAAATATAATGAGAGATTTTAATATTTACATGTCACCATTTGGAGGGATTGCTTTGACAGTTGGGGAACTATGCAGAACACTTATCGTTGACGATGAAATGTTAATCAGACAAGGGATAAAGCACTATCTCGATTGGGAGCAGGAAGGATTTTTAATTGTTGGTGAAGCGGCGAATGGTCAAGAAGCTCTTGAATTAATCGAGGCGGTCAATCCACATATTATCATTACTGATATCGTTATGCCTATCATGGATGGGGAAGAATTAACGAGAATTGTGAAGGAAAGATATCCTCAAATTGAGATGATTATCCTTAGTAGTTTTGGTGAATTCGATTATGTACGATCCACCTTTCAAAGTGGTGTCGTTGATTATATATTAAAGCCAAAACTCGATGCAAAAAGCCTATTAAAAGTGTTAAAGAAAGCTGCTAGCAGAATTTCATCGTTTCAAACGATTGACAAGAATTTAGAGGCTTCTCTCTCTACTGGGCAATTGATTAATAAGTTGATTTCAGGGTATGAGGTCAATTATGAAAGGGAGTCAATATCCAAAGATTTTCCTTATAGCCATTATTGTTTATTAGGGATAGATATAAGGAATCATCCATCTAAAGATAGGACTGAATTTTCATTTGCGATTAACGAGAAAGTAGAAGAGACAATATATCTTCACCTAAGCAGGGCTGCTTATTTTTCCTTTACTACTGACAAGAATATCATCGCATACCTTTTTAATGTAGATAGGGATAAAATGACAGAGCTAATAACTCTAACCAAACAATTAGCTGAATCCGTTCCTGGTATTGGATTCGCTTTGACAGAGGAATATGAAGACTTCTGTCAAATAGAAAACATCTACAAAACAAGTTTATTAAAACTACTAGACTATCGATTTTATTTTCCTGACCGACAGTTAATAATGAAGCAGGAACTGCCTAAGCTGCCACCCAAGACCGTCCCCTTTCATTTGGATTGGTTTACAGGTGAATTAAAGCGTAAACACTTTGATTCTGCCTTCAGCTATTTACAGGACCATGTGCTTGCAATATCTAAATGTTATACGATGGATGTCTTTGAATATAAAGCTTTTTTTGGCAACATTATTTTTAATACCACCATTCTCTTAGGTAATATGGAGTGCGATGTCAAAGAATTAGAAAATGCCAAATACACTTATTTTAAGGCGATGGATGAAGCATGTTCAGCCAAAGATGCTGTCGTTCTACTGGAACAATTTATAGAAGAAGCAAATAAATGCATATTCTCTTTGCAAAATCAGCCAGATAATCTAAATATGAAGAAGCTAATGGAATACATTATGGACCATTATGCAGATCCACTTACCCTTACAGAGGTGGCGAAGCATTTTCATTTTAATCCATCCTACTTTTCTACCTATTTTTCAGCTCATAATAAGGAAGGGTTTATTGAATATTTGAATAGAATTCGAATCGAAGAGGCAATTAAACTACTCATAAAGGGGACAGTGTCCATCTCCGAAATCAGCGCAATGGTCGGTTACTCGGATCATAGTTATTTTTGTAAAGTATTTAAAAAAATAAATGGATTGTCTCCTAGCCAATATAGAAGAAAACATAATTTGAGATAAGAGATGGTAGAGAATATGAGATTCATTCCCGATCGTTTTAAACATAATGGCTTGTTTATCGTGATGTTCTTCATTACGGTTATGATGATTATCACGGTTTCCGTCACTATCACGTGGACGACGATTCGCATGTCTGAGCAATTCTTCATTAAAAAATTTAGCATAACGAACTCAAAAGTGATGAATCAAGTAAAAGAAAGTTTTGAGTCACTTAATTACTCAGTTGTCATTGCTTCAAACAATCTCCTTTCAAGCGGAAATATCAGAAGAGTTCTTACAGAGGAGGAATCCAATGCCGAGAAAATGAACTCTTTTTTTTATATGAGTCAACAAATGAAGCACATCAAATCCAATTTGGATGCCTATGAGATTGAAATTGTTGTGGCGGGAAGGAACGGGGTCAACTACGCAACAGAGCGTAATTACTGGCCAATCTCAGATGAAGAGTTGAGGAAAAGTGTCATTACCCGCAATACCCTTGAAGAACCTAAAAGGCTCATGTATCAATATGATCATCGTAACAATCAAATCACTGGTTTGGGGGATGGCAATGTCATTGTTGCGTCAAGGGCGTTAATGGACCGTATTTCAGGAAAGGTATACGGATCTTTGTATTTCGCTATCCAAGAAAGTGAAATTAGAAAATTTTATTCAAGTTATACAAGCCCTGGTAATAATGTTTACGTTTTAGACAAGACTGGAGTTATTGTTTCTAGTAATCAAGGAAAGCTCATCGGAAAAAAAGCAGACAATTTTCTTAGCTATGCTTCTGGAATGAAAAACAATTCACATAAATATATCATTAAAAATTTTATGGGCAAAGAGCAGATTATTTTAATGGAATATCTTCCATCTTTTGATATGTATCTGTTCAACGTCATTGACAAACAGACAGCCATTGGCGATTTAATCAACAAAAAGGAGATTGTTCTCATCTCTATAGGTATTGTTTTGGTTGCACTAGTTATTGTGTTCCTAGCTTCAAGAAGATTGACGAATTCCTTATCGAGGCTGGTAAAGCAAATAGCTAATGCCTCAAAGTATGATTTTCACCAGTATGTTTGTGAAACGGATACTTATGAAACGAGACAAATCGGAAATGCCATTAACTCCATGCTCGATGAGCTGCATGAGTATGTAGATAAACTCGTTTTAGCCCAAAAGCAACAGCGAAATGCAGAACTCGCAGCATTGCAACAGCAAATTAATCCTCACTTCCTTTATAATACCTTGACCTCGATTAAATTCATGGTGCTACAAGGGGGAAAGGAAGATACGGAGGCCACCATAAATGCGTTGATTTCCTTGCTTCAAAATACAATTGGTAATGTCAGTGAAACGGTTTCGGTTAAGCAGGAACTAGATAATTTAAAAAATTACGTCTTCATTAATCAAAAACGATATGGTAACCGAATTAAAGTAAACTATTTTGTTGCTCAGGATTGTGAAGAACATCAAATCCCAAAACTGCTCCTGCAACCATTTATGGAAAATTCATTCTTTCATGGCTTCAATCATAAGCCTGAAGGGTATATTAATGTCCTCGTTTGGCAGGAGGGTGACAATTTGATTTGTGAAGTGGTGGATAACGGGGATGGGATGGAAGGTTCATTAGAAAGTAATCTCCCTCATACAAAGCGAAAACAACAGCTTTTCTCTGGTATTGGTGTAAAGAATGTACATGAGCGCATTCAGCTTATTTATGGTGAACCGTATGGTGTGACGATTTCAAGTAAGCTGGGAGAAGGGACAAAGGTTCGAATCTATCTTCCTATTAAGGAAATATAAAAATTATCATAAAATCTAAAAATAATCCAAATCATCAAAATGGAATCGTGTTCATTTTATAAAAATAGTACAATCCTTTAAAAATATCGTCCTAACAGATAAGTTCAAGCAGGTGCTAACATAATACTTGTAGGCTAGATAGCGCTTACAATATCACATAAAATGTGCTTGGGGGGAATCTCAATGAAAAAAGTATTGGCACTATTTTTAGTAAGTATACTGCTGTTATCTGCTTGTTCTTCCGGATCAAAAGAGAAAGCAAATTCGGGCAATGCAAAAGATACGAAGGAAATAACAGTATGGGCTTGGGACCCGAATTTTAACATTAAAGCAATGAATTTAGCAAAAGAAGCCTATAAGTCTGAAAATCCAGACCTTAAAATTAAAATTGTTGAAAATGCTCAAGCTGATATTGTCCAAAAACTAAACACCAGCTTAAGCTCTGGTACCACTAAAGGGTTACCTAATATTGTTTTAATTGAAGATTATCGTGCACAAAGTTTCTTAAAAGCATATCCGGATATGTTCCAGGAATTAACGGGTTCTTTTAAAGCAGCTGATTTTGCTCCATATAAATTAGCTCCTACGAGCCTTGATGGTAAAAACTATGGACTGCCATTCGATACTGGAGTTACGGGCCTGTATGTTAGAACGGATTATTTGGAAAAGGCAGGCTACAAAGTAGCGGATTTAAAAGATATTGACTGGAAGAAGTATATTGAAATTGGTAAAAAAGTAAAAGAAGCAACAGGTAAACAAATGCTGACTCTAGATCCAAAAGACCTAGGTCTTATTCGGATGATGATTCAGACTAGTGGTTCATGGTATTTGAAGAAAGATGGAGTTACACCTGACATAGCAGGCAATGCGGCTTTAAAGGAAGCATTCAAAACATACAAGGAGATTTTAGATGCAGATTTAGTAAAACCTGTATCTGACTGGAGCCAGTTTGTGGCCGGCTTTAACAGTGGAGATGTTGCCACGGTCCCTACAGGTAACTGGATTACTCCGTCAATAAAGTCTGAAGCATCACAAGCAGGTAAGTGGGCAGTTGTAGCGATGCCAAAACAAACTGGAATTAATGGATCGGTTAACGCCTCTAACCTAGGCGGAAGCTCTTGGTATGTTCTAAACATCCCAGGAAAAGAAAAAGCGATGGATTTCCTTGCGAAAACTTTTGGTTCCAATGTTGATTTTTATCAGACCTTGAATAAGGAAATGGGGGCTATCGGTACTTACAAACCAGCAGCAGAAGGTGAAGCATATAAGGCTGCCGACGAATTCTTTGGAGGCCAGAAAATCATTTCTGATTTCGCAAGCTGGACAGAGCAAATTCCTCAAGTTAACTATGGAATGCATACCTATGCGATTGAGGACATTATAGCTGTAGGAATGCAAGATTACCTTAAAGGTAAAGACATTGATAAGGTGTTAGCAGACGCTCAGAAACAAGCCGAAGAACAAATTAAATAGCCTATTAAGAAAACAACGATGACATCTAATATAAAAACATAAGAAAGTAAGCCTTGGGAATTCGCCGGCTTCTCCTATTCGATTTAACGGAGCTATCTGATGTGTCAGGCGAGTACTTCCAAGGCTCTTTTCTTTTATTAGCAAGATAAGGAGTTGAATGGTGTGATCCCAGCAAAAGCAAACCAGAACCTGCAAACAACAAAATCAGGGCGAAAAATTCGCGTGAAAAACGCTGCCATAGGATGGTCCTTTGTCATAATCGCCACCGTTATGATCTGCTTGTTTTATTTCTATCCTATGGTTCAGGCCCTTATATTATCTTTTCAATCAGGAACTGGCACTAATCTAACCTTTACAGGTATCGATAATTATGCACGTTTATTTAAAGATCCAACGTTCATAACTACAGTAAAAAATACCGTGATTTATCTTGTCATTCAAGTACCAGTGATGATTTTACTGGCCTTGTTTCTTTCTGTTTTATTGAATAATAAAACATTGAAGCTAAAGGGAGTATTTCGAACAGCGATCTTTTTACCATGTGTAACATCTCTGGTTGCCTATTCGGTTATTTTCAAATATTTGTTTGGTCAGGATGGCATTATTAACATTATGTTAATGAAAGTTTCCTTTATTTCGGAACCAATTCAATGGTTAACAGATCCATTTTGGGCGAAAATAGCGATTATTATTGCCATTACATGGCGCTGGACTGGCTATAATATGATCTTCTATTTATCAGCGCTGCAAAACGTGGATGAATCTATTTATGAAGCAGCAAAAATAGATGGTGCTTCGTCTTTTCAGCAATTTTTCAAGATTACAATCCCGATGCTGAAACCAATTATCTTATTTACATCCATTACCTCTACCATCGGTACGCTTCAGTTGTTTGATGAAGTTATGAATATTACGAAGGGTGGACCGGGCAATTCGACAATGACGATTTCCCAGTACATTTACAATCTATCGTTTAAATATACCCCTGACTTTGGCTATGCAGCGACTGTTTCTTATGCCATTGTAATTATGATCATCATCTTCTCTATTATACAGTTCAAAGTAGCAGGTGATAAAAATGAGTAAATTCAAACAAATATTCAGCTATTCCGTCCTTATCCTGGCATCCGTTATCTCTATTTTTCCATTCCTTTGGATGATTGTAAGTTCAACGAATAAGTCAGTCGATGTGACGAAGGGAAGGCTATTGCCTGGAAGTCATTTTATGCAAAACTTAACCAATTTGTTGGATACCGTGGATGTTGTATCTGCTTTAATAAATTCAGCAAAAATTTCGATTATCACAACAGTGGTTGCCATGCTTATCGCCTCTTTGGCTGGTTATGGATTTGAGATTTTCAAAAGCAAGTCCAAGGATATCCTGTTTAACTTCCTGCTGCTTTCGATGATGATTCCATTTGCAGCCTTAATGGTTCCTTTGTTCCGGATGTTTGGATCCATTTCTCAAACGGTTTCGATGATTGGGATCGACACGCTGGCAGCAGTTATTTTACCGACTGTTACTACCGCATTTCTTATTTTTTTCTTTCGACAAAGCACAAAGATGTTTCCGAAGGAAATACTTGAAGCGGGTCGGATTGACGGATTAACTGAGTTAGGTGTTTTCTTCAGAATTTATGTTCCTACGATGAAGACAACCTATGCTGCAGCGGCAATTATAACGTTCATGTCCAGCTGGAACAGCTACTTGTGGCCACTTGTAGTGTTACAGTCTCCGGAGAAACAGACCATTCCACTGCTTATTTCCAATCTCGGTTCCAGTTATTCACCGGACTTTGGAGTTATTATGACAGCGATTGTGATTGCGACACTTCCGGCCGCGCTCCTATTTTTCATAATGCAAAAGCATTTTGTTGCCGGTATGATGGGGTCTGTGAAATAGTGGATCTTTGAAAAACGTAGATAGGAAGTGTAATAGTGATGACAACAATTCCAACAATAAACTGGCTTTCTGATCTTAAAGTGTTTGCAGTTAATCGGTTGCCTGCGCACTCAGACCACCATTATTACGAAACGATGGAGGAGGCAAGGAGTGCTGCTTCAATGAAAATGAGGCACGATTTGAATGGGAATTGGAAATTCAACTATAGTGTGAATCCAGATAGCCGCCCAGATCAATTTTACCAGCTTAATTACAATTGCTCAGGCTGGGAGAATATCTCAGTACCCGGACATATTCAGCTTCAAGGTTTTGGAAAGCCTCAATATGTGAATACGATGTATCCATGGGATGGACACAACGATATCCGTCCACCAGAAATTCCGATGGATTATAATCCGGTTGGAAGCTATGTGAGGATGTTTAACGTGCCTGATCCTATGCAAAATAAGCCCTTGTATATTTCCTTTCAAGGTGTGGAGTCAGCCTTTTATGTCTGGCTAAATGGGGAGTTCATCGGCTATAGCGAGGATTCTTTTACTCCAGCAGAGTTTGAGCTTACGCCTTTTTTAACTGAAGGGGAGAATAAGCTTGCGATTGAGGTCTTTCAGCGTAGTACTGGCAGCTGGCTTGAAGACCAGGATTTCTGGCGCTTCTCTGGTATTTTTCGGGATGTATATCTATTCACAGTACCTGAGATACATGTCTATGATGCCAATGTACGGGCAGAGTTGGATTCCACCTTATCGAAAGGGTCGCTTCAAGTAGACCTAAAGCTTTTGACAGCTGTTTCAGCTCCTACAAAAATAGTAGCTGAGCTTTACGATGCCCACGGTGGCTTGGTCGCGGCAACGGATGCAAGGCATGATGACGAAGGTTGGACACTTTCCATAGATGTGGATGGACCAGAGCTATGGAGTGCGGAAATTCCTTATTTGTATAAACTTTATCTTAAAATTTTCAACCAGTTTGGTAATCTCGTAGAGGTAATCCCGCAAAAGGTTGGCTTCAGACGTTTTGAAATAATAGATAAGATTATGAGATTAAACGGTGAACGCATTGTCTTTAGAGGTGTGAACCGCCACGAATTCAACTGCCGAAGAGGTCGCGCGATTACTAAGGAAGACATGCTGTGGGATATTAAAACGCTGAAGCGTAATAACATTAATGCCGTCCGTACTTCGCACTATCCGAATCAGAGCTATTGGTACGAATTGTGTGACGAATACGGTGTCTATGTTATCGATGAAATGAACCTGGAAACGCATGGGTCTTGGCAAAAGATGGGCGCAGTCGAGCCTTCCTGGAATATTCCCGGGAATAAACCGGAATGGCAAAATATTGTCACGGACAGGGCCATATCAATGTTTGAACGGGATAAAAATCACCCATCCATCCTGATTTGGTCGTGCGGAAATGAATCATATGCAGGTGAAGTGATTCGTAACGTTTCTCGTTATTTTAAGTCGGTCGACCCGAGCCGTCTTGTGCATTATGAGGGCGTATTCCATGCACGTGCTTATAACGACACAAGTGATATGGAAAGCCGAATGTATGCAAAACCTGCAGATATTGAAAAATATTTGAGTGAAAATCCTGACAAGCCATACATTAGCTGCGAGTATATGCACGCGATGGGAAATTCACTTGGTGGGATGTATAAGTACACGGATTTAGAGCAGAAATACCCAATGTATCAAGGCGGCTTCATTTGGGATTATATCGATCAATCGATTATTAAACAGGACCGGTACGGAAAAGAATTCTTAGCCTATGGGGGTGATTTTGACGACCGCCCTACAGATTACGGTTTCTGTACGAATGGCATTGTATATGCAAATCGAGAACTGTCGCCAAAGATGCAGGAAGTAAAGTACTTATATCAAAACCTTAAGCTGGTACCGGATCAGACCGGAGTTACGATTATTAACGATAACCTTTTCACTGATACAACTGATTATGATTTGGAGTACACTCTTTTTCTTGAGGGTGAGGAAATTTATCGGAATTTGGTTCATGTGGTTGTGGCACCGCAGAGTTCTGGACATGTTGAATTTGTGGTGCCAGCGGATATCATGAACGTACCCGGTGAGTATTGTATCCATACCGCTTTTAAACTAAAGGAAAACAAGCTTTGGGCCGATGTAGGGTATGAGATCGCGTTTGGTCAGTTTGTGTTTAAAGTCAACGGGATCCAGGAAGAAGCGGCGGCTACCATTGGAGATTTAAGAGTCGTAGAGGGTGACGTCAATATCGGTGTTCACGGCCGTGATTTCACTATCCTATTCTCGAAGCAGGTGGGAAGTCTAGTTTCGCTGAACTATGCGGGAAGAGAGATGATTGCCCTTCCTCCAGCTCCGTTGTTTTGGAGAGCAACGACCGATAATGATCGAGGCTATTCTCAAGGCTTCCGCTCAGGGATTTGGTATGCAGCCAGCCTTGCACGTCAATGTGTAGGGATTGACCTTGAAGAAGGAGTCGGTCAGGTATGTGTCAGCTTTACTTATAGCTTACCGATGAATACTGATGTCAAGGTGAAGATTAGTTATACCGTTTTTGCTGATGGCAGTGTGCGGGTGAAGTCAGTATATCATGGTGCAACGAATCTCCCGCAAATGCCTATTTTTGCAGTAACCTTTAAGGTTCCAGCTGATTATGATCAATTGGAATGGTATGCGTTAGGTCCGGAGGAGAATTACTCGGACCGCTCCAAGGGAGCAAGGCTTGGGATTTTTAGGAATCAAGTGTCTGACAATGTGTCCGGTTATGTGATGCCGCAAGAATCAGGCAGCCGTACCGGGGTCCGTCGGGTAAATCTGACGAACCGTGAGGGACAGGGGATGAAAATATCATCTGTTACTGAACCAGTAGAGTGCAATCTTTCGCCGTATACGGCTTTTGAATTAGAGAATGCTAATCATCATTACGAGCTTCCAAATGTACATTATACGGTTGTGACCGTTGCCGGCAAGCAGATGGGTGTAGGCGGAGACGATAGCTGGGGCGCACCGGTTCATGATGAACATCTCATTCATGCAGACCAAGAAATGGAATTTGAATTTATGATTCATAGAGTTTAATTATTTTTCAAGTTAAGAGTCTGACATATAGGCTCTTAACTTTGCTTATTTGCAATCAATCATATTTTGGTTAAGGAGTCGATTATGCTTATACATGTTAATCGAGAGAACCAGCAGTTCCATTTAACAAATGGACAAGTGAGTTATATTTTTCACGTGATGAAAAATGGACAATTAGGTCACCTTTACTATGGAAAGGCTTTACGTCATCGGTCTGATTTTTCTCATTTACAAACATATGATGTACCGACAGCTGCAAGCTGTCATGTGTATGTGGACGATCCTGCCTTTTGTTTGGAAACCATACGTCAGGAATACCCGGCGTACGGGAATTCTGATTTCCGTGAGCCTGCGATTAGTGTGAGAAAACCCTTGGATCATCATATCCCCGATTTTAAATATGAAACTTTTAGACTCTTAGAAGGAAAGCCGCATCTTGTTGGAATGCCTGCAACATACACAGAAGAAAATGAAGAAGCTGAAACACTTCAGCTAGTGTTAAAAGATACGTTTCTTCAAGCGGAGTTGATACTAAACTATACGATTTTTCGCGACAAACCAGTCATAACGAGAAGTGCTTCCTTAAAAAACAACGGTACAGATAAGTTGGTCATTGAGAGATTAATGGGGGCATCGCTTGACCTGCCAGATAAGGATTTTATTTTTACCCATTTAGCAGGGGCATGGTCGCGGGAACGGCATGTGAAAGAGAGGAGACTAGAAACGGGTATTCAGTCTATCTCCAGTCTGCGTGGTGCTAGTTCTCATCATCATAATCCGTTTTTAGCTTTAAAGAGACCATATACTACGGAGCATACAGGAGAAGTTTATGGTTTTAATTTCGTTTATAGCAGCAATTTCATTATGCAAGTAGAAGTTGATCATTATGATACGGCAAGACTGATAGTAGGAATTCATCCGTTTGGCTTCAACTGGAATTTAAAGCCGAATGAGGTATTTCAAACACCAGAAGTGGTCATGGTGTATTCAGATCAAGGATTAAATGGAATGAGCCAGGCTTTTCATGATTTATACCGAGATCATTTGATCCCTAGTTATTGGAAGCAGGAAGAGCGCCCGATTTTAATTAATAATTGGGAGGCCACCTATTTTGATTTTAATGAGGAAAAGCTAGTAAACATTGCGAAAACAGCCAGTGAATTAGGGATAGAGCTATTTGTCCTTGATGATGGCTGGTTTGGAAAAAGGAATGATGATACCTCCTCGCTAGGGGATTGGCATGTCGATTTAAATAAGCTTCCGAAGGGTTTAGAAAGCCTAGCCAAGAAAATTTCCGATGTCGGTATGAAATTTGGTCTTTGGTTTGAGCCTGAGATGATAAGTCCTAACAGTGACTTATATCGGGAGCATCCTGATTGGTCAGTTGGTACACTGCATCAGCAAACCCTGGGGAGAAACCAGCTTGTGCTCGATTTCTCAAGACGTGAAATTGTCGACTATCTTTATGAAAAAATGTCAGGCATCATCAAACGAACAGGCCTTTCTTATATTAAGTGGGATATGAATCGGAATATTACCGAGGCTTTTTCACATAAGCTGGATGTCGGTCAGAGAGGTGAGTTTTTCCATCGTTATATTTTAGGAGTTTACAGTTTATATGAACGCTTAACGAGTGAGTTCCCTCATGTTTTGTTTGAATCTTGTGCAGGTGGGGGCGGACGCTTTGACCCAGGAATGATGTACTACGCTCCGCAAGCTTGGACAAGTGATGACACCGATGCGATTGAGCGGCTGAAGATTCAATATGGAACATCCTTCGCCTATCCGGTATATAGCATGGGCTCCCATGTATCAGAGGTTCCAAACCATCAAACATTGCGAACGACGCCATTATCGACAAGGGCAAATACTGCTTATTTTGGAAACTTTGGATATGAGCTGGATCCTCTTAAGCTATCAGAAGTTGAGCGTTTGGAAATTAAAGAGCAGGTTGCTTTTTATAAAAAGCACCGAGGCTTAATACGAGATGGTCAGTTTTATCGTCTGTTAAGTCCTTTTACTGAAAATGAAACGGCTTGGATGGTCGTTAGTTCAGATAAATCGGAAGCATTGGTAGGATGGTATAAGGTTTTGGGGACACCAAACTCTCCGAAACAGCAATCAGTTCGTCTCAGTGGTCTAGATGAAGCGAAAGTGTATAAAGTAGCAGGTCACAAGCTAACGTATTATGGAGATGAACTAATGCAAGTTGGCCTTCAGCTTCCCACCGAATTTAATGGTGTTAATAGCAAAGGTGCTGAGCGTGGAGGCGACTTTCAATCATATGTAGTTTTCTTAGAAAGTAAAGAGAAAGAGTGATTCTAAGAAAAGCGCAAGCGCCCTGGTCAGCGACGTAAGGGCTGGACTGAACCGACTGAGATAAAGGAAACACGGTGAGCGTTAGCGAACCGATGTTGACTTATCATAGGGAGGTGAGGGAAGCACTCTAGTCGCTAGGGCGCTGGAGCTGGACAATTCTCGAAGTCGAAAATTTTATACTTTTCTTATCTTTGAACAAAAGGACGGTTTATCCACCGTCTTTTTGTGTTTTTAGTAAAAACTTTAGTAAAATTATTGAATAGTTTTACTAAAGAGAGTAAAATGTGCTTGAAGATCGTTATTTACTTACAAGATTGATGGTTTGATAAAAGATGAATGGAGGCAATAAATCATGAATTTCACAACGTTAAATAAAACATTTCTGGACTTGTTTCATGTTTTACCTAGACAAGCGTTTTTTGCTCCCGGACGGATTAATTTAATTGGCGAACATACAGATTATAATGGCGGACATGTATTTCCTTGTGCGATAACCTATGGGACCTATGCTGTTGCGAGAAAGCGCGAGGATGGTCTTATCCGTTTGTTCTCAAGTAATTTTCCTGACAAAGGAATTATCGAATTTAACTTAAGACAACTAAATTATGATAAAGAACACAATTGGGCCAATTATCCGAAAGGGATGATTCGGTATATTATCGAGGCAGGATACGAGATTCCAACTGGCTTTGAGTGTGCCATCCATGGAAATATTCCAAATGGCGCCGGTCTTTCCTCCTCAGCTTCGATTGAATTGTTAACTGGCGTCCTTGTTTCTGGTTTGTTTGGATTAGATATTCCACGTCTTGAGTTAATCAAGCTTGGAAAGAAGGTAGAGAATGAATTTATTGGGGTAAACAGTGGCATCATGGACCAATTTGCGATTGGGATGGGAATGAAGGATGCCGGGATATTGTTGGATTGTCAGACACTTACGTTTGAGTACGCACCTATCCACCTTAAAAATCACAAAATTATCATTATGAATACGAACAAACGCCGGGAGTTGGCGGATTCCAAATACAACGAGCGCCGAAGCGAATGTGAGACTGCATTGGCCAAGCTTCAGCAAAGACTCCCAATTGAAGCACTCGGACAGCTCTCAGTAGAAGAATTTGATGAAAATCAATCCTTAATTCCCAATGAAATAGTCCGCAAACGGGCGAAGCATGCAGTTTATGAAAATGTGAGAACACTTAAGGCTTTAGAGGAGCTTAGGGCTGGGAATATAGAGGAGTTTGGACAGTTGATGAACCAATCGCACATTTCTTTAAGAGATGATTATGAAGTGACGGGCCTAGAACTTGATAGTTTGGTAGAAGCTGCTTGGAATCAACCAGGAGTCCTAGGGGCACGCATGACGGGTGCGGGCTTTGGCGGTTGTGCCATCGCAATTGTTGAAAACGAAGCGGTTAACCGCTTTATTGCCAATGTGGGGGCGACCTATCGTGACAAGATTGGCTACGAGGCAGATTTTTACGTTGCCAGCATTGGCGACGGGGCAAAGGAAATTGAAATGGAGGCGTCGGTTTAAATGAGCATTCTTGTTTTAGGCGGTGCGGGTTATATCGGTTCTCACGCAGTATACCAGTTAATTGATCAGGGGTTCGATACAGTGGTGATTGATAATTTACAGACAGGTCACGAGGATGCGATTCACCCACGAGCACGCTTTTATGAAGGCGATATCCGCAGTCGAGCGTTTATGCGCTCTGTTTTTGAACAGGAAAATATTGAAGCAATTTTGCATTTTGCTGCCAACTCACTGGTTAGTGAATCAATGGTCGAGCCGTTAAAGTACTTTGATAACAATGTGTACGGAACGCAAATCGTCCTTGAAATGATGAAGGAATTCGGTGTTAAGCCGATCGTATTCTCTTCCACCGCCGCTGTTTATGGTGAACAGAAGGTCGTGCAGATTACCGAAGAGGCGAACGCACTACCAACGAATACGTATGGTGAAACGAAATTAGCGATGGAAAAAATGATGGCTTGGTGTGATAAGGCATTTGGGATTAAGTACATCTCCCTCCGTTATTTTAACGTGGCATCGGCAAGAAGTGATGGGCAAATTGGTGAAGACCACAATCCGGAAACGCACCTGATTCCGGTGGTTTTGGAAGCGGCCTTAGGAAAAAGACCAGCGGTGACCATCTTTGGGGATGATTATGATACCGCGGACGGTACTTGCATCAGAGATTATGTCCATGTTGAGGACTTGATTGCTGCCCACATCCTTGCCCTCAAGTTTTTGCAAAAGGGCGGAGAAAGTAATATTTTCAATCTTGGCAGCAGTCAAGGGTTCTCGGTAAAAGAAATTGTCGAGACTGCTAGAGCAGTAACAGGAATCGATATTCCAGTGCAAATGGATGAACGGCGTGCCGGGGACCCGAGTACGTTAATTGCTTCCTCGGAAAAAGCAAAGCAGGTGCTGGGCTGGAATCCGATAAGAACGTCGATACATGAAATTATTCAGGATGCCTGGAACTGGCATAAGAATCATCCAAACGGTTATCAGGGGTGAAGCAAATGATTTATCAACTAGTCAAACAATTAGTTAATCAAGCACTTGCCGCTCAATTAATCGAGCGGGAAGATGAAATATACGTACGTAATCAGGTCTTGTCACTGCTGCATCTAGTTGATTTTAAGGAAATGGTAGTTAGTGAGGAAAGCGAAATTCCTGATTTATTAGACCAGATTGTTGAGTATGCCTGCGAGCAGGGCATTATTGAAAATCTTTTTGATGCAAAAGAAATTTTTTCGAGCAAAATCATGAACTGCTTTATCGCGCGACCATCCAACGTAAATCAGCTTTTTTATGAAAAATATCAACAGAATCCTAAAGTAGCAACAGAGTATTTTTATCAATTAAGTAAAAATAGTAACTACATTCAGATGAAGCGGATTCGTAATAATATTGAATATAAGGCCGCGACTGAGTATGGTGAAATTGACATTACGATTAATTTATCAAAACCGGAAAAGGATCCGAGGAGTATCGCGCGTGAACAGGCAGCGGAAAAAACGAATTATCCAAAATGTCTACTGTGTGTTGAGAATGAAGGATATGCCGGGAGAATCGACCACCCGGCCCGTTCGAATCACCGGATGATTCGGTTAAACCTTGTGGAAGAGGCTTGGTATTTGCAATTTTCGCCTTATGTGTATTACAACGAGCATTGTATTGTTTTATTTGAAAAGCATACCGATATGAAGATTAGTCCCACTACTTTTTCGAGGTTAATAGCGTTTGTCGAGCAATTTCCACATTATTTTCTAGGTTCCAATGCAGATATACCGATTGTTGGTGGTTCGATTCTTTCACATGAACATTATCAAGGCGGAAACTATGAATTTGCCATGGCAAAGGCCGATTCTGACTGGACGTTTGCGATGGGTAATTTCCCGCATGTGGAATGTTCGATTGTCAAATGGCCGATGTCAGTTATTCGTCTACGGTCAGAACAAAAAGGTGAGCTTGTGGAAGCAGGGGCTCATATTTTAGCAAAATGGAAAAACTACAGTGATGAAGCTGTCGGGATAATTGCTTGGAATGATGAAACTCCACACAATACGATTACACCGATTGCCCGCAAGCGGGGTGACTTTTTTGAACTCGACCTTGTCCTTCGCAATAACCGGACGAGTGAGGAGCATCCACTAGGAATTTTCCACCCTCACGCGGATGTGCATCATATCAAGAAGGAAAACATTGGCCTGATTGAAGTGATGGGACTGGCCGTATTACCAGCACGTTTAAAGGAAGAACTGGAAGATGTGGAGAATTACATAATTGGCAAAACTGCTGATGTTGCCAATTATCATTTAAGCTGGGCTGAAGAATTAAAAGCACACTATCACTCTGTTGCCGACGAATCAAACGTTGAATCCCTGGTGAGAGAAGAGGTAGGGAAGAAGTTTTTGAAGGCATTAGAGGATGCTGGTGTGTTTAAGCGGGATGAAGCGGGCACTGCCGGGTTCCAGCGGTTTATCCAATCATTATAATCTTGGGGAATGTAGTTAAGGGCTTAGAATTTGTAGAATAGGTCTGAACCAAGTAAGGGTTCTGAAATGATGGAGTGATATATTGATGAAAATACAAGATAGAATATTCGGCATGTATGCGGGTGAGTCCATTACCGAGTATACCCTTGTCAATGATTCAGGCATGACGGTCTCATGCCTGAATTACGGTTGTGTGATTACCAAAATCATCGTCCCCGATCGTGCTGGTACCTTTGAAAATGTTGTCCTTGGTTTTGAGGGCTTTGATGAGTATCTGCAATGGTCGCCGTATTTTGGAGCCGTTGTCGGCCGAGTGGCCGGTAGAATTAAAGGGGCTAGTTTCGAACTAGATGGAAAAGAATACAGACTTGCAGCCAATGAGGCACCCACTCACTTGCATGGCGGTGAGAAGGGTTTTAGCTCAGTGATTTGGAGGACCGAAAAACTAGAGGAAGACAACGCTGTGGGTGTGAAGTTTTTTTACCATAGTTTGGACGGAGAAGAGGGCTACCCAGGTCATTTGGATACGATCGTAACCTACCTACTAACTAATGAAAATGAACTAAGTATGATCTTTGAAGGCAAAACTGATCAAAAAACGTTGGTAAACTTAACTAATCACTCGTATTTTAATTTAAGCGGAAATTTAAAAAGGGATTGTTCAGAGCACAAGCTTCAACTGGATAGCGATCGCTTTTTAGAGCTAGGGCCTGATTTTATTCCCACCGGTAAAATGAGTGATCCAACGAATACCCCATTTGATTTTCAGCGGGCCAGAAGATTAAAGGATGGAATAAATTCCTCGCATTCACAAAATGAGCTCGTCGGACATGGATACGATCACCCACTTATTTTTACAAAAAAGGGTGAAAATACTATCGTTTTAAGTGACGAAGAAAGCGGCCGGATGCTAGAGGTTACCACGAATCAGCCATGTGTGGTCCTTTATACATCTAATCAACTAGAGGGCCCCTTTTCCATATCAGGTGTTCCAGCAAGAAATTATTTAGGTGTGTGTCTGGAAACGCAAGGGCTTCCTGATGCTATTCATCACTCGGCATTTCCAACTGTCATTTTAAACCCAGAGGAAGTATACTATTCCACGACGAAGTATCGTTTTTTTGCCAATAATTGAGGAGAATTGATATGGCTACAATTAAGGATATTGCAAAAATGGCTGGCGTTTCGATTGCTACTGTATCCCGGGTACTGAATTATGACACAACCCTGTCTGTTAGCGATGATACTAAAAAGAGAATTTTTGAATCTGCGGAGAAACTATCCTATAAAAAGAAACCGATACGAAAGCAGGAGGTAGGGAAAATTGCCGTCCTCCAATGGTATACCGAAAAGGAAGAACTGGAAGATTTGTATTACATGTCGATACGGCTAGGGGTAGAAAACCGTTGCCGGCAGCTAGGAATGGACACGGTCAAGTATTTTCAAGACAACTATGAGGATTTGAAGGAAGATGATATTCAGGGGCTTATTGCGATTGGGAAGTTTAGCAGCAAGCAAGTGGAAGATTTAGTGAAGATTACTGAAAATATTGTCTTTGTTGACACTTCTCCGGATGAAGATCGGTTTGATTCGATTGTGATTGACTTTGAAAAATCAACAAGAAAAGTACTCGATTATTTCATTGAAAAAGGCCATAAACAAATCGGCTATATCGGCGGAAGAGAAGGGTTTAAAGACAAAACCTCTATCATAGAAGACCCAAGGGAATTGACATTCAAGGGTTATTTGGCGGAAAAAGGGATATTGACTGAAGCGTTTATGTACCAAGGTGCATTTTCCGTTGATGATGGACATTCCTTGATGAAAAAGGCAATTCAGGAGCATGGTGATAACCTACCAACCGCCATTTTCGCTGGGAATGATTCGATTGCTATAGGTGCACTCAGGGCTTTACAGGAGGAAGGAATTTCTGTTCCAGACCAGGTGAATATCATCGGTGTCAACGATATCAGTGTTTCTAAATACGTCTTTCCTGCTTTAAGCACTGTAAAGGTGTATACCGAACTCATGGGTGAAACTGGCGTAGACACTCTCGTGGAGCGAATCGAAGGCAGAAAAACCGCCAAGAAAATATTCATCGCAACCAAACTCATCATAAGAAATAGCAGCTTTTAATCTAAGATCACCACTTCATTAAAATGTATCCTATGGGTAGGCACTTTAAAAAAGTCTACCTATAGGGTACATTTTCTTGTGTCTGAGTCTTTTTAGTAGAAATCTTTGATAACAGCTATTGTAACGGTAGTATCCAATTTATACTATTGATGAAAAATGTTCATTTATCGATAAAAGATAGCTATTTTGAGCCATTGGAAATAACCTTAAAATTGATTAATTTTTTAGTAGATATTGAGTATAATTTCCATTTATTGAGGAACTTAATTATTGATTCTTGGGTGAAAAATTTTACGGAGGGTGTTATGTGATGCGCATTTTAGGATTCATAGCTTGTCTAGTCTTTTTTTTCGGAGCAATAAATGTTTCAGCTGAAGAACAAAAAGGGAAAGCAAGTTTTGATTACACTAACCCAGAGTTTAGAGCTACTGTTGATATGCTTTCCATGGATGGACATGGTAACGATGACTTGGCTAGCTGTAATGTAAAACAGGGGTACTATGAAGATGTAGCTGAAATGTTTATGAAAGGTATGAAAAAACAGGAAATTCTTGATTACTATGAAAGGGAACTGGGGGTTCATGCCCTACAGGCTCCTCCGGTAAAGGGCTTCAATCTTAGCCTGTGGATTACCCCTTTTGTTTTATTATTTATGGTAGCCATGTTGATTTATTTCTTAATTAAAAGGTGGAAAAAGAATAATGAAATATTTGTAATGGATGAGGTTCTCCCATCTTCGAATGTGGAACATGATATTTACACATCGATTATAGAAGAAGAACGGAAAAAATTCTTATAATCTAAGCCAGAAGAGAGAAATAAAAATAAGTAAAATTTATTCGATATTCATTAATTAAACGAGGACCGGGCGGATGCCTGGTTTTTTTTATATTTGCGTGTATGTATAGAGTAGTGTCCTTCTGTGGTGGACGAATGTCTTTTTGTGGTGCCTGACACCGTTCCCACACCGTTCCCGTTTGCCACCATTTTCACTAAAATGACGTTGTTGAATTTTTGGATGTTACGTATAATGTTTTTATCTGGAATGGTAACGGTTACATATGATGAGGGGTTGGAGAGATTTTATGAGCAGGTTGTCGATCACGGCATATACATTTGGTATTATATTTTTTCTTGTGAGTTGCTCTTTTGCAGGTTTTTATGGATATAAGGTAGTTACCCATCATCTGCCTAAAGAAGAGAAAAAGATAGAAAAGTATAATTATCATTTTATGCTGGTTCCTGAGGAGCTCGATAATGAGTATTGGAGATTGGTTGAGAAAGGGGCAAGGGCAGCCGCTAAAGATTATCATATCATGCTGGAGTATGTTGGGCCGAAGCAAGCCAATATTGAAGATCACTTAAAGACCATTGAAATGTCGGCGGCATCAAAAGTGGACGGAATTATGACACAGGGATTGAGTGATGAACAATTTACGCCGTTAATCAATCGGGTTGTAGAGAAGGGAATCCCTGTTATCACTGTTGATACGGATGCAGCAAACAGCAAGCGTATCGCCTACATTGGTACCGATAATTATTATTCTGGATTCTTAGCCGGAAAGGCTTTGATTGCTGATACAAAAGGACAAGCCAATGTTGCGATTATAACGGGGAGTTTCATTAAGAACCATCAAATACAGAGGGTGAAGGGATTTCGGGATGCCGTAATGGCAGAAAAGGGAATTCAGATCGTCGATGTGGAAGAATCCGAAATTAGTAGGGTGAAAGCCGCCGAAAAAGCATACAAAATCCTGCAAGACCATCCCGAGGTCAACGCCTTTTTTGGGACGAGTGCCCTAGATGGAATTGGGATTGCCCAGGTGGTCGAGAAATATAAAAAACAAGATCAAGTGTACATTGTTGGATTCGACACACTTCCGGAAACGATCAATTACATGCGGAAGGGGACCATCAAGGCAACTGTTGTTCAGGAGCCATTTGAAATGGGATACAAAGCCGTGAAAATGATGATTGATTTAATTGAAGGCCAAAAAGTACCTCCTATCGTCCACACAGATACGCGAATTTTAAGAGTAGGGGATTTACCCGTAAGTAATCAGGACAGATTGGGGGTTAATCGTTGATGTTATTTCGAATCAGATCGAAATTACTTCTTTATTTCATCGTTCTCGTGGTGTTATTAACCTCCGTCGGGCTGGTTTTTTATAACAGCAGTGAAAAACTTGTCATTGAATATGATGATAGCTTTGAACGCTTTTTGTTATTAAATGATATCTCGCAACGAACCAATTTAATTACGGAAAAGCTGCATGCCTATATTTTAGATAAGGACGAATCCTACCTGAAAGACTATCGAAAAGAAAAGGTCAAGATAATCAAGGACCAAAAGCGACTGAATAAAGTCATTAGTACGAATGATATTACTCTTACAAATTATAAAAATATGATTGATAGCTTTCTGGATGCAAGTGATGCGACACTAGGGGCTTTTCAAAAGGATGATATTAATCAATACTCTAATCAATTTAATGAGGTGTTGAAAATCGCGGCTTTTCTTCAAGAAAGCACACTTGCCTTGTTAAATAATAAACTGACAGACTATCAAAAGTTTTATAATCAAATGGAAATGCAAAATCATTATTACAAACTTATGTCGATTTCCCTATTTGCGGCAGCGTTTTTTCTTAGTACCTTATTAGCCTTATGGATTTCTGGCGGGATTACTAAACCAATCAGCCTGTTATCAAGGGCGGCTAAGGAGATTTCCAAAGGGAACTTAGCGGGAGAAGATATTAAAATAACAACAAAAGACGAATTAAAACCATTAACAGAAACCTTCAACCAAATGCGCACGAACCTGAGGCAGCTCGTAACGGAAATTAAGCAGAAATCGGAGTTAGATAAGCTTTTAAAAGAATTGGAGTTAAGGAGCTTACAGAACCAAATCAATCCTCATTTCCTATTTAACACATTGAATACGGTTTCGAAAATGGCCTATTTGGAAGAAGCAGAACAGACATCAAGGTTAATAGAAGCAGTGGCAGCCATCCTCCGCTACAACCTCAGTGATTTTAATAAGGCCTCGACCCTTAGGGAAGAAGTGCGGATTGTGAAAGAGTATTTCTTTATCCAACAAACACGATTTGGAGAGAGGATTCAATTCGCAACAGACATACAGGAGGATTGTTTAGATAGTGAGATTCCCAGTTTAATCCTTCAGCCAATAATTGAAAACGCCTTCATTCATGGGGTGGAATCGTATGAAGAAAATGCGCTGATTCGTTTGCGAATATACCGGCAAAATGACCGGATTCATGTAGAAGTCATTGACAACGGGGCCGGAATGGATGAGACCACTAAGAAAAAATTACTTAATTATGTAGACGGAACGGAACCAACAGAGGGGTACGAAACTGAACAAGGAATAGGTCAATCGATAGGTATAGGAGTGAAGAATGTAATTAGAAGGCTACAGCTTTTTTATCATAGAAACGACATTGTTGAAATCGAATCAGAATTAAATAAGGGAACAAATTTCAGGTTGACGATTCCTGAGACAGTAAAAGGGGGCAATGAGCTTGTTGAAAATTTTAATTGTTGATGATGAGGTCCTTGAACGAAAAGCATTAACCCGAATTATTAACGGCTCTGTGCAAGACGTTTTGGTGATTGGCGAAGCCCCTAACGGAAGAAAAGCAATTGAAATGGCCCAAGAACATCAGCCTGACATTATTTTTATGGATATAAAAATGCCAGGAATTGATGGTGTTCAAGCTGTTAAAGCTATCAAAAAAGTCGGCCTCGGCATTCGCTTTATCATGGTTTCTGCCTTTAACACATTCGAATATGCCAAAGAAGTGATGCAACAGGGAGTCAAGGAATATATCTTAAAACCGAGTAGAAAACAAGATATTCTTGCGGCACTAGAGCGTGTTACAGGTGAAATCTATGAGGAACGTAAACAGAGAGATGAGCAGCGAAGCTTGAAAGAAAACCTCGACCGAGCTGTTTCGATTGCCCAAAAAGAATGGGTTTCATCGTTATTAGTGAACCAAGTTCAGGATATTACCTTTGATGAATGGGGCCAGCTATTAGGGGTAGAAATTACATCCGGCTATATTATGCTGTTTTCCCTTCTACAGGAAGGTAATGCTGAGCCTTCCATAAGTGAAAAACAAAACTGGTACATGTGGCTGAAGGAAGTCCTAAAATCTGTTGTTAAAAAGCACGAAGTCATGATTGGGCCTTTAACAGAATCACAAGCTCCGGTGTTATTCCTTTGCAAAAAGACAACAGAAAAGGTCAATTTTAGAGCAAGTGCACAGGCTATCATTGATAGCATGGTCAGCCTTTTTTATAAGGAATCATTCAACGGGGAATTAAGAATTGGCATTGGTCTCCCCTATAATCATGCCCATGAGCTAAATAAATCCTATCATGAAGCGCTTTTGACCTTAAACGAGCTCATAAAAATGCCAAATCGAAAGTATTTATTTGGCGTCAAGCAGGGAGCTGCAGAAACGCCTTCTCCATCTGGAGTTCTTGAGATGGAAAAAAAATTGTTAGATGCGGTTCGTCAGGGAGATGTTAACCAGGTCTTGTATTATTTTGATTCGTTTGTATCGAATCATGCCGTTAATAAAAATGTACAATCACCTATGGTAAAAAAGTCATTTGATGAATTGTTTATTCTCATTTCCCGGATGCTTCATGAACTGGGTATCAGCTATGAGCGAACACCTGCTATCGAGGAATTGGACGATAGTATGATGATTTTTGAGAAGGGGAGGTCCCATTTGTTGGCGGTCGTTCAGCATGTTCAGGTGTGGCGGAACCAGCACGCAAAGGGTATGCTTCATAAGGCAAAGGAGTATATCGAGGATCATTATGCTGATTCGATTACACTGGAATTGGTGGCGGAATATGTAGAACTTAGTCCGTTTTATTTTAGCAAATTATTTAAAGATCGATTTGGGATGACCTTTATTGATTATTTGACGGAAATAAGAATTAAACATGCTAAAGCGGAAATGGTCGACCAGGGAAAAAGCTTAAAGGAAATATGCTATTCTGTTGGCTACAAAGATCCAAACTATTTTAGTCGTGTGTTTAAAAAGCATACAGGCTTATCACCAACTGAATTTCGCCGGGCAACTGTAAGCTAGTAGGTTGATAACTTAATATACTCCAATAAGACCAAATCGCTTCGCGTTTTGGTCTTATTTTATTCCATTAGCACAATGTATTGTTACATAACAGTTGCAATATAATCTAGAAATTCACAATAATATGCTATTCTTTTGAACTATTGCATGAAATCTTAGCGTGCTAACATAGTTGTAAGGGCTTTCATGATGGCTGAGCGAAGCATGATAGAAGCCGATTATCAAGATCTTTACTAAAAAGTAAAAGGAGAATGATTACATGCTTAAGAAGAAAAAAGGGCTAATTCTATCTTTAACCGTTGCAACTAGTATTTTATTAGCTACAGGCTGCAGCAGTTCCACTGGCGGTACAGATTCTGGAAAAGGTAAAGACGGTGACCTTCCACGCGTTGGTGCAACGATTTACAAATTTGATGATAACTTTATGTCTTACGTTCGTCGTGCCATGCAAACTTCAGCAAAAGATAAAGTTGATCTTATGCTGAATGATTCACAAAATGACCAAGCAAAACAAATTGAGCAAGTCGACACATTAATTGCCAAAGGTGCAAAATCCTTAGCTATCAATCTTGTTGATCCAAAATCGGCTCAAACGATTATCGACAAGGCCAAACCAAAAGGTATTCCCGTTATCTTCTTTAACAAAGAGCCGGATGCAAGTGTTTTAGCAGGCTATGACAAAGCTTACTATGTCGGAACAACTTCATCAGAATCTGGTGTGATCCAAGGTGAGTTAATCGCAAAAGCTTGGGAAGCTAACAAAGATAAATGGGACAAAAACAAAGATGGCAAACTTCAATACGTATTATTAAAAGGTGAGCCGGGACACCCAGATGCTGAAGCTCGTACGAAATTTGCTATCGACACAATCAAAGCAAAAGGTATCCAGGTGGATGAATTAGCATTGGATACTGCAATGTGGGATGCAACAAAAGCAACTGAAAAAATGGATGCTTGGTTAGCGAAATACAGTGACAAAATTGAATTCGTTATTGCCAACAACGATGGAATGGCTTTAGGAGCAATTTCTTCGCTTGAAAAAGCAGGATACTTCTCTGGTGACAAATTCATGCCAGTTGTCGGTGTTGACGCGATTCCAGAAGCTCTTGAAATGATTGAAAAAGGAAAAATGGTTGGTACTGTCTTGAATGACGCGAAAAACCAAGGTAAAGCAACGGTTGAACTTGCGGCAAATGCAGCAAAAGGTAAAGACGTATTAGACGGAACATCGTGGAAGCTTGATGATAAAAAAGCGGTTCGTGTTCCTTACGTGGAAGTAACAAAGGACAACATCCAAGTCGGTAGGGATGCTTATAAATAAGAAAAGTGGAAGCGCCCGTCCGGGGGCTGGAAATTTCCGGCCTCTAGGCGCTCCTCGAACAAAGGAAAAGCTCCTGCTTTTCCTTCGTTCGGGGCATGGCTTCAAGGTTGTACCCCCTTTGGAGCCGGACACCGTTCCAAATGGAAAGAAATTTTCCCATCAATATGAGGCGGTTTATCCATGTCTCATATTTTTTTAAATGGTAAAGCGAGGAGGTTCGCTCATGTCTGAAGCTAGTACAACCAATTTACTTGAAATGCAAAATATAACCAAACGATTTCCTGGTGTTATCGCTCTTAATAATGTTTCACTCAAAGTGAAGGCTGGTTCGGTACACGCCTTAATGGGTGAAAATGGCGCAGGGAAATCGACGTTAATGAAATGCTTGTTTGGTATTTATTCGATGGATGAAGGCAAAATTCTTTTTGAAGGAAAAGAAGTGGCCTTTACTAATTCGAAACAGGCGCTTGAAAACGGTGTTTCCATGGTGCATCAGGAACTGAACCAGGTTAGGCAGCAAAATGTTATGGATAATATTTGGCTGGGCCGTTATCCGAAAAAGAGTATTTTTATCGATGAAAAGAAAATGTATCAGGATACTGTCGCGATTTTTAAAAGTCTTGATATCAACGTGGATCCGCGAAGTAAGGTTAGTACGCTATCCGTTTCAGAAATGCAGATGGTGGAAATTGCTAAGGCAGTCTCTTATGGATCGAAAATTATCGTTATGGATGAACCAACTTCTTCCCTAACTGAGAATGAAGTAGACCATTTGTTCAAAATCATCAGAAGGCTCCAGAGTGAGAATGTAGCGATTATTTACATCTCCCACAAAATGGAGGAAATCCTGAAGATTTCTGACGAAGTGACGATCATGCGTGACGGTCAGTATATTGCGACGAAAAGTTCAAACGAGCTAACGACCGATGAAATCATCAAGCTAATGGTTGGACGTGACTTATCACAGCGATTTCCTGCTAAAGTCAACAAGCCGGAAGATATCATATTAAAAGTATCTGACTTGACGGCCGAGACACAGCCTTCTTTTTCAAATGTGAACTTTGAGCTTAGAAAAGGCGAAATCCTGGGCATTGCTGGCTTGGTTGGTTCAAAACGTACGGAAGTAGTAGAAGCATTATTTGGGATTAGAGCGTTAAAATCAGGAACGATTGAACTGAATGGCAAGGTGATAAAAAATCATTCGCCGCAGCAGGCCATCAAAAACGGCTTTGCGCTTGTTACCGAAGAAAGAAGATCAACGGGTATATTCCCAGATTTAAGTGTTAGTTTTAACTCTATTATTTCTAATATGAAGCAATATAAAACAAAAAGTGGGTTCTTATCTAATCGCAAAGTGGCCGACGATACCCAATGGGTGATTGAATCAATGCAGGTAAAAACACCTTCACAAAAAACGCTGATTGGAAGTCTGTCAGGTGGTAACCAACAGAAGGTTATTATTGGACGCTGGCTGCTGACAACACCGGATATTTTATTGCTTGACGAACCAACAAGGGGAATTGATGTTGGGGCGAAGTTCGAGATATATCAATTAATTAACCAATTAGCAGCGGACGGTAAAGGAATTATTATGATTTCTTCCGAAATGCCTGAACTGTTGGGTGTAACAGACCGAATCTTAGTAATGAGTAACGGAAGAGCAGCTGGAATCGTTGAAACTCGGGAAACATCTCAAGAAGAAATCATGCGATTAGCAGCTTTGTATTAGGAGGAGAGGCAAATGAATACACAGGCATCCAAAAAATCCAATGTTTCAAAATGGCTTGTTGATAATGTTATTTATGTAGTATTAATCCTGCTTGTTGTTGGGATTGTCATTGCTTCCCCAGACTTTTTATCGATGACGAATTTAATAAATATCCTAAGTCAATCATCGTCACGGATTATTATTGCCCTTGGGGTGGCGGGTATCTTAATTACGGCGGGTACTGACCTTTCAGCTGGACGGATGGTTGGACTTGCGGCGGTTATTTCTGCATCACTTTTACAAGCAACCGATTATGCTTATAAAATGTATCCCAATTTGCCAGACTTACCGCTATTTGTTCCGATATTAGTTGCGATGGCGGCAACAGGATTAATTGCTACATTAAATGGTATAGTTGTATCAAAATTACATGTGCCGCCTTTCATTGCCACATTAGGAATGATGATCGGTGTTTATGGTTTAACTTCTATTTACTTTGATCGGCCGCCATATGGTGCACAGCCAATCGGTGGATTAAGCGAAAAATTTACAAATTTTGCCCAACGTGGCATTCCAGTTGGCTCGTATGAAATTCCTTATCTCGTTATATATGCCATTATAACAACTGTTATTATTTGGGTGATTTGGAACAAAACACAGCTTGGTAAGAATATGTATGCGATTGGCGGTAACCCAGAAGCAGCAAAGGTTTCCGGTGTTAACGTTGCAAGAAACATTATTATTATTTACATGATTGCTGGGCTATTATATGGTTTCTCAGGTACCCTTGAAGCTGGTCGTGTCGGCAGTGCGACAAACAATACAGGAAACATGTACGAACTTGATGCCATTGCCGCCTGCGTTGTCGGTGGTGTTTCGTTGTCAGGTGGGATTGGAACTGTACCGGGAGTTGTAACCGGGGTTCTCATTTTTCAAATCATCAACTACGGGCTTGCCTTCCTTGGCGTAAGCCCATATATTCAATATATCGTCAAAGGCCTAATAATCGTCGTCGCAGTAGCCTTCGACATGCGTAAACACGCGAAGAAAAAATAAGATGTTAAAATAGGGTGTCAGGCACCACTCGTGGACATTTGTCCGCGTGGAGAGGACAAGGCGAATATGAGAAACCCCTTTTGGTAGTGGATTATTCATTATCAAAGGGGGTTTTTCTTGATTTGGAAAAATTCGAAAAAATCCATTGATTACCAAAAAATATATGTTATGATTATCGTAACTATAGCGAAATGGAGGTTTTCCCTGTGTATTTTTGCAGATTGCGATTCCAAACTTTGAACCGTTAATTGAATAACGTTCAAGTCTCTGCCTATTGTGCAGAGTAAATGGGATTGGTCTGCCGATTTTTAGGGAAACCTTTATTTTTACGGTATGTAAAAAAGAGGGACCGAGTCTATCCTCTTTTTTGCTGTCTTTAAAAATAAATGATTGATTTGTGAAATGCCTTTTTCACTTCTTTCGTTCTATAGAAAGGGTGTTAGGTATTTTCAACCGGAGCCCACAACCAAGCCAGATAAGGTTTATCCATTATCGGGTATTTTTAGCTATTTTCCATTTACTTTAGCACAGGCAGAAAAGTCTGTGTTTTTTTGTTCTTTTTTAAAGAAAGCTCGCTGAGTGGCGAGCCTTAAGGCGAAGCTTTCCTTTGTGCACTTATGCTTGATAGGAAAGTAATACATTCCTATCGCTAAAAAAGAATGGGGGATATTAACCATGAGAGAAAAACAAAAAGCGCTTTTAGTGGGTGTCAACATCAAGCATCAAGCTGACTTTTCCTATTCAATGAAGGAATTGGAAAATTTGGCTGCGGCTTGTCATATCGAGGCTGTTGCTGAGGTCACGCAAAATTTAAGCCGCATTAATAAAACTCATTATATCGGGACAGGAAAAATCGAAGAAACGCTCCAGCTTCTTGAGCAGACAAATGCTGATTTAGTCATTTTTAATGATGAGTTATCGGCCACGCAAATCCGGAATCTTGAGGAAGAGCTCGGAAGTAAAGTTATGGACCGGACGATGTTGATTTTAGATATATTCGCATCTCGGGCGAAAACGAGAGAGTCACAGCTCCAGGTGGAAGTGGCTCACCTCAAGTATATGCTCCCAAGGATTGTTGGTCAGCGGGAATCGTTAGGACGTCAAGGCGGGGGTGTTGGTTTAAAAAATAGAGGAGCCGGTGAAACCAAATTAGAACTCGATCGTAGAAAAATTGAAGAAAAAATCACTGCTTTGAATAAGGAATTAGAGGTGCTCGTCTCGCAGCGGGAAACACAGCGCAATCAACGCAAGAATAGCGGGGTCCCTCTTGTTTCCTTAGTCGGGTATACGAATGCAGGCAAATCAACAATTATGAATGTGATGCTACGAAGGTCTCATCAATCATTCAACAAACAAGTATTTGAGAAAGACATGTTATTCGCCACCCTTGATACATCCGTTAGAAAAATAAAACTGTCTAATCACCAGCCATTTTTGCTATCTGATACAGTTGGCTTTGTCGATAAACTCCCGCACCATCTCGTTAAAGCCTTCCGGTCGACGCTTGAGGAAGCAGCAACGGCCGATTTACTGATTCACGTCGTAGATTTTTCAAGTCCACATTATCAAAAACTAATCAACGTAACCAATCAAACGTTAAAAGAGATTGGAATTGATAATGTCCCTGTCATTTACGCTTATAATAAAGCGGATTTAGTCGATATGGAAATCCCAACACTGAAGGATGGAAGTCTGTATCTTTCGGCAAAACAAGAGGTCGGAATGAATGAGTTAGCCGCGATGATTAGCGAGCGGATTTTTAAAGATCAAATTCATTGTGATATGCTGATTCCTTTTGAACTGGGCCGGTTAGTTTCCTACCTTAACGAGAATGCTAATGTATTATCGACAAGCTACGATGATCATGGCACAAAGTTAACCGTGGAATGTAATTTGAATGATTTTGAGAAATATCAGCAGTATGTGATTGGCAGCTAAACCATACCGTTGATTTAAAACTTAGCAAGTGTTTGATTTATTGAGTTAAAAACGGAACAAATTTTTAAAGTGATATATACTATAGGTGAGAAAGGAGCGTGGTTATGTTGAAAAAAGGTTTAATTGGAATCGTAATTGTGATTGCTGTAGTTGTTGTTTTTGGCCTGATGCTTATGTCCAGCTATAACAACTTTGTCAGTTCCGAAGAAAATGTGAAACAGTCTTATGCACAGATTGAAAATCAGCTGCAAAGAAGGCTGGATTTAATTCCAAACTTAGTAAATACGGTGAAGGGCTATGCCTCCCATGAAAAAGAAGTAATTACCTCGATTTCTGATGCTCGTGCAAGACTTGCCGGGGCAAAAACGCCAGGAGAAGAGGCAACTGCGAACGCAGATCTATCGAATGCGTTAAGCCGTTTGCTCGTAGTGGTTGAAAATTATCCTAACTTAAAAGCAGATCGCCAGTTTGCTCAATTAATGGATGAGCTTGCCGGTACGGAAAACAGAATCGCTGTAGCTCGAAAAGACTACAATGATCAGGTTGCGCTTTATAACAAAAAAGTAAAGCAATTTCCAGGGGCGATAATAGCAAGAATGGCTGGGTTTAATGAAAAGGAATATTTTAAGGCTGATCCTAAAGCACAGCAAGTTCCACAGGTTGACTTTGGAGGCAATGGGTGATGAACGTGAGACGGGTCTTCAGCTTTCTTCTGGTGTTTTTCACCTTTTTTCTGTGTGCAGCAAATGCACTTGCTGAGGATGTTCAAATTCCTGCTCCGGTGGGAGACATTTATGTTCAAGATTTTGCCCAAGTGTTAAACGAAACTGAGAAAGCGGAGTTAATTAATTTAGGCAGAAACATCGAAGATCAAACAACAGCGCAGGTTGCCGTATTAATAGTCCCAACAATCGGAGACAAAACGATTGAGGAATTTTCAATTGATGCGTTTCGGAAATACGGTATCGGGAGTAAAAAGGAAAACAATGGAGTCTTGCTCGTATTATCGATGAAAGAACGTAAAGCAAGAATTGAAGTAGGATATGGGCTTGAGGGCAGAATTCCCGATGCTAAGGCTGGTCGGATCCTTGATGAATATGCCATTCCTTATCTGAAGAATCAACAACCGGATAAAGCGGTGGTTGAAACCTATAAGGTGCTGGCGAAAGAGGTCCTCGCTGAATATGGTGTAAAGAGTGCCGAGCAGACGCCACCAAAGGAAAAAGGGATTGGGATTCCTTCATGGTTGCTCATCATTATCGTTCTTGTCGTCGTGTTTCTTGACTTTAAGTTCTTCGGCGGAACGCTTACGTATCTTCTCCTATCCATTCTGTCCCGGGGTGGCGGCAGAGGAGGAGGCGGTGGTTCCCGCGGTGGTGGTGGCGGCTCATCAGGTGGCGGTGGTGCAAGCCGGGGCTGGTAAAGCAGGGATTTATCGTGTTAGGCATCGTTAAATAGGTAAATAAGTAGGTAGGATTACAAAGGGTGTCAGGCACCAAAGAAGTGTCCACTGGATATGGACAAATGTATTTCTGTGGTGCCTGACACCTATTTTATTAGCCCCTTGCGTAGACGCAGGGGGCTGGTGCCTTTTCACGAAGAAAATGCTACAGATGCTTCGTACGTCATTGCCCGAATGGTTCCCTTTAGCTTCTCTTCAGAAGGGATAACGTTATATGAATTGCCTGCTTGCACTCATGAATTGTCTCCGGTAAGCGGAGGGTGTGGCGGATAAATTAACTCGATTTGTCCACGGACAGTGCCTGACACCCGATGGTAATAAAATTATACTTTTCTTAATTATATGAATCGAGTATTGTTTTCATAAAGGGGATAAGCCAACTTGGGTGGGGGAACATAGGATGTTTATGCTTAATCTTAGTACACAAAAAAGACTGTTTATTATGTTTTTGGTAGTGGCGTTGATTCCGATGTTAACATTAGGGATTATTGCATATGAACAATCGGCGAAAGTGGTGAATGGAAAGCTATCAAACTATAATCATTTTGCTGGCGAAAAGATTAAAACACAGCTCGATCAAATATTGGAGGATATGTATTATAGCGCTGCTGAAATTCAACAATATTTAGCAGATAGCACATCCGTTAATTTACAGCATCAGGAGCCGCAAACGTATTCCGACTTCAAAGAAGCGAATAATTTAGAGCGGCTTTTGCAGGCTCATAAAAAGTCGAACATCCGCGGGATTTATGTCATTACATCGTCGGACTTTTACTACGGAGATTATGATTTTAATGTGAAACAATTTAAAAAACAGGATATCTGGAAGCGGACCTTTTGGAGTGGAGACTCGGAAATTGGTATTTACCAACCGTCCTATTATAAAAACAATACTTCCCATCATGTTCTTGGTTTAATCGTTCCATTGAAGTTCTCTTACGGTGTATTAAACAATAGTTATCTTTTAATCGAAACGGATATAGACGATTTATTCGATTTAATGAAGGTATTGGAGCAGGATCTCCATTCAAGAATCACGATTCGAAATGAAATAGGTCAACTGCTCTATCATACGAAAAGTGTCGAGGAAAATCGGAAGGACGACATTATTTGGATGGAACACACAAGAATCAATAATTGGGAATTTGAAATTCGCGTACCCCGAGAGGAGTTTTATCAATCTTCTCGAGTGATATTTAAAATGGTTTCGATCGGGATTTTGATTGCCTTTATACTTGCCCTGATGCTTTCCTATGTTTTTTCCAATCAGTTTACAAAAGGAATTTTGAAGTTGAAATTTGCCATTGATGAAGTGAGCCAGGGGATATTTGATGGAAAGTTGTCCGTCCATACAAAGGATGAAATTGGGAAACTTGGCTTGCACTTTAATCGGATGGTGGAAAAAATAAAACAATTAATGGAAGAAGTAAGGGAGAAAGAATCAACAAAGCGAGAAGCGGAAATGAAAGCGATTCATTACCAAATTAACCCGCACTTGCTTTTTAACACGCTGAATACCATTCAGTGGAAAGCTCGATTGGATGGGAATGAAGAGATTGGAAAAATGCTTTTACATTTAACGAAAGTTCTAGAAGGGAACTTAAATTTCAATATAGATTTGATTTCTTTAAAAGAAGAGTTACAGTCGATTCAGCATTTCTTTGCTATTCAAGAATTAAGGTATGGGCCCAACTTTCACGTGTCCTTGAAAATGAACGAGAAGCTTGAACGAGGGTTGATTCCAAGGATGACGTTACAGCCAATGCTCGAAAATATTTTTTTCCATGCTTTTGAGGATGGGACAGGAAATATTGACTTAGAGTTTACTGAGAACAATAGATATTTTCAGCTCGTCATAAAGGATAATGGGAAAGGAATACCCCAGGAAAAGCTAAAAACATTATTTACGAGGCCAAATGAGAAAGTACGGGGTGGAATCGGATTATACAATGTATATCAGAAGTTTTATATCCATTATGGGAAGGACTTTTTGATTAACACTGATTCAGTGGTTGGTAAAGGAACAACCATTTTAATAACTTGGCCAATAAGGTGGGTAGATCAATATGATGAAAATGGCAACCATTAAAGTATTAATTGTCGATGATGATACGATTGTTCGCCGAGGGTTAAGAGCAACAGTCGATTGGGAAAAGTTCGGGATGACCGTGGTCGCGGATGCCCCGAATGGAAAACGGGGTTGGGAGGAATTTTTGAACCATCAACCTGACATTGTCATTACCGATATCGTCATGCCAGAGGAGGGTGGACTAGAGTTTTCACGGAAAGTAAAAGCCCACGCACCCAAAACGAAAATTCTCTTGCTCAGTTGTCATAAGGATTTTGAGTATGCACAAGCAGGATTAAAGCTAGGAGCCTCTGGATATTTATTAAAAACGGTATTTGATGATCAAGAACTAAATCATTTTTTAACTACTTTTCAAAAAGAAATTCTGGAAACGCCGAAAAAAGTGGATACGGTTTTTCCTGGATTCCAGGAATGTTTTCTATTATGGCTTAGCGGGTATAAAAATGACTTCGAACAACGGTTAGAAGAGCTCTTCAGCGATAAATGGAAATGGATGAATGATCCGTATTTTGCCTATTTCGTTCAGAACATGCCTCCATCTGGTCAGGAGATTTTTCATCAGTCAACTAAATTTGTCGCTTTAACATTTGGAACAAATTTGACCTACTTCTTTATTGACGAGTCTTTTCATCAGGAATTTTTAGCCCATTTAACAGAAACAAGCGTGGCACATCCAGACTTAAATTGGATTCATGCAGGTCCGTTATCTGGAAAGGAAGAATGGATGAAATCAGTGAGGGGTTTCCATCATGCCCAACGAAAGGAAGGGCTCTTGCATCATTATCCAATGGTAATTCTCCAAGCAGTGGAGTATATCGTAAGAAATTTATCAAACCCTATGACAGTATCAGACATTGCTGAAGAAGTGGGAATGAGTAGGAGTCACTTAAGTACCTTATTTAAGAAAAAAATGGGTGATAGTGTCCATTCGTTTATCGAAAAGAAACGACTCCAGCTTTCCAAACAGTTATTAAATGGATCCAGCGTGAACATTCAAGAGATTGGTGAGCAGATTGGAATTCAAGATGCCAAATATTTTAGTAAGTGGTTTAAACGGTGTACTGGTTTTCCGCCATCCTATTATCGAATCCAACAAAAAGACGACGATCAGCTAACAAAATGACGATAAAAAATAAAAGTAAGGTAAAAATACACGAAATCTAAAACAAATAGAAGTGTTTAACCGCTTTCATACAAGCTAAAATGAAAGCGGTTAAATTTTTAATAATAAGAAAATTGACGAAAAGAGGGGTCCTATGAAGAAAAAGAAAATGTGGTTTTCGCTGCTTTTAGCAGTAGTTGTCATCATAATGAGTGCATGTAGCTCAAATAATACATCCGGAGATGGGAAAAAGGATGGAAAAACCGTATTACGCTTTGCCACTTGGGATACAGGGGACACATTGAAAATCCAGCAGGATATTGCTAAAGCCTTTGAAAAAGAAAATAAAGATGTAAAAGTGCAGGTTGAGGCTTACGGAGATGGATTTGATCAAAAGATCGCCGCCTCATTCGGAGCAAAAAATCCCCCTGATGTTATGTATATGTGGGACTTTACTACTTATAATCAATCACTTGAACCATTGGACGGATATGTAAAGAAAGATCCTGATATTAAAATGGACGATTTTTATGATGGTTTGTTTAACTATTCAAAAGTGGACGGAAAACTATATGGAATGCCTGCAGGTTTTTCGACCATGGTCGTGTATTACAATAAAAAGCTTTTTGATCAATACCAGATTCCTTATCCAAAAGAAGGTTGGACATGGGATGAATTTAAAGAGACTGCAAAGAAGTTAACGGATAAAAGCAAAAAACAATATGGGTTTGCTGTAACGTCTGAGCCTGATACGTATGATTTACAAGGTTTGGTTTGGAGTAATGGTGGAAGCTTTATCAGTGATGACGGAAAGAAAATTGATGGGGCAATGAATAGTCCTGAAACGGTTGAAGCGATTCAAATGTATGGCGATATGGTGAAAGACGGAATCGCTGTTTCAACGGGTGGCAAAAATCAACAAAGTGCTAGTGCTATTTTCAAAGCCAACAAACTTGGAATGCTAATAAATGGGATTTGGCCAATTCAAGGCTATAAAGATGCAAAAGTTGATTTCGGAACAGCCATGATTCCTTCATTTGGTTCCAAGCCTGTTAAAGGATTAATCTCATCATCGTCAATTTCCATTGCTAAGGATTCAAAGCAAAAGGACTTAGCATGGAAGTTTGTGAAATTTTACTCTTCTGAACAAGCAATCAAGATGAGAACAGCAGATTTGCCTGTCCGTAAGAGTATTGTCGAAGAAACGAAAGTTAACGAAGATCCATTATATAAGCCATTTTATACAATGTTAGAAAATGCCACAAACACACCTGCGTTTTTAATGAATAGAAATTGGAATGAAATAAATCGTAACCTGTCTGCTGCCATTAATGCTGTCATGATTGGACAAGATGGGAAGCCATTGTTTGATAAAGCAGTGAAAGATTCCGAGAAATATTTAGCTAAATAGAAAGGTGTTAGGGCTCTACATTCAATAGTGGTGTAGGGCCTTTAGAAAAATGGCAGGAGGAGGTATTTATGAAATCGGGCTTAAGCGTTAATCTAGCACCTTCATCACTCCAAATTAAGAGGAAAAAACAATGGAGTAAACTTATTCCTTATTTATTTGTCTCACCGTGGATCATTGGTTTTGTCGTATTCACACTTGGACCGTTACTGTTTTCATTTGTTATTAGTTTTTTTGATTGGCCGATTGTGGGAGAGAAGAAATTTATTGGATTTTCCAACTATATCACCATGTTTACTGATGACCCACTGTTTTGGCATTCCTTATGGGTCACTGTGAAGTTTGCTCTTTTTTTTGTTCCATTAAACATTATTCTTGCTTTATTGCTTGCAATTTTATTACACCAAAAGGTAAAGGGAAGCTCCCTGTTCCGAACGTTTTTCTATGTTCCCTCTGTCATTTCCGGTGTTGCTTTAGCGATGATCTGGGGAAGTGTTTTCGATGGAGAATACGGAATATTGAACTACTTACTTTCCTTAATTGGAATTGACGGGCCAGATTGGTTAAATAGTATGAACTGGGCGCTTGTTGCGATGGTCATTGCCAGTTTATGGGGTCAAGGAACCATGATGCTGATCTTTTTAGCAGGATTGAAAAATATTCCCCTAGATTTATACGAGGCAGCGGAAATTGATGGGGCGGGGAAAATTTATCAGTTCTTCAAAATTACTGTGCCATTATTATCACCCACCATTCTTTTTAATTTGATTATGACGATTATCGGTGCGTTTCAAACGCTGACTTTAGCGCTCGTATTAACGGGCGGAGGACCACTTCAGTCGACGTATTTTTATGCGATGTATGTATACGAAAATGCTTTTAAGTATTTCAAAATGGGTTATTCATCTGCAAATGCATGGATTATGTTCCTTATTGTATTAGCCCTAACCATGCTTGTATTCAAATCGTCCAGTATGTGGGTATATTACGAAAATGAAGTGAAAAGTGAAAAATAAAAGAGAAATGGAGGTGCCCATCGAATGAAAGGTAAAAAGAGGTTACAAAAAAGTTTTGTGTATGGCTTGCTAATTGCCCTATCGCTTTTATTTCTCTTGCCATTTTTTTGGATGGTTATGACATCACTAAAAGGGCCAGAAGAGCTTAGTCAATTTCCGCCAAAACTTTTTCCTTCTAAATGGCATTTCGAAAACTTTTCAAAGGCATGGAACAGTCAGCCATTTAATCTTTTCTTAGTTAATAGTTTGATCGTAACGGCGCTTACGACAATTGGACAAATCATTTCCTCTACTCTCGTTGCTTATGGGTTTGCCCGGTTTAAATTTAAAGGGCGTGATTTCCTATTTATTATTTTGCTCGCGACAATGATGATCCCGTGGGATGTAACAATGATTCCACAATATATGGAATTTAATTTATTTGGCTGGATTAATACGTTGAAGGCATTAATCGTTCCTTCGTGGTTCGGTTCCGCCTTTTATATCTTCTTATTGCGTCAATTCATCATGTCGATTCCGAAAGAATTGGATGAAGCGGCAAGAATAGACGGAGCAAATGTGTTCCAAATTTATTATAAAATTTATTTACCATTAGTATGGCCAGTGATTGTTTTAATTGCCGTATTCAATATATTAGGAAGCTGGAATGACTATTTAGGACCATTGATTTTCTTAAATGACCAAAGTAAATATACGTTGACCCTCGGTTTGGCACAATTCAAAGGTGTTCATGATGTAGATACGAATGGGATTATGGCCGTAACTTTCTTAATTAGTATTGTTCCTCTTATATTGTTCTTCTTGGCACAAAAGAAAATTGTCGAAGGTGTGCAAACAACAGGTTTGAAATAATCATAGCGAATGGGTGAATTTAGGTTCATCCATTTAGTTTTATGTTGAGGATTAAAACCCGCATCTTTTTGAAAGGTTGAAACATCTATGATACAGTCATTACCATTTCTATCTTTGCCGTCAGGTGTGAAGCGTTTTTTGGCCACTGAAGCACTGTACGGGCTGAGCATAGGAATGTTTACCTTGATCTTGAATCTTCATTTTATTGAAATGGGTATTTCCGAAAAGCAAATTGGCTTTATCACATCAATGGGGATTTTAGTAATGGGGATTTTTGCGATACCTGTGAGTATCTTGGCTAAAAAAACCGGTCGAAAAAAGCTGCTGGTTTCAGGGATTGCGAGCATTGCCATTGGATGCAGCGTTTTTGCGTTTGCGGAAAGCTTTGTGTTCTTTTTTTTGGCTCAATTTATCGTATCTATTGGTCTGACCCTCGTGGAAACGACGGAAATACAGCTGTTGTTCCATTATAGCCGTTCAAAGAGGGAAGAAACTCAGGCGTACAGCTTTTTATTCGCTGTCTTTACCGCCTTTAACGGTGCGGGAACATTGCTTGGGGGTTTTTTGCCAAATTGGATTGAGCTTTCTGGGAGGGGCTACCACAACACATTAATAGCCACCTCGATTTTATTTCTATTATTAGCATGTGTAAGGGGAGGCCTGCTGCCGTCTGAGAAGCGGAGGGAAACTTTACGTCTGACGGATAGGGAACAGAAAGAGGGAACTAGACCTGAACGGAAGGAGCTTTCTCAAACAAAAGGCAAGCTATCCCGTAAACTGTCGCAAAAATTACTGTTTTTTGCGGTATTCGCCCTAATTACAGGCGGAGCGGTATCCTGCTTGCAGCCTTATTTAAATTTATTTATCAAGTTTCGCTTTGATTTCTCGAATGAGGCTGTGTCAATCCTGCTTGCTTTAAATGGCCTGGCATTGTTTATTGGTTCCGTCTTTTCGCCGGCACTGATAGACCGTTTCGGCACGAAAAAGACGTTTTTCTACATTTATTTTGTAAATATGATTCTCTGTTTTATTTTATTTCTGAACCTTCCAGCCTTTTTCTTTTCGGGCCTTTTACTCATAAGAGGCGGGGTTTTTACGATGCTGACAAACCTGGTTGACAGCTTGTCGATGTCCTCGTTCAAGGATGAAGAACGCGATTTGTATGCCGGGACGAGAGCGGTGTTCCGCAGCATTGGTTCCGCATTCGCAGCCTTCATGATTGGTGCGATCTTAGCTGGTAAAAACTATACGCTTCCATTTTTGCTGGCTAGCTTGCTCCTCCTCCTCGGATATGTTTATTTTGCCTATGTAATCAGACCGAAATTTTTCGAAACGGATCAGGAATTTCGAACAAGTAGTCAAGGTGAGATGACAAATGAATGTTGAAAGAGAAGTGATCTTATGTTTGATATAAAAAAAATCCCCTTCAGTCGTTACGGTTCTTTTATTACGATTTCACCCAATCATCAAAAGGACGGCGATGGTGCGCTTTACATTCGTAACATCCGGAACGGGGATAACGATTTTGGTGCGGTGTTTCGGATTGATCTCATTAGTGAGGGGAAATCTCTGCCCTATAATTCGGTATTAAGTCCGAGCATTCTCCGGCTTGAAGCTGAAGAAGGGTTTGTAGAATTTTGTATAGGAGAAGCTCGTGTTTTACAAATAAGAAGCCAGGGAGTAGGGGTGAGGCTGACGGGTATTACCGGTGCTTATGATTACGCTGTTCCTGTAGAAGAGAAGCGCTGGGAGGTCAATCATTCGCTTCAGGAAATGCGCTATATGCTTACGGCTGTAAAAGGGCGGATTGAAATGGATGCCCCTTTCAACGAACAGCGCTGTGAGAAAATCATTGCTGATTTTCTACCAGAGTCACAGCTTTCGGAAATGGAATGTGTATTGGAAGAGTTTACTACCGTTTATCAAACCCGTTCCTATGCTACTTTTTCAGAAGGACATGAAATCGTTAAAAAAGAATACGAGTCGTGGTATGAGCACACACTTGAGACTCCTAAAGAGTTTACTAGAGGGAAAGAACTGGCTTCCTATATTACGTGGTCCTGCGTCGTTTCTCCTGAAGGAAAACTATCAAGGCCAGCCATGTACATGTCGAAAAACTGGATGACAAACATTTGGAGTTGGGACCACTGCTTCAATGCTATCGCGTTAGCAAAAAATTCTCCAGAACTAGCGTGGGATCAGTTTATGATCTTTTTTGATGCGCAGGATGAGTCGGGAATGCTGCCAGACTTCATCAATAACAGGTTCGCATTATGGAACTTCACGAAACCGCCCATCCATGGCTGGACGCTTAGACGTTTGTGGGAGCAAAACGAATTTGTTACCGTGGATAAATTGCAAGAGGTTTATCAGCCGCTGGTGAAATGGACGAAATGGTGGCTGACATTCCAGGACAGCGACGATGATGGGATTCCGCAATACAATCACGGAAATGACAGCGGCTGGGATAATAGCACGATTTTTCACAAAGGAACTCCTGTTGAAAGTCCGGATCTATCCTCGTTCTTAGTGCTGCAAATGGAAGTATTGTCGGAAATAGCCTGTAAGCTTGGGAAAAAAGATGAGGCAACAAAATGGATGCAGGAATCTCAAGCATTGTTAACGAGAATGATTGACCATTTTTGGAATGGCGAGCGATTTGTCGCTAAACGTTCCGGCACCCATGAGGTCATTGAATCAGATAGTTTAGTAGTATATGTTCCTCTGATTCTCGGAAACAGGCTGCCTGCTGAAATATTGGAGAAATTAGTTGAGGGTATTACGCATAAGGGCTTTTTAACAGAATATGGCCTGGCAACGGAACTCCCGGACAGCCCATATTACCGGGAGGATGGCTATTGGCGGGGGCCGATATGGGCACCAACCACCATGCTGCTCACTGATGGTTTGCTCGAGTCAGGCGAAAAGGAATTAGCCCTTGAGGTTGCCCGTAAATTCTGTTCGATGGCTTCGAAATCAGGCATGGCCGAAAACTATAATGCTCTGACTGGAGAGGGACTACGTGACCCGGCATTTACCTGGACATCCAGTGTATTCCTCATTCTTGGTCAGCTTCTTGTTGCTGAGAACGAGGTAATGATTGAAGAACAAGACAGTCGGCAAGGTCTCTAAGTTACCGAATGAATAAAAACATAACCGATTGCGAGGGTGAATGATGAAAAAATTGAAAAGATGGGAAGACATTCATACAGATGGAATTAACCGCTTGAGTGCCCGTGCTCATTATATCAGCTATCCATCTCGGGTGGCGGCAGAAAAGGAAGAAGCGAGCAATGCTCACTTCTTCAAAAACCTTAATGGAACGTGGAAATTTACTTTCCTCGAAGCACCAGAATATTGGCCAAATGGGTTTTATCAAGATGATTTAGATACAAAGGATTGGGATGATATTACGGTTCCTGGGAACTGGCAGCTGCAGGGTTATGGGAAGATGCATTATTCCGATTTGTGGTATAACTTCCCGATTATCCCGCCTCGTGTACCAACGGAAAACCCAACAGGCATTTATCGTCGTGAGTTTGAGTTAGAGAGAAACCTTGATGGCGAACAATTAATAATTAGTTTTAATGGTGTTGATTCAGCCTATGAAGTGTATGTAAACGGAGAGTTTGCAGGCTATAGTAAAGGCGCCCGTATTCAAGCTGAATTTGATATTACAAGCCTATGTCGCCAAGGTTCAAACACCTTAACTGTCCGTGTGTTCCAGTGGTCGGACGGCACCTATTTAGAAGATCAGGATATGTGGTGGCTAAGTGGGATTTTTCGAGATGTTGAACTCTATACGAGACCGACAGCTGGCCTCTATGATTATACCGTAAACACGGAGCTGGATAGTGACTATCAGAATGCAATACTATCGGTTTCAGTTAAGCTCACAGAGCAGCGCGGACAAACGATTGTTTATGAATTAGTCGCTCCGGACGGCGAGAGAGTTTTTAGCGAGGAAAAACAGGCAGACGAAACTTTTAGCAAATATGTAGCCGCACCATTGAAATGGAGTGCGGAAGAGCCAAATTTATATCATCTTTATATGACAGTTATGGAAGCTGGAAAAATTGTAGAGGTCATTCAACAGTATGTCGGCTTCCGCTCAATCGTTATGGCTGGTGACACCTTTCTTGTAAATGGAGTCGCGATTAAATTGAAGGGTGTAAACCGTCATGACTACAACCCTAAGACGGGGCGTGTGGTGACGAAAGCGGAAATTGAGCGCGATATTAAGACGATGAAGCAAAACAATATTAACGCTATCCGTACAGCTCATTATCCAAACTCTCATTTTCTTTATGATCTTTGTGATCAATACGGGATGTATGTGATAGATGAAACGGATTTAGAATGTCATGGCTTTGAGCTGACAGAAAAATATAATTGGATCAGCGATGATCCTGCCTGGGAAACGGCTTATGTCTCACGTCTTGAACGGATGATTGAGCGAGATAAAAACCATCCATGTATTCTCATGTGGTCGCTTGGAAATGAATCGGCCTTTGGTCATAACCTCCGCGCGATGGCCAAACGAGCGAAGGAAATGGATCCGACCCGTCTTGTTCATTATGAAGGAGATCGCGCGGCAGAGGTAACAGATGTGTACAGCACAATGTATACGTGGCTCGAGCGTCACGACGACCGGCTAACGATGGATAAAATAATTGAAAAAGCAAAAAAGCCACATATTCTTTGTGAGTATGCCCATGCGATGGGAAATGGACCTGGCAATCTAAAAGAATATCAAGATTTATTTTACAAGTATGATAAGCTTCAAGGCGGTTTCATTTGGGAATGGTTTGATCATGGGATCGAAACGGTTTCGGAGGATGGAACTGTGTACTACCGGTATGGCGGAGATTTTGGCGACGATCCTACGAATGGAAACTTCTGTATCGATGGGTTAATGATGCCTGATGGTACACCGTCACCAAGTTTATTTGAATACAAGAAGGTTATTGAGCCGGTTCAAACGGAATGTATTGATTTGGAAAAGGGGATTTTCCGACTTATAAATCGCTATGATTTCCTCTCATTAGATCATTTAGCGTTAACATGTTCATTGTTTGAGGATGACAAACTACTGGAGTCCTTTACGGTTGAACTTCCGAAGCTTGTGGGACGTGAAACAGCAGAGCTTCAGCTGCCAATAGGACAAGATATCGAGAAAGTTAGTGGTGCTAATTATTATTTCGTGTTCTCTTATACACTAAAACAAAATACACCATGGGCTGCAAAAGGTCATGAGTTAGCGAATGCTTCCTTTGTACTCCCGGGTAAAGAGAAATTGCCAAAAGTACATGTTGATGGCGATCTGCAAGTAACAAAAGAAGGTGCCTTGTTAAGTGTTAGTGGCAAGGATTTTACCGTAACCTTTGATTGTGTCAAAGGGGCTATAAAAGAAGTAACCCGTAACGGTAAGATTCAAATTGAGAAGGGGCCGCAGTTCAATTTCTGGCGTGCGCCGATTGATAATGATATGTACTATGTGACTGATTATCGAACAAAATATTTCATGCATTTAGGACATGAGATTGTAGAAGATGTTCGCTACGAGTTGAAAGAGGGAGTGTTTGAATGGCATACAGATGCATTGTACGGCACAACAAACAGCTCTTGGTATTTTCAGCTTCAGTATCATTACAGCATCTATCCTGACGGTGACATTGTCTGTAAGATTGACGGAGTGGCATCAGGCATGAAGGAAAACGCGCCTATAATGGTTCCGCGTCTTGGTCTACACCTGCAATTAAACAAAGATTTTGACCAAACACAGTGGCGCGGCAGAGGCCCCGGAGAAAGCTATGTTGATTCTAAACAAGCGAATCACTTAGGTGTGTACAGAAAAACGGTTGATGAATTGTTCACGAACTATGTGAAACCGCAAGAAAACGGCAACCGTTCCGATTGTGATTGGGTCAGCTTTACGGATCACGATAAGAATGGCCTTATTTTTATCGCCAATGATACGTTTGATTTTAGTGCATCACACTATGAAGTCAGCGATCTTGAACTGGCGAAGCATACTGTTGATTTGAAACCGCGTGACTACGTTGTTTTAAATCTGGATTACAAACAAAATGGTCTCGGCAGCAACTCCTGCGGACAAGACCAACTAGAAAAATACCGTTGTAAATTCGAAGACTTCACCCTATCATTCAGGATTTCGCCATTCAACAGCGAAAAAACAACAGCAGTAGAGCTGGGCCGCGAAAAATAAGGTGTAAAAAAAAGTGTCAGGCACCACTCGTAGACATTTGTGCGCGTGGGGGTGGACAGTTGATTTTGTTAGATGGTGGATGATGTTATTTTCATCGATAGAAAAAAGCGAGGGGCACATTTAAATGCTCTTCGCTTTTTTATGGTTTAGAAACTTAAGACCTAATTTGGAGTTTTTCTATTTTTCGATATAATGTGCGGATGCTAATACCTAGGTCTTTTGCTGCCATTTGTTTTCCATTATGGCTATTACCGTAGTGCTGCAACTTTCGGAGAATTACCTCTCTTTCGGCTTCGACTAGTGCCGGCTCCTCTTCATGCGCTGCTTGTTGAATGTTAAGTCGTTTATTCAAAAGATATGGGGGGAGCGAGTTTATTGTTAAGACGGTTTCAGTTTCTAAATTCATACTATATTCAATTACATTTTCAAGCTCACGTAAATTTCCTGGCCAGTGGTAGGAAGTTAATATATCCATGTACTCTTCAGTAAAGGAATGGATATACTTACCTGTTCGTTCCTGTAATTTTTCCATAAAATTCACTACTAATAATTCTACGTCCTCCATCCGTTCTCTTAATGGTGGAATCGTAATTGGAATGACATTCAATCGATAAAATAAATCGGAGCGAAATAACTTTTCATTCATTAATTCTTCAAACGACTGATTCGTTGCTGCAATCAGACGGACATTGATCTTCTTTGAAGATGTTCCTCCAAGACGCTGAATGATTCCATCCTGCAATACTTTCAATAGTTTTGGCTGTAAATTAATAGGCAAATCAGCGATTTCATCTAAAAATAATGTTCCATTATCCGCTAGTTCGAAATAGCCTTGTTTTCCTTTTCTTCTCGCATTCGTAAAAGCACCTTCTTCATATCCAAATAATTCACTTTCAAATAAATTCTCTGGAATGGTAGCGCAGTTTAATTCGACAAATGCTCCCTTACTGACAAGACTGTGCTGATGGATATACTGAGCTAACAAACTTTTTCCAGTACCAGTTTCCCCTGTAATTAAAACGGAAGAAGTACTATTTCTAATGCTCTTGATTAGGTTTTGGATTTGAATAAATGACTGGCTATTCCCAAAAATGTAGTTTGTGCTTACTTGAGTATTATTTTCATTTACCTTGAAATCGTCAATATCTCGTAAAATTGAAATAATGATTTCTTTCAAACGAGAGAGCCATTCCACATAGTACTCTTTGTTTTCTATAAGTATTTTCTCGTTTTCCTGAGAGAAGCTAACAAATGATAAATAGCCATATTTTTTTCCGTTAATAATCATATCTTGAACAAGCTCCGCTTTAGAAGGGCAGTTATTTATAAAATGACAGCCCTCACACGTATTCATCTTTCCAGGGTGATGTAGAAACGTAATGTGATGCCCATACAATGAATTAAAAAAAGGAACATATACCTTCTTTCCTTTCCGGCGTACATATTCCTCGGTTGCGGCTATTAGTTTTCCTTCGGGATTAAAACAAGCAATATCAACGTGAAGTAGCCTTGAAAAAGCTTGGATAACTTTTGAAATCGAATTGAGTAGCAGCAAATTATAATCCCCCCACTTAATTTGATCGTATCTTATTTCAAAACTGTTACTTAAATTTTATTTTTTCAATTTCGAATAGTCAATTAAATTATTCGAAGTTGTGTAATAATTGACAATTAATGTGTCATTTTTGACACGTTTTCAAGGAAAGATATCAACTATTAGATAAATAATCGTCATCTTTCCTTTATATTTAAATAAGTCATAAAATTGGCACAATAATTGCAAGTGATAGATTGTAAGTTAACAAAAGAGAAAAATAGTAATTTTTTAAAAAAATAAAGAGATATGAAAGGTTGGTGTTTACATTGAATTATGAAGAATTAATAGGAATAAACAATAAAGTTGTTGCGATTACAGGTGCTGCTTCTGGTATTGGTTTAGCAACAGCCGAATTGTTTGCGGAAGCAGGTGCCAATGTAGCGCTGATAGACATTAATGAAGAGCGAGGAAACAGTCTCGCGAACGAGATGAATGACAAGGGCTGGAAAGCAGTATTTTTTAGCTGTGATGTCACTTCATCCATGGATTGTGAAAGAACAGCAAATGAAATAGAAATGGAATTTGGAAGAATCGACGTTTTATTTAATAATGCAGGGGTTATTCGCAGAAAAACAGTCGTTGACCACACGGAAGAGGATTGGGATTTAGTTCTCAATGTTTCGTTAAAAGGTGCCTTTTTATTATCAAAATATATCATCCCCATAATGGCTAAAAACGGCGGAGGGAGTATTGTCAATACAGGCTCCGGTTGGGGGTTAAAAGGTGGAGATGTAGCAGCCTCCTATTGTGCAGCAAAAGCGGGTGTAGTCAATTTAACGAAAGCGATGGCAATCGATCATGGCAAACAGAATATTCGTGTCAATTGCATATGTCCAGGTGACACAGATACACCTTTATTACGAGATGAAGCAAAGCAATTGCAATTTGACGAAGAATCGTTTCTTGCTTCTTCAGCAGTAGGTCGGCCACTTGAAAGGATTGGAACGCCTCGAGATATTGCAAAAGGTGTGTTGTTCCTAGCAAGTGATATGGCGTCTTGGGTCACGGGCACGGTGTTAACAGTAGACGGTGGAGGTTTAGCCTAAAACTAGTTTGGAGGAGAAAAAGTGATGAACAATCAAAAGAAAGCAGCCCATCCATATATTCCGAATACAGTTCCAGAAGTACAGGAGGAAATGTTAAGAGAGATTGGTGCAAAAACGATTGATGAGCTTTTCGATGGAATACCGGAAGAATTGCATTATAAGAAGGATATGAATATTCCAAAGGCATTATCAGAATATGAGCTTAGTAGATATATAGAAGGAATTTTAAATAAAAACATCAATACGAAAGAATACTTAAATTTTTTAGGGGCAGGTTGTTGGAACCATTATGTTCCGGCTGTTTGCGACGAAGTGAATCAGCGGGCAGAATTTTTAACGGCATATGCTGGAGATCCATATGAAGATCATGGCAGATATCAAGCATTATTTGAGTACCAAAGTTTGATGGCGGAATTAGTAGATATGGATGTTGTCAACGTACCTACATTTGATTGGGCACAAGCAGCAGCAACCTCAATACGAATGGCAAGTCGGATTACGGGCCGAAAAGAAGTGCTACTTCCGAAAACTATTTCACCTGACCGTTTGAAAATAATTAAAAATTACTGTTCACCGCAAATTGAATGCGTTTTCATTGACTATGAAGAGGATTCTGGGCAAATCAATTTGAACGATCTTGAAGATAAGTTGTCATCCAATACAGCGGCCGTTTATTTTGAAAACCCTTCCTATTTGGGCTTTATTGAAACAAAGGGTCAAAAGATTAGTAAACTAGCAAAAAGTTTTGAGGCGATAACAATCGTAGGAGTTGATCCGAGTTCCTTAGGTGTACTCGCTCCTCCAAGCCATTATGGAGCTGATATAGTTTGTGGAGATTTACAGCCTCTTGGCATGCATATGAATTATGGCGGAGGTCAGTCCGGATTTATCGCTACACACGATGATCTAACCTTTATCCAAGAATATCCTTCACGGCTTTTTGGGATTGCCCCTACAGTTGTCAAAGGAGAGTACGGTTTCGGAGATGTACTCTACGACCGAACATCTTTCGCGTTAAGAGAGAAAGGGAAAGAATCGGTAGGAACACAAACAGCATTATGGGGAATTACAGCAGGCGTATATCTTTCATTGCTAGGCCCAACGGGAATGTATGAGCTTGGTAAATCAATCATGCAAAAATCACAATATGCAATGGGGCAGCTAGGAAACATTCCGAACGTAGTGGCATCGCGATTCGAATCAACGAATTTCAAAGAGTTCGTAGTGGACTTTTCCCATACAGGGAAATCGGTCAAGGAAGTTAATCAATATCTATTAGACAATGGAATTTTTGGGGGCAAAGACTTATCAGAAGAGTTTCCGGAATTAGGCCAGTGCTCATTATTCTGTATAACAGAAATTCATTCAAAAGAAGATATCGATCGGTTAGTTCGTACCATTCAGGAATGTATCGATTCAATTAGTAGTAAGGAAGAAAGGGATGGTGTACATGCAAAAAATTAATAGGGATCATAAAGTGAGAAATTATCACCAGGCAAAATGGGATGAGCCTATTATTTTTGAACTCCATAAAATCGGTGAACGAGGTGTCACACTTCCCGCTACGGAAGAAGAGATTACCAATAATGTAGGGGATGGAGTTTCTGCCATTCCATTGGAAATGCTTAGAAAAACGAAACCGAATTTACCGGAAATCTCCCAAAATAGAGTGTTACGTCATTATTTACGACTGTCACAAGAAACATTAGGAGCGGCCTTTAACGTAGAAATTGGCCAAGGAACATGTACCATGAAATACTCTCCTAAAATTAATGAAGCATTTGCCTCATCACCGAAAATGTCTGAGCTTCATCCTTTACAAGATGAAAGTACAGTCCAAGGAATGCTAGAAGTCATGTACAAATTGGATTTATGCATGAGAGAGATTTCGGGGATGGACTACTTTACTTTTCAACCAGGAAGCGGAACACAATCATTATTTACGATGGCTTCTATTGTTCGTGCTTATCACGAGGCGAATGGTGAAGGTGAACAGCGGGATGAGATCATAACGACAATTTTTTCCCATCCGTCTCAAGCGGCAACTGCTGCAGTAAAGGGGTATAAAATTATTACGTTATACCCAGATAAAGATGGCTTTCCAGATATTGAGAAGCTAAAAGCTGCCGTTTCCGAAAGAACTGCCGGATTTGTCGTGGCCAATCCAGAAGATACAGGAATCTATAACCCAAGAATTAAGGAGTTTACAAAAATCGTCCATGATGCTGGAGGGATTTGCAATTATGACCAAGCGAATGCCAACGGTTTACTAGGCATCACAAGAGCAAAAGAGGCAGGCTTCGATATGTGCTTCTTTAACCTTCATAAAACATTCTCAACACCGCATGCATGTGGCGGACCTGCAACTGGAGCATTGGGCGTCGTCGACAAGTTAATGGAATTTATGCCAGGACCACTTGTTGAAAAACAAGGTGAGAAATATATTCTGAATGATCGCTTGAAACATAGCATTGGAAAAGTACGTTCCTTTCAAGGTGTTCCCCAAACCGTGCTACGTGCCTATGCTTGGATCAGAGCCCTCGGTGCAGAAGGTCTTAAGGATGTAGCGAGAGTTGCCGTGTTAAATAACAATTATTTATACCATAAAATACTAAATATTCACGGTGCCGATGCTCCTTATATTAAAGGGAAAAGACTTGAGCAGGTTCGGTATAGCTGGGAGAAATTAACAAAGGATACGGGTGTAACTACAGAGGATATTTCCCACCGAATGGCTGATTTTGCCCATCATTATTGGTCCAGTCATCATCCATTTGTAGTACCTGAGCCATTTACGTTGGAGCCGACGGAATCACTTTCAAAAGCTGATTTAGATGAATACATTGCTTCACTAACACATATTGCAAATGAAGCGTACACAAATCCTGAGATCGTCCAAAATGCGCCACATAATAGCACGATTCATCGAGTGGATGAGCAAGATTATTTTGAAAATCCGGAAAAATGGTGCATTACATGGCGGTCATATTTGAAAAAAACGAATAAAACGGAAACCATAAATTCTTAGTTTGGGTCCTGCGGTGTTGCCCATTTATCGCTTTAGAGTGTAATGAACAACTCTCCCGTCAACAGCAGGCATGAACAATCAATATAGCCTACAAAATCTCTAAACCATATGATAGCGCCTATACGAAAAAATTGATCAAAATAGGGGGATTAAGCATGAAAAAGTACATGTCAATAATGATAGCGATACTTCTTTTATTACTAGCTGCCTGCTCAAATAATACAGCCGGAGACCAAGGAAAAACTGGGGATGCAAAACATCCATCTGGAACAATAACCGTTTGGGGCTGGGATGTCGCTGCTTCAACGATGAAAGCAGCAGTAGAGAAGTTTCAGAAACAGTATCCAGATGTAAAAGTGAAAGTGGAGGATTTTAATAGCGGAGACCTTTATGAAAAGTTAACTGTGGGCTTAGCAGCAAGAGGATCAGGTTTACCCGATGTCGTTTTAATGGAGGATGAACGAATTCCGGGATACGTTCACCAATTTCCTACTGGATTTTTACCATTAAACAAGCTTGGATACGATAAGTATAAAGATTCCTTTAACCCAGCTAAGGTCGCAACAGTGCAGAATAAAGACGGAGATTTCATTGCTGCACCATGGGATATTGGTCCAGCAGGAGTGTTCTACCGTGTAGATTACTTTAAAAAAGCAAATGTGGATCCAAATTCTATCAAAACATGGGATGACTACATTGCTGCAGGAAAAAAAATTAAAGAAGCAACTGGTGCTAAGCTGCTGCCAATTGATATCCCGAACTATGATGGTGTTTTCCAGATGATGATGCAGCAGCAAGGCCTTTCTTATTTTGATAAAGACGGGAAACTTGCCTTACAATCCAAAGAAGCTATCCGTGCGATGGAAGTAATTAAAAAGCTGCATGATGCAGATTTAGTCCTAAACAATAAAGGCTGGGATGGAATTGTAACCGCTACTGTAAATGGAAGTGTAGCCACCGTTCCTTATGGTGTCTGGTATGCAGGTTCCATCATGGATCAAGCACCAGATTTAAAGGGAAAATGGGATGTATTTTTTTTACCAAGCTTTGAAGAGGGTGGCTCAAGATTTGCAAACGTAGGGGGTTCATCGTTGTTGATTCCTTCAACAAGCAAAAACCAATCTGCTGCATATGCCTTTGTTGAATTTTTCACAACAGATAAAGACTCCCAATTGTTAGGTTTTGAAAAATATGGACTTTTCCCATCATTGAAGGAAACATATAGCGCACCACAATTTACAGCTAATAGCGAGTACTTTAACAATAGTCCGATTTTCAAAAAATTTGCCGATATTGTCGATCAAGTGCCACAAATTAACGTAAACGAAAACCTTGCAAAGGCCAGTAGCATTATGAGTAATGCCCAAGCAGCCATTTTACTTGAAAATAAATCAGTTGAATCAGCATTAAGAGATGCGCAAAAACAATTAGAAAATGAACTAAAAAAATAGTTTTAAGGTGAGCTGAGAGGTCGAGTTTCAACTCCTCTCAGCTCTATTATCTTTAATCTAGAAAGAGGTGTCCCGGGTGGATCAAACAGAAAAGGTAGTTAGGACCACAACAGACTTTCGAGTCAAAAATAGAAAAAATCTACTAACACCCAAAAATGCTCCTTATTTTTTTATGGGCCCAGCATTTTTATTAATTCTGATTTTTACCGTCTATCCAGTTATCTCTTCGTTTATCCTAAGCTTTCAAGAGGTACGAGGCATAGAGAAATCATTTGTAGGTTTTTCAAATTATTCTCGATTATTTCATGATCCAGTTTTCTATAAATCCCTGTTAAATACCTTTCAAATATTGATTGTCCAAGTGCCAATCATGCTTACTCTTTCGTTATTGATTGCTGCGGGGCTTCATTCTTCAATGTTAAAAGGGAAGGCATTTTTTCGCATCTCTTACTTTATGCCTGCGATCACAGCCCTTGTTGCGGCATCGATTGTTTTTATGATCCTATTAGATGAGCATTTCGGAATTGTCAACTATTTCTTGTCATTCGTCGGTGTTGATTCTATCCCTTGGTTAACTACGCCATTTTGGGCAAAGGTTTCCGTGATAATTGTGATGACATGGAGATGGACAGGATATAATATGGTCATTTTTCTAGCGGGATTACAGAATATCCCATCTGAATTATATGAAGCGGCGAGTATTGATGGAGCGGGTAAAGTAAAACAGTTTTTTTTGATTACGATTCCTCAATTAAAGCCTGTGTTTATTTTTACTGTTGTCATGTCAACCATCGGAACACTTCAGCTATTTGATGAGCCCTTCATTTTGACAAATGGTGGACCAAATAGTGCCACAATGACGATTACGTTATATCTATATGAAACAGGGTTTAAATTTTTTGAATTTGGATATGCATCGGCCATTGCATATGTGCTTGTCCTTATTACGGCAATCATTTCTTGGATTCAAATGAAACTAGTAGGTGATGAAGAATGATAACTTCTAAGAAAATATCGTCCAAAATAGGGATTTATAGTTTGTTGATTGCAGGTGTGATTCTCTCAATTGGACCGTTCTATTGGATGCTCGTTGGTTCTACGCTACCTTCTGGTGAGATTTTTCATATTCCACCTAAGCTCCTTCCCGGAGATCACTTAGCGAAGAACTTTCAATCACTTAATGAGTCTTTAGGGATTGCCAAAATATTTTGGAATTCCCTATTTATTGCCCTAGTGTATACATTTACTTGCACCCTTATTAGTGCTATGGCTGGGTACGCTTTTGCAAAATTCCATTTTAAAGGAAAGAACTTGTTTTTTTTCATTATTCTATGTACGTTAATGATTCCTTCTCAAGTGACACTGATTCCTTTGTTTGAAATGATGGTTTCCTTTAATTGGTTAAATACGTATCAAGCCATCATTTTACCAAGCCTGGCTTCCCCTTTTGCGATTTATTTAATGAGGCAGAATATGAAGGCGGTTCCAGACTCTATTATTGAGGCTTCCAGGGTCGATGGCGCTGGGGAACTAAGAATATTTTTTACGATCATATTGCCGGTTGTAAGACCAGCACTAGCTGCGGTTTCTATTTTTCTATTTATGTCACAGTGGAATAGCTTAATTTGGCCGCTGATTACATTAAATTCAAAAGAAATGTTTACACTGCCTGTGGCATTATCAAGTTTAATTGGAATGGCGAGAATTGACTATGGACAGGTAATGCTAGGAACCACGTTATCTACCATCCCGATAATGCTCTTCTTCCTGCTGCTCCAAAAGCATTTTATTTCAGGGATATTAGGTGGATCTGTAAAGGAATAGAGGTGTGAAAAGATGAAAAACATGAAAAGATGGGAAGACATCCATACAGATGGGATTAACCGCTTGAGTGCCCGCACTCACTATATCAGCTATCCTTCCCGTGAAGTAGCAGACACGGGTGAGGTGAGCAATAGCCACTTTCATCAAAATTTGAACGGCACGTGGAAATTTACGTTTCTAGAAGCCCCTGAATATTGGCCAGATGGGTTTTATCAAGATGATTTAGATACAAAGGATTGGGATGATATTACGGTTCCTGGGAACTGGCAGCTGCAGGGTTATGGGAAGATGCATTATTCCGACCTGTGGTATAACTTCCCGATTATCCCGCCTCGTGTACCAACGGATAACCCAACAGGCATTTATCGCCGTGAGTTTGAGCTCGATCGCAGCCTTGAGGGCGAACAATTAATTATTCGTTTTAATGGAGTTGATTCTGCCTACGAACTGTATGTAAACGGAGAGTTTGCAGGCTATAGTAAAGGCGCGAGGATTCAAGCAGAATTTGATATAACCGGCCTATGCCGTCAAGGTACAAACACCTTGACAGTCCGTGTGTTCCAGTGGTCGGACGGCACCTATTTAGAAGATCAGGATATGTGGTGGCTAAGCGGGATTTTTCGTGATGTTGAACTCTATACGAGACCAACTGCTGGTCTTTATGACTACACCGTGAACACGGAGCTTGATAGTGACTATCAGAATGCAACACTATCGGTTTCGGTTAAGCTGACAGAGCAGCGTAGCCAAACGATTGTTTATGAATTAAACGATCCAGACGGAAAACAAGTTTTTATCGAGGAAAAGCAGGCGGATGAACCTTTTAGCAAAAATGTTGTAGCACCATTGAAATGGAGTGCCGAAGAGCCTTCTTTATATCATTTTTATATGACAGTCAAAGAGGATGATAGAATAATTGAGGTGCTTCACCAGCATGTCGGCTTCCGTTCGATTGTTATCGCAGGTGATACATTCCTTGTCAATGGTGTCGCCATTAAGTTCAAGGGTGTAAACCGTCATGACTACAACCCTAAGACAGGCCGAGTGGTGACGAAAGCGGAAATTGAGCGCGACATCAAAACCATGAAGCAAAACAATATTAACGCGATCCGTACGGCTCATTATCCGAATGCTCACTATCTCTATGACCTATGTGACCAATACGGGATGTACGTCATTGATGAAACGGATCTAGAATGTCATGGCTTTGAATTGACAGGAAAATATGATTGGATTAGTGATGATCCTGCCTGGGAAACGGCTTATGTCTCACGCCTGGAACGGATGATTGAGCGAGATAAAAACCATCCATGTATTCTCATGTGGTCGCTTGGAAATGAATCGGCCTTTGGTCATAACTTCCGCGCGATGGCCAAACGAGCGAAGGAAATGGATCCAACACGTCTTGTTCATTATGAAGGAGATCGTGCGGCAGAGGTAACCGATGTGTACAGTACAATGTATACATGGCTGGAACAACATGGGGACAGGCTGACAATGGATAAAGTGATTGAGAAATCAAAAAAACCGCATATTCTCTGTGAGTATGCACATGCCATGGGAAATGGGCCTGGCAATCTAAAAGAATATCAAGATTTATTTTACAAGTATGATAAGCTTCAAGGCGGATTTATTTGGGAATGGTTTGATCACGGAATCGAAACTGTGGCAGACGACGGCACTGTTTACTATCGTTACGGCGGAGATTTTGGCGATGATCCAACAAACGGAAACTTTTGTATTGATGGGTTAATCATGCCTGATGGTATGCCGTCACCAAGTTTAGCTGAATATAAGAAGGTTATTGAGCCAGTTCAAACAGAATGTATTGATTTGGAGAAGGGGATTTTCCGACTCCATAATCGGTATGATTTCCTTTCATTAGATCATTTAGAGTTAACATGTTCATTGTTTGAGGATGACAAACTACTGGAGTCCTTTACGGTTGAACTTCCTAAGCTTGTGGGTCGTGAAACAGCAGAGCTTCAGCTGCCATTAGGACAAGATATCGAGAAAGTTAGTGGTGCCAACTATTATTTCGGGTTTGCCTATACACTAAAACAAGACACACCATGGGCAGCAAAAGGTCATGAGTTAGCGAATGCTTCCTTTGTACTCCCTGGTAAAGAGAAATTGCCTAAAGTGCATGTAGATGGAGACCTCCAGGTTATTAAAGAGGGCGCACTATTAACAGTTTATGGGACTGATTTCTCCATAACCTTCGATTGTGTCAGAGGAACATTAAAACAAGTAACCCGAAATGGGAAAGTTCAGATTGAGAAGGGGCCGCAGTTCCATTTCTGGCGTGCGCCGATTGATAATGATATGTACTATGTGACGGATTATCGAACCAAATATTTCATGCATTTAGGACATGAAATTGTCGAAGATGTTCAATACGAGTTGAAAGACGGAGTGTTTGAATGGCATACAGATGCATTGTACGGGACGACAAACAGTTCTTGGTATTATCAACTTCAATATCATTACAGCATCTATCCTGACGGTGACATTGTCTGTAAGATTGACGGAGTGGCATCAGGCATGAAGGAAAATGCACCGGTCATGATACCGCGGTTAGGTTTGCAACTTCAGCTAAATAATGATTTTGTCCAAACTGAATGGCGTGGCAGAGGCCCCGGAGAAAGCTATGGTGATTCTAAACAAGCGAATCACTTAGGTGTATACAGAAAAACGGTTGATGATTTGTTCACGAACTATGTGAAACCGCAAGAAAATGGCAACCGTTCCGATTGTGACTGGGTCAGCTTCACCGACAATGATACAAATGGCCTTATTTTTATCACCAATGATACGTTTGATTTTAGTGCATCACACTATGAAGTCAGTGATCTAGAACAAGCGAAGCATACTGTTGATTTGAAACCGCGGGACTACATTGTCTTAAATATTGATTACAAGCAAAATGGTCTCGGCAGCAACTCCTGTGGACAGGACCAACTAGAAAAATACCGATGTAAATTTGAAGACTTCGCCCTTTCATTCCGGATTTCGCCATTCAACAGCAAAAAAACAACTGCAGTAGAGCTTGGCCGCGAAAAATAAGGTGTCAGGCACCACTCGTGGACATTTGTCTGCTTGTGGAGGACGGTGTGCGAATGGTGTCAGGCACCAAGAAAAGTTGGCAGGTAACTAGGTTCTGCCAACTTTTTTCTTTTCTTGTTCCGTGGTGTACAAAGGTTCACCGCAATTTGTCGATTTCAAATAAGTGAGAAGTTAATGGATAGATCCGGCAGAATTAATGCTATAATTTTTAAAAAAAGGTGTGAATTGTCAATGTGTTTAATATTGTTTGCCTATCAAGTACATCCAGTATATAAACTCATCGTGGCTGCAAACAGAGATGAATTTTATCAAAGGCCGACTGCACCGGTACATTATTGGGAAGACAATCCTGAAATCCTTGCCGGACGGGATTTGGAAAAAATGGGCACTTGGATGGGAGTTACCACCGTAGGACGTTTCGCAGCGCTGACTAATTATCGAGATCCCAAAGAGTTAACAGATGGGAAACGGTCTCGCGGAGAGTTGGTAGCAGAAGCCCTGAAATACAAGGGTAATGTAAAAGACTATATGCACAGTCTTGCCGAAAACAATGAGGTTTATCTTGGTTATAACTTACTTGCGGGCGATGCAAATGAGCTATTTTATTATTCGAATATTGGCCAAGTGCTGCAAAAGATTGAGCCAGGTATCTATGGTATCAGCAACCATTTGTTAAATACCGAATGGCCAAAAGTGAAAATAGGCAGGGGAGAAATGTCGCAAATCATCACCGAAAAACAGGGGGATTTGGCAGGAAAACTTTTGGGGCTGCTCCAGAATTCTGATTCTGCCCCGGACGGACTTCTCCCAAGTACAGGCGTTTCACTAGAATGGGAGAGAATGCTCTCACCCCTGTTCATCAAAAGTGAGCATTACGGTACTAGAAGCTCGACCGTTTTATTAATGTCGGAAAGAGAGATCCAATACGAGGAACACGTCTTTTCGAAGGATGGTGTACATAATCAGAAATACACGATAAAACTATGAGCATCATCCCATAGAAAAATGAATCAAACGTTTGAAAAAATGTAGTCAAAAGAAAAACTCCTCGAATATCAAGGAGTTTCGTCGTCTGATTTTTATTCTTCTAACATCCCCAGCAGCCTTTTTTTCCTCCAATGTGTATAAAAAATAAGGCAGCCGATCAGGAAGATGAAAATAAAATACATACTATATTTAGAAAGATACGTCCCAACAATCATCCAGTTCCCACCAAGCACTCTTCCTAGAGTAATAAAAGTAAAACACCAGGTTACTGCCCCTGAATAGGCAAATAGGGCAAACCTACGAAAGGAGTAGCCATTAATACCAGCAAGATAGGCGGTGATGTGCCGAACTCCGGGAATAAAAAAGCCGATAAATAAGAGAAAAGGTCCAAATTTCATAAACAGTTTTCTAGTTCTATTCACTCTTTCTTCCGTAATATGTAATTTTGGACCAAGCTTTATCAAAAATGGTAGTCCTAATTTTACCCCTAAGATATAACTTAAGGAAATACCCCCACAAGCCCCAACCATTGCACATAACAACGAAGGCAGGTAAGACATTTTACTATCAAAAACATTATATCCTACATAAGTTAGCAGAACCTCATCTGGGATCGGGAGACCAATAATACCTCCAACCAATGAAATGATAATTCCAAAATAGCCATAGTGTTCAATTAAATGATTCAAATGCTGCATAATATCAACACATCCTAGGATTAACATTAACACCAGAGCCAGCTTACCGCCTTTATTTTCTACCAAAAAATAAAAATAATGTAATATTTTCTTGGTTTCTTACACCGTTTTTAATCCTACCGAATTGTTTAACCTTGGATTGAATATAGTAGGATAAATGATTTTGTTTTTAGGGGGGAGTCTGCGTGCCGATTGAGTGGAATGAAAAGGAACAAGTATTTCATCTATATAGTGGCAGAATGAGTTATATCATTCAGATTGTCCATGGAAAATATCCTGCGCATTTATACTGGGGCAAGCGGGTTCGGGTGCAACAGCCATCTTCTATCCTGACCTTTAAGGGCAGGGCATTTTCTCCGACTACGGAACCGACCGACCCCAAGTTTTCCCTTGATACATTGCCACAGGAATATCCGGCGTATGGAAACGGGGATTTCAGATCACCTGCCTATCAGCTTTGTTCCCCAGATGGGTCAACAATTACGGAATTTGTTTTTGATTCCCATGAGATTTTTCAAGGGAAACGCCCGCTTAATGGGTTGCCTTCCGCCTATGTCGATGATGATTCTGAGGCGGATACATTAGTTATCACACTGGTTGATTCACTGCTTGGGGTTGGGATGAATCTCAGTTATACGGTCTACCGTGACCTTGATGTTATCACCAGATCTGTTTCCATTGAGCACCTTGGCAGTCATGAAGTGGAATTACATAAATGTATGAGTATGTCGGTCGATTTCCACCAATCGGATTGGGACTGGCTCCATCTACATGGAACATGGGGGAGGGAACGTCATATTGAACGGCGGCCCTTGCACCACGGGATTCAAACCATTTCTTCAGCTAGGGGGGCAAGCAGCCATCAGCATAATCCTTTTGTAGCCTTACTTTCGAAGAATGCGAACGAAGACAATGGCGATGTTTATGGAATTAGTTTAGTTTACAGTGGGAATTTTCAAGCTGACCTTGAAGTAGACCCTTTTCAAACAACAAGGCTCGCAATCGGGATCAATCCGTTTGATTTTACCTGGTTGTTAAAGCCGGGAGAAACGTTTCAAACTCCAGAGGCCTTAATGGTCTATTCTTCTGATGGCCTCGGTGGGATGTCCAGAACGTATCATCAATTACTTCGAACCAGGGTTTGTCGTGGTGTTTATCGTGACAAAACGCGTCCGATTCTCTTCAATAGTTGGGAAGCTACCTATTTTCATTTTACTGAAAAAAAGCTAAAGGATATTGCTGTGGCCGGAAAAGAACTAGGAATTGAGCTGTTCGTCTTGGATGATGGCTGGTTTGGTCGTCGTGACAATGATAAAAGCTCATTAGGTGATTGGGTGGTAAATAAGAAAAAACTGCCTAATGGGCTAAAGGGCATAGCTGATTATATTGGGACAAAAGGGATGCAGTTTGGGTTGTGGGTCGAGCCGGAAATGGTTTCTCCGGATAGTGAATTGTACTGCAACCATCCTGATTGGTGTCTGCATGTGCCGGGACGCAAGCGGACGCTGTCTAGAAATCAATTAGTCCTTGATCTAAGCAGGGAAGATGTAGGGAATTACTTAATTGATACCCTAACGAAGGTTTTTAAGAGTGCTCCGATTTCGTATGTGAAATGGGACATGAACCGAAATATGACGGAAGTTGGTTCGGCCCGGCTGCCTCCTGAAAGGCAAAGGGAAACAGCACACCGCTATATGCTTGGCCTATACCGGATTTTAGAAAAACTAACTGAACGATTTCCAGATATTTTGTTTGAAAGCTGCTCGGGTGGTGGCGGCCGTTTTGATCCGGGTATGCTGTATTACATGCCGCAAACCTGGACGAGTGATGATACCGATGCGGTCGAAAGGTTAAAAATTCAATACGGAACAAGTCTTGTTTACCCAGCCATTACGATGGGGGCCCATGTCTCAGATGTGCCGAACCACCAGGTGGGCAGGACAACCTCGCTTTTAATGAGATGCCATGTGGCAATGGCGGCAAATTTGGGTTTTGAATTAAAAATCGATCAGCTGAGCAGTGAGGAGAAAACACTAGTCGCCACGCAAATCCAAAAGTATCAACAAATCAAAGATGTGGTCTGTTTTGGTGACCAATTCAGGCTGTTAAGCCCATTTGAAGGAATGGATACAGCGTTGATGTATGTGACTCCAGATCAGGAAAAAGCGGTTGTATTTTATTACAAAACACTGGCCACTCCGAATCCTCCCTTTTTTCGGCTAAAATTGCGCGGACTAAAGTCAGGGGAGATGTATAGAGTAAACGATGATGATAAGGTTTTTTTTGGAGATGAGCTTATGCAAATAGGCTTAAGTTTGCCATTAATTAAAAAGGATTTCACCTCTTATCTTTTTCAAATCCAAAGGTTAAAAAAGTAATTTTGATGAATACGTCAAAACCTCCGTAGAAGGAGGTTTTTTGGATAGATATTTCTTTAGAACACTTACGATTTTGGATGATTGAAACATCAGCGGGGCTCTGACTGCCGGCATTTCAGGACTAAACATGAAGATTTGTGTTAAACTAACCCAAGACTTGTATCTAAATTCACAATAATAATGGAGTGTTTATATGAGTAATGCTAAAGGAAAAAGCGGAACAGGCAGAGGAACAGGCAAAAAGGGCTGGAATCGTTGGCAAGCAGGTGCTAACAGAGCAAAGAGCGCCAAACCATATGTAAGCAAAGGGGTTAAAAAAGCTGTAAATGCAAAAACCACCAGCAACAATAAAAATGACACATCCGAAATGTAGCAACCTAGTTTTGAAATATCACAGTTAGTGGGTTATGCTAAATTATAACAATTGAATACTATTGCATATTGGTTTTTTTGCATACGATTGCAAAAAATGAAAAGGGAATCATGTGAGAATCATGAACGGTCCGGCCGCTGTAATTGGAGAGCAACCTTCTATCTATGTCACTGAGTTTAAACTTGGGAAGGCAGAAGGAAGCAATGACCCAAAAGTCAGGAGACCTGCCAAAATGTATTTGTGGAACCTTCCGGGAAAAGGCGATGCTTAGTTGGTGTACATATATTGGTGTTTTCTGTAAATCCGTATATTTAAAATAAACAAAGCCTTGATTTTCTTAATGGAGGATCAAGGCTTTTTGTATGGAAAAGGGGCGGAGCGCCGCAAAAGCGAATTAGTTTATCCAATTCAAGTGAAATAAATACATTTTTCACTTCGAATTAGGTGAAGTTCTGCTCTGCTCACACCGCCTTTATTAAGTTAGCTTGGTTTTTAGAACGAATTGTATTTCCATGGTAGATGGTGGCGTGTAACGCCATTTACGTTTTCTGTGGAAAAGGGGCGGAGCGCCGCAAAAATGAATCACTTTAACCAGTTAAAGTGAAATACCCATTTCACTAGACGAAAGATGTGAAGTCTAGCTCTGCTCTCACCGCCTTT
>NZ_CALBWS010000021.1 GCF_937468385.1 Neobacillus rhizosphaerae
AGTTCACTGGAGATGATAGGATTCATAAAAAACACCATCCTTTCTCGTAAACTTCTTACGATAAGCATAGCGTTTTTCCATTTTTGGGGGTATTGTTTTAACTTAGCTTGATGGGCATGTGACGGTACCCCATAAAGGTAGGTCAATCATGAAGAATCTAATAGAGTTGCTCCCAACAAGAAAACCGGGAGTCGATGAAATACATATAAAAGCAGCAGAAGAGAAGTTAGGTGCACTGTTTCCAGACGAATATAAAGAACTTTTTATGTTGATAAATAACCCTGAGATTGGCGATTGGATTCTCTATCCGATTAAGGATACCCTAAATCTAAAACAAACGTGGGACGATATCGTAAGACAAAACCTAGAACAAAGAGAAGAAGCTTTGTCAAACGATTTAATAGCGATCGGTGAGAACGGAACAGGAGATAAACTGTGCTTTCGTGTTAGAAAAAAGTTCATGCAAAGTCAAGTATATATATGGGATCATGAAACAACCCAGGCTAGGGTTGTAGCCTTATCATTGAAAGAATTTACCGAACGTGAGGTTGCTAAGTATAAAAATGAAACAATCTCCCTAGGGACATTCCAAGTGACGAGTGGCAAGCTTATTATAAGCGATCCTTGCTATGGTTACGACGAAGAAGATACTGAAGATTTGCAGGTTCTTTTAAAGTCAGCTAAACGAGGGGATTGGTCAGCTACTGTTTCTTATGATGAGGAAGAGGTTGTTCATCAACTTGTAGTCTTTTGGGGAAACATGGACCCTGAAGGGGAATGGTTCCCAACCGATCAATTGATCGCGGTCGATTCAGCCCAAGCTGGGATTTTTGATTTCACCTTTTTTGATGATGATGAAAAAATAATTGATGAAGTAGAAAATGTGTATGATATTGAGATGGATGAAGATGTATCCAAATACTATGTTGCATGCTGCGATGCAGTTGCTTCTGAACAGCAAGGTGGTATCGTCCCCGGTGGTGCGGTAGCGATGTCAGGATATGGTGATGGCTTATATCAAGTTTATATCAAACAGGATGCGTCTGGTGAAGTTGTTTCTGTTATGATTGATTTCTTGGAAAGCGATGAGGATGAATAAATATTTAGAGTTAAAAGAAGGTTGATCTTTCTTCTTCTTGCTTAGGTGATGTCTGTCACTTGAAACTGAGCCGTTTTAAAAAAAATTTTTTTATAAAAAAATTTATTTTTAAAGGAATCCTGTTAGATAAAATTTAATAACTCTCATAATTAATTAAGAAAAGGGTGTATATATTGGAAAAGAAGGGATTTTGGAGATTAATTGAAAAGTCCAGAGAATTTGATCAAGCGGAATGGTTAACAGAGGAATTAGCTCAAAAGGGATTAGAAGAAGTATTAGACTTTGAAATTTTATTTCAAGAATTAATGAACGCTAGTTATCAATCTCATTTATGGGGAGCGGCATTTGTACTGATGGGCGGCTGTTCTGACGATGCTTTTGACTATTTTAGAGGATGGCTGATTGGACAGGGAGAAGAAATATATAACAAGGTAATGAAAGACCCCGAATTTTTAGCAGAATACATAAATGAAGATAACCTTGATGATGAAGGCTTCCCTCAAAATGAAGAATTGCTTACGGTTGGTGTAGATGCCTATACGCTTATAAAGACGGGTGATATTGAATGGGATGACGATATACATAATGAGTTATTAGAAGCTCTTGACAATAAGGGGCTACAATCAGTAACTGACATAGAATTTGATTGGGAAGAAGATGATTTGGAAAATCTATTTCCAGTTCTATGGGATAGATTTGGAGAAGAACCACTAGGTTAAAAGAAAACAACTTAAGTAAATAGTTATCCTTACAAAAGAAATTAGAATCTACTCTTCAACAAACGGGCGCTATTGCAGAAGATGATGGCTAACGACTTTGAATCGTTAGTCATTTTTAACTTTAAATACATGTCTACAATGAAAGATCACATTATAATGATTACAAAAAATAAGATTTATTTTTAAACATCTTTAAAACCACCTACAAATTAATCTAGTAGGTGGTTACTACATTTCACGGGTTTAAATTAAACAACTTTATTATCTCTGCACACTTGAATTTGTATGAATAACCTTTGTGTAGTAAGAAGAGAATTGATCACTAGTAAAACGGTAGATGGTGGCTCCTTTTCCAGTTCCATAATGTGGATTTGCATCTGCATGTAGTGATGAAACACCTAGCTGCATTCTCATACCATCTGACGAAGATGTTGTACCGTCGCCCCAATAGCAAAGCAATTGTAATTTGTGATGAAAATTTACTAAAACGGCTTGTGCTTTATTCATTGCATCTTCATACATGCTCCATTCTTTTATAAGGATGGCGCTTCATTTGTCCTATTTTACACTTACTCAGACGTAATCCCCAAGGATTCATATAATCCATCTCTTCCTTTTTTTGTAACCCTTACAGCCCTGTCGGGGAGCTTTTCAATCCAATGTAGATCTAACAACCGTATTAAAACAGCGTTTCCGAGAGACCCTGCTAGGTGGTAGCGCCTTTCACTCCAATCCAGACACTTTCGAGCGAAATATCTTCTCTTATTTCTTAAAGCATCAAGATCGATTTTGAATTCACGAAAGAATTTCTCTCCCTTATCCGTTACTAGAAAATCAACCTCACCCTCAACCAAATAGCCTTTTTCTAGGAAGGCTTCAGTCAATGATACCCCAAGTTTTCCGGCTAAATGGTCATAACAAGTCCGGGCAATTCGAACTTTCTCTGCACGTGAAAATTCCTTCAATGAATTGATTCTTTGGGCTGGTGCAATAATAGTTAATTTTTCTATTGCCTGAGCGACATCGGGGCTAGCAATACGAAAATAGCGATGGCGACCATATTTTTCCACCGAAATCAGATTTCCTTCTACTAATTTCGCTAAATGTCCGCTCGCTGTTTGCAATGAGATATTTGCCTTCCTTGCTAACTCATTTGCTGGAAGACCGTCAAGTCTAAGGAGAGCATCTAACATAGCAGCCCTTGATGAATCAGCCATTAGTTTTGCAACATACGAAAAATCAGGTCTACTTCCCATTGTCATCCTCCCAATTACATTTATACTTCGATTATAACCGAAGTTTTAGTGTGATAAAATAGTGGAAACGTGATGGGAGGATTTAAAAAAATGAATGTAAATGATTTAATAATCTTTAATTTTGAAGAAGTTAGACGTAGAAGTATAAAAGTATTGAAAGCAATACCCAATCAAATGTTAAATTGGAAACCAGATGAAGATGCTCTTACTTGTGCTGAGATGATTAGACATTTATTGGAAGGTGAGTTTCTTTATCATCAAATACTCATTGGTAGAGGTAGTAAAGCGTTATCTAATTTAACTAATCCATTTGAGACAAAAGAATTCATAACTGTCGATGATGAAATTGCATTCGCTCAGCCATATCGTGAAGAATTCTTGAAATACATAAAGTCAATTAGTATGTACGATTTAGAAAATGTAGTAATAGACCGTTCTGACGTCGGCTATGTAAGAACACTTGGGGATATGCTTTTGCGTATCGCTTATCACGAATCTGTTCATACAGGGCAGCTGTTAGACTATATGCGGACAATGGAAATTGCTAGACCACAAATATGGGACTGATTTTTAGTTTTTTCTTGAAATAAACGTGCTTTTGTGCAATATCATATGCTGTTATATAGCTAAAATATTGCTGGACGACTCTGAATTAAAGGGAGATTTTCCAGAGTAACGAAAAAAGTCCAATTTCTCAATTTTCATGCTGAGAAATTGGACTTTTTAATATTGTAAATTCTTTAACGTTGTAAATGCGGAATGTTGGCGGTACCCCAAGTAGAAAATGTCTCTAAGAGATCCTCGCCGGATCAGTTTTATCAGGTGCTCTCATCATTTTATAACGGTAAGTGTTTTTATTGTGGGAAATCCATTAAGAAAGAAGACGCTCATGTTGATCACTTTATTCCATGGAGTTTTGTCCAAGCCGATCAATTGTGGAATTTGGTGATTGCTTGCAGCACATGTAATCTGTCGAAAAGTGATAAATTAGCCAATGGGATATTTTTAGATAAAGTGTTTGAGCGAAACGAAATCTTAATATCTGTACCCGATTAGGCCTTGTGATATTAATACTAACATTATATAATTTCTATATAGAAATTATATCCGAGGTGAAACTTATGAGTTCGATAGATGACGTACTGATAAATTTACAATGCGAGTTGGTAGCGGAGAGAAATAGAGTAAATCTGAAAGAAATCAGTTGGCTTCAATATGATATTTTGCATCTATTATCTCAACAAGAATGGCAGCTTCCCTCTGAAATGAATACTTCTTTAGGAATTAGTCGGACGAAATTATCGAAAGCTCTAAAGGAACTCAAACTGCTGGGCTATATTGAGCAGAAACCGAGTAAAAAAGATGGCAGAGAATTGTTAACATTATTAACCGATGATGGACATGAACTATTGGCTGGTATTGAGATCGGACATAATCAACTTTCGGCAGTTGCTAGTGAGCTATTTACAGAAGAAGAGCAGGCGCAATTTACAAAACTAGCAAGAAAACTATCCAATGCCCTCAGAACAGAAAGGATGAAAGTTCATGAATGATTTCATTTCTATAAAAGGAGCTAGGACGAACAATCTAAAAAATGTATCCATCGATATCCCTAAGCATAAGATCACTGTTGTAACTGGTGTTTCAGGATCGGGTAAATCTTCTCTGATTTTTGATACCTTGGCCGCAGAATCACAACGACTTCTAAACGAAACATATTCAAGTTACATTCAGCATCTGCTCCCTCACTATAATCAGCCAATTATAGACGAGATTAAAAATTTACCAGTCTCTATAGTTATTGATCAGAGGAAAATTGGCGGTAATGCTCGGTCTACTGTAGGTACAATCACTGATATATATACAGGTCTCAGGTTATTGTTTTCAAGGATTGCCGAGCCATTTATCGGATATTCAATGGTCTACTCTTTCAATAATCCCCAAGGAATGTGTCCAATATGCAAAGGTTTAGGAGAAACGAAACAAATCAATATAAAGCGACTAATCGATTTTGATAAATCGCTAAATGAAGGAGCGATAAATTTCCCTACCTTTCAACCAGGAGGATGGAGACTTACTAGATATACAGAGTCAGGAAATTTCAATAATCATAAAATGATATCCGACTACACAAAAGAGGAGTTAAATCTTCTTTTGTATGACACAGGCAGCACACCAAATAATCCAACGAGTAAATGGCCAAAAACTTCGACTTATATAGGGGTTATCCCAAGAATAACAAAAAGCTTTGTAGAAAAAGATGATGCTAAGTATACTTCCGAGTTAGAAAATATCCTTGAAGTACAAGTTTGCCCTAAATGCCATGGAACAAAAGTTAATGAAACTGTAAAATCAGCAAAAATCAAAGGAAAGTCCATTGCCGATTGTGTCACCATGCATATTTCCGAACTGTTGGCATTCATTGAATCAATTGATAACTCAATCGTAGAGATCATTTTAATTGATTTGAGAAAGAAGCTGGAAAGTTTACAAACTGTAGGGCTAAATTATTTATCTCTCAATCGTTCAACGAATACGCTCTCTGGTGGTGAATCTCAACGAATAAAGATGACGAAACATTTAAATAGTGCACTTTCCGATGTATTATATATTTTTGATGAGCCAAGTGTAGGACTCCACCCAGAGGACATTTCTGGAATAAACGAAATTATTAAAGGATTGAAGAATAAAGGAAATACGATTGTCTTAGTAGACCATGATCCAGACATTATTAAAATTGCTGATCACCTTATCAATGTAGGTGAAAATGCAGGGGCTAAAGGCGGCAAAATCACATTTGAAGGATCATTTGAAGAATTACTTCAATCTGACACACTCACTGGAAAAGCACTATCTGAAACTCATTCAATAAATAAAGAAAAGCAAACTTATAATTCCTTTTACACATTAGATAATGTTAGTCTCCACAACGTTAAAAATGCATCCATAAAAATACCAAAGAATGCATTAACAGTTGTAACTGGCGTTGCTGGATCTGGAAAGAGTACTTTGATTCGCTATCTTTTCACAGAAAAATACCCAGATGCTAAAATTCTTGATCAAAGTCCTATACGTGGAAATAATCGGTCAAATGTTCTTACCTATCTTAATGTTTTCGATAATATAAGAGAAGTGTTTGCTAAACACTCACACAAAAGTAGCTCTCTCTTTAGCTTCAATGGCAAGGGAGCTTGCCCAGTATGTAAAGGAAAAGGATATATTAAGTTGGATTTATCATATATGGGGGATGTTCACCAAATTTGCGAAAAGTGTAATGGCAAAAGATATAATGATGAAGCTCTATCAGTTAAATGGCGAGGAATGACTATACACGATGTTCTTCAATTAACCGTTGGCGAAGCAAAAGACTTATTTAAAGATAATCAATTAAAACAGGTTATTAACGATCTTATTGACGTAAATCTCAGCTACATTAAATTAGGGCAAAGTTTAGATACTTTCTCAGGTGGCGAGCTTCAACGGTTAAAAATTGCAAAAACAATAAATCAAAATACTAGCAGATTATTGATCCTGGATGAACCAAGCACAGGTCTTCACGAATCTGATATCGATAAACTAATTGTACTATTTAACAAATTATTAGACAAAAATAGAACCTTGATTGTCTTAGAGCACAACCTATCAATTATTAGCCAAGCACAATGGATTATTGATATGGGTTTATGCGGTGGAACTTTAGGAGGAAATGTCATCTTTCAAGGGTATCCTGCTGACTTACTAAATGTATCAAAATCATATACAGCAAAACACCTGCGTAACTATGTAAAGATTTAATTTAACAATACGCCAAAAGCAAGTAGCCACTAATTTATTGTTACTACTTGTTTTTATCATGAGCGAAATATTAATACAAATCAACGCTTTAATAAAAATGGTTATATAGATGTCCAAACCCTTGGTATATATGGGATTAGACGTTTTTTTTATTATATCATAATTAACGTTAAGAAGGATTAACGCTTATAAACACTAAATGATTAAAAAATTTAGACTTGTCCTCTTCATGATAGGAGGGAAAGGAGATTATTATGTTTAAGAGCTTATTTAGCAGTATTAAAAGTAGCAATAGCACAGGAGTTACAATTGTATCTCCGATATCTGGAAAGGCTGTTCATTTAGAGGAAGTACCGGACCCTGCTTTTTCGCAAAAGTTAGTTGGAGAGGGGATTGCTATCATTCCAGAGGAAGGGAAAGTTGTTTCTCCTATTAATGGAGAAGTAGCTTTGATATTCCCAACTAAACATGCTGTAGGACTTGTATCAGAAGAAGGTATTGAGATTTTAATTCACATTGGGATAGATACAGTTTCAATGGAGGGAGAGGGTTTTAAAACTCATGTGAAACAAGGTGATAAAGTTAAAGTTGGGGATTTACTAATTGAATTCTCTTTAGATTTGGTTAAGGAAAAAGCCACAAGTACAACTACTCCTATAGTAATCACTAATTTTGATCGAATTAATCATCTTGAATTGGCACCCTTTGAAAGCGTAAAAATAAAAGAAAGTACAATTATGAAGATAGATATTAAACCATAATTTAGTAGGAGTTTAATAAAAATATCTTTAAAAAATAGTATGGTACTTTCCGCTTACTTCATAACAAGTAAACAAGCAAACTATATGAATTATATTAGTTTGCTTGTTTACTAAAATAATAATCTGTTAAAAAATAATTCTGAGCTTTGTTGCTTTATTGGATTAAATACCCAGAGATGAATTAATAACACTCCATTCCAGAAGTAGTATCTCCTTACATCAATATTCCAAAAGGAAAAAACCAATGTCCCACATCCAATTGTTATTTTTTTCCTCCTCCCCCGAAAAGCGTAACGAAAATATGCCCACTTAAATGGACAAGAGTAACGATGGGCAGGATGACAAAAAAAGAGATTAGAAATTTTATGATATCAGCGAATCCAAACATAATTAACCTCCCCTAAAATAGACTTTGTAGTATCGGCCAATTCGTTGAGTGAGTTAACGACGTTATGTATATACCCTATAGAACATAACTGAAGTATATTTTTATTAATGGAATATTTTGTGTTTTTTCTAGCAGCAGGGTGCAAATGGTCACCAAAATAGTATGAAAAAAAGCCAGGGATATTACTGGCTTAGGCAAATGATATATGTAATTATTATATTCCATTCGAGTTAGTAATCTTCGAACATAGGGAAAGGGCAAATTATATATTTGAAAAAACAAGATCTTTAATATCTGATAAACATGATGCATTTTTTATCATTTCAAAGACATTCTCATTTTCAAATAAAGATAGAATGGAGTCATATATAGCTAAAAATATTTGCTTATCGAGTTTGTTAATGGCTATAAGTAAGACAATGTGTACAACATTATCTCCCCAAGTGATTCCTCTCCTGCTAACAGCTATACCAATGTTTGTTTGTAGAGCATTCATATGAACAGAATGAGGTATGGCGATTTGTCCAAAAGAAGTAGAAGAAGCGTCTTCTCTTTCAAATACGTTTGCTTTGAAAGAGTGTGAAACAAAGCCCATCTTTTCCATCTCATCACATAAAGTTTCGATTACCTCGTCTTTAGAAGCGTTATCTACCTTAAAGAACAATTCCTCAGTAAAATATTTTTCAAAATTGTTGAAAATGAGTTCTCTTTTCTTGTTTTGTTGAATTTCATATATTTTCCCGTGAATTTCCTTCTTTTGATTTTCAATTTGAAAAGGAGAAATCAATACGGATGGAAAATAATTATTCCTCTTATCATCAATAACTGTAATCAATAAATCGAAAGAATAGTTCTCCAATTCTTCATAACTAGTTATCTTAGCTTCAATGGTAATATCATTAGAAAACTCTACTAATAATTGATTATAAATTTTTATTTCAAGACCTAAATAATTCGGACAAAGGAGAATACATTTTAATTTGTCTGTTGTTGACTTTTGACGATCAATTTCTGTACCAATATGAATAGCGATAAAAGCGGTTTCATCCTCCTTTATACCAATTTTATACATATCAGAAAGTCGTAATGATACAAAAATGGCTATATCGTATATGATTGGACAATCACGTTTAATATTTTCTAAAAAGGGATTTTTATTAAATTTTTTTAACGAAGCTCTAGTCACCAATGACTTAATGTGTAAGCCAAATGGTATGATAAAGCCTTCATGGTTTAAATCAATTGAATATAAATCTAAAACTTCATCCATTATTCCGTAAACGGTGTTCAAATAATCTGGACCAATAATATTTTTTAATTGATTACCATTAGAATTGATCAGATAATTCACTTTCGTTTTAAAGAGAATGTAAATTTCATTTCTTTCATAAGAATTTAAACTTATTGAAAAGTCTCTTTCAATCCTTTCTGATAGTTTTTCAATAAGCGTAATTTCTTCGGGATTTTCCATAATCATTTCTTGAATATCTGAAAGATAGTATCCTTTTTTAACCCTGTCAATCAGAATAGAAAAGTGTAATAACAAGTTCATATAAGAAAAATTATTTAAATAATAATTGCTTTTTAAAAAGAAATCGTTAATAATATTAGAAATTTTTTCAATATCTTCTTCATTGAACGATTGTTTTAATGTATTTGTGTCAATAATCCGATTATTTGTTTCTTCAAAGATCACACTGGATAATAATGAGCGCTTATCTTTTTCAGCTCCTATTATATGCACGATATCATTATGGGTAGAAAAACGAACATTAAACTTTTGAAAAGTAGTGTTCATTTTAGAAAGATCAGCTTTAAGAGTAGAATATCCGATAAACAATTCATTACAAAGATCAAATACGTTTGGATTTTTGTGCTCCACTAATATTTTCTTGATAATATAAAACGCTCTTTCCGAGTAGTTTTGAGGTAAAGAATTTTGTTTATCTAATAAAGAAAGAGACTCTTGTTTGTCAATTAAATAGCCCTTACTAAACGAGTGAATGATCTTCTTATCAGTCATCAAATTAATATCTTTAATATACGTTTTAATCGTTCGAACAGAAATTTCTAGAATTTTTGCCAATTCAGCTGCAGAGCAAGGGGATTGTTGCTCCAGTAAATAAAGTATTAACCTTTTCTTCTTGTCTGTCACGGTATCTCCCCACCTTAAACATATATGTTAACTAATTATAACTAAACTAGTTTTTAGTTCAACTTGTGAATTGCACTGTACGGTGCAATTCTTTTGTTTTCTTTTTTGCACTCTATCGTGCAAAAGACAAGTGGAGGCGGTTCAAATTTTGGTCCATTATAAAGTCATCAAAGGAAAAGGAGAGATTCAGCAATGAAAAACCTATATATTTTATTATGTTGTGGTGCCGGAATGTCAAGTGGATTCTTGGCTCAAAAAGCTAGAAAGGCAGCCAAAAAAAGAGGATTAGATATTAAAATTGAAGCGAAAAGTGAGAATGAAGCTGCATCACACTTAGCAACTATAGATGTTTTATTATTAGGCCCCCACTATCAAGCTTATAAAGAAGAGTTTGCAAAATTGGGTAAGCCTTTAAATGTACCAGTAGATGTCATTCCACAAAAAATTTACGGTACATTGGATGGTGAAAAATTATTAGATTTTGCTCTTGAAATTATTGAAAATAAAAGTAAATAAGGAGGTAGGAGAAAGTGAAGGCTTTTATAAACTGGTTGAGTATGTCATTTGCCCCAAAAATGAATAAGATTACAAAGAACCCTTGGATCGCATCTTTATCAAGTGCTATGCAAAAAATCATCCCGTTTATTTTAACAGGGTCAGCTATTTTTCTTTATAATGTTATTCGATCTTATATACATGTCTTGCCTGATTTAGGGGTAATCGCCAATTACACTTTTGGGATGTTAGGATTGTTAACTGCTTTTATGATGGCAAACCAGGTTATGGAAAAGTTAGGTCGTATTAGTTATACGGTGAATGCAGGTTTAACTGCTATTTCTGTATTCATAATGTTTATAAAGCCAGTGGTTAACAATAACGGAGTAATGACGGTTGATTTTGGTCGTTTTGGTCCTACAGGTATTTTAGTGGGAATGATTGCAGGCCTGTTTGTTGCAGTTATTTTTAATCTTATTGGTAAATTGAACTTATTAAGTGAGTCGAGTTTACCGGATTTTGTAACTGGATGGATTAATAGTATTATTCCAATATTTATTTCAATAGGAATAGCTGCGTTAGCAACTCTCAAATTTAATTTAGATATTTTTGCAATCATTGTTAAAGCATTTTCACCAATTCAAAATTTCGCTCAAACCTTACCAGGTTTTATTTTAATTGTGTTTATTGTAGCTTTCTTTTACTCGTTAGGGATATCTACATGGTTGTGGCAAGCAGTTCTAACACCAATTTTTATGGCTGGTATTACGGAAAATATTAATGCTGTAGCACTTGGTTTACCGGCAACAAATATTGTAACAAGTGAAACAATGTATACAGCTGCCCTTATTACAATGGGGGGGATGGGGGCTACCTTAGGTTTAAATTTATTAATGCTTTTCTCTAAATCAAAAGATTTAAAAACAATAGGAAGGCTCACTATCTTACCTTCTATTTTTAATATTAATGAACCCATTATGTTTAGTGCACCTGTAGTAATGAATCCACTACTAATGTTACCAATGTGGATTAACGCAATTACAGGACCAGTAGTAATTTGGATTGTAATGAAAGCCCAACTTTTGAATATTCCGGATAAAATGATTCAAGTGGGACAAATTCCTGCACCATTTTCAAGTGTAATGATTACACAGGATTTACGTGCAATAATAGTTTACATCGTCTTATTAGGAATTTACCTTGTAACTTGGTATCCGTTCTTCAAAGTTTTTGAAAAAGAAAAGATGAAAGAAGAAGAACAAGAAGAACTTGAAGAATCCGGTAAATTAAAAAGGGCTTAAAAAGCAACAATAAACAAAGGATAGGTGGATAAATATGTCTAATACAAATGAAATCACGGAACAAGAAAACGAATTAATTCCTGTTGCCATGCAAATCATCTTATATGCCGGTGATGCGAGGAAATTAGCAGACGAAGCGTTTAAATTAGCAAAAGAAGGAAGTTCCCAATCTGCTAATGAAAAAATGCAAGAAGCAGAAAAAGAAATTTTAAAAGCACATCGTTCTCAAACGCAAATCGTTCAGGATGAAGCACGAGGAGTTACGCATCAACCTTCATTATTATTCAATCACGCTCAAGACCATTTGATGACAATCATGACTGAAATTCGTATGACAAAAAAGATGATTGAATTATATGAATTAATTGTAAACCTTAAATAAATTAAAGTAGTGAGGGATTAACATGACAAAATACAACTTTCCAGAAGGATTTTTATGGGGTGCTGCTACAAGTGCATATCAGGTAGAAGGAGCAGCCGAAGAAGATGGTAAAAAGAAATCTCAACAAGATCTTATAAATGAACGTTCTCCATTTACAGATGCTTCAGTAGCAAGTGATCACTATCATCGGTACAAGGAAGACGTAGCAATAATGAAAGAATTAGGAATGACCTCATATCGTTTTTCTATTGCTTGGACAAGAATCTTTCCAGATGGTGTAGGGGAACCGAATCTAAAAGGTATTGAATTTTATCATAATTTAATCGATGAATTAATTAAAAATGGGATAACTCCAATTCCAACGTTATATCATTATGACATGCCAATGGCTTTAGTAGAAAAGTATGATGGCTGGATTAATCGTCAAAGTGTAGAAGACTTTAGTAAATATGCTGAATTTGTAATTAAAGAATATGCTGATAAAGTCAAGTATTGGACCACAATTAACGAACAAAGCATCATTTTACAGTATTGGACTGCTAAAAATTATATTCCTGAAAAATATTTAAACAACCCACAAATTAAATATCAAATCAATCATCATATGAATCTAGCACATGCAATAGCTTGTAAATATGTTCATGAATATGTACTAGGCGGTCAGGTAGGAGCAGCACTAGGATATGCACCAATTTATGCTTTAACTAGTAATCCGGAAGACCAAATGGCTGCACAAAACGCAAATGATTTAAGAAATCTATTCTTTACTGATATTTACCTCAAAGGCGAATATAATAAAGCAGCTATGACTTATCTAGAAAAAAACCAGTTAGCGCCAACTATGGAAGATGGAGATATGGATATTATTAAAGAAGGCTATTCGGACTTCTTGGCTATAAACTATTATTACAGTGACTGCGCTAAAGCTCCGGCAAAAGAAGCAGTTAGAACAGAACCTGGTGTTAATTTGACTGGAAAGAAAGGTGAAAAATCAACGTATGAAATTCAGCCTGGGTTTTATGAAATGGTTCGAAATCCTAATTTGGACACTACTGATTGGGATTGGACAATTGATCCGACCGGTTTAGAATTTGCGCTACGGGATTTGAATGCACGTTACGGTAAACCATTAATGATTACGGAAAATGGGATGGGTGCATTTGACAAGCTAGAAGAGGATAATAGTATCCACGATCCGTACCGTATAGAATATATCAAATCTCATTTAAAAGCTATGGCAAGAGCCATTGATTACGGTGTAGAACTAATATCATATAATCCATGGTCTTTTATTGACATATTAAGTACAAGTAATGGTTACAATAAACGTTATGGTTTTGTATATGTTGACCGTACAGATGATGACCTGAAAGATTTAAAACGCTACAAAAAAGACTCTTTTTACTGGTATCAAGAAGTTATTAAAACGAATGGTAATAGTCTAGAGATATAATGTACAAGTTATAATCTACAACATTAGTCTGTAACGGGGGATAATAATTGGAATTTTCAGAATTAAAAAAGCGTGCTATGGAATGTGTAGGATTAGAGCAAACAAATAAAAATACCAAGATAGGCAGTGTTGCAGCGGCTATCTTAACGGATCAAGGTAATGTTTATACAGGGGTTTCAATAGTCACCCCTTGTTCAATGGGTTTTTGTGCAGAACATACAGCTATCGGAACAATGCTAACAGCAAGAGAATCAAGAATAGTTAAATTAGTGGCAGTTTATCAAGATGGTAGTGTTCTATCTCCCTGTGGAAGATGCAGAGAATTTATTAAACAAATTGATGCCCGTAACGGAGAATGTCTTATTCAATTAAAAAATGGTATCAAAACATTAGATGAGTTATTACCAGACCAATGGGATTAAAGAGACTTTTAGCTAAGTCTATCAGTTATATGATCGTTACGAAAAACCTTTGTTCATTTTTGCACAAGGTTTGACAAAAATCACCTTGTAAAGTAACAAATCTGTAGAGTGATTTTTTCCTTTCCAGTGCATCTCTAAGAAGAAGCCAGACTTAAGTTTTGTCTGGCTTTTTATTATTAAAGTCTGTTATACGGTTACTACACCTCATTTTAATAGATGTATGTTACCTTTACAAAATTACATAGTTATAAGTAGAATGATTGGTATGGCTGAAAAGCAATTTAAGGTTATACATAAAACAAAATATCTGTGCCTGTCACCCCCCGAAATTCGTCAAAAATCGATCGGTTTTTATAGGTTGTTGTAAATGATAAAATGGGTTACAACTGAAAATTGTTAGGGTGGCCGGGTTGTAATTTCTTCTTTTTCTGAAATAGGGAAGGAGGTAATAACTTTGGAAACATTTCTTGAAATCTTAAGAGAAATTCGGAAAGGGAATGGAATGCCGTTTATCTTACAGAAGCAACAAAATTATTGAAGGAAAAGGGGAATTTGAGAGAAGATTTACTTAAACATGTTTCTCCGTTTGGATGGGAACACATTAATTTTCTTGGTGAATACAACTTTGATGCAAGTAAAGTAGCAAGTCTACATTCACTACGCCCTCTTATTCAATAATACTAAAAGCCGATGATTCCTTAGCGTAGGAAAAATCGGCTTTCTTTATGTCGAAATTTGTGCTTAGTGTATGTTTTCCGCGTTTTAACAATTTGAATCCCTATCTTCATCTATTAAAAATGAAAAAATTGATTGCTAATAGAAGACTGTATTCCTTTAAAGGTTATCAAGACCTAAATTAAAAAAATAGAAAAATTAAAGGACATTACAAATTACAAATACTAGGCTACGTCATCTACTTTTCAAGATAATTGGACATCCCCAAAGCTATGTCCCCTCATGGTTTGGAGCACTTAGATGAAGACCATCCCGAGATGGGAGTCTTTTGCATGGTTATTTTTTTCGATACCTTTCCGGAATGGTTAAGCCATTTCTTTCATCATCCCAAGCTATTGAGCTTATCTTCCAACCACAGGGCGTGCGAATGAACTGCATTGTTTTCATGCCCATTGTATCAAAAGCTTCGCCAGACAATACACCTATTTTTCGATACAGGCTGAACCGATGAGCGATATTTCCGAAAATCTCTGTGATTTCGTACGATTCTTCTTCCTTGAAATTTATCAGGTTCCCTTCACTTAATAGTATCTTAGAAGCTGCTAATATAATGATTAACGGCCTTTACAGCTCCTTTTTTAATAATAGGTCCAGATTTTAGAAAAACCTAAAAATGGAAATTGTATATTTAGGTTAAATTATATAGAAAATATTGTGAAAAAATGTGTTTAAGCTAAAGGGAGTTAGTTGAAGTAGGAATCTATCGAAAAGGCTCATTAGCCATATACCTTGATGGAGTATCCATTGTCACTATTAAACGGGTGGAGTTTCCGCTTAATATTTGTCTATAATGGCGAAGCTAGGACGAAACTTGTATGCGAAACTAGGCAAAAATGTCCGGTCAAAAAACGTATCTTTGCAATACTGTTTGATAGAGACGGCAACTCGGGAGACCCTACTGGTCTTTACTTATTAGAAAAGTAGGGTGTACAAGCGATAAAAAGTAAGGAAACCAAATGCCGGTGTAGGGAGTCGGATAGCAGCGTAGTACCAATGAAGTTGGGTAGAGGAAAGGCTAGCTACCAGTTATTACCCTTGCTAGTGACACATTTACAACACACAGAGGTAGAAAACAAATGGAGACAAAGCTAGTAAGGATAGCAGAATTAGCAGAATCTGATCCTAATAGATTAGCAAGGTTTTGTGAATGGTAACTAGGAGGAGCCGTGTGTGTTAATAGCGCAAGCACGGTTCTGTGAAGGGGAGGAACACAATCTACCGAAAGGTAGAGAGGCTCCTTTCTACTCGACTAATTGAATAAAGAAATTTAGTAAATGTTATGTTACTCACATAGCTAGAAAAGTTTACAAAAAAGAGAATGCAAGGTAAAATGAATACAATCCGATAACAGAAGGGAGATTAGACTTTAATGCTAAAACTTATTATCGCAAATTAAATTCCAACGAATTTAATAATAGGACTATTCTATAATTTTAAGAAATTATAGGTTTATTAGTTATGTCCTTTTGCGATAATTGAGAGAAGCAAATGTTGTCTAATTCATATAAGCAATAATAAAGTGTTAAATCAGACTAAGATGAAACATAAGGTTTGATTTTCAACACTTTAGTTTGGGTATAAAAAGACTTTATGAGTTTATTCTCATAAAGTCTTTTTCTGTTTTTAGGAGGCGATAATTCCCATTAAATGCATGTAATGCACCAAAGTGATTGAAACAAAAATTGGAGGGAATTTAAATGAAAAAATATGAATTAGTAAGTGATTATCGTAATAATGAAAGCTTGAAGGAGAGTTTTAATGCCTTAGCTATGAAAACATTCAAATTAGATTTTCGGGGCTGGTACAACAAAGGGTATTGGAATGACAAATATATACCGTATTCATTTGTTGATGAGGGTAAGGTTATCTCAAATGCTTCAATTAATAAAATATCAATAATTATTAACGGTAAAATGTATAAAGGGATTCAGATTGGTACAGTAATGACAGATGAAAATTATCGCAATCAAGGTTTGGCTAAGCAATTAATGAAGCATATTATGAAAGAATACGAAAATACCTGTGATTTCATGTATCTTTTTGCGAATGATACTGTATTAGATTTTTATCCGAAGTTTGGCTTTACACGTCTAAATGAAAGTGAGTATAGCTTAGACCTAGCAAAAAGCTCAATTCAAATGAATATGGATGCGAAAGTAAAGCAGCTTACTATTGAAAATGATCTTGCATTACTTGAACAATTTGCGGAAAATCGCCATGTAAACTCAATGATTTTAGATGTTGAGCATAATGAAAGCTTATTAATGTTTTATTTCACAGTGGTATTTCATGAAGCTATTTTCTATGTGGAAGATTTAGAAACGATTGTGGTAATGGAGGAAGAAGAAGATACTCTGCATATTTTCGATATCATTTCGTTAAATGCACCAAATGTTGAAGCTATATTAGCAAGTATTGTGAAGGAAACAATGAAAAAAGTGGTATTTTATTTCACACCTGATTTTACAATCGAGGGCATGACAGCAACCATTATGCCAAATGATGATGATGCTTTATTCGTCTTAACGAAAAAATCATTGCTGAAGGGTAACTTTATGTTCCCGTTAACATCACATTGTTAATTGGAGTGAAATATCTATACTGGAGTTAGTATTGATACAGCTTGCGCTTTAGGCTTCTGTGCCAAACATGGTGCTGTCGCGGAAATCGTATTTCTTATCAATCTTTTTTTATAAAAAACAAACGTTACTTAAATAATCAAAACCTCACTTTGATCAAACTATGCTCAAAGTGAGGTTTTTTCTTGGTACTAATATCATTTGTAGTTACACAAATTACTCTCATATTTACCCAATGCTATAATCTTTTCAAATATTCAATGATTATCTCCATCTCTAAAAATGCTTTTTGCTCGATTTGCTCTGTTAATTTTTCTAGGCTATCGAAGTCAGGATTATCAACTAAAATTGTTTCAAGAACAGAGTAACGGGGCATTGTCATTCGCTTCGCATTCCACTTGCTTGTTTTCAAAGCTTCCCATTAAAAATTTTGCGTATTGGCATTCTGACCCATTAACCATAGTTCAAATCGAATTTTTTTACGATTAAACACAATCCCAAAACGCAATTTATTTTCTCGGAGATATTGAGTAAACAAAGGAAATTAGTGTAATCCATATATCCTGGAGATACGTTTCCATACAAAAACTCTGGATGCTTTTTTGACATAGTTGTTTTTAGCTTCATCACATATCCAACGAAACCACTATATGCTTGTTGAATTTTACCATCAGCTAGTTGTTTTTTATAGTATTCTGCTAACTCATTTAAATTTTCGCCTCGATGTTTGCCATGTACAGCTACTTTGCCGAATATATGGGACAGCATTTAAACATGAGCGGGAAGATTGTGAGTATGTTATTGGTCGTCTTTGGTGCCAGCGGCGTGGCGGGCAACTGGTATACGGGCAAGTTGCTCGGTAAGAATTTAATGAGAACGACGCTACTTTATCCGATCGCTTTGGCGGCGTGCTACATCCTTCTTAAATATGCAGGATTGTCGCTCATGTGGCTTCTTGGCATTGTTGTACTGTGGGGAGCCGTGCATACAAGTGGGCTTATCGTCAGTCAAATCTTGCTGACATCGGAAGCGCCCGAAGCGCCGGAGTTTGCAAACAGTTTGTTCGTCTCCTTTTCAAATCTTGGTGTTACGATCAGTACGGCCGTAGGCGGCTGGCTGATTGCGATCTCCGATACAGGGGAAATCGTATGGGGTGGAATGCTGTTCGCTACGCTTGCCTTGATATTTATCGCAGCAAACTTCGTATCGCGGGCGAAGTCAAAAGTACAGTCTGCGGTTGACGTGAAACAATAAAGGAATTGGTGTAAAGATGCGAACTCCTCACTTTCGTACACAACATTTCCAACGCAGGAATCAGCGTCAACCTTTTGGTGACTGTGCATAATCAGCCTTAGGCGGAACTTGCGGATATTCCGTGCGTATAAGCAGGTTATCCGTTTCCAGTTAGTAACATAGATAGAAAATGATCAAACTTTTTTATAAAACTGAAACTTAAATATTCTAGAGAAGAACCTATTTTGATCAATCTTTTTTTCAAAATGGGTTCTTGCTATTTACCGTAAAATACGGTTTTGTGAGGTATTTTGGTTCAAACTTTATTTTAAATCAACATAAAGCTGTTAAATCTTTTTCCATAGTAGATTGGATGAAGGAGTATTGCTTAATTTTTTTTCAATATCAGCTTTTTTTAATGCAATTAAAGGCTTTAAAGTTGTTTTGTCTTCTAAAACTAGTTTGATTTCATCAAGGGAAAACTCGTATTCTTTTAGCTTTTGAATAAACAAAATAATCTTTAATTGAAACATGTAATTTAATGATGATGGTGGAGATGTCCAGTTGATTCAGCCTTCACTTTACATAAAATAGAATTATCATGCTTATGTTCAGATGTTTCAAATTGAATTGTCACATGTTGAATCCCCTTATGTTCAAGATCATGTTCAATTTTATGTATCATTTTTTCACTTTCTGCAATGGTTAATTCATTATTAACAACTACATGGCTAGAAAGGGCATTTAAGCCACTTGTAATCGACCATATGTGTAAATCGTGAACACTTTGAATACCTGCAGATTTTTTGATAGTTTGAATGACATCGTTCATATCTATATTTTGCGGTGTACCTTCCATTAATACATGTACCGCAGATTTTGTCACATAGTAACCACTACGTAAGACAAGTACAGCGACGATAACACTTGCTAATGGATCTGCCCAACCCCAGCCAAAAAACATGATAAGTAATGCTGCGATAATGGCACCAACTGAACCAAGCATATCACTAATAACATGTAAAAATGCTCCACGCATATTTAAGTTTTCTTCTACATCCCCACCACGCATCATAATCCAAGCAACAAGAATATTGACAGCTAAACCAATACTACTAATTATCAGCATACCTGTTGAGGCTACTTCCGGTGGATTTGTAAAGCGTTCAATTGCTTCATAGAAAATATACAAAGCAATTAAAATAAGAGTTACACCGTTTAAAACGGCAGCTATAATTTCAAAACGTTTATAACCAAATGTCTTACTTTGACTCGCTACTTTTTCTCCTAATTTAAATGCAATTAATGCAATAGCTAATGAAAAGGCGTCACTAAGCATATGACCTGCATCTGCTAAAAGAGCCAAACTATTTGTTAAGTACCCACCAATGGCTTCTATAAACATATAACTTGCAATTATTAGAAACGATATGAATAATGTTTTTTTATTTGTGTTATGTGCATGATTATGATCGTGATAATCTGCCATATAAATTCCTCCATTCATTTAATAACTTGATTTTTTAAACATGACTAGCATGCGCAATTGCTTGTTTCAATAAATTCATAATGTGATTATCGTCATGTGAATAATATAATGTTGTGCCTTCTCTTCTAAATTTGACTAATCGCAAATTTTTTAAGAAACGTAATTGATGTGATACGGATGACTGACTTAAATTTAAAATTTCCGCAATATGATTGACGGAATGTTCATTCGAACATAACAAGTTTAAAATGCGAATTCGTGTTGGATCGCTTAACGCTTTAAAGGTTTGAGACACAACAAATAATGTTTCTTCGTCTATATGCTGATCTTTATTCATTTCAAGTTCATCTTTATTCTGATCCTCATTCATTTAGGATTCACCTCCAGTAGTGATATGTTTGTTATTTTATTATATGAGCATATGTTCATATAATAAAATATATACAAGCACCTGACGATTGTCAATCATAAATTATTTTAAAGGATTCTAAAAATAATCTTTCAGCGATATTTCTGATGAAACCTAACTGCTAAAAAACCCCTAGTATGAACACTTTTGTCTTGCTTACAGCATATTTGCTAATAAAAAAATCCTTCTAGAAATTAAATTCTATCACTTTACATACTATACACATTGATTTCTACCAATACTTTTGCCTCGATGGTTGGATGTGTATCATATTTTAGATAATAACGGGAAATTTGTAGGGTTGGAAGAGCTAGAAGAAACATATGGAGAGTATGAAGAGATGGATAAGAAAGCAATCTGAATTTCCTTTCCTTCAGGTGTGATAATACAGGCAGAAATGTTGTCCTTATGGACATCCATACCACATGCTCTTTCAATGACTACATCCATTAAAACATCCTTTTTTCGGTAAACATAAAATAGAGGCAGTGCATCAACCAGAATAGGATTAATCCACCATGTGTGCTTCCTGTAAGGGAGCGACAGTCTGTGGCGCACTGTTGTCTTTGAAGTCAGACTAACGAATGGGCTCTAACGCACCATAGTTCAAAGAACTTCTTTGCATGCATTAAAAGTATAGACTGCCTGATCCACTTTCATTCTTTGTGGTGAACCACTGATTTTTATGGTTTATGGGTGGCTAACGGGCAGCATTTAAAGTAGGAGCTATCGAAAAAGCCTCATCAGCCCCCATATTTGAAAGGGGGGTTGAGGCTAATAAAAAACAAATATTTTATTTCTCATCTTGATACATAGTTAAAATTTGTTTAGCTTGTTTACGTAATCCATCTATTATTTCTTTTGGTTCTAAAATTCGCGCATGACTTCCAAGTCTTAAAAATAGTGATGTTATAAAACCAAGCCCATCTTTATCAATAATTGTATCTATGTATCCAGTTTCATCTTCTTGTGTGACTACAAAACCATCAAAATAGGGAACGCTTTTACATTGACGTACGCCCTCCATTGTTAAGTGTACATGTAATCGAATTGGTTTTTTGACTTCATGAAAGTCGAACCATTCTTCTAATTCATGAATTTATCTTCACTTTTTTCGGTTGATAAGATTGAAAGAATGCGATCTTTCTCTTGTCAGGGCTGTGATTTCAGGTTTTTTCTTCATAATAATTCCTCTTTTCGTTGATGATACGACAAATGAGCATAAACTGACGGTTGATAGAGCATTGAAAAGTTCTATAATTATATATATAATACGACAGTTTGTTGGATTAACCAACCGAAAGGAGTTATCTATTATGAACTTTTTTAGAAGACATTGGTATAATGTTGGATTAGTTGTTGCCATCATATCTATTGTGTATTTAATCTTTGCTTGGGGGGATATGAGTATTCTCCAAAGGTTAGTGTTTATGAACTTTATAGTGCTTTTAATCCATCAATTTGAGGAATATGGATTTCCAGGCGGTGAACCAGCAATAATGAATATGGCACTTCAACCTAGTACTAAATCCTAGAAATTACCCTCTTAACCAAAACTCAGCGATGATTACGAATGTTGTTATAGTTTATATTATGTATCTAGTTCCAGTATTTTTACCTGATGTAATCTGGTTAGGATTGGCTCCAATGTTGTTTGGTATGATGCAGTTTGTGGTTCATGGAATTATGACACCTAAGAAACTTGGACAATTTTATAACCCTGGATTGGCTGCTGTTGTCTTGGGGCATATTCCGTTGGGGATTTATTATAGTATCTCCGCATTATCCAAGCAATCCAGATGGAAGCTTCTACAACAACTGGTCAACAAAGGGAAATGTAAATCCTTACACAGGCGAAAGTGGGTACCAAAACATACCTTGATTACTAGGAAGAGACTCATTCTTATTCAAATGAGGGGTGGTCAAGTGAAGAGACTGACGGATTTGGCAGCTTAGAAGAACTTATGGAGGTTCCGATTATACAGAGTTAGATTTCTACGAATTACAACAGCAGAGATTGGAACTCCAACAACAATACGAATGGGAACTTGAAGAATTGAAAAATGCTTATGAATATGATCAAGAGGAACTGAAAAGGCGAGTAGAGGAATTAAAAGCGAGAACGGCTGAATTGGAACAGAACATTAATTCCTTGCTAGAAGAATTGAAGGAAACAAAATACACTCCTGATTATGAGCCTTATGAATCCATTTTTGAAACCGAGGAAACACAGGAAATTGATTACCTCGCAAATGTGAAATTTGAGTACAGCTTCTAGTATTTTATTTCTTAACAAAATTTAAAAAATTATTGCTAATCTCAAAAAAATATGCTATTTTTATTTTGAATTATAAAATAAATAATATGATGCTTGTTTTTACCCCCGGGTAAAAACACTAAAAAGCACTGAATTTCACTCCGTTAGGGCCTTTATAGGAGGGGTGAGATTCAGTGCTTTATTGTCTTTTTAGGGTAAATGCAACTTCATACTTGGAGAGGAGCAGGGATTTACAGAGTAAAAATGGAGTAGAATTGGACAAGAAATTATAAATTTTTCGAGTAACTAGAAAGGGGCTAATACTAATGTTTGATATTCGTATTCTAAGTAAAGAAGATGTAACGAAAATTATTACTATGCAACAAGTAATAGAAGTTGTTGAAAGTGTTTATAAAGCAAAGAGTGAGAGCTTAACAGACGTATGGCCAACAGTATTTTATGAATTCAACCGAGGTAAAGCTGATTTAGATATTAAATCAGGGTATTTAAAAAGTAAGCAACTTTTCGGGCATAAAACGGTCACTTGGTTTGGAGATAATGCCGAAAAAGGAATTCCAACACTAATCGGTATGATTGCTGTATTTGATGCGGAAACAGGGATGCCTCTTGGTATGACAGACGCAGCATATATTACTGGCATGAGAACTGGAGCAGCAGGCGCATTAGGCGCTAAATATTTGGCTAGAGAAGACGCAGAAAACCTATTAATAGTTGGTGCTGGGAATCAAGCAATCTTCCAAATTGCCGCTACATTGACGACAATGCCAACAATTAAAAAGGTACGAGTAGCTGCACAGCAACTAGCCAATGCAAAAAGTTTTGTCGAAGGGATTCATTATAAACTTCAACATCAATTCGGTATAAGCATAGATAATATCACATTTGAAGCTGTAGAAGATTTAGAAAAAGCTGTACATGATAGTCATATTATCATTACGATAACCCCTTCAAGAAAACCAATCATCAAAAAAGAATGGCTAAAAATAGGAACGCACATTTCTTGTATCGGTGCGGATATGGTAGGAAAGCAGGAAATAGATGCTGAAATACTGACATCATCCTTACTGTTTGTAGACGATACGAAACATTGTAAAGAAGTTGGTGAAATAGAAATTCCACTTAAACAAGGCGTTATAAATGAAACAAATATCATTGGTGAACTAGGCGATTTAATAGTTGGTAAAGTTAAGGGAAGAACAAGTAATGAACAAATAACAGTTTTTGATGCTACTGGTATGGCGCTTTTAGATATAGCTACAGCTGATATGGCACTAAAGCAGGCAGAGAAAAACGAGCTTGGCACGAAAACAAATATTTAAAAGGAGATAGAAAAATGAGTTTACATTATAAAGAAATACAAGATGCTTATACACGTATTAAGAAATATGTACCAACAACACCCTTAGAAGAATCCTATTATTTAGGAGATCAAAATCAACGCTATTTCTTTAAACTTGAATCATTCCAAAGAGCAAAAAGTTTTAAAATTCGTGGTGCATTAAATAAAATGATGACACTAACAACAGAAGAAAAAGAACGTGGTATTGGAACTATTTCTTCAGGAAATCACGGCAGCTCTGTTAGTTATGCAGCTTCAATTCTTGGTATCAAAAATGCAAAAGTTATTGTTCCTAAAAACACACCGCAAAGTAAAATTGATAAAATTAAATATTTTGGTGCAGATGTTATGCTGATGGGAAATAGTTATGATGAGGCACATGCTCTTGGAATGACTTATATAGAGGAAAATGGTCTTACATTTATAGATGCATATTATAGTGATCCAAAAATATATGCAGGTCAAGGAACAATTGCTATAGAAATTCTGGAACAACAGCCTGATATTGATACGATCATTGTTCCAATCGGCGGCGGAGGCTTGATTACAGGTATTGCAGTTGCTGCAAAATCCATTAAACCAGATATCCGTATTATTGGGGTGCAAACAGAGGCATGCCCCGCTATGATAAATTCTTATAGAGATAATACCTTCTACGAAGAATATCCTAGTGAAGAGTCACTCTGCGATTCCCTAATTGGTGGTATCGGAAAACTAAGCTACGAAATGGCGAAGGATTATGTTGATGAATTTCTAATTGTTTCAGAGGAGTCCGTTGCAAAAGCCGTTAGTTTTATGGCAAAGGAAGAAAAGTATATTGTAGAAGCTGGAAGCTGTACAACCATAGCTGCAATAATGGAACACATAGAAAAAATTGGTGGACAAAACATAGCACTTGTTTTATCAGGTGGAAATATTGATGGTAAACTATTAACTTCTATTTTGGCGAAATATTGAAAATTCAAAGACAAAGCACTATTGTAATTAAATCCGTTAAATTTTTAATTCTTTAACTTAAAAGGTTATTTTGATTCATACTTTAGGAGTACTAAGTGACCTCAAAAGAACCTTTTGTAACTCTCCCCCTATTGCTCAAAATGTGGTACAGTTGCAAACTTATATAAGCACGGTAAAAAGAAGCAGTTATTTTTCGATCTACCAATGCACGCTAAACGTGTCGGGATTTATATAAAACGACAGCGTTATAGGTGTCGGGAGTGCAATGAAACATTTTTTGAAACCTTGACTGATATGGATGTCAAGAATAGACTTATAGATTGGATTCAGGAAGCCAGTCTTGAAAAGACATTCACCAGCGTTGCAGACGATATAGGCGTTGATGAAAAGACTGTACGAAACATCTTTAATGATTACGTTGTAGAACTTGAAGCACAAACAGATTTTAGAACTCCCTAATGGCTTGGTATTGATGAAGTCCATCTACTCAAAAACTATCGTTGTGTCATTACAGACGTTGAAAACAAGTCTGTAATTGACTTGTTAAGGAGGAAAGTGCATGACAATTAAATGGGATGAAATAACAAATGATAATGTAAGTAATTTAGAAAAAGCCCTAGAAATTTTTGATCGAGCATTTCCTGTCGAAGTGAGAGAAACACATGATGTTTTCATAAAAAGCTTACAATATGCAAAAAGCAGTAAACCAAATAATTATCGATTCCTAATTGGTTTTGAAGGAGAGAGAATTGTATCTTTTGCAACAGGACATTATTTAGCAGATGTTAATGTAGGATTTATCGTTTATATTGTTACGAACCCTCTTGTGAGAAGTAAAGGATTAGGAACAAAAACATTATTGAAATTAGAAGAATTATTAAACGAAGATGCAAGTTTTGCTGGAAACACCTCGCTGAAAGCAGTTATCTTGGAAACAGAAAAACAAGAAATGGCACATACAGTAACGGAAAAGCTAGACTGTATCAGAAGAAATATATTTTTCGAAAGGAATAATTATAAACAATATAAAAACTTAGACTACATCCAACCACCCTTACATTTTGGAGCCAGTCACATACCTTTAAATTTATTTATTAAAAATGTGCAAAAAAATAGAATTAGTGATGAAGAAATCAATGTTTCCATTGGAGCTATTTTTAGAGAAAAATATTATATTGTAAATGGAATTGATAAGAATATTCTAAAGCATTGTCTTAGAACGATGGGGATCGATGGTGAAGGCTTATTCGATTAATTATGCTAAAAGAACTGTAGTTAAAAATTTGATTTGATTTTCAGGAATAAAAAAAGAAATTTTCATAATGACTTTACCCGTATCGTGTACTTTGGATTTTACGTATCCAGCATCAGAAAAAAGCTTTTCCATATGTGGTTTTGAAATAAAGTTTGATAATTTATAATAACAGTCAGTTTGAATAATTTAAAAATAACCATAGAACTTCAAACAACTTAATTGTTACACTCATTCCAATCGATACCGCCTAATAGAAATTAAAATACCAAAAAAGAGGGAGTTATAAATTATGAATAATAAAGAATTAAAAAAGATCGCAACTGCAATTACTTCACCTACAGAATTAAATGATTTTGTTGAGTACGGAGGTGTTGGTGCAGCCATTGAAACCGTAGATGGTAATATATATACAGGGATTAGCATAGATACAGCTTGTTCTATGGGTTTTTGTGCAGAGCATGCAGCAGTTGCAGACATGTTGAAACATGGTGAGTATCAAATAAAAGCTTTTGTAGCAGTGGACACCGAAGGAAATGCTGTTCCACCATGTGGACGGTGCCGTGAGTTGATCAGTCAGCTTTCAAAAGAAAATTTAGAAGCTGTTGTAGAGGTTGAAAATGATACGTTTGTTTTATTGAAAGAGATTTTGCCGTATGATTGGAAAAACAATCGAGGTAGACAGTGGTAATTGTTTATTAAGTATTTAAATTTTAATAATTTTAGAGTTAGGTATTTTTGAATATTTCTAAAATTAGTTAAGCTATTCGAGAGGACTATAAACATGATGAACAATGCTTGAGTTTAAGACCGGCTATTATCCAGCCGATCTTTTCATTGTTTAATTATAGAGACAGGTTAGTGACATTAGAAAACCGACTGTAAAAAGTACAGTCGGTTCTTTCTAATGTTATAAAAGCAATTCATTGGGACTGTCAGCCAATTCCTGAATAGAAGTCATAAACATTCCTGCATGATAACCATCACAAACAGCATGATGGACTTGTAAAGATAGCGGTAAATAAATTGAATTACCTTTTTTAATGAATTTTCCTGCTGTAATAATGGGCAGAAGATAATTACTGTTATTATTGATATTTAAGTTAAACCCAGTAAATGAAGTCCATGGAATCATAGAAATAGAAAAAGTATTTTCAGGTATAGGTGTTTTGGGAAACAACTTCCCCGAACCATTATATTTCTCTACATCAGAAAGGTATAACTCATTAAACTCTTTGAAGTCATTCTTTCCTGTAGTCCAAATACCAGAGAATGTTTCAGATACACTATCAAAAATCGTATAAAGTGGGTCTAACTTATCCCAATAACCTAAATCTCCCTCGCTATTGTAACCCGTTCTAAAAGCTGTATTTGAGTTTATCACATTTGTCACTAAGAAAATAAATGCAGGATAAAATTTATATCCTTTTTGTTTTAAGTTTCGGTATAAAACACTAATATCAATTTCTGTGGTTATGCTAAAAGTCGTTTGTTGGTTCAAATAATGATTAAATATCTCTTTTCTCTTCCAATTGTCTAAATCAATTTTATTAAAGTTCATTTGATATGCCTCCTAAATTTTTATCTAAAGTGAATTTAGGAGGCAGACTTGTCAGCTTTCTTCATTAGAGTCAATCCTTTTTTAAAAGTTAATAACATTGTAACCGATTTATATATATTTTTAAATCAAACCTTTCCATCCAATTTTGGTTTATTGACTAACGGGTGCGAGAGTTGAAGAGATAGTATTGCTGCGGCAGATCATTTTTCTATTTCTTCTTCAACTAAATGGCAGTTTAGCATTCCTGTAGATCGTTAAATATCAGGTTTGAAAAAAATAGAGCCCCTCAGTAAGATACGAGTATAGAGTCCAATCTAACTCAAAGTCTTAAGGAGGAAGCCCTACTATGAATTTTAAAATGCAAGACAAACAAAATCAACTAATAGAAAGAATTTCCGATACACAGCCTTAGAACATTATTTAAAAGTGCACACTGTAATATAAATTGAACCGCCGTATACGGAACCGTACGTGAGTCTGTCTAACAATTTTAGGTTATTTCCATTTATTAGGGGATAATCGATATCTAATGTCGAATACCTATAATAAAGGAGCTGCTGAAAATGCCATTTATTATAGGTGAAGAAAGAAATCAAATTACCCTATTCCCTTATACTTTGGATGATTATGTTAGTGAAGATAATCCAGTAAGAGTAATTGATGCATATATAGATAGTTTAGATTTAGAGAAACTAGGATTTGTTATTTATTCTGGAAACAGGTCTGGTCAAAAACCTTACAGAAGACAAGATCTCCTAAAATTATTTATTTATTGTTATATGAATAAAATCAGGTCTTCTCGTTTGATGGAGACCGAGGCAACCAGAAACATTGAATTAATGTGGTTAATTGGGAAAATCAAGCCTGACCATGGTACTATATCTTCATTTATGAAAATTAATAAAAAAGCCATTAAGCAACTGTTTAAAGAATTTACACTTATGTTAAAAGGATTTGGACTTATTGACGGCATCCTGGTCGCTATTGATGGTACCAAGATAAAAGCAAATAGTGCAAAAAATAAACACTTTAACGAAAATATTATTAAAGAGAAATTAGAATACTATGAAGCAAAAATTGAGGAATATATCAATGACGTATTAAACACAACTGATGACGAAAGTTTGAAACAAAAAATTAATGATAAAATTGAGTGTTATCAAGATAGGATAAAGAATTTAAATGCCATTAAAGAAGAACTAAAAGAACAAGGAAAGAAACAAGTTTGTTTAACTGATTCAGATGTAAAATCGATGAAGAACAACGGGAAATTTGAGGTTTGCTTTAATGTTCAGGCAGTTGTAGATAATAAAAATAAGTTAATTGTTGACTTCGAAGTAGTAAATGATGTTAATGATCAAGGCCAATTATCAAATATGGTAAAAAAAGCGAATGAAGTATTCGAGGACCAAAATATTACAGCTTTAGCTGATACAGGTTATTTTAATATGTCTGAAATAGTTGAAGTGGTTGATGAGCGGACCGAAATTCTTATAAAGCCTCAAAAAGGAAAACAACAAAAGGTTGAAAACGGTTTTGATAAATCAAACTTCAAGTATGATCAAATAAATGATGCTTTTATTTGCCCGATGGGCTACTGTTTAAATTTTAAATGGAACGGAAAGCAAAACGGTAAGGATTTCAAACGCTATACGTGTGTAAACTTTAATGAGTGTGGAAAAAAGGAGATGTGTACTTCTGCAAAAGGTGGAAGATCAATAATTAGGTTTAAAGATGAAGAAATCATTGATCAGGTTACTGAAAATACCATTAAAAAATATCACATTTACAAGAAAAGGGGTTCTATAATAGAGCATCTATTTGGAACCATAAAACGACATTTCGGTTATACCTATTTTTTAACAAGAGGGCTTGAATCAGTAAACACTGAGGTAAGCTTTATTTGTCTTGCCTATAATTTTAAAAGACTAATAAATATTATCGGAGTTAAAGAGTTAATACGAAAATTCAGAGGGGGCATCGCCCCCATTTTACATGTATTCTATGAAATCATATTATTTTAATCAAAAATCAACAGAAAAATTTCCAACCTTTATAAATTTACAATTAGTTGTTAGACAGACTCACGTACGGTGGTGTGAGAGGGGCGAAAATAAATTACTTTATTTTCCCTCTACTCGATTTAAAGGGGGACTTCCAATACAAGAAAAACAACTTGTTTTTCTTTGCCTGTTTCATTTTAAGGGCTTATGGGAGCCCTTCATTTTTTCTATTTACCCCGATGTAGGTAATGCTGTGTGGCATTTCCTGCATTAAATTGCTCAGTAATATATTGAACAGCCTCTTGTAAGGCTAATTTACTGTTACAAGTGAAAACATCTATTGCCGCATAACCGTACTCTGGCCACGTATGAATCGTTAAATGTGATTCTTGAATAATGACTACACCGCTAACCCCGTAAGGTGAAAAATGATGGAAATGTTCGGCCACGATCGTTGCCTTTGCTTTATGGGCAGCTTGACACATAATCGTTTTAATTTGTTGCACGTCATTGAGTAATGTATCATTGCAATCGTGCAACTCTAATAAAATATGATGCCCTAATGCATGCTGGGATTGTATCTTTTGTACTGTTCTCTTAATTTGTGAAAACCTTTTATTTTTACAATTCGGGCAACCACTGGCTTGAAGTTGAGCAATCGTGGTGTATTGATAGCCAGCGCCGACTGTAAGTGAGTGCTGACAATGGGTACACTGATAAACGACGGATTTCCGCTCAATTTCTCCTGTGTAAATTGGTCGCGTAAATTTACGCTGATTAGGAATGGAGGAAGTCATTTGCTCAGTTGTTTGTAATACGAATAATTGGCTTGTAGCACCTATAATCTGCGCACCTTCGTAGGTGTTTATGTCGTATTGAATACTGTTAATCACGAAGCCCATAGCATGTAAGCTTTGTTGTAGCTGCCACTGCTTTTGATAGCTACGTTTAGCGTAGGAAAAAAACACATGCCTCATTGCTTCTGGCTTTAGTGCGTTAATTGCACGTGATAAAAAAAGCTGTGCGCCAATCAAGGTATATGGTGTATCTGTGTATACGCAATCAAACTGGTGGGCGTATGTTTTAGGCAAAGGCTCCTGAACGTTATAATAATCTGTTTTAATCGGAAGCTTAAAGTCCTTTGCTATTTTGCTAATCGTACATAAAATTCGTCTATCAATATCTAACACAACAATTTTAGTTGTAGAATTTGGAGCGATTTTCTTTAGTAAAAACGCTAATGCTATACTGATGAAATCATCATCACCTAAACACAAAATGCGCTTATTGAGTAGAATCGTATAGTCTAGTGCGAGAAATGCACGTTTTAATGCTGTCTCAACTGTACATTTTGCTTGATCAATTGTCACGTCAGCTGTGGGTCTAGCGTCATAAATAGTACTTAATTCGCTTATATTTTGTGTAATCCATTCCGTACGAAATGCATCATCTGTCGTTAATTGAAGGTAGAGTTTAGCATCAGCACCTGAGAGTTGAAAGTATTGCGAGATAGCGAGCTGGCCTTTTTTCGTTAAACTATGTTTACCCCAACCTTGCTTGGCAAATTCCTTCTTCATTGCTGAAACGATAGGTATCGGTAAGTCAGTCGTATGAGCTAAAGATTTAGTCGTGCAATTTTTATGGAAATATAAAGCAAGTAGAGCTTTTTCTAATGTGTGATAATGTTCTTCAAGCTGCATATCAGCTGTAATTTGTTGTAATTGTTTTTGCATTGTAGATTCGTCCTCTCAATTTTAATAAGTAAAAAATTAAAATTGTCTAAATCAACGAATAGAAAAAGCGCGACTAAAACTAGTCGCGCTAAATGTTTATACGAAGCTAACTAATTCTAATCCTGCTTTTTTTGTACAACAAATAACACCCCAGATGGGTGGTATGTTCGACAAAAATAAGCTATTACGTTGATTCAGATTAGAATTCTACAATTAACAAAAAGTTCACCCTTTAATAAAATAGTACTTCTACTATATAATAGATATAAAAATTTCGCAAGTTTTTAGTAAATCATCTCTTGATAGCGCAATATTTGCTCAAAAAATGTATAGAATTGGAGAAGACAATGGAGGCAATTAAAAATGGATAAAGAACTTATACATAATCTCGAAAAGGCTCTTGCATATAAGAAAAACACTCGAATCTCTGTTCCTACATATGGTGCGTTTTTTACGATGATTCAATCATACTTTGATCTCAATTGGGCGAAAAAGAGGCATCACTGCTTTTGATCGGCGCTGGTGGTGAAAATGAACTTTCATCATGGTGACCACCAAGCATAAGTGGAAAATTATTGAAGTTGACCCTTCTCAGGAGATGCTTCAAATCGCTAACAATAATCAGTTCAACTAGGGTCGGAAAGGCGTGTTAGACTCATTCAGGGAACGATTGACGACCTTCCACATATAGACTCGAAATTTGACAGGGCCAGTTGTATCTTGGTTCTTCATTTTATTGATGATATTCAAGAAAAGTTGAGGCTGCTCAGGAATATCAATAATCATTTGAAGCCTAGAAAACCTTTCGTACTCGTTAGTGCATACGGAGACCAAGATAGTGCCGAACTTCATGACAGAATAGACGTATGGAAAAGCTTTTTCCTGGATGCTGGATACGAGAACTCCAAAGTGGACGATATGGGTAAAGTCATTATGGAAACTTCCTCCATTTCCGAATACTTATTTCAAACCCGCCCGATTCCGCCAAATGTCTTTTATATTTTATCCAATTCGTCTACTGCACTTGTTGTGCTTGTACTTTCTATCTATGTTGCAGAAAGGTTTGCTGGACATTGGTTTACAAATGCCATTATCAAAACTGGACAAATGACATTAACGCACTAGTAAGCCATGTTATTGTGTTGGGATTGGAATATTAGTATTGTTAAATAGAATGGAAAACCAAACACTTGCCTTCTCACTTATGTTCTCATTCCTCTTTTTTGTAGGAAGTATTTTTTTCTCCGTTTTTTGGAGAAAAAAATACAAAAGAGGACCTATTGAGTTATTTATGAGAAAAATAACTCAATAATTGCCTTTTTATACTGTAGGTCAAAATTATTTATATGTTGAAAAACAAGAAGATCAGCAAGAACCCAAGTAATAATTGCGGGTATTAGTTTAATATGATGGAAAAGCCAATATACCTTACCGCATAGGAAATCGGCTTTTATCATTTTAGAAATTGTATAAAAATGAATATAACAGGTAAAGGAGACAGTATTAATGACCAATAATTACATACTAATAGAAGAGTTCAACAATGCAGTATTAGATAAAAACTTAAAATGGTTCTCCCCACCTGAAAAATGGGAGGTTAATTGCGAGAAATCGAACTTAATAATAAAAACTGACAAAGAAACAGATTTCTGGCAAAAAACACATTATGAATTTCAAGCTGATAATGGGCATTTTTTATATTATGAACTAAATGGAGACTTTAGAGTGATTACTAAAGTAAAATCTAAACCAAAGAATAGATATGATCAAGCTGGTTTAATGGTTCGATTTTCAAAAGATACTTGGTTAAAGACATCAGTTGAATATATACCTGATGGGATTAGTAAACTAGGTGTTGTTGTAACAAATTACGGCTATTCTGATTGGTCTAGCCAGGAATATTTAGAAGATCTGGATTCGCTTTTCTATCGAATTACGAGAAGAGGAAGTAATTACTATGTTGATTATTCATTAGACGCTACTTCATGGAAACAAATTAGAATAGCCCACCTCTTTGAAGAGAAGGATTGTATTAATGTGGGTATTTATGCTTGCAGTCCACAAGGAGAGGACTACGAAGCTGAGTTTGACTTCATTAAAATTGAAAATATAGATAAAAATACAATAGTTTATTAAAAACACAAGGTTATTTTTATTCTTATAAGAGGTGGGAAATCCGTAACAAAAGATATACCAGATAATATTGTAGTAGGTGGAAATCCTGGAAAAATAATTAAACAAATTGAATAGCGACCATACATGGGGAAACGAGGTCTTTAAAGATGCTTGCATTATAAAGCGTAAAGAAGCAGAAAAAGAGAGACTAACAGAAAATATCACTTGGATGGCTGAGGTGATAAAAAGAGGGAAGGATTCTCTCAAATCAACCCCAGGGGAGCGATTTTTTGCTACGGAGTTTGAAGGATTCGAATTGGAGGGAAATATGGAGATCGGATAAAGCCCTGAGATCCAATGAGTGTTTGTGCGTAACAGCAGTAAAAGAACAATTTGTTTCAAAACATTTATATTTTAAGCAATCGAGCTTGTATTGAATATACCAGAGGAGGAGGTTGACACTTATGCATCATAAAGAGTTAAAAAAGATTGCAACTGCAGTTACTTCACCTACAGTATTAAATGATTTTGTTGAGTACGGAGGTGTTGGTGCAGCCATTGAAACTGTAGATGGTAATATATATACAGGGATTAGCATAGATACAGCTTGTTCTATGGGTTTTTGTGCAGAGCATGCAGCAGTTGCGGATATGCTGAAACATGGTGAATATCAAATAAAAGCTTTTGTAGCAGTTGACTCGGAAGGAAATGCTGTTCCACCATGTGGACGGTGCCGTGAGTTGATCAGTCAGCTTTCAAAAGAAAATTTAGAAGCTGTTGTAGAGGTTGAAAATGACACGTTTGTTTTATTGAAAGAGATTTTGCCGTATGACTGGAAATCTAATCGAGGCAGAGAGTGGTAATAAGTATCTATTAATTTAACAATACAGAAAAAGGGATACCAAAGATATTACGATAAATACCTGGAATGAAATAGCAAAAAGGGCACCTGGAAAAAGGAGTGTACTTCACTTATGTAAGAAGAAATCGCTGTTTGAGTACATCGAGTTCTTCTATAATTCTAAGCGCATCCATTCGACTTTGGGGTATTATACACCGAACGAATATGAACGGATGTATGGAAAATCTGCAGCTTGATTTCACCTTCATAAAAACGTTTAAATCGTTCTTTATTTAAACATTTTTATGAAGGTCACCAAGCGAAAGCGCGGTAGAAATCTGTGTCTACTATCTTGACATAGTATCAAAATGTACGGATGTAAGCGGATGTTAGAAGAGGAAACAATTCGTATAATACTAATTAACGCTTAAATAAACTTGGTTATAAAAATGTCTAAGCCCTTGGTACATAAGGGATTAGACGTTTTTTTATTATATCATAATTAAGGTTAAGAAGGATTAACGCTTATTTTAAGAATTAACGCTTATTTTTGTGGTACTTCTTCAACTTCGGACAGGGGAGTCAAAGAAAGAGAAGTAGTAGAAAATTGACTAACACTTGGGAGTTAAATTAGATATTTATTCTAAAATAATTTGAGATTGAGAAGGAATGTACTTAAAGTAAAAGGTTTGTTTAAGTGAAAACTTTCACAAAAGGATCTGTTCTATACAATAGAATAACCGGATTTTTCAATGATTGTTTTCAAAATGAAACTGTAAGCATATCATGGCTACCGGCATTAATATATTCATGTCCTCGCTAGCGCAATGAACTTCATGATTTACAAAAATAAATTCAAAAATGGAGGGCAAATTAAAGGGGAAAACATTTTTTTTCATTTTAGACAATATTTCAGTGGATTTTTTTTAATCACTCGTATACTATAGGAGGGTATAGTATATTGTGAACGTGGAGGTGAGATTAGATGAATGAAAAAATGAATGATGATTGTCATCTTTCTAAAGAAAGAAAGAGTCATCATTCCGATAAAGTAAAGAAAAATTTGGTTACTCGTTTAAATCGAGTAGAAGGTCAAATCCGTGGAATAAAAGGGTTAATCGAAAAAGATACCTATTGTGATGATGTTATTACGCAAATTTCAGCTACACAATCTGCTTTAAACAGTGTGGCAAAAATTCTTCTAGATGGACATTTTAAAACTTGTGTATTGGAACGAATAAACGAGGGTGATACAGAAGTATTAGATGAAGTTCTTTTAACTATAGAAAAATTAATGAAAAAATAAATGGGAGTGTTTATTAATGGAAAAGATTACTTTAAAGGTTAATGGAATGTCTTGTGGCCATTGTGTAAATTCAATTGAAGGTAGTGTTGGAAAACTTGATGGTGTTAATTCTGTTAAAGTTAATTTAGCAGAAGGGACAGTCGATGTTGAATTTAACCCTGCTGAAGTTACCTTAAGCAAGATCAAAGAAACAATTGATGACCAGGGCTATGATGTTGAATAGGAAGTTAAAGATAACGTGCGACGAACAGCACGTTATCTTTAACAACGAAATATACCCCCTAACCGTATGAAAGAGGTGAATATCGATGAGTAATGATATAAAAGAAACAATTTATCAAATTACAGGAATGACCTGTGCGGCATGTGCCACAAGAATTGAAAAAGGACTCAAAAAAATGGAGGGCGTAAAAGAGGCAAATGTTAATCTAGCACTTGAAAAGTCCACTATAAAATATGATCCAGAAGTTGTATCTGAACAGGATTTCCAAAAGAAAATTCAGTCTTTAGGATATGATGTTGTAAGGGAAAAAGTGGAATTCGATATAACAGGAATGACCTGTGCGGCATGTGCAAATAAAATTGAAAAACGATTAAACAAATTAGATGGAGTTGAAAAAGCGACTGTCAATTTCGCGTTAGAAACTGTCCTTGTGGAGTATAATCCAGAACAGATCTCTGTCTCTGAAATGAAAGAGGATATTAAAAAGCTAGGATATACCCTTGAACAAAAGAAAGAAAATGCGGGAGAACAAGTTGACCATCGTCAAAAAGAAATTGAAAAGCAACAAGGAAAATTTATTTTCTCTCTTATCTTGTCAATCCCTCTATTGTGGGCGATGGTTAGCCACTTTGAATTTACACGATTTATTTGGCTGCCAGATATGTTTATGAATCCTTGGGTTCAATTAGCTCTGGCAACACCAGTACAATTCATCGTTGGTAAACAGTTTTATGTGGGAGCTTTTAAGGCGTTAAGAAATAAGAGTGCAAATATGGATGTGCTTGTTGCACTTGGTACATCAGCTGCTTATTTCTATAGTTTATATTTAAGTATTAGCTCGATTGGCTCCGGCGCTCATATGGTAGAACTCTATTATGAAACAAGTGCTGTTCTTATTACCTTAATTCTATTAGGGAAACTGTTTGAAGCTAAGGCTAAAGGACGTTCGTCTGAGGCGATTAAAAAATTAATGGGACTACAGGCAAAAAATGCAACTGTCGTTCGTGATGGTCAAGAGATGATTATCCCAATCGAAGAAGTTTTAGAAGGAGATATTGTTTATGTAAAACCAGGTGAAAAAGTGCCGGTTGATGGTGAAATTGTGGAAGGTCAATCAGCGGTTGACGAATCGATGTTAACGGGTGAAAGTATTCCGATTGATAAAACAATTGGAGATAACGTTATTGGATCAACGATTAATAAAAATGGTTTCCTGAAAATTAAAGCAACAAAAGTTGGTAAAGATACAGCATTAGCTCAAATTATTAAGGTGGTTGAAGAAGCACAAGGCTCTAAAGCACCGATCCAACGTTTAGCTGACGTGATTTCAGGAATATTTGTGCCGATCGTTGTAGGAATAGCAATTATTACTTTCCTTGTGTGGTATTTTGCTGTAAATCCTGGCGATTTTGCGGATGCCCTTGAGAAATTTATTGCGGTATTAGTTATCGCTTGTCCTTGTGCACTTGGTTTGGCGACACCAACTTCAATTATGGCTGGCTCAGGTCGTGCTGCCGAATTTGGAATTTTGTTTAAAGGCGGGGAGCACCTTGAAACAACTCATCGCTTAGATACGATTATTCTTGATAAAACAGGTACGGTTACAAACGGAAAACCATCTTTAACGGATGTTATTTTAGCAGACGGCATGGATGAAAAGGAATTTCTAACGCTGGTTGGTACGGCTGAGAGAAACTCGGAACATCCACTTGCAGAAGCAATTGTGGAAGGTATAAAGGAAAAAGGAATTAACCTTGGGGCATCTGATACATTTGAAGCTGTTCCTGGTTTTGGTATCCAATCAACGGTGAATGGTAAGCAGTTATTCATCGGTACACGTAGACTCATGGCGAAATATTGCATCAATGTCCAAGATGTACTAGCCAACATGGAGAACTTGGAAAAGCAAGGGAAAACAGCTATGTTAGTAGCCATCGATGGGCGCTATGCAGGTATTGTGGCGGTGGCAGATACCATTAAGGATACATCTAAAGAAGCTATTGCCCGATTACACAAAATGGGCTTAGAAGTAGTAATGATTACAGGGGATAATACCCAAACAGCCCAAGCCATTGCGGACCAAGTTGGAATTAAGAAAGTGATTGCAGAAGTTTTACCAGAAGGCAAGGCGGAAGAAGTGAAAAAGCTTCAGCAAGCTGGTAAAAAAGTAGCAATGGTAGGAGATGGAATTAATGACGCTCCGGCACTTGCGACAGCTGATATCGGTATGGCAATCGGTACGGGAACTGACGTTGCTATGGAAGCTGCAGATATTACACTTATTCGTGGCGATTTAACTAGCATTGCGGACGCAATTTTCATGAGTAAGAAGACAATAACAAATATTAAGCAAAATCTTTTCTGGGCGCTTGCATATAACGTCATAGGAATTCCAATCGCAGCAGCAGGTTTATTAGCACCATGGTTAGCAGGTGCAGCAATGGCATTTAGTTCTGTATCAGTTGTTCTCAACGCACTCAGACTTCAGAGAATTAAGTTAAAAGCTTAATGTAGAAAAGGAGGATGCTTATATGAAAAAAAGCATAATGATTTGGGCTGTTTCGGCTATCGTTTACCTTGGGATCGTCATCGCTGGTTACAGTGTGTATGCAAGCATTAATCCAAAATCAGAGGAACACAATAATCATACAGCTACTGAACAGGGGGAAGAAAGCAGGAATCATCAACAGCACGAGAATCATGGTGCAAACACTATCAGTGAGGTTACACCAAAAGTATCCTATGCAAATGGAGAAATCACAATTGAATTAAAAGATAATAATAATCATGCTCCGGAACTGGAAGTTTCTCATGAAAAATATATGCATTTGATTGTCGTTAGCTCAGACTTAAAAGAGTACTATCATTTACATCCAGAACAAAAGGGCGAAGGAACATATCAAGTGAAGGTAAATTTGGCAGATAATTCTTATAAAGCCTTCGTTGATATCCAGCCAAAAGGGCTTCAATATGCGGTAAGACCTATTGAGTTGCAGGTTGGGGAAGCACATCATATACACGGCAAAAATAATCTCATTACAGATAAAGATTTTACAAAGACAATAGACGGTCAAACGGTTGAATTAACCCCTCATTCATTTGAGGTCAACAAAGAGGTTACTCTTAATTTTGATGTAAAGGGTGAGAAACCTGAAGAGTATTTAGGTGCGTTAGGTCATGTTGTCATCCTAGATGAAGCAGGAGAGAAATTTATCCATGTCCATCCAGTTTCGAATGATAAAACTGTATTTGAAACACAATTTGATAAGCCGGGTATTTATAAGCTTTGGGCTGAATTCAAGTTTCGCGGACAGGTCAATGCCTACCCATTTGTTATCGAAGTTAAATAATAAAAGGTGAAGGGGTGATAATGATGGCAAAAGTTCAACTAGAGCTTTATACGAGACCTACCTGAACGGATTGTCAGGTAGGGAAAGAGTTTCTTTCCAAAAATAACGTAGCGTATATTGAATATGATTTAACGAAACTACCATCCAAGGAAGAGGACTTAATCAAAATAACGGGTACAAGAATTGTTCCAACATTTGTATTTAAAAATAAATCGTTGTTGGGGTTGATGAGTAAACCGAAAGTCCTGATTGGATTTGAACAAAATGTAGATGAAATAAGGAAGACTTTAAACATAGAATCCTGACATTACCTGTCGCATTATTTAGCGACAGGTCTAATTTTCACTAATATATACCTTACCGGTGTATAGTAAATAATTAATTAAAAGGGGGAGAAGAAAATAATATGGAAAATGGTGTGAAAAAAATTAAGATCGCCGTAAATGGAGGAATAGGGTTTGGGGCTAAACTCAATCCAAAACAACTTGTTACAATCTCAAAATATATGAATGAAGATGAGGAACTTGAACTAACAACATTACAACAACTCATTATAGAAATCTCGGAAGATAAAAAGGAAGAAATCATAGAAGAATTTCAAAAGGTTGGCTTAGCATGTTATCCGGTTGGAAACTTTGTAAAAAGCTTGAGAACCTGCAATTTTTGCAAAGGGGAAATAGAAGAAGGAATGCCGGTGGCAAAAGAGCTAAATCGCCGTATAGCAGGAAAAGCCGTACCGTTTACCCTAAAGGTTGCTTATACAGGTTGTCCTATAGGTTGCGGTGAACCAATGTTAAGTGACATAGGTGTTATGAAAATTAAAGATCATTACAATTTATATGTTGGAGGAAAAGCAAAAGGGAAAGACGCTGAGGTTGGTTCCTTGCTAATGGAGAATCTAACTCCAGAAGAATTATACGATGCTGTTGAAAAGATCATTGCTATGTATTCAGAAATGGGTAAAAAGCGGGAGACATTTTACAAATTTTTAAAACGGATAGGTAAAGAACAATTGATAAGTAATATAGTTGAAATGGAATAAGGGAGTTTCTTAGTTGGAACAGTCTTTTTCCATTTACAAGAAGTTTGTGAAATATTTTACTTAAACAAACGGGTGCTTTACTTCAATAAGGAGTAAGGCTTTTTTCTTGTTCAACTCCCTCAGTTTAATAGCTTTTTCTTACGAATGCTCGCTTATTCGCAGGATTTCATACCACTTTGTATCGGCATATCGGATGAATTAAAAGAGTCATGACAGTTTTGGTTAAATGAGGGCATGTGGAAATAGAGGATTAGTCTAAAATCCCATATACTTCCATGATTATGCACGCATTCTCCACACTGTCCTTGGAGGCTTTCCCTCCCATGTCTCAACGGGTCTCAGCCCTTTCATTCCTTCGTCATGCCTATCCAAGGGGTGGAGGCCGGTTTTGCTAACGGAACGGGTCGGTGCCCTTTTGTGGAACACATCCGGTACTCCGTGCTTTCTTTGAAATCCTACGAATAAGCCAATTCTCGTAAATAACTAACTTCTAAAAATGTAAATAAACGACTAAATCTTAAGCTGCTATTTGTGTGATAGATAATACTTTTTCAGGTGTGTAGTCTAGTCCATTTCGAGCCATTCCTACTAAGATTCGAGCTAGTTTTCCACACAGCTTCATGATCGACTTAATTCTCTTCATTTTTTTCACCTTAACATTGGCGGAGTGGAGGGCTTTGAACTCAGGGTTATTCATCACTAAGGCTATCGTCGCCATAAACAGAAAACGCCGAAGTCGAGAACGACCACGTTTGGATAATTTAATCTGTCCTTTCCACTTACCTGAACTTGCCTCAGCTAGATGTAATCCTGCATGCCGTAACAGGGAATTTCCGTGGGTAAACCCACTTAAATCTCCCGCCTCTCCCAAAATACCTGCCAGTGTAATAGGACTAATCCCTTTAATGGCAAGCATCTTCTTGACACAAGGTATTTGCTTCAGTACGTCTGTAGCTTCTTTTTCAATTGTTTCAAGCTGGGCAGTGGCAAGATCGTATTCTTCGAGTAATTGGTTTAAATGAAGCTTATGAGCATCGATGGCCCGCTGAGTCCCGACCGAACTTTTCGCAAGTTCAATAAGCAAACGAGCTTTAGGAAAACCAGCGTGTCGTTTCATTAATAATTTCCATCTATCCACTATTTCTTGTGGCTGTAATGTCTTTAATTCTCCTGGTGTTGGGAAAGCGCGAAGGGTGGCAATGGCACCTTTGCTCATTATGTCTTTAAACACTTGCCTTAGTTCTGGAAAAACGATTTCCACCCAACGGTGGAGTTGATTTTTGGCTGTGACCAAACGTTTTACAACCACGTCACGGTTGGACATAAGCACTCGTAGTTTTTCGAATGTTTCCGAATTGGAACGTGTAAAAGCATAGTAGCCATTCTTGACCATATCAGCGATGACGAGGGCATCTTTTTTATCACTTTTAGATTGGGTATTGTCTCGGTTTTCCTTATTTTTTTTGACTAAATGAGGATTAACTAAAACGACTTCTATATGATGTTCGGATAACCACTGGGCTAAATTTAACCAATAGTGTCCTGTAGGTTCCATACCAACTATTACTTTGTTTAAGTTTTTAGATTGGAGGAGTTTATTAATCCATTGAAATAATTGAAGGAAAGAGGTTCTCCAATGATAATCCCACGGTAGTTTACTGCTCGGGATACATGTATTTGTTGGGCAATATCAATCCCTACAACAAGATGTTGGTTAGTAATTCTTTCAATTAGTTGATTTTGTTTGTGTTGCATTTTAAACTTCATAGTAGAGCTTCCTCCTTTGATGATGAGTTAGAGTGGTATCCATACTCTTATCTTACTGAGGGGCTCTCTTTTTTTCAAAGCTGATAATTAACGATCTACAGGAATGCTATCGGGGTGCGATGCTTTAAGAGGGCCACGCCTTTTTCTTGTTAAACTAAGAGTCAGGTTTATTTAAAAAGAAAAAAATAAAAATCAACCACTTACCGAATTATGGTAATGTTAAAATAGTGAATTTATTTTAGGAGTGAGAGGGTTATGGGGATAATTTACGGCTTAGTAGGTTTAGTTGGTCTATTTCTTATTATTGTATATGCCGTTAGTTTTGGCATTGATAATTCTAAGCAAGTTAAGCTTTTAAGGTCTGAACTAAAAGAAATAAAAAAAGAACTAAAAATATTAGGGGAAAATCAGAAATAGATAATGTTCTTATTCAAGTAACGGGTGCTTGAGTTGAAGTTGAGTTGCGGCGGCAGCTCTTTTTTTGTTGATCAGCTAAAGGGTAGGTCAATGTAATAATGATACAATTAAACAAACAGTAGAAGGAAAGGAGTGAATCACGATAGAAGTAGGTCAATATTTAAACAATACTTTTCCAGGGCTTGTGTTGGCACCTAGTCTTTATCATCAATGGGATATAGGGATTCACTTTGAATTAGGATCTGGTATGTATCAATTCAAAGATGATGGAAGCCTTAACCTTGAAATGTTTGAACGTGTATATAATCAGGCATTGTCTATTTTTAAAGAACTTTTTTCAAATTCGGATGAAATTTTTCTTGTGACCAATGTTTATCGGCACAAGTCTGATGAAGTTAGGAAAAAGCGAATAAAGGTTTATGATCGCTATATAAAAAATAAAGATCTAAAATTTCATTTAAGGCAAGAATCCTTGCCATATGTATTTGATGATGAAGATGCTGATGATTATTATACCTCTCGATTTTCACTAAAGTGCCACAAACAAGACTTTAAATACTCATTACTCATTAAGGCAGCGTGCAATGAGGACTTTCCTTTGAAACCTAAGCTAGGTGGTAGTGGGTGCGGTTCAGACTATCCAGATGTGTTTTTCATTAATCTTACCAAAAATGTGATTTTTTTCATTTATGATGATAGAGGATGTGAAGTCATCGCAACTAATAAAGAAACAATATATCCTTTATATATAAAATACGGCGATTTGATTGATGAATACTCACGAGAAGAGATTGATCAACGTTTTAAATAAGGATGTAATTTTGTAACCCACTTCTCACACCCTTTGTTCTAAGAAATTTTTATACACTTCTTGTTTCACTAGCAGGTGTAAGAATTTAAGATCAGGCTGCCATCTTTGGTAGCTTCTTCTTGTGCTAACGAGCAGGTTACTTGAAGAAGGATTAACGCACTTTTTGTAGAACTATTGACCTAACGAAATAAGTTTTTATTGAAAAATTTCGGAAATAAGGTGAAGTTTATAGAATTAAATTTCTACATAAGGGGGGATTTAGTGTATATCTTTTTATTCATAGTTTTAACAATGGTTTTTGGTTATATTCTATTGTGGGTACATCCGTTATTTGCGGCATTATTAGCCTTCATTATTGTCGTCGGATTTTTGTTGAGAGGCTTATATTTACTTAACGAAATAAAAAATAAACTTTCAAATATTGATACAAAGAAATAAAAGAAATTGGATTATATAACAATGCTAAACGGCTTGGAAAATTCCTCGTCGCTTTTAGTGAAATAATTCTGTGAATTTAAGTGTAAAAAATTATGCGATTAATGGTGGTTTCATTTGAGATTTCTCATTCTAGGACCTAAAAGTAAAATCGTTCATAATTAGAAGGGAGTTTTTATTATATAGATATTTGTAAAAAATTGTACTTAAACTATAGGGTGCTTTAATTAAAAAAGGAGAAATACAATTATGAAAATACATTGTTGTGAGGATATGGCTTATCATGCAAATTTCAAGTGCGATATCCATGAAAAGCCTTTTGAATGTCCCGACAAACTCATCATATTCGATGAAAAGGTTAAGGACTATGGATTAATAATTCATGATGGCGGTACTTCAAGTATCAGAATAGATTTTTGTCCGTGGTGTGGTACGAAGCTATAAATTTTGGATACATTCTTCTTTCACTAACTGGTGCAATAGTTAAAGAATCGGAGCTGTCAATTTGGCAGCTTTTCCTGTTCCACTAACTGGCAGTATAGTTGAAGAAGAACTTATGCTAAATTTATATAAAAGGTAATAAAAATACATAGAATAGGCGGAAATAGAATGAATTTACCAACCTTTAAATACAATCTTGACCCAATTAAATTAGGAGTAATAATTGAAGAAGAAACAATATGTCCAGTTTGTAAAAAAGAACGTGATTTTGTTTATGATGGACCATTTTATTCATTGGAGGAAGTTGAAGGAATCTGTCCTTGGTGTATTGCAGATGGTTCGGCAGCACAAAAATATGAAGGTGATTTTCAAGATTCATATTCATGTGATGAAGTTGATAAAGAAGAATATTTAGATGAATTAATCTATAGAACTCCAGGCTATACTAGTTGGCAACAAGGGTATTGGTTAAGTCATTGTGGAGATTTCTGTTCTATTATTGGTTATGTTGGATGGGAAGAAATAAAGCATTTAGAAAATGAATTAGAGAGTGATATTAAAAGAATTTGTGACGATTATAATCTTACAAATGAAGATTTTAAAAATTTTTTAGTAAATGATGGAGATTTTCAAGGTTATTTATTTCAATGTAATTGCTGTAAAAAACATCGTCTTCATGTGGATGCGTCATAATCTTTATAAAAGTAGTTAATACAACTAAACGCATGCAATAGTTGAAGATCAAGCTGCCATTTAGGCGGCATTCTTATTCAAGTAACGGGCAGGTTCAAGAAGGATTGTGTAGATAATTTGTAGAACTCTTTAAAATAAACCAATTATAGGGGATAAAAAGTGAAAGTAAAAATACTGAAATGTGTAAAGCAAGTAGCAGACGGATTTATAGTGGGTTTTTACTCTCAATACGGTACAGCGGAAGGCAAATGGGTTGGCACTGAACCAAATTTGAATGGTGAATATTATATAGAAATTGATATTCCTGGTATTTGTGAATGGGGGACACAGGTTATACCCATTAATGAAAAAATAAGCCAGATTAAAAGTTATCAAAATCGGATTTATTTATCTGGGAAACTGGAGTCCGTTGATGAAGGGTTTGCTGTGCTTAGAATTGGAGATAGTATTGTTGCTTTTGAATTAATTGGCGAAGAATATACAACTGGTACGTATGTAAGAGTTGAAACAGACATAATTACTCTTTATGATATTAATCTTTAGTGTTTCTTCTTAAGCTAACGGGTGCAAGAGTTTAATTAGGGCCTAATTTTAAGATTTCAAAACTAATAAGATATTAAAAAACGATTAAAATACCCGCACATTTTAAGAGCGGGTATTTTCTAATAAAATGCTTTAATTAGATTTCTCAATTGATTTTTGGTGGTCAAAACAATATATTTTACCTTTAAATTTTGTGTTTGATAAACAATACATTTTCACTTTTTCAGACACAGATGTATTACAAATCACACAAGTGGATTTTTTACTTTTACTATCTGAAGGATTACTTTTTAATAAATGAATATGTTGCTCTCTAATTTTTGGATTAGTTACGTTCAAATTTTTAAAGCAATTATGAAGGAATATAATTTCTTTATCACTTAATAAAGGGTCTTGGTGCGCCATTTTTATTCGAGAAATTTTCCTGTGAATAAAATCTGTCAACTCTAAGTCATATACAATAAGTTCATTTGAGTCAATTTTGCGGTAATCTAAATCCAATTTAAAAGTGCAACGCTTTGTGAAAGATACCATTGAGATAAATAAACTATGGTATTTTACATCAATTAAAGATTTTAATGCTTGAATATGTCCGTAATTTTGAACAAATGGGTTCATCATTTTAAATTTCCCATTAATCAACCATGACTTATGTTCTTTTGAACCATATATGGTTCCTTGATAATTCTTAGTTTCAATAACGAAAATACCATATGGAGTAATGATCAGATGATCTATTTGAGAGTATCCTGACTGTGATTTTTGGTTTTTGATCATTATATCGCTTAAATATAGAAAGTCTTTAGGTAATTGGGCCAATTGAATATTAATTTTATACTCTCCTAATTCTCCTTTTCTTGTGGCAATTTGATCATTTGTCTTTTTGGGAATCGGTGAGGCGGGTTTAACTTCATGATTTTTGGCTATGTCCTTTTTCTTCGAAAAAATACTTAAGAAAGATAACATGATTTTCTCCTTTTACATATGTATATAATAATTGTATCTTTCGTATGGGAGTTTGACTATAACGTGTTTTTAACTTTGAATTAGTATAATTAGTAATGGCCCCGAGTTGAAAATTAGCAGCTAAACTATCCGGCTTTTTCTTATTAAACTAAAGGGAGTTTAGTTAAATAAGAAGTGCTACAATAGTAGTAAAAAATCGGGGGATTTTGTATGGCTGATATAGAAGCAAAAATAACATTTCATACCACTGAAGAAGGTGGAAGAACGACTCCTGTTTTTTCTGGTTATCGTCCAGCACATTAGTGAACAATGATTATTTAACCACTGGGATACATCAATACTATGATAGAGAAAAGGTCGAGTTAGGTGAGACAGTTTTAGGGACAATCACATTTATCACTCCAGAGGCGTACCCAGAATGTTTATGGGTTGGAAAAAGGATATCTATACAAGAAGCATCCCATATTGTTGGTTATGCGGAGATAACTAAAATATTTAATGAAACACTATTAAAGAACATGTGAAAATCTTATCCATCTATCGGGTGCAAGAGTTAAAGATCAGCTGCCATTTTCGGCGGCTTTTCTTATTGAAGTAACTGGCAGGATAGTTTAACAAAAATATATTTGATTAGTAAAAATAGAGGAGGTATAGGTTGAAGAGAAGAACAAAAAAGAGATGGCTATACTTTTTAATCGGTATGACTTTATTAATTTATTTTTTTTATTTTCAAAACAATTCAATTGTAACAAGTGAATATAGCATTCGATCAGACAAGCTCCCACAAAATTTTAATGGATATAAAATTGTACAATTATCTGACTTGCACAGTAAGTCTTTTAGGAATAACCAAAGTAACTTAGTTAAAAGAGTGAAAAAGGAAAAACCAGATTTGATTGTATTTACAGGTGATTTAATAGATTCAGAAAAATATGATGAGAAACCTAGTTTAATTTTGATGGGAAAATTGGTTCAAGTTGCTCCAGTTTATTACGTGACAGGAAATCATGAATGGTGGTCTGGGAAATTCAATTCATTAGAGGATAAATTAAAAAACATCGGTGTACAAGTGATGAGAAACTCAGCAGAGGAAATTACCAATGGAACTGACAAAATTCAAATTATAGGAATTGATGACCCAGCAAATGTAAAAGAATCTTATGCAGAAAAAGCCACAACGGAAGAAAACATCATTAATTCATTAGAAGGACTCGAAGAAGAAGATAATTTTCAAATTCTATTATCACATAGACCTGAAATGTTTTCTCTTTATAGTGAATATGAATTTGATGTTGTTTTTTCAGGTCACGCACACGGCGGACAATTTAGAATTCCTTTCATTGGTGGTTTAATTGCTCCAGACCAAGGATTATTTCCAAAGTATACTTCTGGTAAATACAATTCATTGAACACTACAATGATTGTAAATAGAGGACTTGGAAATAGTATTATTCCTTTAAGGATTTTTAATCGTCCAGAAATTGTTTTAGTGACATTAAACTATGTTAAATAAATATGAAGCTTGTGAGTGATTACACTTAAACTGTTGCGATGCCTCAATAAAGAAGGATCGTTTTTTTCTTATTCAAGTAACGAAGCGGTTTAGTTGAACTAGGAAATGGTAAAATGTGCTATTATTTTATATGGGAAATTGATAAATAAAGTAGGTGTTTTCCAAGAGGAAATTTATTCAATAACTAATTTTGACGAATTAAAAAACCTATATTTTCACGATGATGAACTTCAAAATATAGTGGTTAATTATATGAATAAAGAAATACGATTTCACTTAGTACAAACAGGAACCCAGGATACAAAACAAAAGGAAATTGGATTGGTCTTTACAGGGGGATACGATTTACACATTCCAATGGTGGAACCGTGGGGAAGTGGCTTTTATGTTAATTCAATTGAATTTAATAAACACTCAGATAAACAGATAAGAACTAAAATACTGTTGAACTCTGGAGACGAGATAACTTGTATAGCTGAAACAATAAAAACAGAGTAATCTTATTCAGCTCTAACAGATCAGGTCAGTTGAAATAGGGTTAATAAAATATATTTAATTATTTTTCGACAGATTCTACAAGTGTTTTTTATGAAAATTATGATATACATTTAGTGATAGAAATATACAGCTCAGCCTTAGAGCCTTTGAGGAAATTGTAATTTTGGAGGCATTGACATTAATACTAAGGAAGGCGAAATAATGGAAAAATACAGGAAATCTAAAACAACTGGAATGATTTTAGGGGCAATAATGATAATAGCTACCTTTGGGTACGGACTTCTATATTTATTAGGTACATCTTTAGGGAAAGCTCTTGGTTCCGAAATGAATACAACAGACAGTGATCGGCTTACTTTAATAATTTTATTGAGCATAGGCTTATTGGGTATAATAACAGGAGCCGGTTCTTATGGAATCAAATTTAAAGGATGGAGATATGTATATATTGGGTTTTGTGTGTTAATTGGTGTCGCACTTCTATTCACCTTTTTTATTTCAAGAAGAGCCTTGGGTACTACTAATGAATTTCTGATTTTATGTATAAGCACCTTGTATTTTTTATTAGGTTATTTAGTAAAAAAGGAGAAATGAAATTCAAAAAGTATTCTTTCCTGCCTTTATAGCGGCTACTAAAATCATAATGTTTAAGGAAAATAAATCTATTTATTTCTACAACTAACGGATGCTAGAGTTTAACAAAAGGGCTGCGGCGGCAGGTTTTTCTTATCGAGTTAAAGGTCAGGTTAATGGAAGAACCAATTCACCCAAAGGTTAAAGAATTTAAAATGGAGAATAGAGTAGAGGAAAAGGGGGATTCAATTTGAATGTGATTGCTGAAACGGAACGGCTGCTGTTGAGAGTTTTTGAAAAAACCGATGTGGAGAATGCAAAGGCATTTTGGGGAAATGAGGAAGTTATGGAACATTGCTTCGGCGCGATTCCTCACGAGCATCTAGATAAAGCGCTGGAAGCATATGCATCTTGCCACGGGACAAAAGGTCTCTCGGTTTATGCGGTTATAGAAAAGGAGTCGGGAAGGGTCGTTGGCGCAGCAGGATTTAATGTAAGAACAACACAGGAGACAGTTGAATTGATTTATCATTTTGCTAAATCCGCATGGGGGAAAGGCTACGCAACAGAGGCAGCAGGAGCATGTGTTGATTTTGCAAAAAAACATCCGATAATAATGAATATTTACGCATCAGCTGATCCGAAAAATGTGGGTTCACTGAAAATTTTAGAAAAAATCGGGTTTGAGTATAAAGGTATGAAATGGTTTGATGATACAAATCAGGAAGAGCCTTATTATGAAATGAATTTAAGTTGAAAAAGGGCTGTACCCAATTGAAATTAACAGGTTCTCTTTTGAGGTGCAAAAGTTAGAATAGCATATAAAAAACACACAAAAAAGCAGAGCGTTTCGAATATGAAGTTGCTCTACTTTTTGATTTTTTTAATACTCCTACATTTTTTCACTATTTCCAGTTTTTCTTATCATGTTAGGCAAATGCAAAACAAGCAAGAATCCCAACTGGATAAGAGAAATAATTGCATAAACAAATGAACTCAACCCCAAAATAACTAATAAACCGAGTCCATCCACAGTTGCCCCATACCAAAAAAAGGCTGATAATAGAACGATGAAATTTAAACAACCTGGGATTATAAATGAACCCCATATTTTTTTGGATCTCCTGTAGAAAAGAGGCTCTAAAATAAGACCCAATATTAATACAAGCACCATTGAGTAAACATAGATAAATCCTCTACTTCCAAAATCTCCTGTTTTAAACTCTTCAATCAATGTTTCATAATAAAGTTCAAAATACTCTTGCCCACCATTAAAAGCAATCCCTAAATTGAAATAAACGGAAGCGCCTATTGTCAATGCAAGAAATAAGGTAAAAACAAATTTTACATACTTCATAGAAATCACCATCCCTTCCCTAAAAGAGTAATTTTACACTATTATAATTCGCTGAAATTAGAAAAATTCCTTTTAGGAAACCTTAATTTCTTTTGAAATTTTAGTTGGTGGTGATTTATTGCATATAAATAATTTTTTAAGCCAATATGTGAATAAAACTGGATAAATTAACACAAGAAAAATCCCTACTTTTAATGAAAAAGAAAAGATTTTTTAAAAATTTTTATCGACTTAGAGATTTGAGCAATTAATAGGTCCTTTTCAAGAAAAGCTCTCGTTTATTGAAAAAGAAAATTATCAATTTTAAAAAAATAATTGATTATATTTTTATATCATAATAGCATTCGAAATGTAGTAAATATTAATGGAGAAAGGAAAAAGAACCTATGAATATTAAAGTCGAAACTCTTCCAAAATATCGCATTGCATATGTGCGGCAAGTTGGTCCATATGGTCCTGCTAACATTCAAGCAATGGAAAAGTTAAAGAAATGGGCTAAGGAGAAAAATCTTGTTAAATCGGCAATAATACTTGGAATTCCACAAGATAACCCTGAAACAACACTTCCTGATAACTGTAGATATGATGCTTGTATTGTGATTTCAAAGGATTATCAAATTGATAATTCAATTTGCGAAAGTGAATTTTCTGGTGGAAAATATGTTATTTGCAAAGTCAAACATACAGCGGAAGATATTCAAAAAGCTTGGGCTGAAATTTTTTCAGCTATACACAACAGTGGATATCAAATTGACAACAAACCGATTTTAGAAAGATACACGAGTGATATGATTAACAACGATTATTGCGAAATATGTGTACCTGTAAAACCGTTATAGTTTGATTAGTACGTATTTACAATGTCCATCACCAGAAAATTAAACATAGAAAAAGAAGAACCAGTGGCTTATCAATAACGATAACTTCTTGTTCTTCTTTCAATTAGTCTGCCTTGTTAGCTTAACAACAACGGTTCTTCCTTAGCTTCGCTCGTTTACCTAAAGATGCTTTGATTGAAATCGAAGCGTTTGCTATGATTTAATCATAATTATTGAAAAGAGAACGTCAGAGTGATATTCTCTTTTCTTATTAGGCCAGTCTTAAACAGAGAATACAGGAGGAGAAGTAATATGAATTTAGCACAATTCCCTAGACAGCGATATACACCAACATATACTCCCATTGAGAAATTACATCATTTTTCTGAAGTTCTTGGGGGCCCTTCCATTTATATTAAACGAGATGATTTACTTGGGCTGACGGCTGGTGGAAATAAAACAAGAAAACTAGAGTTCCTTGTTGCAGATGCATTAGACAAAGGAGCGGATACGTTAATTACATGTGGAGGCATTCAATCAAATCATTGCCGCTTAACACTGGCGGCTGCCGTTAAAGAGAAAATGAAGTGTATTCTTGTATTAGAAGAAGGTCTAACAAATTCTGAGCCGGATTTTAATGGTAACTATTTTCTGTATCATTTACTGGGTGCTGAAAAAGTCAAGATCGTGCCTAATGGGACGGACTTGATGAAGGAAATGCAGAAAGTAGCTAAAGAAGTAACGGATGAGGGAAATAAACCTTATATCATTCCGGTCGGGGGATCAAATGTCATTGGCGCAACGGGATATGCTGCATGCGCTCAAGAGATTTTGGCACAGTCCTTTGATCAAGGAGTCAATATAAATGCGGTCGTTTGTGTAAGCGGCAGCGGGGGAATGCATGCAGGATTGGTTACAGGCTTTTATGGAAATCAAAGCAAAATACCGGTAATCGGAATAAACGTAAGCAGAGGAAAAGCAGAACAAGAAGAGAAAGTTTTTCAGCTTGTTAAAGAAACATCTGCACACATTGGCATTCCAAATTCAATCCCACGTGAGGCTGTTAGGTGTTTTGATGAGTATGTCGGACCAGGCTACGCTTTACCTACGCCTGAAATGGTGGAAGCTGTCAAGCTCATGGCAAGAACAGAAGGGATTTTGCTGGATCCAGTATATACAGGTAAAGCAGCAGCGGGACTCATTGATTTAATCCAAAAAGTCACCTTTAAGCCGGACGATAACATCCTATTCGTGCACTCTGGCGGAGCCTCATCGTTATACGCCAATACTTCGCTCTTTAATGAAGCATAGTTATAATATAGTAATTGTGTGACTCGTAAAAACAAAAAGAAAAATGGGCAAGGTAATACCCTCTCTTATGTAGGGGAGAAAGGGTTCTGATGCAAGCGTTCGTTACACATAGTCTGGTTTTTAAACGACTTTATTGTTACTGACTATAAATAAAATGTGCACAGGCCTTTAAGAATTAAACAACTATTTTGAACACCGTTCGAATTATTCGGACGGTGTTATCAGTATTTATAAAAGAAAAATTAAATGACTTTATTGTCACTCGTTGGCGAACAAAGGATATGGGGACTAATTATATTAGTTATTGGGATGCATACTGGTTTTATCATTTCAAATTGGACGGAAATAATTGAATGGCTGGAAATTAAAGTTGAAAGTAGAGAAATAAAAAATAAAGTGTAATAATTCTTAAAGGGATACACGTTCCAGGCGAGGTACTAAGTAATACAATAAAGGTCTATGGTTATATAAAGGATGGTACTTTTATCGATTCTATTTAACACATCTTACTCAACTAACGGAGGCGTTGATCCAAGAAGAATTAACACTTTTTTTCTAGAACTTATTGAGCTAACGGGCAGGAGAGTTGAAGAAGGTTATAGGAGGTAATAAATTATGACTCTTGAAAAGGGTATTTATATTGTAACTGGGATAATGGCTTCTGGAAAATCCACAATTGCACAAATGTTATCAGAACAATTTGAGAAGGGTGTTCACGTGCGTGGAGATATTTTTCGAAAAATGATAGTAAAAGGGAATATTGATATGACCCCTGGTTATTCTCAAAGTGCGGTAGAGCAATTGGTACTCCGATATAAAATGACGGCAAAAGTGGCGGAAATGTATTACAAAGCAGGGTTCTCTGTTGTTGTGCAAGATACTTATTTGGGAAAAGAGGTGGCTTCTTTTCTTGAAGCATTTGAATCAAAGCCAGTTTACTTTATTACACTAAATCCAAATGTTGAAGCAATTATTGAAAGAGAGAAAAAGCGGAATAAGTCAGGCTATACAACTTGGGAGGTTGAACCTCTTTATAAAGTATTAATAAATGAAAATCCTAGAATAGGACTTTGGGTAGATTCCTCGGATATGACTCCTGAAGAAACGATATCAGAGATTATTAAACGTGTAAAATCTGAAGCACGCATTATATAAATGTTTAGTAAATTTATGATTATAATAATTTCCTTGTTCAACAAACGGGGGCTTTGCTTTAATAAGGGGTAAGGCTCTTTTTCTTATTCAAGTAACGGGCAGTTTAGTTAAATAAGGAATTATATTAAATGAATACTTTTACTATATAAAACCATAGCGCATTTAATTTATTGATTTGACATTATGGATAAAGCATATTATTATCAAATAGTTAAAAGGTCTTAACTATTAAAAGTGATTAAATATTAATACGTTTTAAGTTAATGGTAGGAGTGATGAATGAACGATGAATTATGATGGAGATATAAATTTTAAAAAGCTTGAAGAATTATCCCTTCTTTTGCATCGGAAATTTACTATGGCTTATACTATGCCACCAGAAGCCAAAGAAACTAGGATGTCTTATTCCCAATACTTAATTCTTGAGCTACTTAGAAAAGGAGGTACCAAAAGTAGTTCTGAGTTAGCTCAATTCTTTAAAATTACAATGCCAGCTATTACAAACTTATCAAAAAAACTAGTGGATGCAGGATATATAGAACGTATTTACTCAGAATCAGATCGACGCCTAGTTTTATTTCAAATAACTAAAAAGGGGATAAATTTCTTAAATTTGATGGATCAGACGGGAAAAAACTTTATTAAAACTCTATGGGGAAATTTATCTCCAGAGGAAGTAAAACAATTGAACGTCATATTTCAAAAAGCATTAGGATTAGATGATTGTTTCAATGTAGATGACTAGAGCATGACTCAATATATATGCATTGAATATGTAGAAGGTGATAAAATGACAAAAGGATTCAAAATTGAACATCCAAATATTCCAAGAAGTTTAGAAAAAGCAAATTTTCAAGATATCTTTTATGAAGAAGAACCATATTTATCGAACTGTATGATTACAAACGCAATAATTGATAACGAGGAAATTGATAGGGTAGTTTTATCCAAAGTTATTTTTAAAAATGTAACATTCATAAATGTTTCTTTTAAGAAGATTGATATGACTGATGTGATTTTTGAAAACTGTGATCTGTCCAATGCCAGCTTAAGTGAAGGTATAATACATAGAGTCACTTTTAAAGACTGTAAATTATTGGGCGTTGATTTTTCAGAAGGAAATTTGGGAAACGTTTCTTTTGAAAATTGTATTGCAAATTTAAGTAATTTTACAGAGGCTCGTTTAAAACAAGTGATATATGATAGTTCATCGTTACAGAGTGCTAACTATTACGATTGTAAACTTAGCAAGGTGGAATTTTATCAAAGTGATATTAATGATGTTGATTTTACTCAAACTTCACTAAAAGGTATAGATATTAGCACATGTACATTTGACAGACTTAATGTGGCTTTTGAGAGTTTAGCTGGATGTGAAGTTTCCCCTGAACAAGCAATTGGATTTGCAACGTTGTTAGGGTTAAAAATTAAACAATAAATCTTTACTCAACTAACGCATGCAAGAGTTTAAGATCCAGCTGCCATTTTTGGCGGCTTTCTTCCTGTGCTAACGTGGCAGTTTAGTTTAACAATATGAGTAATAACATTTCCTAATACCTAATATGATGGATTAGTATGATTATTTTTAATAAAGGGGTTGTGTAAATGATTTTGAAACCAGGCGAAACTGCACCTGTATCAGGTAAGTATGTTGAAGTAGGTCAGGGAGGCGGCAAGGTTAAAAGAGCTCAGCAAATTTATGTGAATCAGGGAGAGATTTTACCAATGCTAAGTCCTTATTCCATAAAAATCGAACATAAAGGTTCAAGTGAAGTAAGAAATAGACAGCACTTTTGGAAACTCGTACAATAGTGATATAAAATTGCGATTGGTAGTTTAAGCATCCATCAACTTGGATGCCTTTTATTTTTTTCATCATTCCTTAATAAATAGGCTACCTTTCCTTGATTGTAGCTGGTTTTTCTTCAAATAAAGGGGAGTTGAAGAATATTACCGAAGAAAAAGCACCCTTTTTACAAAGGATGCCTGCACTTAGATATTTCGTTTGGTTTTAACCTTCTGCTTTTGAAATCAATGGTCTGCCAACTTGGGGAATGAAAATTACTAAACTTAATAGTCATTAAATCATAAGGCGGATTAAGGGCACCCTCAAATGTCGTTACCTGTACGGTGACATCAAAGTAGTAGCTGCCTTGTTCCAGCTTCTTGATTTGGAGAATTTGTTGGCAATAATACTGCTTCGGTTTGCCGAAATGTTTCTCGATTTCTTTGTCAATTAAGGGAAATAACAAATTCAGGATTAGTTCATCACGTAACTGTACATCATTTTTAGTTATCGTTTCTGCTTTCACGGGTGAATAACAGAAAAGAGTGAAGCAGGCAAATAATATTAAAAAGCTTTTTTTCATAAAAATCCTCCACTTAATGTTTCTCTTATGATGAACAATTAAAGAAATTCTTATTAAGTTAACGGGTGCGATTCTTCAATAAGAGCAGTCGCTTTTCTTGTTCCGCCAATAAACCTTATTTCTGAGGTCTACGGCTTAAAATTCAATAATCCCAAGAATTTACTTGTATCGCCTTGAAATGTTAAGAAATATGGTTGGTTCTCGTTGTCAAAAACCATTAAATATGGGTGTTCTTGACCAGGAAATATAATCATTACTTCATCTACAAAGTCATTGAACCATTGATTTTTAACCATAACATTAGGTTCTAAAGGGATTTTTATTACAAACCCATTATTAGGATAAGGATTCAATTTCACGTAAACCCCTGTTATTCCTTCAAGGAATTTCTCTACTTCTTGTTGTATATCAGAGTTTTTTTGAACATTTTTTATGACTTTACCTTTACTTATATCGATAATTTGTATTTGTTGATTAGTTTGAGCCATAGCACTGGTTGTAATTAATTTAAAAATACAAATACAAATACTTATTAATATCTTTTTAATCACTTTAACCACCTCAAAGGTATTTTCCCCCAATAATTAAGGTGGTATTAAAATGCTTATTTTATAAATGTTAATTTTGAGTTTGTGAATAATTGTACTTAAACAAACGGGTAGCTATTGTTAAAAAGGGATAGCGGTTACTGGGGAGGTGATCAAAGGTATGACGTTTTATAATAATATAAAACAAAAATTAGAAAGTTTCCAAAACGATATAGATACAATGAATATGGAAGATTTTTATATTATTAAATACGACAATAGTGAAAAACTTATATTGGCAGGTAGCTTTGATTTTAGTTATTATCATAATTTAGAAATTATTTTTACCAATGTTTCCTTTATTTTATTGCCTGGTTCAGTATTTAAAATCAATAAGATTCGGTTGGCTAAAAATGATGAAACAAAAAAGCTTCAAGAGTTTTCTCACGGATATAATGAAGGTTTTACCTTTTGCCTTGAAGATACTTACTATAACAACAAATTCTATATTTCAGCTAATGGCTTCGAATATAAAGTTCAAACAGTATATTATTATAAGAGAGAGAATTTGAAAGAAAATGAAAAAATTGCGGACAGGGTAAAATGAGAAAAGTTTTTCCTTATACAACAAACGGGGTGCGATGCTTCAATAAAGAAGGATCGTTTTTTTCTTATTCAAGTAACGTGGCAGGATTATACAATTAGAACGTTTGGTTCATACATAGGGGGAGGATTGAATAATTTGAGATGGTTTCTTGCTATTCTATTTATTTTGCTCGGAGCTTTTTTATTTTTATTAACCATTGATGATATAGGAAATTTAGGTCATATAATTATGAAAATAATAGGATTTGGATGTTTTTTTTGCTGGTTTTATTGTCAAAGGCAAGAAAGAACAAAACAAACAATCATCTTAAAGGAAATGGTACTTTACTTTAACAGGAGTAAGGCCTTTTTCTTATTCAAGTAGCGGGATAGTGCAATAAGGCAGGAATTTTGTAGGGAGTTGTCAAAATATATTTTTATACGATATTAGATAGGGTGATTGAAACATGTTAAAGGCTATAAACTTGAAGAAATTTGTTTTCGAAACTTTAGTTTTACTTATCATTTTTATTGCATATGAATACCAAAAGCCAATATTGACAACTGGGGAAGCCACAGATAATGCATTGTTGTGTTTGGCCTTTCCTCCAGAAAGATTGGGAATAAAAGCCGTTGATATTATTTATTATGACATTACACTGGAGAAATTGTCTATTGATAAAAAGAGTGGTTTTTTTAATAAATTCACTAATCAACGTGAGTTGAGTGTAACACTGAAAACTAAAAATGGAGAAGAACCAACCGTTAGGATAAATGCGTATAACGGAAGATGCCTTGAGGTGACTAATCCAATAAACTAACAGGATGTCCTGCTGCTTATTGTGCTAACGTGGCAGTTTAGTTGAACAATCGTCATTAGCTTTTATTCAACAAACGGGCCATTTAATGGAGTAAGGCTCTCAAACAAAACTGGATATTTATGTTAGAATTGAGGTGGGTTGTGAAGAAATGTACTTCAACTAAAGGGAGTTTAGTTGAACAAGAAATACGACTTGATATTTACTATATTTAATAAAAGTGTATTTAAGGAGAAGTAAAAATTAATGTATCAATACGAAAAACACCGACCTGCTATAGTCGGTGTTTTGTTTACAGCGCCAAGGGGGATCGAACCCCTAACCTCATCGCTGCTTGCAATTTGCTCTCCCGCTTTTGGGGAATTTCACTGTCCTGAACCATCTGCAAGGGTTTCAACGTCCTTTGCAGATGGTTCTTTTTTCAGTAAGAAAGTAAAGTAAGGCTAAAAGCGGCATAACAACTCCAATTAGAGATGTGAAACTCCAGCCGCCATGGGCATAAGACCAACCGCCCAAAGAAGAGCCAATTGCTCCGCCAATGAAGAATATAGACATAAAAAGCCCGTTCAGTCGGCCTCTTGCTTCACTCCCCAATGAATAAATCGCACGCTGTCCAAGCACAAGATTTCCCGATACGGCCGCATCCAGCATAATAGCGACAAGAATGAGCAGTGCGAGAGCCGTTGTTGAATTGCCTTGAAAAAGATATGCCAGCAAAAAAGACAAGGTGGCAATAACCATTGCCAGTCCGGTCAAAAATCCGGTCCAGCCTTTATCCGCAAGTCTTCCAGCTATCGGTGCTGCTATCGCGCCTCCCACACCTGCCAACGCAAACAATGCGATGCCTTGCTGGGACATTCCGAAATCATCCGCCAATCGTAAAGGAACCACAGTCCAAAACAGGCTAAAGGCTCCAAATAAACAAGCTTGATAAATGGCACGGCGGCGCAATATAGGCGTTTGTTTTAAGAGGGCGCCTAAAGAGACAATTAATTTAACGTAGTTTATCGTAGGTGAAGGTCTACGCTCAGGGAGAATACGTGACAACAGAACCGTCAATAGAGCGATAACAATCGCCGACAATGCAAATACTGTTTGCCACCCCCAAATACTGGTTATAAAGCTTGCCACCGGTCTGGCAAACATAATTCCGAGTAAGAGTCCACTCATCACGTTTCCGACCACGTGGCCGCGCTGCTCTTCAGACGCTAAATGGGCGGCATAGGGAACCAGTATTTGGGCTACCACAGATCCCAGTCCAATAAACAGGGACGCAGTCAGGAAAAATAGCGCATTGGGGGCGAATGTTGCCCCAAGCAATGCACATACCACAACAATTAGTGATACTGCCACGAGGCGCCGATTTTCAATAATGTCACTAAGCGGTACGATAAACAGCAGCCCTGCAACATAACCGATTTGTGTTAAGGTGACAATTAATCCTGCTGCTGCGGAAGAAAGCCCTGTAGAGACACTGATAGGTCCTACCAGGGTTTGTGCATAATAAAGATTGGCAACAATAAGACCGCATGCAGACGCTAACAGAAACATAATCCAGCTTGAAATGCGTTTACCCTCGATAAATTGATTCGTTTGCATTGTAATCCTCCCCATTTTCATTTTTTTTGTGTGTAGCAGGGCTAGCAATATTCAGTACTGCCATCACAAATTAAATAATGAACGTATAGTTTAGTAATTCATATTTAAATGATATACTGAACGTACAGTTTTGTAAATAGTTTATTTTTTTATTTTCGTTGAATATTTAGTATAATGACCGTATAGTTTTTATTGTAAAGGGGAGGATTCGTGTGAATGCCAAAAGAGGACGTCCACGTAATGTTGAAACGCAAAAGTCTATCCTTTCTGCTTCATATGAATTGTTGCTGGAAAATGGCTTTGGATCGGTAACTGTAGAGAAAATTGCTGAGCGGGCCGGGGTTAGTAAAGCCACCATTTATAAATGGTGGACCAACAAAGCAGCCGTTGTTATGGACGGCTTTCTATCTGCTGCTGCGGCAAGACTGCCGGTGCCAGACACGGGTTTAGTATTTAATGACATACTAATCCATGCCACTAGTTTAGCTCGGTTTTTGACCAGTCGAGAGGGTAAAATCATTAAGGAGCTGATTGGTGAAGGGCAATTTGATTCAGGGCTGGCGGAGGCATACCGGACCAGATACTTCCATCCTCGCCGGCTTGAGGCTAAGCATCTTATGGAACGGGGGGTTCAGCGTGGGGAATTGAGGGAAAATCTCGATCTCGATTTAAGCATTGACCTCATTTACGGGCCAATTTTCTATAGATTGCTAGTGATAGGTGAAAATTTGGATGATGTTTATGTTGAAAATTTAGTGAAATATTCATTTACAGGAATTAATTCGGATTGAATAGATACCCTAATCTTACGAGGAGTGTTCCTTTGCTTTACTGACGAGGCGAATTCAAGGAAGCAGATCGCTAAGGTAGATTTCGATGCAGTGTTCCGGCCGTCCGCGATGCGCTCTCCTGTCGCTTTTAAATAAAGTCACGGTGTTCATAAAAAGGCTATGTTAAATTCTAATGTTGATATTTGACCATAAGAAAACCGCCTTGGTGAAAAGGCGGTTTATTAAGCTTTCGTTCCCCATTAGTGGAATGAGCAGTATAAATTATTAAAACTTACGTTTATGATAGGGGATACCATCGCCATCTTCACAATAGGATTTGAGACTATAAAGGAAAATAGCCCAGTTGTAGTTACAGGAGCGATAAAATGGCGTTACTTCTTTCCAGCTAGTGCAAGAGTTGTGGAGGTAACATACGATGTCTCATCCATATAAGCAATTTGAAAATACTCCAGTATGAAACATCATTAAAAAGGCAATTGAAGAACGGTTGAAAACGATGATATAGAAGAAAAAACTCAAAGAGAATACATTGTAGGGTATATATGCAAATTGCTAAATGAATCAAAAATGCAAAGAGATTAAATATCCTTATGAAGCTACCATGAAAATAAGTTTCTCCAAGAATAGAAAAATGACAATACTAAAGAAGACCCTGCTCAATCGTAAAAAAAAAGGAGAGCGTTAATTAATATGCCTATGGATTAGGGGTGACTGGATTAAGGTCAGTATCAGTATTGACACTTCCTAACCATTTTCATTCTCTGTGGTGCAGCACTGATTTTGTGCTGCATGGATGGCTAACGGGTGCAAAAGTTGCAGATAAAGCTGTCATTTTGGCAGCTTTTCTTATTGCACTTAAGGGGCAGCTTAGCTTAAAAATCTCATTATGTAACGAATTACAATAAAAGATAGATGAAAAAACGCCTCAAGAGGAGCATTAATATGAACCCCATTAAAGCAGAAATTATAGAACAATTAGATGGACTTCCTGATTACCTTTATTCATTAAAAGAGCATTCTATAAAGTATCTAAAATATTCTTCTTGCATTGACTTGAACAATACCATTCAGATAGCTCACGAACCCTGGAATGGTGTTTATAGTTTTGCAATCCGTCTATTTGCTTCAGCAAAAAAAAGTTGGATAAGCAACTACCAGAAGAAATATGGACTTGTTATTCCTAAATTCTACAAAGATTTTTTAAGTATTATCAATGGATGTAGTTTCTATGGACTAGACCTTTTTGGTATATCGCCCTCTATGCAAAATGAGAGTATATTAAATCGTACAGACCCTGAACCACTTGATTTATCTACAGCTAATATATATTGGAAAATTAATTACAAAAATACTCAAGAATTCTTTCAGTTTGGCGGAAGACAATATAGTGATGACGAAAATATCGGATATTTTGTTGAAGGTAAAAATAAAATTCATGCTATTAAAAAGGACGGCGAAATACTTTTTAGTTGGGATACCTTTTCAGATTTCTTGAACGACGAATTGAAAATTTCTGAGTCAATTATGAATGAAGAAATTCCTGATAATTGGTGGAGTTAATAGTTTTCTTAGATAAAAAGAAGTGATTGTAAAATGCAGCAATCGCTTTTTATTTTTACGCTAACGGTCAGGTTAGTTAAACAAGGTATTTTAATTATTAAAGGAGAAATATATATACATTAGGGGATAATTAGGAGGGGGAAAAGTGGGATATATCTCTGAAATACGAAAGTTTATTGGTAGTAGACCAATTATAAGTGTCGGGGCAACGATACTTGTGGTAAATGAGAAAAGGGAAATTCTTTTTCAACATCGATCAGATACATTAGATTGGGGTTTACCTGGTGGCTCAATGGAACTTAGTGAAACTCTAGATGAAGTTGCTTCTCGTGAATTAAAAGAAGAAACTGGACTTGTAGCGGATCGGTTTGAGTTAATAGGTGTTTTCTCAGGTCCACGATATTATTTCCGTTATCCAAATGGGGATGAAACATATAGTGTAATAAACCTATATCGTGCGATAGACGTAAGTGGAAAATTAGAAATGAATGATGGGGAGAGTATAAATCTTGAGTATTTCAGTAAAGATAATCTTCCAGATAACATCGAAAAAAGAGCAAAAGCACTAATAGAAAGCTTAGGAGATAAGTTGTGGAACTTACATAATTCATTCGTAGATAATTCTTAAACTGGTGCAAGAGTCTAAGATCCAGCTTCCATTATGGTGGCTTTTTTCTTATTGTGTTAACGGTCAGGTTAGCAAAAATAAATAATTCAAAATAATTTTGGTTTTTTGTAAATTGGATCAAATTGGAATATGCTAAAATAGTAATTGAAGAAAGTTTGATATAGGTACCAGCTCTTTTGAAGTAGCGATGCCACATCGCAGCGTGTTCATTCTATTACTTATTTCTTGAGGGAGGAGTAAATATGAACGGACCTATTATTTTCATTGGATTATTTATTGTTCTAGGAATTATCTTTTCAAATGGGAAAGGCTCATTCTTGATTGCGGGCTATAACACAATGAATAAAAAAGAAAAAGAAAAATATGATACAGTTTCATTGTGTAAGTTTATGGGTAAAGCGATGTTTTCAATAGCATTCAGTATGGCATTTTGGGTACTTAGTGATGCATTTAAAATCAAGTGGTTGTTCTACGTTGGTCTCGTTTTATTTTTATGCATAATAGTATTTATCATTATTTACACTAGTACGGGGAATAGATTTAAAAAATAGTATGGATCCTGAGTTTTTAAGGGCTGTAGTTTCTAAAAATCTGTTAATCATCGAAGTAAATGTGAAGAATTTCACTTAAAGTAACGGGTTGCAAGAGTTGAAGAACGGGGATTGCTACGGCGATCCTTTTTTTTTGAGCGCTCTAACCGAACAGTTTAGTGAAAAAAAGGAATTTCTAATTACCTCACGAATACTTTCTACTATTCAATTTTTGTGGCAAAAAAGGAGGAATAGCTTATGAAAAAGTCCAGTATTATTTTCTTTGAAAGAAAATTCCCAAGTGCAAACATGATCCTTATTAAGGATCAGCTCCCGATCCTTATTGATACTGGTTTTGGGAGTGATGCGAAAGATACAGAGCAATTAATTAAAGAAGTAGGCGTTTCACCAGAAGAATTACACCTTATTGTGAACACGCACTATCATAGTGACCATGTAGGAGGAAATTTTCATCTTCAAAAAAATTATGGTGTTACGATTGCTGCTCATAAATGGGAAGCCGATTTAATTAATTCTTGTGACCCTGAAGCCTGTAGTGCAGAATGGTTAGATCAGCCTGTAGAACCTTATCGAGTCGATACAAAGCTCTCAGATAACGATGAGATTAATACAGGAAGTAGAACCTTGAAAGTCTTGTACACACCGGGGCATACGTTAGGGCATATTTCTTTATATGAACCTGAAGAAGAGATATTAATTTGCGGGGATCTCTTTCATAAAAATGATATCGGATGGTTAAATATCTTTCGAGAGGGTGTTACATCTATCCAACGATCTATAGAAAGTTTGAAGCGGTTGTCCATGCTCCGGATCGGGCAGGCATATTCAGGACATGGACCTCGAATGGAGAATCCTCTGGCTGCCATTGATGCAGCAAGGGAACGGTTTGAAAAGTGGCTCAGGATGCCAGAAAAAGTTTCATGGCATGCCTGCAAAAGGATTTTTTCATTCACATTAATCATTAAAAACGGATTAGCAAAAGAAGAAATCGATAACTACCTACTAAAGTGTGGTTGGTTTCAAGATTTTGCACGCTACTCTTTCCAGCTTCAGCCAGATGAATTTATTCAAATCCTCCTCGATGAAATGATTCGTTCCGGAGCAGCAAGCTGGTACAATAATCATTTAATCGCCGCCACCCCATACCAAGCACCACAAAAGAAATGGATGAATAAGAACATAAAGCCGAAAGATTGGAAACCTCAAGATCTTCTCACATAATACAGTATAAAACCTTCAGGGGGAGATTTATATGTCATTAAAAGTAGGAGATATTATTTCGTTTGAACGGACTTTTTCAGTAAGGGATGTTGAATTATTTACAGAGATTTCAGGTGATGAAGGGATTCATCATATATCCCCAGATGAACAGGGAAGACTTGTAATTCAAGGGTTATTAACGGCAACTCTACCAACAAAAGTAGGTGGAGATAATAACGTACTGGCTCGTACTATGAATTTTGAGTTTTTAAGACCTGTGTTTACGGGAGATACAATAATTTGTGAAGTTAAAATTGAAAAATACGAAAGGCAAGAAAATAATAGAACAGCTATTTTTGCATCCTTTTTATGTGAAAATCAGAATGAAAAAGAAGTATTGAAAGGGAATTTTTCAGGTGTAATACTTTAGCTGTCACGATTGGCGGCTTTTGAACATATTAAATTTGGAAGGTATCAAAAAATATCAAAGCTATTTCATTTTCTAAAATCATTTTAAAAGTTCAAGAGAAATCGGATTCACATTATTGCACATTCAATTGTTAGTGAAGATGACTATAAAGTTTATAAGTTATTCTTTAAAGTTAGAGTTGCATAGCAGAAAATAGAAAATAAGTTTTTATTGAAAGTGACATAAATTCACATAATGGGATGGTAATCTTGCAAACACTTTCGAAAAATGGTATTCTGAGGAAGAATTATTTTTGTTCGGTGTAAAGGATAGTATTAGTAGAACTTTTCGTCTTAATGATCACTGGTAGCAAGGATAGTAACATATTGTGTGCAAAAGCACACAGCAGGAGGAAACACACATGGAACAAGGTAAAGTAAAATGGTTTAACGCAGAAAAAGGTTTTGGATTCATCGAACGCGAAGCTGGAGACGATGTATTCGTTCACTTCTCAGCAATCCAAAGCGAAGGTTTCAAATCATTAGACGAAGGTCAAGCAGTTACTTTTGAAGTAGAGCAAGGTCAACGTGGACCCCAAGCTACTAACGTTCATAAAGCTTAATAACAATGTCTGATATAGACAGGCTCTATTTTAGAGTCTGTTTTTTTATGTATCTTAAAAACAAGGAACCCCACTCACGAATGAGTGGGGAACATGTGAACAGTAAATCAAATGGTAAATAAAGTGTAACACAAAAACACAAAATCTCCTAATTATCATAGGTTATAATGATTTCTGAATTGATTTAGTTAAGAGTGGCTGAAATGGTCACTTTTTTTTGTTGGATTTGTTAAAAGGTATCTTTTATTCTTGTTCCATTAACGAAGCAGGAGTTCAGTAGCCTTTTTAACATATTGAACGTCTTGTAAGTGTAGGGGGTTAAGGTATATGGGGTCAGACCCCAACTAAGCTAAAGTTTGTACCATAAACAGCACATAAATGCTCTGCATAGTAAGTTAAAGTCAACGTTATCATGCTTCCCTTTTATACTAAACTTCAATTAGATAAATTACCTTTGGCTGTTGCTTAAGCGTTACTCCTTCTGAAACAATACTGGCAAAGAAATAATTACGGAATGCCTTGAGTTATCCTGTGGATATAAAGATGGTGTGACAGTCAGAATATTATTCTTAGAGCAAGGTAATATTTATGGACCTTGAAAGGTATAACCATGTTGTGGGTTCGTTTAATAATACTTCTAAAATATGAATATAATTTGAATTATCTATTTTTCTTTTAATTGACAATTATCCTCTTTTGAAGAACTATTTTCTGATGGCACATGGTTTACCCCACACGTGTCCTTTTTGTTATTATCCGACTTGGGATCAATCCACTGTTGAAGCTTTGCACTTACTGACTGATTTAAGGGGCTTGTATAAACTGCTGTTCCAATACCCATAAATAAAATGATAAACATCATTAATATCATTACTTTTTTCATAAAAGAATGTTCACTCCTTATATTGTGCCATGTGTTGAAGTAGGTTCACCATATGATTCCTATTTTTTAACAATTATTCGGTTTATTTCCTTAAGCTCTTTCCCAGCTATTAAAAGACTACTTAATAAAATGGATGACATTTTTTCACTTTTGTACCTCTTTCAAGGGAGTTCTCCTTCATTTTAACAAGGAATTAGTCTTTGAAATTTTGATAAATATTAAAAATCGGTGAAATATACGTAATCAATACAATCATCAAAATAGTAATAAACATAAAATTTTCTTAAAAGAATTATCTTAAAAACTTAAACTTCGCACCTTGATGAGTAGGCATAGGAGGAATACTTGGCCAGTTAGAATTCTCACAAAATGCTAGTTAATACAAAAAACATCTCATTTGGAAAGGGTTTCACAATTTATACATAATATTTACAGTTAATATCTTTTATAATTAATAGTGTGACCAAATAAAAAAAGTAGAGGTATTAATCATGAAATATAAAAATAAACGCAGTTCTAATATGGGGAAAATTATTGTATTAACTGTAGGCCTATTAGCGATAATTGGTATTATATTAGTATTTAGTTATACTCCTGAGCCTGATAAAGAAAATGTTAAAACGCTTAATATGGAAGGGCAACCTACTATTGGTGAAAAAAATGCCAAGGTTCAAATTGTTGAAATGGGAGATATAATGTGTCCAGCATGTAAAGTTTGGAGTCTTCAGTATTTTCCTGTTATAAAAGAAAAATACATAGATACAGGAAAAGCAAACTTCTCCTTCACAAATGTTTTATTCCATGAAGAACCTTCAAAAATAGGAGCCCAAGCATTTGAAGCAGTTTATGAATTATACCCAGATTATTTTTGGGATTATGTACACAATCTATATCAAGCGCAGCCAGAAACTTCTAATCACGATGAGGTTTGGGTAAACCAAGATGTAGTTGTTGATGTTGCAGGTAAAACAATCCCTAATTTTAACAAAGACGAATTTAATGCAAAAATGAATAGTCGAGAAGTACTAGACCAAATAAGTAAAGATGATTCACTAGTAAAAGAAGTAGGATTAAAATTAACCCCTGGTATCTTTATTAACGGAGTTGAATTAACTGACCCATTTGATATGGACAAAATAAACGAACTAATTGAAGAGGGGTTAAAGTAATGAGAACTTCTAATTCAAATTACAATGTATATTTTTATGCCGCAGCTTGGATGGTGGCCATTACTGCAACACTAGGGAGTTTATTCTACAGTGAAGTAATGAATTTTATCCCTTGTAGTTTGTGCTGGTATCAAAGAATATTTATGTACCCACTTGTTTTAATTCTAGGAATTGCAATCTACCATAATGAATATAGTATTAAAAAATATATATTAGCAGTTTCATTTATTGGGTGGTTAATTGCGCTTTATCATGTTTTACTTCAAAAAATACCTGCAATGAAGGCAATTGAACCATGTAAGCAAGGTGTTCCATGCTCTGTTGATTATGTAAATTATTTAGGATTTATAACTATTCCAATGATGTCATTAACAGCATTTACTTTAATAATCATATCTATTTGGCTTGTAAAAAAGTAGCTGCTGCTACTTTTTTATTTTTGTTATAAAAGTATCTCTAATATAATTTTTACCATTTATATTAATTGAAAATAGAAATAGTTCTTAGTACCTCTAAAGCTTGGCTGAAAAATACAAATTTGTTTTCACTACTTTCTAATATTTGTATCTAAGTTACAATAATGGTGAAATTAATCGCATAAGGGATTCGAGTATTCGTTTTCGAATACTTCGTTTTTGAAATGAATTCCATCTAATTTCCATGGATTCTTTAAAATCTTGCTCGAAATCACGCTTTATATCTAAAACCGTTTTAGATTCATATAGTACTGAAATGAGCTCATAATTAAGCTCAAAGCTACGAATATCCATATTTGCTGTACCAATTGTTGCGATTTCATCATCAACAAGTACAATTTTTGCGTGCATAAATCCATCTTTATAGTGGTAAATTGAAGCTCCTGCTTTTAGTAGTGGTGTAAAGTAGGATTGAGATGCCTGGTCACTAATAACACTGTCACTTTTTCCTGGATATAGAATGCGGACATCAATTCCAGCGGTTGCGCTTAAACGTAGTAATGTTAATGTTTCTTGATCTGGTATGAAGTAGGGTGTTGCAATCCAAATTGATTTTTTTGCAGATCCCATAATTGCTAATAGCGCATTACGAATGCTTATGTCATCTGAGCTTGGGCCACTTGCAACGATTTGAACAGCGCCTTCAGCTTGATGAATTCCACGTTCTGGAAAATAATCTCTGTTAATAAATGAATCCCAAGAATAATTGTTTAAACCGCTAGAAGCATAGAGCCAATCCTCTAAAAAAATTGCTTGTAGTTTATATAATGCTTTTCCTTCTATTTTCAAATGACTATCGCGCCAGATAGGAAACTTTTTCGAACGGCCGAGATATTCGTCACCAACGTTGAGCCCACCTGTAAAACCAATTGTTCCATCTACAATAACAATTTTACGATGGTTACGATAATTGACTGTTTCAAGCAGCCACTGTGAAAGAATAGGATCAAATTCGATAACCTCAATTCCTGCATCCCTCATAGGTTGTAAGAAGCGATTTCGTAGTGAATTGCTTCCAAGCCCATCATAAAGAAAGCGTACAATTACACCGGATTGTGCTTTTTTTATTAATGCCTCCCGAATTTTTGTACCGATTTCATCTGAGCGATAAATATAGTATTGGATATGAATGTGATGCTGTGCGCTTTCGATAGCTTGGATGATTTCTGTAAATGTTTCTTCCCCGTTTGTTAAAAGAGTTGTTGCTGTTTCATTTGCGACAGGACCACCGCCAAATTTTTGTATGACCTCTTTTAAATAGGTAGACCGCTCACTTAATGAGGATGGTAATGGAGATGTTAAATCAAAACGCTTATCTGTTAAAATTTCTCGGAATAACTTTCTTTGTTCCTCTGCACGATGTAAATGCTTTTTTCGTCTCCAACGGCTTCTGCCAAAAAGTAAGTAGAATAGTACGCCTATAGCCGGAAGAAGTGCTAATACTAAAAACCACGCTAATGTACTTTGTGGGGAACGATTTTCAATAAAGATAACAAAGGAAATCCCTATAAGAGTGATAGGCCATAATATACCTACAAGAGTGTTTAGCGATATGATGGATTTATTTACGAGAATAAGGATAAACAGTACAATTGCAAACACAGTTAATAATTGAACGATACGATTTTTCATATGTATAAAATTCACCCATTCTTTCTTAAAATTTGTTGAATATTGAACATGAATCTCTCTCCTTTGTACTAACGTAAGTGGTATTAATTCCCATTATTTTCAGGAAAAATCATTGATAATGATTAGTACCTGGTTCTAATATTTAATTATAAAACCGAGTATAAAAATAGTAAAGGGGACAAACGAATGCGATCAAAAGCAATAATTACAGCTATTGGTACCTATGTACCCGCATTCTGATTCTTGATTAAGTGAGGGTGGTGGAAGTACTTATTACTACCCAGTGATAGACATCCCGAAATGGATAGCGTCCTACTTTAAGGGGGGTTAACAGAAGACAGTTCTCGACATCTTTTTTTAGACATTGGATGTAAAAAGCGGTTTTGGAAGCAGGCTGAAGGCATTTTTAATCAAACGTTTGAGTAGTGTTGGAAAATAGGAAAATGAGTAGAATTATGTAGGTTCAATAAAATAGAATCATTTACTCCGGAATCTTGTTCTTTTTTCTGCTAGCACCTTAATGTTTCATAGACAAAATATTATCCTATGAGATGAAAAAATTCCTTATATATCAATGATCACTCAGTACTTAATTAAACGATTGAATAGTATAGCATATACGGAAATCAGTCGATATGTAGCATTAAAGGGGATTAGCTTATCTGTGTGTTAGTCATAGTCCATTTATCTATCATCTTTCAACAAATTTTTTCCGCTTTCAGATGAATAAATCTTTATTTAATAGGGTTTGAAGCGGATGTAATCAAACGTTTGATTAGGAAGAACCAGAGGAGAATCTAGTCGAAGTATGTATCTTTAGGCAGGCCTCGTCCTAAACAAGGTGGTTAACATCCCTACAGGAATAGCGGGCTTTTCGTATTAAAATGATGCCTTATTCAATGCTGCATCCAACCATAACCAAGAGCCAACTAGTCAAAGGGGCTTTCTTTTTCTCTTTTATAGATTGGGTCCTCATCCATTAGTTTAATATGAAAAATACGAACAGTGCCTAGCACTGTTCGTATTATGGTTTATAATTAATGCTCAAAGATGAGACAACCATCAATAGGGTAAAAATAAACAGAAAAATACTTAGACTGATTCCCCATATGGCATAAAGTCTCGATCGTTTTCTGGTAAATAGCCCAATTATGCCGAGAAAAATACTTAGCATTGGAAGTTGATAAATAAAGATTCCAGGAAACACTTTTTCTTTTATTAAAAGGGCAACATTTAATCCTGCTAACGAAATGAGCGCAATTAGAAAAGATAAAAATCCAGATATTGTTGGTAAGCTTTTATGCTTAGCTTTTTTCTTTATTCCCAGTTCCATAGCTTTACCTCCCCAACTTTTAGTGCGCGTATTTCTTTCATATCTTGAAGCTTTCTAATTTCTTCAGTCGGCCCAGTTATGACTGCGCCGTACACCTTTATGCCATGTTCTTTAATATAGGCCAAACGGCTGCTCATGGATAATGATTTGGCACGGGCAACTTTTTCAGCAACGGATTCATTTTTTTCAAGCAGTGATAAAATATCAAGAAATACCTCTTCATTTGATTCTCCATTGGTCTTAAATGGGGACCAAGTGGTGTGGTCGTACTGTGCAGGATAACCTAGTGGCGTAATCGGTACTCCCTCTTTATCTTCTTGAGTGATTTCCATTCCTGTATCCACCGCGAACCAGCGAAGTTCCATATTTTTTGGCAGGCTTTCTTTCAAATCGTCTGGTTTCATTAAATGATTTAACGATATATAGACCTCAGAGACAGTCCCGTCCGGAAGCTTTTTTAATATATCCCACCCATCTGTCGTAGAAAATGGAATACTTGCCTTTGGATGGACCATGACTTCCGTTTCCTTAGTTGGGTTTTCAGCTAACGGCCGATCTAACAACAGATTTTTCTTTGGAAAACTAGGCTGGTCTAACAGAAAATCAATATCATAGTTCCCAATCTTATAGTCTTCTTTCCCAATCTTTTTTAAAACATCAAACTTTATATTCATCGAAAAGAGACCAATGTCATCCTCTACCTTTAATTTTTCTAAGCTCATATTGGGCTCAGTCACATAAATCGTTTTTGTGACAACATCAATTAAATGATCCGCCCTGCCGCCAATTCCGTAATACATGTAAGTGGCTAATGTCATAATCGGTACAATCAGTAGCAAAATAGCCAGGCTTACCATGATATTGGTTTTTCGCGCCATATTTTTTCCAAGATTGACAATCTCTTTTTGTCCTTCTTCTGTATATGGGTGAAAGTCATTTATTCCATTCATTGATTCCTTAAGATAGTTTTGATAGTCATCCATTTCATTTGGAACATGATTCTTTTCATCACTCATCTACCATCATCCTTTCTTTTACTCTTTCCATGACCTTTCTTCGTCCTCTATGCAAGTGGCTTTTTAGCGTATTTACTTTCATATTAAGAATTTCCGCTGCTTCATTGTATTTAAGCTGATGCAAGTCACATAATAACAAGACATGTCTTTCTTGCTCCTTTAATGAATGAATATCATTTAGCAAAAGTTGAAAACTTTCTTTTTCAAGCAGCTTTTTTTCCGGCGTTTCCATGGAGAGATTGCCCCGTTCTTCTATCTGGTCCTGAATGATCAGACGCTTATTTTTTCTTTGAAAATCGATAAAAGCATGATATGCCACTTTAAATAGCCATGCTCTGATATTGGAAATTTCATAATCCTCCAATTGCAAATACGCTCGGTAAAAAGCCTCTTGAACCAAATCCTCAGCGATAAAATGATCCTTTGAAAGGGAAAAAAGATATCGATATAAATCATTCACGTTTTCTTGATACGCTTTATCAAGCTCCACTGCTGCTCCCCCTTTCAACCTAACCACGTTTAACGATAGCAAATTGTTGCAGGAATGGAAATTTTTTATTTAAATGTAAGCGTAAACCGGTGAAATCTTATGCTAGAGTGCTATTTCTACTATTAATAGTATTGGTAATGGGGTCAGAAGCACACTAAGCAGCCTGTTTTCTTTTTAAATTGAAAAATAAAATTGAAACTAGTGTGATCAGGCCACTATATTATTGTGTTTGTCACGCATCGAAGTTTGTCGGATATTGTTAGTTTTTTGATAGAGTATGTAATTTAGGTAACTTCTATAAGACAGTTTCCCCGGTGACTCTGGGTGATATTGTCCAATAGAGCTGCTCTATAAGACCGATTCCTGGTGTCATAGGGTAATCTTGTCCAATAGGTAACTTCTATAAGACAGTTCCCGGTGTCACAGGGTGATAATGTCCTATAGGAATCTTCTATAAGAACGTTTCCCGGTGTCACAGGGCGATATTGTCCTATAGGAATCTTCTATAAGACAGTTACCCGGTGACTCTGGGTGATAATGTCTAATAGAGCTGTTCTATAAGACAGTTTCCTGGTGTCACAGGGTGATATTGTCCTATAGGAATCTTCTATAAGACAGTTTCCCGGTGTCACAGGGTGATCTTGTCCAATAGGGATCTTCTATTAGACAGTTTCCAGGTGGCACTAGGGAATATTGTCCTATAGGTAACTTCTATAAGACAGTTACCCGGTGTCACAGGGTGATATTGTCCAATAGGTAATTTCTATAAGACAGTTTCCCGGTGTCACAGGGTGATATTGTCCTATAGGAATCTTCTATAAGACAGTTTCCCGGAGCACAGGGTGATATTGTCCAATAGAGCTGTTCTATAAGACAGTTTCCTGGTGACCCAGGGTGATAATGTCTAATAGAGCTTTTCTATAAGACCATTTCACCATGACACTGAGAGATAATGTCCAATAGAGCTGTTCTATAAGACCGTTTCCTGATGTCACAGGGTGATCTTGTCCAATAGGTATCTTCTATAAGACCGTTTCCCCGTGACGCTGGAGGATTATGTCCAAAAGAGCTCTTCTATAAGACAGATTCACGGTGACCCAGGGTGATTATGTCTAAAAGAGCTTTTCCATAAAACCGTTTCGCCGTGAGCCAAAGCATAAGACCGCCCCCTTGCTTCCTAGATAGGTATAGATTTGAATAAATTTGCTCTAAACTAAGAAGTCTTAAAAAAATCAGCTTAGGTAATGGGGTTATTAAGATGCGAGCATACTTTCAATTTCATTCAAAACTTGATTCGTTTCGTCTTTTTTCAGTGGAGCACCTCTTAACGATTGGGATTATTTTCGTTCTTTGTATTCTCCTGTATGTTAAGAGGGATGAGCTTAAGGAGAATGGGAAGCGAAGGATTTTTCGTTTCTCTTTGGCTTTTCTCTTAGTTGTGTCCGATGTTTCGGAACATCTTTGGCTTGTTGCTGAGAATGCTTGGTCAATAAGGAGAGATTTGCCGCTGCATCTCAGTGATATTGTCGTTATACTCGCCATTGTCATGCTGCTTACGGGAAGCTATAAACTTTTTCAATTCATGTATTTTGCAGCGCTTGGTAGTTCCATTCAAGCCATATTGACACCTAATCTTGGCAAGTTTTCGTTTCCACACTTTCAATATATCGAGTTTTTTGTTTCACATGGAGGGGTAGTATTAGCTTGTTTGTTTATGGTGGTGGCCTTCAACTATCGGCCGACCATTCCTTCCCTGTGGGTGACCATTCTGATTGTGAACCTATATGCAGCATGTGTATTTTTCCTTAATAAGTTGTTGGGAACAAATTACCTATATATCATGAAAAAACCTAGAACCGCTTCCCTTTTAGATTATCTCGGTCCATGGCCGTGGTATCTTCTTTCACTGGAGTTGGTGATGATTGTTAGCTTTTACATTCTCTATAGTCCATTTTGGATCAAAGGGAAAAATAGATGAATAAACTGGGAAGCAAGGGGACGGCTCTTTTGCTTCTTCTATTTTTAGAATCACCCCTTCATGTGGCCGGGGAGATTCTGTATCAACTGAACCACGAGAGCTAGCTTAGACTCAATACGATAAAGGGTCACCAAGATGGGGAATTCCCCCTCATAAATGAGCGGGATGATTTTGTTCCACGAGTTTTCACTCCCTTCTCCTAATGGTTCAAGAAGAGGCCGACTTCATGGTGAATCTAGCCAAAGAACCGACCCTATGCTTGTCACTAGCCTTTTTTTATTTTTACGCCATTTAGCCTATTACTATAAAAAGATTGCCCAAGCTATTTTTCCTTAATTGCATATTTTAGAGTATTACGTTAAGGAAGTGACTATAATGGTTCGTATTATTGATTATCAAGCAACAGAACCAGTTCGTAAGGTTAATCAAATTAGACCGAGAAATATTCCTCATTCTCCGAAAAAAGTTGTATTAGCAACTATTCGTATAACGATTCCTCGAAATAATGCAAATAATAATCATGTAGAATTAATTGCGACAGTGGGAGTGCGCGGGGTTACTGGTACATCTCAACTTTTATTTAAAATCTTTCGTGATGGAAAAGAAATCTTCAGTTCTCAAGATGGAGTAGAATCCGATCCTACATCAGAGGTTAACTATACTGAAACATTTCAAGCTATAGATATGAATGTGGGACAAGGTGCCCATACTTATCAAGTAACTGCTGAAAATATTACCAATGGTACGGAAGCAGCAGTTGTAGGACCAATTTCCTTTAGTGGTTTAGCAATAGCTCCTTCTGACAAAGATCATGATAGTGATCAAGATCAGAGCACGAGTCGAGATCGTATCACGAGTCGTGATCGGGACAGAAACCGAGACATGGAACGAAACACGAGTCGTGATCGGGACAGAGACCGAGACATGGAACGAAACACGAGTCGTGATCGAGACCGAGACAGGGAACGAAACACAAATCGTGATCGAGACCGAGACATGGAACGAAACACGAGCCGTGATCGTGACAGAGACCGAGACATGGATCGAAATACAAATCGTGATCGAGACCGAGACAGGGAACGAAACACGAGACGTAGCATGAATCGTGATCAAGATCGAGAAAGAAATATGAGAAGTGGTTTTGATAATATCTTCAGAATGTTCTAGGGATATAAAAAGGTTGCAAGGTGACGGTTCTCTTGCTTCTTTTCAGTCCTGTTTTTTACTGTTAGTAAGTTTACTTTCGTTAACAATGATGGCCACTGTGAAGGTTTGGCCATTTTTTTTAAAGTTAAATCGTATTGCGAACACGAAGATCGGGTGTCAGGCACAATCGAGATCTGGCTTTTTGACTGTTTTGGAGGGAGCTGGAAGTGTTGGAGGGTAATATCGAGAGGAGTAAAAATATAAGCCACAAATTCAATTCGAAAAGTGAAGTTATAGTTCTGGTTTGGTTATCTGTTTATTACTTGATGAGTTTTCAGCAGGTTGGAAGGAAAGGTTTTGGGGTAAAGAAGGAAACATTATACGATATTTTAAAACAGCTTTCCGATGGCTTTTTTAAAATATGTGACGTAGAAATAAGTCCTGAAACAGAGGAAGTAATTAATTTTACTAGGCAAAATAGAAAAAATGCATTTGAAAACTTTGAGCAACAAAAAGGAAATCATCTTTTTATTGAAGGTGAAATAACTGCTAAATCTTTTGACCCGATGAATATCGTTCCATTTGAAGATAGGCTATTACATAAGAACTTTATAAAAGTAGGAATTAACAATGAGGACTATCTTGTTCAACAACCTGTTATAGTCAATTGTAAAGGTGGACTTCAAAATATAATTAAATTACATCTGATATTAAAGAATAATCCCATTGAAAATATCGACTCGCTTACAATTGGCGATATAGGAGTGATAAAGGGAAGGATTGAGAAAAAGAAAAATGTTTTACATTTATATGTGAATTAGGACCATTTCTTCTTCAACGGGCGCGTTGATTAAAGAAGGATTAACGCTTATTTTAAGAATTAACGCATATTTTTGTGGAAATTCTTCAACAACAGTCAGTTTAGTGGAAGAATCGACTGTAGCTCTTATTAAACAATCGGGCCATATTGTTGAACAACACCTAGATATCTAGGTTAAACTTTAGAAGAGATTGTGAAAGTTTGTACTTAAAGTAACGGGCAGATTAGTTAAAAAAAGACAATAAAACTCTTCTTAACTCATATAAATGAGTTAAGGGGGTATTTGATGAAATTTACTTACCAATCAATTCTAATGGTTATATTTATTTTTTTAATGATTTCTTTGGTTGTAATATCAAACATTAATTTTTCATCGCTAAAAGTGAATAATTCTATTGGAATATTAAGTGGTGAAAAACTCTTTTTACAATTTTTTAAATCGGAGAATCATACCTTTTTTCCTGAAATGGACAAGCATGTTCTCACAGTTTCAAAAATGACAAATTTAGCTTTCCAAATAGGAACAACGATCAAACCCACTGATGCAAGAACGTTTTTAGGTAATGAAATCCCTGGTTTAAGAATGTATGATACTGAAATTGTAGTAGCTGGTGAAGGGACCAACCTAACTAATCTTCCATACGAATCTGCTCCTCCGATGGAAGTGCTACTTAATGAAAGGAAAGTAGCTGAAGAATCGTTAAAACAAGGGGATACACCTCAAGGTAATCAACCTATTCCTAATCCTGATAAAAAAAACGTATTTATATATCATAGCCATAGCTGGGAATCATTTCTTCCTTTGTTGGTGGGAGCAAAAATACCTAATGAAGCTGTCAGTTCGGATGAAAGGGCAAATGTAGTTGGTCTAGGAGAAAGACTAGCAACCGATTTAATTAACAAAGGCATTGGTGTTGAACACAATAAAACAAATATGACTCAAGAGTTAAAGAAAAAAGGATGGAACTATAAAAAAGCATATACAGAATCGAGGGAGATTGTACAAGCAGCAGCAGCCAATAACGCAAACCTAAACTATTATATTGATATTCACCGTGACGATGCACGTAAAGGTATTACTACTAAGACGATTAATGGTGTAAATTATGCAAGGCTTTATTTTGTGGTAGGAAGAGAAAACAAAAACTATCTAGAAAATCTTGAATTGGCAAAAGCTTTGAACGCAGAACTAGAAAAAAATATCCAGGGATTAGTAGAGGTGTCTTCCTTAAAACCTATAAAGAGGGTAATGGTGTTTATAATCAGGACATTTCAAATAAAGCAATGTTGCTGGAAATTGGTGGTGTAGATAATAACTTGAATGAACTCCATAATACAATTGATGTATTTTCTGATATACTGGCTGATTATTATTGGAAATCAAATGAATCAAAAGAGGTAAATGGAAATGGTTAAATATTTTCCCTCGTCCGTAAAATGGTTATTGTTTACTTTTATTAGCACAGTTTTGTCTTTTTGCCTTACAGGTTTATCTTCTATAACAATAAGTGCTTTCTTTACTGGTTTTATGTTTTCAATAGCACATTTATATCGAAACAACTTAGAAAATATAGATTCATAACACATATGCATTTTTCCAAGTTTGAAGATGGTGAATAATATACGAAGAAAAAACACCCTTTTTACAAAGGATGCCTGCATTTAGTTATTTCATTTGGCTTTAACCTTCTTCTTTTGAAATCAATAGCCTGCCACTCTATCGTTTTTTCATTGCTAAAAGTGATCGTCACTAAATCATTGGGAGGACCATGAGCACCTTCAAATGTTGTTACCTGTACCGTGACATTAAATAAGTAACTGCCTATTGGCAACTGCTTGATTTGGGTTATTTTACCATACATATTTTGTTTAATTTCGCCATATTGCTTCTTCAATTCCTGTTGAATTGAGGGATAAAGCATTATGAAAATCAAGTCATCACGCAACTGTACATCATTTTTAGTTACGGTTTCAGCTTTGACAGGTGAATAAAAGAAAAGAGAGAAGCAGGCAATCAATATTAAAAGGCTTTTTTTCATAAAAATCCTCCATTCCATGTTTCTCTTAGAATGAACAATTAAAGAAATTCTTATTAAGCTAACGGGTGCAAGAGTTCAAGAGCCAGCTGCCTATTTTGGCTGCTTTCTTCTTGTGCTAACGGGGCAGATAAGTAAAAGAAGGGTTATCTTACATTTAAAATAATCTGAATATTATGAAACTAAATGGTGTGTTTTTCGTCCAATATATGAGGAGGTTATTATGAAAAAAATTATATTATGTTTGTTTTTAATAGGAATGTTAGTAGGTTGTTCAGAAAAAATAGAAACAGTAAAAAAAGAGGATTGGGAAGTAAGTCCAACTTTTAATATTCCTGTTACATTTGGAGATGGAACAAAAGGAGAATATGTTTTGGTTGGAGAGGAAGGAAGAATTGGATTTTTAGTTGGCTCTGGTAAAGAGGGAGAAGCAGAAGCTCAACCAATTATTGCAGGAAAAGGTAATAAATATATGTGGCATTTTTGGGGAGAAAAAGAAGAATTTGAGGGAAATTTAAAAGTTGTTGGTATTAACGAAAAAGGTGAAGAACACAAAGTCCTTATTAGAAATGCGGGAACACCTAATAGTGAAAAAGTTTGGGAGTATCCAGAAGTTGGAATAAGTCCTAATAATGGAGCTGATACGCACGTTCCATCAGGTATGGAATTTCCGACAGAAGGATTATGGAAGCTAAACGTTTATATTGGTGATAAATTATTTGGTGAAATTATTGTAAATGTTGAAGAAAGCTAATTTCTTATTCAACTATTGGGTGCTTTTCTTCAATAATGGAGAAAGGCTTTTTTCTTATTCAAGTAAAGTAGCAGGTTAGAGAAAGAAGGATTTATTAATGTTCTTAATGAATTATTTATTAAAAAGAAAATATGGGGGTACCGAATATGAAAAAAGACCTACTTGAATACATAAAGGTTGCAAGTTTTGTTATTATAGCAATTAGTTTATCTGTTATTGCTTGGAATTCCTCTAAAGAAATTTCATATCTCCAAGAAATCGAAGATCAATTAGGTAACATTAAGGTAGCACTAAATACTCATCTTGAACGATAATAAAATAGGGATTATTATAAAACTAGGGTTCGTTAATCCAGGAAGGATTAACGACCTTTTTGTTGAACTCTTATTGTGCTAACTGGGGCGATAGCGTAAAAAAGCAACGGAACTTCCGCTGCTTTTTCTTTGTTTCTTTTTTAAAAATATTTTCTATAAAACTCTCTTCTAAGGCTACCACTTAATTGAGCATAAATCCTAGTGGTCTCGCTCTTTTCGTGCCCTAGTAAACTTTGAATAACATCAATGGGAGCCCCATTGTTCAATAGGTGCGTGGCATAGCTGTGGCGTAGTTGGTGAGGATGGATTTCTTTGTTGATCCCTGCCCTGCACGACTTGAAATTCGTTTAATAATGTACCTCATTTGGGCAATGCTCATTATATGCGGGTGACGTTCAGTGACAAAAATAGCTGGGTCTTTATCCTGACGGAGGTCTAAGTATCGTTTCAACCAGATTTCACAACGTATATTAAAATAGACCTCTCTTTCTTTATCACCTTTTCCAAGAACAATTGCAGAGCGATTTGACCAATTAATGCTATTCTTTTCTAACGACACAATTTCACCTATTCTACAACCTGTTGAGAACATAAATTCAAATAATGCCTTTTCCATTGGAGTAAAGCACGCTTCCCTTAAAAGCTCAATTTCCTTTTCAGTTAAAAATTTTGGAATACGTTTCCCTTGTTTTGGTTCTTTGATTTTCGTTGCTGGATTTTTAGAGATATGTCCTTCTTCGTTTGACCACCGAAATACGGATTTAATAAATCGAATTCGATGAGCTAAACTAGATGGTTTTAAGTGTTCACTAGACTTTGCTAAGTATTCTTTCAGCTGATCTGTCGTTACTGATTCAATATTCACATCGCCAAATTGTTGAATGAGTAACTTAGATTGGAGTCTATATGCCTTTAATGTTTGTGGAGAGAACCCTTCAATCCTTTTATCAGATTCGTAAAGTTCCCAGGCTTTTGATAACAGCAAAATAAATACCTCCTAAATTGGCTATATTAGAGGAATTATTGCCTTCATTATAGAAATGAAAACATTGGATATTGAACTATCGAAGAAGATTAGTGAAACAAGAGGGAACTAATCCTATTGATTTAAGTATCTAAAGAGAGGTGAATTTTTTGGAAAGGAAAAGTCTGAAGATATTCACTAAAATCTCGTGCTTTATAGCAATGGCTACGATTATTGTTATACCAATATCTGTATACACATTATCAAGAACTTCAAACGAGAGCGTGGATTCTATCATAGGAGTGTTTGCATTACTCGCATTTCTCATTTCCTTGATTGGTATTCCTTTGAGCATCATTTCAATGTTCAGCAAACAAAATTTAGCTAAAAGAATTTTTGCTTTAATTGTAAATTTATTGCCTATCAGTCTTATTGTTTACACTCTAATTATGGAATTTATAGATGAATTTCTCCGAACTGCACCTTAGACGAAATCAAAAAATCTATTAATGGCTCTTTGTTGTGTAAACCTGCCCTCTGGCTGAAAAATAAAAAGATAACACTATAATAAAATCGTTTACCAGAGCCTTTTTATAAAAAAACAACATTCTTTACGAAAATAGCCTTATAAAAACAAAATTGTGAAGGAATGTACTGAAGCTAACTGGCAGAAGAGTTTAATAAATATTTTGGTTTTATATGGTAAAATTTATGAAAAGAGATGAATTATACGAGAGGGGTGTATGGGGTTGAAAAATAAGTTAAGAAAATCATCAACAGATAAGTCTATAACAGGTGTTTGTGGTGGTATAGCCGAATACTTCAGTATATCTTCATTTGCGGTAAGACTTATTTTTATATTTTTACCTGCCAATATACTTATATATTTAATTCTTACTAATGCGATGTCTGATAGCCCTCCGACATTATAAGTTCATATTGAAGTAACGGGTGCAAGAGTTCAAGATCATAATGAGTTGCGGTGGCAGCTCATTTTCTTATTAAACTAACGGACAGGTTACTTGAAGAAGGAAAATGTTAAATATAAGGGGAATTTATACTGGAAAAAGGTTTTTTTAGGGAGCTGGTTCAAGTGAGTAGTTTTGATAAAAAAAAGAAAGATGGAATAGAATAAAATCCAAAGGAAAAAAAAGATATGTTTTAAAAACATTATTAATTTGGGAAGTTTGGTTATTGTTGATTACAATAGTTTACGTGTTTGTGTTTAAGAGAACAGAATTAACCAATATTCCGATTGTTATTTTTAGTTCTCTAATGACCATAATAATCCTTAGTCCCTTGGGAGTATGGATCGGAAATAACAGTTGGAATGCTAATATGAGAAGGTTTGAAAAGTAGGTTATGTTTGTGTCAACCTCCTTTTATTATCAAGGTTAGCTTTGTGAAATTATGTACTTAAAGTAACGGGTTGCTTGAGTTGAAGAATGCTGGCCAATCCAGGGCAGATTTTTTATTGAACTAACGAAGCTGGATTGTTGAAAAATGTGAAAAAGAATTTATGAAATTAATAAGGTGTTGAATATTGTGGATGAAAAGCGGATTTACAAACCACTTAAAGAGTTTTCTAATGAGCAAATAAGAGAAATATTCAATAGTAAAGTAATTGATGAACTTATTACTCTTCCTCTTTCTGTTGGTGAATATCATATAAACTGGAAGTATGCACAGGACCTATGTGCCAAGCTATCTGAACACGAGAATCCACTAATAAGGGCGAACGCAGTGTTAGGATTTGCGTACATTGCAAGAACAAAAGGTATGTTAGAGAAACACATTGTTAAACCAATTGTATTAAAAGAACTTCGAGAAAATCGAGAATTCCACTGGAGAATAATTGATGCTATAACTGACATAAATCTCTTTATGAAATGGAAAATTGGAGCAAAATCAATTATGGAATAGAAATAGTGCTTATTGTACTAACGTGGACGATTATTCACTAGAATGGTCGTCTTTTTCTTATTCAAGTAACTGGCAGGTTAGTTTTACAATAATTCTCGAATTACACTTTACATATACTCACTTATATGTTAGATTACTCAATAATAAATTTGACAAAGGGAGGTGCAAGCAATGTTAACTGTTTTTAGAATTCTGTTTGGTAAAAATGTAAAAATTGGTAATGGTTTAGCAGACAAAGGGAGTAGTCTGTCCTTTTTTATGCTATACAACCATACAAAAACAGTTATCGGAGCTTTGCCTCTATGGCAAATAAATTACAAGGCAATGACTTAGAGTCCTTATTTATTTGTGCATATTTTTTAAGTTCGGCACCGATAATTCTATCAGTGCTTTTTTTGTGTTTATTTTTAACTTAAGGGATAGACAACTCCTTTCTATTTACTCCTATAAAACTAGAGAGTCTTATGGAAGGATGAGAAGGATGCAATTAAAACAAAGCAATAAGTATAGAAGAATAAATGAATTCTTAAGGGAACATAATTACCCTAATTTTAGAATGAAACAAATATTGAATGCCATTTTTAAAGAAAGAATAAATAAATTCAACGAAATTAATGTACTTCCAAAATCGTTAAGAGAAATTTTAGTTAAGGAATTTGGAGAGTCTATTTTAGATATTGTTCCTTTAAAGGAACAACATTCTGAGCAAGTCAATAAAGTCTTATTTGAAATTTCAGGAAATGAAAAAATAGAAACGGTAAATATGAAATATAAAGCTGGGTGGGAATCATTTTGTATATCTTCTCAGTGCGGATGTAATTTTGGGTGTAAATTTTGTGCAACAGGTGACATTGGATTAAAAAGAAATTTGACTTCAGATGAAATAACTGACCAAATCCTCCATTTTTACTTACAAGGTCATTCAATTGATAGTATTTCTTTTATGGGGATGGGAGAAGCGCTTGCCAATGTACAAGTTTTTGATGCCTTAGATGTACTCACTGATCCTACGCTGTTTGCTTTAAGCCCTCGTAGGTTATCTATTTCAACTATTGGTATTATACCAAGTATAAAAAAAATGACTCTGAATTATCCGCAAGTCAATTTGACGTTTTCGTTACATTCTCCTTTTAATGAACAACGAAGTAAGTTGATGCCGATTAATGATAGGTATCCATTATTAGATGTAATGGACACATTAGATGAGCATATACGAATAACATCAAGAAAAGTATATATTGCTTATATTATGTTACCTGGTGTGAATGATTCTATTGACAATGCTAAAGAAGTAGTAAGTCTATTAAAAGGTCGATATAAAGAAGGACGTTTATATCATGTAAATTTAATCAGATATAACCCAACCGTCAGTTCTCCTTTAAGGTTCGGTGAAGTTGATGAAGGTCATGTTGTTAATTTTTACAAAAAATTAAAATCATCAGGTATTAATGTGACCATTAGAAGTCAATTTGGAATTGATATAGATGCTGCTTGTGGTCAATTGTATGGAAGTTATCAAAAGAACAACAAGCAGTAATTTGAAGTGAAGATGATGCTGAATTGTATTCTGTATAAAAATTTGTTAATATAAAAATACAATGTTGAGAGGACTGATGGATGGACAATGATTAACTAATCTATATTTTTATTTGAAAAGAATAACTTCAAACTACAAAATATAGGATTAGTCTATCCATTTTTATAAATCGGTTTACACTTTGTTTGTCATGATTCCAATGGCAAAAAAGAACTTATTTACTATAAGTGAAAGACTAATCCTTCCAATTACAAAATGGGAGGATTTTTTATTCTTTCATAGTTAAGATTGATATTTTTTAATCTGTAACTTTAACCTAATAAATAAAGGAGAGAGAGAAATGAGCAATTCAGACACTATTGTTACGCATGTAATACTCCGTATAAGTCGTTAATATCCATCAAACTTATACGGAGAAATTTAGAATAGATGGATGTGCCGACTTTGTATAAACAGTAAAAAAGTGTTGATATACAAAGGAGGAATTATCATGTCAATGATACAAGTTCAAGACTTAACTTTTTCTTATCCAGGTAGCTTTGACAATATATTTGAAGGTGTAAACTTTCAAATAGATACGGATTGGAAACTTGGATTTATCGGTAGAAATGGCCGAGGTAAAACAACATTCTTTAATTTATTATTAGGGAATTATGAGTATAGTGGGAAAATCATTTCTTCGGTAGAATTTAATTATTTCCCTTATCCAGTTTCGGATAAAAACAAGTATACTCACGAAATCGTTGAAGAAATTTGCCCCCAAGCAGAAGATTGGGAATTTCTTCGTGAAATATCCTATCTAAATGTTGATGCCGAGGTCATGTACCGACCATTTAAAACATTATCAAATGGAGAACAAACAAAGGTGTTGCTTGCTGCACTTTTTTTGACTGAGGGCCAATTTCTTTTAATTGATGAGCCAACCAATCATCTAGACACTGATGCACGAAAGATGGTCTCTGATTATCTAAGGAAGAAAAAAGGGTTTATTTTAATTTCACATGACAGAATCTTTTTAGATGGATGCGTTGACCATATCTTATCTATAAATAGGGCAAATATTGAAGTTCAAAGTGGTAACTTTTCTTCTTGGAAGTTAAATTTTGATAGACAGCAGGAACACGAAGAGGCAACAAATCAGCGCCTACAAAAAGACATAGGGAGATTAAAACAGTCTTCAAAGCGTTCAGCAGGTTGGTCTAATCAAGTGGAAGCTTCCAAAAATGGGACAACGAATTCGGGTTCTAAGTTGGACAAGGGTTTTGTAGGACATAAAGCAGCAAAGATGATGAAGAGAGCAAAGAACCTTGAATCAAGGCAACAAAAAGCTATTGAGGAAAAGTCAAAACTGCTAAAAAATGTGGAAAAAACCGAGTCATTAAAATTAGAACTATTTGAATTTCAGTCAAATGAATTGATTGTTTTATCTGATGTGTCTGTTAAGTACGATGACCAAGTAGTGAATAAGCCAATTAGCTTTATAGTTGAACAAGGAGACCGAATTGTACTTGATGGAAAGAATGGAAGCGGCAAAAGTAGTATCCTAAAACTAATTCAAGGAAATCCGATACAGCATACAGGTACAATGAATTTAGGTTCAGGCCTCATTATTTCCTATGTCCAACAAGATACTTCTCATTTGAAGGGTCTGTTATCGGACTTTATTGAAGAGCATGAGATTGATGAAACGTTATTTAAATCCATCCTACGGAAGATGGATTTTGACCGAATTCAATTTGAGAAAGATATATCTCATTACTCTGGTGGACAAAAGAAAAAGCTGCTTATAGCCAAAAGTTTATGTGAAAAAGCTCATTTATATATTTGGGATGAACCGTTAAATTTTGTTGATATTTATTCGCGCATGCAGATTGAAGAGCTTATTCAAAGATTTAATCCCACAATGGTTATTGTTGAGCATGATCAGGCATTTCAACAAACAGTTGCAACAAAAACCATACCTATGTAGTTAAATATAAAGAATTGAAGATATAATCAGTAAATCAGGTTATTAAACTATAGGGAGCATTAATTCAAGAAGGATTAATGCTCTTTTTCGTTGAAGTTTCTTCTTGAGCTAAAGTGGCAGGTTAATTCAATTAAAAGTATGATTAATATAGTATAATTTTACATAAGACTATTAAAATGATGTTCTAAAGAAGGAGAAACCATAATGGTCACATACAATAAACCAATATTAGACTTAGTCCAATTTGATAAATGTGATGTTCAAGGATTAATCGAACTGTCTGCATCAGTTGGATGGGATTATGATGAAAAGGAAATTGGAACTGTTCTGTCATCAGGAAAAATATTTGGACATAAAAATGCTGAAGGGAAAATTGTGTCTAGTGCTGCAATAATTTCTTATGATACTTCTTTAGCTTCAATTGGTATGGTTATAGTTAATAAAGATTTTAGAGGTATGGGATTAGGGAAAAAGGCTACTAGGAAATGTATAGAAAGTGTTTCTAAAGGAACTACCGTTATGCTAATTGCAACAGAAGAAGGAAAACCCCTCTATGAAAAAATGGGCTTCAATACTGTTGATTTTGTTCATAAATATCTATGTGATAATTATATAACTATTACTAAACCTTCGAATAACAGTGATATTATCATTGAAGAGTTTAGTGGAGTTGATATTGATGAATTGCTTAAGCTTGATGAGGACGCTTTTGGAGACAAAAGAAGTCGTTTCCTTATGAATAGAATAAAACAATCAGAAAGATGCTTGGTTGTAAAAGATAATAATGGAACAATTGTGGGATATGGACTTTCCATTTTAGGGACAATTAATCTCATATTAGGTCCTATTGTAGCACCAGACTTCCAAACAGCATTAGTCTTAATTGATAAATTATCTTCAAAGCATAAAGGGAAATTAAGAATTGATGTCCCATCAGGTAATGATAAGTTTATGATGTTATTGGAGAAAAGTGGATTTATTAATGTGAGTCAACCACCAATAATGGTAATCAATTCTGTTAATATGCCTTCTAGAAACAATACATTATTCGGGATTGCTGCCCAAATTTTTGGGTAGTTTGTGAAAAGATGTACTTAAACTATCGGGGTGCATTAGTTCAACAAGCTAAAGGCAGCAATCATGATCGTATCTTAATCTTCAGCAATCGGGAGCTTATTTATATAAGGTTGAGAATCGTTCTTAACAGCTGTTAATGACAAAGAGTAAAGGACTTTTTTTAAAATACACGCGGTAATGGCTACCCTGAATGGTTTTCATTCTTCTCTTTTTTGTCGTAAAACTCTCTTTATCTTTTATTGCGTGGAATGATCTCGTCAGTCGTTTTCATTTAGGGCATCCCGAATTCCATTCCGAACAGCGAACCAACTAAAAGAAGTGCTGACCAGAAAAGTAGTTAAAAATAGTTTTTTAAGTCAGCGACTTTTTAGTCTTTATTCTGTTGTTTTCGAATCTCGACAATATTCTTCCATACAGCTTTATTATCAATTTCAGCAAAACTGCGTATACTTGGGGTTGTATTTACTTCAAATAATATGGGGGTTCCATTTTTATTTAGTCCAAAATCCATACCATATTCTCTGCGTGGAAATTGAGAGGAGATTCCTTTAGCTGCTGAAATAGCCAATCTATTAATAGTCTCTATAGTTTCAAATTGATTTCCTTGATTTAATTGTAAATGTAGCGTCAATAATTCGTTTATCGATATTACCTTGGCACCTCGATGAGAATTAACAATTCCATTACATTCAGCTTCTGCCAATCCAATTTTTCCATACATTCCACCTACCAACCATTCATCTTCTAGAAGTTGAACATGAACTCGAATCATAAAAGGCTGCCCATTTTGTGTCACACTTTCGATTCCTTCCTGGATAACATAAGGCCCACTTTTTCTGCCAAATTTTAAAAATGGATGTAGAAACTGATGAAACTCTGTTATTGATGAAACACATTTATTTATATGATTACCTTGAAAAGTAAAGCCATTATAACAATATAATCCGTCTTGTCTTTTAAGGATTTTAAATATTGCCCTTCCTTGGCCTGTAGTATTGTGTTTTACATAAACATGATCATAACGATTAATTAATTCTCTAAAATTTTTAATACTATACATTTTGGTTTCTGGAATACTACTACTTATTAATGGGTCTTGTTGCAACAGTAAATATTGTTCCCATTTTCCTACTGCATCGCTCAAAAAATACACCTCATTTTTAATTTACAATCTTTTAGTAATTAACTGTATTATGGGGTATTTATTAATTACTCTTATTTACTTTCGTAAAGTATACCTGCCAAATTTTCTTCCTTAGTATCTATTCCAATGTACTGAAGATATTCTTCCATTATAGTTAAAAAAAGATTTATATCATTTACAGTAAGATCACCAATATTAGCTACTCTAAAAGAATTCATATTTTTAAGTTTTCCTGGGTAAATTGTAATACTGTTTTTATAAAAATAATCATGCATGTTGGTGAAATTATATGCCTTACATGTAGGCTCTAAAATGGCTGTAATTAATTTCGAATGATTCTCTGCAGGGACAATGTATTTAAAACCAAGTTTCGTGAGTCCCTCGATTAATGTTTCCCATAACTGTGAATATCGTTCATATCTTTCTTTCACACCTTCTTCTTTTAATTCAATAATTGCTTGTTTTAATGCATATATTGTCTGAACAGGAGGAGTAAAACGCATCTGTCCTGTTTCTATGAAATATTTAAATTGTGAATGAAGATTTAAATAATAGTTAGTGGGCTTAGTTGTTTTTTTTTTCTCTAATTTATTTTTTGGGGCTATAACAAACGAAATTCCTGCCATTCCTTGAAGATTTTTATTGGAACTTGCAGCTAAATAAGCTATATTCATTTTGTTCATATCAATAGGGATGGCTGCAAAAGAACTCATAGCATCTACCATCATTTCAATATTCTTTTCCTTGCAAATAGTTCCGATCGCCTCAATATCGTTTAATAATCCCGTTGTTGTTTCATTATGAACGACTGCAAGATAGGAAACTGTTTTCGGAAGTTTTTGAATAAACGTTTTCAATATATCTAATTGAATGGGGTGATCTGGTGGACTTTTAAACTCATACCAATCTAATTGATACGCATGAGCAATTTCACACAATCGCTGACCGTACGCACCATTATTAATTATTACGATAGCCCCGTCAGTCATAACAGAACTTAAGATTGATTCTACAGAAGCAGTACCTGATCCTCCGAACAAAACTGTAGCATATTGCTCTTTATCTGCTACAAAGCTAGTTAGTTCAGAGGAAACAAAATGCATTATGTGAAAAAAATCATTTTCACGGGGACAAATATCGGGTACCACCTGTGCGTATTTAACCGAATCTGTTGTAGTGGCAGGACCAGGGTTTAATAATATATGTCTATTAACTTTTTGCATATTGCTCACCCTTTTTATTTAATAAATTTGCGTAAGCGATTTTTAACCTCTCTTGGTGAAATTTTTGGGCGGCCTAAGTTTGGGTTAGATCCTTTAGAGATTTTTAGATAAAGAAAGGTGAGTCCATTTGTCTTTTTCCATAATTGAATCTGCTCTTCGAGTTCCTTTAGGCTGTGAATATAAAAAGATTTTTCGTAACCGCATGCAGCAGCAATAGTTACAAAATTAACGTTGTGAGAAACGGTACTTTGCCCTCCGGTTGAATCATGGGTTTCATTATCTAGTAGAATGTGTAACATATTTTTTGGCCTATAATATCCATTTGTAGCTAAACTTCCCATTCGCATTAGGAGAGATCCATCTCCATCAATGACAACTACATCTAATTCTTTTCGTGACAATGCTAATCCAACACCTAGAGAACTGACACATCCCATAGAACCAACCATATACAAATTATTAGCGGAATCTTCAATTTCATATAGCTCTCTGCCTGTTTTTCCAGTCGTTGCGAGTTGTACAGTTTTTTCATCTTTCAATCCATTGATCGCTTTTAAAGTTTGAAACCTACTTGGAAATTCATCCATAAGTGTTTTTTCGAGTTTTTTCTTATTGTAATGATTAGGATGTTCTATTGGTTTAAGTTTTTCCGTTTCAAAGGTTCCTTTCTTCACTACAAAGAAGAATGGTTTGTTGTTTTCAATCCAATTGTTAGCTGATTCAACTTGAATCTTTGCTTCGTGTAAATCAGGGGATAGGAATTGCCAGTTTATTTGCATGAGATCTAGCATTTGCGTTGTAATTCGCCCCATTAATTCATGCTGAGGCTCATCGTTTAAACTGGAATCTCCTCTTAAACTTACAAAACCAAGTACAGGTATTTGAAAGGGATAGTTTAAAGAAGTCAATGGGGAAACAGCATTAGTGAGGCCAGAGTTTTGCATTAAAACAACTGGCTTTCTACCTCCAAAATAAGCTCCCGATGCAATGGCAATTGCATCCCCTTCGTTAACAGCTGCAATATATTCACATTCATTTATGGCATAGTTGATAAGATTCTTTAAAAATGAACATGGTACTCCACTGTAAAAGTCAAAACCTAGTTTTTTAAGTTCATTTCCAAAACTTTTAGTGTTTAACATACATTTACTCCGTTTTCGAAATAGTTCGTGGTAAATATTTCTTCTCAGCACTTTGAAGTTCTTCGGCATTTTGAATTCTAAAAATTTCTTCAACACTTGCAATAGAATCTTCAACCTGAATGAGACTTTCATCATTTAATATTTGTTTTGATATTTTTTGCATAGCAGTAAGTGATGCTCTTAAGTTGTGATTGGCCCAGATTACTGCGTTGACTCCTAAATTCTTGAATTTTTCGGTTGGCGTTGAATAATATTTGGTGGGAGCAATTACAACTGGATGTCGATCATTCCATGCTTTCATAAATTCTTCGATTTCATTAAAATGAGATTTTTTACTGTGTATAAGGATTGCATCAGCACCTGCCTGCCTATAGGCATCAGCGCGTTTCAGTGCTTCTTCTAATCCCCAACCTGCAATAAAAGCTTCAACTCTAGCTACAACAATAAAATCATCATCCATTTGTGTATCTTTCATCGCTTTAATTTTTCCGCAAAATTCTTCAATGGAGGCAAGTGACTGTGTTTCTCCGCTTATAAAAGAATTCGATTTCGGAAAGATTTTATCTTCAATACAAACCCCAGCTATATCCAATTGTTCTAATTTTTTAACTAACCTTCTTGCATTATTAAAGTTTCCATATCCCGTATCCCCATCTAATAGAATTGGTATTGTTGTAGCATCACTCATAAATTCAAGAACATCTAATACTTGAGTCCAAGAAGCTTCGTTATTATCTCTAACTCCCATTGAGGCAGATATTGATAGTCCACTGGCCCATATACCTTTAAAACCTGCTTCCTCGACCACTTTTGCGGAAAGACCATTATGGGCTTCCATTAAAAATTCCGGTTTTTGTGGGGAATTCAGCAAATGCTTTAATTTCGTTGATTTCTTCATGATTATCTCCTTTAAGTAAAAGACTTTTACCTAATTTATTTAAAATGAATTTTGAGTTAATTGAAATTTAATCATTCGATTATTTCATTTAGTTTTAATTTATTCATTTCAGAATGGTTTTGAAACGGACAGAAGTGGAAATCATTGGCTATTGAAAAAATAAGATCAATTACAAAAACTCTCAAAAGTTGAACCTAAAGACATGATTCAAGCATCTACAAACTTTAAACGGACCAATTTGTAGAATATGGGAGTACATTTTATAGGAAATTTAGTGGATTGGACAGAATGGGTATTAAGGAAAAAATTTTTATGGGGCAGGTGTTAAAAATGAGTTGGAACGAAGCATTGATCAATGGGAGTTTTCGGGATATGTGGGATCTTTCGTATCCGTCACAAGAGTTGGTAGCTTTTATTGCCACTATAAACTTTCCAAAGGTGACAATTGGGTTGGATGTTGGTTGTGGAGCTGGTCGAGAAGCAATTTTTCTTGCCCAACACGGATTGAATATGATTGGGGTGGATCTAAGTGCAGAAGCTCTCAGGAGCGCTGCTGAACGGGCAAAGGAGGCTGGGGAGCAAGTTGACTGGCGTCATGGAAATGTCTTAGATTTACCGGTTGAGGACCAGTCCGTAGATTTTGTAAATGATCGCGGCTGTTTTCATACAATTGCCGAAGAGGAACGAGATCAATTTGCACGAGAGATTGGCCCGCATCCTCAAGCCGGGTGGGATGATGTTGCTCAGAGGTTGTCGTGAAAAAAAAGAAGAGGGTCATTTTGTCCCGATGACAGGACAGTCAGTCGACCGACACTTCGGTAAATACTTTGACCGTGGAAAAGTGTTTCCTATTCAAATGGAAATCGGTATTGGTTTCAGCTGTGAAGGAATGAAGGAAACCTAGTGGTGCTTAAAAAAGCGAATAAAGTGGTATTGGAAACCCATGGACTATCCTACAGGGTATGTGTTTTTGAAACATTTTTATTTTAGAGGGAACGCCGTTATTGAAAACGAACTCTTTTTATTTTACAATAGGGCGCTTTTCTTTAATAAGAAGGCGCCTTTATGTATAGATAACACATTTAAGGGATTGGAGATTAAAAGGTGCAGAAAAGATTGTGAAGGATTCTACTTAAACTAACGGGCAGGTTAGTTGAACAAGAATAAAAGAACACCTAACACTATAGTTTGAGCAATCAAAAAAATTGGTCTGCATTCGAATTACAATGCAAACCCATTTTGTTGTTTAATTCCATTTGTTTTCAGTTAATTTATTTCGAATTTGAGTAGCTGCGAAAAGTGCATCTTTGTCTTGAATTACTTCTTCAGGTTTGTTTCCATTTCCAAGAATATATCCCGCAAATTCAATTCCTATAAAATCAAATATGTAATTGAATTGCTGAATCATAGGCAGCCCTTTAATGTGCGGTTCGTCTCCTCCAACAGCAATAACAAATGCTTTTTTAGAAGCCATTTCATTCTTAAAATCAGGATATTTTGGGTCCCTTAAGGTTTGTGACCATCGGTCGATAAAGTTTTTCATTGTTCCTGACATGCTATACCAATAAATCGGAGTAGAGAATACTAGAATGTCATTTAGAAGAATCCGTTCGATTATGGAATTATAATCATCATTTCTGTCCTGAAAGCCATCTTTTGAATGACGCATGTCTATAATTGGCTTGATATTATAATCACTTAAGTAAATCTTTTCTGTAACCATACCTTGAATTACGTGTTCTGTCAGCATCTCCGTATTGCCATTGGGACGGGTCCCCCCATATATAACTGCTATTTTCATTCATCATTTCTCCTTTCGTCTATATTAAGTGGTTTTCTAGTTGTTTCTTTATTACATATATCTTATATTTAATTTAAAAATAGATACAGATGATTATTTTGATTGATTCAATCGAAAAAAACGATTATAAAGAGGCGGGAAATATGGATATTAAACAATTGATAACTTTTAAAAATGCCGCAGAAAATTTGAACTTTACCCAGACTGCAAAAATTTTAAATTTTGCACAATCAAGTGTAACTGCCCAAATTAAAGCTCTCGAAGATGAAATTGGTAAACCCTTATTTGAGCGTCTAGGAAAACGATTGATTTTAACAGAGGCTGGACACAAGTTTAAACTATATGCTGAAAAGATGATAAGACTAAACGAAGAAGCGTTCATGGCTGTGAACGGAGAAGAAGAACCAACTGGCACCTTAATAATTGGTGCCCAAGAGAGCCAGTGTACCTATCGTTTACCTCTAATTCTTAAAGAATTCAAGGCTACATTTCCCAAAGTTAAACTCATCTTTAAGCCTGCACATTCTGACGAAATGGCGAGAAATCATCTTATGGAGGGTTTAGTAGATGTTGCCTTTATTATGGATACAAGTAAGCCTGAGGGTTCATTAAGAGTGGAGCAACTTATCAAAGAGGAGTTCAAAATGGTCATCGCACCAAATCACCCCAAACCAGTGCTCTCGATAGATGACCTTAAGGATGAGACTCTTTTGCTTACAGAAATGGGATGTTCTTACAGAATGATGTTCGAAGACTCCCTTAAATCGGCAGGAGTATACCCACTGAATAAAATAGAATTTAGTAGTATCGAGGCAATCAAACAATGTGTAATAGCAGGACTAGGAATAGCACTATTACCAGAGATGGTAGTGAAAAAAGATATTAAGGAGGGGAGAATGAAGGAAATACCATGGAAGGATTCCACATCTTCACTTTTTACTCAAATTGCTTGGCATAAAGATAAATGGATGACATCTCCTTTAGAGGCATTTATTAATTTAACTCGTAAGACTTTTTTATCCGATGACTACTTCAACCAAAAGGGTTTTTCTTAGTAACGGCAAACTTTTTTGCTACCTTTTGGGGCGTAAAACACAATGCAGGTATGGATGCATCATAGCTTAGTGGATTATTATCATAATAAATATCATGCAGACTCCGTAAATTGGGGAGAGCCTAAACCAGAAGGAATACGCATTTGGATTAAGCAGCTTGGACCAAGTGAAAACGACAGAATATACACCCATCTTATAAAAATCTCTTTACAACGTGATGAATTGATTATTAATGATAAGAAAAAAATAAAAACAGAAGATACATTTACTTATGCGGTTAATGCACGCTTACTTTCACTTTGTCCTGAATCTGGTAAGTCTGAAAAGGAATTTAAATTAATGAATTCTTATCATAAAGTGCGACCATAATTGGTTGCACTTTTATTTATTAAAGTTATAGACAAAAGTTAATGATTAATACGAACATATTGAGGAATAACAGGTAAACCTTTTTCTAATTGAAGTAACGGGCAGTTAAGTTTAAGAAGTATTATCCATTTAGTTTTGTATTATTATTAGAAGAAAGTTCTGATTTAATAGGAGGTTTAATTTGATAAACATACAAAGTAACTCAAACAAATTAATTATAGTAGTACATGAAATTTATGGGGTTAACCAGCATATGAATAAAGTTTGCCATTCATTATCAGAAAGAGGCTTTGATGTTATTTGTCCAAATTTATTAGAAAAAGAAGGACCTTTTGAATATTTATTTGAAGAAGTTGCTTATCGGAATTTTATGGAGAATATTGGGTTTATTAATGCGACAAATAAGATTAAACGTGTATTGCAAGATTTTAAAGATCAATATGAAAAAGTCTTTATTGTTGGATTTAGTGTTGGGGCAACCATTGCATGGTTGTGTAGTGAAGAAAATGATATCGATGGAATTGTTGGTTACTATGGTTCGCGAATTAGAAACTATCTAGAGATTGAACCTTTATGTTCAACAATGCTTTTCTTTCCTGAAAGTGAGAAATCATTTAATGTCAAAGAATTAATTCCATACTTAGAAAAAAAGAATATCGAGATACATAAAATTCACGGAGAACATGGATTTAGTGACCCATACAATTCAAAATATAATGTAAAATCTGAACAAGACTCTTTTGACATAATGGTTGATTTTTTATCGAAACATTAATTCATTAAAATGCAAGAATGTATTCGGAAATTGGAAAATGAAAGTTGTTCAGATATTGGTTGATATAGCACTATATTTTTTTACAGTGAAGAATTGCACTTAAACTGATATGAACGAAACTGTCAAGGCTCCCCACACAATTTGTTTTTTGTTTAGTTTTTGACCAACTCTAAGAAGAGAAGCGTATTTCGGCTTCTTTTTTCTTAGTTTGAGATCA
>NZ_CALBWS010000022.1 GCF_937468385.1 Neobacillus rhizosphaerae
TTAAAAAGGTAATATTGAATTAAGCTAAAGTAATCAGCTACCATATTTGGTGGCTTTTTTAATTAAGAGTTATTTGGTTATCTGAAATTTTTAAATGAAAAATTGCAAAATAGAACCTTTAAAAAATAGGAATTTATTTTTATTGATTCCAATCATTGGTGTTTTGTCGGTCCTTTTTTAGTACGGGTAAACAAAATCTCCAAAATGTTTACTCTGTACACAAGATTGTGAAGAAAGAATGTACTTAAGCTAGCGGGTGAGGGAGTGGAAGAAGGAAATTATTCAATAAATAGCGAAATGTATTGAGGGGTGATTATTTCCAAATGGGGGATTTTAAGAATGAATATTTTAATAAAGGAATTACCTGAAACGGAAGTAGCGTTTATTAGACGTACTGGGAGTTATTATGAACCTCAAGAACACTGGGGAAACCTGATTAATTGGGCAATTAGCAATGGGCTATTCCCACCTCAACAATCATTTATCGGAATTTCATTAGATAATCCTAATTTAATCGAAAGCAAGGATTGCCGCCATGATGCTTGTGTTACAATTCCTGACGGATTTGATAAAGAGAGACATAAAGATATGAAATTCAAAAAATTGGATGGGGGGCATTATGCCTTGTATCACTTCTATGATACTCCTGATAAGTTGAATTTTGCTTACCAGTATATGTTTGTAGAATGGCTGCCAAATAGCGATTATGATGCAGATTACGATAGATATAACCTTGAATTTAATATGAATAACCCTTCCGAAGACCCAGAGGGGAAATGTAAAGTTGATTTATTTGTACCAGTAAAAAAAAGAATATCTTGAAGAACTCTCGGGTTAATTTAAGAATATGTGCTACCAATCAATGCGGCATTTTTGTTATTCAACTATCGGTCATGTTAATTGAAGAAGAATGGGTTCCAGAAGATCGTCATTAGAGGCGATCTTTTTTCTTTGTCACTGTTTCAAATAAAAGAGTATTTTAAAAAAATAAACGTATGACTCTCACCTTTAGGAGCTAGTCCACATAACATACCTATGAAAGATTTAGTTGATCTTTCAAAATTTTATTTTTTAATCAGTAGGAGGTGTTATTAGTGGAATTGTTTTCACAAAAAAATATTCAAGATGCAGTACAACTAGCTGAGACTCTTGGTTTAAGTGAGTTTATGTTTCAAAATCCTACTTCGGATCGTCGAAGAACAGATAGCCGAAGAACAAGCCGTTTTAGGACAGATCGCAGAAGAAGTGATAGACGAAGAACAAGTCGTTTTAGAACAGATCGCAGAAGAACAGATAGCCGAAGAACAAGCCGTTTTAGAACAGATCGCAGAAGAACAGATAGCCGAAGAACAAGCCGTTTTAGAACAGATCGCAGAAGAACAGATAGCCGAAGAACAAGCCGTTTTAGAACAGATCACAGAAGAACAGATAGCCGAAGAACAAGCCGTTTTAGAACAGATCGCAGAAGAACAGATAGACGAAGAACATCCCGTTTTAGAACAGATCGTCGAAGAACAGATAGGCGAAGAACATCCCGTTTTAGAACAGATCGTCGAAGAACAGATAGACGAAGAACATCCCGTTTTAGAACAGATCGCAGAAGAACGGATCGTCGTAGAAATGATCCGTGGGGCTGGATATTTTAAGAATGTACTTTAATCAATAAGTATAAGATTCATAGAAAGTATAACTAAAATATCTCTAAAAAGCACTCACAAGATTGAGTGCTTTTTTCCTATTAAAGGTGTATATCAAATTACTTTTTCAACGACTGATTACGTATTTCAGATCTAATGGTCAGCATCTACGATGGATGTTAATTATTATGATGGGAGTAAACCTAAATCAATAGACTCTTTTCATAAAGTTTTTAGAAGCTTCTGTGGACGCAGGAGCTTTTTGTTTTTTAATGTTTTTCCTAATTGTAAAAAATTAGATCAAAATAGGTTATGTCTAATCCTATAATAGCAGCCTTTGCATGTAGATATAAAATACCTAATTCTGGTCCTCACTAAAAATAAAGAGGGAAGGACGAAAATTTGCATTTGAAAGAAACAAACACTCCTTTTTTATTCAACAGAAACACATTTCCGGACTTTTAATATGATATTTTTGACACAGAAGTCCAAAATATCATATTAAAAGTAATGTAGAATTGGTTTAATTATTATTAATTCGTATAAAAGAAGTAACGTCCGGACTTTTGTGTCATTTTTGTCCGGACTTTTGTGTCACTCGTCATTGTACAACAGAAGAAGTGAAGTTTTTGTAACTGCAAAAAACATTATTACGTAAAATATAAATTTGACGTAATAATGTATATACAGTAAGATGTAGAAGTGAGGTGTTATATGGTAAATCAGACAAAACAACAAAATTATAAAAAATTGCAAACCTTACTTAATGAATTACCCTGGTATGTTGAAGAATTTATTAATCATAAGCTAAGAAAACTTTCTACAGCGTCATTGTTCAATTATTGTCATGATTATAAAATTTTTTTTAATTGGATGATTAGTGAGCAATTATCGTCCGGTACCGTCAAGGAAATCCCCTTGGAGCGATTGGAACAAATGACAGTTCTTGAGGTGGAAAACTTTTTAAACTATCTTCACTATCAATTAAATAATAAAGAACTTACTGTGAATCGTAAATTATCTGCGTTAAAATCCCTGTTTAATTATTTGCAAAATATTGCTGAAACACCAGATTTAAAGCCGTATATCAATCGAAATGTGATGGCGAAAATAGAATTCAATGAAGTGAAAGAAAGCATGGAAACGAAAGCGAATAAAATGGAAGGAAAAATTTTACTTGGGGATGAATATGAGAAGTTCCGCTTATTTGTGGCCAATGATTACGGTGAATTGAATAAAGATAACAAAAAAATATTTAATTTTTATCAGTTAAACAAAGAACGGGATACGGCAATTGTATCGTTAATTTTAGGTTCCGGACTGCGTCTCTCGGAGTTAATTGGCATTGAATTAGATGATATCGATTTTAGCAAGTATTGTGTAAGAGTAATCAGAAAAGGAAATAAAGAACAATTCGTTTACTTCAGCCAGGTTGCCATGGTCGACCTACAAGAATATCTAGCTATTAGGACTGCTAAGTACCAAGTTGATAAAAATAATAAGGCTTTGTTCATTTCTGCTCCAATGGGTCCTAAAGGAAAATCACGGAGACTTACCGCCAGATCTGTCGAAAAATTAATTGAAAAGTATGCAACTGCATTTGGCAAACCATCATTATCCGTCCATAAGTTGAGACATTCGTTTGCTACCAGATACCATGCAGAAATCAATGATGTCCCAAAGTTAAGACGGCAATTAGGCCATTCATCGATTCAAACAACGATGATTTACACGCACATTAAAAACGATGATCTAAAAATTGCTGTCGATAAAATGGATATGCCGAAAGATATAGTTGAATGAAGAAAAAAATTACAATATGTAGCAGCTGCCATTTATGGACGTGCAGCTGTAATTTTTGTTTTTTTAGTTAACATAACATTTATTATGTTACCTATTTTAAAACTGTCTCATTGACTAAGTATACTTAAGATAATGAGACGAAATAAAATTTTCACAAAAGATTCTATTAAAATCATTAAATCAATATTTTAATGAGTGGTTTTAGTTCATATAGATTTTAACTTGCTACTCATAACCAATAGAAATATTTTTAGACTGCTAATTTTTAATAATTTACTCAAACGTGAGTTTATCTTGATTTTTTTGTAATAAATATAATAATTGTCATTTATTTCTTTTATTCAATTTCCCTATTATTACTTTTACTTATACATTTCAAAAGGATAAATCCCGTATTTTGCTTACCTTCTTTATAAAATTGACCCCTCCCCTGCTTTCATTAATCCCTTCTTTTCTTTTTTTGTTAGCTAAGAAACTTGGATTTTGCATTCGAAATCAAATCATAAAATGGAGCGGGAATTTTTCGAGGAGATTTTTACGAAACTTTTTGGAGTAAATTAGTGCTTAGAAAGCTTTCCAGCTTTCTAAGCACTAGATAGTTAATTACCCAACACTTTCTATTCCATTGCGTTTAGTAAATTGACTATTATACAAGTCAGCATAAAAACCGTCTTTTTCTAACAATTCCTGATGATTCCCTTTTTCAATTACACTTCCATGATTCATCACTAGGATTAAATCTGCGTCGCGAATTGTTGATAGCCGGTGAGCGATAATAAAGCTTGTGCGTCCCTTCATCAAATGGTTCATTGCTTTTTGAATCTGAACTTCTGTCCGGGTATCCACACTGCTCGTTGCTTCATCAAGAATTAATATGGCAGGATTAGCAAGAATTGCTCGTGCAATCGTTAATAATTGCTTTTGACCTTGTGAGATATTAGAAGCTTCCTCGTTCAAAATCGTATCATAACCTTCTGGCAGCGTTCGAATAAAATGGTCAGCATTGGCTGCTCGCGCTGCTGCAACAATTTCTGCTTCTGTTGCTCCTTCTCGACCATAAGCTATATTTTCACGGATCGAACTATTGAAGAGCCAGGTATCTTGAAGCACCATTCCAAACAGACCTCTCAGATGCTCCCTTTTTAAATCCCGAGTATCAATTCCATCAATTACTATTTTACCTGAATTAATTTCATAGAAACGCATTAATAAATTTATCAGCGTTGTTTTCCCTGCGCCTGTAGGTCCAACAATTGCAATTCGCTGTCCTGGTTTCACATCAATATTCATGTCATCAATAAGTGGTTCATTTTCATTATAACCGAAGGAAACATGTTCGAACCTAACTTCCCCATTTGGAGTAACGATCTCTGCAGCAGCAACCGCTTCAGGCACTTCTTCCGTTTCATCTAATATTTCAAATACACGTTCCGCACTTGCAATCGTTGATTGGATTACGTTCGCGATATTAGCGGTTTGGGTAATTGGTTGGCTAAATTGTCTTGCATATTGAATAAAAGCTTGAATATCTCCAATTTCAATCGCCTTTTTCGTTACCAATATACCCCCAACTACCGATACAAGCACATAGCCAATATTATTGATAAACGACATTAATGGCATGATCATGCCAGACATAAATTGAGCCTTCCAGCCTGATTGATAAAGTGCTTCATTGGTTTCTTCAAATTTTTCTATCGATTTTTGTTCTTGGCCAAAAACTTTGATAACCTTATGACCCGTGTACATTTCTTCCACGTGCCCGTTAAGTTGACCAAGTGATTTTTGTTGGCCCTTAAAATAGGTTTGTGATTTTTTCGCTATTTTCATAATGGCAACAAAGCTGAGTGGGAGTGTTAAGACCACTATTAGTGTCATCAGTGGACTAATCGAAAGCATCATTACAATGACCCCAATTAAAGTTACAACTGATGTGATCAGCTGGGTTAAACTTTGCTGAAGTGTGGTACTGATATTATCCACATCATTTACAGCCCTACTTAGAATTTCACCATGGGTACGGGAGTCAAAGTATTTTAACGGCAGCCGGTTGAGCTTTTCCTCCACTTCTTTACGGAGATTGTAGACCGTTTTTTGTGCCACCCCCGCCATGATATACTGTTGAATATAAGCAAAAGCTGCACTCAAAATATAAAGTCCTATCAACAGAAGAACAATTTGACCAATATAATCAAAATCAATTTTGGCACCAGGAACCCCTCTAAGTTTCATCATTAGACCTTCAAACAGTTTTGTCGTTGCCTTACCCATAATTTTTGGGCTGACAATCGCAAATACAGTACTAATGATCGCTGTAATCAACACGGATAACAGCTGTAATTTATGAGGTTTCAAATAACCTATTAATCTTTTTAGTGTTCCTTTAAAATTCTTTGCTTTTTGGATGGGCATTCCCATACCCATGGGACCGAATCCCCCGCCTGGACCAGGTCTTCCCCCTCCAGGACCTTGTTGAGGTTTGTGGTTATTGGAATCTCTGCTCATGCGATTTCCTCCTCTGACAGCTGTGACATAACAATTTCACGATAAACCGCACAGGTTTCCATTAACTCCTTATGTCTTCCAATTCCAGCAATTTCGCCATTATCGAGGACAATAATCTGATCGGCATCCATAATCGTGCTTACACGTTGGGCAACGATTAGCATTGTGGAAGAAGTGGTTTCTGCTTTTAAAGCAGCACGGAGCTTAGCATCTGTTTTAAAATCTAACGCTGAAAAACTATCATCAAAAATATAGACTTCTGGTTTTCTTACTAGAGCTCTTGCAATCGACAAACGCTGTTTTTGCCCACCAGAAACATTTGTTCCACCTTGAGCAATGACCGAATTGAACCCAGCTGGCATATTTTCGATAAACTCAATTGCCTGTGCAATTTCTGCTGCATGGTGCACGTCGGCATCACTTGCATCTTCTTTTCCGTATCGGATATTTTCTGAAATGGTACCGGTAAAAAGTACAGCTTGCTGCGGTACAAAACCAATCTTTTCGCGAAGGCTTTCCTGCGTAATTTCACGTACATCTGCTCCGTCGACAAGCACCCTACCACTTTCAATATCATAAAAACGAGGAATCAAATTAATAAGTGTCGATTTACCGGAGCCGGTCCCGCCAATAATAGCCGTTACTTCTCCCGGGTTCATTTTAAAAGAAATATTTGAAATAGCAGGCATTTCTGCACCAGGATAGCTAAAGGTTACATTTTGAAATTCTACTTGCCCTTTTTTAGCTTTTGCGGAAACAGGTTCAGACGGATCTTGAATATCCGCAACCGTTTCAAACACTTCGTTAATTCTAACGGCTGATACCGATGCTCTTGGAATCATCACGAACATCATCGATAACATAACAAAGGAGAACATTATTTGCATCGCATATTGAAGAAACGCCATCATGTCGCCAACTTCCATATGGCCATTACTTATCCGAATTCCCCCAAACCAAACAATCGCTACTGTTGTAAGGTTAAGAACAATCATCATTATGGGCATCATCGCGGCCATGAGTTTATTAACCTTAATAGCTGTTTGCGTTAGATCCCAGTTTGCTTCATTAAAACGTTTTTTCTCATGATTAACACGGTTAAATGAACGAATGACACGGATACCGGTTAAATTTTCTCTTAAAACTCGATTAAGTTTATCCAACTTAACTTGCATTGCTTTAAATAGAGGAATTCCTTTTCGCGCAATAACGATAATCGTAATGACAAGAACAGGTAAAGACACTGCCAAAACTAAGGTTAATTTCGTATCTTTTGATAAGGCCATAATGATACCGCCAATACACATCATTGGAGCCATCACCATCATCCTTAGCATCATCACTAATACCTGCTGGATTTGCGTAATATCGTTTGTTGTCCTGGTAATTAAGGAAGCAGTCCCGAGCTTATCAAACTCATATAATGAAAAATTACCAACATGAGAAAATAGCTTGCTCCGAAGTAATTTACCGAAACCAGCTGCAGCCTTTGCAGAATAGAAGCTGGCAACGATAGAACAAATCATACCTCCAGCTGCAACCAGCAACATTAGGCCGCCAATTTTCCAAATATAATGGGTATCGCCTGTAACCACGCCATTATCGACAATATCTGCCATTAATGTAGGTAAATAAAGCTCAGCTAATGACTGCAGAAGGACAAGGCCTAAAACCAAGTAAATCGGTATTTGAAATGGTTTCAAAAATCTACTTAATTTTATCAATTGGGTTCAACTCCCTATTAAATTGTTAATGAATACACAATACAATATATTTATGAACTGAATATGAACTAGTAATTCACTCCATTTTCTCAAACTTTCACTATCTTAACCTATTAGCGATTTAGTTCACTAAAATAGTGTTGAACTTTAGTGAGTAAATCAGCAAATTGCTCACTTTCCTCTTCACCTAAATAATCAATTAAACCAGTAAAGGTTTCAGTGAACCGAATTCTCGCTTTCGCTGTAGCCTCCATCCCTGTTGGTGTAAGTTTAATTTTAACAGCACGTCTATCTTCTGGATCAACTGTGCGCTCCACTAAGCCATCCTTTTCAAGGTTATTTATGATTTGTGTAACGGTCGGAGGAGTAACCTGCAATCGTTGACTAATTTCTGATAGCTTCATCTCGTAATCTTTTTCATTAGCACCTTGTTGAATCGTTGCTAGAACCTTGAATTCACTTGGATTATGTCCCGAAATCTTCTTATCATGCCAACCCGTCTTTCTAAATTGCATAAACGCTTTAAGAAGCTTTTGTGCTGTGGCGCTTTCGATATCAGCCACTATTCCCACCTCAATTTTTAAGTGTAGTCATATTACTTAGGTAACTTAATAATTAACATACCTAAGTATATTCCTAGCCATTGACACCGTCAATTTTTTTGCAAAAAAAAACACAGGTTTTCCTGTGTTTATGAACTGCTTACTTTTGATTGTTTATTTAGTTTGCTCTTTCTTGCTTCACTTCGGTATTTATTAGATTCCAATGACCACGATTATAATTCCAGGTTGACTCAACTATTGCGATTGTGTCAGCATTTGCGACTCCTGTAACTCTTTGACAACCTTTTAACCCTACCTTTTTCCCTCCTAATTGAATCGGCTTTAGGCTGTTAAACCCATTAACCGCCAATTCTGTCGGTTCATTGAGCTTTCCTTTATAGTAAAGACCTAATGTTTTGTAATATTTCTTACGGTCCTTTAAATCAAACAAATAAGTTTTCTCGGTTTGCAGCAGTTTTATTTCTGCTTTATATCCATTTAGGAAATTGGCATCCATTTCTAGAGGATCTGGTACAGTTAGGTCGGTGTGAACAAAATCCTTTAAGGAATATAAATAGGTAACGACTATGCCTCCGCTTCCACCAGTAAAAACAGTCGCGAACAAATCCTTCACCTTATCGTGGTTTAAGTCAACAAGCTGTAGTGCCGCTTTAGAACCACTATCTAAGGGAAATGTATAGGTTTTCATATTAGATGCAGTTACCTCTATGAAAACTTTTTTCAAATAAGATGCTTCATCCTGATAAGGAATACCCTTTAAAGAAATGACTTCAGCTTTTCCATCACCTGTAATATCTGCTTCCTCTTTTGAAATTGTCACAACCTTTGCTTTTTCTTCTAACGCATATACCCCAGTAATTGCTGTTAGTGAGATGAGAAAAAACGAAGTGATCACCAGTAAAATCTCTTTTTTCATCCTTTTCCCCTCCATCCTCAATTAGTAGTAGTATGTCCAAATATGGAAAAAAGATGAAAAAAAATTAGCAAAAGCGCCTTGGTCAAGCCCGATTTAGGGAGACTTAGGCGCTGAAACTAAAAAGGACTCTCTTTTTCCAAGAGAGTCCACTAAAAAACTTATTCACTTGGATTTTCTGGACTACTCACTTTCCAAACAGTAGTTACCTTGCCATTATCCCCCTCATCGAGGATAAACGAACCGTTTGAGTAGCGGTCATTTAAGCGAATATCACTTGCTTTAAGCGTTTCAGTATAGCCTTTTTCAGTTTGAATATTGATTACGTCTTGGTCACGAGCAACAACAAAGCCCATGATCCGATGCGGATTCGCTTTAAGCTCCCTAAGAATGACGACGCCACGCTTCGCACGAGATGCTATTTCGAACTCCTTCAACTTCATTCGTTTCACAGCTCCACGCTGGGTGGAAATAACGATGGTTTCATTGCTGTTAGGGGGGATAATTTTACCGCCAACAACATAATCACCATCTTTTAAGTTGATTCCTTTCACACCTGCAGCACGAATACCAACAATACTGATTTCTTCTTCAGGGAACCAGAGAGCGTAACCATAATGGGAGATTAAGAAAAGCTCCATGGTTCCATCTGTCAGGTGAACATCAATGACTTGATCATCATCCTTAAGATTAACGCCAACAAGTGGTTTCGAATACCGCTGTGCTTTGTAGGCTTTTAGTTCTGTTTTCTTGACCATACCATTTTTTGTGACAAAAACTAAGAATCCATCTGTCTCAAAATCCTTGACTGGAATGGCTTGAATAATTTCCTCATCGCGTTCGATTGGAATGATGTTTGCTACATGCTGTCCAAGGTCCTTCCAGCGGATATCTGGCAGCTCGTGAACTGGACAGAATAAGTAATTTCCTTTATTCGTGAACAGAAGCAAGACATCCTTAGTATTCATATCAAGCTGTGCAAGCAGACGATCGGAATCTTTCATAGCAAGGTCTTGACCATTTGAAGCAGCATAGGAACGCCCGCTGGTTCGTTTTACATAACCATGTTTTGTTACTGTTACTATTACATCTTCACTTGGAACCATAACTTCAAGATTAATTTTCAATTCTTCAATTTCTGCTTCAACCTTAGAACGACGTTCATCAGCAAAGCGTTTTTTCACTTCTTTTAAATCCTTTTTAATAACAGATAAAAGCTTTTTTTCACTCGCTAAAATGCTTGTAAGTTCTTCGACTATTTTTGCTAATTCTTCTGCTTCCTGCCTTAATGCTGTGATATCAGTATTTGTTAAACGATAAAGCTGTAAGGAAACGATGGCTTCCGCTTGAAGCTCTGTAAATGCATATTTCGCGATTAAATTGTCCTTCGCATCACGTTTATCTTTAGATGCCCGGATAGTAGCGATCACTTCATCTAGAATGGATAAAGCTTTCATTAACCCTTCAACAATATGCTGACGTTCCTTGGCTTTGTTAAGCTCGAACTCCGATCTTTTTGTTACGACTTCCTTTTGATGCTCAATATAAGCATCTAGTAATTCACGTAGTCCCATTAATTTTGGACGCTTTTTATGGATGGCGACCATATTAAAATTATAGGTAACTTGGAGATCACTATTTTTATAAAGATAATTTAGAACACCTGCAGCATCGGCATCCTTTTTTAACTCTATGACGATTCTGAGCCCAGTCCGATCCGTTTCATCGCGGACTTCAGAAATCCCTTCTACTTTCCGGTCAAGGCGGAATTCATCGATTTTTTTGACAAGATTCGCCTTATTGACCTCGTACGGTATTTCAGTTACAACAATTTGTTGTTTGCCGCCGCGAACCTCTTCAATATCAGCTTTACTGCGGACGATGATTTTGCCTTTACCAGTTTCATAGGCTTTTTTAATGCCATCGATTCCTTGAATAATCCCGCCTGTTGGGAAATCAGGACCTTTGATAATGGTCATTAACTCATCAATAGTAGCATCCTGTTGGTCCATTCTCATTATGACGCCATCGATGATTTCACCAAGATGGTGTGGAGGAATATCAGTCGCATAGCCGGCAGAAATGCCTGTTGAACCATTAACGAGTAAGTTCGGAAACATTGCAGGCAGTACTGTTGGTTCCTTTGAGGTATCATCAAAGTTTGGAATAAATTCAACCGTTTGTTTTTCAATATCACGCAAAAGTTCTGCGGCAATCGCTGAAAGTCTTGCTTCTGTATAACGCATCGCTGCCGGTGGATCACCATCAACACTACCGTTGTTTCCGTGCATTTGGACGAGGACATTCCTAACCTTCCAGTCCTGACTCATCCGAACCATTGCTTCGTAAACAGAGGAATCACCATGTGGGTGGTAGTTACCGATTACGTTTCCAACCGTTTTTGCTGATTTACGAAAACCTTTTTCATGTGTATTCCCTTCGACATGCATCGCATAGAGAATTCTTCGTTGCACCGGTTTTAAGCCGTCCCTTGCATCCGGCAGGGCACGTTCTTGAATAATGTACTTACTATATCTGCCAAAACGATCACCAAGCACATCTTCTAGAGGTAAGTCACGGAATTTTTCAGTTGCACTCATCCTTCAGAACCCTCCTCAGAGACCGTAATATTTTCATTCTCTAAAATCGTGTCATCTTCTTCCAACCCGAATGCCACATTATTTTCAATCCATTTACGACGGGGTTCAACCTTGTCGCCCATTAGGGTTGTAATACGGCGTTCCGCTCTGGCAAGATCATCTATTTTTACACGAATTAATGTCCGGGTTTCTGGATCCATGGTTGTTTCCCAAAGTTGGTCGGCATTCATTTCGCCAAGACCTTTATAGCGTTGAATGATGTAGCCTCTTCCAACCTTTTTCAACGCACCCTGAAGTTCATCTTCATTCCAGGCATACTCGATTATTTCCTTTTTACCTGTTCCTTTACTCACTTTATAAAGTGGAGGAAGGGCAATGAACACTTTTCTGGCTTCGACGAGCGGTTTCATATAACGATAAAAGAAAGTAAGCAATAACACTTGAATATGTGCCCCATCTGTATCAGCATCGGTCATAATGATAATTTTATCGTAGTTAATATCTTCCACATTGAAATCCGTGCCAACGCCGCCGCCGATAGCATGGATAATTGTATTGATTTCTTCATTTTTAAAAATATCTGCCAGTTTAGCTTTTTCTGTATTAATTACCTTACCTCGTAATGGTAAAACAGCCTGGAAGCGGCGATCTCTTCCTTGTTTCGCTGAACCGCCCGCGGAGTCACCCTCGACAAGATAAAGTTCATTTTTTTGCGGATTGCGTGATTGTGCCGGTGTTAGTTTCCCTGACAAAACAGTCTCAGAACGCTTGCGCTTTTTACCACTTCTTGCGTCTTCACGCGCTTTTCGAGCAGCCTCACGAGCTTGGTATGCTTTTATTGACTTTTTTATCAGAAGGGAGCTAATATCCGGGTTTTCTTCAAGAAAGTAAGAAAGGTGCTCAGATACAACTGCATCTACAGCGGACCTTGCTTCACTTGTTCCCAATTTCCCTTTTGTTTGTCCTTCAAACTGGAGCAGCTCTTCCGGGATTCTGACAGAGATAATGGCGGATAACCCTTCACGAATATCAGCACCATCAAGGTTTTTGTCCTTCTCTTTTAAGAAAGATACCTTACGGGCATAATCGTTAAATACTCGGGTCATCGCAGTTTTCGAACCTGCTTCATGTGTACCGCCATCCCGGGTACGGACATTGTTGACAAATGATAGCATATTTTCTGAATAGCCATCATTAAATTGAAAAGCAAAATCAACTTCAATACCATTCTGAGCGCCTTCAAAGCTGATGACAGGATGCAGGACATCCTTTTCTTCGTTTAAATATTCAACAAAGGCTTCAATGCCATTTTCATAGTGAAATACTTCATGTAGGTTATTTCTGTCATCGATAATTTCGATTTTTAATCCTTTTAACAAGAAGGCTGACTCTCGTAACCTCTCACATAAGGTTTCAAAATTATAAGTAGTTGTCGAAAAAATCAATGGATCGGGTTTAAAATGAATCGTCGTTCCGGTTTGATTGGTTTTTCCGATTTTTTCAAGTGTCGTAACAGGCTTGCCACCATTTTCAAATCGCTGTTCATAGACGAAGCCGTCCCGTTTGATGGTGACGGTTAACCATTCTGATAACGCATTGACGACAGAGGCACCAACACCATGGAGCCCGCCACTTGTCTTATATCCGCCCTGACCAAATTTACCGCCAGCATGAAGCACTGTTAATATGACCTCAGGTGTCGGTTTCCCCATTTTATGCATACCGGTAGGCATTCCGCGTCCTTTATCAATAACACTAATGGAATTATCTTTGTGAATTTTCACAATAATTTGATCACCAAATCCACCGAGTGCTTCATCGACAGAATTGTCGACAATTTCATAAACGAGATGGTGAAGACCTCGTGAATCGGTGCTGCCAATGTACATTCCAGGTCGTTTTCTAACTGCCTCAAGACCTTCTAGTACCTGTATGGCATCATCATTATAATCAAAAGCTTGTTGATTCCTTGCCACTAAAATACCCCTTTCATACTTACAAACCGTAAATGGCATTAAACCGACCATCTACTTTGGAAAAATTAATAATTTCAATGCCCCAGCCTAACATCATATAGGCGGTGCGAGCATAGCCAAGCTTCATCTGTTTAAAATGATAAACGGTATAAATTTCACTCTAACTCGATGTGCTGATTCGTTTATGCGGTGCTCGGCCCTTTTCCAGATCATAAACATCCTTCAAATTGCTAAATAACTAATTTTATTTATCATTCGTTTATATGAGTCATTTATCCTTTATTAAAAATAAAATAGAACCCATGTTTGCCGCTTTAATTCTAACCAACATTAAAGGAAATAACAACTTCTTTATGGGAAACATATTTCGTGCTGCCTTTTGACACTTACCCATATGTATGTTTTCTATCCCGAATGTGCTTGCGACATCTATGCTTAATTGTAGCGATTTATTTCGATTTGGCAAATACGTAATTTGAAACAACATAATATTGTAATATTATTCTTGTATTTTTTAGGAAGTAAAAATAAAAAACTGCCAAACATATAGCAGTTTTTTCTTGATACACTTTATCTTGTTAGCGCATGTTCGACTTTTATGCAGCGATCCATTACAACCGTGTAGCCATTTTCTTTTAAAAATTTATAAGCTTCTTCATTGGCAAGACCTAGTTGGGCCCAATAAACGTCAGCATCAATCTTATCAAATTCCTTGGCCACATCAAACAATTGCTCAGAGCGGCGGAATACATTAACGATGTCTACATGACCTTCAATGTCCATTAGTGAGGCTACTGCTTTTACTCCAAGAACTTCATCGATGGTCGGATTTACTGGAATAATTACATATCCTGCTTTCTGCATTGCCGCAGAAACTTGGTAGGACGTTCGTTCTGGATTATTACTTAACCCTACGACAGCTATTGTTTTGGCTTTTTTTAAAATAGCCCCAATTTCTTCGCGACTTGGATTTTCAATGGCCAAGATTACCACTCCTTAGGTTGTTTTCTTTATTTTACCTTTTTTTAATAAAAAAACATAATAAAGGGATTTAAATAAAGCTCCCAAATTTATTGGGAGCTTATAAAAAATAGCATTTAAACAGAAATAAGATCTGGTTTATAAGCTGCGTTTACTTTCGGGACTGAAAGACAGAACCGCGCTCCGTCACCAGTGTTTTCTAGTGATACACTTCCATTCATATTCTCAAGAATCATCTTCGTCATATAAAGTCCGAGGCCGGTTCCATGATTCCTGGTGGTAAAATACGGGTCGAATATCTTATTAAGTAGAGCAGGCTCGATCCCGCCAGCATTATCAATGAATTCAGCGCGCACACAATCTTCTGTTTCGTCTAATTTAATTAATAATTTTCGATTGGGAATGTCTCCCTGAACAAAAGCATCCCTTGCGTTTGTTAAAATATTTAGGACAACCTGGCTATATTCATTCGGAAACCCATAAGCAATTTGTTGCCCTCGATACTCAAATTCTACTTGGATTCCATGATTTTTAAGGCTGGAGGAAAAAATGGACAAAGCATCTTCTATCGATTCCCCTACGGAGAAAGGACTTTTTTCCTGGTTTGGCGTGTAGAATTTCCGAAAATCATTAATAGTACGTGTCATTTGTTTAATTTGTATCATGCTCTCTCTAATAAAACGGTCAATATATTGGTCATCAATTTCACCAAACTCCAGTGCTTCCCTTACGTCCTGGATTAAAAGTGATAAACTATTTATGGGTTGACGCCATTGATGACCAATGCTGGCAATCATTTCACCCATAGCAGCAAGTCTGGAGTGCTGGATTAAAATATGATCTTTCTCCCTAGTCTTCGCAACTTCTTCCTCAATTCGTTTTTCTAAAGTTTGATTTAATGTTTTCATCACTTCATATTTTTCTTCTAACTCCCGATAGCTTTTTTCACGTGCTTTTAGCCTTTTCATAAGCTCACGGTCCTTTAGGAAATTTTGGAAGATCACAAAAATAAAACTGCCAATAACTAAGGATAAAAAAATATAGAAAAAAAGCACTTATTTCACCTTCAATCATTCTTTGTTATAAATGGTTACACAGTTTCGTCCTTTATTTTTTGACTGATAAAGGGCTTGTTCTGCCTCTTGAATCAGTTCATTTTTCGATTTCTTTGTTGAATACTCGGCAATTCCGAAGCTGCAGGTTAAATGACTTATATTTTTAAAGGGAAAATCTTCAATAATACATCGGAGGGATTCTGCTAACTCTGCAGCATTTTGACTATCTGTACCTGGGATAAGCAGGATAAACTCTTCATCACCCCAGCGAGCATAGAAATCACATTCTCTTATCCGCTGTTGGATGATCGTCGAGATTGTAACTAACACCTTATCTCCCGCCTGGTGTCCAAAACAATCATTTGCATTTTTAAAGCTATCAATATTCATCATAATAATTGAAAAAAACTGGTCAAATTGTTCGGCTTGCCTCATTTCACTAGCTAGAATTTCATGAAACTTCAAACGGTTGAAACTATTTGTTAATGAATCCATCATGGCAAAATCTTTTTCTAGTTTAATTTGTTGAATAGATTCATGAATTGCTTCTAAAAACTGGTTTAAATCAATTGGTTTTAAGATAAAATGATTGACGTTATGTTCAATCGATTGGATGTTTAAGTCATTCTCCTCTTGAGCAGTGGTCACAATGACCTGAACTTTATCATTAAGCTCGCGAATTTTTTTTATCATCTCTAAACCGCTCTTATGAGTCATTTTTATATCGACGATAATTAAGTCTGGATGGTACCGCTGATAGAGCTGGAAGCCTTCAACACCGTCATTAGCAACATGAATGGTAGCAAACCGACGATTTAGAATACGAAGAAGTTTCTCCCGAGAAAACCTTTCATCCTCTACATATAAAACACGAACATCAGGATACTTATGATAGAGATATTCCATTATATTTCTTGCCATGTTTATCACCTCAATTTTTATCACGTAAATGGGATTTCACACTACCATCTACTTTCATTCAAAGCCCCAACCTAACAAAATAAAGGCGGTATGAGCAGAGCTAAGCTACACCTAATTAGTAGTGAAAATTGTATAGTTTACACGACGACCGGATAAATGGAATCCGTTATTGCGGCGCTCCGCCCCTTTTTCACAAAATATATATAGAAAACCGACCAATGTTCGTGTCGATTCGGCCGGTTTTGAATACGCTCTTTATTTGATTTTATCTAAATTATAGGGTGTCAATTCCCCGCTTTCAATAAATTAACAAATGGTTTGAAAATTCTCCATATTTTTGTAATAAAATTGACTTTATTTGTTCTTACTTTAGACAACTAAAGAATAAAATAAAGGACCACCAATGCGGTCCTTTAACTTTTACTTATTTTTGTGATACTGCTTTTGCGGCATTTAAATCTAATGCTGTCCATGCTGTTGGGTCACCAAAAGCTCTAGACCACGTCCCAACACCAGCTAATTGATATTTTACAGCTAAAGCTGCTCGTTTTTGTAACGATAATTCATCTTCAATCCATATTTTAAAGGTAGCTTTTTCTACCTCATCGTAATATTCTGCATAATTTTGACCGCTTTCTTCATCAAAAGTCGGCTGCAGACCTTTTTCAGTCAACCAGGCTTTGACCTTATCCATCGCCAACGCCTTTGCGGTGACCTCAAGGGAACCATCGGGATTTATCTGTTCTTTCCATAGTCTTGCATATAAGGGAACACCAAGAACCAACTTCTCATTTGGAACTTCAGTCAGCAAATTTTGAAGGTTCCTTTCGACCCACGGCAAGCTTGCCACACTTCCAGATCCGGATGAAGCACCTGTATGTTCATCATAGGCCATTACGATCAAATAATCGGCAATTTTAGCAAGTTTTGTTCTTTCATAGAAGGATGACCAGTTGTTGTTTTCACCTGCAGAAAAGGTTATATCCAATGATCCGGCAAGGCCAGCATCATGAAGGTAAGGCATTGCCTCCCTAATGAATTGTGTAACAAACGGTCCATCCTCTTGATTTACGTTTTCAATATCAAAATTAATTCCTTGAAGCTGATACATCTGACTAAAATGAAGCAATTGCCGGATAATCGTTTGGCGTGTTTCAAAGTCTTTTAATGCCTCATGAGTGAGTTTAGGATCAAAGGAATTTGAAAACACTCCCCAAACTTGATAGCCTTTTGCTTGCGCCCATTTACTATAGTCTAGAGAAGCAAGGTTTTTTATCGCTCCATCACTGCCAGCGAGGGAAAACCACGTGGGTGATACAACATTTACTCCGTACATTTTAGGTATTTTTGAAGAGTCAGGATTTTTGGTATAAACCGCTTCCCACGTTAATTGAATCGGTCCATTCAGCTTGGGAATTTGAAAAGTATTGCTTTCGTGCATTACTTTGATGGTTATAGGCGCTCCCTTGTTAACAAAGTCTTTTTTGATATAGCCGCTTATTCCATTTGCCTTCCTAACGAGATAATAATCCTTATTGTCCCCTTCAATGTTGACAATTTCATTTTTGGTCATTTCGGAAACGTATGACGACTGTAAAGTTGGTTTAGTACGCAATCTAAGCTTTTCTTTGTTGATATCCTTATTGGTTAATCTACCTTTCTCATACTTTTCACCATCTTTTTGAATCCAAATGGCCTTACTTTCAGGCAATTTCTTATACTGGATTGAATAAAAGGAGAGAATCGGATCAAGTGCGATGAAAATTTCCCCATTCATCGAAATAATAGGTGAGAGTTGTAAGTTGACGGTCTTTTGATTAACGTAATAGGTTAGTGAATCTGTCGGCATTTGCACGACTTTATCTTGGGTTGTAATAATGACTGATTTTGACTTTTCATCATAAATGATGTTTTTGTCAATGTGTTCCTTCATGAAAGTAAATGGAACAAACATTGTATTTTTTTCAATAATGGCATTCCCTTGTTGAACTCCATCAAACAGAATCGGATTTTCTCCTTGGAAATATGATTTTTTATCAGTTGATGCAAAAGGATATAATAAGAGAAATATGGAAGACAATACAAGCAGTATTGCGATTATTAATCCTCCTACAATCCAACCTGTTGATAATTTTTTATTTTTATGGTAAGTAACACGTGCCATAATTCGCTTCCCCCTCATTTCTATCGTAAGGTATCTTATTGGAAATGAGAAGGTATTTTTGCCATCGTTTTAAAACTTATTAGATTCAGAGATGTTTCGATTGCATGTTTGATAAATGAATTAGTGTTTTTTCGAAAATACATGGTAAAATAGGAGGACTGGATCTTTTGTATGGAATAGGGGCATAGCGCCGCAAAACCGAATCAGAATATCCAGTTTGAGTATTAAATGAGTTGATACTCTTGAAAGTTTTTATTGAAGGAGAAATCGTTAATGGTTCAAATTATTTTAGTCTTGATTCTAGCTTATTTACTTGGTTCCATTCCATCAGGTTTAATAATCGGCAAAGTTTTTTATAAAACAGATATCCGTGAACATGGGAGTGGTAATTTAGGGGGAACGAATACTTTTCGAACGCTTGGTGTTAAAGCTGGGTTAGTGGTTACACTTTCCGATATATTGAAAGGGACGTTAGCCGCTTCATTACCGGTGCTTTTTAACCTTGATATAAACCCATTGCTTGCCGGGGTTTTTGCTGTTATTGGACATACCTACCCAATTTTCGCTGGATTTCGCGGTGGAAAAGCCGTTGCTACCTCTGGCGGTGTTTTGTTGTTCTGTGCCCCACTTATGTTTTTTACGCTTTTATTGGCATTCTTTATCAGTCTTTACATAACAAAATATGTTTCTTTAGCTTCCATGATTGCAGGTATTACTGCTGTCCTGTTTGCCATAATAACCGGGTTTATTCGCGATTGGGACATACCTTTGCTCGTTGTCGTTTTCCTACTTGCATCATTTGTCATTTATCGTCATCGTACAAATATTAAAAGAATCATCAATAAAACGGAACCTAAAATTAAATGGCTATGAAATGAAATCGTAATACGGTTTTACTATCCTCAAGTTTGGTATGGTCAAAGTATAATTCTTAAGGAGTGTATATGAAAAAGAAAGTCATTATCTCTTCTGTTATTATTTTAATATCTATTGCAGCTGCTGTTATCCTTTACATTCAGCAACAGCAAGAACCTATACAGGAAGAAAAGGTTTATCAAGTAAAAAAGCATCAATCACGATCACCACTTAATGTGAATCGGCAGATGACTGAAAAAACAACGCTTGGAGCCATTGGTGATATTTTGATTCATAGCCCAGTATATCAGGATGCCTTTAAAGGTGATAAATACGATTTCGATCCAATGTTTGAATCTGTGAAACCTCTATTAGAAAAACCCGATGTTCTGATTGCTAATCAAGAGAGTATCTTGGGTGGAACAGAACTTGGCCTTTCTGGTTATCCAATGTTCAATAGTCCACACGAGGTCGCTGACGCTCTAGTACATACAGGAGTCGATATTGTTTCGACTGCCAATAATCATACGTTAGATAAAGGTGAAAAAGGCATACAATCGGAAACGTCTTATTTAGATAATATTGGTTTACCACATGTGGGGAGCTTCCTTAATGAAAATGATCACCAAAAATTGAGGATAATGAATAAAGAAGGCATCAAAATTGCCTATCTTGCATATACCTACGGAACGAACGGAATCCCTGTTCCTAAAGGAAAAGATTTTTTGGTAAACCTGATTGACCGTGATAACATGAAGGAAGAAATTCATCGGGCCAAAAAGGAAGCAGATGTTGTCGTGATGAGCATCCATTGGGGCATTGAGTATCAACGGTTCCCTACAAATGATCAAAAAGATTTAGCTAACTTTCTAGCCAACGAAGGTGTTGACGTCATTTTCGGATCACACCCACACGTCTTACAACCAATGGAATGGATTAATACAACCGATGGTCGCAAAACGTTTGTTGTTTATTCATTAGGAAACTTTATTTCAGCGCAGTATAATGATTATAAAGATATTGGCGGTTTAGCAACTATTGAGATTACCAAACATGTTTCTGAAAAAGGGAATACAATTGAACTTTCAAATCCTGTTTTTTACCCGACCTATGTGACAAGTCAAAAATATCATAATTTCCGCGTCGTACCGTTAGAAAAAGCAGGAGCATATGGTCTTCCGAATGCAGATGCAAAATACAAGGAAATTCAGCAGCATATGGTACAATGGCTCCGGTAACTGGGGCTTTTTTTAATATAAATATTATTCTATATTAAAACATCTAGGAATTCTCAGCGAAATACTGGCTGTAAATTCGATTCCTGATGATGATTCTTATATAATAAGACTGTAGCATCAGAAAGGAGTTCAACCAATGAATTTACAAATTACAAATGAAGCAGCTCGATGGTATAAACAGGAACTCAATCTCACAGAAGGCGATCACATTCGCTTTTTTGTTCGATATGGCGGATGCAGTACAGTCCAAAGTGGTTTTTCTCTTGGTATTTCCGCTGAAGAACCAGTAGATATTGGAGCAAAATCAGACATAGAGGGTATAACTTTCTATATTGAAGAAAAGGATTTATGGTACTTGGATGACCATGATCTATTGATTGAATATCAATCAGACTACGACGAACCTGTTTTTCAATATATGCAAAAGGGATAACAAAACAGGCACACTTGAAAAATAGTTATCTCTCAAGTGTGCCTGTTTTGTTTGTCCAAATATGTTCAATTAAGCCTTCTCTTTGCAAAATTTCCTTTTGCTTTGCACCAAGCAAGTCATAATGGGAATAGCCGTCAACCCTGTGATGGATCCATTCTTTTTTCAGACCATACTTGTTACCCCATGCTGCGAGTTTTTCAAGATCATGGCAGCCTACCTTGGTAACTGTCGTACAACCCGGAAAGCGGTCATCCAGCCAATAATGCGTTAAAAAAGCAATTTCTCCACTATCAATTCTTCTTTTCCATTCGATAATTTCTTGTCTTTTAATTCCAAAGGCCATCCTGTTCACCTCAGTTTACCAGTAAATCTAGAAGAAAAGTGTATTTTGTTGCAGGGCTTCCCCAGTTATTTTTTCTTCATTTCTTCGTATTTTAAGTACCATTCAGGAAAAGCCTTTTTGAATGAAGTCGGTCTAAAATTGTCTTTTTTGACAATAATGTGGGTGGATTTCCCCTCAGCACATACTTCATCATCCCCGTTAACAATTGTATAGCCATAAATGGTCTTAATGCCATCGTTTAATTCTACCCATGTCTTTACAAAACTTTTATCGCCGTACCGTAACGGCTTTTTATAGGTGATTTGGATGTCATAGACAGGTGCAAAGTAACCTGACTCCTCCATAGCAAGATAACTATAGCCGAGATCTTCAATAAAACCGGTCCTGCCCAACTCGAAAAACTTTAAATAATTGGCATGATAGATGACACCCATCATATCTGTATCTGCATAGTAAAGCTGAATTTCTCTAGTCGAAACAAAATAATTTTCCACGAGCATCCTTCCCTTCTTGTTCAATCCATTTTTACAACTTACTTAAGGCTTTTTTAACATCATCTTCCTCCAAAAACTTGGAGTTTTCGAATAAGTTTTCATCCTCTTCGATATCCATTAACCTCGAGGCTTGGGCTTGAATCATTTCGTCTACTAAATTTGTAGCAAAACGACCATTCCCCTTGAAATTTTCCTTTTCCAATGTCTTCTTCAATAAATTCTTAGCTTCTTTTGTTAATTGATATTGAAAGCGATCAGCATAGGCTGTCATAATCGTAAGTAGCTCGTCAGGAGAATAGTCAGGAAATTGCAAGAACTTCTTAAATCTAGAGTGAAGTCCTGGATTGCTTTCAAGAAGCTCGTCCATTTCATTTGGGTAACCCGCCAATACCACCACTAAATTTTCATTATGCTTTGTCATTTCATCAACAAGGGTATCAATAACTTCTTTACCAAAATCACCCGTGGTTTGGCCAAACAACGAATAGGCCTCGTCAATGAACAATACACCACCAAGAGCTTCCTTGATTTTTTTTTTTGTTTTCCCAGCTGTTTGACCGACATATCCTGCCACAAAATCAGCCCTGCTGGCAACGATAAGATGCCCTCTTTTTAAAATCCCGCATTCTTTCAAAAACTCTGCATAGATTTTCGCTACTGTCGTTTTTCCGGTACCTGGGTTTCCAGTGAAAACCGCATGTAGTTGTATAGGGACGATTGGGAGCCCTTTTTTTCGCCTGAACTGCTGCATTTTCACAAACGAAATAAGTGATCTCATTTCAACTTTTATGGAAGAAAGACCAATTAAGCGATTCAGCTTTTCCTGTGGTTTGTCTGTATTTTTCTCCCTCTCTGTGCGAAAGTCATCATTATTTAGCAGCATAAAGTTTAAAATATCTTCATTTATTGCCTTGGTGTCTGCTCCTTTTTTAAAAATCGCCTCTAAAACGATATTATGGACTGTGCGAGCATTACCAAATGTTTCATCTACCCGTTCCTGATCAATACGATGGTTTATTTCAATTTTTGCTTCTTCCGTCAAAATGTAATCATTCTCTGAAGCAACCTTTTCTGCGATATGATTTAGCTCTTCATTCGAATAATCAGGTAAATGAATAAAATTTGATTGTGGAAAACGGCTTCGTAAACCAGGATTTGCATCCAAAAAGGTTCGCATTTCTTCAGGATATCCAGCCAGTATGACAGCAAATTTTCCCCCGTACTCACTTCCGGTCATCAGCGATACAAGCGTATCAATCGCTGTCTGCCCATAATCATTTCCTGTTTGTCCTTCACGTTTTAAACTATAGGCTTCATCAATAAATAATACCCCGCCAATCGAGCGTTCCACAACAGCACGGACATTTTCTTCCGTTTGCCCTACGAAGGAACCTACTAACTGAGATCGGTCCGTTTCAATAACTTCTTCCCTTGGCAGAACACCCAGCTCATGATAAATTTTTGCCATCAACCGAGCAAGTGTGGTTTTCCCTGTCCCTGGATTTCCTGTTAAAATCATGTTCAGGCTTAATTCATCCCGCACTTGAAAGCCGAGTTCCTTCCGATGTTTTTGGTATTTTAGAAAGCGGTAAAAATCATTGACGCGTTTCTTTACCGAATCCATTCCAATCATGTTATTTAATTGATCTAGAGCATTTTCTGCCGTTTGGACAGTATTATCCATTTCATCAAATTCTTGCAGCCACTTCTGTTTGATTTCCTCGACACTTAACAAATGCATTTTTAAATTCTCATAAAAGATGGATGTATGAAAAACACCAGTAATCGATTGATCGTATTCTTCCGCAGCTTTCAAAAGGCTTCCAGTCGTCTCCATTGCCGCAGAAAGCAAATGATAAAGTTGATTATACTTATGAATGGGAGCTTTATCGACCATATTTGAGGCCAAATCCAAGCTGTTTTGTACTTTATTAAGCTGCTGATCCGCTCCTGATAAAAAACTTTGACATACATCTATATACTGCTCAGCTGTTTTCTTTTTGGCTGTACGATTATCCGTTTCCCTTATCGGTGGGAAAGATAGTGGAAGGAGTATCTCTTTCAGTTTCATCCATTCAGATCGAATCATAAATTCTTTTGCCCTTTGGTTATCAGGATCCAGTTTTAAGGCATTATCAAGGAAAGCAAGTGCCAATGAGTCCTCCATATGGCGTCCATGTCTTGAAAGTGCTGCAAGGGTTAAGAGGTAAGATAACGTAATAGGTTGAGTTTCGAGACTAATAGCCGAAATTAAACGGCTTTCATCTTTAATAATCCCTGTATCGTTCAGTTCCTTTTCCCACTGTTGCCATTGTGTGTTTTGATTAGGAATTAGGTTTCTTTGTAAATTCATTCTGATCACTTCTTCATAAAAATTTCCCTTCTATCTTACCATACAGATAACGAATACACGAAAAAAGAAGTTCGAATTAGAAAAGCGTAAGCGCCCGTTTAGCGGCGTATGGACTGGAGCGCTTCGACTGAGATAAAGGAAACACGGTGAGCGAAGCGAACCGATGTTGACTTATCGTAGGGAGAAGCGCGAAGTACACTAGCCGCTGGGCGCTGGAGCTAGACAATTCTCGAAGTCGAAAATTTTATACTTTCTTTACTTTTAAGAAAAGCGCAAGGCGCCCACCTATCGGCGTATGGAGCTGGACATTTCTCGAGGTCCAATGTTATAAATTCAAATATAATAAAAAAGGACTTGACAGATTGTCAAAGTCCTTTTTGGAAATTAGTTTAACTTATGATTCATCCTGAATCTCTGCTTTGAAGGAATCGATGCTCTCCTGTCTGCGGTGATTTTTTGCTTCAATTTTCTGGCGTTGCTGTTCACTATCGGTAAATTGCATCGATTCTTCTGCCTTTTCGATATTCTCCGCTGTATCTTGAATCATTGACTGAAGCTTTTCCGCATTATCACTGCGATCATCTGGATTTGGTTTGTTATCATATGACATGTGTAAAATTCCTCCATCAAAGTGTATTTGGTACAAATATAGTTTGTAACGGTCTAGAAAAAATATCACAGAATATAAAAAAATTTTTACCTCAAAAAAAAGACCCACTGGCTAGGCCTAGTGGATCTTATATCCATAAATTATTCACCTTTAGTTTGCATGACTTGGACTTGTTTTCCTGATTTATCTTGCATTTGTTTCCCTTTATTTCCACCAAATCCACGAGGCTGTGTCCCGATATGATCTGGTTTATAACGTTTTGTTTTATACCCTGATTCATTACTCATCTCTTAATCCCTCCTTATGTAGATTTTGCCCATAAGTAGAGGGAACCATGATTGGAAAACTTTGTGATTACTCAGCTTTGCCGAGGCGTTTTTCTTCTAAGCGCTGTTCAATCTTTTCCATTGCAGTACGATCTTTTAAAAGTTGTGATTTATTCTCTGAAACAAGTTCTGCAAAGGAACGTTTTCTTGGTTTTCTCATGGGTATCACCTTCCTTATTTCCTATTGTAACAGTTATTATGCCCGGAAACGGTCGCAATTATTACAACTTTTTGAAAATTATATTGTATTTTTATTTTTATAAAAAAACAAGCAAGAGTCTCAACTTCCAACCCATGCATAGAAATGAAATTGATTGGAGTAGGAAACCCAACATAATAAAGGCGGTTTGTGTAGATCAGAGTATCACTTTATTCATCGTGTAACATGGATATATTTTTTTCGCTACGATTGGATATCCTGATTCATTTTTGCTGTGCGCCGCTTCTTTTCCAAATAAAAAAGACGTTAGAGTAATCCAACGTCTCTCGCTTATTTTAATTTGTTTGTAAGATCCTGCATGTTTTCAAGCTTCATAGAGCCTGTAAATTTATTCTTAATAATACCCTTGCTATCGATAAAATAAGTTGTGGGTATGGATAAAATTTGATAAGTTTCATTTACCTTGTCATCTGCATCAAGAAGGATAGGAAAGGTAATTTTATTTTCGTTAACAAAACCTTGGACATCTAATTGTGGGTCAATGTTTACCGCTAAAATTACCACATCATCTCCGGCTTGTTTATAAAATTGCTCCATTTCCGGCATTTCTGCTTTACAGGGAGGACACCATGTTGCCCAAAAGTTGAGCATTACTTTTTTTCCTTTTAGACTGGACAGTTTAACAGTCTCTCCTGTCAGAGTCTTTAGTTCAAAATCAGGTGCCTTTGCCCCAATGGCAAGACCTTCATTGTTTGCTGTTGTCTGACTTGTAGTTTCGGGTTTTTCTGTCTGTTTATCCATAGCCTGTACAATCGCTACAGTAAGTAAGGTAACTAAAACAACGGCAGCAATTACTTTTTTCATCATACCCCGATCCCCCTTCAATTCATTCGTCGTTCTATGCATTATCGATTTTACACTATAAACTTAGTTGAAACAAAGAATGGATATGCCAAAACTGTGACAATTGAATAAAATGTGATAAAAACAAGTCGATTTTACGTGCTTTTTATAGCAGCTTTTTCAATTCATCCAGGACGTTTTTAGTAACTTTTTCAACTATCAAGTTAACATCGTGTTCTGTTAATGATTGTTCAAGAGGAGGTGTCATTTTCATCGCATGGATTCCCTCAGGAGGAACTGAACCCACAGGGGACACGCCTTGAACTCCCATTTTCGTTTTCATATCAATGAGCGTTTGCACGTGTTCTTTAGATAGTTCCCGGTCTCCATTCAGTTGTTTGGCAATCCAACTGATTTTTGCGGTAAATTCTAACGATTCCATTAAATAATAGGCGTGTTCCAAATCTTTTCCCCAGGTCAAAGCACCATGGTTTTCCAATAACACCCCTTTATGGTGATGAACAAATTTCTTAACGGCGTCAGGCACTTCCTGTGTCGAAGGGGTTCCATATTCCGCAATCGGGATCGTTCCGAGATAGACAACTGATTCTGGCAAAATCGCCTGGTCTAAAGATATTCCAGCAATTGCAAACGCCGTAGCAAATGGAGGATGGACATGGACAACAGCCTGAATATCCGGACGCTCTTGATAAACAAGGAGATGCATTTTCATTTCAGAGGTTGGCCGGTAATCCCCATCAAGTACGTTTCCTTGTCCATCCACTTTCAGAATCATATCTGGGGTCATGAAACCTTTACTTACCCCGGTTGGCGTGATTAGGAATTCATTTTCACTGACTCGAATCGAAATATTTCCGTCATTGGCAGCAACAAATCCCTTGTCATAAATTCTTTTTCCAATATCACAAATTTGTTTTTTATATTTATTTTCCGTCAACATTGGCACCCTGCTTTCCATTCTTACGATTTAAAAAGTTTTGGAAGCGCTTCTTGATAATTTCCGGTTAGTATACCCTTTTCAGTAATAATTGCCGTAACAAGCTCATTGGGGGTGACATCAAATGCTGGATTAAATACCTTTACTCCCTTAGGGGCTGTTCGTTTTCCAAAGCCTTCGGTAATTTCCGCCGCCTCTCGTTCCTCAATTGGTATATCAGTACCTGTTTTTGTTTCTAAATCAATAGTTGATATTGGTGCAGCTACATAGAAAGGAATTTGATGGGCTTTGGCTAATAAAGCGACTCCATATGTTCCAATTTTATTGGCTACATCACCGTTAGCAGCCACTCGGTCACAGCCGACGATTACTGCTTGCACCCAGCCCTTTTGCATTACCATCGCCGCCATATTATCAGTTATAAGCGTGACATCAATCCCAGCTTTCATCAGCTCCCAAGCGGTCAAGCGCGCTCCCTGAAGAAGCGGTCTCGTTTCATCGGCATATACCTTGATATTCCAGCCTTTTTCCTTAGCTAAATAAAGAGGAGCTAGTGCAGTTCCATATCTTGCTGTTGCGATCCCTCCGGCATTACAGTGAGTAAGAATTCCCATACCATCGGATAAAAGTGTTAATGCATGCTCGCCAATGGTACGGCAAACATCTTCGTCTTCATTTCTGATTGTATGTGCTTCGTTTTCAAGTGCTGCTTTAATATGAGTGACTGGCCGTTCTTTTTCCTTTAGTACTCGCTCGTCCATCCGCTTTAAAGCCCAAAATAAATTAACAGCGGTTGGACGTGATGTTGCTAGATAATCAGCTTGTTTTTTAAAAAATGCATAAAACTCTGCAAAGGAATTTTCAGGGGCATCTTTTATTCCAACAACTAAACCATAAGCCGCTGCAATTCCTATTGCTGGAGCACCGCGTACCTTCAATTGTTTAATTGCATCCCAAGCATCTTCAATTTTCGTTATTTCGAGAAATTCGGTTATATTTGGGATTTTGGTTTGATCTAATATTTTTAACACGCCGTTTTCATATGAAACAGATTGTAAAAAAGCAATTTCCATATAAAAGCATCTCCCCGTCTACATAAACAAATCTAACAATTAATTTTTCTTCCAATTAATCTTCTACCAATGTAATTTTAACAATATCCATGACATATGCAATACTTTTCATTTTAGCAAAAAAGTGTTCTTAATTTTAACGCAATTATGTGAAAATTTGATAAGATGAAAGCATGAAATGGAGGGGAATTCGCATGAAGATTCTTGTTTTAGGTGGCAGCCGCTTTTTAGGAAGAACGTTTGTAAAAGAAGCTCTTGCTCAAAACCATGAAGTGACTATTTTTAATCGTGGATTTCAAAATGCGGGGTTAAAAGACGTTGAAATAATTACAGGAAATCGCTTTGGTAACTTAAAGGAGCTTAAAGACCGCTACTGGGATGCTGTTTTAGACACTAGCGGGTTTATTCCCTATACTGTGCAAAATACGACTGACTTTTTAAAGGATCGAGTAAATTATTATACATTTATCTCAAGTATTTCCGTTTATAAAGACTGGGTTCCTGAAAATTTGGATGAGAACTATCCCGTTTTAGAAATGTCGCTCGAAGAAGCAAATGAGCTATCAAAAGATGCTAATGGTCCAATTTATGAACATTATGGGCATTTTAAAGCCTTGTGTGAGCGGATTGCTGAAAAAAATATGCCTGGTCGAGTGTTGAATGTGAGAGCTGGTCAATTAATTGGTCCGAATGATTATACCGACCGTGTTCCATATTGGCTCCATAGAATGGCCAGCGGTGGTAAAGTTTTAGTCCCAGGTAAACCTGAACGTCGGGTCCAGGTTATTGACATTATTGACCTGTCGAGGTGGATACTTAAAATGATGGAAGCTAGGTCTATTGGAACCTTTAATGCAACGGGTCCCGATTATTCTTTAACGATGAAAGAGTTTGTTGATGCATGTATCAAAGTGACAGGGACAGATGTAGAAATTGTTTGGGCGGATGAAACATTTCTGCTTAAACAAAAGGTTGCTCCTTGGACCGAGATGCCGCTCTGGGTACCTGAGAATTCACCATTATCTCCTGAACTTGAGGAACCATGGAGAGGTGCCTTTTCCATTAATATTGAAAAAGCCGTACAGAGTGGGCTAACATTCAGGCCGCTTGAGGAAAGTTTACAGGGAATTTATGAATGGGAAAAAACTCGTAATCTGTCTGAGGGCGAGTGGAAGTCAGGAATGCTTATTGAAAAAGAGAAAAAACTTCTCACCTTATTGAGCATGAAATAAAACAAAAACAGGGCTGATAATCGCGGCGTTGAGACATGCTAGGTGACCGTACATAGGGTTTTATTTCCTTTACGCTCACCTAGAGTCCTGCTATTTGACCGTACTGACAGTTTCACTGCCTATATGGTCATGTAGAGCCCTTCCAAATGATCATTAGTTCCATTCAGAGGTTTTTCTTTTCTTTAAGAAGATGGTTGAATTCCCTATCTAGCACGAAATATTTCGGGTCCTTTTGATCAATAAGTGAGAGCTCACCAAGAATCGCGGCGATCCTATTTTCAATAATCATAAGTGCTTCTTTCCTATGATCTACATCATTCTTTTTATCTTTATTAAAATACTCCTCAGGTTTCATTTCAAAACGCTTAATACCTTGATTTTCAAACACAAGTAGTCGATCACAGAGTTTATTGAGAAAGTAATAATCATGTGAAACGGTAATAATCGTCCCGGAAAACGCAGATAATGTTTTTTCGAGTTGCTCCCTGCTTGGTAAATCGAGATGATTCGTTGGTTCATCTAAAATAAGAACATCGTATTCCTTCATTAACATATCGACTAGCTTTACTCTCGTTCGCTCACCAAGACTTAAAGTCCCAATCGGCTTAGTGATGTGCTGTTCTGTTAAACCTAAATTAGCAAGGTAGGTTCTTGCTTGAAGGATGCTTTCTCTTTCGGTAATCCCTAATGCTTCAATTGCCGTTTTATCTGCTGGTAAATCAGCAACATCCTGACTTAAGTAAGCTATTTTGATTGATTCGCTCTTCCACAGCTCACCTTCAAAGAATGGCTCATTCCCTATTATCATCTTAATTAATGTCGTTTTTCCGCAGCCATTTTCACCTAACAGTCCAATTCTCTCTCCGTGATTAATATAGAAATGGGAATCTTGAAATAGTCTCCGATCCGCGAATGCTTTTGAAAGCCCCTTCGCCTCAATTATCCGTTTGCCTCTTTTCCCTTGGCTGTCAAATTGAAATCTAACAGCAACTTCCTCAGCAGGCTTATCAACCTTGTGTTTATCAAGCTCATTCTGTAATCTTGTCATTTTCGATTTCACTTGATTATCACGTTTTTTCGCCTTTACACGATGATATTCTTTAAAGCCGTTTTGCCTTTTTGAAGGACCAGAACCCTTCTTTGTTGACTCACGGTGAGCTTTTTCTGACCAGGACTTTAATTGCTCCATTTGCGATTCAACCATTTCTACTTGGCGCTGCTGGACATTATATTGGTGGCGCTGGTTCGCTAATTTCTGTTGCTTTTCCTCACGATAGTCACTATAGTTACCGTTGTAAAACTGAATATTACTATTTTCTAATTCAAAGATACGATTAACCGTTTTATTTAAGAAATGGCGATCATGCGAGATAATTAAAACAGGGCCATGGAACTTTGCTAACTCTGAGACTAGCCAGTCAATCCCTGTAAAATCTAAATGATTTGTCGGTTCATCCAAGATTAAAAAATCTGGCTTCGATGACCAAACCATCGATAATGCGAGTTTAAGCTTTTCCCCGCCACTTAAGTGAGACAAACGATTTTCCTTCCAATCATAAACCTTTTTAAGACCTAAACCGCTAGCATGGTGAAACAACTCATTTTCCTCGATACCTACAAAGGATTGCTGGAAATGACTAACTTCATAATCAATCGACTGTGAAAGATATCCAATCCGCAAATCTTTTGATTTTTCAATCATTCCCTTATCTGGACTTAATCTTCCGAAAATTAAATTGGCTAGTGTCGTTTTCCCTGCACCATTATTGCCGACAAGGCCTATTCGTTCCCCATTTTTTATCTCAAAGTTGATATTGTTTAATACTTTTCTTACATGAAAGCTTTTGTCTAAACCTAACCCTTTTACTACTGTCATCTGATTTTTTTGCATAAAAAAACCCCCTTCATGAACCTGAAGTGAGTTCTTATATCGTCAATCATAAACAACCATGAAATATGTTAAACAAATAAACCTATAAAGGTTTGTTTGTTTAAATGGTTTATACGATTAGGATATAAAAAAGGACAGACTAATCCTATTCTTCAGGTTCATCATTTTTCGATTATTCGAATCATGTGCTGAAAAATAAGATTATAATTTCATTGGCCTTTTTTTCATTCCTTTTCGTTTAATACTTTTATTTTATTTAAAATCCAAGGTGGTTGTCAATCATTTCCTGAAAATTCACATCTGAATATGGGATTTCGTTCTCAATTTTATCCTAATAGCATATTTTCCCCTTTCAAAAAACACCACGCCTATAAAGACATGGTGTTTTCATTATATATAATTAAGCTTGTAATTTTTCACGAAGAACCATTTGCAAAATACCGCCATGACGATAGTAATCAATTTCAACTTCAGAATCGAAACGGACAAGAACTTCAAATTCTTTCTTGTTACCAGCTTCGTCCGTAGCAGTCACTTTTAGTAGGTCACGTGGTCTAACGTTTTCATCTACTTGGACATCAATGGTTTCTTTCCCCGTTAAACCAAGTGTTTCAGCGCTTTCGCCTTCTTTAAATTGAAGTGGAAGAACACCCATTAACACTAGATTTGAACGGTGAATACGCTCAAAGCTCTCAGCTAGAACCGTTCTAATACCTAACAGGTTCGTACCTTTCGCTGCCCAGTCACGTGAAGAACCCATTCCGTAATCTTTACCAGCTAGGACAATCAAGCCAGTTCCATTTTCTTTGTACTTCATGCATGCATCATAGATAGATGTAACTTCGCCTGTTGGCCAGTAAGTGGTAAAGCCGCCTTCTGTGCCTGGTGCGATTTGGTTTCTGATCCGAATATTTGCAAATGTGCCACGCATCATGACTTCGTGGTTCCCACGACGTGAACCGTACGAGTTAAAGTCACGAGGCTGAACGCCTTTTTCTAATAGATATTTTCCAGCAGGAGTATTTTTCCCAATTGCTCCGGCAGGTGAAATATGGTCAGTAGTGACAGAGTCCCCGAACTTACCAACCACACGTAGTCCTGTTAATGGCTCTACTTCACCTGGTTCAGGTGATAAACCTTCAAAGAACGGTGGATTGGCGATATAAGTGGAATCCTCATCCCATGTATATAATGGTTCATTGCTTGTTTTGATTTCGTTCCAACGCTCGTTGTCGCCGAACACGTTCTCGTATTCTCTACGGAAAAGTTCAGGTGTAACGGTGCGTTTTACGACATCATTGACTTCTGCTGTTGATGGCCAAATGTCCTTAAAGAATACGTCATTTCCATCTTTATCTTTCCCAATTGCTTCAGATGCGAAATCAATATTCACTGTACCAGCAAGAGCGTATGCCACAACTAATGGTGGTGAAGCAAGGTAGTTTGCTTTTACAAGAGGATGAATACGTCCTTCAAAGTTACGGTTTCCAGAAAGAACAGATGTAACTAAGAGATCGTTTTCCGCGATAGTTTTTTCGATTTCTTCCTTTAATGGACCAGAGTTACCGATACAGGTTGTACAGCCATAACCAACAAGGTTGAAGCCGATTTGCTCCAGGTATGGAAGTAGCCCTGAATCACGAAGATATCCAGTTACCACTTTAGATCCTGGTGCTAAAGAAGTTTTAACAAATTTAGGAACTTCCATTCCAAGTTCAACAGCTTTTTTCGCAACAAGTCCAGCACCTACTAAAACGTATGGATTAGAAGTGTTTGTACAGCTAGTGATGGAAGCAATCGCAACAGCACCTGTTTTAATTGTCGTTTCATCGCCGTTGTTGAATTTAACAACTGCGCTCTTTTCAAGTTCATCAGTCTGTAAGCCGAAACCTTGGTTTCCTTGTGGTGCAGAAACAGCTTTCACGAATTCATCCTTCATTTTTGAAAGAGGAATTAAATCCTGCGGACGCTTTGGACCGGAAAGATTTGCTTCTATTTCAGAAAGCTCAATTTCGATTACATCAGTGTAGACTGGTTCATCTGATGGATTGAAAAATAAGCCGTTTTCTTTACAATATTGTTCAACTACTTTTACCTGATCTTCATCACGGCCTGTTAAACGTAAATAAGCAAGAGATTCATCGTCAATGGCGAAGAAGCCACAAGTTGCCCCATATTCAGGAGCCATGTTAGCAATCGTAGCCCGATCTGCAAGTGGAAGTGTAGAAACTCCAGGTCCGAAATATTCAACGAATTTCCCTACGACACCATGCTTACGAAGTACTTGCGTTACTTTTAAAGCAAGGTCAGTTGCAGTTGCGCCGTTTGGTAGCACGCCAGTTAATTTAACGCCAACTACTTCAGGAACAGGGAAATAGGATGGCTGACCAAGCATTCCAGCTTCAGCTTCAATTCCTCCAACGCCCCAGCCAAGTACGCCAAGACCGTTAATCATAGTAGTATGAGAGTCAGTACCAACTAATGTATCTGGGTATGCTTCTAGTTCACCATCAGTTTCAGCAACGTGAACGACGTCTGCTAAGTACTCAAGGTTTACTTGGTGAACGATACCGGTTGCCGGTGGTACAGCACGGTAGTTATTAAATGATTTTTGCGCCCAGCTTAGGAATTGGTAGCGTTCAGCATTTCGTTCGAATTCATAATCCATGTTAATTCTTAATGCATCACCTGTACCGTATTCGTCAACCTGTACGGAGTGGTCGATAACTAAATCAACAGTTTTTTCAGGATTGATTTTGTCTGGATCGCCACCTAAGTCTGCCATTGCTTTTCTTAAGGAAGCAAGGTCAACTACTGCTGGAACTCCAGTGAAGTCTTGCAGGATTACACGTGAAGGCTTAAATGGAACATCCACTTCTTTCAGCTCATCTGTTCCCCATTTTGCTAAGTTTTCAACGTGCTCTTTTGTGATGACACGTCCATCGTATTGACGAAGGACAGATTCAAGTAGTACTTTTACGGAATAAGGCAATTTGGATACGTTACCAATGCCTGCCTCTTCCAATGCACTTAAACGGTAATAGTGGTAGCGTTTACCGTTTACTTCAAAGGAAGAATGTGCGTTAAATACGTCATTTTTTACCATGTGTAAAAACCCCCTCATTCGTTATCATAAAAACAAAATGAACGAAAAGTCGAAAAGTTTGAATTTTCCCATCCAGCTTTACTTTTCTCACAATTCTAATCTTAATACAACCCACTATATAAGTAAATAACAAGAAAGTTATTGCGTTTGATAAGTTTTTCTTATGTTTTTTATGTATAGAGCTCTCAATATATAGAAAATCTTATCATTGCTAATGTCTTTTTCCTTAAGTTAAGTTGGTTGTCTTTCTTTATTATTATGGCAAAAAAACGATTCTTTGTCATTTTTTTAGGCACAAATGGAAATATTAACAACTAAGGGGGTGAATCGAATGGCAAAAAAACAGAAGGCAAACCATGTCATACCTGGAGCAAATGCTGCCAAAGCTCAAGGGCAGGGAGTTGGATTCAATGAGGAAATGGCAAATGAACCTTTAACTGTCAAAGAGCGAATGAACAATAAAAAGCGAAAAAAGAATCAATAATAGCAGGAGGGGGTGGCCTCCTGCTTTCCTTATTCGGTCATATTTACCTCTGTAACCATATTTTTAAGGTCCTGTTGGAAACGTTCTAACTGAGACCTTTGGTGTTCTGATGCTACCTCAAATGCATTCGCTATCTGCTGATATGCTTCATTTACTTCGTTCTTTAAATGCTTAAGCTGATGCCCGTAGCTGGCACTATCACTGACAATTGTTTCAAAAAGCCCTTGTGCTTCCTCATATCCTTGCTGTGCTGCCTGAAAAGCCTGCTGTTTGTCCTTATTGTAAGGAAATTTTTGCATAAATGTCTCACTCCTTCATTTTATATACCCTTTAAATTGCTCAGAACTAGAAAAAATATTCAGCATAAAAAGATTTATTGATTGCATCCTAAATGTTGAGGAGGGATAAAAATGAACAAAAACGACGGAAAAGATATGCGTAAAAATGCTCCTAAGCAATCAGGACAGCCAGAACCGATGAGCGGTTCTCACAAAGTTAAGAATCGCAATCATACCCGGGCTAAACACAACTCGCATCATGATATGTAAAAAAGCAGCTCCAACCTTTAGGCTGGAGCTGCTAGAATTAAATCCTCTCAAGGTTCACATGGATTAACGAATCAAGTATATGTATTTCATCTTCTGGAGTTACCGTCCTGAGATCAATAATATACTCATCTTTTTGGATGCGTGCGATAATAGCCGGTTTCGATTCTGTACGTAATTTTCTGCTTAGCTGTACCGCCGTTAACGAATCATGTTTTAACGCGATAACCTTTGTTGGCAGCACTACATCAGGCATCGTTCCCCCGCCCACTTGGCTTGAATCTGGAACAATATTCACTTGATAGCTGTTTGTTTTTTGTAACAAGTTTGCAACGAAAACTCTCGCCCTTTCGTCTAATTCATTAATTGAAACTAATAAATCACGTACGGTAGGGATATTCCGTATCGCGTTTTCGCCGCGGGCATAGTCGATTAAAGTCCCTTCAAGTGCAGCCAAGGTCATCTTATCGACACGGACCACTCTGGCTAACTGATGTTTTTTCAAGCGGTCAATGATTTCTTTTTTTCCAGCGATAATTCCTGCTTGTGGACCGCCAAGGAGCTTGTCACCACTAAAGGTAATAACATCTGCCCCCATTTCTATAACCTCTTTCACGACTGGTTCTTCACCAATACCATGCTTCCTAAAGTCGTATAAGGCACCACTTCCGAGGTCTTCATAAAAAATGACATCATCGAGCTTTTGGGTTAAATCAATAAGTTCTTCTGTTTCGACAGATTTTGTGAAACCGATGACCTTAAAATTACTGGTATGGACCTTCATGACAATCGCAGTTTCTGGGGTCACTGCTTTCTCATAATCGTACAGATGTGTTTTATTGGTTGTTCCCACTTCTATAAGTGATGCACCGCTTTCCTCCATAATGGAAGAGATACGAAAAGACCCGCCGATTTCAACAAGCTGCCCCCTTGATACAATGACTTCTTTATTCTTTGCAAATGCCCTTAAAACAAGGTAAACGGCAGACGCATTATTATTGACAACCATGGCAGACTCGGCACCGGTGATTTCTTTAATTAGATCTTCTACATGACTATGTCTTGAACCCCGTTCCCCTTCATTTAGCTTATATTCAAGGTTTGAATAGCTTCTTGCCGTTTCAACCACATGATTAATGGCATTCTCGCTTAACCTAGCCCTACCAAGATTGGTATGTAAAATCGTTCCTGTCGCATTTATTACTTTTTCAATCGTATAGGAAAACTGTTTTTTCAAATTAGCTTTTAGGATCAAAAACAAATCTTCAATAAAATGGCTTGTACCAGGCACGCTCCCTGTCCATTTATCATTTATGATTGCATCCCTAATTTGATCAACCACTTCTTTTAACTGCTTCGTTAACTGTGTATGATCAAGATTACTTTCTTCTAGTAAAGACAAAAACGTACCATGATTTTGAAGTTCATGGACAGCTGGAATTGAACGTAGCCATACTTTCACAAGCAAAAACTCCTTCACTAATCCTTCTTTTGCCCTATTATATCACATCAGTTTCACGTTTTATGTCTGAATGAATAAAATGAAACGTGCAAGGGGGATTGGATATGATAAAAAAGAAACCGCTTCAAAAACAGACTTTTGATTTTGATTTAATGGAAAAGTGGTTAGAGAACTATTTTCTCGATCCACTTACATCCTATTATGATCAGACTCAATTTCAAATTGATCTTTATGAGACAGAGAAGGAATGGATTGTTGAAGCCATTCTAAGTGGATTTGAGGCATCGGAAATAAAGGTATATATAGAAGAAAAAAAATTAATGATTTCAGCTTCAAAATCCCCCCCTTCCCCGAAGCAACAAAAACGGATTCGTTCAATTGATTTCCCCTTTCAGATAATTACACAAGACATATCCGCAACTTTTTTAAATGGAATTCTAGAGGTGTTTATTTCAAAGACAGAAAAGGGATTAGGAAAAAATAGATTTATTACGCTTCCTTAAAGTTAAGTATGATTCATTTTTTTCTTAGTCGGTTTACATAACAATATTATCGAAAACATTAAAGCCTCATAACCTAAATCGGTATGAGGCTTTATCTTATTTTGAAGAAATAATTTCAATCATTTCTTCAGTATTCGGAAAAATGCCTGTGTCCAGCTTAGAGTATATTTTCTCCCCATTAACCGTCACTTCGAACGCGCCCCCTGAACAAGGAATCAGCTCTAACTTTTGAATATTTCGATAAAAATGGTTAAATAACTCCTCTGCGAAACTCGCAGCCTTTGATGAATAGTTTCATTGCATGCAAAATTCGACAATTATATGGTAGGTCTTCATAAATCTCCTCCTAAAAAAGTCCTTTCATACATCATGATAGTAAAAATATTTTATCCTATCCCCCTCTTGTTCCGCAAATATTCTGCACGATTAGTGCGGATTTATTCCGGAAGAGTTATACTAATAAAATGGAGGTGGACATGTTGAGTGAAAAAGAAAAAATTCGCCTGACCTCATTATCTACAAAAGCTGGTTGAGGCTGCAAAATTGGTCCTGAGGACCTGGCGCAAGTTTTGCGCTTATTACCAAAACAAGAACCTGTTCCTGAATTAATAGTGGGACTTGATACATCAGATGATGCTGGGGTCTATCGTTTAACCGATTCCATAGCACTAATCCAAACCGTTGACTACTTTACCCCAATCGTGGATGATCCATATATGTTTGGCCAAATTACAGCGGCAAACGCATTAAGTGATGTCTATGCCATGGGTGGCGAACCAAAAACTGTATTAAATATTGTTGGTTACCCAATAAAGAAACTCGGAGCGGAAATGCTTTCCGAAATACTACGCGGTGCAGCTGATAAAGTAAAAGAAGCGGGTGCGATTACTGTTGGCGGTCATTCAATAGATGATCAAGAACCTAAATTTGGACTTTCCGTAACAGGAATTGTTCATCCCGATAAAGTATGGAAAAATGTTGGTGCACAACCAGGGGATGTTCTTGTATTGACTAAACCAATTGGTGTGGGCATCCTGACAACCGGGATCAAAAGAAGTGTAGTAACACCAGAGCAGGAGCAAATCGTAACCGAAACGATGGCAATGCTGAATAAAACAGCAGCAGAAGTGCTAACTAATTATCATCCTCATTCTGTCACAGATGTAACCGGATTTGGCTTGCTTGGACATGGTAGTGAAATGGCCCGTGGTAGTGGGGTGAGCTTTGAAATTTCATTGAGCAAAGTACCAATTCTCGAAGGAACATTTGATTTAGCCAAAAATGGCGTGGTTCCAGGAGGGTCTAAGTCCAATCATAATTGGTTACGGGATGACGTTGCCTATGAGGACGATATTCTTCCTGAAGAACAACTTGTCCTTTGTGATGCGATTACCTCGGGAGGACTCCTTGTATCGCTTAGTGAAGAGGAAGCCGGTAATTATGTAGACCGATTACAATCTAATGGATTAGTCTATACCTCAATCATTGGACGCGTTACCGAGAAAAAAGAGACACTTATTTATGTAAAAAGATAAACAGCGAAGCTATAGCGGCTTTGCTGTTCCTTTTTTTAAGGCGTTTTTTTCATAGATGGTTGCTTTTTTTGAAATGTTAGGACGATCTGACCATTACCCTGCAACTCGCTGATATATCACAAAAGTCGCTGATAAACGTAACATTGTCGCTGATAAAACCATAGAAGTCGCTGATAAACCATTTAAACTCGTCGATAAAGCTGAATATAGCAAGACCTTTTAAAGAAAAATTGGTGGAATTCGCCTTTAAAATCATGAAACGAAAAAAATTACCATCCTAATCAATGGATTTAGGGGGATTTAGTAAGAAAAGCACCTGTATTTACGAAAATAGCTTTTATGGTAAAATATTTTATTATTTCGTAAGGTTTATTGCGATATTCGACCCCAAAAAGTCGGAGTAAGATATCTCTACATCGACCTTTTCACAGATTTCCACCTCGAAAGCCCAAGTAGAACCCCTCTACATCGGCCCTTTCACAGATTTCCACCTCGAAAGCCCAAGTAGAACCCTTCTACATCGACTTTTTCACAAATTTCCACCCCGAAATCCAAAGTAGAACCCCTCTACATCAACTTTTTCACAGATTTCCACCCCGAAAGCCCAAGTAGAACCCCTCTACATCGACTTTTTCACAGATTTCCACCCCGAAAGCCCAAGTAGAACCCCTCTACATCGACCTTTTCACAGATTTCCCCCTCGAAAGCCCAAGAAGAACCCCTCTACATCGGCCTTTTCACAAATTTCTATCCCGAAAGCCTAAGTAGAACCCCTCTACATCGACCTTTTCACAAATCCCTCCCCCTTAAAGGTACATTAGAAAATAAAGTAGGATGAACATGAAAAAATCCTGAACCATTTTGGTCCAGGATTCATCCAATTATAGTTTCTGACGGAGTTTTTCAAGCATATCCTTCGTCATTCGATCTAAATCATACTCGAATTTAAAGCCCCATTCCTCTTTTGCCGCACGAGCATCAATTGAATTTGGCCAGCTATCGGCAATTTTTTGACGAGCAGGATCAACATCATAAGATATTTCAAATCCTGGAACATACTTCGCGATACTCGCAGCAATTTCTTCTGGATCAAAGCTCATCGCTGTGACATTAAAAGAATTCCGGTGCTGCAATTTGGCTGAATCGGCCTCCATTAAATCAACGATGGCATTCAAAGCATCCGGCATGTACATCATATCCATGTAAGTGCCTTTATCAATGTACGAAGTATATTTGCCATTCTTGACAGCTTCGTAGTAAATTTCAACAGCATAATCTGTAGTTCCACCGCCTGGCATTGCAACATAGGAAATTAAGCCTGGGAACCGTAATCCTCGAGTGTCGACGCCAAACTTATGGAAATAGTAGTCAGCCAATAATTCCCCAGCTACCTTGTTGACTCCGTACATCGTGGTTGGACGCATAATCGTGTCCTGTGGAGTCTGATCCTTTGGCGTTGATGGACCAAAGGCACCGATAGAGCTTGGAGTGAAAAATTGCGCATTTAACTCTCTAGCTGTTTCAAGTCCATTCATCAGACCACCCATATTTAAATTCCAGGCAAATACGGGCTTTGCTTCGGCTGTTGCCGAAAGAAGTGCGGCTAAATGCATGACTGTATCAACATTGTATTTTTTGGCTATCTCCACCATTTTGTTTAAATCAGTCACATCGACAGTTTCAAAGGGACCACTTTGCGCTGCTTCACTGTTATTCTTTTTTATATCTGTTGCAATAACATTATCTGTGCCATAGATGTCTCTTAGCTTTAAGGTTAATTCAGATCCAATTTGCCCTAAAGCTCCTGTGATTAATATACGTTTCATCGTTTCTCCGTCCTCTTCACTTATGCTAAATAATTCTGGCTTTCTTTATAGGGGTGTTAGCTTATCGTCCAGAATGTCTCTGCTTTTTGATTAAATAACGCCCATTTCCTTGCCGACTTTTTCGTAAATCGCAATAGCTTGATCAAGCATTTCTTTTGTATGTGCAGCTGTTGGCATATTACGAACACGTCCAGTCCCTTGTGGAACGGTTGGGAATACAATCGCCTTCGCGTATACCCCCTCTTCATTCAAACGTTTGCTAAATTGCTGGGTTAAGGATTCGTCACCAATGATACATGGAGTAATCGGTGTTTCACTACTTCCGATATTAAAACCTAATTCCTTTAAGCCTTTTTTCAGATAGTTGCCATTATCCCATAATTTTTTATTAAGCTCTGTACTTTCCATCAAAATCTCGATCGACTTCTTGCTTGCTGCCACATCTGCTGGTGTTAACGATGTTGAGAAAAGGAACGGGCGGCTGCGGACTTTTAACCAGTCAATTAAATTTTTCTTTCCTGCAACATAGCCACCAACGACACCAATTGCTTTTGAGAGCGTGCCGATTTGGAAATCAATTTTATCAGAAAGCCCGAAATGCTTAACGGTCCCAGCTCCATCACCCAGAACACCGGAGCCATGGGCATCATCAACATATGTAATTAAATCAAATTCCTCAGCAATCTTGACGATTTCCGGTAGTAACGCGATATCCCCATCCATTGAAAATACGCCATCGGTAATCACCATTATCTTATTGTAAAGACCGGACTCTTTTGCTTCTTTTGCTTTTGCACGTAAATCTTCCATATCGGAGTGGTTGACACGGATAATTTTTGCTTTTGATAGCCTGCAACCGTCGATAATCGATGCATGGTTTAATTCATCAGATAAAATGGCATCATTTTTATCCATTACTGCTGAAATGGCCGCCATGTTACAATTAAAACCTGATTGGTACGCAATGGCTGCTTCGGTATATTTGAATTCAGCTAATTTCTCTTCTAATTCGACATGAAGCTTGAGGGTACCATTGATGGTGCGAACAGCACCAGCACCCACACCATATTTTTCAATGGCGTCAGTAGCTGCTTTTTTTAGTCGGTCATCGGTGGCAAGTCCTAAATAGTTATTGGAAGATAAATTGACTAGTTCTCTGCCATTAATCTTAATAACTGGTCCATTTGGGCTTTCTAGCGGATCGATGACATTATAAAGACCTTTGCCCTTTAAATCTTCAAGATTTTCATTTAAAAAATTTTCCAATATGTTACTGGACACGTTCATATTCCCCCTTAATTCGTCTGAACCTGGTAATGTCGTTTTAAAAGAAACATTTGTCCTTGGTACGCGGACACTTGAATTCTAATTAAACGGCAGTACAGTAGGATTCTCAAAGTATACTTTATCATATATTTTCAAAATTGTTCATACCTCGTGGACAAAGTTATGAAAAATATTTTTCTTCATTTTTAGATTACCCAATTCGAAATCAGGATATTTGCTAAAAAGAGCTAGTTGAATAATGATATGAATTGAATTACTATTCTTTAAATGAAAAAACGGTATAATAAATTATACTCTGAAAGAGAAAAGAAAGGATGTCGCTCGTGTCGTTTATATATTCGCTTCTTTATACCACCATCATCGGTGCAATATTCGTTTACTTGTTAATTTTTACATATGATTTGTTATATGGTGAAAAACAAGAAAAACAAATAAAAAAAATCCAAAAATATTTTCGGAATGAAACAATTAATAAGATTGAACAGATAGAACATGAGCCCAAAAAACACACAATATATCAGATTCAAACAGAGAAGGAAACAAAACGAGTAAAAATAAAGCCAGGCTATAAAGTCGTTAAATTAGTTCCAAAAAAGAAAAAAATAACGAACCCGTCCTCATAAGGGGAATTGGTTCGTTATTTTTTCAAAATGATTTTTACAGCTGGTTATGCCGCATGCAGACACTCACTTAGTTTACGTTAACCGTGCTAAATTTTGCTGCATGATGATTGATCTTTTCCAGTGCCTCCTGATACTCATGTTCCAAACGGTTAACAATATCAGCAGTAGTTTCAATCCGGTCAATTGCCCCGACGCCATGGCCGGCGGACCAAATATCTCGCCAGGCCTTTACATTTGTTTCTTTTTGCATATTATCGAAATTCACGTTATCTTTTTTTACCAATTGATTGGGGTCAAGTCCCGCTATAACAATACTAGGTTTTAACATATTGCACATGACACCTGAGAAAGCATCTGTTAATATAATGTCTTCTTGTGTTGCCTCCACTAACATTTCACGATATTCATCATTTGCCATGCTTTCAGTAGCTACAATAAATCGTGTGCCCATATAGGCAAAATCTGCTCCAGCGGCTTGTGCTGCTAGTATTCCCTTTCCCGTTGAGATGGAACCTGCAAGTATGATGATTCCATCCCAGAAAGTCCGGACCATATCAACAAAAGCAAAGCTATTGATTTGACCGGCATGCCCCCCTGCACCGTTGGCAACTAAAATTAACCCATCGACACCAGCTGCTGCAGCCTTCTTGGCAAATTTCAAGTCACTGACATCTGAAAAAACAAGGCCTCCATACTCATGAACAATTTCAACAACTTGTTTTGGACTACCTAATGAAGTGATCACTAACTGTGGCTTGTGTTTCTTAATTAACGCTAATTCATCTTGAAGGCGGCTGTAGGAGCTATGTACAACCATATTCATTGCCCAAGGTGCTATTTTCTGGGTTGAATCTTTTGCTCGGGCTGCCTCAAGCTCAGCATTCAAATGTCCCATCCATTGATCTAGAACCTCAATTGGTCTGGCATTAGGGGCAGGAAAAGAACCTATGACCCCATTCAAGCAGCAATGTTTAACTAGCTCGGTGCCTGACACCAGAAACATCGGGGCAACAATAACGGGCAATTTCAATTGACTATACCAATGATCAAGAATCGACTTCTTCATAATCTCACCTCGTGGTTTAGAATTTTCCGAATACACTATACTCTTTAATAGTAACTTAAAATGAATGAATATTCAATCATTTTTATGAACTGTATTAAGTCGTAATAGGTTTGCTTTCCATTGACGTAAAAAAGGACATTATTCATAATTTAACGTTTCAGAAAATTTACAACGGCTTGGTCAATCAACTTCTAAAAATAAAACAAACGAAATTTCAATTGGGAAAATTATCAACCAAACCCAAACATCACAAAGCTTAAAGGCATTTTAATCTATTAAAGTAAAAAATCAGACGGGACTATTCTAAGCTCCGTCTAATCTAGTAAACTGGTAACACTTTGTTGAAAAGGAGTAATAATATTAGAAGTTTTCGTGGGAGAAGAACCAGTGATCGTTTTTGTAATCGATATTGGAGCAATAGTAACAGCTCCACCAAAGTTAACAATTCCTCCAGAAACGGTCCCAATCGAAATACCATCTTTATTGACCGCCAAATAATCCACTCCTTCCATTCATTTTTATCATTATATGTACAAGCTTTTAAGCTTGATTAAGCATCTTCATTAATCCAATGAAAAATTACGATACAAACACAAGATAGAGCTTTTGTTTTTTGCAAAATTGATAATTGCTCAGCAGGTCATCTTATAAGAAACTCTTCTCTCCCCAAGGTGCGGTTCCGATTGAAACGAACCCAATACTGAGATACAATTTTTCCGCACCAATATTCTCGGGATTGTACCCAACAATAATCTCCTTTCAATCCTCCTTCTGACTTAACCCTTGAAGATGAAAAGGACATTTCCAACTAATTTACAGTATTTTTCTCGTTAAAAATCTAGTCGAAACCTCGAAAATCTAGTATGATGTAATAATGTATTAATTCTTGAACAAAGCGAGGATTACGATAAAAATGAGCTTATTAAATGTTGAAAATTTAAGTCATACTTTCGGAGACCGTACTTTATTTAAAGATGTTTCCTTTCGATTATTAGCAGAGGACCATGTTGGTCTCGTCGGTGCCAATGGCGTTGGTAAGTCTACATTAATGAAAATTATTACAGGGCAATTGATTCATGATAGTGGCCGTGTGGAATGGACACCGGGTGTTCATTACGGCTATTTAGATCAGCACACTGTCTTAACTCCTGGGAAAACGATGCGAGATGTGCTGCGTGATGCCTTCCTTCCACTTTTTGAAAAAGAAAATGAGTTAAATGAAGTAACAGCACAAATGGCTGATGCTACACCAGAAGAGCTTGAAGTTCTTTTAGAAAAAATGGGTGAAATTCAAGACGCATTGGATGCTGGAGGCTTCTATTCTTTAGATATCAAAATTGAAGAAGCAGCGCGGGGCTTAGGGCTTGATGCAATCGGCCTAGACCGTGACGTCGCAGCCCTTAGCGGTGGACAGCGAACAAAGGTCCTTCTTGCTAAGCTTCTATTGGAACAACCAAAAGTTTTATTACTCGATGAGCCGACAAACTATTTGGATGTTGAGCATATTCGTTGGTTAACCTCATATTTAAAAGATTACCCATATGCGTTTATTCTTATCTCGCATGATACGGAATTTATGAATCCTGTATCCAATGTTATTTTTCAATTGGAATTTTCTAAGTTGTCCCGTTATACGGCAAGCTATGAAAAATTCCTGGAACTCGCGGAAATCAATAAGAATCAGCATATTAATGCCTATGAAAAACAAGTGGAATTCATCAAAAAACAAGAAGATTTTATTGCAAAAAATAAAGCAAGGTACTCCACTACGGGTCGGGCGAAGAGCCGTCAAAAGCAATTAGATCGGATGGAACGGATTGACCGTCCAGAAACTGCGATGAAGCCTACCTTCGGTTTCAAAGAATCACGTAGCAGCAGTCGCTATGTTTTTGAAGCAAATGATTTGGAAATTGGTTACTCTCACCCCCTTCTGCCGAAAATGAATATGACATTAGAGCGTGGCGAAAAAGTCGCGATTATCGGCTGTAATGGTGTAGGTAAATCAACTCTACTTAAAACAATGCTTGGTAAAATAGATCCTTTAGATGGTAAGGTTGAGCGCGGTGATTTCCTCTTCCCTTCTTATTTTGAACAAGAGGTAAAAGCAGGAAATATTACCCCAATTGATGATGTCTGGAATGCCTTTCCATCCATGGATCAGCATCAAGTCCGTGCAGCTCTTGCCCGCTGTGGATTGAAGAATGAGCACATTTCACGTCCAATGAATCAGCTAAGTGGTGGCGAGCAGGCGAAGGTTCGTCTTTGTAAGCTAATGATGACTGAAAGTAACTGGATTTTATTCGATGAGCCGACAAATCACTTAGATATAGATGCAAAGGCAGAATTGCAACGTGCTCTTAAAGAATACAAAGGAACCATTGTCCTTGTCTGCCACGAGCCAGACTTTTATGAGGATTGGGTCACAAAAGTGTGGAATGTCGAAGAATGGTCACAACAAACCGTATAGAACGGGACTTTAAACCCCTGCAGCACCGATTGTAGAAGCCAGCAAATAGGATTTGCTGGCTTTTTTCCATAAAAATGAACTTCTGTGAAATACGGAAAATGGCAATACAAACGGGAAAATCACTCTTTTAAACCTTATTACGAGTTTTTTTTATTATTGAATTTCAATCCTTGTCCCATAGCCAGCCACACTGTCAATAGAAATCTCTCCATTATGAGCCCGAATATTTTTAACAAACAGTAATTTATAATACATATGTTTTAAGGACATGCATAAAATGGGTTACAGGATATATTGGTATAAAGGAGCCTGATAATGAAAATAAAAACCTTTTTAAGTGTTTTTTTTCTTTTAGTTACCTTAGGTTTTGTAGCTTATCTTGATTCACCGTACTCCTTTTTGAATATAAAATATGCCTATACAGCTGATCAACCGGTTATCGCCCAACCTGTTAATGTTGAGCCATCCAGTGATATTCCTGAATTGGAAGAAAAACTAGAGAAGCGTGAAAGAGTTGCTGGTTATATCGTAGAGACGTATGAAGAATACGAAGTCTATAAAGACAAAGATGGGAATGTAATAAAAAGTGAGCCTTCTGGAAAAACAGATACACTTAGATATTGGGACTACAATAATAAAGACCGCTAAATGGGGTACCGTCAGGAAAACGTCAATTTTCCTGACGGTACCCCATTTAGGAAAAAAGATAGGAACCTAATAATTTTTAAGGATGATTGGATGATAAAGAAATTGGATTCGTAACCTTTATTTGATAAGTGCATAATTTATTTTAAACAAAATATGTAGTTAGGGGTGCGGATATGAGTGTGATTAGAACAGATGAGTGGTTACTCGATTCATATCATGAACCAATTGAAATATGTGAAAAGTTAAAAGTACACTTTAAGGATGCTCTAGCTTCCGAAATCTACGAATACTTAACACTACATGGAATGTATCATCCTCTTAGGAATGGAAATGAGGTAGTGAAAAAGTTACAAAACAATAAAGTATGGGAAATTGTGGAGGGAGAAAAACTACGACTTCAAGAAGTGTGGGAAGGACCAAATATCCCTATTTTTATTTTTCCATCAGATAAGAACAACCGAAAATTAAAACAAGACTTTAACGGAAAATCAGGTTTGTCCTTCAAAGATAAACTATTTTTATTTATTTCAGAGGATAATACGGAAAAGGAAATAAAGGCTTTGTTTACACATGAGTATAACCATGTTTGTCGGTTATCCAAGTTTCAAAAAAACGAAGAGGATTACGTATTGCTGGATACAATCATTTTAGAAGGATTAGCTGAAAATGCAGTCCGTGAAAGAATGGGTGAAGAATTCTTAGCAACTTGGACATCGTATTATTCTAATGAAGAGCTAAAGAAAATGTGGAAAAACATAGTGTTCCCAAATAAAAATATTCAAATAAATGACCTAAAGCATCAAAACATCTTGTATGGATTACGTTTCTATCCGAAAATGTTAGGGTACTGTGTTGGGTATTACTTGGTTAAGAATTATCTTGATTCATCGAACAAGACTAGTAAGGATCTACTAAACATCAATACCGATACCATTACTCAAATAATGTAAAAGTACTATGAAACGAAAAAAACAGAAGAAAAAAATCTCGTCTGTTTTTTTATTGAATGAATAAATGATCAAATTATATTAAACACTTTGAATGTTGTTTATTGGAGTCCACTCCATCGCCTAACACATCGTATTCATACGGAATCTTGCCAAAAATACTAAGAAACCATCTTCCGGACAGTTTATCCCATTCTTGTGAGAGCTGAATCAGTCTTGTACTAGTATGCTTTTAACTCTTTTAATCTAACAACATTAATTATTTGACTACCACCAGAAAAAAGGAAGTACTGCAAATGCAGCAATAGCACCAAGCGCAATTCCAGCGCCAAAGCCCCAGCCCCAGCCCCAACCGCCATAACCAAAACCGCCTAGGTTTCTAGGTCGTCGTCCCAATGGTTGAAGATAAACTCTGTTGTTGGCAACACGATGAATGATTCCCCTATGAATTCTCCCGTCATGGGTTCTGATTTCAACTGCTCTACCCATATGTCTATGACACAATCCATGAAAATGTTCAACTGACATTTTTTCACCCCCAATTACTTATGAACCATACGACATTATACGTATTGAAATAATTATCGTAATGGACAAGTGTAATAGGGTATTAGTGGAAATTTAAAACCTCTGCATTAATTTATCGATATGCCTCGAGCCCAAATTTTGCCGTAAGTTTATTTGCTAGATCGTCCTGGAAAAATCTAGTGCAAAAAAAAGATGGGGTTAATTGTTCCTCCCATTTTCTTTTATAAATAGGATTTACCGTAACGTTTTTAATGCACCACTCCATGCAATCACCTGATCGAGCATTGCATTCACATTATTTAGGTGCAAATCAGCTGGTTTGAAAACTGTCCCATTTTCAAAGTCAGTAAATAGGGATAGTGTAGGATGTACTCGAACATCTGCAACTTGTAACTCACCAAATATTCCGCGTAAGTGTTCAGCTGCACGGGCTCCGCCAGTTGAGCCATAGCTTACAATTCCGGCTGCTTTATTGTTCCATTCATCACGTACTGTATCAAGGGCATTTTTTAATGCTCCTGTGATACTGTGGTTATATTCTTGAGCAATGAAAACAAATCCATCCAAGCTAGCTAGTTTTTCTGACCAGGCTTTAATTCCTGGTTCTGAACCATCCGTTGTAAATACGAACGGTAAATTGTATTCTGCTATATCAACGATTTCATAATTTGCATCTCCGCGTTTGTCAGCAATTCCTTTTACCCAATCACCGACTTGTGGACTTACACGGCCTTGACGTGTGCTTCCTAAGATAATACCAATAGTTAATTTTTCATTTGCCATTGCTTCTTCCTCCTTAGTTGGTCTTTATAATATTTTGTCTAAAAAGCCCAATATTTACACATCCCTTCTTTAAAATGATTAATACATGCACGGTTCTTGCTTTATCGGGAATTTATTAACGCAAGATGGAATTCACCAGTACTTTCATTTCAAATCTTCGGTAAGTGTACAGTCTTGCCTTATCTTAAAGTGTTATAAACTAAAAAAAGATATGGCCCTTTTAATTAGAGAAAAGGTCCACATCCTTATTGTGTATCATTATGCACAGGATTCTTGTTTCATTACTTTCGCAATTTCTAACGATTTAATATGATAACCATCGACTTCAAGAACCTTAAACTCATAATCATCGTACTGAATTTTATCGCCTTCGACAACTTCCATTTTTTCTGACAAGATCCATCCACCGATTGTGTCTATATCAGAATCGTCTAGATCCAATCCTAACAAATCATTTATTTCTTCAATCAGGACTTTTCCATCAACAATAGTTTTATTTGGCCCTATTTTATTTATTTCTGGAACTTCATCCGCATCAAATTCATCACGAATTTCTCCAACAATCTCTTCCAAAATATCTTCGACCGTTACTAACCCTGCAGTTCCGCCATACTCGTCAATTAAAATGGCCATATGAACACGATCTTTTTGCATTTTGACTAACAAATCATGAATAGGAATCGTTTCAATGACTTGGACGACTGGACGAACATATTCCTCAATGCTGGTTTCGACATTATTACCTTTGATATATTCTGTAAATACTTCTTTCATATTAACCATACCGACAATGTTATCTTTTTCACCATCAATGACAGGATACCTAGTATAATTTTCTTCCGTCACGATTTTCAGACATTCATCTAATGATTGCGAGATATCAAAAGCGACAATTTCTGTCCGAGGCACCATAATTTCGTGGGCATTTCGATCATCGAATTCAAAGATATTATTCACATATTTGTATTCAGATTGATTGATCTCGCCACTTTTATAGCTTTCGGAAATAATGATTTGAAGTTCTTCTTCTGAGTGAGCCACTTCGTGTTCAGAAGCAGGCTTCAAACCAAATAGTCCTGTAATCATTCGAGCGGAGCCATTTAATGCTTTAATAAAAGGATACATGATTTTATAAAATAGCATCATTGGTCGAGCAAAAATCAACGTTATCGTTTCAGCTTTTTGGATTGCGAACGTTTTTGGTGCAAGTTCCCCAACCACAACGTGAATGAACGTTACCGATGCAAATGCTAGGATAAATGATGTTACACTTGAAACTGATTCTGGCAGGTTAATGTTAACCAAAAGCGGGTGTAGAATGTGTTCAACTGTTGGTTCACCAAGCCAACCTAAACCTAATGCTGTGACCGTAATACCTAATTGACATGCAGACAAATATTCATCAAGGTTTGTCACAATCGTTTTCGCTACGATTGCACTCTTGTTGCCTTCTGCTACAAGCTGATCAATTCGTGTACTGCGGATTTTAACAATAGCAAATTCGTAAGATACGAAAAATGCTGTAAAAGCTAATAAGATTGCTATTGTTATCAAATTTATAATGATCAATGGTCTCCTTACTCAATAATTCAAGTAAGGAATACACCTCCTGTTTATTACAAGTTAGTTATCTAAATAGTAATAATAATGTTTGTGCTAGTGAAACTCCCTGTGACGATAATTTATTTACTAGCATTTCTTTTTGTTGATTGCTTAATTTTTGCAAAATCGGTTCGATTACCTTTATTTCCTCTTTAAGATGTTTCATGATCATCGCAATTTGCTCAAAATGCTTCTCTGCTTTCTGTTTATCAATGCCATTTTCTGATTTGATCAATTCGATAGAAGACTTAATTTCTTCAAGCGGCATTTTCAGATTTTTGTAATGTTCAATTAAGGCCAATATCTGAATTGACTCTTCTCCGTATAATCGATAATTTGCATCCGTTCTAATCGGGTTAAGTAAGCCCATTAGGGTGTAATAATCGATTGTTCTTTTGGATATATTCATTAACTTCGCTATTTCACCAATTCGATACAACTTCCCAACTTACTCCCCCCTTTCTCTATTAAAATACTATATCATAAATAAAACCGTACAGTCAACGTGTTGGTTTTTCACAAATACATAAAAATCGATTCATCTATATTTGTGTTAAACTGGATATATCCAAATTAGTATTACATTAAGATAAATTTGCATAAAAACAGAAAAGAAGGTTTTGTCATTGATTAAATTTCGGTGGTGTTGTTGTATATGAAAAAATCAATCATGATTAGTTTGTTCATATCTTTGGGTACTTATCTAGCTTTATCCCCTATATTTTGGAGATTAACTTCTTACCTCCACCCAATTGTTTTAGCTGTTCTGCTCTTTTGTATCTTCTTTTTGGTCTATTTCTTTGTTTTACTAATCAGAAAAGAATCGATTCATATTTCCTCTAGGCTATTTTTGTCTCTTTTCATTCTTTACTCGATTGGACTGTTAATTTTGTTATTTTTGCGACCAAACGACCAGAGCTACAACTCTATGAATCTAATTCCATTTTCTACAATCTCTTTTTATCTTTCTGGAAAAGTAAATTGGTTAATTTCGTTCTATAATTTAGCTGCCAATGTAGGATTATTTATTCCATACGGTATTTATTTGCTGTTGAAGAATTATTCTCCTTTAAAGCTTATATTTATTCCTATGGTTCTGATTGCTTTCATTGAAATCATGCAATTAATAACACATCGAGGTAGTTTGGATATTGATGACCTGATCTTAAATCTTGCAGGAGTTTTCATTGGGTATTTATTTTTTCCTTTATTTAAAAAAGCTGTAACAATCCATGCTAAATAAGAAAAGGACTCATCGTCGGATGAATCCTTTCACTTTGCTTCCGCGTTCACTCCTTCTGCCTTGTGAGCCACCTTCCTTTCCTCCCCTTCTTGCCAAGTTTGAACTCAACTGGATTATTGTCCAGAAATCCAACAACGCCATTTTCATGTGCTTTTGACAGCAATTCTTCAATGACCATCCTTAAAACGAAATTCCACTACTTTCCATTTGTTTTTCCGAATTGTTAATTTATGAGAATGAAGCAGGATTTGATATAGACATACATTTTTTTATCATTAACACTAAAATCTTTTATACTGCACATTTAACTCTTTGTAAGCATATTATTCTAAAAAAACATGAAATTTTAGGGGGATTGAACAACCGAGGAGTTCATGAATCATGAGAAGGATTGATGATTCAATTTATTCAAAATAGAAATGCATATATAAAACGACAATTGATGAATATTTAAGGAAAGACGAAGTATATGGGTTATTATCATATACTTATTTGTGCCTATTTTTCACCAATTGCATCAAAAAACGCTTCTTTATTAGTACACATCACCCCATGATACATATAGATGCAGTGTATATATTTATTTAATTGAAGGAGGTTAATGCTTTTATGAATAGAGAGATAATGAACCAACTAGTGGACAAAACAATCAGAGTAGATCGGGGCGGCCCAGAATCAAGACTTGGAAAACTTCTTGCTGTATTTGAAGATTATTTTGTCCTTTTAACAGAAAGCGATGGAGTCGTTTACTATAAGACAAATCATATCAGAAGTATTACGGAAAGTTCTAAAGACCTAATGAAGTTCGGATTAAAGGTTCCGGAAAAATTTGATTATAAAACAGCAGAAAACTTCGTGAAGCTTCTAGAAGCGGTCAGATTTCAATGGGTGAAAATAAATCGCAGCGGACCGGAATCATTAGAAGGTGTACTCAGTGATGTAAACAATCATTTCGCTTCCCTCATCGTGCAGGAAGAAGTGGTTCGTTTCTCCATGAAACACGTTCGCAACATTAGCTACGGCTTAAAGGTTGAAAAAACAAAAAAAGATTCCGATGACAACAATGATAACGATAATGATTATGATGATGACGATTACTAATAATTAATATGTCGCTTCTCCATAAGAGGAGCACCCCATTATCGCTTAAGGAGGGTTATTACATGGGGGGAGATAAATTTTCAGCTGCCTTAGATTTATTAAAAGGCTTTAATGTAAATCTTTATGTAGGTGAAGAAGTATTTAATGGGAAACTGATTGGTGTGGAAGCAGATCATGTCGTACTCGAAACCGATAATAAATACATTTTTTATTATAATATTGATCAAATACAAGCCATCACCAAGAATACAAAACAGTTTCAGCCCGAGAAACCAAAAACAAATTTTCAAACAACCCAGAGCCTATTAGAACTATTACATTCCTTTCAACATTCCTGGGTTCGCATATTGAGCGTTAATAAACAGAAGTTTAGCGGTGTTTTAAGTGAGATTGATGCTGATTTTGCTACGTTAATAAATGGCGAAGAACGGATATTAATAAAACTATCACATGTGTCTAACATCTTGAAGGGATTTATTAAAGAAGAGGAAAAAAAGTCGGAAGTATCAAAAGAACATACGAAAAAGGAAAACGAAGCTAAAGGAAAGGGAACTTTTTCTACCCATAAAACCGAAGATAAAATTGAAAACAAAGTAAAATCATCCATAAAAGAAGCCTTAAATACTTCCGAAAACAAAACAAAAACTGCCTCACAAATTGAAAAAACTGAATATCAACAAGAAATGGAGGTTCAAACAGAAGTGAAAGAGCATAATGATCATATGGAATGGTCACAGCCACTAATAACCGAAACTGCTGTAACACAGCCAACGATTGAAGCCATTACCAATAACATAGTAAGTAAAAAACAAAAGACTGATGTGACACTTCCAAAACCTACTGATGAAAAGAAAAATACCAGCAATGAGATGAAATTATCGAACAACAAAACGAAAAAATCAAGCAAAGAAAAGAAAAAATCAAACCATGAAAGGAAACATAGAGAGGAAAAGAACGAAGAACCAAAAATAAGCAAAACAATCGAGAAAAGGAAGGAAACAAAACCAGTCAATGAAGTAGCCAGGCCAATAAAAATGGAAACTACACCTCCTTCAATATTCCCCTCAACAAATAAGGAGGTAAAAGCTGTAAGTGAAGAAAGTAGCGCAAATAATCAGAGCTTATCGAAACAAAAAGAACATGAGTCCAGGGGTTTTCGCTTTGCTGGTGAACCAGTTTCCCGTGAAAGCGATCCAACTTTTCCATTTGCCGGATGGCCAAACAGAACTAAAAAAACTTTTAGATTGTAATGGAAACAACTACAAATTAATGCTGAAATTATTTTGATTCGTTCAAGCATATCAACTTTTATCTTCTAAAACGAGATCTCTATAAATATGAGCTGGGAAGGTCTTATTATTTTAATATACTTATAGGAATGAATCACTTAAGCCCTTCTCTATTTGCACATAGAAATAGCCAGGAAAGGATGTAGTAAATGAATTTGAAAAATATGAAAGGGAAATATATTAAACTAGACATTTCAGGAAAAAAATTAATTAGTGGATTACTGGTTGATATTGGCAGTGATATATGGGTAGTCTTTAACGGTAATGATTACCTCTATATCCCCATTGTTCATATCCAAAACTGGATATTTTTAAAACAGAATGAAATCGCTGAAATTAATAATAACGACGAACCAACACCTATTTATAATCATAATGAAGAAATCTCATTAAGGAAAACCCTAACATCTGCAAAGGGTATTTTTACAGAAATCTATGTAACTAGTAAACAAGCACTGCATGGTTATATCATTAGTATCATGAACAATTACTTTGTGTTTTACTCCCCTATTTACAAGACAATGTTTATCTCGCTAAACCATCTAAAATGGTTAATTCCATACACAAATCATCAACGACCTTACGGTTTAAGCAATGCCAGTCTGCCAGTTAACCCCAGTAATATTACTTTTGCACGATCATTTGAAGTCCAAATTGAAAAATTAATAGGCGAGTTAATCATTTTTAACATAGGTGAAAATGAGGATATGATTGGTAAAATCCAAGGAATTAAGAATAATTTTGTAGAATTAATCAGTGCTAAAGAGGATCCTGTTTATATTAATTTACAGACTATCAAAACTGTTCATATGCCATAAATGATCCGATTTTTATAGTTGATTTTTAAACAAGCTTTTTATTAACAAACAAAATCAGAGTGTCAAAATTGACACTCTTTTAATATGCCCATTTATTATTCAATTTTGAGAACATAAAGTAAAAATGAAATTGCGGGTAAGAGTATAAAAAAGGATAAACGGACAAAAGTTGCCCGAATACCCTTTAAACTACTAACCTATTTGTTTTTAAAATAAACTGGATCAGATTTTTCACCCACACGAAATGAAATGAATCCGAATGTAAGGCCATAAAGGAAGGTAATAAGAAACATGGAGCCAATCATATCTAAAATAACATGTTGCTTGACAAAAAGAGTGGAAATGATAATTAAGGTCCCAAAAATATGGATACAAAAATTTGTAACAAGATGTTTATTTTTAATATGAATGGATGCCAGCATGATCGCAAAGGTCGTAAGCACATGAATACTTGGAAAACAGTTGACTGGGCGGTCGTTCAGATAAATCCACTGAACAAGTCCAGTTAAGAAATTGTTACCGGTAAGTGCTGGCCTTGGAACGGTAGTCTGAAAAAAGAAGTAAATAACAAAGCAAATTAGCTCGGCTATCACGATTAAAAATAATGTTTTCATATATACCTTAGTATCCTTAAAACAAAAATATACTAAATAAACAAACAAATAAGCATACCAAAGGATATACGGAATGATAAAAATCGACAAAAAAGGAATCATATGATCGATTGAAGATGTAATATCAACAGCGTTATCTGAACGATTATTTAACAGCTCATAGATTTTACCCAGAGGCGGAAGCACCAACAAAAGTAATAAGTAGGGAGCCTTTTTTAATAGATTTTTCACATGTGTCCCTCCCTTTTTCAAAAACAAAAAAACCTATATTGACAGTTTACTAGATGAAAAGAATGTCGAACCTGTTTCATAATACCATAAATACCTTGAGAATACATAAATTTCCCAAAGTTTTTGATTGTCAAAAGTGGTGTCACAATTGTGGTGTCAGGCACCGCTCGTGGACAGTGTGCCCAAATTGTCCACGAGCGGTGGACATATGGGGCAAAGTTAGGGGCCGAATCTAAGTTTTTTTTAACTTTTGATTCAGCCCTTTTTCTTTTATACTAAATATCCTTTACGTTTTGTTGGAATTAGTTTTAAAGTTTTACTCGCAACGTTTCGGCCTCTGTAACAATTCTTTTCACAAGTTCACGGGCAGGTAGTTTTTTCGCTATTCTTGGGCTTTGGCCTGACCAAAGTGACATGTATTCAGGTATTCCTATTGCTGCCGAGGCTTTCCTTATAGCTTTTGTCAGTTCATTTTGCAACGGATAAACAGGGAGTTCTTCTTCATATCGTCTCATTTCTGTAATAAAGCGATTATTTATGCCCCTGGCCATTTTTCCTGAAAAAGCCTTTGTTAATACCACCTGGTTTTCGGATGCTTTTATGATGGCGTTTTTATGAAGGATGTTTGCCCCACTTTCTTCACATACAAGGAAGGCGGTCCCCATCTGTACCCCAGTAGCTCCAAGGCATTTTGCGGCGATAATTCCTCTTCCGTCCATTATTCCCCCTGCAGCAATTTTCGGTATTCGAATAGCATCGGCAACTTGAGGAATAAGAGACATCAAACCAATTAGAGATTGTTTTTCTTCTCCTTGGAAAGTACCTCGATGGCCTCCTGCTTCTGACCCCTGGACAACGACAGCATCCATTCCGGCATTTTCATTCATGATTGCTTCCTGAACCGTGGTGGCGGTGCCAATTAAAACAATCGAATTCTCTTTTAATCTTGCAATCACTTCTGGTGACGGCAGACCAAACGTAAATGAACAAATTGGAACTTTTTCTTCTACTACTATACTCAGCTGTTCATGGAAGGTGCTTAAATCCCCTTCATAAGTTGGGAGGATTGGCTCTTCTTTAACAACTAATTCTTCCTTAAACGGTTGTATAATTGCTTTAGTTAAATTTAGTTTCTCTGAGTCAACTCTAAATTCTGAAGGAATAAATAAATTAATTCCAAATGGATAATCTGTTAACCGTCGTACTTCGCTAATTTGTTTTCTAAGCTGGCTTGGACTCATATAGCCGGCGCCAATCATACCGAGTCCTCCTGAATTTGAAACGGCTGCTACTAATTCAGGCGATGTAATCCCTCCCGCCATGGGAGCTTGGATGATTGGATATTTTATTTTTAATTCTCTTGTTAACTCATTTTCCCACATACTCTTCACCACCCTTATTTTTTTATTCTATAATCATCATTAAAAACCTCTTTATTTAGGTTGAGGTTCCAAATATATATTTGCATTACCTCCGCTGTGGTGTCAGGCACCATCTGTGGACATTTGTCCGCCCTCGGTGGACACTTCTTCTGGAAGAAAAGAGAAACCAAATTGGTCTCTCTTTTCTTTTTTGTTGGTTATGATCCTGTTTGTTGTCTTCGTGAGAATCTGTGGTATCTTGTGCCCTGGAATACGAGTTCACCGATATCACCTTCTGCCAATTGGCCATACTCTCTCCCACCTACACTAAATTCCATCCTGTCACCGCTCTCTACTTGGAATGTTACATGGTACGACGTACTGGCATGAGAGTCATTTCCACCCCCACTTATTGAAGTCCTTTTCGAAACAACAACCGCATCAACGTTTAAGCGAGGTTGCTTGTTATTACTGCTCCATTCCCTAATTCCTCTGAAAATGGTAAAAAGAATAATTCCTACAACCAAAATAAAAAATATCGGAAAAATGGTTTGCATAATTGAAAACATATCAAATCCTTGGTCAAAATCCATCAAGTCTTCCCCCTTGGTCCAAATGAAAATGGTTTCGAATATCACTTGGTTTCATAATTTTTGATTTAAGTTAGATAGTCCATATCTCAAATATACCGATTGATTCCAAACCCAACAAGATTTTTTTGCAGAAAATAACATTAATGGAAGCAACCAAAGGGTACACGCAATGAAAATATGCTAAGCTTAAACCATACGTAAATAGTAAAAACTTTAAGATGGTGAAATAAATGGAACGAATTATCTTATTTGATGGTGTCTGCAACCTTTGTAACAGTAGCGTACAATTTATCATAAAAAGAGACACAAAGGGCAATTTTAAATTTGCCTCCCTTCAAGGAGCCACCGGTCAAAAACTACTTGAAAAATATGGATTGAATACTGACATCAACAGCTTTGTTTTTATAGAAAATGAAAGAATATTTGTTAAATCAACTGGAGCGCTGCGCGTCTGCTGGAATTTAAATGGGTCTTGGAAAATGCTTTCAGCCTTCCTTGTCTTACCCCGATTCATTCGCGACTTCTTTTACGAAATCATCGCCAAAAACCGTTATAAATGGTTTGGGAAAAAAGAAAGCTGCATGCTCCCTTTACCGGAATGGAAAAATAGATTTTTAGATTAAAGGAGACAGGAACATATGAATAGAAAAATTGTCTTAGCTGCTGGAACAGGATTCTTAGGTCAATCCTTAGCTCATTTCCTCGAAAGTAAAGGTTATCAAGGAATTGAAATATTTATTATAAACAGAAAGCTTGGATCGTGCCTAACACCAAAACCAACTAATATTTCATTCCATTAGGCATACATTTTATTAAAACTGGTTTTTCAGCTGGAGGTGCAAAATGGAGATTGTTGTTAGGCAAGGAGATTCTTTATGGAACTACAGCCAGTTGTTTAAAATAAATTTGCAACTCATTAATGATTCCAATCCGTCTATACAGCCAAAAAGTCTTTCAGTTGGCCAGCGAATTCAAATCCCAGGCTTTGTTACCCAAGAATATCAGATTCGTAACGGGGACACATTATGGAGTATTGCCCAAAGCCGACATCTCCCTCTTGAAACAATCTATCTGGTGAATCCTGGAATTAACCCGAATAATCTCAAAATAAATCAAATCATAAAAGTTCCATTGCGGATAAAATGGAGATTAGTGGATGGCGGGCAACCATACGATTATGCTAAATTGATAAATGATATCACGCGATTACAAGCTGTGTACCCCTTTCTGCAGGTCCCATCCATCGGAAATACAGTTCTCGGAAAAAATATTCCAGAAATTCTCATTGGCAACGGAAGGAAAAGAGTTCATTATAACGGTTCGTTTCATGCCAACGAATGGATTACCACACTTATCATCATGATCTTTTTAAACGATTATTTATTATCTCTTACTAATGACAATATAATTCGGGGACTATCTACCTCCAGTTTTTACGACCAAACCACTTTATCGATTGTTCCAATGGTGAATCCAGATGGAGTTGATCTCGTTTTACATGGGCCACCAAAAAGTGAAATCTGGAGGAATAGAGTAACGGAATACAATAAGGGCAGCACAGACTTTACGGGGTGGAAAGCTAATATTCGAGGGGTAGACCTTAATGATCAATTTCCAGCCAGATGGGAGTTAGAGAAATCAAGAAATCCTAATCAGCCTGGACCAAGGGATTATGGAGGGGAAAAACCGTTATCTGAGCCTGAGGTAATCGCAATGGCAGACCTAACGAGAAAGAGGGATTTTGCTCGCGTACTTGCATTTCATACTCAAGGTGAAGTCATCTATTGGGGATTTGAAAATCTCGAACCACTTGAGTCAACGTTATTCGTGAAAGAATTTAGTAGAGTCAGTAGTTATGAACCTGTCAAAACGATCGAAAGCTATGCCGGTTATAAGGACTGGTTTATTCAGGATTGGCGGCGGCCAGGCTTCACGGTGGAACTTGGTCATGGAATTAATCCACTGCCACTATCACAGTTTGATAAAATCTACCAAAATACGCTAGGTATTTTCTTAGCGGGACTTTATTTATAAAAAGTTTTTTATATTGAAAATGGAGCTTGGAAAAATCCTCCGGGTTCCTTTCCCTATCGCAAAACTTGAAATTGTAACCGAACTTGCAACGTATTTTGCTTCTTTTTTTGTAATTAAAACAAATGGCTCAATTAGTATACTGAGCCATTTGTTTTATTTATTTTCAGTAGCTTATTCAACTCACCTTTAAGTTGAATAAAAATTAATTTTTATTATCCCACTTTAAGTTTTCCTTCCAAACTAACCATTCAGATTTAATTTGTTTCGATAAAACCATGAAACGTTTAAGACATTTTATCCCGCTTATTCCAGCATGCCTCTTAGTTTAATAAGCAATTACCTTTTCCCCCCTATCTCTAAATCATGTTATGATAGATTACAAGTTAGATTTTGACACCGTCTAGAATGTGAGGTTCATGATGATTACAAATACAAAAGAATTGAAATCCCAACTGAATAAGATAATTAGTGACCCCGATTTTTTACGATTACAGGAATCCTTTGAAAAAGAAAGTTTGTTTCAATTATTAGGTTTTGGACACCGCGAAACAATGCATAGCGCATTTATTAGTTGGCTACTCTCTCCTATTTCGTCGTTAAATTTAGGCTCATTCCCACTAAAGCGTTTTCTCTACTATATTTGTGAGGAGAACGTTTCGAATGTGAAAACAACTATTGATTTTGATTTGATTGAATCGGATGCACTTGAGTTAGAAAAAATGGAGGTCGCTACTGAAGTAACAGCCTCTGCCGTTGATCCAGATACAAATACGAAATTAAATGCCCGATTTGATTTATATTTAACGAACGACTTTGTAAGAATTATTGTGGAAAATAAAGTATTATCACGTGAAAATAAAGACCAAACCGAAACATATACAAAAATTTTAAACAATTTGGATGACTCGTATACATATGATTTAAAGGTATTTTTATCTCCTGATACTACGGTAAAACCAAAATGTCCTGAGTTTATTCAAGTCGACTATCAAGGACTTTATGATTTTGTCATTGTGCCTTGCTTAAACCATCCAAAAATTTCAATTGCGAATAAAAACCTTTTAGAACAATATGTCCATAACTTACGCATGGTATATAAAGGAGTGAATAAACCCATGGCAAAAGTAAACGATGAATTATGTATCGCCATATACAATAAATATAAGGATGTATTAGATGAAATCTTTGACGCCGTAAAAAATGAGACACCTGAAAAACGAAAAGTCAAAACCTCTTCTACCGTTCGTCCATCGAGAATACCTTGGAATGAAATCTATGCTCGTCTAAATGAAAACGAGAAATATTTAGAGTCTACTTATGGAAACACCATTACAAAAGCAGAAATCGATCTAACAAGCGGTCATATACTTTTCCAAGGCAAAGAATATAGCAGCCTTTCAAGTGCTGCGATTGCGGCGATTAATTCCATCAGAGGTGAAAACCACGCAGACCGTTACAACGGATTTGAATTCTGGAGCATCGTCTATCCAAATGGTGAAAAGAAAAAACTATCTGAAGTACGTGCTGACATCGAATTAGCCCTCGTACAAGATGAGGAAGATTAAAAAAGAAGATTAGTTTCGAATAAATGCCTTTCAAGTAATAGTAACGCTCAGAAATGACCATTTTCTGAGCGTTTTTTATTAAATATGAAATTTAGGTTGAAGGCACCTATTAAGATGCTTTTTTAGTTTTTTGACCACTTGACTTATTAAAAAATGATATATATTTTAGTTTGTGTAAATATTCCGAAAATATGTAAAAAAGCTTACTCAAAGAGTAAGCTCAACTTCCTTTATAAACACTATCACATGTTCCAGCTTTTGGTTCATAATAACAATGATTTTTATATTGACCAGATTGAGGTTGATCGTACCATGTTGGAGGGCATGGCGCATATGGATTAAAATACCAAAGGGCATATTTCCCTGGGTGTTCTCTCCAATAATCCAAATTCTGTTTTGCTAATCTTTTTTCAGCAGTTCTCGCTCTTTGATAAAATACATTACCTTTTTGAACAGCTTCAAAAGAAAAATTTCCTCCTTGTACTTGATAAATGACATGTGGAATTGCTCTTAAATTTAAAAAGTCTAAACAATTTGCTTTAAGACGATTAACAATTACATTTCCAACATATAACATTCCTTGTTTTCCTTCACCTTCCGCTTCTGCTCTCATCATCCTTGCCATTAAGTCAACGTCTGAACTTCGGTAATTTACTCTTGGCATTTTTTCACCCCCAAAATATAGTATGAAAAAAAGCCTACATTGATGTCGCTGTTTATAAAATAAGAATGCTTAGTTTTTAAAGCTTACATTTTTAACGTAAGATGAAAACTATGGCATTCTTTTTTATACCTTTATTCAACTAACTTCCTGTTAGTGGAAAATAAGAAAAAAAGCATTACTATTGTTCCAGTAATGCACCTTTTAGTTCAATAAGAATTCAGGAATTAATATATTTTAAATAATGTAGTTATCATATTCGTTGGGAATTAAAATATTTCCCTTAATTCATCATCTGATAATTGCTTATTAGTTTTATCATAATAAAAAATTTTAGGGCGTTGAAGTATATCGTCTGGTATGTTTTTGTAATTATAAAAAAATTCGTCTTTTGATACATTAATAGGATAACTATATGTCATTGTGTAATCGACTTTAACATCAATATGGTCAATCATTAGTTCAGGGTTTTTACCCATTACAAGGAAATAGCGACCTTTATTGGTTTTTATATCTTCAAAAGTATACGCATTAAGATCACCATAGCTTGCCTGTTTAATCCTTAATTTATTATTCCGACCTTTAACCAATTGAGCATTACCTATTACTTTGTTCTCCAATTCGAACAAGACCATATATGAACTAGAACTACCTAACTTTTTAATATCAAAAATTTTAGGATTAAGATTGCTACCATCATTACGATTTAGCCAATTCTTTAAATTATATTGAATAGAACTTTCGTTAAATCCTATAGAATACTTTCTATTATACTCCTGCTGGTTAATATAATGGCCAAAATAAAGAGCACTGCTAAAGACAAAAACCAATAAAATTAAATACATTAATTTTTTTCTCAATAAATTTCCCCTCCATTCCTGTTTATCAGTTTTTAATGACTTTAACCAATCACATTCTGGTAATACCAAGTGCTTAATTATTTGTAGGATGGAACATAAGCAAAATATCTTACATTTATTCCATTCTATTCCATCCTTATATTCTTCTTTCCTTCTTTAACTCCTGCCTTGTTAGCTCAATAACAAAAAAAGGATCACCACAGCAATCTTCTACTTAAACTCTAGCGCCTGTTAGCCCAATAATCCAATCACCTAGTAATGAATCCTGATGTGTTAAGAATTAAGTCAACTGTATCGAAACTTCTATATGTAACAACTGAGATGCGTCTTTCTGAGTCGTTGAATAAACATATATTAAATAAGGATTTAAAGGAGTTGAAAAAGTTGAAGAAAATAAAAATCTTGTGCTCTAGTTTCATAATTGTTTATTCAGTTTTACTGCTATGTTCATTTCAATAAAAATATGTGAGAATAATTTAACAGTATAGAGAGGGATTTCCAAATGACAAAAGACAAAAATTTGTACATTAATTTTAGCATAAATATCCAATAGTCCGACATTTCCATACTCAGTTAAATGCTTTTGTATCATAATTTACAAGTAAATGAAAAATCCTATCTCCTTTTTCTTGTTTATGAAGGTATTAAAAATAATTACCCTTCCCCTCATCACCGCAAAATGTGACAATAATAAAGAAAAAATAAACTTTTAACTATGGTGCCCCGTCTAATATTAAGACTAGAAAGGAGTGGCTCATCCTGGAAGAGTTTGTTGCCGACTTAATCAAATTGGAAGATGATGAAATACTTTTTAATGAAATCATGACAAGATACGGTCAAGATATCTTGCAGCTTGTATTTTCATATGTGCGAAATAAACAATTGGCCGAGGATTTAACGCAGGATATATTTGTAAAGTGCTACAAAGCGCTTCATACATACAAACAAAACGCTAAACTGAAAACCTGGCTATTTAAAATTGCCTCAAATCATTGCAAGGATTATTTACGAAGCTGGTATTTCCGAAAAGTGATCGCAACCGAAAAGATGGCTGAAATGACCGTTTCATCCGGCCAAAATGTCGAACAAGCTGTCCTTGAACATGAAGAGGAACAAACAATTGCGAATGCCGTTTTGAAGTTACCAATGAAGTATCGTGAAGTCATCTACCTTTTCTATTTTGAAGATATGTCGTTGAAAGAAATTGAATCCGTCTTGGATGTGAATCAAAACACCGTTAAATCAAGATTAAAGCGTGCAAAATCGTTATTAAAAGAAGAACTGGAGGACTTAGATGGTGGAAAATAAACTAAGAAATCTAAAACAATCGATGAAGAACACTGTTTTTAAAGATTTAGTGTTTACCGAAAAGCACCAAGAAACAATTCAACGAAATAAAAAACAGGAAAATGTAATCGAAGTCGTCCTTCAGCTTCTCGGTACTGAAAAAACCGGAATAGAATTGGTCCAGCTATTAAGAGCAAGAAATCTTTCAAAATTTGAGGGTCAAGAAGGATTGATCTACACGATGCTGCACCAATTGGAACAGGATGCCTTGTTAACAAGCCGCTGGAATGAACCTTTTAAGTATTATGTCATAACTCAAAAGGGTAGAAAATCGTTGAAAAAGTTCGAAGAAAAAAGATGTTCGGAATGGCCTTCTCTCAAAAGACTAGTTGAAGGTGAAAGCTCATGATGAAAAAAGAATTCCTCGATTCGGTCATGACCCACGTCCGTTCAAAAGATATCAAAAAAATAGTTAGCAAAGAGCTTGAACAGCATATTAAAGTAAACATAGAACATTACTTAAAAGAAGGATACTCAGAGGAAGTAGCAGAACAAAAAGCTGTCGAGCAAATGGGCAGTCCGCTGGCAATCGGAACAAAATTTAATCAGATTTACAAACCTAAGCTGGACTGGGGATTAGTTCTTTTATATTTAACTGTTTTAGGGCTAGGAACCCTTCCATTAATCGCCCTTAAAAACACAGACTTACCAATATACTGGGGGCCAAAAGTATATGGCATTTCACTTGGAATCCTAATCGTCGCTATATTACTATGTTTTGATTATAAAAAATGGGAACGAAAAGGCTGGATCTTATTTACAATTGGAACTATAATTCTTTTCATTGCCGGTGGTAATGCCATGATGCCTCCTTTGCTAGTTAGTATTAATGGTCGTCCCCATTTTCACATTGGGCCATTTATAACCGACACAACTATAGTACTTCCCTTTTATCTTGTAGCCTGGGCCTCATTTTTTAAGAATCACAAACTGAAAATATGGCTGCTGGGGATTCTGTTTATTGGTACTTTACTCTTGTTTTTTGGCACCACAAATTTTCCTGCAGTTAGCATTTATATCTTAATGGTGCTGACTATGTATTGTTTTAGCGGCAGAAAACATATTTTTAAAACAACCATTCTAACCAGTATTGCGGGGCTAATAGGGTTAACTGTAATTTGGCAAAGAATGTACCCTTTTCAAAAAGAACGAATTTACGCTTTTTTGGATCCACAAAGCTACTCTTCAACTACTGGGTATATTCCCATTCAAATTGAAAAAATTCTCAAGGAAGTGACATGGGGATTTCAAGCGATACCGAAAAACGCGCTATATCCTGAACTCCATACGGATTTTGTTTTTCTAACATTAAGTTATTCTTATGGCTGGGGTTTCTCGCTGTTCCTTTTAGCAATATTAACAGTAATCTTAATAAAAATGGCCCTTATGACGGCAAAGATAAAGGACGAGTTTGGTAAGCTGCTAATCATCGGCGGACTAACCATCTATTCAGCCCAGCTGCTTTACAACATTGGCATGATATTTGGATTCCTGCCAATTATCCGTATGTCGCTGCCATTTATTAGCTATGGCACCGTCCCGATCTTGATAAACAGTTTGGTAATCGGAATAGCACTGAGCATTTATCGGAGGAAGAATTTGATTTGTAACTAGACTGTTTTCCCTGATAATTCACCATGTTCCTCATAATGGCAAACAGAGAACCTTGGGAAGAGATGTGAATAAAACATTGTACTTGATTAATGGAAGATTCCTTATTATTCTCGGAATAATAGGTTATCTTGTTGTAAGAAGTATTCTTATTGGAGTAAAACATAAAAACAATAATCCGATATATTGGTTAATGGAAGTCATCAACTTCCTCTTTGTTTTATACCTACTATTGGTTGTGTCAGTGACACTATTTCCACTGGCATTATGGATAGATTTTAATATCGAGCATATTAAATTTGGGTTAAATCTGATTCCTCTTGTTTCAACCATAAAAGATATCAGTAATATTGGCACTGCTTATGATGGTGATGCTGCGTTTATGTTTGGACTAATCATTAAAAATGTAGGCGGAAATATTTTATTATTAATGCCTTTAGGTGTATTAGCACCCCTAATATCTAATAAGTATATACATTTTAAAAATATCGTGAAACTAGGTTTTTTGATATCAATCAGCATTGAATCTATTCAGTTTATTGAAATAGTTGCAGGCGGTTATGGTCGTACAGTTGATGTGGATGATGTAATTTGTAATGTTATAGGTGCTAGTATCGGATACCTAATTTATAAAATTCTAATTCGATTAATAAATAAGTATCAGATAAAAGCTTTACTAACAATGGATCCTGAGAAAATGAAAATGTAGATTTGTTCCATTTTGCTCATAAAAAGAAGGGGGGAATTAGTAGTTCCACCCTCTTTTTTGGATTGGTATTTCTTGATTCTGTTGAATAAACATGACTTCACAAACGATTGAATGTCTGAACAATTAAATAACCTCCATACCATTAAAAGTATCATTATAGTCATTTCGTACACTTTTGAATTCCGCCCACCCCATCGTCATTCCTCCAATAATTTTTCTTTTTTTCACAACAGTACCAAATTATACCACTAAAGCATCTAGCAAGGTTCATATATCAGAAAAAAGAACCTTTGATCAATAGTCAAAGGTTAAAAGGAGAACAAAGTAGTCATGACTAAGTTCCCGAATAGGAGGTCTAAACTCAGAAGAATTTAAACACCTTCATTTTATCATTCTCGGAATATTCATTCAATCATTTAATGCTGTAAAGAGTAAAAGTTAGTTCAAATGGTATACAATTGTTACAAGCCAATTGCTTAAAAAATATTGTTGTTGACATACATGTATATACAAGCTAAAATGAAAACGCAATCAAAACTTGTATATACAAGCGGTTTGAGTTTTTTAAAACGCACAAATGCCTGTATATAAAGGATAAAAAAAGAGATAGAAAATTGGGGTTAACCCATTAAAACAGGGGGAAAGACAAATGAGTAAGTACGCAGATACTTCAAAAGAGTTACTGAAGCACATTGGCGGTAAAGAAAACATTGCAGCCGTTACCCATTGTGTGACGAGAATGCGGTTTGTTTTAAATGATCCATCCAAGGCAGATATTAAAGAAATTGAATCAATAAAACTTGTAAAAGGTACCTTTACCCAAGCGGGACAATTTCAAGTAATCATCGGCAATGAAGTCTCAAGCTTTTACAACGACTTTGTCAAAATTGCCGGTGTAGACGGGACCTCCAAAGAAGAAGCCAAAGTAGCAGCGAAGCAAAATATGAACTGGCTGCAAAGAATGATTGCCCATCTTGCTGATATCTTCACACCATTAATCCCTGCCCTTGTTGTCGGAGGTTTGATCCTCGGTTTCAGAAATGTTATTGGGGACATCAAATTACTTGATGATGGGACCAAAACGATAATTGAAGTATCCCAGTTTTGGGCGGGTGTTCATTCATTCCTTTGGCTGATTGGCGAAGCAGTATTCCACTTCCTTCCAGTCGGAATTACCTGGTCGGTGACGAAGAAAATGGGTGGTTCACAAATTCTTGGTATCGTCCTTGGTATCACACTCGTTTCTCCACAATTGCTAAATGCTTATGGGGTTGCGGGTGCAAAGGATATTCCAGTATGGGATTTCGGTTTTGCCCAAATTAAGATGATTGGGTATCAAGCACAGGTTATTCCTGCCATTTTAGCCGGATTACTGTTAGCTTTCTTAGAAACCAGACTTCGTAAAATTGTTCCAAATTCAATTTCGATGATTGTTGTACCGTTCTTTGCCTTACTTCCAACAGTATTAATCGCTCATACTGTATTAGGTCCTATCGGCTGGAGCATCGGTTCTGGAATTTCACATGTTGTTTATTCTAGCTTAACATCTTCATTTGGCTGGATATTTGCAGCAATCTTTGGTTTTGCTTATGCCCCACTTGTTATTACAGGGTTGCACCATATGACAAATGCGATTGACCTTCAGCTTATGAGTGAGCTTGGTGGAACCAACCTATGGCCAATGATTGCCCTATCAAATATTGCCCAGGGTTCTGCGGTTCTAGCGATGATTTATATTAATCGAAAAAATGAAGAAGAAAAGCAAGTATCGATTCCGGCTGCTATCTCCTGTTACCTTGGCGTTACAGAACCAGCCATGTTTGGAATCAACTTGAAATATGGATTCCCATTCTTAGCCGCAATGATTGGTTCAATGGTTGCTGCCGTTATTTCAGTGGGGAGCAAGGTGATGGCTAACTCCATCGGGGTCGGCGGTCTTCCTGGATTCTTATCGATTCAGCCGCAGCATATGATGATGTTCGCCATTTCCATGGCCGTTGCGATAGCCGTTCCCTTCATTTTGACAATTGTATTTGCAAAAACAGGAATGAATAAATTTTCTTTTAAAAAATAAAATAAAACTCCAGTAATGGAGGGAGATGCCTCCCTCCTTTTTTCTCATTAAAATAAAAGACTCAATTCTAAAAGATTGTTGCTATCTTTGAAACGCTGATAAAACACGTAAATTCGCTGATAAATGACTTGGACTCGCTGATAAAACGAATTATTCGCTGATATATCACTAAAAACCGCTGATAAAGTTATTTTTTCATTAAAAAATGACTTTTTAGCTTATAAACTTGGTTAAACACAACATTGTTTACGAAAATAGCAAAAAAAAATCAGGTAGGTGTTAAAATTGCAAAAGCCATGGTGGAAAAAAGCAGTCGTCTATCAAATCTATCCAAAAAGCTTTAATGACACGACGGGAAATGGGATTGGCGACATTCAAGGTATTATTGAAAAACTCGACTATTTAAAAAAACTCGGTATTGATGTCCTCTGGCTCACTCCGATCTATCAATCTCCTCAACGTGATAACGGGTATGATATAAGTGATTATTATTCTATTCATGAGGAGTATGGGACCATGGATGACTTTAATATGCTTTTGGATGAAGCACATAAACGGGACATGAAAATCATCATGGACATCGTCATCAACCACACTTCAACAGAACACGAGTGGTTTAAGCAAGCCAGGTCTTCTAAAGAGAATCCCTACCGTGACTTTTATATCTGGAAGGATGGCAGTAATGGCGAACCTCCGACAAACTGGGAATCCAAGTTTAGTGGTTCTGCTTGGGAATATGATGAAACCACTGAACAATATTACCTTCATTTGTTCGATGTCAGTCAAGCAGACTTAAACTGGGAGAATGAAAAGGTCCGTGCGGCTTTATATGAAATGATGCATTTCTGGCTAAATAAAGGCGTGGACGGTTTCCGTCTTGATGTTATTAATCTCATTTCCAAACATCAGCAGTTTCCTCAGGATAATAGTGACGGACGCAAATATTATACAGATGGGCCGCGCATCCATGAGTTTCTACATGAGATGAATGAAAAGGTTTTTTCAAAATTCGATATCATGACTGTCGGCGAAATGTCGTCTACATCCATTAATAACTGTATTAAATACACCAGCCCTAGCCAAGAAGAGTTAAATATGACCTTCAGCTTCCATCACCTGAAAGTTGATTATCCTAATGGCGATAAATGGACCAAAGCAGATTTTGATTTTCCATCCTTGAAACAGATTTTGTCTCAGTGGCAGGTGGAAATGAATCAAGGAGGCGGCTGGAATGCCCTTTTTTGGTGTAATCATGACCAGCCCCGTGTAGTCTCCCGTTTCGGAAACGATATAAAGTATCATAAAGAATCTGGAAAAATGCTAGCAACAGCAATGCATATGATGCAGGGCACTCCATATATTTACCAAGGGGAAGAAATCGGGATGACCAATCCGAAATTCGATTCGATTGATGAGTATCGCGATATCGAGACATTGAATATTTTTAACATCAAGAAAAATGACGGGTTGGACGAGCAAGAGATTATTGAAATCCTGAAACAAAAATCGCGGGACAATTCCCGGACACCTGTACAATGGAATGCGGGAAAAAACGCTGGATTCACAACCGGAACCCCTTGGATTGGCACAGCTGCGAATTATAAGGAAATTAATGCTGAAAAAGCCACGCAGGATGCAGACTCTATTTTTTATTACTATCAAAAGTTAATCCAATTAAGGAAAGACTATGATATCATTACAGCCGGTGATTTCGAACTTATTTTAGAAAATGATCCGGAAGTATTCGCCTATTTACGGACGAGCGAGAAGGAAAAATTGCTTGTCATCAATAATTTTTATGAAAAAGACAAGGTATTTGTCCTCCCTGCTCATTTACGTCTTGATGACTATGATAGTAAGGTGTTAATCTCTAACTATGAGGATTCTGCTTCAATTGAACAGGAAATTCTCTTACGGCCATATGAGTCGATTGTGTATCACCTGAAAAAATGAACGGAGTTGTCTTTATGACAAACAAGTACCTAACGATCTATAACAACATTGTCGAGCAAATTAAAAGCGGAGAGATTCTGCCTCAGACGCTTCTCCCCTCTGAAAACGAGTTAAAGGATCAATTCGATACCTCGAGGGAAACGATACGTAAGGCGCTAAACCTGCTCTCACAAAATGGCTATATTCAAAAAGTTAGAGGAAAAGGTTCGATAGTCATTGACATCAGTAAATTTGATTTTCCTGTTTCCGGACTGGTCAGCTTTAAAGAATTAGCGAAAAAAATGGGCAGCAAACCAAAAACGATTGTCAATGAGCTCGAGTTAATCAAACCAGATGTCTTTATTAGAAAGCAGCTACAACTTTCTAGTAAAGACATCGTCTGGAAGGTTATTCGCACACGGGAAATGGGCGGAGAAAAAATAATTTTAGATAAGGATTTCTTATATAAAAAATACGTTCCAAACCTAACAGAAGAAATTTGTGCCGATTCGATTTATCAGTACCTTGAAAATGAATTAAATCTGACGATTAGCTTCGCTAAAAAGGAAATTGTTGTAGAGGAACCTACAGAAGAAGACCGGACCCTGCTGGATCTGGAGGGATTTCACAATGTAGTGGTTATCAAAAATTATGTATATTTAGATGATGCTACCCTCTTCCAATATACAGAATCGAGGCATCGTCCTGATAAGTTTCGCTTTGTCGACTTTGCACGGAGAACACGCTAGTTTCATCAATGCCCAAAAAATGAGGAGACCTATTTTCACGTTTGGGTCCCCTCTTTTCTATCTTCAAAATACTTATTTTTTTCCTGCTCTCCAACTCATCCCCCAGTTAAAGGCGCGATCCATCTGTTCATGTCCGCCGTAATATTCAACCAATCTTTTTACGTTAAATGTTTGATTTTGAACATTTTCAACCATTGCAATTGCACACATAATTTTCTATCATTTTGGAAATTCTCCCATCTAGTCTTGAGGAAAAACGTAGGGAAATTTGTTACAATGAGAATACCAATTACTGAGGTGATCTCTATGTGCGGCCGATTTACATTAACTGCTACATTCGAAGAAATAATCGATCGTTTCGATATTCAATCCTTTATGGAGGAAGAACTTTATTCGCCCAGCTATAATATTGCCCCGTCTCAAGCAGTCCTAGCCGTTATCAATGACGGAAAATCGAACCGAATGGGGTTTTTAAAATGGGGTCTCGTTCCCTCTTGGGCAAAAGATAGGGCCATTGGCAATAAAATGATCAACGCTCGGTCCGAGTCATTAACTGAAAAGCCCAGCTTCCGTAATGCATTCAAAAAGAAACGTTGTTTAGTCATTGCCGATAGCTTTTATGAGTGGAAACGCCATGAGGATAAAACGAAAACCCCCATGCGCATTAAACTAAAGTCAGATGAAATGTTTGCCATGGCCGGCATTTGGGAGGGCTGGAAATCACCGGAGGGAAAAACGCTTTACACATGCTCGGTAATTACAACTGGTCCAAATGACCTGATGAAAGGTATTCATGATCGGATGCCAGTCATTTTAAAGCCAGAGGATGAAAAAATTTGGCTTGATCCATCCATTTCTGATAGCAAATTTCTACATCAATTCCTTGTCCCTTTCGATGACAATTTAATGGAGACGTACGAAGTATCTTCTCTTGTGAACTCACCTAAGAATAACTCAGTTAATCTTATTCAAAAGATTTGTTAAAAATACTTTTTCAACATGGACAAGTTCACTACATGCAGGTACAAGCTACATCATATGCTGTACTAACCCATAAAGATTTTCCTTCTTTCAAAAGTGGCTCTGGCCGCTTTTTTTTTTGTACTCCCTTCATTGTGGTGTACTTCAACAATCTGGTGGAAAAATCTGATAAAATGCAACTTATCAGCGTCTTTTTCTAGTTTATCAACGAATATGTCGCTTTTATCAGCGAATCTAAAATTGAGTGTCAGCTAATTCCAAAGCACCAATCTTTTAAAGAAAAGCGGTACGAAAAAACCCCCATTTCTGTGAACTGGAGTTATGTTATGTAAAAAATGCTCATTTAATTTTCCCGGTAAAATCTTAAACAACTTTTGAAAAAATCTTTTAATAAACTTAAATACAGAACCAAGAAAGTGAAAAAATCCTTCAAAAACAACTTCAACGATGAATTCAACAATTATTTCAAACAAAAACTGCATTTTAGAATTTCTTCTCCTTCAATAAACCGATTCTATTAACACGCCAAAATTAATTAATCATGTTGGGCTTAAACAATCTGGTTTGAAATGCTCACAAATTCAAATGATAAATGAACAGCAGCCCCTTACTCCCCATCGCCCGCGCTCCTTTATCGATAAATCCGCCTTTTTTATATACATGCTGTGCCAATGTATTTTGTTGATTTACAGTTAATATTACTTCATTTATCTCTGGAAAATGTTTGTTTACAAAATCGGGCAGCAATTGTAATGACCTTTGCGCTATCCCTTTCCTTTGAAAGGATGAATTTACTGAATAGGCCCTAAGAAGAAGCGCCTTTTTATTATCTGTATACTCTTTAACACCTTCCCATCCATGCAGGACAAAAAAGCCCGCTGGTTTTTCATCATAAAGAATCATTACCGGGAAGCGGTCAGTATCATTTTCACATGCTACAATAGCATCCAAAGGGTGTGCAGTATATTGTAGTTGCTCGTCTGATAAAAAATAATGTTTTAATTGAGGACGAATCTCAGAATGATAAAATTCTAAACAGGTGATTTCGTTTGAAATAAAAGATCTATCCATTTATTTCCTCCTTGTTTTCCCTATCGATTTCAACTCTCTTTATGAGTATCCCACCAATCTCTTACTTCAAAAATACCGCTTACTTCCCTTTTTGCTTTTTCGAATACCTCTACTGTTTCATCAGTCGAATAGGAAAGAATATAATGGGACGGTGTTTGACTAAGAATCCGAAAGGAACTGATTTCCCCATCCTGCATTTCAACCATATATACCTTTCCACTCAAAACCTCATTAGTTAGACGCAAATTTTTCATAGACAATCATCCCCTTAAACTACTTTATTATCACATTAACAGATTTCAACCTTCAGGACTGAAAAAAAATTGAGCGGATTTTGAAAATTAATAAATTTACAGGTTAAGCTAACGGGTATAACTCAACTTCCAAAAAAATCGATAAAAATCACCTATTATTATCCTTCTTTCATCTTTATTTGAAAAGGACAACTTTCGATTTATTAAAAGAAAATATGAAGCAGTCATTTCGACTGCTTCCGTAGATTGGATTTCGCGGCTATTTGTTTCTTTAAGAGACCAAAGAAAAGTGCAAAGAATGCACTTAGTACCATCCCCATACAGAAAGTAATCCAATTAAAATAAATCGTATTCGTATACTGATTGTACCAGCCAAAACGATAAATTCTCGATTTAGGTTCCTCTGGTCCTCCACCCAACAGATGGACCAGATTGTTAATAAAGTCCACTTCAACGAAGATTAAAATGATAAGGGCAATAACCAATAATATTATCAGATGAAGACGGTGCTTGAGTTTTATCTCACAAGCTGCCACGATAGACCATCGAAAAAGATTAAAGAGAAATAGGAGATAAAATAAAACAGTTGGCACCATGAACAGGATGGCAATATTTCCATTTCCCGAAATGTGAGGTGGTTCAATCGTACTCAAGTCAATCAAAATAAATCCCATAATACTTAAAACCATTAACATAATACAAAAGACTAAATATACTGTGCTCTTCCTCATGTGATTAGCCCCCTTTCTATCAACCTCACTCATATCCTTTCATATTGTTCATTTATGCATGAATTCTTTGATTAATAACAACTCCCGAAAAAATTTAAAAATAATCAAGGTAATTGGCACCTTCATTAAACAGAAGTTCATTAATCAGCAAAATTTAGGAAATATAAGCATAATCGAAAATTTGGAAGGTAGGTATGATTACTCGTGGGGATAAAGTTAAAAAATGGATCTATTACCTGATAAAACTTAGGGATAAAGTCTTTACTCCGTTTGCTATATTGTACATTTTAATGGCCGCGTTGGGTGTTTATTTAATAGAGCCAAAAACGTTTGAATCATATCTAACCTCTGTTTATTGGGTTTTGATAACACTTGCTACGGTTGGTTTCGATGACTACACTCCATAAAGAGACAATCATCAATTAAACTCAAATTCTATCCAATAATGGGATGCAGCGATGGCATCCCGCCATTTATTCAAATGGAAAAATAATAAAAGGAATTGGAAACTTTTATGAATCCCATTTTTTCATACAATCTTTGGGCGGTTATGTTATCGATGGCTGTTTCAAGCAAAATTCCTTTTGCGCCCGTTCCTTCTGCAAAGTGAATCGCGTTTTTTATTAATTTCTCTCCTAAGCCCTTTCCACGGACATGTTCCTTCACATATAAATCATTTAAGACCCAAGAACGCTTCATACTAACTGATGAAAACGATGGATATAGCTGAACAAAACCAACCGGATTAACATCATCATAGGCAATGAATACTACCGATTCCTTGTTTGTGAACCTAGCTTTCAAAAACTCCTTTGCCCCCTCCATGTCAGACTTTTGTTCATAAAAGATTCTGTACAAATCAAATAGTTCCGTTAAAGAATCAAGGTCATTTACTGTTGCTTTATGTATAATCATTTTGAAAATCTCCCTTTTTATTTGGCTTTTCCTATGAATTTATCCATTTAACCTATTTTTGGATGAAAATCATTTAAATAACATCACTACATATAATCGAGATCAACATCCAAAATTCAGTATTCTACATTTTATATTCTTTATCTTTCATTAAATTCCTTCTTAAACCAAGTTTATTAGGAATAATTTCAATAACACCCTTTTTATAAATTAATAATTATTGATATTGTAAAAAATTACATAGCAAACTGTTCTGTACATTCAATATTCCTCTATTATTTTCAAAATATTGCCAGTGTCCATTTTCTATAAGAACTTGATTCATGCTCATAACGAGACTATGCGATAAGTATTTTCCGTTTTGCTGAAAGAATTAGATACTTATATGTTATTAATGAGAAAAACCTTGATTTTATTCAAGGTTTTTTTCATTACTGTTGAAATCATAAAAGAGGTCAGATTTACAAACTGTTTGATTTGAATACTATTTATTGTAACTGAGGACACTTAAAGCTTCCATCAATACTGGCCTGGAAAACCGCCCATTCCTCCATGACCGTGATAACCGCCACAGCCTCCGTGGTGCCATCCTCCATGACCGTGATAACCGCCCCATCCTCCGTGGTGCCATCCTCCGTGACCGTGATAACCGCCCCATCCTCCGTGGTGCAAGCCATGTCCCATGTATCCTCCCATGCCACCATAGCCACCCATTCCTGGGTATCCTCCCATGCCACCATAGCCACCCATTCCTGGGTATCCTCCCATACCATCATAGCCACCCATTCCTGGGTATCCTCCCATGCCTCCGTAGCCACCCATTCCTGGGTATCCTCCCATGCCTCCATAACCACCCATTAATTGTCTCATATCATTCATTCGAGCATCTCTCCTTTATTTAGGTTACAGTCTAGACTATGTTGAAACTACGAAAAGGCATAGGCAGGTGTCCTGTTTTTACGAAACAAATTGGGTGACGTCAGGTAGAGAATTGAATGTTCACATTGTCCTACAACCTTATTGAGCAATCCGGTACCGACTTTATGTTTTTTTCTCGATTAATTGTTACAGTTCCTTAATCATTCATGAATCAATCTCGTCGCAAGTATTACTGCACAGAGGAGCAGATTATCTTGTTGAATATTGATGCATGGTTACTCAGAAAACATCAAAAAGGATAGATGGAAGCCGCAACTACAGCTTCCGTCTACCCTATATTTTTTCATATGGATTGATATTAAAGAATTATTCGTTCTCCATTTTATCTTTATTGAACCACAGTGGTTCTTCGTCATCGACTTCTCCATTATAGTTGATTAGAATCTCTTCCCCTGCTTTAATATCCTTATAAGCATAGAAGTCAAACGTGTGGTTCGGAAAGTTAATTTCATAAATAGCATTTGGCTGATAGGAATGATTGAACAACATTCCATAGCCTAAGAGGAAGGCTGTATGGTTTTGGCCATACTCAAAAGCATAATCAGCTAGTAATGTTTTCTCAATATGAACATGTTCCCGATTGGGATAAGGAATAACAGGAGCCTCATGAATTAGCTCACCTTTTGCAATATCACGAGTTGCAAATACCCCTCTATTTAACTCTCCATCACTCAATTTCGAAGTCTTTACCTCAATCATGTTAATCACCTATAAATTCTTTCATTAGAAGATTTTTTATCTTCTTAAGATTGCCAGTAAATAAGGAAGAAAGCAAATTTTTTTTCTAATCATGGTGCCTGACACCAATTTGTAAATTGTGGGAATTTATTGTTTTTCAAAATAAATACAAAAAAACAACCTATTATTTCCATAACCCGGGATAAAAAGTGTACTATTTTCGATTAATCAACATAAAATGGAATATACGTTCGTAAGGAGGCGAGGATTTTGATAAAAAACAATGAGTCCTTCATTACAGGTGAAATGTTGGTCAAGTATTACGAACTGAATAAGAAGAAAAAGGAAATAGAAGTTGAGATGAATCAATTAAAGGATGTTTTTCAAACTTATTTTAATAACCTGGTTGGTTCTGAAAAGAAAGGGGAAATTACGATCAGCGGCTACAAGCTCCAAAGACAAATTCGAAAAACAGAAAAATATAATGAAGACGAAACGATTAAAAGATTAGAAGAGCTACAGATGAATGACCTAATTCAAGTAGTTAAAAAGCCGGATGATGTAAAAATAAAATCAGCTCTTAATCTTGGATTATTAAATCCCAATCATCTAGAAGGTTGCATCATTACGACCTATTCACCAGCAATCTTGGTAAAACCGTTAACACCAAGATAATGGTATTCAATGTGACTGTAGCTGGTAAATCGCAAATAAAACGCTTGGGATATTGACCCCAGGCGTTTTGCTTTTTATTTAGAAACCTATTACATTTTAAAAAAATGATAAGGATATCGCTAGCTATCATAAAGCTAGCAAAGTGATATATAAGTGATAACCACGAGCACCAATTAATCTAGCTCTTTCATATTGCTTATTAATATCCCCTAAACTATTGGACGCAGGTGCTAGACAAATTTCAAAGTTCAAATTTTTGTACAATCTTATTTTATACAAAAAGCAGACCCTTTTTGATTAAACAAAGGTCTGCTTTCCAAGATAATTATTCACCTAAATCGACATTGTGGTAAACTTGCTGCACGTCATCAAGATCTTCGATGACATCAATCATTTTTTCAAATTTTGCTAGTGCATCCTCTGGAAGTGTGATTTCATTTTGCGCAAGCATCGTTAATTCAGCAACGGTAAATTCAGTAACACCTGCATTCCTAAATGCTTCCTGCACGGCATGGAACTGGTCAGGCTCGGCATAAACGATAACTGAATCTTCCTCCTCTAAAATGTCGCGTACGTCCACATCGGCTTCCATTAATAGTTCAAGCACCTCATCGGCTGTTTTCCCTTCCACACCGATAACCGCCGTTGCATCAAACATATAAGCAACGGAACCACTCACACCCATGTTCCCGCCGTTTTTGCCAAAGGCAGCACGTACATCAGAGGCTGTACGATTCACGTTGTTCGTCAGTGCGTCAACGATAACCATGGATCCATTGGGACCGAAGCCTTCATAACGAAGTTCAGTATAGCTCTCTTCTGAACCACCCTTTGCTTTTTCAATCGCTCGGTCAATAATGTGTCTTGGTACATTGTACGTTTTTGCCCGCTCTAGAACGAATCTTAGAGCCTGATTTGATTCAGGATTTGGTTCACCCTGCTTAGCGGCTACAAAAATTTCAACACCAAATTTTGCATAGATACGACTTGTATTTGCATCCTTTGAAGCTTTCTTTTCCTTAATATTGTTCCATTTACGTCCCATATGAACACTCTCTTTCCGCTTTGAATCTACACAAAATAATTATAATGAAAAAAGCTTCCATTTCAATACTTTTTCAAAATAACAATCAGGAGTTCGTTGCATAATTCTATTGTTGAAGACGTTGCAATCTTTCACAGATAATATTATACCTTAATTGCATCATTTGTTAAGTGTGTAATAATTCAAAAAGGACAAGAAATTCTAGAGTTAGAGACAAAAAGGATAAATCAACAAAGATAGGAGGACGAAATCTTATCATTTCGCCCGCTTCATTTAGACTTTATTTTACTACACCAGCATCTGAAACAAGGTGCTATCCTTATTTACCTCCCGATATATGAAGCCTTTCGTCTTAATCCGATCAATTAATGGAAAGTAGTCCTCTTTATCCTTCAGTTCGATACCAACTAATGCTGGTCCCGTTTCTCGATTATTTTTTTTCGTATATTCGAAATGGCTAATATCATCATTTGGACCTAGGACGTCAAATAAAAATTCACGTAGGGCTCCAGGTCGCTGCGGGAATTGAACAATAAAATAATGCTGTAGTCCTTCATAAAGCTTGGAACGCTCTTTAATTTCCTGCATCCTGCCAATATCATTATTACCGCCGCTTACGATACAAACGATTGTTTTGCCTTTAATTTCATCTGCATATGTATCTAAAGCTGCAACGGAGAGGGCTCCCGTCGGCTCAACAACTATGGCATTTTCATTGTATAGCGATAAAAGCGTGGTACACACCTTCCCTTCTGGTATAACAATAATATCGTCAACGATTTCCTTACAGATGCTAAAGGTCTTTGAGCCGACTGTTTTTACGGCGGCACCATCAACGAATGGATCAATTTTTTCAAGTGGACTTACTTCCCCTTTTAAAATCGATTCCTTCATCCCTGCTGCCCCTTCAGGCTCGACACCAATTAATAGCGTTTGCGGAGAAAAGTGTCTTAAGTAGGTTCCGACCCCAGCGAGGAGGCCGCCGCCGCCAATTGCCGCAAACAGATAATCAATTTTTTCAGGACAATCGGAGAGCAGCTCCACGGCTACCGTCCCTTGTCCGGCAATCACTTCAAAATCATCAAAAGGATGAATAAATGCACGGTTTTCGGCCTGGCTACAAACCATTGCATTTTCATAGGCGTCGTCAAAGGTGTCACCTACTAAGACAATCTCAACACTGTCTTTACCCCAAAATTTGACCTGATTTACCTTTTGCTTTGGAGTGGTACTTGGCATGAAGATTTTTCCATTAATATTTAACAGCTGGCAAGAATAGGCTACCCCTTGGGCATGATTACCGGCACTTGCACAAATAATACCGTTTTCTATCTCTTCAGAGCTAAGTTTTTTGATTCGGTTGTAGGCCCCGCGGATTTTAAACGAGCGAACACTTTGCATATCCTCTCGCTTTAAATAGACATGGCAGCCATATCGTTCGGACAATAAATGATTATATTGCAGGGGAGTTGGCGAAATTACATCCTTAATCGTATGACTGGCAATGATAATATCCTCCACATTAAATGGTCTTTTTTCGACTTTTTGATTCATTTTCCTTTTACCCTCCCAGTTTTTGTAGTTCCAGTTGATTGAAAAAACGAATAAATTATAGCAATGTCCTTTTAAACGACAAAAAACCCGCCCCAGTGTATAGGGACGAGTTAACTCGCGATACCACCCTACTTCCGCAACAAATAATTGGCTGCGGCTCTCGATCGACGCACAAATACATTGTACGCGTTCCATTTTAACGGCGGACTTTACCGGCCTAGCTTACCTTTACTCTCGGCTAAGCATCTCGGAGCTGATCTTCAGATATTCCTGCCATCGACTCCCACCAACGTCGACTCTCTTTGGTACACGGACATACCCTACTCTTCTCGTCATCGATTCTTCTTAAATTATAAAAATAAGGGTAACACGAGAAAAGAAAGTCGTCAATATTTTTTGATTATTTTAATTATTTTGTAAATTATAAAGCGCTTTCATCAAATGGTGCCTGACACCATTTGTGTTATAATCACTTTAAATAGAGTGATAATTCAGGAATTTAGAAGGAGTGAAAGAAATGATTATTCCCTACAATGGCATTTCCCCCTCCATCCATGAATCTGTATTCGTGGCCCCTGGTGCTTATATCATTGGTGATGTTAAAATCGGGAAGGATTCTTCAGTCTGGTTTAATGCGGTTTTGCGGGCCGATGATGGACCAATTGTTATTGGGGAAAGATGCAGTATTCAGGATAATACCACGATACATATGTTTGAAGCATGCATCATAGAAGATGATGTGACAGTCGGTCATAATGTCATTTTGCATGGGTGTAAAATTGGCAGGAGTTCCATAATTGGTATGGGATCAACACTTTTAGACAATGTAGAAGTTGGTATGGATTGTATCATTGGGGCAAATACTCTGCTTGCCGGAGGAATCAAAATCCCGCCCCGCTCTCTCGTTCTTGGCTCACCGGGGAAAGTCGTGCGGGAATTGACCGAAAAAGACTTACAAATGCTGCAAATGTCCAGTGACCACTATGTCCAAAAAGGACGAGAATTTAAGGAATTGCTAAAATAACTACACACCTAAAACCATCTATATAACTGGAAAAAGAGGTGCTGAATGAAGCACCTCTTCTTCCAAAGAATGAATCCAATATTTAAAGTGTCACAATAATTGGGCCCTCTTTAGTGAGAATCATTGTATGTTCATACTGGGCGACAAAGCTTTTTTCAGTTGCATAGGTCCATTCGTCATCCAATTGAAATACTTCCTCTTCAAGTGTTGAGATAAATGGTTCAAAAGCGATAACCATACCCTCCTTAAGCAATTCATCATCCCATGGCTCAAAATAATTATATACATAATCAGGTGATTCATGGATGGAGCGGCCAATCCCATGCCCTGTTAGGTTCTTGATTACTGTTAATCCATGCTGCTTCGCCGTTTGGTATACGACTTTTCCGATCCCGCTTTTTTTAGAACCCGGCTTGCATTTCTTAAGCCCTTCTTCAAAGGCCAATTTAGCAACTTCGCATATTTTTGTTAACAATTCATCTCCTTCACCGACAACGATAGAGATCCCTGTATCTGCGAAATAGCCATTCTTGGACCCTGAAACATCAATATTAACTAAATCCCCTTCCTGGATAATTCGATCTCCCGGAATTCCATGTGCCACTTCTTCATTCACACTAATGCAAGTGTACCCTGGAAAATCGTATTCACCCATAGGAGCTGAAACGGCCCCAGCCTTTTCAAAAAGCTCTCCAGCAAGTGTATCAAGTTCTTTAGTCGTTACGCCAGGTAACGCCCTTTGAACCAACTCATCCCTTATAGAGGCAACAATCCTGCCAATTTCCTTTAAACCATTAATATCTGCTTCTGTTTTTGCAATCATCGTTTTTCCCCACTCATTAAATTATTTACATCCATTATTATATTGTACTTTTATTTTTAATAATAGCCAAAATTAAAGGAAGCCTACTCGCCTACTTCCCCCAAAAACGAAGTTCTAAATAAAAAGTTATTACTTTCAATATACCTTCTTTTCATATTCAATAAGAGTTAATCGATCATTAATGACATATTCCCTGGTTTTTTTATATCCAAATTTTTCATAAAAATGACAATTTCGAGCATTATCCTTTGGCGTGTCAAGACACCATTTCTTTACTTGTGGAAATTTCTTTTCGATAGTTGAAACAATCGTGCTCCCTAAACCCCTATTTTGACAGCCTGGACTTAGAAAAATCCGAAACAATCGATAATGGGTATCCGATATTTTCACTATGCAGGCACCACCAGCTATTTTACCATCAACAAATATGGTGTAATGAAAGGAATGGTTGATTTTATACTTGAAAAAATCCAAGGATTCGGCAGCTGGGCTAGTATCATAATCTCGATACTTTTTCAAATCAGATTGAAAAGCTTCTTTTTGGATTTTTAACAACGCTTCTGCCTCTGCCATTTTTGTCTTTGAAAATTTAAAATCCATTTTCTCACCTCTGACTACATTTCAACCAGTATATGCAATTTCACAGTACTTGAAATGACAACTAAGTATTTCCGTTTAAAAGGGTGTGAAACATGCTGCAAGTATATCCAAAAGATAATAAAGGGAATAACCTAAAAAATAAATGGAACATTCATGGGGATTGACAAAGGTTAAGAATCATTATAAGATACAAAACGTAACAATTACGATTTAAAGACTATATCAATCTTTTACTTTACCAATAAATACTTACTCTTAATCGTAACTATTCTAATTTATAAAAATGAAAGAAAGGGATGAAGACAATTGAAAAGACTTTTTTTTCCATTGATAATTTTTGTATTAATCTTAAGTGGCTGCTCCAATGCTGTTCAGACTAAAGGAGAAAATGCGAATGAAAAAACAAAAAAACTACATATCGTAACCACCTTCTATCCAATTTATTTTTTTACCCAACAAGTGGCTGGCAGTGCTGCAAACGTTGAATTATTAATCCCAAATGGTGTTGAACCCCACGACTGGGATCCAACTGCAAAGGATATGGCTAAAATCCAAGACGCAGATCTTTTTATCTATAACAGTCGGTACTTTGAAACCTGGGCGGAAAAAGTACTAAAAAGTATTAATCAATCAAACTTAAAGGTTATTGAGGCTTCCAAAGGGATAGAATTGATAAATGCAGACTCGGAAGAGCAAGACCATCATTCCGAACATAGCACTTCTAAAGATCCTCATGTCTGGCTGTCTCCTCTATTAGCAGGGCAAGAAGTTGATACTATTGCTCAAGCAATTGAAAAGAGAGACCCCAAAAATAAGGAATTGTATCAAAAGAATGCCGAAGCTTTTAAGTCTCAACTTTCTGAATTAGATCGCTTATACAAAGCAACCGTTGTTCAGGCAAAGAACAAGGAATTTGTTACACAGCACGCTGCATTTGGCTATTTGGCGAAACAATATGGCTTAACGCAAATTGCGATTGCAGGACTATCCCCTGACGTTGAACCATCTCTTGGAAAATTGAAAGAATTAACGGATTTAACAAAGAAGAAAAATGTAAAGATTATTTATTTTGAAGGACTTACTTCTTCTAAAGTGGCTCAGACATTAGCCAATGAAATTGGAGCAAAAACAGAAGTCTTAAATCCATTGGAGGGCTTAACAAAAGAAGAGCAACAAAAAGGGATGAACTATATAGATGTGATGAAAAAAAATCTAGAGTCGTTAAAAAAATCACTATTAGATTAACACTCTATATTTCACTTGAACCTTCGAATAGATTCAGGTTATACGAATAAATTAGGACTGCAGAGCATAAATCTATTTAATAACCTAAAATTAGGGGGTTATTATGTTGGATGCACTTGAAATCTTTATTTGGATCCTATTATCGCTCTTAACCATTTCCTTTATTTTTTCATTATTCTTAGTCGCAAGAAAGCCGATGGCTGGAAAACGAAAGAAAGATAAAAGGTTCAGTGAGTATATGTAACGGTGTCAGGCACCAAATAAAACAGACCGAACACTCGTCCGGTCTGTTTTCTGATTTATGATCTAGGATGGACTTTCACTCAAAGCACCCGTTTTAGCCGGGATGAGGAAACTCAACATTACGGTAACGAGACTCAAACATAGTGCGTAAAGAAACACGTTTTGCATCCCGATGACAATGTTCGCTGCATGGTTAAGAATCAGCCCCATTACCGTAACCCCGATAGAGGTTCCAATATTTCTCAAGAACATTTGCAGTGAAGTCGACACCCCTTTGATGGAAGAATCAGCAAATTCTTGAGAAGCAATCGTTCCAACCGCAAATAATAAACCAAAGGAAAATCCCTGTATAGTCAAAATGATAAACAAATTAGTATAGGATAAATCCTTTATGAATATAAACAATGCCAGTCCGGAAATAGCTGTAATCAAGCTTCCAGTGATAAACAAAGGTTTATAACCAAAACGGAGAATCCAATTTCCTGCAGGAGTACTGCCAAACATCCACCCCACGGCAATACTTAAGAGAATCAAGCCGCTTTTATAAATACTCATATGAGCGCCTTCCTGAAGAAACAACGGAATAAAATTCGACGTTCCGAAAAAGGACAAGCAATAAACTAACATGAAAAGGTTGGTCATCAGAATACCTTTATTTTTAAACAGCGCTACTGGAAGGAATGGATGTGTTTCTTTCCTTTCCACTAATGCAAATACAATCAAACCAATAAAACCAATGATAACGTACCAAATGGAATTACTCATGTTCGTTGCTAACAATAAGAGCGTAATGGAAGCTCCGAATAAGAAGAAACCTTTAAAATCGATATGAGTCTTTTTAAATTCAATTTGTTCCTTATAAGGAAGCAAGCAAAGCACAGTGGCAATGCCAATCGGGATATTGATAAAGAAAATCCATCTCCATGTCAATGCTTCTACAAAAAACGAGCCCAATACAGGACCGACAATCGAAGATAGGGCCCAAATACTGCTAAATACCGCTTGGATCCTGCCGCGCTTTTCAATAGTAAACAAGTCACCTACGATGATCATCGAGAGCGGAACCATGCCACCAGCTCCCAACCCTTGAACGCCCCTGTAAATAACGAGCATAACCATTGAATTCGCCATTCCACAAAGGATCGAGCCAAGAGTGAAAATCCCAACAGATATTATTAATAGCCTTTTTCGTCCATACATATCAGATAGTTTCCCATAAAGCGGGACCGTCACCGTACTTGCTAACATATAGACAACAAAAATCCAGGCAAATAGCTCCATTCCTCCAAGCTGTTTTACAATTGTTGGGCTCGCCGTTTGCATAATATTGGCATCCAGTGCCGAAATAAGGGTTGTAATCACAAGCCCCCAAAATACAAATTTATTTTTCCCCATAGAAACCTCCTAAGTTGATAAACCAGTTGAATATTTCCTCTTTTTTACATATTTTTTTACACTTCAACCATTATAACAAAATTTCTCGAAATATATTTAACTATTTATGAAATCTTAAGTAAGCCCCAACAACAAAAGACCCCAACAATGAATTAGAGTCCTCAATTATTATTTTTTTTAATGTTTAAAGCTCAATTCCTTACTCAATAACTTCTGAGTAATCGTTGGCAGCATAATTTCTACGGTGGTTCCTTCCTTTTCCTTACTGTGAATGGTTAACTCTCCGTTATGACTTTCGATAATTTTAAAGCAGGTCATAAGACCGAGACCCGTCCCCTTTTCCTTCGTGGTATAGAATGGCTCCCCAAGTGTGTGAATACGTTCTTTCGGAATCCCCACGCCCTGATCGACAATTTGAATAGAAACATTCCCTTCTCCCTTTGCCATTACCTTAACCTCTATATTTCCTCCGCCCGGCATAGCCTCAATCGCATTCTTTAGAAGGTTTAGAAAAACCTGTTTTAGCTGATTTTCTTCGCAGCTTATCATTGGTAAATCACTTTCATATTCGAAGAAAATCTGTACATTGTTCAATATAGATTGGGTATTAATTAACGTTACTACATCTTTTATTAATACCTTTACATCTTGTTCTACAAACACAGCAGCCGACGGTTTGGCAAGAACTAGGAATTCACCAACAATGTCGTTTATCCTTTCAAGCTCAGACAGAACAATATCATAATATTCATCCTGGAGCTGGTTAGACTTGAATAACTGAATAAATCCTTTAATAGAAGTGAGCGGATTACGGATTTCATGGGCAATACCTGCAGCCATTTGACCCAACAATGCCAGTTTTTCAGACTTTTGCAGCAGCCGTTCCGTTTGTTCTCTTCTTTCCGTTATATCCTTCCCGATGGAAAGTATGGCCTCTTTTCCACCAAAAACGATAAACAAAGAAGAAACCTCATAGAAAAACAATGTTCCATCCAAACGCTTGGCTTTGTATTCAATCGTGTTTACCGGCTGTTTTGCTTTCTTTATCTGCTTAAATCGTTCCAATAAGCGATTTTCATACTCAGGAACAATAAAATCAAAAATAGATTTACCGATTACTTCATCTTTTTGGGTAGCTCCAACCATGAAAACAGCTGCATTATTGGCAAAAATAATCTTATGTTCCTCGGAGATATAAACCGGCTCAGGCAATGAATCTATCAATTTCTTATAGCTTTCTTCACTAGCACGTGCTTTTTTTTCATAGTAGCGTGCCTTATCAAATTGCCATCCCACCACCCAAGCAATAAGTGAAAAAATAAAAAAGTCTACCGTAAAAAATGGCTTATCATGAAAATAGAGCTGGTAGGAAGTAAATAGGATGGAAATGACCAGAAGAATAATTTGTCCTGATTTTTTCATTTCTTTGTCCTCATATTAGGAATAGTTTCTTTTATTAATTCGACATGTCCCTATATTTCCCTTCACTTATTTCTATTTCTCTGTAATTTATGGAAAATAAATGATGAAAGCATAGAATAGAGGTATCGTGGAGGAGGAATGGGGAAATGTCTATACACGCATTCCTATAGACACATACACTATCTCGTATTAAAAAATTGACGAGGAGAGATATTTGTGGAAAAAAAGCACTTTGTAAGTTCAAATCTAATGCCCAACCAACCGATGGTAAGTGCGAATATAATGCCCACCCAGCCAACAATGCCAACAAATGTTATACCAAATATACCCTATATAGCTCCACAGGTTTATCCGCAACAAACTTGTTACCCAACTTATCATGATTGTTGTTATCCAATGCATGATCCATGTTGTCCACCACTGATGCATGACCCATGTTGTCCACCACTGATGCATGACCCATGTTGTCCACCACTGATGCATGACCCTTGTTGTCCACCACTGATGCATGACCCTTGTTGTCCACCACTGATGCATGACCCATGTTGTCCACCACCGATGTTTAACCCATGTTGTCCGCCGCCGATGTTTAACCCATGTTGTCCACCGCCGATGTTTAACCCATGTTGTCCACCGCCGATGCCTAATCCATGTTGCTTTCCAATGCATCCCCCTTGCTGCTGACCTTAATAGTAATTTTTAATTTCGGGCGCCATCCAGATAACTAAGAAATAATCCACCCCTATCAAGGGTGGATTATTTCTTAGTTAAGTCTCAACATGACTACGATTTTTTTACGAGATTGATGGAAATCAATTTTTTCTTAAAAATCTACCAATTACGCGCAAATACTCTTCCTCTTCCTCTAAATATGGCATATGGGCACTATTCTCAAACACATGTAATTGCGAATTAGGCGTCTGATTGCTGTAATACTCTGTTGTCTCCGGAGTGGCCTCATCATAACGCCCACATGTATAAAGAGTTGGACAAGTGATTTCCTTTAACCGGGAGGTACAATCAAAAGTCTTCAGATTACCCTTCACAATAAATTCCGAAGGACCCCACATAATATTGTAGATTTCAGGATTTCTAAATTGTGCCCCTTGGCTCAAGTGTTCTGGTTTTGGAATTCGACAAACGAAATGTTTGTTAAATACCTCAATCGCCCCTGTAAATTCATCAGAATCGGTTGTACCATTTTCTTCACATCTTTGAATGGTTTCTTGAATTTCGACGGGTAGCTTTTGCAGATTGCGTTTTTGGTCTTGTTCCCATAAAGGAGCGCTAAGGCATGGGCTTGAAAAAATAACACTTTTCACCCCGCTTGGCTTAGTTAAGCAATAGGCAGCCGCAAGCGTTGTCCCCCATGAATGGCCGAGTATATGTACTTCATCAAGGTTCAGTGCTTCTCTTACCTGAGCTAATTCCTCCACAAACCGCTCAATCCGCCATAACGATTTATCGGTTGGCCTTTCCGACTTCCCACACCCTAACTGATCATAAAGGATAACCGGGCGCTCCACTGCAAGCTCCTTCAGTCCCTGTAGCGAATAACAGGACGAACCCGGTCCTCCGTGCAAAATAATAACAGGAGTCTCCCCCATCCCGTTATCAAATTTTTGATACCAAACCTTACCCCCGGTTACCTCGATGTAGCCATCCTCATGCATAATGATTTCTCCCTAATGTAAATTGTTTGTTCAAGTGATATAGAAATACATCCAATCGCTAGTTCAATCCATTTGGTTTGGACTTAATCTTCATTTAATATACAGTTTTTTTGGAATTAATGAAATACTTTCGTCCATTCTTTTCTTTGTTAGAAACCAATCGTATATTGCTTAACCTTGATGACCATGAAATCGAAAGAAATCAAAGTATTCCAACTAAAAAAATCATCCAGCTTGTAATCAAATCTGAATGATCGTTCTTATGTTCGATAAAGATTAATGACATCTTTTAACGCAGCTGCAGCAGCCCCTACCGGATTTGAAGCACCGCCGGTACGCAACAGTCCCATAACCAGCGACAATGATTCTTCTCCGCATGGCAACCTCCCATTTTTTTAACCTCATACAAAAAGTGAATATGAAGGTAATATCATCGATTCTAAAAGTAAGGAGCAGTAACTTTCTTTTATTTTCGGGGATGATAGCCACTTTCTCCATATGGCTGAAGATGATCTAGCCACTTTTCTTCTAGCTTTTGTAGCTCTTCTTTCTCGTTGAAATAGGCTGTTTCTTTCTTTTTAAGAATTTCCAGTACCTCAAATTCAAAGGAGTCCTTTCCATATACCAACCATTCTTTTTGCAACTCTTTATTCTTGTATCCGTCCATATCCAGCATGAACTTAACTCCATTTAAGGTTTTCAAATTCCTGGTGCTTCCAATAAAAATCTTTTGATTTTTGGTATTCTTGATTTGAAAGATTCCTGCTTCAATTGCCGTTTCCTTATACAGCTGCTTTAATTCTTTTTTTCGATCCATTTTATTTACCACCTTTCACTCATTATTTTTTTACCCAATATTGGCTGCCGTCAGGTTTTCGGTCTAAAAATCCGTACTCTATTAAATATCTTCTTATAAGGACATAATCATCATAAAAGAAGTTCAAAAACTGATTTATTTCCTGTTCATCATACGTTCTTTCCCTATTTAGCTGGTTAACAATCTCTCTAAGTACAACGAGTTTTTGCTTTTCTTTCAGTGGGAACTTTTTTACCCGGCCTTCTAAACCTTCCGGGAAAAATTTCTTCACAATTTCCTCTTGTTCTTCTTTTGTAAGATTATAGCGCTCATCCAACAACCTAGCTGTTTTCGGAATCGAAACAAAAGCTGGGGCATGTTTGTCTTTTTCCTTTAATAATTCCATTATCGTTAGAAAAGTCCTGGCCTGACGTTCTTTTTCTTTTAAGGAGAACCGATGATGCCTTATGGTCGAGGCACTGCCAATACCCATTTCTTTTTGTACTTCTGTATCGTTTTTTCCCTGATAAAACAAACGAAGAAGCTGATTCTGATGATCAGTGAGCCCTGTTAATTTCTTATCAAGTTCGAGCAAATAGGCAAAAACCGAATGATGAGTATGGTTAATATGGACCCTCATAAAGCGTTCTGCTTCGTATAGAATCCCGTCATTAGGATAAACAATCCCCTTTTCTATTATCTCGCCGCATAAAAGGCATATAAACGAATCTGAGTTCTCCATATACCCACGCTTAAGTTCTTCAATTGAAGCATTCCAAAATATTTCCGAAAGCTCCATACTTCAAACACCTGCCATTTTCGTTTGTTCTTTTACAAACGTATTTTTAATTTGTTTGTATATTTATCAATATGTTAATTTAAAGTTTGCATGTTGTCAATGAATAAAAAAGACCCAACATCCTACAACATGTTGGGTCCAGAAGTATAGCTTCTCTCAAATAGGTCCACTATTTGGATATGGTAGCTCATTCATCCGTTTCTTATCCACTTTAATCACTCACTCTGATAAATTAAATCCTCGGATTGATGTATTTTTTCATTAGGTAGAAAAGAAAACTTAATGCAAGATTAATCAGCGAAAAGAATAACGCAATGCTTGAAAAAGCTAGGATATAGGCATTATATTCGGCGAGTTTTACAATCATCTGATAACTATCCCACTGAAGAACCCCTGAAACTATGTTAAATAACACCAGCACGAAGAAAATCATTAGAAGCCCACGGGCAGACCCTTGAATATCCGCTTTGCTTAAGGCAATATGGGAAGAAATACTGATGGCCAGCACCAAAAATAACCAAAAAAGTGGATTGATTAGATTTTCAACGGTAAAGAGACCTTTGGTTAACGCTAACACAGCTCCCCCTGCCATCTTAACTACATTCACATCCAGTATTTCTAAAGAAACATGTTGATGAATGTAGGCCTTAAAAACAATATAGGATTTGGGCACCAGCAAATACATTCCTAAAACCAACGCCCCGATGCCACTAAAAATAGGCCCCATTCCGATAAAAAAATTCCCCACCTTCTGAAACATACTATTTCTGTTATAAGAGTGCTCGACATACCCAAGCACACCAGTAGGGCTGTTTACTTGCAACAACTTTACCCTTGTTACCCGATGTCCCCAAATAAAACATTGGATAAGATGGCCGATTTCGTGGATAGGAGTACCTATCCACGCGGTTACTAATACCGCACGCGGTCCAAAGGTTCTGACTAAGAAAGTACTAGCGTATCGTTCAAAGACCCCCAAAATGAAGCCGACTGCCACCAAAATACCAAAAAGGTACAACAACTCAATCAAGCTTACAAGCAGGATATGTAAAAAAGATAATAGGATATTCATATTAGGTAAAGGATTCCTTTCGGGAAAATTCTTATTCTTTTCCTTCATGTTATACCATGTTCGCAGGAAACATTCATTCCTTATGACTCTACCTATTAAATAGAAAGGCATGTGATTGATTTCCCCGCTTTATTACGGCGGATTTCCTCTATTAAAGCTGTAATATTCTCCAATGATAAAAACTTCCAATTTAAACAGTTAGGTAATATAAATTGGATAATGGAATCTAATATAACCAAAAAGCTTGAGGATATTTTTTCCTCAAGCTTTTTTGATGCCATTTAATGTGTCGTTTTTTCGCCGTCTGATCGTTTATGAAAGATTTGAAGTAGTAGTTCTATATCGGAGTTTTTTTACCAGAATTCCCCTTAAATAAATGAACAATGAACGTTCCCAAGAATACAGCAATTAAAATACTAAAGAATAGTAATTCATCCATACGGAATCCGAAAGCAGAGATAATCATTTTTACTCCAATAATAGCAATTAGGACAAACGCCGTTATTTCAAATTCAGGGACTTTTTCAATTAATGTTAGGAATAATTGGGCTACCCCACGCATCATTAAAATACCTAACACTCCCCCTAGAAATAAGACCCATTCTTGATTAGACACACCAAATGCAGCGATGACACTATCAAAGCTAAAAGCAATATCCATCAGCTCTACAGTTAAAACTGTTCTCCAAAATCCCATTTTCTTGGATGACACTTCATCTTCGTCTTCATTTTTCTTAATAAAGTTTTGAAAGACAATCCAAAGAAGATAATGACCACACACAATTTTAATCCAAGGAATGTTGATTAACGAGACCCCTAAACTAATGGCCAAAATCCGAAAAAAATAGGCACCAAAAATTCCATAGAAGAGAGCTTTCTTCCGTTGTTGCTTTGGTAAATGCTTCACCATAACAGCCAAAACGAGAGCATTATCTGCAGATAATAATCCTTCTAGAATAATAAGGGTACCAATCACTCCCCAGTTAGCAGGGTTAGTCACAACATTTTCTAAAGTTTCCAGTGAAAAAAATGTACTATAGCTTCTTATGATTTCTTGGAGGAATTCCATCGGTTCTTCTTTCTTCCCTTCAATTGGTTATTAACTTCTCTTTACTCACCTCCTCTTCCACGTCTAGTGAATTTTCATTTCGATGTATCCATTAACATCGGAGCCAAAGTAAGAAAAACCATCTAACCAATGGGCACAATCTACCTAAAAAAATTTCCTGATCTGTTACACTAGTACAGCTTGTCCCCTTTAATTTCCAGCTACAAGTTGCTTACTTATTCAATCACCTATTCTAAATGTATGTAATGCTCTCGAATATATGAACAAAAAACATCCACTAAAACTGAATCAAGGTTCTCAATCAATAACTAATAATTCAAATGATGGATTGGTAAAAACAATGGGGCAAAGAATGATTTTTTTTGCTATTTAATATGCCTCTTAGATAGATGAAAAATCTTCGCTTAATTCTTTTTTGATTTCTTCAAAAACTTTCTTAAACACTTCCATTTGGTCTATGATTTTGTCGAATCAAACAAGAATATATTGTCGATTTAATTTAAGCTAATAACTGAAACTAATACTCTCCTCCATACGACTATTATGTTATTACAAAATAAAATTCATTTTTAGGGGGGAATAAAATGAATCAAAGTTTACGGTTATCAAAAGGATTTTTGGCAGGTCTTATTACTTTGGCATTGGCAATTGCATTGTTGTTTTCACCATTTTTACAAAGAGCTGAAGCATCCGTGTCCTGGGGTCAGGAAGTAACTACCGTGGCCGAACGATTCATAGGGAAAGATTATAAATGGGGTGGAAATACTCCTAAGGGCTTCGACGCATCTGGTTATACCCAATATATTTTTAAAAACTCTCCTGCAAAAATGAATCTTCCTCATTCTTCTAAAGAACAATATAAACTTGGTAAAGCTATAGGAAAGAAAAATCTCAAAGAAGGCGATTTAGTTTTCTTTAACACGGATGGAAAAGGTGTATCATTTGTAGGAATCTACCTAAATAAAAATCAATTTCTTGCCGTTACCGTTAGCAAAGGCGTTTCGATCCAATCATTAAACACAAAATATTGGAAGGATCGTTATGTCGGTGTGAAAAGAGTGGTCAAAGAGTAGAAAATTAAAATAGATAAATAAGCGAAATACAAGCGGTCAAGAATGATCGCTTGTATTTACCCTTCATTCCTCTCGGTCATTTACTTTTTTTAACATCCATATTTTACTATTTTCATTAAGGGGTAGTGTCAGGAAAACGCGATTTACAACGTTATGGAAATCCAAATATATATAAAAGCCTAATTTCTCGATGATCTGACCCAATAAAGTTAGACAAATATTTTAGGCTACTTTGAGGACCTGAGTTCGGTATTCTACTGGGCTTAGGTCTTTTAATTTTGCCTTTATTCGTTTGTTATTGTAATAGTGAATATAGTCTTCTAATTCTTTTTCAAAATGCTCAATGCTATCAAACTCCTGTAGATAAAGGAGTTCTGA
>NZ_CALBWS010000023.1 GCF_937468385.1 Neobacillus rhizosphaerae
TGTATACCTTTGAAATTGTTGTCCTTTTTTAGCCATAGAAAAATCCCCTCCAAGTATTAGTGTATCACCCACGCTATACACATGGGTTTTTTACACTGTCTACTTAAAGGGGATAATATCAGGGATAGGGTTTTTTGTTATTTATAAAAATGTTCTCTTTACTTTATCCCAGAAGGAGTTGTCTTTTAATTTTAAGGTTTTAATTTTTTTATCTCTTATTTTTATTTGAATTTTATCCACACTACGGATACTTAATGCTTCGTTATCCATGCCCATCGTTGGGTGATCGTTGTTTTCCGATATGACCTTAAGTGTAAGTGTCCGTTCACTGCCGACAATAAAGGATGTTCCGAGTGTCCGATAACGGTTCGTGTTGACGGATGCAACTTCGCTTACCTGCATGCAGGAGAGCAGTGGGTCTACAACCGAGCCATTTACCGATTTATTATAAGCAGTACTTCCAGTCGGCGTAGCAATGATAAGACCGTCGCCGCGGAATGTTTCAATATGGAGTTGGTCAATAAACACATCAATCACAAGGGTTTTAATAATGGAAGACCGGATACTGAATTCATTTAGACATGGAAAGGTGCCCTGACCATCAACAGAAACTTCAATCGTCGGATACCGTCTGACCTTTATATGTTCATTCGATGTAATGGCTTCAATCATTTTTGAAGTATCATTGAGTCGAAAATCACAATACATACTTAAGCTATTTTTCGTAGAAATCCCCATGTAAAGGCAATCATCTCGAAATCCAGTCATTCTAACAGCCTGGAGAAATGTGCCATCATCTCCAATGCTGGCAATGATATTAGCTTTCCGATAGTCAGAAACAAGGGTAAAACCGTAGCGTTCTGCCAATTCAAAAAGAGGAGCTGCCTTTACCAGCATGTCCGCATCACGCTTATGATAAAAATAAATATTTCGTCTCACTTCCATATTATGTACCCCCTGTAAAATGATAAATAAAATGTCATTATTTTATCCATATCAAAAAAACTTTGATAAAATAGTGATAGTTTGAAATTAGTTTAGCATTTTTTAGAGACAATATGAACTTAAGAATGTTCAATTTAGACTTAAAAAAAGGGGGACTACATATGAATGGAAAACGCTGGGCTGCTCTTGGTATTGCAGGAGCATTATTTTTTGTTTCGATTTTAATTAATGTTTTATCGGCTGTTGCCTTTAAAGGAATTGAAACGGATTTCACCAATATCATGAATACATCAGAGCATCCTTTTACAGAAGAAGTGGTCAAAAATGGGAGCGAATTAAAGAAAATAGTGATTCTCGATGTTGATGGTGTCATCCAGGACACTGGTGATTCAGGCTCCATTTTGCAAAACTCTGGTTATAATCATCAGGATTTCATGAAAAAGCTTAACAATATTAAAGACGATGATACCGTTAAGGGTGTAATAATCAGAGTCAATTCTCCAGGAGGCGGAGTGGTTGAAAGTGCGGAAATTCATGAAAAGTTAAAGGAAATCCAAAAAGATAGTAAAAAGCCAGTCTATATCTCTATGGGCTCTATGGCTGCTTCAGGAGGATATTATATTTCAACTGCAGCGAAAAAAATCTTTGCCAGCCCTGAAACATTAACAGGGTCTCTTGGAGTCATTATGGAAGGGTATAATTACAAAGGATTGGCAGATAAATATGGTGTTGACTTTGTCACGATTAAAAGTGGACAGTATAAAGACATCATGAGCCCAACGAGGAAAATGACGGATGAAGAACGACAAATACTACAAAAGATGATCGATAATTCGTATGAAGGATTTGTCAAAGTGATTTCAGAAGGCCGACACTTGAGTATTGACCAAGTGAAAAAAATAGCTGATGGCCGAGTTTATGATGGCCGGCAAGCGAAGGAAATAAACCTTATTGATGATTTTGGTTACCTAGATGATGTCATTGTAAAAATGAAAAAAGACGAGAAGCTAAACGGTGCAAAGGTGGTCCGTTATTCGGAGGATTTTGGTTTTGGCTCATTATTTAAATTGCAGACAAATAAATGGCTAGGTGAAAATGCTGAAATGGCTGGACTTATGAAAATCCTTTCCAAGCCCAATTCGCCGCGTCTGATGTATTTATATGCGGAATAAGGGGGGAAATGCAAATGGAATCGAATGATTATCAAAACGGATTGAATGAGACAAAGGAATCATCCCCCAATCTGATGCTTAATCGAGATGAGAAGAAAGCTGCTGATGTTGATTCTGACAATGAACATCAAAAGCAGGAACCTATTCTGCCGGTTTGGCCCGTTCGGTATGCTGGATTTTGGATGCGTTTTTGGGCTTATCTTCTTGATTTAATTGTTATTGGCAGTATTGAACGGATATTAATTAAGCCGTTATTTCGAATACTCGATATTTCATTAACAGAGTTTAACATGTTTGCCCCTATTTCCATCGCGTCAGCGCTCATCTTTTATTTATATTTTGTTCTGATGACGAAATACTTTAATCAAACTCTTGGAAAAATGGTATTTGGTTTAAAAGTAGTTGATTTGAATCATAACAAATTAACTTGGGGAACTTGTTTATTTCGTGAATGGATCGGCCGGTTTATCTCGGCAACGGTCATTGTCGGCTATATCATCGTCGCCTTTTTACCAAAAAAGCAGGGATTGCATGACATCTTCAGCGATACAACCGTCATCCATATAGAACGATAATAAATAACCTATCAACGATAAAAGTTGGTAGGTTTATTTTTATCTTTAAAAAGGAATACTAGAAGGCTGAAAGGTTGTGAACATAATTGTTTTGGCTGCTACTTTCCTTGTCTATCCTCTTGTTGTTTTTCATTATCATTATTCTTACTAAACTAACGATTCTTGTAAATTATTATCATTATAACGACAACGATGACTTAAAGGTTGAGTTTAGAGTATGGGCTGGCTTAATCAAATACACAATAAATGTTCCGTTGATCAAAATTGATGATGATTCCCCGAGCATCGTTGTGAAAAGTCATACAAATATGGGGGATGCTGCCTCTGGAGATTCCAAACAAAAAGTTAACCAATTCACTAAAAAGGATGTAATAACCAATTTAAATAATACAACGGAATTACTGAAACGCGTGTTTAATTTGCATGTAATTATCAGGAAATTTTTTCAAAAGGTAACGATAAAAAAATTAGAATGGCAAACACTCATCGGAGTTGGTGATGCAGCTTATACAGGTATGGCAACAGGGGCATTCTGGGCGATTAAAGGTAGCATTGTCGGACTACTTAGCCATTATTTAAATCTTAAAGTAATGCCAGAAATTTCGATTACCCCTCACTTTCAAGCGGCAGTTATACAGACTCAGTTAAAATGTATTTTTCAGTTTCGAATCGGGCATGCTATTTTAGCAGGATTAAAACTGATTAAATTCTGGAAGCGTGGAAGTCCGCTTTTCAAAAAGGAAACAAATTTTTCAAATGAAAAAACGAAATCCATTTGAATGAGGAGGAAACTGCTATGTCTGATCACCCAATTCAAGGTTTGATGACCACCGCAATGGAAAGCTTGAAAGAGATGATTGATGTAAATACCATCATTGGAGACCCGGTTGAAACTCCAGATGGAAGTGTCATTTTGACAGTATCTAAGGTTGGATTTGGTTTTGCCGCCGGGGGAAGTGAGTTTAGACTCGATAGCTCCCAGGGACAGAGTCAAAGTCAGGGAGGACAAGGGCAAGGACAAGGACAGAGTCAAAGTCAGGGAGGACAAGGGCAAGGACAAAGTCAAAGTCAACCAAAGCTTCCATTTGGCGGTGGGAGTGGAGGCGGTGTATCCATCACTCCAATCGCTTTTTTAATTGTTAACTCTCAAGGTGTCAAAATGCTTCATTTAGATGAAAGTACTCATTTGTATGAGAAAATTCTAGAGCTTGCCCCACAAGCAGTTGATAAAATACAGCAAATGTTCTCGAAAAAAGATGAAGGCAAACACCAGCAGTCGAAAGTTGATTTTGATATATAATTAAACTGTTAATCTTCCGCCAATTGGAGGATTAACTTTTTTCTTGTAGCAATTTTGGAGTTCAAATAATTGCATAAAGGGCTATGAAAAGATATATTTACACTGTACATATTTGAAGTGCAGCGGGTTTTGGACTTAGGAATGCTGTAGTTCAATACGACAAAGGAGGATGTTAGAAATGGCAAATGTTACATTTAAAGGAAATGCGATTACATTACTAGGTAACGAAGTAAAGGTTGGAGACAAGGCTCCAACTTTCACTGTCCTTGCCAATGACTTATCAGAAGTAACATTGAACGATACAAAGGGGCAAGTACGTTTAATCACTTCTGTCCCATCATTAGATACGGGAGTCTGTGATACGGAAACTCGCCGCTTTAATGAGGAAGCGAATTCTCTTGGAAGCGTGAAAATCTTAACTGTAAGCTGTGATCTTCCATTTGCACAAAAACGCTGGTGTGCAGCAAGCGGTATTGAAAACGTGCAAACATTATCTGATCATCGTGATCTCTCATTTGGAGAAGCATATGGGGTTGCTATCCAAGAATTAAGGCTTTTAGCTCGTGCTGTATTTGTGGTTGATTCGAACGATATGGTCACATATGTGGAGTATGTTAGTGAAGCAACAAACCACCCGAACTATGAAGCTGCATTAGAAGCGGCTAGAGCTGCGAAGTAATCTTATAGCTAACCAGGCCTCGTCCAAAGGGCGGGGTCTTTTAATATCCTTATTTCCAGCTTTTTCTTAGCTTTAAGGTTGTAAAAAATATATTATCGTTTAAAATGATTAAAGAATTTAATGATGGGAGGAGAATCATGAAAATTTCTCCAGTTGAACAATTATTTACGCTATTTAATGAAACGGCGCTTATTTTACAAGAGGAAATATCCTGCAGCTATCTTGAAGCCATTGCAGAAACAGGAGAGAATTTATTTCAAGGATCAATCCTTCAAGCAGAGTTAAGTGAGTTAACGGTAAAAAGACTGAAAAAACAATACCAGGAAATTCAGTTGGAAAAGTATTCGAATGAGGAAATTCGTAAGGCATTTCAGCTAGTCATTTTAAAAGGAATGAATGAAAATGTTCAGCCTAATCATCAAATGACTCCGGATTCTGTCGGGATGCTTGTTGGTTATTTAGTAGAAAAATTTATGAAACAGCCATCCTTCCGCTTGCTTGATCCAGCAGTGGGAACGGGGAACCTCTTAACAACGGTGTTAAATCATTTACATAAAGAGGTATCATCAATCGGAGTTGAAATTGATGACATTCTGATTAAACTTGCCTATATAAATGCAAATTTACAAGAGCATCCTGTCCAGCTATTTAACCAGGATAGCCTCGAGCCACTATTTATCGACCTAGTCGATGCAGTTATTGCTGATTTACCGGTTGGCTTTTATCCCAATGACGTTAGAGCAGCGGATTATCAATTAAAAGCCAATGTCGGACATTCCTATGCCCATCATTTATTTATTGAACAAAGTGTCCGCCACACCTTGCCAGGAGGATACCTATTCTTCCTTGTCCCAAGCAGTTTATTTGAAAGTGAGCAGGCCCTATTGCTTCATGAATTTATCAAGGAACATGTGATTGTTCAGGGGCTACTGCAATTACCGGCAAGTATGTTTAAAAATAAAGCCTCAGCAAAGAGTATTTTTGTTTTGCAAAAAAAAGGAGAAGGTGTACTGCCGCCAAAGCAAGCATTACTCGTAAATTTGCCTAATTTATCAAATGTAGTTGAGATGGATAAAATTTTATTAAAAATGGACAAGTGGTTTCAGGAAAATAAAGGGTAAATCTGGTGGAATACTCCAGTTTTACCCTTTTTTAGTTTTATCTTAAAAATCAAATATTTAAAATATAATTACATTTCCTCTGAAAGCGCTCCCGCTGTAAATATACCTTGAAATGTCCTATATACAATGATTTAATGAGAAATTGAGGGAAATAAACAAGCTCGGATTGCACAAAATAGAGTTGTACTAAACAGATTCCGAATTGATTCGATATTGTTATATAAAAGGAGCGTTAGCAAAAATGTCAAAAATTATTGCAATTAATGCGGGAAGTTCTTCCTTGAAGTTTCAATTGTTTGAAATGCCAAGCGAAGTAGTCATAACAAAAGGGATAATCGAAAGAATTGGTATGAAGGATTCCATCTTTACAATTACGGTAAATGGAGAAAAGATTCAGGAAACTCTTGATATTCCTGATCACGATATTGCTGTGAAAATGCTATTGGAAAAGCTTACTGGATTAGGGATTATTAAATCGCTGGATGAGATTAATGGAACTGGCCACCGGATTGTGCATGGTGGAGAGTCATTTGAAGATTCAGCTATCGTTACAGATGAAGTTTTAGCAAAAATTGAAGAGTTAGCGGAGTTAGCACCGCTTCATAATGCAGCAAATGCAACAGGAATTAAAGCATTCAGACATGTTCTTCCTAATGTTCCAGCAGTAGCCGTATTTGATACAGCCTTCCACCAAACCATGCCTGAAAGTTCATACCTATATAGTCTTCCATTTGAATACTATAAAAAATATGGTATTCGTAAATATGGTTTCCACGGAACCAGTCATAAATATGTATCACAGCGTGCTGCTGAACTTTTAGGGCGTCCACTAGAACAACTTCGGTTAATTTCCTGCCATTTAGGAAATGGAGCAAGTATCGCTGCCATACAAGGCGGTAAATCTATTGATACTTCTATGGGTTTTACACCGCTTGCAGGTGTAACAATGGGGACACGTTCTGGAAATATTGACCCTGCGCTAATTCCATATATTATGGAAAAAACAAATCAAACTGCTGATGAAGTATTAGATGTTTTAAATAAAAAGAGTGGAATGTTAGCCGTTTCTGGTTTCTCAAGCGATCTAAGAGATATTGAAATCTCGGCCAAACAAGGAAACGAACGGGCTAAGCTTGCGTTGGATGTATTCTCTAATCGTATTCATAAATATATCGGATCTTATGCGGCCCGCATGAATGGTGTAGATGCGATTATTTTTACTGCCGGTATCGGAGAAAATAGTGACTCGATTCGAGCAAGTGTATTAAATGGTCTTGAATTTATGGGTGTTTATTGGGATCCGGCTCTTAATCAGGTACGAGGTGAGGAAGCATTTATCAACTATCCGCACTCACCTGTAAAAGTAATTATTATACCAACTAATGAAGAAGTCATGATTGCCCGCGACGTTGTTCGTTTGGCTGGTACTCATTAATACACTAAAGGCAAAAGCTGATCGCCTTTAGGTTAGATTAGGTAAACATTTGATAACAAAAAGAAGGGGCTGTCCGAAAAGTCAGGTAAATGACTTTTGGAAGCCCCTCCTTATTTTTAGGCTGCTAAACTTATCTGTTGATTTCCGCTCCAGGCGCTTCGCTTTCCGCGGGCGGTCCGGGGAGCTTCCTCGGCGCATAGGTTAGTTTATTATCCCCTTCTTCGTAATTTCTACTTGAATCACAGGAGCAAAATGCACTTTTTGATAATTACTATCCCAGCCTTCCTTCTGTGTCTTCCAAATGCGGGGATGGAACGCCATGAGTTGTCTGCCGATACCTAATCCATCGCAGCGGGCTTTTTGCATTTTTTTAAGTGTATCTTTTGCCAAGTCAGTCATCTCTTTAGAAAGATACTGGTTTAATTGCGTAACCATTTTTTTCTCATTTAAGCGATCTTTCGGATATTCAATAATATTCACTTTCCATTTTAAATCCAGCTTAACCGTAATTTGATTGCCCGATTGAATCAATACTTTCATTTTTTGCTCTGATTTGTCTACATTAAAGGTCAAAAAGTCATTACTGTTTTGATGACCATTCCGGATATTTATTTTTCTGGTGAATCTCGTCACTTTCCCTTTTTGGTCTTTCAACAATAAATACATTATCGATTCATCTGGGGTCAGTACGCCTGTAAATTGATGGTTATGAAACATGGCAATACTGGAAACATCCACACGTCCTCTTTTTTCCACAAGGTATGGAAGAACAAAATCTTCTCCAGGATCCATCATAATAGGGTAAATCTTTTCAACGGTCACCTTGGGAACAGTTGTAGTCTCTTCTTTGCTCTTGATTAATTCATCAATTTCTTCTCCAATCAAGACATTCCCAACTTTTTTAAGGGAAAATATATCTGCCGCCTTCCCTTTCGTCACTCCGATCCTGGCGTTTAAGGCACTTTTGGGATCGCGGTAAAAAAAATCGAGGATCGGATAAATATCTTGTTTTGCCATTTCTTCTCCAATGAGTATAATCCGATTTTTATAACCACGAAGATGCCGTGATATCTGATCGTCTGCATGATCCCGGGTTTCCCTTGTCGTATTGCCCACTGTGAAAATAATATCGTTTTTAGGACTCTGTTGTTCGCTAGCAGGCACGTCCCGTATGAGAAAGGTGGATTGAAGCTTTCCATTCGGCGCGAGATCAAACCCTTCTCCAAAAATCAAACGAGCATTCTTTAAAAGATCTTGGTCCCAACATCCAGTCATGAATAGGAGGATGAAAATAACAGCGCATAAGCAGTAGATCCTTTTCATCTGGTTTACGTCCTCCTTTTTCTAATCAAGTACGTAAAACAAAGCAGGATCAAAGGAAGCCCAACCACAAAAGTATAATGACCAATCTTAAGCATTCTATCGAAGAAATCGCTGATCGATGGCTCTTGAGCCATCATGGCCAGAATAAAGAGTATGAACATGGCATAGGGGACAGCCTTTTTATGTTCGCCCCGGTGAAAAAAACGACCCAATCCAACCGTTGCCATGTATATCCAAGCCACCATGGCAGTGCTAACAACAAAGACCCATACCGATAAAAAAATCAAATCGATACGTTGAATGAGCTGAAAAGAAAAACCTTTCAGCATGTAAAGGAGAGGTTCCGGAACCTCTGACATGACTGCCGGACTGAAAATGATTAAACAGGTAAACACTTCAAATGCGTAAAAAAGTGTAATCAACATATTCCCTAAAGAAGCTGCCTTTAATTTCCCTCCGCTTTTCCCTTCAACAAATGGGTAAATCACCAATATAATTTCATACCCAACTAAAGGAAACAATGCTTCAGTCGCTCCTTTGACGATTTTCCCCCATCCTGCTTCAGTTATAGGAAAAATATAACTGAAGTTCACATTGACATAACCCATCAAGGTTAATACCAACATCACAATGATTGTTAACGAAGAAATGACAAACAGTCTGGCAATCACTCGAAGGTTTTCCATAGCCAAATACATACAGGTGAGAAGGGAGAGAATTAATAATGCCCATCTAGGCGTTTCTTGCAGTATCCACCTTTCTACGACATCGGCAAATTTGGCTAGAACCGTTCCTGCAGAAAGCAGAAAATAGCTAATATAAGCAAAGCTAAGCAGATTACCAAGATATTTCCCGGTAATCTTTGGTAAGAAACTGTATATCGTATCGGAAGGAAATTGTTTGCAAAGAGCCCACAGAATCAAAATAATGACTTGTATAGCCAATCCGGCGATTAAAACAGAAATCCACCCTCCCCCCTTGGCGCTTGCTTGCACTTTATTAGGAAGCGATAAAATTCCAACCCCCACTTGGGACTGTACAACAACAAACATGAACTGCCCTTGGCTAATTCTACTCTTTTCCGGGATCATCCTGTTCCCACTCCCTTGAATTTCTTTCTTGATTAAGCCTTTTTGGATGCGGATCATGGGGGCGTTGATTCAAACTCCAGATAGGAAAACGTATAAATGTATCCTTCAAATCTTTCATTCGAAGAGGCATGATTGGAGCAAAATAAGCTGTACCAAAGGACTCTAATTTACATAAGTGAATTAAGATGAATAGCAAGCCAAACATAATCCCGATCAAACCGAACATCGCAGAAAGGATCATGAGCGGGAAGCCCAAAAGACGTGTTGATAAACTTATTTCATTAGATGGTGCGACAAAAGAAGAAATAGCCGTTAAGGCGATGACGATAACCATGGGATAGGAAATCAATCCAGCTCGGACGACCGATTCACCGATGACCAAGCCACCAACAATGCCGATGGTTTGACCTACTCGGCTCGGCAAACGAACTCCTGCTTCACGTAATACTTCTAAAGTAATCTGCATAATTAAAGCCTCCACAATAGGTGGAAATGGAACCCTGTCTATACTGCTTTTTACTGAAAAAATCAAATTTTCCGGAAGAATTTCAGGGTGGAAGCCAATAATCGCAATATATAAAGCAGGTATTATAGATGCGATAATAAAACTCATCAACCGAAGCAATCGAATAAACGATCCGACCAACCACTTTCGGTGATAATCATCCGGGCTTTGATAAAAGGAAAAGAAAGTCACCGGTAAAATCAGTGCAGATGGGTCTCCATCAGATAAAATAGTTACACGGCCTTCCATAAGATGAGCTACCACCCGATCCGGTCTTTCTGTATATAAGATTTGCGGAAATAGAGAATATGGGTTATCTTCAATAAATTCGGCAATGAATCCGGGCGAGAAAATGGTATCCATCGAAATGGAATTAATTCTATGATCCACTTCTTTAACCAGATCCGGATTCGCCAGGTCCTGCATATAGAGAAGAGCTAATTTTGTATTGGTTGCCTTTCCGATCTGGTAATAACGAACGACCAGATTCGGATTCATAAGGCGTTTTCGAACAAGAAAAAGATTCGTCATGAGGTGCTCTATAAAACCATCATGAGCACCGCGAATAACCGTTTCGTTCTCTGGCTCCAAGATACTTCGTTTATTAACTGCAGTTACATCCACTACATAAACTTCTACTGTACCTTCGAATAACAATACGCATTTTCCTTGGATTAAGGCATGGGGAACCTCGCAAAGATCCGATTTTTTCGTAATCTCCAAAGAAGTAATGACTTTATCCACGTTTCCTTCTCTTTTTTCTTCTATAGGCTGGATGATTTCATTTTGAATTCTTTGTTGATCAGTTATGGATTCAAAAAAGACAATGAGACCCTCCAAGTGATTAAACCTAATGCTCCGCCATTTCAGATCACTTGAATGAAACAGCTGGTTTTCAATGAATTCTAAATTTTTATCTAAAGAAGAAAAAACATTCATTTTCATGTGTGGTCTTTCTTCTGTCTGTTTGTTCGAAAATATTTTTCTTAAAAGATATCTCATTATACTCCACCCAGGTTCAATCCAATTTTTATTAATTTAACCATTATTATGAGCATTATTCCCTGGATACTGCTAATTAAATTGGCGAACCTATTCAGTGACTTCTATTGATCGTGTGCTATGTATTACCATTGCTTGTTTGTCACTAAAACACCTGTTGAAGTATCTCTAATTTCATTGTGAAATATTTCAGAATGTGAAGGATAGGGTTTGCAATAGTGGTTAAAAATAAATGGGACTTATATTTACCTAGGAGTTGAACAGAATGAATGTATGGGAGCAAGTATATAATCCCGTGAGTAACATTTGGTTTTCAGCTATTATCGCAGCCATTCCTATAATCTTTTTTATTGTAATGCTGACAGTTTTTAAATTAAAAGGCTATATTGCAGGACTCTCCAGCATAATTGTAGCAGGTGTTGTTGCAGTCTTAATCTACAAAATGCCTGCTTTATTAGTTTTGATGTCTGCCATCTTTGGAGTTTTATCCGGTATATGGCCCGTAGCATCGATTGTATTTGCTGCTATTTTCCTTTATAAAATAACAGTAAAAACAGGCAAATTTGCAATTATTGAAAATAGTATATCCTTTATTACAGCCGATCAAAGATTGCAAGTTCTCATTGTAGCCTTCTCATTCGGTGCATTTTTAGAAGGAGCTGCAGGATTTGGTGCACCAGTTGCGATAACAGCAGCCATTTTAGTAGGACTTGGATTTAGTCCGATATATGCAGCCAGCCTTTGTTTGATTGCAAACATTGCCGGTGGTGCATATGGAGCAATGGGCATTCCTGTAACTGTTCCCGCATTACTTACAGGTTTAGATAGTCTTGCTGTTGGAAGATATACAGCATTTGTCCTTCCAATCGTAAGTGTTCTAGTAGCATTCTTACTAATATTTATCATTGATGGGATGAAAGGGATTAGACAAACGTTCCCAGCAGTTTTAGTCAGCGGAGTTTCATTTGGACTTACTCAGGCAATTGTTCTATATTTCTTAGGTGCTGAACTTGCAGACATCTTTGCTGCAATTGTTAGCCTAGTTGCACTATCAGTATTTTTACAAATATGGAAACCAAAAGAGATATTCCGTATAAGTAATGAGAACCAAGTAGATAAACAGGTTAAGTATTCCTTAGGGAAAATTGCATATGCTTGGCTGCCATTTGTATTTCTAACTATATGTGTTACTTTGTTTAATTTATCATTTTTTAAAAATCTATTTATCCCCGGCGGTCCTTTAGAAAAGTTAGTGTTATTGCTGCCAATTCCGGGATTAAACAACGTAGTCATAAAGCATGCACCAATAGTACCGCAAGATACACCATATGCGGCAGTATTTAAATTAGATTTATTTTCATCTACCACAACAGCAATTGTCCTGACGATTATTGTCGCAAGCATTCTCTTTCGCTGCAGCAGTAAGCAGCTGTGGGATATTACTAAAGAAACGGCAAAAGAATTATTATCACCAGTCCTAACCATTTGTAGTGTACTTGCCTTTGCTTACATTTGTACTTACTCTGGTATGTCATCGACACTTGGTTTAGCATTTGCTTCCACAGGTGCAGTATTTCCATTATTCTCCCCAGTGTTAGGGTGGCTAGGGGTTTTTTTAACAGGCTCTGTTGTAAACAGCGGTTCCTTATTTGCTCCACTTCAATCTGTCACCGCTTCTCAAATTGGCATAGCACCTGAATCGATGGTTGCGGTCAATGTAATGGGCGGAACCATGGCTAAAATGATATCACCTCAATCTATCGCTGTTGCTGCTGCAGCAGTTGGATTAGCAGGAAAAGAGAGTGATTTATTTAAAGTGACAATTAAATATAGCTTATGTTTACTTGTTGTAATTGGAATAATCAGCTGGTTACTATTTTAATTTTTTTCATTCGAAGGGAGATCGTTTATCATGGATAAAGAAAAAGTAAATCGAGTTGTACTAGTTGGAACAGGTGCTGTAGGTTGCAGTTATGTATATTCATTGATCAACCAGGGAGTTGTTGAGGAAATAGTCTTAATTGATGTAAATGAAAAAAAATCCGAAGGCGAGGCAATGGACCTTAATCACGGCATGCCGTTTGCGCCTTCACCAGTAAACGTTTGGAGCGGTTCATATCAAGACTGTGGAAGTGCTGACATAGTTGTCATCTCTGCGGGATTGGCACAAAAGCCAGGTGAAACCCGATTGCAATTAGTTGAAAAAAACACAAAAATATTTAAGCAAATAATAAAAAGCATAATGGAAAGTGGATTTAATGGAATATTCTTAGTGGCAACAAATCCAGTGGATATCTTAACCTATGTGACTTGGAAAGAATCAGGACTACCAAAAGAACGTGTAATCGGTTCTGGAACGGTATTAGACTCTGCACGTCTAAGGTTTGCTCTAGGGAAATATTTCAACATAGATACAAGAAATGTTCATGCAGCCATCATTGGTGAACATGGAGATACAGAACTCCCTGTTTGGAGTCATGCAATGATTGGAATTGAGCATCTTGATACTGTTTTGGAACGGAAGGGAGATCTCAAAAAAGAATGTTTAGAAGAAATTTTTGTAAACGTCCGTGATGCTGCCTATCATATCATTGAGCGAAAAGGGGCTACATACTATGGAATAGGTATGTCTCTTGTTAGAATTACAAAAGCAATCCTTAATAATGAAAATAGCATCCTGACAGTATCTTCCTATCTAAACGGAGAATACGGACAAAATGATGTTTATATTGGAGTACCAGCTGTAATTAATCGTGCCGGTATCCGAGAAGTAATCGAAATTGAGCTGAATGAAAAGGAAAAAGAACAATTTAATCATTCCGTTTCATTGCTCAAAGAAACAATGAGCTCTTTCATTTAATAAATGAAAGTACATCCTTAGCTTATCAAGTTAAGAAATTTACGATAACACTCAATACATTAACCTCATTTAGGTATGGTACAGTGAACCATATCATAAATAGAGGCGGTTTTTACACGAATGATCCTGAATCAGCATATCTCCATGTTACATGGCCGGAGCTTGAATGCGGGCCTCATTCGGACAGGGCGAGGGCCAAAAAGAGAAATCCAGTCTGAATGCGTGTCTCATTCGGACAGGGCAAGGCCCAAAAAGAGAAATCCAGTCTGAATGCGGGTCTCATTCGGACAGGATAAGGCCCAAAAAGAGAAATCCAGTCTGAATGCGTGCCTCATTCGGACAGGGCGAGGCCCAAAAAGAGAAATCCAGTCTGAATGCGTACCTCATTCGGACAGGGCAAGGGCCAAAAAGAGAAATCCAGTCTGAATGCGGGTTTGATTCGTACAGGATAAGGCCCAAAAAGAGAAATCCAGTCTGAATGCGTGCCTCATTCGGACAGGGCAAGGTCGAAAAAGAGAAATCCGGTCTGAATGCGTGTCTCATTCGGACAGGGCAAGGCCCAAAAAGAGAAATCCAGTCTGAATGCGGGCCTCATTTGGACAAGGCAAGGCCCAAAAAGAGAAATCCAGTCTGAATGCGGGTCTCATTCGGACAGGGCAAGGCCCAAAAAGAGAAATCCAGTCTGAATGCGTGCTTCATTCGGACAGGGCAAGGCCGAAAAAGAGAAATCCAGTCTGAATGCGGGCCTCATTCGGACAAGGCAAGGCCGAAAAAGAGAAATCCAGTCTGAATGCGGGCCTCATTCGGACAAGGCAAGGGCCAAAAAGAGAAATCCAGTCTGAATGCGGGTCTCATTCGGACAAGGCGAGGGCCAAAAAGAGAAATCCAGTCTGAATGCGGGCATCATTCGGACAGGGCGAGGCCCAAAAAGAGAAATCCAGTCTGAATGCACCAGGTTTAGAGGGGTTTATAAAACCTTTCATGCAAAAAAGATGATTCATATATTTATTTATAATAAGTTTCTCTTGTATTTCCAAATGCGGTATAGTTTCTCTTTAAAATCCTACAAAATGTCCTTTTATTTAAATCCACCTTGCACCACTCATAAATGCTGTGGGTAGTAATCTTTCGATCAGGAAATAACAGATTAAATTCCTCCACATTCCGCAAAATAGCTAGTTCAATCTTTTCATGTCCTCCACACTTTCCGCATACAAAGTCATTATTTTTTATATAAATCAGAAAGGACTTACAAGTTTTACAATAAACTCCCTTTTGCAACTGGTCATAATTATATTTAGGCAATACCGTAAATGGATTTTTAGTTTGATGTAATGAAATTAATTTTTGTGCAAGTTTCTTGTGCCCGTCGTTCAACTTAGACAGTGTTTTATTTAAATCTTTCAAAAAACTATTTACTTGGGTTGGTAAAATAATGGGTTGATCCATCGGGGCTTGATATAAGGTGAATTCAGGGTTGATAAAGAGAACGGAGGCTTCAACAAGGTAATTTTGCTTGAGGTTTTGGAGCAGTTGGCGGAATAGGGTCGTGCTCCTTTTTAACTGGTCAACAGGATTCTTATATTCGCGTCCGGTTTTCATGGCATAAAGTTTGTCCGATTCTAAGTAACAATCACCTTGAAAATTTTTTATATCCAAAAGGTGAATAACTCCCTGTGAAATAATCAATGTATCAAGTTGAAAATAGGAGTTGTTTACTTCTAGAAGCAAGTCATTTATAATATACCTTTCTTCTTGAAGACTTTCTGCCAGCAGGTCAAATTTCACCTCCCCTTCAAATCCTTTTTCAAGTTTTGAATAGTGAAACTTTTCCTTTTCAGTTAACTCCATTCGCGTGTTTAAATATCGCATAGCCATTAATTCATCCGACTCAGATCGCCCTCTAAGTAACATAAGCCACTTCCTTTCTTCATCTCTAAATTCATTTTATAAAAAATTTTCAAGATTCCATTAAAGGAATATGAATGTTCTGTTAACATTTTAACAAGCTTTGGATATAGTACAACTTGCTTAGTAATAAGATAATCATTATTAAGCGGGCCTTATTAACCGCAGGTATAGTTGATGCGATGAACCGTATCACAACTTTTGCCTTTTTATCGTTCTATTCTCTGTGATATACTGGAAATAGAAGCGATGTTTAGAGGAGGATCCAGATGCCATTGACCAACCGTGAAACAAAAGCCTTGCATGGGATACGGGATTGGGAAAGGAACTTGCTAAATTATGAGGCGAATGACTTTCAATTGACATATGAAAAATATTTGGAACGTTCTTTCTCATTATTACCTAACAAGGTTCAAAGACAATTTTTTTCTGTCATTGACAGCTGGCTATTCCATTTACATAGTTTAATCCAAGGCTCGCAACTGCAAATGGACGCAAAAGAAAGAATTTTAGCTTCTGGGAGAATTTTTAAGCAAGATTTAGAAAAAATAGTAGAATTAAAGCAACTGGACATTGACCAGTTACAATACATAGCACAGCAGCAAATCGCAAGACATCGGCTTTATTCCTTTGCCCAAGGTGGTTTAGCGGGTACAGGCGAAATGCTTCTTTTAGGTACCGATATTCCGGCAATGGCAGTCATTAATTTAAGAGTTGTTCAATTAATCGCGATGACCTACGGTTTTGAGGTGAATACCCCACATGAAATGATGACATCTCTAAAAGTATTCCATACCGCGACATTGCCGCCACGAATTCAAAAAGCGGGCTGGGCTTCTTTAATGGATGAGCTGGAGTCGAACGATTATTATTATTTTTACGAAGGCAATGAGGAAATTATGGATATCACCTGGCTGGAGCAGCCTGTCCAGCAACTTTTAAAAGCGATGGTCATTGCATTGTTTCGGAAAAAAGTTATTCAAGGACTTCCGCTAGTCAGTATGGCCATTGGTGCCGGTGCAAATTATCAATTAACGAGAAAAGTTACGGATTTTGCCCATAAATATTACCAACTTCGCTATCTTAAAGAAAAAGAGGAGTTTTAATGATGAGCACACAAGAACATAAACAGGAAGCACCTAAAACGGTCAATTGTAAGGTAATTACAGTCAGTGATACGAGAGATCAGGATACAGACAAAAGCGGCAAGTTAATGATGGAACTGCTTGAACAAGCAGGGCACAATATTGCTGATTATGTCATTGTAAAAGATGTATCTGAACATATTCAAACTGAAATTTTAAAAGGCTGCGACCGAGACGATATTGATGTCATTCTAACAAATGGCGGCACTGGAATTGCCAAGCGAGATGTAACGATTGAAACCATACAAGGTCTACTTGAAAAAGAAATCGTCGGGTTTGGAGAATTGTTCAGGCTATTAAGCTATCAAGAGGATATAGGTTCTGCAGCAATTCTATCGAGGGCAATTGCCGGTGTCGTCAAAAATAAAGCTGTATTCTCTACCCCTGGTTCCTCCGGCGCTGTAAAGCTTGCGATGAATAAATTAATCTTGCCTGAAATTGGTCATGTAGTGAGAGAAATTAAAAAAGACTTATAAAGAAATCAAACTGACTGGCGAGTTGTTAGCCGAAGACAGATTAGTAGTTCAAGGAAAAGCACAACTTTTCATAAATTAACACACAAAACGCTTGGGATAGTTCCAGTAACCCCAAGCGTTTGATTTTATTTTGTATAGTCTTTGTTGAATTAAAGCACCAATTTGTTTAAGAACATTTCTTCACATACTTAATGAATTTGCAAGATAGATACTATCCTATATACTTGTCTAAAAAGAAAAAAAATTATAAATGACAATTTGAATCATTAAAACCAGAGACTTAAGTAATCCTATTAAAAATGTTACTAAATATTCTTTAGAATTTTTAATATATTTTTTGTCTAGTATTGCTTCAAACCCAAAGAAAATTATCCCAAATAAAAGAGTTGCAATAAATATATAGGGAGATTCTATTCCTATAAGAATGGAAATAATGAGAAATGTTGACAGTATAAATAGTTCTATCCACACCTCATATTGCCTAAAGGATTTTTTTCTTTGAATTTTTTTCCCTAGTCCAAACCATTTTCGAATAACATTATCAAAAACGTTTGTGGTTAGAATTATTGAGAATATAACAACAACAATTAATTTTACCAACGGCATTTTACTATTCCACTTTCTATTTCAACTAAACTCCCGTTAATATAAGTACAAATTTTCACAATCTATATATACATTTTAGCATAAAATGACAATTACCTTCACTTTTTTCAAAACGAACGTAGAAATAACATAGCAACTAACAATACAATTAACATCTTAATTCGAGCAATGACAATGGCTATTGTCACTCTGTTATTTGGCATGTTATTTGCCCTATTAATTTGGACTTGTTTTCGTAAAAAATATTGTTATATCAACGAAAAAAGCATACCAATTCGTATGTTGTTTGATATGCTAATTCATATGATATTTGCAATGTTTCTCCACAAAAAAGGAACTACTTAATGGGATAAGGGAGTATTTTTATTGATGTATTCTTTCTGAAAGTGTCTGGTTCGCCCGATACCAAAGCCAAAGGTCATTGATAATAGAGGCTAGCTCTGCTATTTCCGAGTTTAGTCGACAGGAATGAGGGAAATCACCTTCATCTGAAAGCTGTGCTTGTTTATGATTAATCTCGTTTTCGAGTTCTGAAATTCTATCTGGAATAGAGCCGCGAATTTGTTCCCACTGGAAGAGAATTTCTGCCTGGGTTTCTTTACTGAATTGATCCCAATCTACTGGTAAATCGGGTAGAAGAATACCAAGACGGTGGTCAAAAGAAAAATGATCTTTCATATAGGTGCCTCCAAGCTGTGTTAATGATAATATTTTACTACACATCAGGAGACCATTCACGATAAAACAATTTTATTTTTTTGGAAAAGAGGCGGAGCGTCATAAAAATCAATCAGGGCATCCAGTCTAATTGAAAAATATATAGTTTTTACTCTGACTGAGGTGAAACCTAGCTCTGCTCACACCGCCGTTATTATTTGGTGTACCGCTCATTTCCAATCCTTTTTCATGTTTGGGTTGGGAGTTGAAACTCATTATTGTTATTGTGAAAAATAAAAGGCACGGGGCAAATGGCTCCGTGCTTAAGCATTATCTATTATTATTCGACATCTTTTTCTGTCCGAACGACAAGAACATCACATGGAGCATAGCGAGTGATGTGTTCAGATACACTGCCAATAAAAATTCTTTCCACCATATTCATTCCTGTTGCACCGCAGATAATTAAATCCACATTATGCTTTTTAGCCAAATCTCTTGGAATTCTTACTTTTGGAGAGCCAAAATCAATTTCATAATGGACTTTTGGCAGTCCAGCTTCCACAGCTAGTTTTTGATAGTTTTCAAGCATATCTTTTGCCAGCTTTTCTGCTCTTTCACCAATGACAGTGTCATAGGCCTCGACTAAGGCAAATGACCTTGTATCAATGACATGGACTAATATTAATGTTGCGCTGTTTCTTTTAGCAATCTCAATCCCTTTTTTGAAAGCCCAGTCTGCCTCTTTTGATCCATCAACAGCAACTAAAATATTATGATATTTAAGTCCCATGATTATCATCTCCTCATCTTGATTATACAATAATTTACAACGAATAACTGTTGCAATTTTTCGAACAATAATGAAGTAACTTATATTGGAAAGGAGATTGGTGATATGGAAAAACGGGACCCGAAGAATAAATATTCATTTGAGTTTGATGAGCAGGGAACGAAAGAAGTTAACGAGCAGATACTGAATTCCTATAATAGTGGCTTCATTGGGGAAGGAACAGCTCTTGCTGACAATGATGATTTTGCTGCAACCGAGAGCTTGGAAAAATGAATATGAAAGGTAAAAGGGTGTCCATTAGTGGACAGCCTTTTTTGTATTGGGATTAAATTTTTTAGACATTTGCCTTGGAAACTTCATTTATGGAGGGCGTTTACCCAAGAATATGCAAGCAACTTTGCATATTCTTTAGTGTGTTAAGTATTAAATGAGGAGGAGAATAATGAATACAGAATTGTATGGAATGCCTGATTATACCATGGATGAGAGGATTCATGGTGGGTTCGGAGGATTCGGTCATGGTTTTGGTGGGTTCGGTCGTCCAGGTTTCGGGTTTGGAAGACCAGGTTTTGGCTTTGGTCGTCCGGGATTTGGATTTGGCCGACCAGGATTTGGCTTTGGTCGTCCAGGATTTGGATTTGGCAGACCATTTGGTTTCGGATTTGGATTGCCGTTTTTGGGTGGATTAGCAGCTGGGGCATTATTATCAGCTCCATATGGATATGGATATCCATATCCATATCCGTATCCGGATCCATATTACGGGTACCCATATCCTTACCCTTATTATTAGTAAAACATCCTAAAAGAGCTTTGCCTTCAGTGGCAAAGCTCTAATCATGTAATTTATGGAAAATCAATAATATTTGGTACAGCCATATTTGTTTAACCTAGGTAACAAACTATTAAGAAGGTCAGATCATTCCAACAAGTGGTCAAAGCGGGATTCATAGATTTTCTTTGAGTTAAAAATGTTATTGACTTTCATTCTCAATGGACATATAATCTCTCTAGGGGATAATTGATAATGATTTTCATTATCGAATTCATAACGTAAAATTGCTATTTTTTAAATAGTAAAACATACATAAGGAGGAAAACATGAGGTGCAGGTTATTTACTACTCTGTTGATTTTACTAACAGCATTTATAATCCTTCCAATTAACAGTTTTGCTGCAAGTGCAACTGAAGATATGAAACAAGCAAATACTATCATAAACCAGAGTATTCACTCTTTGGACAATGGGGAAGTGAATGTCGCCTCCGAGCAATTTAAGAAATTCACATCCACCTGGCTCTCAATTGAAGATGGAGTAAAAAAGAAATCTCAGCAGGCGTATCATGATATTGAAGATAATATGGGGCAAGTGCAATTTGCTTTAGCTCAACAACCAATCAATCAAGAAAAAGTGAAAAATGCACTTTTAGCTTTAAAAAAGACAAATGAAGAATTTATAGCAGGTAAATTTGCTTCTTCGGATAAAAGTGATAATACCTCTGCTCAAAAGGGGGATGTCGCTGAACTAATAACTTTGCTAAATCAGTCCCTATCAAAAATAAAGGACAATGATATTCATGGTGCAAAAGCTGATATCGAAAAATTTCGCAAATCATGGTTGAACGTTGAGGGTATTGTCCTTACTCAGTCTTCCAAAATATACAGTGATGCAGAAAGGGATATGGTTTCGTCATACGCCATGTTATCTTCTAAGCCAGCTGATGTTGAAGGAGCTAAAAAAACAATTGAAAGTATGCGAGATTATTTATCACCACTAGTAAGCAAAACAAGTTATAACATGATGGATGCCATTACAATTCTTCTTCGTGAAGGATTAGAAGGATTGCTTGTAGTGGTTGCCTTGCTTGGGTTTTTAAGAAAGGCAGGTCATGAAGAGAAAAGTAAATGGATTTGGATAGGTGTCGGTGCAGGGATAGGAGTAAGTATCATTCTTGGTACCCTTGTCAACTTATTATTTTCAGCAGGAGCATTTGGCAGTAACAATTTCTTAATTGCAGGCTGGACTGGGATTTTTGCAGCAGTAATGCTTCTATACATGAGTTATTGGCTTCATAGTAAATCAAGTATATCAGAATGGCAGAGATACATCCGTACACAAAGTTCAAAAGCATTGGATACAGGTAGCCTCTTATCCTTAGCACTTTTATCTTTCCTCGCTGTTTTTCGCGAAGGGACAGAAACAGTTTTATTCTTTATTGGAATGGCTTCCTCGATAAAAATGACATCCCTTTTATTGGGTATTGCTATTGGACTGCTCATACTTGTGGTCTTATCGTACCTCATTCTTAAGGTAGGATTAAAAATTCCAATGCGTCCATTCTTCCTAGTATCAAGTATTTTAATGTTTTACTTATGCTTTAAGTTTACAGGGATGGGGATTCATGGATTGCAGCTAGCTGGATTACTACCAGCAACTCAAGCACCAATTGCAACTATTGACTTTTTCGCCATTTATTCAACTTGGGAGAGTTTTATTCCACAAATGATCTTGTTAGTTGTTGCGGTAACTGCTGCAATAATAAATAAAAGAAAAGATAACAAAGTAAAGGGACAAACAGGGGGAAAAGTAAATGAAATCGCGTAAATTAATCGTTCCAATTTTAATCGCATCTTCTTTAACATTGGCTGCATGTGGTGGAGCTAAAGATGACAAGAATTCTGCAGAGACAAAGACAACTGTTTCCATAAGTGACGGTGCGAAGGAAATGAAACAAACCATCACTGATTTGAGAGATCAATTAAATGCAAACGATGCTGCAAAAGTTAAAGAAAGTGGAGTAAAACTCGAAGAATCTTGGCAAAAATTTGAAGACGATGTTAAAGATAAGAATGCTGATTTATATGAAAAAGTGGAAACTCCACTACACACAATTGAAGCAGGTGCAAAATCAGATCCACTTGATGCACAAACATTAAATAAATCAGCTGATGAATTGGATTCTGTTTTGTCAGACGTTGAAAAAATAAAATAATAAAAATACGGTAACCCCTTAAAGGTTACCGCTTTTTCTTCTTAATAAAGAGAAATCTAGTTAATATTATGCTACATAGTATACTCGATAATAATCAAATAAAAAAGTTTGGGTATCTCAGCTTTTTTTGATAAAATGAAAGAGCTTTCAGAGAATGGTAAGCTGTTACATCATTACTTTGGAAAAAAGATATATTAATATCGACTTGGATTATTTTACTATTTATGTTATTAAATGGGGGTAAACACATGCGGATTGGAGTACCTAAAGAAATAAAAAATAATGAAAACCGTGTAGCGATGACACCAGCTGGAGTAGTTAACCTTGTGAAATTTGGCCATGAGGTTTTTATTGAAAAAGGAGCAGGACATGGTTCTGGTTTTACAGATGATGATTATGGAGTTGCAGGTGCGAAGCTGGTAGATTCAGCTAGTGAAGCTTGGTCCATGGATATGGTCATGAAGGTTAAAGAGCCTCTTCCAAGTGAATATCAATACTTTCGTGAAGGTTTAATTTTATTTACATATTTACATTTAGCACCTGAACCAGAATTAACGAAGGCGTTGATTGATAATAAAGTTGTAGGGATTGCCTACGAAACGGTACAATTAGCGAACCGAAGCCTGCCGTTATTGACACCGATGAGTGAGGTTGCTGGAAGAATGGCAGCTCAAATTGGTGCTCAATTTCTGGAAAAAGTCCATGGTGGTATGGGAATCCTACTTTCTGGTGTTCCTGGTGTGCAAAGAGGTACAGTTACGATTATTGGCGGTGGCGTTGCCGGCACAAATGCAGCTAAGATGGCAATTGGTCTAGGGGCAAAAGTGACGATTATTGACTTAAATCCAGACCGTCTTCGTCAATTAGATGATATTTTCGGTTCTGATGTGACGACATTGATGTCCAACCCTTTTAATATTGCTGAAGCTGTAAAGGAATCGGACTTAGTTATTGGCGCTGTATTAATTCCGGGAGCGAAGGCACCGAAGCTTGTTAGCGAAGAAATGATCCAATCAATGAAGCCTGGCAGTGTGGTTGTTGATATTGCTATCGATCAGGGTGGTATTTTTGAAACAACAGACCGGATTACCACACATGATAACCCAACATATGTGAAGCATGGTGTTGTTCATTACGCTGTAGCGAATATGCCAGGTGCGGTACCGAGAACGTCGACATTTGCGTTAACAAACGTGACCGTTCCGTATGCCGTTCAAATTGCCAATAAGGGTTATCAAAAGGCGTGTTTAGAAAATGAAGCCTTGTTAAAAGGAATCAATACCCTCGACGGTTTTGTGACCTATCAAGCTGTCGCCGAAGCACACGGTCTTGAATTCTCTGATACAAAAACATTGCTTGAAAAATAATAACTAGGGGAGAGGGATTGGTTAATGTCCTTCTTCTTTTCTATGGAAAAGGGGCGGAGCGCCGCAAAAATGAATCACTTTAACCGGTTAAAGTGAAATACCCATTTCACTAGACGAAAGATGTGAAGTCTAGCTCTGCTCTCACCGCCTTTATTAGGTGACTACGGCTTGTTCTCTAAATTTATTTCCATGGTTGGGTTGGGAGTTGAGGCTCATGATAGTTTTTTTGACATTAGAAAACCAGCTTCCCTAAAGAAGCTGGTTTAAAAATCATATGTAGCCGCATTTGCCGTAGATATATAAGAAAGTTTTAAACCACCACTCCTCAAAGTGGGTGTTCTCAGAAACTTTTCTGCATGTCCTCCTTGTCCTATAGACAGAGGCCTGTCATTCCAGCTTCGATGGTTAAACTCCCTATTACAGCTTAAAGGTTAAAACTTTATTATGATTACGTACAACGCAGCTTGTATTTGTATAGTACATCAATTCCTAAAAGAGTTCAATGTAAAAGAAATCCATTTCCTTATTTGATGATCTGAAGTTCTTTCGGGAATTTTGTTAAAATCTTAGCTCCATCAGCAGTAATATAAATATCATCCTCAATTCGTACACCCGCTACCTCAGGTACATAAATTCCTGGTTCAATTGTATATACCATTCCTTCTTCAATAACCAGCTGGTTGGTTTCAGTCATCGATGGATATTCATGGACGCCTATTCCAAGTCCATGACCTAAACGGTGTGGAAAATATTCGCCATATCCTGCTTCCATGATAATCCGGCGGGCAGTGAGGTCTACTTCAGCAGCAGTAACACCTGGTTTACTAGCCTCAATGGCTGCTAATTGAGCTTTTAAAACCGTATCGTAAATTTCCTTTTGCTTGTCATTAATGTCACCAAAAGCAACCGTTCTTGTGATATCCGAGCAATATCGGTCCACCACAACACCCAAATCGAATAAGACAAGATCCCCTTTTTGAATTTTCGTTTGCCCAGGGTTGCCATGTGGAGACGCGGCGTTTGCTCCTGTCAAAACCATTGTTGAAAATGACATCTCGGTAACGCCCTTTTGCTTTAGGGCGTACTCTAAAGCATTTAGGACTTCGAGCTCTGTTTTGCCTTCCTTGATTTCATTTGCTCCAAATTCAACGGCATAATCAGCAAGGGTACAGGCCTCTTCAATGATTTTTAATTCTTTGGCATCTTTAATCATGCGAAGCAATCGCAATTTTTCTTCTGCTGAAACAAATGCTGCTTTCGGGAATAATCTTGAAAGCTGTTCGTATCGTTCTACATTCATATGTTCTTTTTCGATAGCAGCTTTAGATACTCCATTAATTCTTTTATTTATTGAATTTAGAATCATTTCCCATGGGTTGTCGATGTCGCTATAGCCAATAATTTCATGATGCCAACCTGAACGTTTAGCATCATGCACCTCCATTGATGGGCATACTAGAAACGGCTCTTCCTCTTGAAAAACGGCAAGTGAGAGCAATCTTTCATGTGGGTCGGAATAATAGCCACTTAAATAAAATACATTTTCTGAAGAGGTTAGAAAACTAATTTCTACTCCATTTTCCTTCATCCAAGTTTGAAGTTTTTCTATTCGTTGATTCATTTTAGGGGTCCCCCTTTAAAAATTAATATCCAATTTGAGAGTATCAATATTAAAAGTAAATGTAAACTCTCTGAGCTCATCATGCACTAAAACAAGTGAGTTATGGGAATCAAGGTAGAAGGATTTCGATAACTTTTATGGAACTACATAAGATATTACTTTTAGAGGAGTTGGAATGATGAGAATTTCTTACCATGGACATTCAGTTGTACAAATTCATACTAATGGCAAAACAATTATTATTGATCCTTTTATCACCGGTAATCAATTAACTGACTTAAAGGTTGATGACGTAAAACCTGATGCAATCATCCTCTCGCATGGACATAATGACCATGTCGGGGATACGGTAGAGTTAGCTAAAAAACATAATGTTCTTGTAGTTGCAAACCATGAAATTTCAACCTTTTTAAGCTGGCAGGGAGTCAAGACCCACGGAATGCACATTGGTGGAGCCCACCAATTTGAATTCGGAAAAGTTAAGCTGACACAAGCCTTCCATGGCTCAAGCTTTACAACTGAAAATAATGAAATTATTTATTGCGGTATGCCGGCAGGAATCTTGTTTATGAACGAAGGAAAAACCGTTTATCATGCTGGTGACACGGCTCTATTCTCGGACATGAAACTCATTGGTGAGCGTCATCCGATTGATGTAGCCTTCCTGCCAATTGGTGATAATTTTACAATGGGACCTGAAGATGCTGCTTATGCGGCAAAACTGTTAAACGCAAAGACGATTGTACCGATGCACTTCAATACCTTCCCACCAATTAAACAGGATCCATACCAATTTATAGAAATGCTTGAAGCTAAAAATGGGAAAGTGTTAGCACCAGGCGAAGTAATCGAAATTTAATATGTTCTTAGGTATTCACATACTTTTTTTCCTCTAAAGCGCATAAAGATGGAACAAGCAGTCTTTTAAAGGAGGAAAAACAATTGAAAAAGAACAGATATTTACTTTGTCTATTGCTCTGTGGCTTTATGCTTTATTTTGCTGTACCAAGATTATCAATCTACGCTGATGTGGTACAGGGGATATTTTCTATAGCATGGCTTTCATTCGCACTGATAGTCATCGCAGGAAATCTTACAGGGCTGCTTTATAGTCCGAAAAATCAAGTACAAAGACATCAGTTACAGCGCCCAAAAAAGAAATCCCGCTCATTTTAATGAAAATAAGATGACAATGTAAGAAACCGCATTGAATCAAGGCCTATTAAACTCTATAATGAAATTTAGACAAATCTGGTTAATCAATGACTGGATGAATTGGAATTCGAAAATAAAGGGTGAAGGTCTTGGCTACTAAGCATGAACAAATTTTGCAATACATTGATGGACTTCCAATCGGGGAAAAAATATCAGTGCGGCAAATCGCCAAGGCGATGTCTGTAAGTGAAGGTACAGCCTATCGAGCGATTAAAGAAGCCGAAAATAAAGGATATGTCAGCACGATTGAACGAGTTGGTACAATTAGAATCGAACGGAAGAAGAAAGAAAATATTGAAAAGCTTACTTTTGCTGAAGTCGTAAACATTGTCGATGGTCAGGTATTAGGCGGAAGAACAGGCTTGCATAAAACCCTTAATAAATTTGTTATTGGGGCCATGAAATTAGAGGCAATGATGCGCTATACGGAAGCAGGGAACCTATTAATTGTCGGGAACCGCACCCAAGCACATGAACTTGCCCTCAAGGCGGGAGCTGCTGTTCTCATAACCGGAGGCTTCGATGCCGAGGATCTGGTGAAAAAGCTGGCAGATAAATTAGAATTACCTGTTATTTCTACAAGCTATGATACCTTTACGGTAGCTACGATGATAAACCGGGCCATTTATGACCAGTTAATAAAAAAAGAGATTATTTTAGTCGAAGATATCTTAACACCTCTCGAGGATACTTTTTATTTGCAGACGACCGATAGGGTATCAAAATGGCATGAATTTAATCAAAAAACAACCCACAGCCGTTATCCTGTCGTCGATCAAAACATGAAGATTCAAGGGATGGTAACGAGTAAGGACATTTTAGGGCGGGATTATGAAACGGCCATCGACAAGATTATGACCAAACATCCGATGACGGTGAATGGGAAGACAAGTGTTGCATCAACCGCACATACAATGGTCTGGGAAGGAATTGAGGTACTCCCAGTTGCCGATGATTCTAACCGCCTTGAAGGAATAATCAGCAGACAGGATGTTTTAAAGGCATTGCAAATGAACCAACGACAGCCTCAGGTTGGCGAAACCATTGATGACATCGTAACTAATCAAATGGTGCTATTGCAGGGCAAAGCAAAAGGGGAAGAGGTTTACTCCTGTGAAGTCACTCCGCAAATGACCAACCATCTTGGGACTATTTCATATGGTGTATTTACAACCGTTGTCTCAGATGCTGCAAACAGAGTATTGCGAAGCTATAAAAAAGGTGACCTCGTTGTGGAAAATATGACCATTTACTTCATTAAACCGGTTCAAATGGAGAGCACATTAGAAATTTATCCGAAAATACTAGAGGTAGGGCGAAAGTTTGGCAAGGTAGATGTGGAAGTTTTCAATGAAGGAGTATTGGTCGGGAAAGCAATGATGATGTGCCAGTTGATAGACAGGAATTAAGTAAACTTATAGGGAATTTGTAAAATCCAATAAGAAAGCCGCTTCCCTCCATGAGAAGCGGCTCGAATTTATTTTTGGGTCTCAAGGTTTTTGGCTTCCTCGATGGCAAAAGGTAGATAATGTTTATATTTTTTGAAGCCAATCCAGCTGAATATTGCGCCATAAATAATAAAAAGTGCTGAAACTATATATGTTACTGTTGATTCAGAAATGAAAAGTAGATGATTAACCCCAAATAAAAAGACAAACAGGCCCAGAGCAATATTTGATTTAGCTGAGAGCCATTTCTTTTCAACTAGACGGTTGCTTCGGAAGTATTTTGTTTTATAAAATAAGTAGAAAGCAAATAATAAGCCAATTAAAACGACAAGTACAAGCATGATATGTTCCTCCAGGTTTCAAAAATCTTCTATTTTTACCTAGCTTCTGTGCCAAGGGGTTCTATGGTCTACAGCCAATCGCTTTGGAAAGCAAAAAGCACCTTTTGTCAGTGTTTGTTTGCTGGTCGCCCTTGGACAAGTCAATTACGCTTTTAATATTGTACCTGTAATTTTAAAAAAATGCCACATTCGGTGCTAAAAGGAGATCCTATGAAAGAGAAAATTTTAGAAACAATTGAACAATATGATACCATTATCGTCCATCGTCACGTCCGTCCTGACCCGGATGCCTATGGTTCACAAAGTGGATTAGCAGCAATTTTACAAGTGTCCTATCCGAATAAAAAAATCTATGCAGTCGGGCTGGAAGAACCGACCCTTCATTTCATGCGTAGGCTTGATGTAATTGAGGATGAAATCTATAAAGGTGCCTTGGTGATAGTATGTGATACGGCTAACGCAGAAAGAATATGTGACGCTAGGTACTCACTAGGTGATAAGCTAATCAAAATTGATCATCATCCAAATGAGGATCCTTACGGGGATTTACTATGGGTCGATACAACGGCAAGTTCTTGCAGCGAAATGATTTATGAATTTTACTTGTTTGGAAAAGAAAAAGGCTTGAAAATGAATGATGAAGCAGCAAGACTGCTATTCGCCGGTATTGTTGGCGATACAGGAAGATTTCTGTTTCCAAGCACGACAGAAAAAACATTCGCTTACGCGGGGGATTTAATTCATTACAACTTCTCACGTACTGACCTATTTGACAAAATGTATGAACTCGATGTTAATATCATTAAATTAAACGGTTATATTTTACAAAATTTCGAGTTTCAGCAAAACGGAGTGGCCTCTGTTAGGCTGACAAAAGAATTATTAGCAGAATACAGTGCAAAGCCGGCAGAAGCTTCCTTACTTGTTGGATCATTAGGAAATGTAAAGGGTATAAAAGCATGGGTCTTTTTTATCGAGGAAGGTGATCAAATAAGAGTCCGTCTCCGTTCAAAGGGACCCGTAATAAATGGCATTGCAAGAAAGTATAGAGGCGGAGGGCACCCCCTCGCCGCAGGTGCCTCCATTTTTTCTTGGGACGAAGTGGATGACGTCTTAAAGGAACTAGGCGAGGCGTGTGAAACCCATTCAAAATAGTATTTATTCTCCAAATTAAGAGAAACGTCCCACCTACGGGACGTTTCTTTAATGTCTAGCCCCACAAGAAAGGCTTCGGCAGCCTTAACTTCGCACGAAGAAAAAGTGATAAGCATCCAACGACAATTGTATTTCATGCTTGTTCTTATTCAAATTGTATCTCAAGCTGCATCGTTAAGTTTGTATAAATAACCATCTCTTTCACTTTAAGTTTGTATCTTTTCTCATTGATTTTAACCGGTTTGTTTTCGATTATTTTTTTTAGCAAGTCTTTGCTTTTATAGACCGTCTCTAAATCCTTTGCCAGCATCATGTTGATATCATCTCTAACAGAGTCTTCTGTCTCTAACACGCTTAATGAATCTAGCTTATATTTTTCCCAGTTCACTATTTTTATATTGATTTTCTGGATGGTAAGCTGCTCAAGGTTCCGCTTGTTCATCTCCTTATATTCATCCTGCCAGATTTTTTTCTCATTGTTTAAATCCACAATTTCCTGCTGCTGTTTCTGAAGTAGTTCTGTATTCCTTTCCTGCCAGACACCATAAATATATAAAAAAATACACCAGCTTATAGCACCGCCAACCGCCATACCACCAAAAAATCTCTGAAAGGCCGGTTTTCGATAAAATGGCGGGATCCTCATGATGAAATATGCTCCTGGGTTAACCAATTAAGGATTAGCGCACCTGTCTGAGCACCGCCTAGGGCCGAAAGAATTAATAAAAATTGTTTAAAAAGATCTTTTGTATCAGCATTAAAAATGCCTCTTTCAAAGGTATAAACCGTATCAAATGTTCCACCTATGGCCGCCACGATTGCCCAGATTCTCAGTGCTGAAGACAAGCGATAGACGGTTGTAAGGGGAGGTTGTCCTGTTATGAACGAAGCAATTCCACCAATTAGCGAACCTCCAAGTACGACGCCTAAGGCAATAAAATAGCTTTCTATGAAAGCTGGAAAAAAACCGATTTCTTTCATCCCTTCAACCGCCTTTGTACAAAATCGATACCCTCATACTTATTTATATGGACAATACCTACTGAATATGTTCATTGAAATACGATAATAAAAACAGAACATATTTTCCTTTTTTAGGATTAAGCACTATAATAAAAGAAGAGATTTTTTATTTTGGGGGTGACAAAATGTCCTTTATTCACCTGCATGTATATAGTGCATATAGTTTGTTATCAAGTACGGCTACGGTTCCTGAATTAGTAAAAGCTGCACAATCAAAGGGTTTCAGAGCCCTTGCATTAACAGACAAGAACATCATGTCCGGTACAATTGAGTTTTATAAACTATGTAAAAAAAACAACTTAAAACCGATTATTGGCTTAACAGTAGATGTGGAAAGTGAAATAACGCCGAACGAATCTTATCCCCTTGTCTTACTAGCAGAAAACGAGAAGGGTTTTAGAAATCTTTTAAAAATATCCAGCGCGGTCCAAACAAAGGCAGAGAACGGGATTCCGCTAAAATGGTTAAAACATTATTCGGAGGGTCTTATTGCTATCACACCTGGACCTGAAGGGGAAATTGAACAATCTCTTCTTAATGGGAATGAGGAAATGGCAAGGAAGCTAATAAGAAAACTAGAAGCCATTTTCGGTAATGGCAACTTTTTTCTCGCCATTCAAAATCATCAACTGGAACAAGAGAAGTTACTAATAAATCAGCTTCAACCGCTTTCAAAGGAAATGATGGTCCCTCTAGTGGCTACCAACCAGGTACAGTTTTTAGAAAAAGAGGATATGTTTGCTCATGAATGTTTGCTAGCTATTAAGAATGGTGAGAAATTACAGGATGAACATAGAGAAAGATTGGAAAGCAATCAATACTATCTAAAAACGGCGAATGAAATGATAGACTGTCTCTCTGATTTTTCGGAAGCTTTGGAGAATACAATCCGTATCACCCAAAGATGTACGGTAGATATTGAACTAAATAAAACTTACTTACCCACATTTCCGACAGAAAATGGCATGGTTGCTGAAGAATACCTGGAAGAGCTATGCCAAAAAGGTTTGAGTGAGCGCATTTCCTCGCCAAGCAATGAGTATGTTGCTCGATTGTCCTATGAATTGACAGTTATTAAACGAATGAAGTTTAGCAATTACTTCTTAATTGTCTGGGATTTTATGAGATATGCCCGTGAACATGGAATATTGACCGGACCAGGCAGGGGTTCAGCAGCAGGATCACTTGTTGCCTATGTTTTATATATAACCGATGTTGATCCCCTCGAACACAACTTATTATTTGAACGGTTTTTAAATCCTGAGCGGATTTCGATGCCTGATATTGATATTGATTTTCCAGATCACCGTCGTGAGGAAGTGATTGAGTATGTAGCCAAAAAATATGGGGAGCTGCATGTTGCCCAAATAGTCACTTTTGGGACACTTGCTGCCAAAGCAGTGTTGAGAGATGTCGGCAAGGTATTCGGATTAAATTCGAAGGAACTAGAGCAATTGTCAAGGCTTATTCCATCAAAAGTAGGAATAAATCTCCAAGAGGCATATAAAGAATCTGAAGGGCTTCGAAGGTTTATTAATGAGACCCCGCAAAACCAGCAGCTTTTTGAAACGGCTTTAAAACTAGAAGGTCTGCCCAAGCATACGTCCACACATGCCGCAGGTATAGTCATAAGCGAGAAGCAGTTGATTGATTTAATCCCCGTACAACGAGGATCTAACCATGTTTATTTAACGCAATACTCCATGGAACATCTTGAAGAGATTGGTCTGCTAAAAATGGATTTTCTTGGCTTGCGAAATCTGTCTCTTATTGAAACAATCTTAGCTTCGATTTATCGTCATACAAGAAAAAAAATAGATATCGGGCAAGTCCCATTAGATGACACAAAGACCTTCGAATTATTAGCAAGAGGTGAAACGACAGGTGTTTTTCAGCTAGAATCAGAAGGGATGAGGAAGGTGTTAACCCGGTTAAAGCCTTCATGTTTTGAGGATATTGTTGCCGTCAATGCGTTGTACAGGCCAGGTCCAATGGAAAATATCCCTCTCTTTATCGAACGAAAACATGGCAAAAAGAAAATCGAATACCCACACCACGATTTGCAATCGATCCTTGAGAATACATATGGTGTCATCGTCTACCAAGAACAAATCATCCAAATTGCTTCAAAAATGGCCGGGTTCTCACTTGGTGAAGCGGATCTTTTAAGAAGAGCGGTTGGGAAGAAACAAAAAGAAGTCCTTGATAAAGAACGTCAACATTTTATTCAAGGAGCCGTTAAGAAAGGATATAGCCAATCTCTAGCCAATGATATCTACGATTTAATTGTCCGCTTTGCTAACTATGGCTTTAACCGCAGTCACGCAGTGGCTTATAGTATGATCGCCTATCAGCTTGCCTTTTTAAAAGCCAATTATCCGGTTTATTTTATGGCGGGGCTGCTTACCTCGGCAATTGGTAATGATTCGAAAATTGCGCAGTACATCATGGAAACAAAGCAAAAGGAAATCGTCGTCTTGCCTCCATCCATAAATCATAGTGGCTATTCCTTTCAAGTAGAGCAAAAGGGAATCCGCTATAGCCTTGCTGCAATCAAAAGTGTAGGTGCTTCAATCTTAAAGGAAATTTTTCAAGCAAGGAAAAAGAAAAAGTTCGATGACTTATTTGATTTCTGTATCAGAGTTTCTTCTAAAGCGATTAACCGGAAAACACTTGAGTTCCTCGTTCATTCTGGATGTTTCGATGAATTTAGCGAGGATCGTGCAACACTACTTGCCAGTTTAGATGTAGCGATTGAACATGCGCAAATATTTAAGCCTAATGATGCCAGCCAAATTGATTTATTTGACGATGAATTTGTACCTAAGCCGAAATATGTTCAAGTCGATCCCATCAGTCAGGAGCATAAACTGACATTTGAAAAAGAGGCTCTTGGTTTTTATCTTTCTGATCATCCGATTTCAATTTTTGAAAAAGATCTAAAGCAAAGCGGGGCTCATGTTTTATATGAGTTAAAAAATAATAATCAAAAGGCTGCTGCTGGTGTCTACATTTCTTCAGTGAAAGCTATTCGAACCAAAAAAGGGGATTCAATGGCCTTTTTATCCGTAAGTGACTCAAGCGGTGAAATGGAAGCAGTGGTATTCCCTACTGTATATAAAAGGTTCCAACAGCTTCTAAGACAGGGTAATTTTGTGCTGTTGGAGGGGAAAATAGAAGATCGGGAAGGAAAGCTCCAGTTTATTATTCAAAAAGCAACTGATATAGAACAGTGGATCACAGCAAATTTAGTAAAACAACCAGTATTATATTTGAAAATTGCCGATAATCAACAGGATGAACAATCCCTTCAAAAAATAAATCAGCTGCTTAAAGAAAATAAAGGGGAAGTTGGCGTTATTTTGCATTACGAAACTACGCGCAAAACAGTTAGGTTAGGACCAGAAAATAATGTAAAACCAACCCTAGAATTACAACAGCAATTAAGTAATATTTTGGGTTTGAAAAATGTTGTACTGAAAGATTAATTCTTTACAACTTTCGAAGATATGTTATAGTGATAAAGAAACTAGTGTGGTCAGACCACCAATAGTTAGCTTGTTTTTTAATGGGATGTTATAAATTTTTTTGTAATTATCAGAGGGGTGACATTATCTTGACTTTACGTGAAGAAGCATTGCATATGCATCGAATTAATAAAGGAAAGTTAGAGTCGAAATCAAAAGTTCCAGTCCGGAATGCACATGATTTAAGTTTAGCCTATTCACCAGGTGTAGCAGAGCCATGCAAAGATATTTATGAGAAACCAGAAACGGTATACGACTATACCATGAAGGGAAACATGGTCGCGGTTGTATCCGATGGTACAGCTGTTCTTGGGCTTGGTAATATCGGACCGGAAGCAGCTCTTCCTGTAATGGAAGGAAAGGCCGTTCTCTTTAAAAGCTTTGCAGGTGTAGATGCATTTCCAATCTGTCTCAATACAACAGATGTAGATAAAATTGTTGAAACCGTAAAGTTACTTGAGCCTACATTTGGAGGAGTGAATCTTGAAGATATTGCTGCTCCCAATTGTTTTGTAATTGAGGAACGTTTGAAAAAGGAAGCAAACATTCCAATCTTTCATGATGATCAACATGGTACAGCCATTGTTACAGTTGCAGGTCTTGTCAATGCCCTTAAAATTATCGGAAAGAAAATGACCGAAATAAAAGTGGTAGCAAGCGGTGCTGGTGCAGCTGGGATTGCGATTATTAAGTTGTTATATAGTTATGGTGTTAGAGACATCATTATGTGTGATACTAAGGGTGCGATTTATGAAGGACGGCCACAAGGAATGAATGCGGTCAAAACAGAAGTTGCGAAATTTACCAATCGAGATAATCTGACAGGAAGTCTCGCTGATGTTATAAAAGGTGCCGATGTATTTATTGGAGTATCTGTAGCAGGGGCACTAACAAAAGAAATGGTTGCATCGATGAATCCTGATTCGATCATTTTTGCGATGGCAAATCCTGACCCGGAAATTATGCCTGATGAGGCAAAAGCAGCGGGAGCAAAAGTAGTTGGTACAGGCCGTTCTGATTTTCCGAACCAAGTAAACAATGTGCTTGCTTTTCCTGGGATTTTCCGCGGGGCGCTTGATGTTCGTGCGACCCATATTAACGAAAAAATGAAAGTAGCTGCAGTGGAAGCCATTGCTGGCTTAATTAGTGAAGATGAGTTGAATGCTGACTATGTTATTCCAGCACCATTCGATCCAAGAGTAGCCCCAAATGTAGCTGCTGCAGTGGCAAAGGCAGCCATGGAAACAGGAGTAGCGCGTATAAAGGTAGACCCTGAGGATGTAAAAGAAAAAACACAGAGGCTCGCTATTATTGGTAAAAGTGAGTGATTAGGTAAGTGAAGAATACCAAAGTATACTTAGAAATCGTAAAGCAGTTACGAGAAATGATTACTATAGATGGTCTGAAGACAGGAGATAAGATTCCTTCAGAACGTGAATTATCTGAGCGCCTGAATTTCGGGCGCTCTTCGGTTCGCGAAGCTCTTAGAGCACTAGAATTGCTTGGCTTAATTGAAACTCGGCGAGGCGAAGGAACGTTTATCAGAGACTTTCGAGGTCATCAGCTGGTACAGCTTCTCAGTACTTTTATTTTGCAGGATGAAAAAGCAAAGCGCGATGTTTTCGAAACAAAAAATTTTATTGAGATGGATTGCTTGCGCTTAGCACTTCAGCGGATTGACAATGAAAGTATGGAGAATTTGATTGAATGGGCAAAAAAAACAAACAGCATTCATGATGATGATTTTTTTTATCGGATAATGGAGATGGCGGATAATCACCTATTCTTAAGAATGTGGTTAATATTAAAGGAATATTATTATTCGCTAGATTTTCATCATGTAGAGTATAGGCGGGAAGACTATCTCCTGTTGCTGGAAGCTTTAGCAGAAAAGGATGTAGTAAAAACACTTTCTGCATATAGGAAACTACGAAATTTGTCTGTTTTTTAACGACAAATACTAACAAATTCTGAACTTATTTTATTTTATAGTGGTAGGTATACAAGCCCTAGCATAAGGGTATTTTTAATCGAGTAGTGGTCTGACCACTTTTACGTGTATATAGTTGAAGTTGGATAGAAAGACTTCTGAATAGAATGATATGGAGAAGCCTGCCAATTGGTAGGAGCGTTATGAGGGAGGTTTCATTTTGGCGCTAAAAGATCTTTTTACTAAAAATCATCCGAAAAAGAAAAAATATGCAACAATTCCCACTGAAACTGCTAAAAATGACGTACCTGAAGGAATTATGACTAAATGTCCTTCGTGTAAGAAAATCATGTATACAAAAGAATTAACAAAAAATCTAAAAGTTTGTTTACATTGTGGGTTTCATTTTCAAATGAATTCAAGAGAGCGAATTGACAGCTTTATTGATGAAGGCAGCTTTGAAGAAATAAATGAAAATATGATGTCTAAAAATCCTTTGAATTTCCCAGATTACCTTGAAAAGCTGGAAAAGGATCGGTTAAAAAGTAACTTAAACGAAGCTGTTGTTACAGGAATCGGCAGCGTTAATGGAAACAAAATTGTCCTTGCTATCATGGATGCCTCTTTCCGAATGGGGAGTATGGGTTCTGTTGTTGGTGAAAAAATAACGCTTGCGATTGAAAAAGCAGATGAACTTTCTGTACCATTTATAATATTTACTGCTTCTGGTGGTGCGAGAATGCAGGAAGGTGCCTTGAGTTTGATGCAAATGGCAAAAACAAGTGTTGCTTTAAAAAGGTTCAGTGAACATGGGGGCTTATATATTTCCATTATGACACACCCGACAACAGGTGGCGTCTCTGCGAGCTTTGCCTCGTTGGGAGATTTCAACTTCGCAGAACCAGGCGCTTTAATTGCTTTTGCTGGTCGTAGGGTTATCGAACAATCAATTCGAGAAGAATTACCAGAGGATTTTCAAACGGCCGAATTTCTTTTAAAACACGGTCAACTGGATGCGATTATTTCACGCGTAGACCTCGTCGAGAAAATCACTAACATTTTAGAAATCCATCAACCCGGGGGTGAACTCGCATGGTAGGAGAATTAGAATTCGAACGCCCGATTACCGAGTTAAGAAAGAAAATTTCTGAGATAAAAGAGTTCACGAAAACAACAGATGTCGATTTAAGTTCTGAGATTGCAAAATTAGAAGATCGGCTTGAAAAGCTAGAGAACGATATATATGCAAATATTAAACCTTGGGATCGGGTACAAATAGCACGGCTTCCAAATAGGCCGACAACTCTTGATTATATTTCCTATCTTTTCGAAGGATTCTTTGAATGTCATGGTGACCGGACCTTTGCTGATGATGAGGCTATAGTTGGCGGAATAGCCAGATTTAAGGGTCTACCAGTTACCGTAATTGGTCATCAAAGAGGGAAAGATACGAAAGAGAATATCCGCAGAAACTTTGGAATGCCACATCCAGAGGGCTACCGAAAAGCCCTTCGCTTAATGAAACAGGCCGATAAGTTTAATCGTCCAATTATTTGTTTTATCGATACAAAGGGAGCCTATCCAGGAAAGGCTGCTGAAGAACGTGGTCAAAGTGAAGCCATTGCCCGCAACCTACTCGAGATGGCAGGCCTCAGAGTACCGGTCATTTGTATTGTTATTGGAGAAGGGGGTAGTGGGGGTGCTCTTGCCCTTGGAGTCGGCAACCGCATATATATGCTTGAAAACTCAACCTATTCCGTTATTTCTCCAGAAGGTGCAGCGGCTATTTTGTGGAAAGATGCCGCTTTTGCTAAAAATGCTGCTGAAACGATGAAAATAACTGCACCCGACTTAAAAGAATTAGGTGTTATTGATGGGATTATTCCGGAAATCAAGGGTGGCGCCCATAAGGATGTTAAAAAGCAAGCTGAGGAAATTGAAAAATTGTTAACAACCTCCTTACAACAGCTGCTTGAACTATCGAAAGAAGAACTAGTAGCTGATCGTTATAATCGATTTAGGACAATTGGTGAATATTCTATAATGAATGACTACATTGGAGTAAATTAAAAAAAGTGCTCATTTGAGCACTTTTTTTGTAGTTCACAAAAAATTCATTAAAATGACGGTGGCGACGCTTACAAAGAGGAATAAAACGTTTCCATTTCACTAACTATTCCGTCTATTGTATTTACTAATATGAATCGGTTGTTAAGGGCATTTCTTCATGTTATTTTATAATTATTCAATGCTTTTATGTTAATACTAAAAGTAATAATAACGAAAAGTTGTGCTTATCTATTTTATTAACAATAATCTACATAGGTTTTCTAATTCCATGATTGAGGTGAAAAATATGAAAAAAATAGGGGTACTTACGAGTGGCGGAGACTCCCCAGGGATGAATCCTGCGATTCGGGCTGTTGTTCGTAAAGCGATTTTTCATAATGTAGACGTTTATGGTATTTATGGCGGTTATACAGGTTTAATTTCCGGAAATATAAAAAAGCTTGAGCTTGGTTCTGTTGGTGATATTATCCACCGTGGAGGAACTATGCTTCATTCAGCGCGCTGTCCTGAATTTAAAACGAAAGAAGGACAGCAAAAAGGAATTGAACAGCTTAGAGCTCATGGAATAGAAGGGCTTGTTGTGATCGGCGGAGATGGCTCATACCGCGGTGCGAAGGCTTTAACTGAGCAGGGTTTTCCATGCGTCGGTGTACCTGGAACAATCGATAATGATATTCCAGGTACAGAACTTACAATTGGTTTTGATACGGCATTAAATACAGTCATCGATGCCGTCGATAAAATCCGCGATACGGCAACATCCCACGAAAGAACCTTTGTCATCGAAGTTATGGGACGAAATGCAGGTGACATTGCTTTATGGGCTGGACTTGCAGGCGGCGCTGAAACGATATTAATACCGGAAGAGAACTATGACATGAATGAAGTGGCAGAAAGGCTGCGCAGTGGCCAGGAACGCGGGAAAAAACATAGTATCATTATTGTTGCTGAAGGTGTTTGCAGCGGGTACGAATTCGCCAAACAGCTTCAAGAAGCAACTAGTTTTGAAACAAGAGTATCGGTATTAGGCCATATCCAACGTGGCGGTTCACCAACTGCTGCTGACAGAGTGCTTGCCAGCAGGTTAGGAGCCAGGGCGGTTGAGCTTTTAATTGAAGGAAAAGGCGGCCGTGCAGTCGGAATGGAAAAGAATCAGCTTGTTGATTATGACATTATTGAAGCTCTTGGTAAAAAACACACATTGGATTTTGATCTGTTCAAATTGTCAAAGGAATTATCTATCTAATTATTTGTTCGATTATTAGGAGGCTATAGCATGCTACGAAAAACAAAAATCGTTTGTACGATCGGTCCTGCAAGTGAAAGCGTGGAAAAACTAACTCAATTAATCAATTCTGGAATGAACGTTGCCCGTTTGAATTTTTCACATGGAGATTTTGAAGAACATGGTGCCCGAATCCAAAACATCCGAGAAGCGGCAAAGCAAACAGGAAAAACCGTTGCCATCCTGCTTGATACCAAAGGTCCTGAAATTCGGACAAACAATATGCAAAACGGTGCAATCGAGCTTAAGTCAGGCGAGAATATTATTATTTCAATGACTGAAGTCGAAGGAACCTTAGAGAAATTTTCTGTTACATACTCTGGGTTAATTGATGATGTACATGTAGGTTCAAAAATTCTACTAGATGATGGTTTAATTGGTCTTGAAGTAACGGAAATAAATAAAGCGACCAAAGAAATTTATACGAAGATTTTAAATAGCGGCACATTAAAAAATAAAAAAGGTGTTAACGTCCCTGGCGTATCAGTTAATTTACCAGGCATAACCGAAAAGGATACCCAGGATATTCTTTTTGGAATTGAACAGGGGATTGATTTCATCGCGGCCTCATTTGTCCGCCGTGCCAAAGACGTTTTAGAAATCCGTCAGTTGCTAGAAGAAAATAAGGCAACACATATCCATATTATCCCTAAGATTGAAAATCAAGAGGGCGTAGATCATATTGATGAAATTCTTGAAATCTCTGATGGCTTAATGGTTGCCCGTGGAGACCTTGGTGTAGAAATTCCAGCTGAAGAGGTTCCACTTGTCCAAAAAATGTTGATCAAGAAATGTAATGCCCTAGGAAAACCTGTCATTACCGCTACTCAAATGTTGGATTCCATGCAACGGAACCCACGACCAACTCGTGCTGAAGCAAGTGACGTAGCTAATGCCATTTTTGATGGAACAGACGCAATTATGCTTTCTGGGGAAACTGCAGCAGGCCTTTACCCAGTAGAGGCAGTTCAAACGATGCACAATATTGCTTCAAGAGCCGAACAGGCGTTAGATCATAAAGAAATTTTATCAAGCCGCAGCAAGGACACCGATCATAACTTAACAGATGCGATTGGTCAGTCTGTTGCACACACCGCATTAAACCTGGATGTTAAATCGATTATTACACCAACGGAAAGCGGCCACACAGCCCGGATGATTTCGAAATATCGTCCGAAGGCAGCGATTGTTGCAGTTACGGCCAACGACCATGTTTGCCGCCGCTTATCACTTGTTTGGGGCGTATATCCACAGCTTGGTAGAATCTGCACTACTACAGATGAAATGCTAGATATTGCCGTGGAAGAAAGTTTAAACAGCGGTATCGTCAAACATGGAGATTTAGTTGTCATCACAGCAGGTGTCCCAGTTGGTGAGGCAGGTACAACTAATTTGATGAAGATACACGTAGTCGGTGATATCATTACAAAGGCGCAGGGAATTGGCCGCAAATCTGCTTTTGGGAAAGTAGTCCTTGCCCATGATGCGAATGAAGCTATCGATAAAGTAAAGCCGGGCTCGATTCTTGTGACAATCGGTTCAGACCGTGATATGGTTCCAGCAATAGAAAAATGTGCTGCTCTAATTACGCAAGAAGGCGGATTAACCAGCCATGCAGCTGTAGTTGGTTTAAACCTCGGGATTCCAGTTATTGTCGGAGTGGATAATGCTTTGGAATTGTTCAATGATGGTCAAGAAATAACAGTTGATGCTACTAGAGGAGTTATCTATAACGGCCACGCTAGTGTATTATAAACCATAAAAAAACGTCAGCTCCCAATATGGAAGCTGACGTTTTTTGCTTAGGCTTCTTTTCCTTTAATAAATGCCCAGACGTCATGAAAGACATTGGCGCGGTAAAGGGTACTGATAATGACAAGAGTTACCGGTCCGACAATTAATCCTAAAAAGCCAATTGTTTTAAATCCGACGAATAACGCAATTAATGTCGCTAACGGATCTAAACCAATACTTGAAGAAAGAATTTTTGGCTCCATAACTTGTCTTTGAACCAAGACAATAATATAGAGGACACCAAGGCCGATGGCAAGGCCCATATCGCCTCCAATGGCGGTATAAATTATCCATGGAACAAACACAAGCCCTGTACCAAGATATGGGAGAATATCCACAATTCCTGTTACTAATGCAATTGTTATTGCATAATCGACACCAAGGATAAGCAAACCGATTAAAATAATTATTGTAGTAATCGAAATTAACGTTAACTGTGCTTTAATAAAACCAAATAAAGCCCTTTTTAAATCAATGAATACCGTCCTACCGCTTGTTTTAGCTCTATCAGGGACGATTTTGCTACCCAGTGTCGATAAACGGTACCAATCCTTGCTGATAAAAAAAGTAGCCAATAATGAAAAAATAAGCACTGTTGCTGCATTCGGAAGCCAGGATAAAATATTTGGGATGATTTCGAACAGATTTTTAATAAATGAGCCCATTGTTGAGCCAATTTTCTGACCAACATTTTGAATATTACCAATAATAGTATCCTGCTGCCCTGTCTCAAGCTTATTAAATAAATTCGTCAATTGATCATAGAGAGGGAGAATCTGAGCAGTAAAATATTTCTCAATATAGCCAATTAACGTATCAAGATGTTCTGGAACGACGTTAGCCAAGTAGTTGGCACCAGAGACAATCTCTGCTACTAAAAGCGTAATTAACCCTGCAAATACAGCCAAAATAATAATAAGCGCAACGATAACGGCAAGCCCGCGCGGCATTTTTGCCTTTTTTTCAAAAAAATCAACAAGCGGATTAATGAAAAAGGCGATGATTAGGCCAATCAAAAATGGATATGTCACTGTCGATAAATAATAAAAAGCGAAAAGTGCTAATACAACGGAACCGATAACCAGTAAAAATCTTATTGTCCGGTATATGTACTTAGGATTCAAAGACAGGCCTCCTTTTAACTATCCTATATAGTAGTTTTAGTTTAACATTTTATGAATAAAGCTGCATAATTTTCCAATAAATATTATTAATCTGAAAATTATTACGTTAAACATGATGAAAAGTTTCGTTTTGATCAAGAAAAAAGACAACTCTAAGCATTATATCCACTTTGTTAAAGATATTATGGTACGATAATTTAGATGAGGGGTGTTGAGATAAATGATAAGTGAATCATTTTTATTCCTGTTATTATTGCTTGTCATCGGATTTATTGCCAAAAACAGTTCATTAATGATTGCTATTGCAGCATTGCTTTTCCTAAAGGTAGTTGGAATGGATGCAAAGGGATTCACCTTTCTGCAATCGAAGGGGATTAATTGGGGAGTCACCATTATCACGATTGCTGTTTTAGCGCCAATTGCAAGTGGGGAAATAGGTTTTAAAGATTTATCTGGTGCCTTTAAAACCCCGGTTGCTTGGATTGCCCTTATCTCAGGAATGCTTGTGGCGATGCTTGCAAAAGGGGGAGTAAAGTTACTAGCTGATGATCCGCAGGTTACAACGGCATTAGTCCTAGGAACCATTCTTTCTGTTTCAATATTTAAAGGTGTGGCGGTTGGTCCGTTAATAGGTGCTGGGATTGCTTATGCAGCTATGAAAGTTTTTAGGTTTTTTTAACTTGATTTTTTGTGAAATAATATTTTTTTCTATTTTTCAGCTCCTTTTCATTCACAAAAATCTGATAATTGTTTATAATAGGCTTGTAAGCGTATCCTTTTTTACATAAACCACATTTAAATGCTGAATTACTTGTAAAATAATTTTTTCATTGTGAATGAAAGGGCATACAGTCGCTTTGCATGTGCTCCGAGCAATCGCTCAGTCAGTTTAAGGGGGAAACAAAAGGGTAGAGTTTTGGAGGGAATCCCCTTCATTACTTTTTGCCAATTTTTCTAACTATGCTGAAACTAGTAATTGGGTTCAGCTGCTATTCAAGGGTTTAAGTTACAAAATTGAGTAATGGGGAAATTTAGAAAGTGAAGGAGAGATTTTTTATGACAGTAACACGAGGTCTCGAAGGGGTAGTGGCAACAACTTCCTCCATCAGCTCGATTATTGATGACACGCTAACATATGTTGGCTATGACATTGATGATTTGGCTAAAAACGCCAGCTTTGAAGAAGTCATTTATTTATTATGGCACCGCAAGCTGCCTAATGCTGAACAACTTTCAGAATTAAAGCAGCAACTTTCTGAGAATGCTGCACTTCCACCGGAAGTAATCGCACATTTTAACATGTATCCAATTCAAAAAGTGCATCCAATGGCGGCACTTCGCTCAGCGGTCTCTTTATTGGGATTATACGATGACGAAGCAGATTTAATGGATGCAGAAGCGAATTACCGTAAAGCGATTCGACTTCAAGCAAAAATGCCTGCTATTGTGACAACATTTGCACGGGTTAGAAAAGGTCTTGAACCAATCGCACCAAGACAGGATTTAAGCTTTGCTGCGAATTTCCTCTACATGTTAACAGGTAAAGTACCCGAAGCAATTGCTGTTGAAGCTATTGATAAAGCCCTAGTGCTGCATGCCGATCATGAATTGAATGCTTCTACATTTACAGCGCGGGTTTGTGTCGCTACTCTATCAGATGTTTATTCCGGAGTAACCTCTGCAATTGGTGCTCTTAAAGGACCACTTCACGGAGGTGCCAACGAAGCGGTAATGAAAATGCTTACAGAAATTGGCACACTTGAAAATGTAGAACCGTATATACACGACAAGCTTGAAAAGAAAGAAAAAATCATGGGCTTTGGTCACAGGGTATATCGACAAGGAGACCCACGTGCTAAGCATTTAAAAGAAATGTCAAAAAAATTAACAGAGCTAACTGGTGAACCACAATGGTATGATATGTCAGTTAAAATTGAAGCGATCGTTACTGGCGAAAAGAAACTGCCGCCAAACGTAGATTTCTTTTCAGCATCTGTTTATCATAGTCTAGGGGTAGACCATGACTTAATGACACCAATCTTTGCAGTAAGCCGTGTATCTGGATGGCTGGCACATATTTTAGAGCAATATGAAAACAATCGTTTAATCCGCCCTCGTGCAGAATACACCGGTCCTGGAATGCAAAAATATATTCCAATCGAGCAAAGGGGTTAATATTTTACTTTTTTTCGAAAAATTGTTTCAATAAAGATTGAATGAATAGGTTAGGGGCTTTGGCTCTCTAACCTTTGATTCAGTCTTTGCGATGCAAACTATTTAGTTCAAAGGGTTTTACATAATAGGAGGGAGAACAACTATGCAAGGCGAAAAAATCACGGTTAAAGACGGAGTATTAAACGTACCAAACAATCCGATTATTCCATTCATCGAGGGAGACGGAACAGGTCCTGATATTTGGGCAGCTTCATACAGAGTGTTAGATGCAGCAGTTGAAAAAGCGTATAAAGGTGAACGTAAATTAGTATGGAAAGAAGTTTTAGCTGGAGAAAAGGCGTTTAACCAAACAGGTGAATGGCTTCCTTCAGAAACTCTTGATGTCATAAATGAATATTTAATCGCCATCAAAGGCCCATTAACTACTCCTGTTGGCGGTGGCATTCGTTCATTGAACGTTGCACTGCGCCAGGAATTAGATTTATTTGTCTGCTTACGTCCTGTAAGATGGTTCGAAGGCGTTCCTTCACCAGTTAAGCGTCCGCAAGATACAGATATGGTCATTTTCCGTGAAAACACTGAAGATATCTATGCCGGTATTGAATATGAAAAAGGCTCTGAAGCTGTTAAAAAAGTGATCGACTTCTTACAAAATGAAATGGGTGTTAAGAAAATCAGGTTCCCTGAAACTTCAGGTATCGGAATTAAGCCTATTTCTGAAGAAGGGACAAGCCGCTTAGTACGTTCTGCACTTAACTATGCCATTAAAGAAGGCCGTAAGTCACTAACCATCGTACACAAAGGTAATATCATGAAGTACACTGAAGGCGCGTTTAAGAACTGGGCATATGAGCTAGCTGAAAAGGAATTTAGCGATAAAGTCTTTACTTGGAATCAATATGACCGCATTAAAGAAGAACAAGGTACAGATGCTGCCAACAAAGCGCAGGCAGATGCAGAAGCTGCTGGCAAAATCATTGTGAAAGATGCAATTGCTGATATCTTCTTACAGCAAATCCTTACTCGCCCACGTGAGTTTGACGTTGTTGCAACAATGAACCTAAACGGAGATTATATCTCTGATGCATTAGCAGCACAAGTAGGCGGTATTGGTATTGCTCCAGGAGCAAATATCAACTATGAAACAGGACATGCTATCTTTGAAGCGACACACGGAACTGCTCCAAAATATGCTGGCCTTGATAAAGTAAATCCTTCTTCTGTTATTTTATCCGGAGTGTTAATGCTTGAACACTTAGGCTGGAACGAAGCAGCAAAAATGATCGTTAAATCAATGGAAAATACAATTGCTTCTAAAGTGGTTACTTATGACTTCGCCCGTCTAATGGACGGAGCAAAAGAAGTAAAAACTTCAGAATTTGCTGATGAGCTAATTAAAAATATGGAATAAGTTAGAAAAGGGGAAGCGCCTTGACCAGGGGCAATTGGGGAGAAATATCGACTAGCAAGCAAAGCGAAGCCAGAAATTACTCTCCCTCGATCCCAAAGGTGCTAGCGCTAGACATTTGTTTTCGGGCTGTTTTCGGGCAGCCCTAATTAACCTATTTTATTCGATTAAGGGGAGAGCTATTATGTCATTAAATCGTAAAAAGGTTTCTGTAATTGGCGGTGGATTCACTGGAGCTACTACTGCATTTTTACTTGCACAAAAAGAACTCGGAGATGTCGTTTTAGTCGATATCCCGCAAATGGAAAACCCGACAAAAGGGAAAGCGTTAGATATGCTTGAAGCAAGCCCTGTTCAAGGCTTTGATTCAAATATTACTGGTACGTCTAATTACGAGGACACACGGGATTCTGATATCGTCGTAATTACTGCGGGTATTGCACGTAAACCTGGTATGAGCCGTGATGATTTAGTGCAAACAAACCAAAAAGTAATGAAAAGCGTAACACAAGAGATTGTGAAATATTCTCCAAACTGTACGATTCTTGTCTTAACAAACCCAGTTGATGCGATGACTTACACGGTATTTAAAGAATCAGGTTTCCCTAAGAACCGTGTCATCGGTCAATCCGGCGTTCTTGATACTGCTCGTTTCCGCACATTTGTGGCTCAAGAATTAAACCTTTCAGTAAAAGATATTACTGGTTTTGTTCTAGGTGGACATGGTGACGATATGGTGCCGCTTGTACGATATTCTTATGCAGGTGGAATTCCACTTGAAACATTAATTTCTAAAGACCGGTTGGAAGCAATTGTTGCACGCACAAGAACAGGCGGCGGTGAGATTGTCAACCTTCTTGGTAACGGAAGTGCTTATTATGCCCCAGCTGCATCTTTGGTTGAGATGTGTGAAGCAATCCTTAAAGACCAACGTCGTGTCTTACCTTCGATTGCCTACCTTGAAGGCGAATTTGGTTATGAAGGTATTTACCTTGGAGTTCCAACGATCCTAGGTGCAAATGGAATCGAAAAAATTATTGAGCTTGAGCTTACTGCAGAAGAAAGAGCAGCACTAGACAAGTCTGCTGAATCCGTTCGCAGTGTTATGAACGTATTAGCTTAATGAATAGGAATTCGGGGTGAGGATTCCCCCGAATTTTTTTCAAATTAATAATGAAATCGCTTTCAATAAGGAGTGAGTGTTGGATGCTTTTAGGGAAAAAAAGAAAGCTTGGCCGAATGATTGACGAGATAACGATTGGTGAAAAGTTATCTTTAACGGAGAAAATCGAAGATAAAGATCTTCTGCTATATCTAGGATTAACTGATGATGCCAACCCGCTATATATACAACATGACTATGCTTCACAAACGCCTTTTGAAAAACCAATTGTTCCTAGTATTATGTTAACGGGGATGATTACCTCAGCTATCTCAAAATACTTACCTGGACCAGGAAGCCATATACTAAGCCAGGAAATTGAATTTCTTAAGCCTGTTTATCATTATGGTACCATCGAGTTTCTATTTGAAGTAATTGATGTGAAAAGTGACGAGCACATCGTTGTGATTAGTGTTATCGGAACCAATGAAAAAAAAGAAACGGTCATCAATGGAAAAATCAAAGTTTGTCCGCCGCATAGGTTAGAAGAAATACACGGAAGAGCTCTGGATAATTTTTAATAGGATACACTCTGGGGAATGTGAAAACATTCTCTTTTTTTTATTCAGCAAGCAAAAGTGAAATTTTTAAATTCAAAGTTTATTTTTAAAAAATAGCACTGTGGTAGGTAGATAAACATGACTAATTTGTTAACTTTTGCAAAAAAAACCAACCAATTAAGGCTTTTTCATATATCTGCCCATAAAACTAGATAATCCGTATTCTTTAACATTATAATGAAAGTATCTTATAAAACGGGGGTTCTTATGAAAAATAAAGTACTTGTTGTGGATGATGAGCAGTCGATAGTAACCTTACTTAAATATAATTTTGAGCAGGCGGGATATGAAGTTATCACAGCAATGGATGGTAAAGAAGGAAAACAGTTAGCTGAAACCGAGTCACCTGATATCATCGTATTAGATCTCATGCTTCCTAAATTAGATGGAATGGAAGTGTGCAAACAGCTTCGGCAAAAGAGTATCATGACCCCAATATTAATGTTAACGGCAAAAGATGATGAACTTGATAAAATATTAGGCCTTGAGCTTGGTGCAGATGACTATATGGTTAAACCCTTCAGTCCGAGAGAAGTGATTGCACGTGCAAAGGCCATTCTAAGACGAACTCAGGTTCAAACTGAGACCGTTGGAGATAATAATAAAAACGATGAGAAAATTGGAATAGGAAAGTTATCCATTTATCCGGAAAAATATGAAGCCTATTATAATGATCATATATTGGAATTGACCTTAAAGGAATTTGAATTACTTCTCTATCTCGCCCAAAATAAAGGTAGGGTATTAACCAGGGATCAATTACTCAGTTCGGTTTGGAATTATGATTTTGCTGGAGATACAAGGATCGTTGATGTACATATCTCCCATTTAAGAGAAAAAATTGAGGAGGAAACGAAGAAGCCGGCCTATATTAAAACCATTCGTGGTCTTGGTTATAAGATAGAGGAGCCTAAAGGAGAATGACAAAATTCCGAACAAAACTTCTAATTGCACTAATCACCTTAATTATTATTGTATTAGTCGGATTAGGAATATTGCTTGGCCAATTATTTAAAAGCTATTACTCACAAACATTTAACGAACGTCTAAAAATAGAGCGAAATCTAATCATCACTTTAATTGAGGAAAAGGGCGGAGTTTCATCTTTTAATAAGGAGGATGTTTTAAAATTCAGTGAGAAGTTAAATGTTAGGGCAACCATTACAAATCTTGAAGGAAAGATATTGTATGACAGTGGTATCTCCACTATTAACGATAACAACGGCAATGGTCTAAACGAAATTATTAATGAGGTCATTAAGAAAAAGCCGAAAATAGAGGATCGATTAGAAGAAGGCGATAGCTATGATCTCCACTACTATTGGAAGCCAATTAAAAAGGATGGACAAAAAGAAGGATACATATTCCTTAGTACGAAAACGAATGAAATGAAACAGGCATTCGGACAAATTTGGTGGATTCTCTCCATTAGCCTAGGGATAGCCCTGATTGTCATCGTATATCTTGGTATTAGAATTACTTCAAGGTATACAAAACCAATAGAATCTGCAACAAATGTTGCGATTGAACTAGCAGAAGGTAATTACCGTGCTAGAACGTCTGCCGATCAATTAGATGAAACAGGGATGTTAGCTACATCCATTAATATGCTGGCAGAAAACCTTCAAGAGCTCACAAAAGCACATGAAATGCAGCAGGATCGATTAACGGCTTTAATTGAAAATATGGGAGCTGGATTAGTCTTAATTGATAGTCGCGGGTACATAAATCTAATTAATAAAGGCTATATTGATTTATTTCATGTGAATCCAAATGATAATTTATCAAAGCTTTATTATGAAGTTATTGATCATGATGAAATTTGTCATTTAGTGGCCGAAGTGTTTCGAACGGAGCAAAAGGTAAGTAAACAATTACTGATACCCTTAATGATTGAAAGAAGATATTTTGATGTATACGGTGTTCCAATTATTGGGACAAATAATGTTTGGAAAGGTGTTTTACTCGTTTTTCACGATATTACCGAACTAAAAAAACTCGAGCAAATGAGGAAGGATTTTGTTGCCAATGTTTCTCATGAATTAAAAACTCCTGTCACATCGATTAAAGGGTTTACCGAAACTCTTTTGGACGGAGCGATGAATGACAAAGATTCGTTGGATGCATTTCTTACCATCATTCTAAAAGAAAGCGACCGTCTTCAATCACTTATTTATGATCTGTTGGAGCTTTCTAAAATAGAGCAGCAAGGCTTCACGTTAACACTGATGGAAATGGATTTGCGTTCATTGCTTGAAGAAGTTATTACCCTGCTTTCCGGGAAAGCAGAAGCCAAGAATATTCGCCTTGAATTTTACAGTAAGCAGAACCAAGTACTTATTAATGGGGATGTTAATCGCTTAAAGCAGGTGTTTATCAATTTAATTGGTAATGCGATTACTTATACACAACCTGAAGGGAATGTTAAAATTATCCTTCTTGAGTATAGTAAAAATGTTCGGATACATGTGAAGGATTCTGGTGTAGGAATAAAAAAAGAAGAAATTCCCCGTATTTTTGAGCGATTTTACCGAGTGGACCGTGACAGAAGCCGTAATTCCGGTGGAACGGGACTTGGTTTAGCCATTGTGAAACATTTAGTAGAAGCGCATCATGGGAATATAAATGTCAAAAGTGATGTTGGTGAGGGTAGCGAGTTTATCATCGAGCTTTACAAAAATTTGAAATGATGGAAGGGTGAAATAGGTGGATAAGAAAAAGCTTGTACTGATTGACGGTAATAGCATTGCCTACCGTGCTTTTTTTGCGTTACCCCTGCTGAATAATGATAAAGGAATACATACGAATGCTGTATACGGCTTTACTATGATGCTGATGAGAATTTTGGAAGATGAAAAACCGACGCATATACTTGTAGCATTTGATGCTGGAAAAACAACCTTCCGTCATAAAACTTTTGGGGAATATAAAGGTGGAAGACAGAAAACTCCGCCGGAATTATCAGAGCAATTTCCATTTATTCGTGAACTATTAGATGCCTACGGAATATCAAGATATGAGCTTGAAAATTACGAGGCAGATGACATTATCGGTACACTTTCTTTAAACGCTGAAAAAGATGGTTATGAGGTAAAAGTTATTTCTGGGGACAAGGATTTAACCCAGCTTGCTTCTCCCGCTACAACCGTAGGAATCACTCGAAAAGGGATTACCGATATTGAAGAATATACCCCAGAGCATGTTGCGGAAAAATATGGCCTTACCCCAGAGCAAATTATCGATATGAAGGGCTTAATGGGTGATACTTCCGATAATATCCCTGGTGTTCCAGGAGTTGGTGAAAAGACAGCAATAAAGCTGCTTAAAGAGTTTGCAACGCTGGAAAATTTGTTGAACTCCATTGATAACGTAACTGGAAATAAACTTAAGGAAAAGCTGGAGGAATTTAAAGACCAAGCATTAATGAGCAAAGAATTTGCCACGATTGAAAGGCAAGCTCCTGTGGAAGTGGATATAGAAGCTATTGCTTATGAAGGTTTTACGCGAGAAAAATTAGTGGGCTTATTTAAAGAGTTAGGCTTTCATTCGTTATTGGACAAATTAGGCGAAGATCCAACTGTCACGGATGAGCCAGTTCTTGAGGACGTTGACTTTATCATCCCATCTGAAATAACGAAAGAGATTTTTGCGGACAACAATTATTTTTATGTGGAAATGCTTGATGATAACTACCATTATGCTGATATTATTGGTTTCTCGGTTGTAAATGAAAAAGGACATTTCTACTTGCCAACCGAGCAAGCGTTGCAATCGGATGTTTTTAAAAAATGGGCAGAAGATGAAGGGAAAAAGAAAACAGTTTATGATGCCAAGCGTTCGGAGGTTTCCCTAAGAAGATATGGCATCCATTTAAAAGGAGCCAATTTTGATATATTGATGGCTTCCTATATCATAAATCCTTCAGAAAATATTGAAGATCTCGCCGCGATATCGAAAAGATACGATATCCATAATATCCAGTCGGATGAATCGTTTTATGGAAAAGGAGCGAAACGAAGGGTTCCCGAAGCGACGAAGCTTGCTGAGCACCTGATTCGGAAAGGCCTTGCAATGTCTGATTTAAAAGGAAAACTAGAAGATGAATTAAGAAATAATGAACAATATGAATTATTTACGGATCTTGAAATGCCGTTATCACTTATTTTAGCCGATATGGAATCATGCGGCATTAAAGTAGAACGAGACCGTCTCCAGATGATGGGAAAAGAGCTAAATGAGCGATTAATCGAAATTGAAGAGAAAGTTTGTGAATTGGCTGGTGAGAAATTTAATATCAACTCACCTAAACAACTCGGAGTTATCTTATTTGAAAAGCTGGGCCTGCATTCGTTTAAGAAAACGAAAACGGGTCATTCGACGTCAGCTGATGTTTTAGAAAAATTAGCAGATGATCATGAAATCATTGAGCATATTCTCCTTTATCGACAGCTAGGTAAGCTCCAGTCTACCTATATTGAGGGTTTGCTTAAAGTGATCAATCCAAAAACGGATAAGGTCCATACAAGATACCAGCAAACCTTAACAGCAACAGGCAGACTAAGCTCGATTGATCCAAATCTGCAAAACATCCCAATCCGTCTTGAGGAAGGACGTAAGATTCGTCAGGCCTTTGTCCCATCAGAAAAGGGGTGGGTCATTTTTGCAGCAGACTATTCGCAGATTGAACTTCGCGTTCTTGCGGACATTGCTGGAGATGAAAAGCTGATTCAAGCTTTTAAAGAAGATATGGATATTCATACGAAAACAGCCATGGAGGTATTTCATGTCGAAATGGATGAGGTAACCTCAAATATGAGACGTCAGGCAAAGGCGGTAAACTTTGGAATCGTCTATGGAATTAGTGATTATGGTCTTTCCCAATCCTTGGGAATCTCACGGAAAGAAGCTGGTCAATTTATTGAGCGGTACCTTGATACCTATCCTGGCGTAAAGGAATATATGGATGACATCATTCACTCAGCCAGACAAAAAGGGTTTGTGACCACATTAATGCAAAGAAGACGATATCTTCCTGAAATTACCGCCCGTAATTTTAATATCAGAAGCTTTGCCGAAAGAACAGCGATGAACACCCCAATTCAAGGAAGTGCCGCGGATATAATCAAAAAAGCGATGATTGATATGGATGAGGCATTAAAAGATAAACGCTTAAAAACCAGGCTTTTACTCCAAGTGCACGATGAATTGATTTTTGAAGCACCAGAGGATGAAGTAGAAATTCTAAAAAGTTTAGTTCCTTTAGTGATGGAGAATGCCCTTGAATTGAAGGTACCGTTGAAGGTGGATTACGCTTACGGGCCAACATGGTTTGACGCGAAATAAAAAGGGAGGATTTGAATGCCAGAACTGCCTGAGGTAGAAACCGTACGGAAAACATTAAAACATTTAGTTCTCAATAAAACAATTGATACTATTACCGTCTACTGGCCAAAAATCATCAAACATCCTTTAGAAGTAGAACAATTTATTGATGCCTTAAAAGGAGAGACGATTGTTGATGTCGGTCGGAGAGGGAAATTTTTACTAATCTATACTAATCATTATGCATTAGTATCTCACTTACGAATGGAAGGGAAATATGGGCTTTATCCTAAGCATGAGCCCTTTGATAAACATACCCATGTGCTTTTTCACTTTACCGATGAAACAGAATTAAGGTACCGGGACGTTCGTAAATTTGGAACGATGCATTTATTTAAAAAAGGGGAAGAATTTCTAAAACCACCACTAATTGACCTTGGTCCAGAGCCTTTTTCAGAGGAATTTACCGAAAAGTATTTGGCTATGAAGCTAAAAAAAACAAACAGGAAAGTTAAGCCGGCATTATTAGATCAAAAATTATTTGTCGGGCTAGGAAACATATATGTCGATGAGGCGCTTTTTCGGGCAGGAATCCACCCCGAACGTCTTGCTAATACTCTAAATGAAACTGAAATTGTCATTCTCCACCGTGAAATTGTTACTACTCTAAGTGAAGCGGTCAATAAAGGCGGTAGTACAATTCGCTCCTATGTTAACTCTCAAGGTGAAATAGGCATGTTTCAGCTTGAGTTATATGCATATGGACGTGAGGGAGAAGAGTGTAAAAGATGTGGTACACCACTTGAAAAAACAAAAGTGGGAGGTAGAGGTACTCACTATTGTCCAATCTGCCAGAAGTTATAAAAGGATGTAGAGAGTGGAGAATCGATAAAATGGAATAACATTAACCTTGGATGGGCTTCTTCCATATACTATCTTAGTGATTTTGGAGGAAGGAGTCCTAGACAGCATGGTTCAGTTGTTCTCACTTTTCATTTTAGCTTTTGCCCTCAGTCTTGATAGCTTTAGCGTAGGATTTACTTATGGTCTGAGGAAAATGGTAATGCCGAGTAAGTCAGTTCTTATTATTGCAACATGCTCGGCTGTTTCTTTAATGATTGCCGTGTCAATTGGGCATGTTCTCGAAAAAGTTTTATCACCGAGCATCACGGCAAGCCTTGGAGGAGTCATTCTGATAGCTCTTGGGGCCGGGGTTATGTATCAATATTTCCGGCCAGAGAAAGAAAAAGAAAACTTAAAACAAGAAAAGACCATTGTGAATTTTGAAATACGCTCCCTTGGATTAGCGATTAATATCTTGAAAAAGCCTATGTCTGCTGATTTTGACCAATCCGGTACGATTACAGGAATTGAAGCGTTGATGCTAGGCCTTGCGCTGTCTTTAGACTCTTTTGGAGCAGGGATTGGGGCTGCAATGCTTGGCTTCTCCCCCTTCTATTTAGCCATTACCGTTGCGATCATGAGTTCACTATTTGTTCTTTTAGGAATAAAAAGCGGAACTTTTTTTCATCGGTTTGAATGGATTCAAAAGTTTACGTTTTTGCCAGGGGTCCTATTAATTATGATAGGGATTTGGAAATTATGAATAAGAAAAGTGTAAGTGTCTGAAATGTGGTGCTGAAGCTAGGCAATTATCAACGTTCAAAGATATATTCTGAAATTATTAGGAAGGACTTGAACATGGCACTAGTTATTGGTTTAACAGGCGGAATTGCCAGTGGAAAAAGTACGGTATCCAATATGTTAAAGGAAATGGATATCTCAATTATCGATGCAGATGTGGAATCACGCCTAGCGGTAGAAAAAGGAGAACCAGCCTACCTTAAAATCATCGCTGAATTTGGTAAGGAGATTTTATTGGAGGATGAAGAAATCGATAGACAAAAACTTGGTTCCATCATTTTTCACCATTCTGAGAGAAGAAAGCTCTTAAACGATATTGTCCATCCAGAAGTAAGAAGGAGGATGAACAAACAAATTGAAGTCGCCAAACTGAACAAGGAAAAAGTCATTGTTCTGGATATCCCATTATTATTTGAAAGTAAGCTAACCAATATGGTGGATAAAACCATACTTGTTTATGTGGACAATGAAACGCAATTGCAAAGATTAATAGAGAGAAATAATCTAACTACAGTTGATGCTGAGGCAAGGATTCGCTCTCAAATGCCTTTGTCGGAAAAAGTAAAGTTGGCAGATGAGGTCATTGACAATAATGGATCAGTCATGGATACCAAAAAGCAACTCATTGATATATTAAATCGATGGGGAATCAATCAGAAATGAATGTGAGAAGGGGCCAACCTTCTCTTTTTTTTGTTAATAAGTTATCTGAATTATAAAACATAAAAAAATCCGCCTTTTATTCATCACAATTAAACCTAAATATGTTATACTAATTACGATAAAACAAGTCATAAGTATAACATTAATGCGGAAGGGGCCGTAAAATGAAGGCGAGAATTGCAATAAATGGTTTTGGGAGAATCGGGAGAATGGTTTTTAGAAAAGCCATCCTTGAAAAAAAGTTTGAGATTGTTGCGATCAATGCGAGCTATCCGGCAGAAACATTAGCTCATTTACTTAAATATGATACAAACCATGGACCTTTTCAGGGAGATATAATTCCTTTAGATAATGAGTTAATCGTTAATGGAAAAAGAATCAAGCTATTAAGTAAGCGAAATCCCGAAGAACTTCCATGGAGAGAACTTGGTGTTGATATCGTTATTGAAGCTACCGGAAAGTTTAATTCCAGGGAAAAAGCCGCACTTCATTTAGAAGCAGGAGCCAAAAAAGTAATCTTGACAGCTCCGGGAAAAAACGAGGATGTTACCATTGTGATGGGTGTTAATGAAGATATGCTCGATATTACTGAGCACGATATTATTTCCAATGCATCCTGTACCACAAACTGTCTTGCACCGGTAGCAAAGGTGTTAGACGAAAAGTTTGGTATTGAAAGCGGTTTAATGACAACTATTCATGCCTATACAAATGACCAAAAAAATATCGACAATCCACATAAAGATTTACGTCGGGCCCGGGCATGTGGACAATCCATCATTCCTACAACAACAGGGGCTGCGAAAGCGTTATCACTTGTTTTACCGAAGTTAAAGGGGAAATTGCACGGAATGTCACTTCGTGTTCCTACACCAAACGTTTCACTGGTTGATTTAGTTGTCGACCTTAACCACGATGTGACGGTTGATGAAATCAATCAAGCATTTATTGAGGCTGCAAATGGTCGTTTAAAAGGTATTTTGGATTTCACCATGGAACCTCTTGTGTCAGTAGATTTTAATACAAACGAACATTCTGCCATTATAGATGGTCTTTCGACAATGGTGATGGGAACCAGGAAGGTAAAGGTTTTAGCTTGGTACGATAACGAGTGGGGCTATTCCTCACGTGTTGTTGATCTAACTTTAAATGTGGCAGAGAAAATTGCAAAATCGTCACAGATGAAGGTTGGATAACTTAAAAAAGCAAGATTAAGCTCCAAAAGATAAAATCTAGAAAACAAAAAAGCTGTCGATTGACAGCTTTTTTGTTTGGAAAAGGGGCAGAGCGGCGCAAAAATGATCAGCTTATCTAGTGTAAGTTAAAAACACTTTGAATTAGGTGAAGCTCAGCTTTTCTCACCGCATTATTATGTTATTGTACTACTCATATCTGATTTATTTTCTATAATGGGGTAGGAAATTGAAACTCAGGTTTGTTTTTTGTACCATTTAGGACAATTTTGCATAAAATAGCTGTGTAAATTAATGTTTTTTTATTATAATGCTTCAGCCTTTTTTAATAATAATTTTTGTTTTGATAGGTTGCAAAATAAATATAAACAAAGTATACTAGTCATCGTGAACTTCTTGAAATTAGGTATCAATTAGCTACTTAAAGGGTTAGGACCTCTTTGGACTAACTTTCCCCCGTGGTAGTTCAAAGATACCGTCAATAACAGGATTTTAAGAGGGATCACAAAAAGCTTAAGGGGGAATTAAATATGGAAACAATGGGACGTCACGTCATCGCCGAGCTTTGGGGATGCGACTTTGAAAAATTAAATGATATGGACTTTATTGAAAGAACTTTTGTCGAAGCTGCTCTTAAATCAGGTGCAGAAATCCGTGAGGTAGCATTTCATAAATTTGCTCCACATGGTGTAAGCGGAGTGGTCATTATATCTGAATCGCACCTTACAATTCACAGCTTTCCGGAACATGGATATGCAAGCATTGATGTGTACACATGTGGAGATTTAAATCCGAATGTTGCTGCTGACTATATTGCTGAAGCGTTAAATGCCGAAACACGTGAAAATATTGAAATTCCGCGTGGTATGGGTCCTGTAAATGTAAAACAGGCAAAGGTACTGTAATTCTTTATAAAAATTAAAGCAAAGAGGTGTATGTAATTGTACACCTCTTTTTATATTTTTACAGAAAATGTTGTAAACTAGAATAAAGCGAAGATGAACGGAGTGGTTGTATGGCTATTTTAATAAATTTATTTACTCGTTTTAAGAAGCAAATCGAAACTTCTGATCACCACACCGAGGATGCACTGAAGACTCATTACTATAAGGCAACGTTTAATCAATTGTTTGCAGCGGTTGATAAGATATTTCATGAGGATGCCGATTGCCGGGTGACGACAGTGTCCAAGGAGCATGGGGAGATTGCTGTCGAAGTCAGTAAACCGTTTTCCTGTTTCTTGATTGTTACCATTGTGTCTGTAAGGCCGATGGAAACCGCCGTGGACTTTAATATTTCATCTGAGAGATTTTCACTTTTCGGCACCTATCCTGATTTAAAAAAACGGATTAACTCATATTACCAACGAATTAATCAAGTACATACCTTATTAGGAACAGGAAAAAACTCATAACACTTTTACTTGTATACAGATACTCTTTTTTATAAGATAAAAGTAGGAATTTGTTCGGGATTGATTGTGTAGATTTGGAGTTGATAAATAATGAAATGCCCTTCATGTCAAAATTATGGTACACGCGTGCTTGACTCTCGACCTGTTGATGAAGGACGTGCAACAAGAAGAAGACGGGAATGCGAAGAATGCGGATATCGATTTACAACCTTTGAAAAAATCGAAGAGATACCTTTAATCGTAGTAAAAAAGGAAGGTACGAGGGAAGAGTTCAGCCGTGAGAAAATTTTGCGAGGCTTGATTAAGGCATGTGAGAAGCGGCCTGTTGCTCTAAAGGAATTAGAAGATATCACGCATGGTGTTGAAAAGGACCTTCGCAGTCAGGGAATTTCTGAAATTAAAAGTGGAGCGGTTGGCGAAATGGTGATGGACAGGTTGGCCCATGTCGATGAAGTTGCCTACGTAAGATTTGCCTCTGTTTACCGCCAATTTAAAGATATAAATGTCTTTATTGATGAATTAAAAGAATTAATCAAAAGAGAAAAATCCTAAGGAGCTAAAGAGGTCTTTAGCTTTTTTTAACTAGGAGCTCGAAGTACACTAGCCGCTGGGCACTGGAGCTAGACAGTAATCTAACTAATAGGGGAAAGTTGGAATGATATGGCGCAGCATTGGCAGGAAATTCTTCCTATCGACCGTTATAATGTAGCTTCTAATGGGCTCTTGCATGAGTATGACCGAAAAGTGCTGACGTTTTTATATCAGCCTTTGATTGGATCCACATGCTATAGTTTGTATATGACTCTTTGGGCAGAACTCGAGGAAAATCGACTTTGGTCTGAATCTTCCACCCACCATCTTTTAATGAATCTGTTAGAAATGAATTTAAAGGATATTTACGAAGCAAGATTAAAGCTAGAGGGCATTGGTTTATTAAAGGTCTATGTCAAAACGAATGAAGAGGAAAGGTCCTTTATTTACGAACTGCATCCTCCGTTAAATCCTGAGCAATTTTTTTTGGATGGGATGCTAAATATTTATCTTTATCGAAAAATAGGAAAAAATCATTTTGCCCGGCTTAAACGTTTTTTTACTGACAAGCAAAAACCAAAGGAAAATGAGTATCATGAGGTTACGGCTGCTTTTCAAGATGTGTTTGCCTCGGCCGCACCAGAGAGTCTTCAATACTTTCAGGACGTATCCGCAGATGTTGAAGCGGACGAAAATCAACAATTAATTGGCCGAAATGAAACAAATCCACTCCAAGTTGATATCAATACGTTTGATTTTAATTTGTTAGCAGCGGGTCTGAATGAATCGCTTGTCCCCCAAAGAGCACTGACACCAAAGGTGAAAAATGTTATTAGTAATCTTGCGTTTCTTTATAATATCAATCCAATTGAAATGAAAAATTTCATCTTAGGTGCCATTAATCCGAATGATGAAATTGATATTGAGGACTTAAGAAAAGGAGCTCGTGATTGGTATCAATTTGTCAATTATGACCAATTACCGAGCCTTATTAATCGAACACAGCCGGTTGCCCATCAAGTTCAAGTAACCGAGCCAAAAACACAGGAAGAAAAATTAATTCGTTATTATGAAACGACCCCACCACTAATCGTATTTAAAGATCTTTCGGGTGGAGTAGAACCTTCCAATTCCAATTTAAAAGCTTTGGAAGAAATTATGATTAAGTATAAACTTCCCCCAGGTGTTGTAAATGTAATGATTGAGGTTGTTTTGATAAAAACGGATATGAAATTTACAAAGGGATTTGTCGAAACAACTGCTAGTCATTGGGCACGAAAGCAAGTAAAAACGGTTAAGGAAGCGATGGAACTCGCAAAGAACGAGGATCGCATTCGGACTGATAGCAAAAAGGCTGGAAAGGGAGCGAATAAAAAGCCAATTCGGACAGAGCTAATTCCCGATTGGTTTAATGAAAGCTCAGAAGACGCGAACAAAGATACTTCTCAAGGAAACAACTCAGATGAGGCGAAAAAGCAGGCAATTAAAGAAAAATTAAAGGCATTCAGGAAGTAGAGGTGACAATTTAGTGGAGAAAATAAATAAAACAATGCAGCGGCTAGCTTCTAATGAAAATTTTCAAAAACGCTATGAGCAGCAGCGACAACAAGTCCTTCAACATCCGGATATTAAAGCATTTTTAGCTCAATATCAAAATGAGATTACTCAAGATATGATTGAAAAAAGTATGAGCAAACTATACGAATATACAAACCAAAGCAAGGATTGCGACCGCTGCGAAAGTCTTGAAAAATGTATTAACTTTATGAAAGGGTATCACCCTGAATTGGTTGTTACCCGAAACTCCATCGATGTTGTTTATAAACGCTGCTCAAGAAAAATGATGATGGATGAAAAAAAGAAAAATGAAAAGTTAATCAAAAGTCTTTATGTACCGAGAGATATACTTGAAGCTACCTTTGAGGATTTTGATGGGGACTCAGGAAGGCTGGATGCGGGTGATAAAGCTGCGACATTCTTAATGAATTATGAAACAGGTAAAAAGGCAAAGGGCCTATATCTCCATGGGAAATTCGGTGTAGGGAAATCCTATTTGCTAGGGGCAATTGCAAATGAACTTGCGAAGAAACAGATTTCCTCAATGATCGTCTATGTACCTGAATTATTAAGAGAGATGAAAAGCTCAATCGCCGATTCTACTTTAAACGAAAAAATTGAAGCACTGAAAAAAGAACCGATTTTAATGCTTGATGATATTGGGGCTGAAGGCGTATCAAGCTGGACAAGGGATGAGGTACTGGGACCAATCCTGCAGTTCCGAATGCTTGAAAGTTTGCCGACATTTTTCACCTCAAACTTTAATTTTGGGGAGCTGGAGCATCATCTAACCTACAGCCAGCGCGGCGAAGAAGAAAAAATGAAGGCAAGGCGAATTATGGAGCGGATTCGAACGCTGAGCGAACCGGTTCTAGTAGACGGTCCAAATCGTAGGTAAGGATTAAATCGAGAAATATTTATGAAGGATCACTGAAAAATGTCAGTGTTCCTTTTTTTGTATAATTTATTTTAGTATTTGTTAAAAGCCTGTGTTAGTGAACGTCTATTTTGGTCAAGTCCCCCATATATATTTAAAACAGAGATTTGCTCAAAGGGGGGATTTGGTTGGCGGAAATCATCTTCCAAAGCAAAGTGGAAGCACAAACATTTTATAACCACTTGCTGAAGTACTTACCATATAATCGACACAAAGAAACTTTTCTTCTTTTAGAAGATCGACATATAGTAAAAATTTTAGATGACTGCTTAACTATGAATAGGATTAGTTTGGTCAAAACTGCCTTTTATGATTTTATCACGAATATCAAACGGGATGAATGGTTCAGGGAAATAGTAACAAGCCATTATTATTATGAAGATGTAGAAGAGCAACAGCAAATTATGGAGATTATCTATTCTGTTCTTGAAGGGAAAAGGGAGGATCTTGCTGTTTTCTTAAAAGAAACAAACGATGAAACAAGTTTTATTAAGGCAGCAATCCATCACATTTTTCAGGATAATGTTTCCTTTTCCTTTGACTCTTTTCTAAAATTCCGCTTGCGTCCTTACCTCCATCTGTTGGAGTCCTATGTGGAAATTGCCATTGATGAATATAAAATGGAGCAGGAATATCAAATGTTTGTACAAATGCTCAGAGACTTTTTGACGAATCGCGAGCCAAAAATGGACATTCTTCATTTGCTTTTTGATGAAGGAATCACTTTTTATAATGAACTTTTAGTTGAGATTAAACGTGGTGAATTAACAAGAATGATTGACCGTAAATTACTAGTTAATCATCCTGTTTACGTTGATTCCGTCTCAATTGCACCGCTTTTATCGCTTGCGCCAACCACTATTTTTATTTATACGAAAGACCCTGAAGAACCGCTTGTTCGAACAATCAAAAATATCTTCGAAGAAAGAGTAACCATTAAAACGTTTGAGGATCTCCGTGAGATGAAACAATGGGTCGCGAATAATAATTCTTCAGAAAATCATGGATAAAGTAAAGTAATGGCAATATTTAGTTATATGTCCCTTGCTTTTTCAAACTGAAATCATTATAATAACCTACATAATAAAAAATTACAGTAACAGTTATGATAAGGATAACAGTATTTTTTACGGTTTATAGAGAGGGGGGCCGCGGCTGAAAGTCTCCTAACACGAAAAATATACTTACCACCTTTAAACTTCAACAGTGAACACTTCCTCTTTCGATGAGGTAAGTAATTGTTGACGGCTACCACCGTTACCGGACCAAAGTCATTTTCAGTGATGTGCATTGAAAATGAAAAATTGGGTGGAACCACGTGTTAATCAAAACTCGTCCCTATTCCAGGGATGGGTTTTTTTATTTTTTAAAAGCGCACCTTTTATGGCGCTTAAATGAATAGGAGGAATTGTTATGTCAGACGTTGTAAAGATTTCGTTTCCTGATGGAGCAGTAAAGGAGTTTCCAAGAGGAACAACAACGGAAGATATTGCCGCATCCATTAGCCCTGGCCTGAAGAAAAAAGCGATTGCCGGTAAATGGAACGGACAAATGTTTGATCTTCGCCGTCCAATTCTAGAAGACGGTTCCGTAGAAATCGTTGTACCTGATTCAAGTGATGCCTTAGAGGTTTTGCGCCACAGTACAGCGCACCTAATGGCACAAGCTATTAAAAGGCTGTATCCTGGTGTAAATCTTGGTGTAGGACCCGTCATCGAAGGTGGATTCTATTATGATATGGATCTTGAGGAATCATTAACACCTGAAGACCTGCCGAAGATTGAAAAAGAAATGGCGAAAATCATCAATGAAAACCTTGAAATTATCCGTAAAGAAGTAAGCAGGGATGAGGCAGTTCAGCTTTTTAAAGAAATGGATGATCCATTTAAGCTTGAACTCATTGAAGTGATTCCTGATGAGGAAACGGTAACACTTTACCAACAAGGTGAATTTGTTGACCTGTGCCGCGGTGTCCATGTTCCTTCGACAGGAAAAATTAAAGAATTCAAATTGTTAAGCATTGCTGGTGCTTATTGGCGCGGAGATAGCAAAAACAAAATGCTGCAACGTGTTTATGGAACAGCCTTCTTTAAGAAGGAGGATTTAGCTGAACACCTTCGATTGCTTGAAGAGGCGAAAGAGCGTGATCACCGTAAAATTGGGAAAGAATTGAGCCTTTTCACTACTTCCCAATTAGTTGGACAAGGATTACCGTTATGGCTTCCTAAAGGGGCAACTATCCGCCGTATCGTAGAGCGCTATATTGTCGATAAAGAAGTACGCCTGGGTTATGACCATGTTTATACTCCTGTAATGGGCAGTGTGGATCTTTATAAAACTTCAGGTCACTGGGATCACTATCAAGAAGACATGTTCCCGATAATGGACATGGATAACGAGCAATTAGTTCTTCGTCCAATGAACTGTCCGCATCATATGATGGTGTATAAAAATAGCATTCACAGTTATCGTGAACTTCCGATTCGGATTGCAGAATTAGGGACGATGCACCGTTATGAAATGTCAGGAGCATTATCCGGATTGCAGCGTGTTCGTGGAATGACTTTAAATGATGCTCATATCTTTGTTCGACCTGACCAAATTAAAGATGAATTCAAACGGGTTGTTAACCTTATATTAGCTGTATATAAAGACTTTAATTTGAATGATTATTCCTTCCGTCTTTCCTACCGGGACCCACAGGATACTGAAAAGTATTTTGATGATGATGCGATGTGGGAAAAAGCACAGGGCATGTTGAAGGAAGCGATGGATGACCTTGGACTTGATTATTATGAAGCAGAAGGAGAAGCTGCCTTCTACGGCCCTAAGCTTGATGTTCAAGTTAGAACTGCGTTAGGGAAGGATGAAACCTTATCTACTGTTCAATTGGATTTCTTGTTGCCGGAGCGGTTTGATTTAACTTATGTCGGCGAAGATGGCAAGCCACATCGTCCGGTTGTTATCCACCGTGGTGTAGTTTCAACAATGGAACGGTTTGTCGCCTTCTTAATCGAAGAGTACAAAGGAGCATTCCCAACATGGTTGGCTCCAGTGCAGGTTCAAGTCATTCCTGTATCGCCTGGCGCGCATTACGATTATGCAAAACAAGTTCAGGAGCAGCTGCAAAATGAAGGCTTCCGCGTCGAATTGGATGGCCGTGATGAAAAAATCGGCTATAAAATCCGTGAAGCACAAATGAAAAAAATTCCATATATGCTGGTTGTTGGCGATAAAGAGGTTGAAGATCAGGCCGTCAACGTTCGCAAATATGGTGAGCAAAACTCAGAAACAAAGCCGTTTGCCGAGTTTCTCGCTTCCATAAAAGCTGAAGTTAAAAAAGGATAAATTTTTTGAAAAGAGAGGGGGTCCTCTCTTTTTGTTTGACAGAAATAAAAAAATTCTATTGAATAATTTTTTGTTTCTTGATAAAATAAATTTCGTTGTCATGAAAAGTAAGTTTGACATTACATCTTTGCTTATGATATAGTTACTAAAGTAAAATTGAATACTTGTTTTGGGAAAAGAAGAAGCACCCGCTTCTCACCTGATTGACGCGATTTAAGCAGTTGGCAGGTTTTACGTGAACTTTTTGTTTATTACTTATGTTCTGTAAAGTGTGGGTGTATACACCTACACTTTTTTGTTTGCATCCTTAAGAAATGCAATAATAAAAAGTTTTTACTACCTGTCGATTCAACTTGGTGTCAGATTAGATGTTTCTTGACCCGGACGTTGTATTCGTGATAAAACTTTGGAGGTGGCTAATTATTAGCAAAGACATGTTGTTAAATGAGGGCATTCGCGCTCGTGAAGTTCGCTTAATTGATCAAAACGGCGAACAATTGGGGATTAAAACCAAATTTGAAGCGTTGGAGATTGCCGGACGAGTGAATCTTGATTTGGTACTTGTTGCACCAAATGCAAAGCCTCCGGTAGCCCGGATTATGGACTATGGCAAATTCAAATTCGAGAATCAAAAGAAAGAAAAAGAAGCTCGTAAGAATCAAAAGATTATTACTACTAAAGAAGTTCGTCTAAGCCCAACGATTGATGAACATGACTTTAATACAAAGCTTCGTAATGCCATTAAGTTTTTGGAAAAAGGCGACAAGGTAAAAGCGTCAATCCGTTTCAAAGGCCGGGCGATTACCCATAAAGAAATCGGTCAACGTGTGTTAGACCGTTTTTCCGAAGCGTGCAAGGAAGTTGCAACGATCGAATCACATCCTAAAATGGATGGACGAAGCATGTTCCTAGTTTTAGCACCTAAAAACGATAAGTAATATAGGGAGGACTATTACAATGCCAAAAATGAAAACTCACCGCGGCGCTGCAAAGCGTTTCAAGAAAACTGGTTCTGGTCAACTTAAGCGTGACCATGCTTATACAAGCCACTTATTCGCTAACAAATCAACAAAAGCTAAGCGTAAGCTTCGCAAAGCAGGTCTTGTTTCAAAAGGCGATTTCAAACGCATTCGTCAATTATTAACTTACGTAAAATAATCTCGGACAGATCGATTTATATAGGAGGGAAATTACATGCCACGTGTAAAAGGCGGTACAGTTACGCGCAAGCGTCGTAAAAAAGTTCTTAAATTAGCAAAAGGTTATTACGGTTCAAAACATACATTATATAAAGTTGCTAACCAACAGGTTATGAAATCTTTAATGTATGCATTCCGCGACCGTCGCCAGAAAAAACGCGACTTCCGCAAACTTTGGATTACTCGTATCAATGCAGCAGCTCGTATGAACGGTCTTTCTTACAGCCGTTTAATGCACGGCTTAAAGCTTGCTGGTATCGAAGTAAACCGCAAGATGCTTGCTGAATTAGCAGTAAGTGATGCAAACGCATTTGCTGAATTAGCAAACGTTGCAAAACAACAAAACAATAAGTAATTTTCGATAAGATAAGGCCATTCTCTTTGATGAGAATGGCTTTTTCTATAAAGGGGATATAGAGAATGACTATTTTGATTGTGGCCTTTTTTATCATGAATATTGTTGGGCTTTGGGTTATGGGAGAGGATAAAAACCGGGCGAAAAACCACAAGTATAGAATTCGTGAACGGACATTGTGGCTTGTGGCCTTATTTGGAGGAGCTGTTGGGACGACGGCAGGGATGCAGCTTTTCCGTCATAAAACAAAGCATGTATCGTTTAAAATTGGTTTTCCTGTCCTTGCCATTCTAGAACTTATTCTTCTATTTAAATGGCTATTGCTGTAAAAATTCCTTCACAGGGCTTTTCCAATTGATTTCAGCATTTGGATAGTGCTCAAGTATTTTATTATCGATATAAAAAAAGTCATCCTTTACCATCCCTTTGAGAGTGGCTGAATCTTCGGGCCAAATAAGGATGGAGACAACGTCAAAGGTGTTATCTTTACTACCCATATATTTTTCACCAGCAAATACCGAACCTTTATAGGTGAGCATAAAATTCTTTCTGACATCATCATTATCAATCAGTAAAAAACGTTTTTGTTTACGAGCAGTTTCAAGTTTTCTGTTCGATGTAAAAAGGAATTTTACCGCCAAATATAATAAGAAAAAAATGATAAACAACAATACGAAGCGCAGCAACCAAATCATGGCTAAGCCTCCTACACTTATTTTCCTTTTAATACGAATCAAAATAAAAAAAGTTTCAATTATTTTTCACTTTGTTATAATTTTTCCATAAGGAGTGGTGATAATCATGCAACTTGAAAAACTGTTTCAAATGCAAAAGGCATTGGATGCCTATATCGAAGAAATGCATGGACTGCAAGACGAAGATTTATTTAACAGAAAGATTCTTGCCTTGCTCGTGGAAATTGGCGAATTAGCGAATGAAACTCGCTGTTTTAAATTTTGGAGTGTGAAGCCATCATCCGCTAAAGAGGTGATTCTCGAGGAGTTTGTGGATGGTGTCCATTTTATTTTATCACTCGGGATTGAGTGTGGCTTTGATGGGCAGCAGATAGAATTGAATGTGCATACGTCGTCCTTGGATGTAACAGGTCAATTTCTTCGTATTTATGAACTGATTAGTATTTTTCAAAAAGCGAAAAATCTTATGAGTTATAAAGAATTGTTTGAAGCATATTTGCAGTTAGCGGATCAGTTAGGATTTTCCCAGCTAGAAATGGAACAGGCATATTTTCAAAAAAACGAAGTAAATTATCAGAGACAACAGAATAACTATTAGCAGAAAATTTGTGAATTTGCAGACTTTTTCGGTATAATAAAAAACGTACCTACATAAAGGGGGCTAATTAATGGCAAAATTAGATGAAACTTTGATCATGTTAAAAGACTTAACCGATGCCAAAGGAATTCCCGGCAACGAGCGTGAAGTGCGCGAAGTGATGAAGAAGTACATAGAGCCATTTGCTGATGAAATCACAACCGATGGACTGGGCAGTTTGATTGCTAAAAAAGTAGGCAAAGAGGGTGGGCCAAGAATTATGGTGGCCGGTCACTTAGATGAGGTCGGTTTCATGATCACCCAGATTGATGATAAAGGCTTCCTGCGTTTCCAACCGGTTGGCGGCTGGTGGGGGCAGGTTATGCTTGCACAGCGTGTGACCATTGTTACGAAAAAGGGAGATGTAACAGGTATTATCGGTTCTAAGCCTCCGCATATTTTATCGGCTGAAGCCCGTAAGAAGCCTGTTGAAATTAAGGATATGTTCATCGATATCGGCGCTTCAAGCCGTGATGAAGTCAAGGAATGGGGCATCCGTCCTGGAGATATGGTGGTGCCTTACTTCGAGTTCACCGTCATGAACAATGAGAAAATGCTTTTAGCAAAAGCCTGGGATAACCGTATTGGTTGTGCGATTGCCATTGATGTTTTGAAACAATTAAAGGGAGTTGAGCATCCTAACGTTGTTTATGGAGTAGGCAATGTTCAAGAAGAGGTTGGCCTACGCGGTGCAAAGACGGCTGCAGCCAAAATTAATCCGGATATCGGTTTTGCTGTCGATGTTGGTATTGCCGGGGATACTCCTGGGATATCAGAAAAAGAAGCAATGAGTAAAATGGGCAAGGGACCACAAGTTGTCATCTATGATGCCTCCCTTATTGCCCATAAAGGTTTGCGCGATTTAGTTACCGATACAGCCGATGAACTGAACATCCCTTATCAATTCGAATCCATTCCTGGCGGCGGTACCGATGCTGGGTCGATCCATTTGACGCATAATGGGGTTCCAGCACTTGCGATAACGATTGCGACCCGTTATATACATTCACATGCTGCCATGCTCCATCGTGACGATTTCGAAAATGCTGTAAATTTAATTGTCGAAGTTATTAAACGTTTAGACCGTGAGACAGTTGATAGAATTACGTTTGAATAAAAGTTTTCAATCCTCGGTAAAGCTACCGAGGTTTTTTTAAAAAAACTATCATGAGCCTCAATTCCCAACCCCTACCATGGAAATTAATTTAGAGAACAAGTCGTAGTCACCTAATAAAGGCGGTGAGAGCAGAGCTAGATTTCAATCTTTCGTCTAGTGAAATGGGTATTTCACTTTAACTGGTTAAAGTGATTCATTTTTGCGGCGCTCCGCCCCTTTTCCACAGAAAACGTAATTGGCGTTACACGCCACCATCTAGCATGGAAATACAATTTGTTCTAAAAACCAAGCTAACTTAATAAAGGCGGTGTGAGCAGAGCAGAACTTCACCTAATTCGAAGTGAAAAATGTATTTATTTCACTCGAATTGGATAAACTAATTCGCTTTTGCGGCGCTCCGCCCCTTTTCCATACAAAAAGAAATGCCGCCATTTATTAGGCGGCAGCAACTACAAAGAATTTTACTTTAACCCACTTTCAAGAGTTGAAAGCATCTCTTTTTTCTCTTCTTCTGATGAATTTTGCCAAATGATTTCGAATAAGACTCCAAGTCCAGGGAGCATTTTTTCTTCCCCGTTTTGAATCGCATCAACAATAGTATCTTCTAATTGTTCTTGTGAATTACCAGAAACATTGTGAATAATCGCGTTTCGTAAATTTAAGTTCATGATTACACACTCCTTTTTATCCTGTATTTCTTTATTATGATTTCTATTTTGGGTTTTATTATGTATATTAGTTGGGCTATAATGAGAAAATCATGAGCAATTTTTTAAAGGAGAACCAATTTTGAAACATATTGAATCTGTCAATAATCCAAAGGTAAAACAATGGAAAAAGCTTTTAACGAAAAAAGAGCGAGATAAGTCGGGAACGTTTTTAGTCGAAGGCTTTCATTTAGTTGAAGAGGCGATCAAACAAGGAGAGCAAATTTTAGAAATTATCGTTTCTGAAAAAGTTGGATTACCCCCGCGCTGGGATGCAGGGGCAATACCCGTCACACTTGTTACTGAAGAGATTTCAAACTCGTTAACGGATACAGAAGCACCACAAGGAATTTATGCCGTTTGCCGTCAAGCAAATTCGGAAGTTCAGGATGCAAAAACCTTTTTGTTTATCGATGCAGTCCAGGATCCTGGAAATCTTGGAACGATGATTCGAACTGCTGATGCTGCAGGGATTGATGCTGTTATCATCGGCCGCGGCAGTGTTGATATTTTTAACTCAAAGGTGTTGAGGTCGGCACAGGGAAGTCATTTTCACCTTCCTATCATCAGGGGCAACCTGCATGAATGGATAGACAAACTGCAAGAAAAAAATATTCCCGTTTATGGAACAGCACTTGAAGGAGCTTCGGCATACACTGATATTCCCACTGCTGAATCTTTTGCCTTAATTGTGGGGAACGAGGGAAATGGCGTGAGCAAAGATATTCTTGCAAGTACAAATGCCAATCTTTTTATTCCAATATTCGGCAAAAGCGAGTCCTTAAATGTAGCCGTAGCAACTGGTATTCTTCTTTATTATCTAAAAAAATAGGAAAAAACTAGTTTGACCTCAGTAGGAAAATTATTATATAATAATGAACAATATTGAACTAGAAAGCGGAAACGCCTTGCACAGGTGCGACAAGCATAAGACGAGCCTTCTTGACGGATTGGAACCTCGATCCCCTAGGCGCTGGTGCTAGACAGTTATCAAAGTTCAATGAAGAATTTTAATATGAGATCAAAAACGATGACGGAGAAAAGTATTTTGTCATAGACCATTTAGGGAGAAAGTGCCGCGACTGTAAGCACTTTTATGGAATTGGCAGAAGAAGTTCACCTCCAGAGTTGGCATCGGGACCATTTTTGAAAAAAAATGTAAAGATGCGCCGGCATAAGCCGTTATCCGAATGAAGCGAACACAATGTTTTACATATCGTGTTTACAAGGGTGGTACCGCGAACTATAAACCTCGTCCCTTTCCAGGGATGGGGTTTTTTTGTTTGTCTGGTGCCTGACACCACTGTTCAGCGGAATATCTTTCAAGTTTGGCGGAATCCCCTGCGAACTTGGCGGAATAAGTCCCAAGTATGGCGGAATCCATCTCGAACTTGGGGGAATAAGTCCCAAGTTTGGCAGAATCCATCTCGAACTTGGCGGAATTAATCTTAAAGTTTGCGGAAATATCGAGAAATCCGTGGAATCATGAATTCGCACCCGTCCACCCCGAGATAAAAATTAAGGAGGAATAGACATGCAAGAACGATTAAAAGAATTGCAGGAAGAGGCTATTCAAAAAATTGAACAGTCTGCAAGCTTAAAAGAATTGAATGATATCCGAGTTGCCTATTTAGGGAAAAAAGGCCCGATCACCGAAGTGCTCCGTGGAATGGGCAAGCTCTCTGCTGAAGAGCGCCCAGTCATGGGTGCACTCGTCAATGAAGTTCGTGAAGCAATTGCTGTTAAAATTGAAGCAAAACAAAAGGCTTTAGAAGAGGCAGCAGTCCTTGAAAAATTAGCTTCTGAAAGCATTGATGTTACCCTTCCAGGAAGCCCAGTTAAGGTCGGTAACCACCATCCGCTCACAAGAATCATTGAAGAAATTGAAGATTTATTTATCGGGATGGGTTATCAGGTGGCTGAAGGTCCAGAGGTCGAGCAAGATTATTACAATTTTGAAGCTCTAAATTTACCGAAAGGGCATCCGGCCCGCGACATGCAGGATTCATTCTATATCACGGAAGAAATCCTTCTTCGTACACATACCTCGCCAGTTCAGGCACGAACAATGGAGAAGCATCAAGGAAAAGGTCCTATCAAAATTATTTGTCCTGGTAAAGTGTACCGTCGCGATAATGATGATGCGACACACTCACACCAATTTATGCAAATTGAAGGCCTTGTGGTCGGTGAGAATATCCGCATGAGTGATCTTAAAGGAACGTTGGAAGTTTTTGCGAAAAAAATGTTTGGTGATGACCGCGAAATCCGCTTAAGACCAAGCTTTTTCCCATTCACTGAGCCATCTGTTGAAATGGACATTTCTTGTAAAATCTGCGGCGGTCATGGCTGCAGTGTTTGTAAGAAAACAGGCTGGATTGAAATTCTTGGAGCTGGTATGGTTCATCCAAACGTCCTTGAAATGGCTGGATATGATTCTAAAAAATACACTGGATTTGCCTTCGGAATGGGACCAGAGCGGATCGCAATGTTGAAATATGGTGTTGATGATATCAGACATTTCTATACAAATGATGTGCGATTCTTGAAACAATTTTCTAAACACGAGTAGAACTAAATGCTGAAGCGCATCGGTCAGAGGCTTAGACCAAAGAGCCCCTAAGCGTTGAAGCTAGAAAATAAGGAGGATAACGAGATGTTCGTATCATATAAATGGCTCCAAGATTATATTGATTTAACAGGAGTAACGGCGACTGAACTAGCTGAAAAAATTACGAAGAGCGGTATTGAAGTTGAAGGAGTAGAAATTCTGAACGACGGAATTAAAGGTGTTGTGGTTGGTCATGTTCTAGAACGTGAACAGCATCCAAATGCCGATAAATTAAGCAAGTGCCTTGTTGATGTTGGAGAAGAACAACCGGTGCAAATTATTTGTGGTGCACCAAATGTGGCTAAAGGCCAAAAGGTTGCAGTAGCCACTGTCGGTGCTGTTTTACCAGGCAATTTTAAAATTAAACGGGCGAAGCTTCGCGGCGAAGAATCAAACGGAATGATTTGTTCCCTTACTGAGCTTGGTATGGAAGGAAAAGTGGTTCCGAAAGAATATTCCGAGGGGATCTTTGTTTTTCCAGCGGAAGCAGAGGTTGGCGTTGATGCCCTTGCGTTATTAAACAGAGACGATGAAGTCTTAGAGCTAAGCTTGACACCTAACCGTGCGGATTGCTTAAGTATGCTTGGGGTTGCTTATGAAGTGGCAGCAATTCTTGGAAGAGAGGTTAAACTTCCAGAAACTGACCTTCAATCCTCAACTGAGAAGGCAGCAGATTACGTGAAAATAGTCGTAGATGCAAAAGAAGATAACCCTTTATATGTAGCAAAAATCATTAAAAATGTAGAAATTGCTCCATCACCACTATGGATGCAAACACGTTTAATGTCGGCGGGAATTCGTCCGCATAATAACGTCGTTGATATAACGAACTATATTTTATTAGAATATGGTCAGCCGCTACATGCATTTGATTATGACCGTTTAGGATCAAAAGAAATTCTTGTTCGCCGCGCGAATGATGGTGAAAAATTTGTAACGCTTGATGATACAGAACGGACATTAACTTCCGAGCATCTCGTCATCACAAATGGAACAGTGCCAGTTGCCCTTGCCGGTGTGATGGGCGGAGCGAATTCAGAGGTAACACCTGATACGACAACTGTTTTATTAGAATCAGCTTATTTTATCGGGGGGACTGTTAGAAAAGCTTCAAAAGATCATGGTTTGAGAAGTGAAGCCAGCGCTCGGTTTGAAAAAGGTGTGGATCCTAATCGTGTTCGTGTAGCAGGCGAACGCGCTGCCTACCTGATGGCGAAATATGCTAATGGTGAAGTTTTAGAAGGTGCTGCTGAAGCGGATACACTTTCTGTTGAGCCAGCAGTTGTTTCGATAACTTTAGAAAAAATCAATCGTGTTCTAGGTACAGACCTTGGAATGAAAGATGTTAAAGAAATCTTTGATCGTCTGCAATTCACAGTAATCGTAGAGCAGGGAACCATCACAGTCACGGCACCAACACGCCGTGGTGATATCAAAATTGAAGAAGATTTACTAGAAGAGGTAGCTCGTCTTTACGGTTATGACAATATTCCAAAGACGTTACCGATTGGCTCTTCAACACCTGGTAGGTTGTCAGAGTACCAGAAGAAACGCCGTTTTGTCCGTCAATATCTTGAGGGTGTAGGCCTATATCAGGCTGTAACATATTCCTTGACCAGTGAGGAAAAAGCTACACAATTTGCACTTGAAAAGCGTGAAACGATTCGTTTAGCGATGCCGATGAGTGAAGAGCGTAGCATCCTTCGTTTAAGCATTATGCCACAGCTTTTAGAAGTTTTAAAATACAATAGTGCTCGTCAAAACGATAGCTTAGGCGTGTATGAAACAGGTGCCGTTTTCTTAGCAAATGGAGAAGACTTACTACCAGTTGAAAAAGAGCATTTAGCAGGTGCCATTACTGGCCTGTGGCACAGTCATTCTTGGCAGGGCGAGAAAAAGGCAGTTGACTTCTTCGTTGTTAAAGGAATTTTAGAAGGAATGTTTGCGAAGCTTGGTTTAGCAGAAGGTGTTCAATATGTTCAAGCCAAGGTAGAAGGCATGCACCCTGGCCGTACCGCAGAAATTATCTTAAACGGTGAGAAAATCGGCTTCGTTGGCCAAGTACACCCGAGCGTCCAAAAAGAGCTTGATTTGAAGGATACTTATGTATTTGAACTATCTTTAAAAGCAGTCCTTGAAGCAGATGCACCGGTGTTACAATACGAAGCCATCCCACGCTTCCCATCGATCACAAGAGACATTGCCCTTGTGGTAAACAAAGAAACGGTGTCAGGCACCCTAAAGGAAATCATTTTATCTTCAGGTGCACCGCTTCTTAAGGAGGTTCAGGTGTTTGACTTGTATGAAGGTGACAGGATGGAGGAGGGCAAGAAATCCATTGCATTCTCGTTAAAATATGTTGATCCTGAACGAACATTAACAGATGAAGAAGTTACTAAAGTTCATGATCGTGTGCTTGAAGCCTTAAAAGAACAGGCAGGCGCGGTGTTAAGAGGTTAATTAATATAGGCTGACTCGAAAGGTATTTTTATTTCGGGTTGGCTTTTTCTTTTTATTTGGCTAAGTCTTGGGTTAAAAAATCGATTCGCTGATAAATTGTCTTAAATCGCTGATAAAACACTTCAAGTCGCTGATAAATCTCTCAAAGTCGCTGATAAAATTAAATAATGACATTTTTGACGGGTAAATGTCCCCTTTTTTGTGTAAATAATGCCTTTAGTAAGAATAAGAATCTGTTATTAAAGATGGATCATCTTCTTTTGAAGATTTTTCATGAATAAGTCTCGAAAATACAGCAAAAAAGGTTGCCCCACCAGCTAAATATCGGGGCAACCTCTTCCATTTTGTTCTGATTAAATCTTTTCATAAATTGCATCATAGTTTTTTGCCAATGCCACATCCAAATCCGTCAATCCCCCTGCATTCCACGAGGTAATCCTAAGCGTCACTAGTTTATAGTCAATTGCGATGAATGGGTGATGATTTTTTTCTTCGGAAAGCTCAGCAACCGCATTCACGAACGCTACCCCTTTTAAGAACTCCCGAAAACGATACTTTTTCACAATGAATTTACCGTCTAATTTCCAGCCAGTTAATTCAACAACAGCTTCATTTATTTCTGCTTCACTAAGTCTCATCGCCATTATTACCCCTCCGACCCTATAAATTTTTTATATCCGCTTTTTATTGACAATCGCCAGCGCCTTATCCGTATTGGCGAAGTGGAGCTTAACAAAAGAGGGCAGGATGTCGCGCCCTTTTTTCATAATTAACTTTGCTGCAGCTATATCCACATGTGCACCTGCTCCCTTAGGAATCGTAAAACCAGCAGCATCACTAAGCTTATCGATATATTGGATAAAGGCGTAGCGGGCGAGAATGCTCGCAGCCGCAACTGCCAGATGTATGCCTTCTGCCTTCGTGCTAAAATAGACATTTTCTTTGGCAATCGCTTTCTGTCCTTTTAGATGTTGATAGTAGGTACTTGATTGCACAAATTGATCGATGAGAATCGCTTCTGGTTTCTCAGGTGAAATTTTGTCCAACACATTTAATATTGCTTGATTATGAAGAATGGCCTTCATTTTTCCTTGTGACATGCCTGATTTTTGAACCTGATTATATTTTTCGTTTTTAAGGGTCATCAGGCTAAATGGAACAACATCTTTGATGACTTTTGCAATGGCAATGATTTTTTCGTCATTTAAATCCTTCGAATCTCGGACGCCTAATTCTTTTAACAAAGGGATGTGTTCTTTCTTTACGTAAGCAGCTACGACGGTAATCGGGCCAAAAAAGTCCCCGGTCCCGACTTCATCTGAACCGATGGCTGACATCCCTCCAATGCCAACAGGGAGATCGCTTTTCACCGCTGATTTCGTTTTGGATGAAACAGGCTTTTTGGAGGGCGCGCTGCCACTCCATTTACCAGCCTCTTTTTCACAATCATTCCCCTGGAATAAAACTTTTCCTGATTTATAAGCCGTGATCATACAGGCCGGAGTTTTCGCAACAAACACACTTCCGGGAGGATTTTTATCCAATAAATGTTTCTCGTAATACTCCTGCATTTTCATGATTTCACTTATTCCTTGATTAATTACAAGATTACCCAATCTTAAAACACCACATTTCCACTAAGTATATACGACTCTCTTAAATAGGTTTGACTTTTCCACTTCCATACGTTCGTGTTATGATATGGAGTAGGATTCTTTGAAGGGAGCATTTACTTTGTCAAAAACAGAAAAAAATAGAACCACCGTTGATATTTACGGACAGCAATACGTCATAATGGGGACGGAAAGCCCGAGTCATATTCGGCTTGTGGCATCGTTAGTTGACGATAAAATGCGCGAAATCAATTCTAAGAATCCAGCTCTTGACGTAAGTAAACTTGCTGTTTTAACAGCGGTAAATGCAGTCAATGATTATATTAAAATAAAAGATCAATTAGAACGACTGCAAGCAGAACTACAAAAAGAAAAGGACTAAAAAAATATGATGGATTTAGTAATTATCTTCCTTTTAATCATTGGATTCTTTGTAGGCCTTAAAAGAGGCTTTATCCTGCAACTTGTTCATTTAACAGGTTTTATTATTGCATATATTGTCGCTTATTTATACTACGATCAGTTGTCGCCAAAGTTAACTCTATGGATTCCCTACCCAAACCTGGGAGAAGGAACAGTGTTAAAAATCCTAACAGACTCTACTGACGTAGAAACGGCCTTCTATTCGGCGATTGCCTTTGTGATTATCTTTTTTGCAGTTAAAGTGGTCCTCCAAATTATTGGTTCCATGCTCGACTTTATTGCCCATTTACCGGTCCTAAGGCAGTTAAATGTTTGGGCTGGAGGCCTCTTAGGTTTCTTTGAGGTTTATTTACTTATTTTTATTTTATTATATATCGCTGCCTTAATTCCAATAGAACTTATCCAGTCTCTTTTGGATCATTCCGTTTTGGCAAAGGCGATTGTGAATCACACTCCAATCCTTTCACAGCAAATCAAAAGTCTGTGAATTGAATAGAACAACTGCTTGAACTTCTCTTTGGCAGAGAAGTTTTTCTTTTCTTCCTTAAAATAAGTTAAAATGAAGATGCTATACTCAAGGGGTAGGTGGATTTTATGGAAGTCAATAAAAAAGAATTAATACGTTTACTAGAAACGATTGCGATTTATATGGAATTAAAGGGTGAGAACCCTTTCAAGGTATCAGCTTTCCGCAAGGCAGCCAATGCTCTTGAAACAGATGAACGGATCTTTTCAGACATTGAGGACTACACCACTATTTCGGGGATTGGAAAAGGCACTGCCGCAGTGATTGATGAATACTTAAAGGAAGGTTCTTCGTCAGTGCTAAAAGAACTTAAGGAAGAAGTCCCGGCCGGCTTGGTTCCGTTACTACAGCTGCCGGGGCTAGGTGGAAAGAAAATCGCCAAGCTTTATAAGGAGTTAGGAATCGTCGATGTTACCAGTTTAAAAGAAGCTTGTGAAGCAGGTCATGTACAAGTGCTTGCTGGTTTTGGCAAAAAAACGGAAGAAAAAATCCTTAGTGCCATCGCAAGCATCGGTTCAAGGCCTGAACGGCTGCCAATTGCCTATATGCTGCCGATAGCAGAACAGATTGAAGAAAGGCTTGCCAGAATACCGGAGATCCTTCGTTTTTCGCGGGCTGGTAGCCTTCGAAGAATGCGAGAGACGGTCAAAGACCTTGATTTTATTATTGCGACCTCCAACTATGAAATTGTTCGTGAGCAACTGCTCCAATTGCCTGATATTAAAGAAGTGATTGGTGCAGGCGATACGAAGGTTTCTTTAGTACTTGCGTATGATTATGATGTTTCCATCGATTTTCGCTTGGTCAAACCAGAGGAATTTATTACGACCTTACATCATTTTACTGGTTCAAAGGAACATAATGTTCGCATGAGACAGCTTGCCAAAGAACGCGGCGAAAAAATAAGTGAGTACGGCGTGGAAAACGTAGAGACAGGTGAAATCCGCACCTTCACCTCAGAAGAGGACTTTTTCAAGCATTTCAACCTTCCCTTTATTCCTCCTGAAATAAGAGAGGACGGGAAAGAAGTAGAGACCTTCACAGTCAATGAGGAATTAATCGAGCTTGAAGATATTAAGGGTGATCTTCATATGCATACAACCTGGAGTGACGGGGCTCATTCGATTGAAGAAATGGCAGAAGCATGCCGGTCGCGTGGTTATCAATACATGGCCATCACCGACCATTCGCAGTACCTTAAGGTAGCTAATGGACTTACTCGTGAACGGCTATTGAAGCAAGGAGAAGAAATCAAAAAGTTAAATAAAAAATATAATGATTTTCTCATCCTTCGTGGCGTTGAAATGGATATTTTACCGGATGGCACGTTAGACTTTGAGGATGATTTATTGTCTGAAATGGATTTTGTTATCGCCTCTATCCATTCTGCTTTTTCCCAACTAAGAGAAAAAATTATGGAGCGGCTAAAGACAGCTTTAACCAATGCCCATGTCGATTTAATTGCTCATCCAACTGGCAGAAAAATCGGCCGCCGGGAAGGATACGATGTCGATATTGATTTACTGATAGAATTAGCAAAAGAAACGAATACCGCTTTAGAATTAAATGCCAATCCAAACCGCCTTGATCTAGCGGCAGAGTATTTACGAAAAGCCCAGGAGGCGGGTGTGAAAGTTCTCATCAATACGGATGCCCATAAGTTGGATACATTAAAGCATATGGAAATTGGTGTCTCCACAGCTAAAAAGGGCTGGATCAAAAAATCATCGGTGTTAAACGCACTTGATAAAAATGACTTACTAGAATTTTTACATAATCGAAACTAAAGGGGGGTAACTCCATGCAAGAAAAGACTTTAAAGGTATTAGAATTTACAAAAGTGAGGGAGCAGCTTTTAGAACATGCTGCATCATCACTTGGAAAAGATAAAATCAATCACTTGGTGCCATCCACTGTTTTTGAAGATGTGGTCCGGCTTCAAGCAGAAACAGATGAGGCTGCCACTGCTTTTCGGATAAAAGGAAATGTTCCCTTGTCAGGGATACATGATATCCGGGCCCATATAAAACGGTCTGTTATTGGTGGTATCCTCAGCACACACGAGCTTATCCAAATTTCAAGCACCATTTATGCAAGCAGGCAGATGAAACGATTTATTGAGGATATTGCAGCGGAAAGAACAGAACTGCCGATTTTATCAGAACAAGTTGCACGTATCATTCCACTCACAAACCTAGAGCAAGCAATTAAACAGGCCATCGATGAAAGCGGCGAGATTTTAGATAGTGCGAGTGACCTGTTGCGTTCATTAAGACAACAGCTCAGGTCGAATGAATCACGGATTCGCGAAAAATTAGAGAGTATGATTCGTTCATCGAATGCCAGTAAAATGCTTTCCGATGCGATTGTCACAATTCGAAATGATCGTTTTGTTATTCCCGTTAAACAAGAGTACCGCGGTCATTACGGCGGGATTATCCATGACCAAAGCGCATCGGGACAAACATTATTTATTGAACCGCAAGTGATTGTCCAATTAAACAATCAATTACAGGATATTCGTGTGAAAGAACAGCTTGAAATGGAAAGAATTCTAACAGAGCTTTCCGCCTTTGCTGCTGAGCATGAGAGCGAGTTGCATGTAATCGTAGACATATTAGCGAATTTAGACTTTATTTTTGCTAAAGCAAGATATGGGAAAAAAATCAAAGCAACGATGCCAACGATGAATAATGAAGGCAGAATTGCGTTATACAAAGCAAGACATCCGTTAATTCCAACCGATGAAGTAGTGGCCAACGATATTTTGCTGGGGAAAGAGTTTACAACCATTGTTATTACTGGGCCGAACACAGGCGGGAAAACGGTCACCTTAAAAACACTTGGTTTATGTTCATTAATGGCTCAGGCAGGATTGCATGTACCCGCGCAGGATGGTTCAGAGCTTGCCGTTTTTGACTCAGTTTATGCCGATATTGGCGATGAACAGTCGATAGAACAAAGCTTAAGTACGTTTTCGTCCCATATGGTCAATATCGTCGAAATCTTAAAACATGTCGATTTTAATAGCCTTGTTCTGTTTGACGAGCTTGGAGCAGGAACTGACCCACAAGAAGGGGCAGCTCTGGCTATCTCGATTTTAGATGAAGTTCACAAGCGGGGCGCAAGAGTTATTGCGACAACTCACTATCCGGAATTGAAGGCGTATGGTTATAACCGTGAGGGTGTGCTGAATGCGAGTGTTGAGTTTAATGTCGAGACATTGAGTCCAACCTATAAGTTGCTCCTTGGAGTGCCTGGCCGGAGTAATGCTTTTGAAATTTCGAAACGATTAGGGTTAAATGATCTGGTCATTCAAGCAGCCCGGTCTCATGTGAGCGAGGATACAAACCAAATCGATAAAATGATTGCTTCGTTGGAAGAAAGCAAGCGACAGGCAGAAATCGAGCAGCAGGAAGCCCGCGATTACTTAAAACAGGCGGAAAAGCTTCATCAAGACCTGCAAAAACAAATATTGGAGTTTTATGAGAATAAAGACTCGATGATGGAAAAAGCAGCCGAAAAAGCAGAGGAAATTGTCGAAGAAGCGAAAAATGAAGCAGAAATGGTTATCCGTGATCTTCGAAAAATGAGAACCGAAAAGCATGCGGAAATCAAGGAGCATGAATTAATTGATGCTAAAAGACGCCTAGAAAAAGCAGCTCCGGAAATTCAAAAATCAGCGAAGCTAGCGAATAAGAAAAACAAGAAACATACGTACATGCCTGGAGATGAAGTAAAGGTCTTTACGTTTGATCAAAAAGGGATACTTGTCGAAAGAAAATCTGCCAATGAATGGCAGGTTCAAATTGGAATTTTAAAAATGAAAGTGAAAGAAAAAGACATGGAATATATGAGCACGCCGAAACAAGTGGAGACCAAGCCGATGGCGATTGTAAAAGGGCGGGACTTACTTGTTAAACTGGAACTAGACCTGCGCGGTGAAAGGTATGAGGATGCTCTGTTAAAAGTAGAAAAATATATAGATGATGCCTTGCTTTCCAGTTACCCTCGTGTCTCGATTATTCACGGGAAAGGTACTGGCGCATTAAGGCAGGGAGTTCAGGAATATTTAAGAAACCATCGTTCCGTTAAAAAAATTCGCTTTGGAGAAGCCGGAGAGGGTGGATCAGGCGTTACCATCGTAGAATTTAAATAATGCCCGGGGGAGTTTTGTTCATGGACCATTTTTGGGAGAATGAGTATATTCAAATTGCTGCTTATTATAGTGTCGTTATTTTATGTATGATTGTCTTTTTAGCCGTATTTGAAGTAGTAACCAAATATAAAAATTGGGATGAGATTAAAAAGGGAAACCTAGCAGTAGCGATGGCTACCGGAGGAAAAATATTTGGTGTTGCCAATATCTTTCGTCATACGATTGCGCTGCATGATTCTTTACTGACAATGATTGGCTGGGGGATATATGGATTTGTGCTGTTATTAATCGGCTATTTTATTTTTGAATTTTTAACACCAAAGTTCAAGATTGACGAGGAAATTCAAAATGATAATCGGGCTGTTGGCTTGATTTCGTTGGTCATTTCCGTAGGGTTATCTTATGTGATTGGTGCAGGAATTTCTTAAGGGGAGATAAACTGTGGAGAAATTAGCTAAAGTTCTTATTGGCTTGTGCGGCTTGTTTTTGCTAATCGGTATCATTTATATGGTATTTTTTGCATAAGGGGAAATCATCGCTGAATGGTATCAGCGGTGATTTTTTTTTAGAACTTATTATTGCTATATTAGTGTACTTAGTTTCCATTGTTTATTGTGAAATACTGTACTATAATAGAAGTGATTGTTGGAAAATTTTAAATAATTTAATAAAAAAAGGGAGGTTTGTTAAGTTGGAGTCTAAACCATGGTTGGATATTTACCCAAAAGAAATTCCTGCCACACTTGAATACTCCTCAGAACCAGTACAACAATACTTAGAAGATGCAGCCAAGAGGTTTCCAGAAAAAATTGCTATTCATTTTATGGGTAAAGAACATACCTATAAAAAACTTTATGAAGATGCCTTAAACTTTGCTAGTTATTTGCAGGAAACCTTGGGCATTGAAAAAGATGACCGGATCGCCATCATGCTTCCAAATACTCCTCAGGCGGTTATTAGTTATTTTGGTATATTAATGGCGGGCGGAATTGTGGTCCAAACCAATCCGTTATATACGGAACGTGAACTGGAGTACCAAATGAAGGACTCCGGAGCCAAAGCCATTATCACCTTAGATATCCTCTATCCACGTGTTTCGAAAGTTATTCCACAGACTGAGTTACAGCATATAATTGTAACCGCTATCAAAGACTACTTGCCATTTCCAAAAAATCTCGTTTATCCTTTCATTCAGAAAAAACAATATGGAATTGTCGTGAAAGTAAAGCATGAGGGAAACACCCATTTGCTTACAGAAATAGTAAAGGGAAGTCCGAAAAAATTGATCAAGTACAGTATCAATCCTGAGGAAGACATTGCCTTACTTCAATATACAGGCGGTACGACAGGATCTCCGAAAGGTGTAATGCTAACCCATAAAAATTTACTTTCCAACACAACAATGAGTGAAGCGTGGTTATACAAAGCAAAGCCTGGAGAAGAATCGATGCTCGGAATCGTTCCTTTTTTTCATGTTTATGGGATGACGGTATGCATGATTTTATCTATTAAGATGGCGTGTAAAATGATTTTATTGCCTAAATTCGATGCTTTGACAACATTAAAGACGATTCAAAAACAACGTCCGACCCTTTTTCCGGGTGCACCGACCATCTATATTGGCTTATTAAATCACCCTGACATGAAAAAATACGACCTTTCTTCGATTCATTCGTGTATTAGTGGTTCGGCCCCACTTCCAATTGAAGTTCAGCAGAAGTTTGAGGAAGTGACCGGAGGAAAGCTTGTCGAAGGCTATGGTTTATCAGAAGCATCACCTGTCACCCATTCCAACTTCTTGTGGGACGTGGAAAGAGTAAAGGGAAGCATCGGTGTTCCATACCCTGATACAGATGCTATGATTCTATCTATGGATAATGGTGAACCAATGCCGGTTGGGGAAATTGGCGAAATTGTTGTAAAAGGACCGCAGATTATGAAAGGCTACTGGAATCGGCCAGAGGAAACGAAGGAAGTCCTCCATGACGGCTGGCTGTATACAGGAGACCTTGGCTACATGGATGAGCAGGGATATTTCTATGTCGTCGACCGCAAAAAGGATATGATTATTGCTGGTGGATACAATATTTATCCTCGGGAAATAGAGGAAGTATTGTATGAACATCCGGATGTGCTAGAGGCAGTCGCTGCCGGAATACCTGATCCATACCGCGGTGAAACCGTGAAGGCCTATATTGTCTTAAAAGAGGGCTCAGCTGTTACCTCAGATGAAATGAATGAATATGCAAGAAAGTATCTCGCAGCCTATAAAGCACCGAGACTATATGAATTTAGATCGGAATTACCGAAAACAGCTGTTGGGAAAATATTAAGAAGAATGCTAATAGAAGAAGAAAAACAAAAAATAGAGGAAGAAAGCATCAAGCACGCCTGACAATTAATTTAGTCAATCATTCATTTTTTTTTTGTGGAATCAGGCTTGTCTAATTGAAAAATTTGAAATATTATGAAGAGGGTGTTCCAGAATTTCTTGACAGAAATAAATTTAAAAACTATTATTAAAATATGAATGATTATTCATTCATATTTTTCTTTTTTTACTATTAAAATTCTAATCTTCAAAGGGGGGATATCGTTGAAAAAAACGAAGCCAAAATATATGCAAATTATTGATGCTGCCGTGATTGTTATCGCTGAAAATGGCTACCATCAGGCACAGGTATCAAAAATTGCGAAACAGGCGGGAGTGGCTGACGGCACCATTTACCTGTATTTTAAAAACAAAGAAGACATTCTTATCTCCCTCTTTGAAGAAAAAATGGGAAGTTTTATTGAAGAAATAGATCAAATGATTGCAGGAAAAGGGACGGCGACAGAGAAGTTATTAATGATGATTGAAGCTCATTTCAACCTGCTTTCTGCAGACCATCACCTTGCCATTGTCACCCAATTAGAATTGCGCCAATCGAATAAGGATTTACGCCTCCGTATTAACGATGTACTAAAGGGCTATTTAAAGGTGATTGATAAGATTATAATAGAAGGCAAAGAATCTGATGAGTTTTCAAGTGACCTTGATGTACGTCTTGCCCGGCAAATGATATTCGGTACGATTGATGAAACAGCAACATCCTGGGTGATGAATGAGGAAAAATATGAAATCACTAAGCTGGCATCTCCGGTCCATCGTCTCTTGATTAATGGATTTAGAAGTCGCTAACACATGGAAAATTAGGTAGAGGGGGAGTTTAATTGGAATATTTAAAATGGTCTAGTGAGAGCAATATCGCGACAATCACGATTCAGCGACCTCCGGCAAATGCCCTTTCATCAGGTCTTTTAAGGGAATTGTCGGAAGTACTTGATGAAATTGAACCGAACCATGAAATTAGGGTCATTGTCATACATGGTGAAGGACGCTTTTTCTCTGCAGGAGCAGACATTAAAGAATTTACCACCATTACTTCTTCCGAAGGCTTTGCAAATCTTGGAAAGTTTGGACAAGATTTGTTTGACCGGATGGAGAAATTTCCAAAGCCAATTATTGCAGCCATTCATGGGGCGGCCCTTGGCGGTGGTCTTGAACTCGCAATGGCTTGTCACATCCGTTATGTTAGCGAAACAGCTAAACTTGGCCTGCCAGAGCTGCAGCTGGGATTAATCCCTGGATTTGCTGGCACCCAGCGTCTGCCGAAATATGTCGGGGTTGCCAGAGCAGCGGAAATGCTATTCACTTCTGAACCAATCACAGGATTAGAGGCAGTTCAATACGGTCTAGCCAATCACGCCTTCCCGGAAAATGAAGTACTGGATCAGGCTTATAAACTGGCGAAGAAAGTGGCCAAGAAAAGTCCTGGCTCGATTAGTGCTGCTATTCAACTATTAAATTATGCCAAAACAGAAGAATTTTATGAAGGGACGAAAAAGGAAGCGGAGTTGTTTGGTGAAGTATTCGTCTCTGCTGATGCTAAAGAAGGCATCCAAGCTTTTATTGAAAAGAGAGAACCACATTTTAAAGGGGAATAAACTTACCTTGCTGGGGTCCTCCCTGCCAAGGTAGTTTTAACTAATATTTTTTTCAAAAAAATTTTTTCAATCTTTCGAACTGAACAAATGTTTGAATATCTAGGAGGGAACCTTGACCATGAATATTTTTGTATTAATGAAAAGAACCTTTGATACCGAAGAAAAGATTGCGTTGAACGGCGGAAAAATTAATGAGGATGGTGCCGAATTTATCATCAACCCTTACGATGAATATGCAATTGAAGAAGCCATCCAAGTCCGAGATGCCAATGGTGGAGAAGTAACTGTTATTTCTGTCGGTGGCGAAGAAACCGAAAAGCAATTGCGTACAGCTCTTGCAATGGGTGCCGATAAAGCTGTCCTTATTAATACGGAAGACGATGTGGAAAATGGCGACCAATTTACAACTGCAAAACTACTTGCTGAATACTTAAAGGATAAAGACGCTGATTTAATCTTAGGCGGCAATGTTGCGATTGATGGTGGATCTGGTCAAGTTGGTCCGCGTGTTGCCGAACTGCTTAACATTCCTTACGTTACTACGATTACCAAGCTTGAAATCGATGGCAGTAATGTAACAGTTACTCGTGATGTTGAAGGGGATTCAGAAGTCATCGAAACAAGCCTTCCGCTTTTAGTCACAGCACAACAAGGTCTTAATGAACCGCGCTACCCTTCATTACCTGGAATCATGAAAGCGAAGAAGAAGCCGTTTGCTGAATTAGAATTAGATGATCTTGACCTTGAAGAAGACGATGTGGAAGCAAAAACTAAAACAATTGAAATTTATTTGCCGCCTAAAAAAGAAGCTGGAAAGGTTTTAGCTGGCGATTTAAATGATCAGGTTAAAGAACTTGTACACTTACTTCATACGGAAGCAAAAGTAATTTAATCGAATTCACATAAAAATTGTTTTTTCAGGAGGTATATAGAATGTCAAGAAAAGTATTGGTATTAGGAGAAGTTCGTGACGGATCGTTACGTAATGTATCATTTGAAGCAATCGCTGCAGCGAAAACAATTGCAGAAGGCGGAGAAGTAATTGGAGTAATAGCGGGTGAAACTGTAAGCGCTTTAGGAGCAGAATTAGTACAATATGGAGCAGACCGAGTTGTCGTTGTTGAAGATGAAAAATTAAAACAATATACATCAGATGGTTATGCCCAAGCATTATTGGCAGTAATTAATCAAGAAAAACCAGAAGGACTCGTATTAGGACATACCGCGCTTGGGAAAGATTTAGCTCCACGAATTGCTGGTAAACTTTCGTCAGGTCTCATTTCTGATGTCATTGCCGTTGAAGCTGGTGGAGGAAATATTGTGTTTACCAGACCGATTTATTCCGGTAAAGCCTTTGAAAAGAAGATTGTTACCGACGGGCTTATTTTTGCCACAGTACGTCCAAATAATATTGCAACATTGGCGAAGGATGAAAGCAGAAGTGGTGAGGTTTCCTCCCTTTCAGTTGAAATTATCAACCTTCGTGCCATCATTAAAGAGGTAGTAAGAAAAACAAGTGAAGGCGTAGATTTAAGTGAAGCAAAAGTGGTTATATCTGGCGGTCGTGGTGTAAAGAGCGCAGAAGGTTTTGAACCATTGAAAGAATTGGCGCAAGTTTTAGGCGGAGCAGTAGGAGCTTCCCGCGGTGCCTGTGATGCAGATTATTGCGATTATTCATTACAAATTGGCCAAACTGGAAAGGTTGTTACACCCGACCTTTACATTGCCTGCGGAATTTCCGGAGCCATTCAGCACTTAGCTGGAATGTCCAACTCGAAAGTAATCGTAGCCATTAATAAAGATCCGGAAGCAAATATTTTCAAAGTAGCAGATTACGGAATCGTCGGCGACTTGTTTGAAGTGGTTCCATTATTAACCGAAGAGTTTAAAAAGCTGAAAGTACATTCATAATAAGAGCGACAGATGGATTGGATCCGCTCCGTAAGAGATACAAGAAAATAAAAAAGCGAGCGGAAGGTTCCGCTCGCTTTATTAATCATTAAGAATACTTAGGAGAGAAATAGGGGAAAATGACGGGAGAGCAATTTATTAGCGTGATTTTTTAATCAATGTTATACTTTCGGTAGTATTTTAGTATTTATTAGGAGGGCATTTTAAAATGGCTATTTCACACGTAACAGATCAAAACTTTGCTGCTGAAACAGGTTCAGGCCTTGTTCTTGTAGATTTCTGGGCTCCTTGGTGCGGACCTTGTAAAATGATTGCTCCAGTTCTTGAAGAGCTTGATTCAGAAATGGGCGATAAAGTAAAAATTACCAAGCTTGATGTGGATGACAACCCACAAACAGCTGCTAATTTTGGTGTTATGAGCATTCCAACCTTATTGGTTATGAAAGATGGCGAAATTGTTGATAAAGTAGTCGGCTTCCAACCAAAAGAAGCTTTAGCAGGTGTTTTAGAAAAACACGTATAATCTTCGGACAAAAAAACCTTAGCTGGAATTGAACTGCCCCGTAAATGTTAGACACCAATCTGACGTTTACGGGGGTTTTTTTATGGCCAAATTTACAGCAGAAGATAGAATACAGATTGTTTTACGGTATGTAAATGGGAACGAAGCTAT
>NZ_CALBWS010000024.1 GCF_937468385.1 Neobacillus rhizosphaerae
TCCAGCCCCGACAAGCGCTGGAGGGCCTGACGTTGAAGTCGTTCTTTGACTTCAGCGGCAGGACCGAAGCGACCTCGAGGGGCTAGGCGCTGCAGCTAGACGGGCTCCCGGACCTCCCCGCTGAAAGCGAGTGCCCGGAGCGGAAATCAACAGGCCAGTTTGCAGGGCCAGTCCATTATTAAAAAATTGCCGAGAAAAATACCCTTTCTCGACAATCTGAGTACATTCATAAGAATGTGCTATTTTTCTAGATCCAATATGATTTATGTGAATTACTTCTTCGCAGCTACGAAGCTTAAAATGGTTCTCTTATATTGTATTTACGAAGTATGGTTTCTATTTTCATTCCCTTGCTAATGTCGCCTTTTGCCTTTACTTTTCCAGTCAATAATGCCATGGTGCCACTTTGTTTTCCTAATAGAAATTTTTTGAAGTTATCATACGATAATGCCATCGTCACAGTAGGAGTAGATTCTACTCCTTCCTTAATCGTTAATTTTCCATCATGAAAATAATGCTGATATGTACCTTCCGCCTCACCGTGAATGTCATATTGGACAATAGCTTCAAAGCCTTGAATCGGTCCGGGATTTTCATTGAAAATTTCTTCAATTCTTATCATTAGGTCTGCTAAAGAATACTCATCAACTTTTTTGGCCATGGATTAATTCCTCCTTGAAATGTAAAAAACTAAAGCAATTCCCTTACTAACATGATACTAATACCTATCCGTATCTTACAATGAATATTTTTCGAACATTTTCGAATATTACCCATTTTTAAAAAAACTCGCCGATAAGTGAACTCCGAAGGGAGGTTCATGAGGAGTAGTACTCGAAAACACAGCTTTTTAATTGAGAAGCCTATGGTCAGGAAGTTTTCGTTCGTGCACTTATGCCTGAAATGAAAGTTACTCTTCCTATCGGCTAAAAAAAAAGGCAGCCGGTTAAATGGCTGCTAATTGGACAATGACCTAATGACCGATATATCGTGCATCTGGAATCAATTCTTTCCATTCTTTATAAGAAATGATGGTATCCCAGTGGCCTGTCATTTTTGCAATCCCAATAATAACGAAGAACAGGACGAAGAAGGTTACTGGAACAAACCATTTATTTACCTTTTTATTTGCAACCGTCATATTTAGCGTATCCTTAACAGGGCAGGCTTCCACACATGACATACAGGCGGAACAATTTAGTGAATTGACTTTTTCAATTTTATGAACCTGCAATCTTTGCGGGCAAACCTTTGTACACATTTCGCAAGAAGTACAGGTATCTTCATTACGTTGTATTTTTGTTATTCTAAAAATACTACCAAGACCGATCAAAGCACCATATGGGCAAAGGAAACGGCACCAAAAGTTTCTGAAAAATAAAGATAGAATAAAGATGACAATGACAAATTTCAAAGTAAAGCCGCCAATATTTAGGAATAACAAAAGCATTTTTACATCGGAAACCTTATTATAGGGATCCACGAGAAAGTTTTTGGCGCTGAAGATATCCATTTGAATAACCATAGCTACAAAGAATAGTAGCAAAACATATTTTATAGGTGTTAATAACCAAACCAGCCATCGTGGAAGCTCAAAATTCTTTTTAAAAATTTTTCTTCCAAGCCATCCAATCATTTCTCCAGCTGTACCGACAGGGCAAATCCAGCTGCAGAAGGATTTACGAAGAAGAAAGCCTGCTCCAATAAAAAATGCAAGCAAGACAAGCCCAGCGGGATGGATGGCATCAAATTCCCCGCTGGTCAGCCAAACCTTCAGGGCAACTAAGGCACTGATTGGTAAAAAACCTTCCACTGCAGATGGTCTTTCGACGAAAGGCGTCTTTCCGAGAGTTTCAAAATGCTGATAAAATTGATAAAACTGAAATCCTACATATAGTAAAAACAAAAGAAACATAGCTTGAACGACATATCTTGTGATTTGAACCGGCTTATGTTTCAATTGTTTCTTGTACCACGCTACTGATTTCATCACGATTCCTCCATTCTTCGTTACATTTACTATAAAGAAGGGAAAAATCAAGGTATGTGATTTAGATCATTGCAAAGATCCAATTCAAGGAAATGTCATATTGATGACTTAAATCTGTCAAATATTCACTTATTATTGTCCTTTCAAACGTGTAAACGGTTAATACAAAATTTGGATCAACCCTTAAAAGCACCAACAGAAACAGTTTCTTATTTTTCTGATGCAAATAAAATATTATTTTCTTTCCTAACTTCTTCCGTAATCCTTAGTACTAACTTACTCCAACTTTTTAATTCTTCATACTCTTGGACGTTTTTTGATTCAATGATCTTGGCAATATTTATACATTCATAGACCATGTCTTGTTCTTCTTGCTCCACACTCAAGATTTGACTTTCTTTTGAATGGCGGTTCATGAATTTAATGTTCGAAATTGGTGCTGCATCCTCAAGGACAAAGGTACCCTTTTCCCCGTGTATTTCACATGGAATCATCGAATCTGATATTTTCGAACAAAGGATGGTACAAATAAAGGAATCATATTGTAATACAAGTGTGCCACTGCCGTCGACACCACTTCTTAACAGGACAGGGTGATAGGTTACCCTTTGAGGTTCGCCAAACAAGCCAACTGCCAAATAAAGCGGATAAACGCCCAAATCAACGAGCGCACCACCCGAGTAAGTCGCTGAGAAAATATTTGGTTCCTCCCCTTGTAAAAATAGATCATAGCGGGAGGAATACTTCATATAGGTAAGGATTGTACTTCTAAGCTCTCCGGCCATATGGAGTTTTTCTTTTAATATTTGGTAATTAGGTGTATGGATATTGCGAATCGCTTCAAACAAAAAAACGCCATTCTCCTCAGCTGTCCGGTAAGCGATCTCTAATTCAGCTGTATTTGAAAAAATCGGCTTTTCACATATGACATGCTTTTTATTTTTCAAAAAAGTTAACGCTTGCTCAAAATGGACAGAATTAGGTGAAGCAATATAAACTGCTTCAATCTCTTTGCTATTCACCATGTCTGCTAAATGGGTATAATAATGGGGAGCATTATTTTTATCAGCAAACTGCTTTGCCTTGTCTTCTGTCCGCGAATAAACTCCAACTAAATGGAAGAATCCGCTAAAGTTTGCTGCTTGGATAAAGGATTCAGTTATCCATCCTGTTCCTACTGTGGCAAAATTAATCATAATAATCCCCTTTCTATTTATGCATCCTTAAAGTAACATTTTAGTCCTTTTTAGCTTTCCTTACCATTTTTATATTTAAATCGACTAAATAATTCCACACTTGGAGTGTTTTACTCATGAATTGTTGGGAACAATGGAAAAATATCAATATTTATGTTATTTATTAATAGTAGACAAGATGAAAGAGGTTGAAAAGTGTGGACAATCAAACATCAAATTTTATTAAAGATATTATGATAAAAGATTTGGAATCAGGTCATCACAGCAAAATCGTAACTCGTTTCCCTCCAGAGCCAAATGGTTATTTACATATTGGACATGCAAAATCAATTATCATCAATTTTGGCTTAGCCGATGAATTTAACGGAAAAACCAATTTACGCTTTGACGATACAAACCCGACAAAGGAAGATATCGAATATGTAAATTCCATTAAAGAAGACGTAAAATGGCTGGGATTCGAATGGGATGACTTATTATTCGCCTCCAATTATTTCGAGGAAATGTATAACAAAGCTGTACTTTTAATTAAAAAAGGACTGGCATATGTAGATGACCTTACTGCTGACGAAATCCGTGAATATCGCGGCACGCTGACAGATCCAGGGAAAAATAGCCCATACCGCGAGCGATCCATTGAGGAAAACCTTGATTTATTCGAGCAGATGAGGAACGGTGAGTTCGCTAACGGTCAAAAGGTCTTGCGGGCAAAAATTGATATGGCCTCACCAAATATTAATTTGCGTGACCCTGTCATCTACCGAATTTCCCATGCTACACATCATAATACGGGCGATAAATGGTGCATTTATCCCATGTATGCTTTTGCCCACCCACTTGAAGATGCGATTGAGGGTGTCACTCATTCGATTTGTACGATTGAATTTGAGGATCAACGTCCCCTTTATAATTGGGTTGTGGAACAAAGTGAAATGGAGAACACACCACAGCAAATTGAGTTTGGCCGCTTAAACGTGTCCAATACGGTTATGAGTAAACGAAAGCTTAAACAATTGGTAGACGAAGGGTTTGTTGATGGCTGGGATGACCCGCGAATGCCAACCATTTCCGGGATGAGAAGAAAAGGGTTTACCCCTGAATCCATTCGTACCTTTGTTAGTGAAACAGCGATTACTAAAAACAACAGTACTGTTGACTCGCAAATGCTCGAACACTTTGTCCGTGAAGATTTGAAACTTAAAACACCGCGGACAATGGGTGTGATTAACCCTTTAAAAGTGGTCATCACCAATTATCCAGAAGGCCAAATTGAATTACTTGATGCTGAAATCAACCCAGAAAATCCAGAAATGGGGATGCGGAAAATTCCGTTTTCTCGTGAAATTTATATCGAAAAAGATGATTTTATGGAAGATCCGCCCAAAAAATATTTCCGTCTATTCCCTGGCAATGAGGTTCGCCTTAAAAATGCGTATTTCATTAAATGTGAAGAAATCGTCAAGGATGCGAACGGGGAGGTTGTCGAGTTGCGCTGCACATACGACCCGGAAACCAAAAGTGGTACTGGCTTTACTGGCCGCAAAGTGAAAGGAACAATTCATTGGGTAGAAGTAACACATGCGGTACCTGCTGAATTCCGCCTATATGAACCGCTTATTTTGGACGAAACAGAAGATGACAGTGATAAGGAGACAACTTTCCTTGATCATGTAAATCCAAAATCATTAGAAGTGCTGCAAGGCTTTGTCGAGCCAAACATGAGAGAAAGCAGACCGCAGGAGAAATTTCAGTTCTTTAGACACGGTTACTTTAATGTTGATCCAAAAGACACGACAGTAGATAAGCTGGTCTTTAACCGAATCGTTTCCTTAAAGAGTTCGTTTAAAATTACAAAAAAATGGTGTCAGGCACCAAATGGTGCCTGAAACCCTTTTTTAAAAGTTAAGAAAGTATAAAATTTTCAACTTTGAGAATTGTCCAGCTCCAGCGCCCTAGCGACTAGAGTGCTTCCCTCACCTCCCTACGATAAGTCAACATCGGTTCGCTAACGCTCACCGTGTTTCCTTTATCTCAGTCGATTCAGTCCAGCCCTTACGTCGCTGACCAGGTCGCTTGCGCTTTTCTTAATTCTCATGCGAAATCGGCACTTCTAAAATAATTTTTGTTCCCTTCCCAGGTGAAGTAGTAACCATGAGCTCTCCCCCGACTGAGCGAGCCCGTTCATCCATGCTGAAAAGCCCGACACCTAGGGATTGCCTTTCCCGGTCAAATCCCATTCCTTTGTCCTCTACCAATACCCTAACCACATTGTCCATCTCTCTTACGGTGACCGTTGCTGTAGAAACATTTGCGTATTTCCGGATATTCGTTAGTGCCTCTTGAATAATCCGATAAATGGTCAGTGCTATACTGATATTTAGACGGCGATTTAAGACACAATCAAAATAAACATCGATATTATAATGGTCTGAATAACGGGATAAATAAGAACGGATGGCTGGTACTAAACCAAGGTCATCTAAAACAGATGGGCGCAGCTCCCATGAGATTTCACGAATTTCCTCAATTAGTTGAGTGGCTTCCTTTTGCATTTGCTGTAGCAATGGATGATCCATTTCAGACAGTAAACGATTAATCGTGATTAAGTGGCTATAAAGATTTTGCCCAATTCCATCGTGCAAATTTCTCGACAGTCGCTTTCGTTCCTCTTCCTGCACATCAATGATGGTTGTCATCATTTTTTGTAATTCCTGCTCAACACGTTTTCTTTCGGTAATTTCATAGCGAATCGCCAAATACTGATAAGGTTTCCCTTTTTCGCTTAAAAAAGGAACAATTGTTGTATCGACCCAATAGTACGTACCATCTTTAGCCCTATTGCAGATTTCACCCTTCCATACTTTCCCTGACCCAAGCGTTATCCACATGTCCTTAAAAAAGTTTTTTGGATGGTAACCCGAGTTTATGATTCTATGATCGTTGCCTACTAGTTCTTCCCGTGAGTATTTAGAGATCTGACAAAATTGATCATTCACATATGTAATCATGCCCTGCGAATCGGTGATGGCAACAATTGATGAGATATCGAGGGCAAATTTATAATCTATCAGTTCATTTTTCATTTTTTGAAAATCAACATCCATTTCCATCCCCCGCATCACAATAAATGCTTCTTTAAAATCTGTTCCAAGGATAGTGCAGACGCCTTAACCTTTTCCTGCTCCTCTTCGCTAAAGGAATATTTTTCCCTTTTTCCGACAAGCAAGACCCCTTTTGGAACATGATTAAAAAATATAGGAACTGCATAGGATGAGACAAGTTTTTCAGCAAGTGCAATCGGATAATCCGTCATTTTCCCCAAAATATCGTGAGGAAAATCTGTCATCATCATTGGGCTTCCACTTGAAATGATTTTTCCAGCAATTCCTTTTCCGAAACGAACCGTAATTCTTTTGTATTTATCATTTAAATTGCCTATTGCATAATGCCATCGGACATCAGGGCCTACTTTATTTTGAATGGCAAGCCCGACAAAATCGCAGCAGGCCACAGCCTTTAGCTGGGAGCAAACATCGATAACCTCTTGCAATTCTCTTAACTCTGTCATCCTATGTGATTCCCCTTAAATATCATAACCTAATAACCCTTTTTTAACGGCATATTCCACGAGCTCAGGTCTGGTTTTCATTTGCAATTTTTCCATCAAGTTTCCTTTGTGGGTCTCTACTGTTTTCACACTAATGACCAGTTGCTCTGCAATTTCTTTGTTTGAGTATCCCTTGGCAATCAGCGTTAAAACTTCCCTTTCTCGGTCTGATAAAAGATTGTACGTATCATTACCATCATGCCTGACACCAGCCAAATATTCCTCCATTAATCGCTTCTGTGCTGAAGGATGAAGATAGGCATCTCCTGCCGCAACCGATTCAATTGCCGTCAGCAATTCATCGTGTGGGGCACTTTTTAAAATACAACCCGAAGCCCCGCCTTGAATCGCTCGGAAGAGGTATTCTTCATCATCATGCATCGTTAAAATAAGAATATTAATCTCTGGCATCAGCTTTTTCAATTCAGTTGTCGCCGACAACCCGTCTTTACCGTGAGGCATGCTTAAATCCATCACTACGACATCAGGCTTTAACTTTAATGCCTTTTTTATTCCTTCATTGCCTTCAGAAGCTTCACCAATCACTTCCACTTCTGGATTTGTATTTAGCAACATTTTAAGGCCCATTCTAACAACAGCATGATCATCAACCAATAGGATTTTTATCAATTTCAACTCTCCTTTACGTTCTATAAAGGTAGGGACAGTTCAATAGAGGTTCCTTCTCCTATTTTAGAGGAAATCAGGCATTTTCCGCCAGTTAGAAGCATTCTTTCTTTCATCGCAGCAATACCTGATGCATAATTGTCATCTGTGTATTCCTCTAGTTGGAATCCATTACCAAAATCAATGATAGTAATTTCTAGCTTATCCTCTGTCCATATAAAACTCATTTTCACATTTGATGTATCCGCATACTTCACAATATTCGTTAGTGCTTCCTGACACACCCGAAACACAGCAATACTGTTTTTTTCCGGCAGCACTTTTTCCTCACCAGTTGATTCTAAATCCACCAAAATTCCAAATGTCGAGGTATATAACGTAAGATAGCTTTTCACAGCAGGAAGTAACCCAAGCGTTGTTAGAACAGGAGGATGCAATTCAACAGAAAGAAGTCTAATTTCTTGGATCGTTTTTTCAATCAGTTGTTCCATTTCCTCCAAATAATTTTTCATATTCGGCTCGCCGACACCAGACTTTACATACTGTAATCCTGTTAAAATACTATATAGGTTCTGTCCGACACCTTCATGTAGTTCCTCTGAAATCCGCTTAATTTCTTCTTCCTGTGATTGGATAATATAGGAGCTTATCTGTTCCTTAGGTTGTATACGCTCCATTCCATTCACCCCCTCCATTTTATAAAAAAAGACAGGCTTTTTTTAAAAAACCTGAATCTCTTTTATAATATAGGTTAAACCACTTTTTTGGTCAAATGCTGACCATTGCCCTTTAAATTCATTCACAAGACTAATCAATGGGACGGCCAGAAAATTTATATCGTTGAAATAAAAGCGAATATGGGTTCCGTCAGGACAAAGTTGAACTTTTTTTATTGTTTTCTTTACAGCAGGGGCCTGATCTCCGCCATCTTGATCTTGAATCGAAATTTCTACAGGTATGCCTACGAATCGCTTTACATTATCTAAGTTAATGGGTTCCACAGCTATTGCATCCCTTCACGACAGGATAGATGAACATCTTGTAGCCCTGCAAATACTCCCAAAACTTCTCTCCTGCATGCTCTTCGATGTATTGTATGGTCTCTTCCTCAGAAAACCAATCGCTCATTCCTTTAATTTCTGCAACAACCATCTCGGCACCTTCGATTGCTTTTTCTTCTAAAAACCAATTTAACCGTTTCTTCGCAAAGGTGTTCTTCAATAACTCGTCAATTTCAGCTGCAAATCCCCCTGATTCTGGCCGTACGAAACAAAAATCAATATAGGTTTCACTAGTCATTGACATTCACACCTTTTTTGTAAATAACGAATGCTACCGGAAATAAAATAACGTTGATGACAGCTGCAATAATAGTATTTGTGTAATTCTCATAAAAATATTGATGGACCATATACTGCGTACAAATAATGTTTAGCATCAAAACGACAAGTAGGAGAGCTACAGGTACGTAACTACGCTTCATAACGTTTCACCCCCACAGCATAAACCGCACCATTTTCTACTTTAACATAAATTTCCGGAAGTGGACGTCTTGGCGGACCGGCAATGGGTTCACCCGTATTTACATCAAATTTCCCATGATGACAAGGGCAAAGCATTTCACCTTCATCCTTTTTCCAGAAAACAGGGCAGCGAAGATGGGTACAAGCATTTTGGTAGGCAACGTATTTTTTCTCTGAGAGGCGGATTAAGATCGCACTATCATGTTCTCCTGGAAAAGCAAAATCTACGGCATCTCCAATTGCTAGGGACTTTTCTTCGGTGATTTTTTGCTTTGGATATTTTTTGTCACCGAGACCTGTAAGTTCTTTTGCTGCTAATGCCCCCCATGGCAATGAAGAAATAGCAAATACTCCGGCTGCACCAACTAGTGTTTTCATGAAACCTCGGCGGTCAAGCTTTCTTTCATTGTTGCGATTTATATTATGTGTATAGTTATCTTCATTGAACGGGATTTTATTATTTTTATCTGTCATCTTTAATCCCTCCTAAAACAATTTAGTGACGCCCTGTAGGATACCAGGGAGATTCACTTTTACATTTGTTTCGCCTTCTAAATAAGGCAGGCTTGTTACCCATTTGCCATTATCAAGATTGAATTGCTTTTGTTTTGCTTCAATTTCGTCATCTGTCAACCATTGCAACGTGTTTGTTGGGCAAACACTCGCACACATTGGTGGAATACCGTCTTTCGAGCGATCGATACAAAGATCACATTTATACATTAAATTTTGTTCCGTATCAAACTTCGGAATCCCATATGGGCAAGCAATCGTACAGTTTTGACAGCCAATACACTTTTCCACAAGCGCCGAAAGTACAGCTCCTGTTTCGTGAATTTGGATGGCCTGAGCGGGGCAGCTTCTCGCACACGCTGGATTCACACAGTGAAGGCACATTAGTGGCATCGTTTGACGGTTCAAAAGTGGGTTCACATCGTACACATAGTTACGGTTACGTTCCTCATGCCCACCGCACTGTGTACAAGCAGCCAAACAGGAACGGCACCCTATACAGTTTTCAAGTTCTAAATATAGCCTCTTCTTCATTTACTGCACCGCCCTGGTTTTCATTTTTTCAATCTGCGCTGCACAAGTTTTAAATTCTGGCATCCTTGAATAGGGATCAAGTGCACCGATTGTCAATAGATTAATAGATTTTTCATGACCCCAGTGGTATGGAACAAATACGGTATCCTTCCGAATGGCCTCTGTAATTTTCACTTTATATGTTGCTTCCCCTCTACGAGTATAGAGACGAACGTATTCTTCATGTTCAATGCTGTATTTTTCTGCTGTTTCCGGATGAACTTCTACAAATGGTTCCGGGCACATATCACGAAGGAATTGAATTCTTCTCGTTTGATTCCCTGATAAATAATGATAGACGACCCGCCCAGTTGTTAAGTGCAATGGGTATTTTTCATCCGGTACTTCTGCTGACGGTCTGTCTGGCAATGCGAGAATCTTTGCTTTTCCATCTGGATGATTGAATTTTTTATCTAAGAACAAATGCGGTGTTCCGGGATCAGATTCATCTTTACAAGGCCAGAACACGCCGTCTTGCTTGTCAATCTTTTCCCAAGTTACGCCGTAATAATCAGCCGTTCCACCTTTTGAAGCGACACGAAGCTCATTAAATACGTCTTTGGACGTTTTTAAATGGGAAAAATATTTCCCTCGGCCGAGACGCTCTGCAATTTCTATTTGAATCTGCCAGTCTGGCTTTGATTCACCAAGCGGCATTTGTGCTCTGTTAATCTTGATGATTCTTCCCTCTACATTTGTTGTGGTACCTTCATCTTCCGCCCAAGTGGTTGTAGGGAGCACGACATCTGCAAATTCAGCAGATTCTGAAAGGAAAAAATCAACGCATACCATGAAGTCTAAGTTTTTCATCTGTTCACGCACATAATTCTGATCAGGTGCAGAAACGGCAGGATTTGAACATAATAGGTATAAAGCACGAATGGTCTTTTGCTCCATTAATCCGAACATTTCGAATGCAGACACACCCTCTTTAGGCATTTCTTCCGGTTCAATGCCCCAAACCTTTGAAACATATTTTACATGATCAGGATTCGCTATTTTACGGTATCCGGGAAGTGCATCAGCTTTTTGTCCATGCTCGCGTCCCCCTTGACCGTTTCCTTGTCCTGTAATGGTCGCAACGCCCGATTTAGCACGACCAATTTTCCCAGTAACAAGTGCCATATTGGTATAGGCAGAAACGTTATCTACCCCTTTAATTTGTTGCTCAATCCCTCTGGCAAACATAACAATCGCATTCGGTGCTTTTCCGTACAATTCGGCCGCGCGGATAATTTTTTCTGGTGCCACCCCTGTGATCTCACTTGTATATTCTGGCGTGAATTCTTTTACTAGCTCCTTTGTTTCTTCAAAGCCATTTGTGTGATTTTTTACAAATTCTTCATCAGCATAGCCATTTTGGATTAGTAAATTTACAATCCCATTGGCAAGTGCAAGGTCAGTACCAGGCTTTAAATCAAGATGGAGATCAGCTCTTCTGGCGACTGGCGTTTCCCTTGGGTCAGCAACAATCACATAGCCGCCCCGTTCTTGAATTCCCCAAACCCGGAACATCATCGTCGGATGGCAATCCGCGGTATTACTTCCTGCAAGAAAAATACAATCGGTTTCATGTACATCCGTCCATGGAATTGTTGAACCTCTATCTATACCTAATGAGCGATTTAAACCACCTGCTGCACTAGCCATACAGAATCGGCCATTATAATCAATGTAGCGTGTTTGGAGTGCAACACGAGCAAATTTCCCCGTTAAGTAACACTTTTCATTTGTCATTGAAACACCGCTATATACTGATACTGAATCTTTCCCATAATTCTTTTGAAGATCGGTGAATCTTTTTACGATAAGCTCGTATGCCTCATCCCAGCTTGCTTCACGGAAGCCATTTTTCGTACCTTTTAATGATTGATCATCACGAATTAACGGTTTTAATAACCGATCTTTATGATTTACCTGTTGGTAAGCAGTAACTCCTTTTGGACACATCTTTCCTAATGTGACTGGCCAATCATATCGAGGCTCAACCCCAATGATCTTGTTTGTCTTTGTATTTACCCTTAGGTTCATCCCACATTGCATGGCACAATAACTACAGTGTGTCTTGACCAATGTTTCATTGGGATGGTTTAAGTTTTCGATTTCTTTAAAATATTTATCTCTTTCGTTCTTATAATTATCCCTTTGCATTCTGGTTTGCCTCCTTAACCTTCACTTGATGGGTTGCGAATCCTGAGAATCTAGCAATTCGATATTTTCTGCGGCATGGCAGGCACAATTCAGCAAGATTAAAGCCATCATTCATATTAAATTCGATCTCGTTGACACCCAATACTTGAATGACATCGTTTGATTGTTCCAATGATACAAAGGGTTCACCGCACACCTTACATTCCTTCATATGCTGTTCACCATAATGCTCGCGGTAATTTCTGGCAAGTACGCTCATTGGGCGGAAAGGAATGTGAGCAAGCTTTCCGAATGGTAAGTAGATTAACGTTACAATTACTGAAAATTGGTGAATTAACGACATTTGCGGCTGCATCCAACCATGTAGCACGATGTTCTGGAAGGTAAGTAAAAGTCCAGTAATCGAAATGAATAATAGGAGGTAAAGCGGAAGAAAATCGTACATAAATTTTTGCTCCGCTCTTGCCTGCATGTTTTTCAAGCGGCGATATAGTGCCATACAAACACCCGCCGTAACCATGATTGCTGCAATATTTAAGGCATTATAGGATAGCCAGGCGATTATTCCCTCTGCTTTTACGTGCATGACGTTCATTCCAAATAACACAATTGTATAGTAGCCATTGTCTTCCATTGTAAAGTACATCCAGCTAAACACTAATGGGAACGTTACTAAACAAGCAAGGACGCAGCCCCAGCCGATTAAGATATGCTGAACCCAGCGGTAAACTCCGCGATTGCGGATGAAATCGTAAATTGCTAAATGATTGACTGCTGTTTTTGGCGTGCTTTTTTTAAACAGCAGTTTTAAGCCCTTTTTGATAAAAACTTTGGTTGGCGGTCTTTCGCCCCATGCGATAAACCTGTAGAAAAATCCACCGATAAAAACGATTGTTCCGATCATATATCCGTACAAATTTAAGTCGACGTGGGTGAACATTCTTGTACCGATAAAAGTTAGAATCACTAGTCCGGCAACCGTTAGAAACATTGATTTGGCAAAATGTGAAGCAAAGGCATCATTGACTGAGTTTCCAGTTTTTTTAGTTGTTGAATTAATAGCCTGCATTTCCTGCTCCTCCTTAAAAAAAAATAACACTTCCGTTTTCTTATCTTCATTGTAAGAAAAACAGTAGTGTTATCTATATCGGGGAACTCCCCTATCATAGGGGGAAAAAACCCTTAGAAATTCATATTTAGACAAAGTTCCGTCACAAAGCTAACCACGGATATATTTTTTCCGCCAAGAGTAGAGTAAAAGCAGCAATCCAATTAGGATTTGCATGGAGAAAAGCAGAGCATCCCAAAAAAGAATAGATGTCGGTCCTTCTGAAAAACCTGGTAGAACCATTTTCCAAGCAAACAATACTTGCGGGATATAATATATTACAAATAGTCCCATGGTCAAAAATACACCAACAAAATAGAAAATAGAATAGAGGAAAACTGTCTTTCTTTCTTCAGCGAAAACAACCTCGCTCTTTGAAACCAATGGTCGAAACGGAAGCCACTTTCTAATCATTTGCTGGGCATTTTCCATCAAATTATAGCAACCGGATACATTTTCAAACACGTAATAGAAATCTGTTTTCATATAAATACAAAGTTGATAGACTATCCGAATAAATGTATCTAAGACCACCACACTCAGGATACTTAAGAACACCTCTGATCCATTTGCGAAGATGAGCTGAAAAATCAAAGCTAATGAAAGGATAAGCGTGTCAAAACAAAGTCCAGCTAAAAATAAAACATTACGATTCTTTGACGGCAGTTTCCACACTGATGACATATCCGTCTCAAGAACAACAAGAAATAAACGATGACCAACTTCTATTTTAGTAGGGAGATTTTGCGCCCTCATTGCTAAAATGTGGCCGAATTCATGAAGTAATACAAGAATAAAAGTTAAAAGCATCCATGCAGGGATATTTAATACCATTAAGTCAAAAATAAAAAGATCCTTATAATGAGGAAATAAAGATGGAGTAGCAATAAATAGAGATATATTTACAATAAATAAGACGAAATAAATAAAGTATCCAGCCTTATTGAAAAAGAATTTCCCCAATTTTGGCGAAACCCATAAAAACCCGAAGTCTTCCTTCGTCTTTTTCTTATTTTCTATTTTCACGCCATTTATTTCAGCAATCACCTGAAGCTCAAGTAACTGCCCAGCAAAATCAAGCAGGTCAATATCTTCATTCGGAAATTTTTCTTTAAGAAGTGATTCGACTTCACCTAAAGTTTTTCCATCGTTTATTAACTGAATGGCATCAATGCAAACTTCCGGCATTTCATAAAACTCACCAGAAACCTGATCTTCAATGATGTAATTTTTTTTATCTTCGCGAATCTCAAGGGGAACCAAGATTAGATGTGAATCGAGTGTAAGGCTCATTTGAACACCCTTTGCAAGTAATTAATATAGTAAAAATAAAAAGGATGCCCAGCTTTCGCTAGCATCCTTATTTTTTGTTTTTTTATAATCCAAAATATGGACACCACCAACAAGTTGTTTTTACCTTCTTAAGTTTACGAATTTTCATTATTCCACCTCCTTAGGTAATTCCCACTTTTTAGTCCATGGATATTTTTTATGAAATTTGACCCATGCTGGAAATACTTTTTTGAATTCTTCCACTAGCATTGGATCAAATTGGGAACCCTTACCTTCAATGATACGTTTATAGGCTTCTTCAACAGACATAGCCTCTCGATAGGATCGCGAAGAAGTCATGGCATCAAAAGCATCGGCAACAGAAGTTACTCTAGCTAGTAAAGGAATCTCTTCTCCCTTTAATTGCTCAGGATACCCTTTCCCATCCCAGCGTTCATGATGAGAACGAATGACACAAATACAATCCTTTATCCCCTCAACATTTTTAACAGCTTCAGCACCGACACTTGGATGAGATTTAATAATTTCAAATTCTTCTTTTGTGAGTTTCCCCGGTTTCATTAGAATCTGATCTGGAATATGTACCTTTCCTATATCATGTAGTAAGCAGGCATAATAAAATGATTTTTGTTCCTCATTTGAAAACTTACCAATTTCTTTCGCTAATAACAAAGCATAGCTGGCAACACGTTCACTATGCCCTCTTGTATATTGATCTTTCAATTCCAGTGTTGCAATAACACCCTTAACAATTCCCTCCAGCTGATTGTCATACACAGTTCGAATAGCTCGAACATAACCTTGGAATCGAACTAATAACAAGTAAGAAACACTAGATAGAATGGTTAATAAAAAAATAGGCATAGTTACATATGTAGTATCTAAAATAATACCTGTAAAAACGTAACGAGCTACAACTCCTAGGGTCACTACCCAAAAAAACCTTGAATTGAGAAAAAGAGGTAACGTTAAAATTAAAAATACTTCTACAACATTACCACTCCTGTAGGTGGTACTTCGGTCACCATAATAGGTTAAAATATCAACCAAAAATGTTGTAAATAAATAACTGCTGACAAAAACATGTTTAATCCAAAATGGTTTCTTTATTTTATTTAAATAGAGGGAAATTGGTATTAATATAATTAAAACTAAATAGGTAAGATACCAAAAATCACTCGGAAAACCACTCTTTTCATGTGAGATATAAGTAGGAACAATGTAATAATAAAATACATCATATCCTATCACAATTATATAAGATAATAAAAGGTACCATTTCACAGTACGCTGCTCTTCATGTGGTATCATATAATCCTCCAGGTGCATCTAACAATTTTCTAAACAAAAATCGGTCTTTTTTATACAGTATTTCATCATTTTAAACAAAATTCTACAAAATTTACTTATTCTTCTACATTTTAAACAAAATTCTATAAAATTTCCTTATTCTTCTACATTATATATCATCTAGAATGCCCATGAAACCCTTTATTTTGATGAATTTTGTATATTTGTAGATTTAATTATTGCTTATATTTTTTGTGTTAATGGTAACGTAACATGGACTTTTGTTCCTTTTCCAATATTACTATCTATTTTCAACTCACCATTGTGGTCCTTAATAATTTGACTCGTAACCATTAATCCCAGTCCTGTTCCATCTTTTTTTGTAGTAAAAAATGGTTCTACTAGATTGGCGATATTCTCCTCAGAAATCCCATACCCTTCATCCTCGATCGAGATTGACAGTTTGCCCTCTGCTGAAACCTTCACCTTTATCTTTATCTGTCCACCGTTAGGCATTGCTTCGATTGCATTTTTTATCAAGTTAATAAAAACTTGCTTTAGTTGTTTTTCTTCGCAATCTATAGGTGGTAATGGGCCAGCGATTATGGTTTCGACTGTTACTCCTTCCCTATCAACCTGTTGTTGCGTTATAGAAAGTGTATAGGCAATTATTTCTTCAATACTCGCTTTTTCAAATTTGATATCCCTTGGTTTCCCAAGGTACATCAAATCGTTAACTATGCTATTAATCCGATCAATTTCCTGTATCATGATTGGATAAAAATTATTGCCATTTGGATGTCGCTCCTGCTGTAGCTGTGTAAATCCTTTTAATGAAGAAAGAGGATTTCGTATTTCATGGCCAATCGCTGCGGCCATTTGCCCAATCACGGCAAGTTTCTCTTTTTGATGGAGCTCTTCATGAACTGAAGTTATTGAATTAATATATGAATAAAATCTTATTAGGATAATAAAAGCGATTGCAGCAACAATGCCAATTATAAGCGCAGGAGGTAAAACCTCAGGGTCATGTAGGACCATTCCTAAAAAAAGATACTTCCCGATAACCGCTATTGTGGCAGTCCAAAAATATTTTCTATTCACGAATATAGGGGAAAAAAATATAAATAATAACTCAACAATATTTCCAGAAGCAAATTTATGTGAGGTACCATAATACCTAATAAGATTATCTATAATATCAATAATGATATAGGTTAACAGAAAAAAGTATTTAACATGATAAGGGTTACGCTTTCTAATTAAATAGACAGATATTGGCAGTAAGCCGATGATTACAATAAATACCCAATAACCAAGTCCTTGCTGAAGAAATTTTTTATCCCCCAACTCTGAAAAAAGAGGTAAAATGTAATAATACAAAAAATCAAATGAGAAAAAAAAGATATAAAATAACCATAAAAATAGTTTAATCGCCTTTTTCTCTTCAAAGATTAATTTAGGGCTTTTGCTACTTACTTTCATATTAGTTGCTCCCTTGGCCTAGTTCTAATGACGAATTATCTGAAAATATTCACAAAACATGCTCCTACTATCTTATCATTTTTCTTCATAAAAATTGACAATAAAAACGAAAAAACTGTGATTTTCGACATATTTCGATAAATTCCCACAGAAAAAGACTTGCTTAAGGCAAGTCTTTTACATTTATTGTTAGGTATTTTAAACTACACGAGTTCAGCTAACATTTTTAAACTGATCCAATTGTGTATTCAACGTTGAATGCTTGCGGCCATAGCCGAAGTAGACGAACAGCCCAATTACGAGCCACACGGAAAAGCTAATCCATGATGCAGCCGGGAGCTGTAAAGCTAAATAGCCGCAGAATAAGAAAGCAAGAATCGGAATATATGGGACAAACGGAACTCGAAAGCCTGTTTTTGGTGCTTGATTGTTTTTCCGAAGAAACAAAATTCCGATGGCAACCGTCATGAACGCAAACAGTGTACCAATGTTTACTAGTTCAGCTAACCTACCTAACGGTACTAATCCAGCAAAGATTGAGACTAGCAAACACGTAATCCACGAGTTTACTATCGGAGTTTGCTTTTCTTTATTTACTTTTGAAAAAACCTTTGGCAATAACCCATCACGGCTAATGGCATAAAAAAGTCTAGTTTGTCCATAAATCATCACAAGTAATACCGTTGTGATACCGGCAATTGCCCCTAGTGAGATTATACCAGCAACCCAATCCTGATGAATATAGTTAAGGGCGAAGGCCACTGGGTTCTTCACATCAAGCTGTTGGTAAGGAACAATTCCGGTTAAAATACCCGAAACGACAATATATAAGATTGTACACACAAGCAGTGAAGCAATGATGCCAATGGGCATATTTTTTTGCGGGTTCTTTACTTCCTCCGCTGCAGTGGATACGGCATCAAAGCCAATATAGGCAAAGAATACTGTAGCAGCACCGGTTGTCACACCTGAAAAACCAAATGGCATAAAGGGAGTCCAGTTTCCAGGCTTCACATACCAAACACCAACACCAATAAATAATACAACAACGGCCAACTTAATAAGTACCATGATTGTGTTAAATCGTGCTGATTTTTTCACACCTTGGGTTAAAAGGAAGGTAATGATAAAGACAATAATGATGGCCGGAACATCAATGAACGTTCCCTTCGCAGGATCATAGGCACTTGTTATCGCTTGTGGTAAATGAATACCGAAGCCTGCAAGCAGTCCTTGAAAATAACCTGACCAGCCACTGGCAACAGCAGATGAAGCCAGTCCATATTCGAGAATTAGATCCCATCCCAATATCCAGGCAATTAATTCCCCAAATGTAGCATAACTGTAGGTATAAGCACTTCCCGAAACTGGAACAGTCGAGGCAAATTCAGCGTAACAAAGGGCTGCAAATACACAGGCTAAACCAGATATAATAAAGGATAAAATAAGTGCAGGTCCTGCATGTTCCGCTGCCGCCACTCCGGTGAGAACAAAAATACCTGTTCCAATAATCGCTCCGATACCAAGCATTGATAAATCAAAGGCACCTAACTCTTTCTTTAAGGTAACATCTTTTTGCCCTGCTTCTTGAAGGAGTGCCTGAATCGATTTCTTTCTAAATAAGTTCATTGTGTAATCCTCCCTAGAGGTAAAATCCGAATGTTCAGAAAATAAAAACTATAAATTCTATATCGAAATAATATAATCATTTTCGAAAAAAAGCAACAATTTTTTCAAAAATAAAATTATTTCAAAATATCTTCAAACAAATAAGATTCAACATCAAAGAACTGTTCTAGATACAACGACCTATTTAATTTATCATCACAAGGATATTATCTTAGAAAAATAATTTCGCTTTTCGAAATATTATTCAGACTAACCAAAATCATTGGTAACAACGACAAAATCCACAGGTACTTACAACAAATTAACGATCACTCACTACAATTTTTGAATCTAAATGGAACTTAAAGCATTGATGTGCTGCTGAACCTACGAAATATAGGCAGCACAAATTAAGCCGAAATAGGTTAGCTTTCTGCAAAGTAACTTATCACACACCAATAAATATTTTCCAAATAATAGTTGACAAAATTTCCAATGTCCTGTAATATAAATATTTGCTTTACAATATGTAACTTGTAATTAGAGAGATAACGCAATGTAAGAATTTTTTCTGGCATTCTGCTTATGTTTTAAAATAAAAACTTATTCACACTGGATCGGCTTCGGAGCCGTTAGGATGTAAGAGAGGTAGGGCTTACGTCGTTTAGGTATAAAACCATCAGGTGGAAGAATAACCGCGGCAAACTTGTTTTTATAACAATTACAATATATAAGTTTTTACCTTGCGATGGCTGACAAGAATTGTGTAAGCACCCGTTTAGCGACCTACATTAGTCGTTGGGCGCTGAAGCTAGACAGGAATCAATGTTAAAAGGTTACTTCCTTGTCATGTAGCAATCCAACCATTCACAAGTTACTATAAGGATTCTAAAATTGAATCGAGAAGCTAAGAAGGCAGAGGATATTCATTCCTCTGCCTTCGCCCATTTTTGCCGAAAAAATCTTTTAAATCCCAAAGCGTGTCGTCTTCTTATTTTTTGATTACGATCGCTTGTTTGCCCATTTGCTCCCAGGCTTTAATGAAACTTTCCTTGTTCAATTTTTTATTTTTCGTCCCATACGGATCGTTTACATAAATATAGTCTTCATCGTAGCCGGTAATTGCTACACTATGTACACTGAAGGTCACGTCTATTTTTCCTTGCGGGGTATCCCACGTTTGAAAATCAGAGACAGGAGTAAAGTTGGTTGTAGTAATAATCCACACCGGAAGCCCTTGACCCACTTCTTTTAATAAATCGGAAAACGGATGATTCGTTAAATTGACCACTCTATCCCCGACATATTTCTGTGCCAGTGAAAATACTGGACCATTGTAGACACCCAACCCCGGTCCTTGAGCCATATTCCCTACAAAGCCGGCATTTGGATTTCCCTTTTTTCCGTCACTATAGGTTAACGGAACGGTTTTAATGTTATTAGCCAACTCGTTCTTTGTTACTTTTACCCCATGGTAGTTGAGAATCATCGCCAAACTGGTAACCTCACAGCCATTGTAAAGCAATGGATTATCCATTTGATTTAGTAACGGAACATCAAGCAATATATGATCAGGCAAACTTGGATTTTCCTTATCTACGATTGATACTTCTCGCGTTTTTAATAATGCTGCTTTAACCATTTTTAGAGGATTCGATTGATCGACCTTCGACTCTAAAAACAATTTCGCATTAATAAACGATAATATAAGAATAATGATTATGATTATCAATTTTTTCATTTGAATATATACCTCTTTGTTAAATACTTGAATTAAATGGCCATGAGTAATAATAATCTATCACAATATTAACCATATCAAAAAATAGCAGCACACGAAACCATTTTCACTTAGATGATAACTGTTTTCCCTTAAGTTTTGCTTAACAAAAAATCCCCTTATCTAAGAGGGGAAATGGTTATGTTCGTACCTTATTTTGTCTGATTTTTCGAATCACTTGATTAATGACCTCTGAAAAGACCAGTCCAAAGGCGATTGCTCCTGCAATCATAAGTACTTTTGCTGCTAGTCCAATTGCAGAATTATAATCGTTCTCTACAAAATTACGCATTGCATCATATGCCAATCCACCCGGAACCAGCGGAATAATGCCTGCGACACTAAAAATAATCACAGGCGTTTTATAAAACTTCGCTAATTCTTGACTAAGAACCGCAATAAAAACCGTGGCAGACAATGTGGCAAACACGGCATTACCTGTGTAGCTTTCGAGAAGATAATAGATTACCCAGCCGCCCATTCCAATCAGCCCACATTTAACCAATGTTTCTTTCGGTGCGTTAAAAATAATTCCAAAGGCACCGGTAGCAAGGAAGCTAGTTATTACTTGTGCAATAAGAGCCACTATTCCACCTAACTTTCACAAAAATGATACCACGATGGCAATTCCTGCCCCGATAGCAAAGGCCGTTAAAAAGGCTTCCGCACCTTTAGATAACCCTGAGACTAAATGCCCCGCCATTAAATCTCTGATGGCATTAGTCACTAATAGACCAGGAACTAAGGTCATTACCGAACCGATGATAATTTTATCTAATTGATGCCCCACTCCTGTTTTGACAAAAATAAACGACAGTAGCCCAATCACAAACGATGCCAAAAACTCCGAGAAAAACTTAATCGGGATAAAGCGATGAAAGTAAACAAAGCTAAGAAAGCCCACTCCTCCGGAAATCATCGCTGGAATAAAATCATTCCAGCCGCCTTTAAACATAATCATAAAGCAGCCGCTTGCTAATGATGCAGCTGCCACTTGAATCCTAAAGGGAAAAGTTAGATTCATGGAATCAATCTCAATCAATTGCTCCATAGCTTGTTTAAGATTGATTTCACCGCTGCTGATACTTCTTGATATGCTATTCACCATTGCAACCTTTTTCAAATCAGTTGAGCGCTCCGAAATTCTAATTAGCTTGGTCTTCGTCGGCTCATTACTCTCCGCTGAAAAAATAATTCCAGTCGGTGTAACATAACTATGTGTTTTTTCAATACCATAGGAAGCGGCAATCCGCATCATCGTATCTTCAACCCGATAGGTCTCCCCGCCGCATTGCAGCATAATTTTCCCAGCTAGCAGGCAAACCTCCATGATATCATACGTTTGTTCAACTTGGTTTCCCATCTATACCTCACCACATTAATTCTACATTTGATACTTAGTTTAAATCAAAACAAAGGGGTAAAGCAATTATGAAAAAAACAAACAGCTTCATCCTTCACGGATGCAAGCTGTTTGTTTATTGCTTCCATACCTTCAATAGCACCAGATTAATAACTGTAATCAAGCCATAAATAAAGGCCAGCCCATGTTTCCCGGTAAAATACAAGGCTATAGCAGGGAATCCAAAAATGATGATTTCTAATAAAAAAAACGGGATTCCACTTAATAAATATGGAGCCTTCGGAGACCCAAACATTCCCCATATGACTGCTGCTAATAAAGGGGTTCCGATACCTAATCCTATCTTCAACATCGTTCCCTGTGAAATGCGAAAACCCCAATATCCGAAAATCACAAGTGCGAGAATCTCTAAAAGAAAGCGAACACCCAAGTTAATCATTTTTATAGCTTCCATTAGCCCCTCATCCTTTAGCATTCGTCTATATTTTCTTTATTCCTTCTACAGCAGAAGTATTCACAAAAGGTACAGCAGACTTCCTTTTTCTTTATCTAAAAATGATTCCGGTAAAGCAGCAAATGATTAGAAAGGGGATACTTGCTTTATAGAGGTCAGCAAAACTAGCGGAAATGTTTTTTTCTGCATAGGTTGCGACCTGGTTTCCATAAGTCTTAACCAATTGTCCTATTTTGGCAATGTCCTCTTGCACTTGCTTTTCAACCTTTTGATGGATTTGTTCTTTGACAGTATCCCTTTGTCCTTCGGGGATAGCGGCAAGTGCTGTTTGAAAGTTTCTATCAATAATTTGCTGGCGTTCGGCATTTGTGATTATCGGTGAATGCGCATTTCCGGACTGTTTTTCTTTATTTATTGATTTTTTCGTTTCAGCCAAAATTTTCTGTTTTGCAGATTGTGGGACATCCAGCTTCTCAAGCTTTTGGACGGCGAAATGGATCACCTCTTGTTTTCTATCCTTAATATTATTGGTTAGTCCTGCAACAAAGATGGCAACAGCTAAGACGACACCAACTTGCCTTAACATCGAAAAAACACCTTGGGAGGCTGTAAGCATCTCCCCTTCAAATGAGGAAGTACTCGCCATCGTAGCCGAAGAAATCACAAAGCTAAAGCCCAAGCCAAGCAAACTGCACAAGAGGATAATTTCTTTTGAAGTACTATGAATATTTAAATTGTGTAACAAGTAGTAGGCAATTCCCATAATTCCAAAGCCCATCATAACCGGAATTGTATAGCCAATCTTTCTCGAAAGTAACCCGGCGAAATTGGAAAATATAAAGATAGATGCGGATACCGGTGTAACAAGCAGAGCAGCTTGAAGCTCCGTCTTATGCTGGAAGTTAGTTAAAAACTGAGGCAGCAGGACCATTACACCGATGAGAAAGATAAAACCTGTTGTCACTGTTACAACAGAGCCTGTAAACAAGCGATCTTTAAACAGACTTAAGTTAACCATTGGCGCTGGAGACTTTTTCTCAGCTACAATAAAGAGAACGATGGAAGCAGCAGTCACAAGATAACAAATAATGGTTAGACTGCTTACCCAGCCCCAGGTATTTCCTTTGATTAACACAAGGTTGAGTGGAAAAATAGCCGATATTGAGAAAAGTAAGCCAAACCAATCTATTTTTGATTTTACTCGACTTTCTTTCCTAATCGTTAGTATAAGGAAAGCACCGACAATAGCTAGTAAACAAATTGGAACATTGACATAGAAAACCCAATGCCAGCTTAGCTTTTCTGTAATGATTCCTCCAACCGTCGGCCCTAATGCTGTAGCTAAACCTTGTGTTGCACCTAGCAATGTTAAGGGGATTGTTCTTTTTTCAAGCGGCATCGCGGCTATTCCGATGACCATACTGCATGGAATTAAAATCGCTGCACCAAAGCTTTGAATGAACCGGGCAGCGATTAAAAAATCCCCGCTGGTCGCCAACCCGCATAGGGCAGACCCTAGGCCAAAAATAAACAATCCAACGATATAAAACTTATGTCTGCCAAACATCTCCGCAAACCTTGCCATCGGAATTGCTAACACGGCAATTGTCATCGTGTATACATTCAACATCCACGAGCTCATTTCCAATGATGTATGCAGGTTGTCTTGAATTGCTGGCAACGTAATATTCATTATCGTCGAGTCGAGCATACAAACAAATATCCCTAAGCACACTAACAATACAACTTTCATTCCGCCTATCCCCTTCATTGTATTATCCCTTTGCTTGTTTGTTTAATTTTTCTAATTCTTCATCGATCAACCCTAAGATCATTTTGGCTTGGCGAATGCCAAACTCCAGTGTAAACCTTTTGAATGTTTCCATATTTGGATACGTTTCCGCGACACTTATTAAGTTATCGTACATGGACTGGCTTTTTTCGCGTTCCCCTTCTAACCACTTCACAATATTATCTTTGGTGGTAAACCGACCAAAAAAGATGCGGATGAGGACATCAGATCTTGTTACGGTTGGGTTAACTGGACTGTATAGATATTGTTGAAATTGCTCTTTTCCGCTTTCCGTAATCACAAATAAATTTTTGTTCGGTTTCCCTTCTTGCTGGATGACCTTCTTTTCCACTAGCCCATCCTTTTCCATCTTTCTTAAAGCGGGGTATATAGCTCCAAAGGAAGCATCAAAAAAGTATGACACGGAGTTCTCCATCATTTGTTTAATATCATAGCCGCTCATCGGCTCCTCATATAAAAAGCCGAGGATTACATCCTGGATATTCATTACATCATCACCTCATATTATTTATGTTTATATTATCATTGTTAATATAAACATTGTCAATATGGATTTGGGTTTTTTTTTCAGTCTTTCAAATACGCAAAGATGGGGGCAAGAATCCATCTCCATTATTCAGAAAAAAAACTATCATGAGCCTCAACTCCCAACCCTACCACGGAAATAAATTTAGAGAACAAGCCGTAGTCACCTAATAAAGGCGGTGAGAGCAGAGCTAGACTTCACATCTTTCGTCTAGTGAAATCGGTATTTCACTTTAACTGGTTAAAGTGATTCGTTTTTGCGGCGCTCCGCCCCTTTTCCACAGAAAATAGACCTATTCACATTGTGAACAGGCCTCGAACTTTTTAAGTAAAACAGGAAAATTGCTTTATAAATTTAGAAAGGAAAAAATGGAGCGAAGCTTCGCAGACTCAAAAGAGCTGCATGGGCTTCGCTACTGCCGGTTACGGGGATTAAAGAATACAAGTGAACAGGCTCTCCATACAGCAGCCTGCCAAAATATAAAAAAGATTTCGACACACTTAGCCAGCTTAGAAAAAGTGTGTGCAATTCTTTAGGTTGATTTGCCACCCTGTTGATTGGAGCGGAGGCACTCGACTCCTGCGGGATAGAGAGGTCACGGGAGACCCCGCAGGCTCCAAAAGAGCCGAGGAGAAGGAAAAGCGGAAGCGCCTTGTCCAGCCCCGACAAGCGCTGGAGGGCCTGACGTTGAAGTCGTTCTTTGACTTCAGCGGCAGGACCGAAGCGACCTCGAGGGGCTAGGCGCTGCAGCTAGACGGGCTCCCGGACCTCCCCGCGGAAAGCGAGTGCCCGGAGCGGAAATCAACAGGCCAGTTCGCAGCCCCAATCCATTATTAAAAAATTGCCGAGAAATATACCCTTTCTCGACAATCTGAGCAGGTGAGCCCTGCTTTTTCTATTTTTTGATCTTGTTTTTTCGTTTGCTAAAATCAACATCTTGATAATAGCTGTTTTTCACTAATATATTCGGCCCCAGACAAGAAACAGCTGGACAGTGGCAGCTTAATTCTTTTGCTAACGCTGATGATTGCCAAGTATCATAGGCAGATAAAAGATTGGTAGTTTGAATGTTTCCTAGTGGTGGTGCATCACCGAAATCAGTCACGATTATGTCCCCGTTAAAAATATTCACATTCAAACGGGAACGCCCATCTGGATCATTTCTTACGGTTACATTTTTACTTTCATAAAGCCGTTTTAAAAGCGCTAAATCATCTTGGTTACTGTTGCAAGGGTAGAATGGTAGCGTTCCAAACAGCATCCAAACATTTTCATTCCTTATATCCAATAAGTGGTGAATGGCCTCGCGAATTTCCTCTAGTGTCAACACTTCCAAATTGCTGGCAAAGTCGCTAGAATACATAGGGTGCACCTCATGGCGTTGACAATGCATTTCATCAACAATTTGGCGATGAATTTTCTCTAAATGAGGGATTGTCCGTTTGTTTAACATCGTTTCAGCCGACACCATCACCCCTGCTTTAACAAGCTCGCGGCTATTTTCTATCATTCTAATAAAATATTTTTCACGTTGTGCGATATCAGGTTTCTTTTCCATTCTGGCAAAGCCACCCTCGACAAAATCATCGACTGTTCCCCAATTGTGTGATATATGTAAAACATCTAAATATGGAACAATTAACTCATAACGAGGTAAATCAAGGGTTAAATTGGAGTTAATCTGCGTCCGAATGCCTCGTTCATGCGCATATTTTAAAATCGGCACTACATAGTTTTTCACGGAGGATAAGGATAGCATTGGTTCTCCTCCGGTAATGCTTAGTGAACGAAGAGTAGGAATTTCTTCTAGTCTTTGTAATAGGAGATGTAGAGGCAGCGCCGTCGGATCCTTAGTCTGCAGCGTATAGCCTACTGCACAATGCTCACAGCGCATATTACAAAGTGTGGTTGTGGTGAATTCAATATTGGTAAGCTTGGACATTCCATATTGCTCAATATCCAAATATGCTTCCCAGGGATCAAATGAAGGGGTGATTTTTTCCAGTTTCAACTTCAAAACTCCTTAAACTCAGTAATAAAAACCTTTTTATTATAGCTGATTTAGGAAGTATTCGCTAATTTCAACTGCTATATAAACATATGAAAACAACAACATGATTATTCAAAGGGGATAAAGGGAAACTTTCACCTAAGGGTGTTTGTTCCTCCCCTACTGATAGTAAGATAATTGAGTATACTATGAATGGTGGTTAAACAAGATGGAAATGCAATCCTTAGGTGAAGTAGAAAAATTAGCTGCAAAAAAGGTGAAAATATTTCGGCAAAGCATCCTCCGTTATCTATTACGATCGATGCTTGCGAGTATGTTTATTGGGTTTGGTGTCATTGTCGCATTTAAAACTGGTAATTTCTTTTATCTTGTCCACTCCCCACTCGCCTATCCGATGGCGGCAATTACCTTTGGGGCTGCCATTATTTTAATCGCTTACGGCGGCGGAGATTTGTTTACCGGAAATACCTTCTATTACACGTATGCCGCCCTTCGTAAGAAATTAACCTGGACCGAGGTTTTTAAGCTATGGGGTACTAGTTACGCAGGGAACATTTTAGGGGCTGCAGTCTTTGCCTTTATTATTTTTACAACGGGACTTTTCGCTGAATCATCCGTTAACGGCTTTTTGTTAAGTGTTGTGGAAAAGAAAATGCAAGTTCCTACGATGGAACTCTTTTTCCGAGCAATCCTTTGTAATTGGCTTGTTTGTATGGCTTTCTTTCTTCCTATGGGATTAAAAGGAGATGGCCCAAAAATGTTTGCGATGATGTTGTTTGTGTTTTGTTTCTTTATTTCCGGGTATGAGCACAGCATCGCAAATATGTGTACCTTCGCCATCGCCTTAGTCTTAAACCATCCTGGAACGATTTCCTGGGGTGGCGTAATCCATAACCTTATCCCTGTTACGATTGGCAATCTGATTGGTGGCTCAGTTTTTATGGGAATGATGTACTATTATGTAAATAAGCCGTTTTTGGAGGACGATCAAGAATAACTATTTTTAACACAAACAAAACGCATGGTTAAGTTTTCCCATGCGTTTTGTTCTTTGTAATTGTAACATCTGTGTCGAAATGCTATCACAAATATATAATTTGAGCTTATCGACAAATTGCCAGGGAAATATCAACAAATCCAGCAGAATATCGACAAATATTATGAATATCCTAAAAATAAAAATATTTCAGATGTGCGATGCCCTATAACGCGTTCCATCTAAATAGCTGACACATTGAGATTTTCACCGAATAAGAGCCATCCTAATATTCCATTTCATTATTTTTATAATTCCACACCGTCTTATAGGCCAGTTTCCAAGCAAAAATGGTAATGACAAGAACCAGGACTAAATAAATGGTCACTCCATATGGAATAAACGTGACTGCAAAATGGATCCCTGTGAAAACGACGATGCAAAGTGAGGCAAGGAGTACTTTTAGTCCCCCACTCTGCTGGGCATCCTCAAATGATTCAGAAAATGGCAAAGTCCCTTTCAGATAGTTCGAGCAAATAACGGTGTAAAGAATGGCAGTCACAAAAACAACCAATAGATCGTCGATAATTTTTATCCCGAAGATGCCGACAAAGATCATGCTTAAGATGAGATAGACAGGTAAAAAAAGGTTAACAATAAATACCTTTAACACAGCACTATAAACCGGTGCTAAGTTTTGTATTGGCGCGGTTTTATATATCCAAGCCCCTTTATATTTCCCCGAATATTTCAGCATCGTAATCGCATTCGGAATCATCAAACTACTAAAATATATCGCTAGATACCATTTGCTCGAAACCATATGAGCATAGGAATTCATTTGAATAGCGTTAAACATAAAGACAAACGGAAAAACCAGCGACAATCCTAGAGCAGGATAAACCTTTAACCGGAATTCTCTTTCGTTTCGCATCATGTTATCAGCAAAGCGAAAGAATATCTTTTCCTCGTTACTTCGGCAAATAACACTAGTGAGCCAGGATTTCCACTTACGGTCCTTACGTTTGCTTTTCCCGCTATTATTCGTTAGTTTTTGCAGGTTTCTTTCAAATGAAGGCATCATTCGAATATAGACCAAAGTGGCAATGACTGGGACAATCAATGCTAATAGTGAAAAAATCACTAGATACACGCTTGTATTGTGACTTAAAAATAGTTCAAATGGCGCACCAAACCAAATGGGTGGAATAAAGAATTGCCACCAGCTTGGAGAAAAAGTAATGTTCATATCGACAAAACTAAAGGCTCTCCCCAAAATCTGATAACCGATTGCGATTGAAACGGATAGACCAATTTGGACATAGTTGATAATATCCTTCAGCTTTTCACCGTCAAAGTAACGAAGGATGAAAAAATAAATAAGCGCCGTTACAACAACAATAAATAAATTGACTAAAATAAGACTTAACAATGCTAGAACTAAGAAAAAAATGCCATGTTTAAAGGTCCCTGCAATAATCGGAACTCCTGAAATAGCCGCAGTAAGAAAAAATAAATAAATTGAAATATGAACCGTCTTTGCTACACTGATTGTTTTTTTATCAACGGGCTTTGTCTGAAGTATTCCCTTATCTTTGATATCGAGAAGAACATTGGAAAAGTCGGAAATCATCGACGTCATCACCATAAACATCACAATTCCAAAAAAGATACTCATCTGAAATAGATAGTTCTTGCCAAAGATCACTACCGGGATAAGAAACAAACTGATAAATACATACATTCCTAACGACTTGATAAACCCATTTTCTTCTGGTTTCTTCTTTTTCTTGCCCTGCTGATTAAATATTGTTGGGGTTCTCCGCCCATCCATCGTAAGTTTAACCGCTAAAATTTTTCTCATCACGGTGTAATTGATGCCGAAGCTCTCAAAAAGTCGACGAAATAAATCTAGAAATCGAAGCGTTTGAAAGTTTTTCATCCATTTATACCTCTTGAACGATGGCGACGAATTCCTCTGCCAGCGCCTTATATTCATTAAAACCAGTTAGCTGATTAAAGATTTGTTCCAATGTACCTTCCTTATTTTGCTCCTTTAACTCGTTGAAGCTGCCATCGGCGACAATTTTTCCATCATTGATTAAGATGATCCGATTACTAATTTTCTCGACGACGTCCATGATATGTGAGGAATAGAATATCGTTTTTCCCTGCGCCGCGAGAACAGCTAGGATTTCTTTAAAGACCATGACACTATTGGCATCAAGTCCGCTCAACGGCTCATCTAAAAATAACAGGTCTGGGTTATGTAATAAACTGGAGATAATGAGGACCTTTTGACGCATCCCTTTGGAATACGAAGCGATTCGCGAGTGGTACACCTCTTCCAAGCCAAAAACTTTCATCAGCCTTTGAGCCTTTTCATCCGCCTCTTGAAGGTCAAGTCCATACAATTCCCCAATAAAGGTTAAATACTCCATCGCGGTGAGATTATCATAGAGTTCGGCAATTTCCGGCACATAGCCAATTTTTCTTTTATAGTCGATATTCTTTTCAGTGACTTCCTCGCCAAAAATCTCAACCTTGCCGGAATAGTCCCCCTCAAGCCCAAGCAAAATTTTAATCGTTGTACTTTTACCGGCACCATTCGGTCCAATATAACCGATTATTTGTCCGCGATGGACCGTCAAATCAATCCCTCTTAATACATTTTTGGTCCCGTAATTCTTTTTTAAATCCCGTAGACATAGAACTACCTCTTCGATGACCATCACCTTCTATCTAATTTGATAGTTTAATATTAGCATATTTTACCTGGATTACTAATAAAAGTATGGACATAAAAATGGCTGGACGTCTTGTCCAACCATTTGCCGCTTTATTTATTTTTACTCAAATAATACAGAAAAACTTTTATAATAAAATAGCTGACTTCCTCTGGAAGAAGTTCCTTAATTGGTTTTAAGCGTTCACGCCCAGCTTCTTCCACCGCCTTTTCTAAAAGAGGAATATACTCACTAGGAACAAGGCTAGAGAAGTCGACATCTAATCCTTGCTGGGCACATTGGAGCAAATGGCTTTCCACGGTGCTGATAGCGAGTTCACGTTGTTCAGCAATTTCCTTTATAGATAAGTGCTTTTGATGGAAGGAAAATGTCTCCAAATGGGAATCAGTTACCGCTTTTTTGGCTGTCTTTTTCGGTATTGCCGATTCTATTTGGATTTCGCTCTGATAATCTGGATGACCTTCTAAAAAAGCACGGATAGCTTGAATAAATTCAAGTCCATATTTATTCAACTTATGTTCCCCAACACCGCTGACCTGTAAAAACTCTTCGTTGGTTTTTGACTGCTTAGCACACATATCCTTAAGCGCGGCATCAGAGAAAATCACAAATGGCGGAACTTTTTCTGTTTCCGCAATCCGCTTCCGAACTTCTCTTAATTCTTCAAACAATGGATCATTCTTCGAAACCTGTTTAACCTGGACTGTCTCTCTGCGAAAGACTTGCTCCTTGCCAAGTAAAATATCTTTTCCTTTTTGGGAAACATAAAGAGTAGGAAACTGCCCCTGTTCAATCGCGATTAACTCCTGAGAAATTAAAAATTCAATAAAATCACTGACTTCCTTCGCCCCTTGGTCCTTCATGATTCCATAGGTTGAAAGCCGATCAAATCCTAGCTCGGTTACTTTTTTATTTTTTGAGCCGGTCAGCACCTGGGCAATGAGTGTTTTTCCAAATCTCTGTCCCATCCTAATGACACAGGACATTGTCATTTGTGCTTCCTTTGTTACATCAATCCTTGTCCTGGAATCCGTGCAATTTCCACATCTTTCACAAGGCTCAGTTTCTTCTTCACCAAAATAGTTTAAAATAAATTCCTGCAGACAGTTTTCCGTATGGCAATAATCCACCATCTGCTGCAGTTTTTCCAACTCTTGTGTGATTCGACTTCTATCAATCGATTGATCAATTAAGAAACGTTGAATTTGCACATCTTGAGGGGAATAAAGCAGAATGCATTCACTTTTTAGTCCATCACGACCGGCACGGCCAGCTTCCTGGTAATAGCTCTCCATATTTTTCGGTAGTTGGTAGTGAAGAACATAGCGGATATTGGATTTATCAATCCCCATCCCGAAGGCAGAGGTTGCGACCATGACTGAAGCTTTATCTTCTAAAAATCGTTCCTGCTCGCGAGCACGGTCCACATCCCCCATCCCCGCATGATACCTAGCAACATTGATGTTTTCCTTCCGCAGCCTTTCATAGAGCTGGTCGACGTTTTTCCTAGTTGCCGCGTAAATAATCCCTGCTTCTTTGTCATTCTTTTTAAGATAATCTTGAAGATACTTCACCCGGTCCTGTCCTTTAATGACTGAAAAAGAAAGGTTTTCCCGTTCAAATCCTGTGATAATCGTATTTCTTTCATCAATATTTAGCAGATGACAAATATCCTCACGGACTCTTGGCGTCGCGGTCGCCGTTAAAGCAAGAACATTCGGCCTTTGCGGCAAGCTATCGATCATTTGTTGGATATGGCGATAACTTGGACGGAAATCATGGCCCCATTGTGAAATACAATGAGCTTCATCGACAGCAACTAAGGGGATTTCCATCTGATTAAGATCTTCAAGAAAGTCGTACGATTCCAAACGTTCCGGTGCAATGTAGAGTAATTTATATTTTCCTCGCTTTGCCTCACGCATCCTTTCATTTGCCTCATTAAAATTTAGGGAGCTATTGATAAATGTCGCTGGGATACCAATTTGAGTGAGGGCATCTACTTGGTCCTTCATTAATGAGATGAGCGGGGATATGACAATTGTGGTACCCGGAAGGATAAGGGCTGGAATTTGATAGCAAATCGATTTTCCGCCGCCAGTCGGCATGACACAAATGGTATTTTGGCCAGCTACTACCGAATGGATGGCCTGCTCTTGGCCCTTCCGGAAGGCACTATAGCCAAAATACGATTCTAGTAAGGGCAGTGCTTTTTCAAACAAGATGGTTTCTCCTTTCAATTTGGGGATAATGTATGTAATTGTGCTAAGATAGCTTTAGTAAACTTATCTATATTATACCTTGATTTTTCAGGTTTTGTTAAAGATTATTATGTTGTAACTCTTATTATTATAAGATACTCTGAAAGATTAAGAGTGTTATAGAATGGAGGAAAATATGACAATTAAAGCAGTGATTTTTGATTTTGATGGAACCATTATTGATACTGAAACGATTTGGTTTGAAGTTTACCAGGAAATCCTGAAAGAAACATATGAAATGGAATTGCCACTAGCGGAATTTGCAAAATGTATCGGTACCACAGATGAGGGGTTTTTTCTATACATAGAAAACCAAACCGGAATGAAGATTGATAAACAAGAAATAAAAAATTTAGCAACAGAATGCTTTTTAGAAAAAAAGGGAATCTTAGAGGTTCGTGAAGGGGTAAAAGAAAAACTAGATGAAGCTAAGGAACTTGGATATAAGATTGGACTTGCTTCTAGTTCATCTCGGGAATGGGTGGAAGGATTCCTTAGACAATTTGAACTTTGGGATTATTTCTCGGTGATAAAAACAAAAGAAGATGTAGCTAAAGTTAAACCCGATCCCGCACTTTATTTACAGGCTTTAGCAGAATTACAAGTGGAACCACAAGAGGCATTGGCAATAGAAGATTCGCTTAATGGAGCACTTGCAGCAATCGAAGCTGGGATGGAATGCATCGTTATCCCCAATCAGGTTACATCCTTTTTAAACTTTCATGAAAAGGCTGTTCGTTCTGAATCATTTTTTGATTTTAGCTTTAAAAAAATCAAATAAGAGAAAAATTAGACTGCCGATTGATCCCCGGCAGTCTATGCTTTTTTAAAACAGGATATTATTTAATATTTCATCTTTATGCTCGCCTTTTTTAGGCGGTGGGGCAATCGATTCCTGATCTAGGTCACTATGCATTTTAACTTGATAATCACCCCAGGAAGAAGCAAAAATAAGTTCCTTCTCTTTAAAATATGGATTTTCCTGAAGTTCTCCGACTTCAAGCACGGGTGCCATACAGCAATCTACCTTTTGAGCGAATTCAATCCACTCATAAAAAGTTTTTCTTTTAAAAAGAGCAGTGATTTCTTGAAAAACAGGGTTAGACTCATCCGTTTTTGAAAAATGAGCCCGGACCCAGTCCTCACGACCTTGCGCACTACAAAAGTTCTGCCAAAACTTAGGCTCTAACGCTCCTAAGCTCATAAAACGTTCGTCCATTGTTTCATATAATCCATATGAAATGATGCTTCCGTTTAAAGCATTAATGCCTGTACCCTCACCCGTTTCTTGTTCAACCATGACGTGATTTCCCAGTAATGACACCAACTGATCGGTGATAGAAATGGAATGATAGCTTCCTTGCCCCGACAAAAATCTTGAAACAAGTCCAGCCAGAATCCGTTCATTCGCTGCATACCCACCCAAATAATCCGCGATTGTGATAGAGGGGTGGATGGGCCTGCCTTGTTTATCCTTTAACTGAGCCAGGACTCCACTTAATGCCATGTAATTGAGATCATGATTGCCAAGTTTACTCAACAGTCCTTCCTGACCGTAGCCAGAAATGGAACAGTAGACGATATCAGACTTCACTTTTTGAACTGCCTCATATCCGAGTCCGAGTTTCTCCATCACTCCCGGTCTGAAGCTCTCAATCACAACATCGGCATTGGCAATTAATTTTAACGTTGTTTCGACGCCTTCCTTTTCCTTTAAATTAAGGGTTATGCTTTTTTTCTGGCGGTTGTTCGCGAGAAAAACAAGTCCATTTCCCCGTTTAGAAATCCCCGTATTTCGAGCAGGATCTCCTCCTGGCGGTTCCACCTTAATAATTTCTGCACCCATTTCAGCTAATCTCAATGTAGCATAAGGTCCGGGCAGATAGTTGGTAAAATCAATGACTTTTACCCCTTGCAGCATCATCAGACCCCTTTCTCACGAATTAGTTGAGCCTGGGGTAAAAATCTCCTCCAGCTGCTTACGAAGAACAAATTTTTGAATTTTACCGCTAGCATTACGCGGCAGTGCTTCTGAGAAAACATATTTGCGTGGGCGCTTATAGTTTGCAAGACTTTCACTATTTTTGCAGTATTCATCTAACTCTTGCTCAGTTATTGTTTGATCTTTTTTTACAACAAAAGCGGTTACCGATTCGCCCCAGCGGTCATCGGGTTGGCCAACTACCGCGACATCAAGGACGCCTTGATGTCCGTGTAAAACATCCTCAACCTCGCGTGGATAAATGTTTTCCCCACCACTGATAATCATGTCGTCAACCCGGTCATTCACAAACAGGAAACCATCTTCATCGAGATAACCAATGTCTCTTGAATAGTACCAGCCTTTATACATCGCTTTTTTCGTCGCTTCCTCATGATTGAAATAGCCGGTCATCAAACACGGTCCTTGAACAATAATCTCACCGGTTTCACCCACCGGAACGACATCATCAGGATCGGATGGCCCGTCTTCTCTTGTCCGGACAATTCGGATATCATGATTTAGTGCCGCCTGTCCAGCAGAACCCGCTTTTCGCAGCTGGTCGGCCTCCGACAAGAAGGTAATCGCAGGTCCCATTTCTGTCATCCCATAGGCTTGAACTAATGAGATCCCAAAACGGTCATGGAGAGCATGAACAAGAGATGGAGCCATTGGAGCGGCACCATATAAACCTTGCTTCAAACTTGATAAGTCATATTGACTCAAGTCCTCTTGAAGGAGCATATTCCACATCGTCGGAGCCGCAAAGAACCTTGTAATCTTTTCTTTTTCAATTAATGAGAGAATTGCTTTTGGATTAAATTGGTGCAAGATGACATTTTTTGCACCTATATGCACCCTTGGCAGGAAAGCGCAATGCAGTTCGGCGCAATGGAACATCGGGGCGGTCACGAGACCAACATCTTCCGCTTCCATCTTACTTGCAGCAATACAAAGGAGGCTTTGGTTCACCATATTGCGATGAATATGCATAACACCTTTTGGTCTTCCAGTTGTTCCACTTGTATATATAAACGCATAGATATCGTTCTCATCGACTTCAACTTGAATATCCTCGGTTAATGCCGAGGCGACTTTTTCTTGATAACTGGCAGCGTATTCAGGTTTGTCTTCATCAATAAACCAGAAGGAGATTTTATCGAAGCGATTTGCTATTGCCGAAACGACAGGCTCTAAAGCTTTTTCAAAAAGAACAACCTTTGGAGCGGCATCAGATAAAATATAAGCCACTTCCTCCGGCATGAGGCGGAAATTAATCGGATTAAAAACGGCGCCGATTTTCGCACAGGCAAAAAAGGCTGTCCCTAATTCCTCGGTATTAAACATGAACGTGGAAACGCGGTCCCCTTTTTTCACACCTTCGTTTATCAGGGCATTTGCAAGCCGATTGACCTGTTCACTCCATTCGTGATAGGTGTAGCGGACATTTTTTCGAACATCATACAGTGCTTCCTTGTTCGGAAACTTTTTCACTGTTAAATCAAAGATTTTTCCGATTGTTATAGTCATTATTTCGCCTCCATTTTTTGAAAATGCAATGTTATTAATCTAAACGCTCAATAATCGTCGCGTTGGCCATTCCATGACCTTCACACATCGTTTGCAATCCGTAGCGTCCACCAGTGCGCTCGAGCTCATGCATCATTGTCACCATTAAACGAGCTCCGCTGCCGCCTAACGGGTGACCAAGGGCAATCGCACCACCATTCGGATTCAACTTCGCCGGGTCAGCACCCGTGTCTTTTAACCAGGCAAGCGGAACAGGGGCAAACGCTTCGTTGACTTCAAACACATCAATATCATCAATCGATAGACCTGATTTTTCTAGTGCTTTTTTTGAAGCAGGAATCGGTCCAGTCAGCATCAAAGTTGGATCTGAACCAACAACCACGCGGGTATGAACACGGAATCGCGGTTTAAGCCCGAGTTCTTCCGCTTTTTCGCGTGACATCAGTAATAAGGCTGCTGCCCCGTCGCTAATTTGACTGGAATTGCCTGCATGAATAACTCCGTCTTCCTTGAAGGAAGTCCGCAACCCAGCCAACGCTTCTAGCGATGTTCCTTTCCTTGGTCCTGAATCTTCCTTAATAACTGCTGGTGTTCCATCTGGGAGGTTCACTTCGAGCGGGAAAATTTCTCTTGAGAAATAGCCTTCTTCCTGGGCTTTTAGTGCTTTTTGATGACTCTCAAGCGAAAATTGATCAAGCTCTTCTCTTGTAAAACCGTAGTTTTCAGCAATCCGTTCCGCTGATAGCCCTTGATGAATCATTTCATACTTCGATGTTAATTTTGGACTAAAATGTTCTTCTGCCCCTTTATAGTTAGAACCCATTGGAACGCGAGACATGCTCTCAACCCCACCGGCAATGACCACTTCCATATCACCGGCAAGGATAGCCTGGGCAGCAAAGTGAACAGCCTGTTGGCTCGAGCCGCATTGACGATCAATTGTTGTCCCGGGAACTTCGATTGGAAAGCCGGCAATTAGGGAAGCTACTCTGGCAATATCGCCTGCTTGTTCACCTGCTTGGGTGACACATCCTAAAATAACATCCTCAACAATCGCTGGATTAATCCCCGCTCGACTGACGAGTTCCTTTAATGTCTGCCCTGCTAGGTCATCTGGGCGAATATCCTTTAAAACTCCATTTCTTCTTCCTAGAGGGGTGCGAACACCCTCGACAATTACTACTTCACGCATATGTGTATTCCTCTCTTTCTATAATTCTTGATAATTGTCTACCATTTTTATAGCTTAGTTTTCCATTCCCTTTTTATAATCCTAAATTTTTTGCAATAATCGTTTTCATAATTTCATTGGTCCCGGCGTAGATGCTCGAAACCGGTATATCACGAAACCTTCTAGCAATCTCGTATTCTTCCATATAACCGTAACCGCCATGGAGCTGCATACACTCCGATGCAATCTTCTTGGCGATTTCGGTCAGTTTCCATTTTGCCATCGATACCTTCGTCACCACGTTTTTCCCTTCAATATGTTCGGCAATTAATTGGTCTAAAAAGGCTCTGCCCATTTCAATATCGGTAGCCATTTCGACCATTTTAAACTGTGTATTTTGAAACTGTCCGACTGGTTTTCCGAACGCTTCACGACTTTTCACGTAATCCAGAGTCATTTTCAGCATGACTTCTGACGAAGTTTGTGCCCCTATCGCGACAAGTAGGCGTTCCTGTTGGAGTTTTTCCATTAAATAAAGGAAGCCCTTGCCTTCCTCGCCAAGCAGGTTTTCCTTTGGCACTTTACAATCCTCAAAAATTAGTTCTGCAGTATCTTGGCAATGCAAACCAACCTTGTTTAGCTTTCTACCTCTTGAAAAACCGGGCGTATCTCGTTCAATGACGAGCAGGCTGACGCCTTTATGTTTTGGAACTACTTGGAGGTCGGTCTTAACAGCCACTACAACGAGATCGGATTGGATACCATTGGTGATGAACGTCTTTTGGCCATTGACAATATAGTGGTCACCTTCAAGCTTAGCCGTTGTTTTGATATTAGCTAAGTCAGAACCAGTACCGGGCTCGGTCATCGCAATCGCTGTAATGATATCTCCAGTGACACACTTCGGCAGCCAACGCTGCTTTTGTTCTTCTGTTCCGTACGAGGTGATGTAGGGCACGACAATATCATTATGGAGACCAAACCCAACTAACCCCGAGCCTACTCGTTCCAGCTCCTCATTAATAACAACCGCAAATCCCCAGTCTACCTCACTTCCGCCGAATCGCTCATCGATATCAGGACAAAGAAAGCCTTGTCCGCCCATCTTCTTCCAAAAAGCCCGGGGAATCATCCGTGCTTCCTCCCACTGTTCATAAAAGGGATATGCTTCTTTCTCCAAAAACTTTCTTAAAGACTGGCGAAAAATTTCATGATCTTCATTTAAGTATGGATGCTTCATATTATTTACCTCACTTTCATGTTTGAAAACGCTTTCTTGTGGTATTTTCAGAACGTTAACTTGGTGGATATTCCTGTTTAATTGACGTATCTATATTTTTTAGGTCGACAGCTTCGATTTTTTTTAGTTGATAGCTACCATTTTCGGATGGATTTCTACAAATTCTAAGTCCATATCCATAAATCCGTACTACTTATCAATAAATCCGATAATCTACAACAATTTCTCAGTGCTCATTTGATTCATGCTCTGACGAAGCTGATATTTTAAGATTTTCCCTGAAGCATTTCTTGGTAATTGCGGCTCAATAAAGATTTTTCTAGGAACCTTATAGCCTGCCAGCTTCTGACGGCAGAAACTGCGCAGTTCAGCCTCATCAATCATTGCGCCCTCTTTTGGGACAATCACTGCACATACGGCCTCTCCCCAGACCTCATCCGGTAAACCGATAATGGCTGCGTCGAGGATATCCGAATGCTCGAAAAGAACACCTTCCACCTCAACGGAATATACATTTTCCCCGCCGGAGATAATCATGTCCTTTTTCCTGTCAACTAACGTGATATAGCCCTCATCATCAATTGTTGCTAAATCTCCTGTATAAAGCCAGCCATCCTTCAACGCGCTCTTCGTTTCCTCCGGTTTTTTATAATATTCCTTCATCACCATCGGACTGCGGACAATAAATTCACCAATCACACCCGGAAGAACATCCCTACCTTCTTCATTAACAACCCTTGTTTCCGTCATGAAGATTGGTTTCCCACCTTTGAGTTTATGTCCTTCTGGATCCAGTAGAATCCCGCCTGGTCCCGCTTCTGTCAAACCGCATAAATTATAAAATTGGTCCGTTTTAAATAGCTCCATGCTCCTTCTAACAAGTTCAGGCGCCATTGGAGCAGCACCATATCCAACTCTCTTAATAGAAGATAAATCGTAATCGGCCGCATTGGGTACTTGGAGAAGAAAGTTATACATGGCTGGTACGGCAAATAGATGAGTAATTTTATGTTCTTGAATCACTTGAAGTGTTTTAACTGGATGGAAATCGCGATGGATTATGTGAGTTGAACCAAGGGCAACACCGGAAATTAGGAACAGGTTTAGCTGAGCTGAATGGAATAGCGGTGCGAGGTGAAGTATCCGCTCATGCTGTCCTATCTCCATATTAATGACGACAGAAATTCCTACTTTAAAAATTTGACTATGATCAAAGAGGGCACCCTTTGGTCTACCTGTCGTGCCCGAAGTGTATAAAATTTCTACATCATCCGTCTCGGAAACCTCAACATCTGGTTCGTTAATATTGTCTGATAATACTTTTTCATAGGAATAGAAGCCCACAGTTTCCGGTTCACCAACTGTAATCACTTGACGGACAATCGTTCCTTGTTTCGCCTCAGCAATCGTTTGTTCAAATTCCTTGTCACACACCACAATGGTCGCATCCGATTGTTCTAAAATGTACTGAACCTCTGTAGTGGTTAATCGAAAATTGATGGGGACTAGGACAGCACCAATTTTGGCAGCAGCAAAAAAGGTAAACACAAAGTGTTCCGAATTCTTCATCATTAAAGCAAATTTGTCACCTTTGTTAACTCCCTGCTCCAACAGACCATGGGCAAGCATGTTTACTTCTTCATTAAATTGGCGATACGTATAGCTTCTTCCTTCACATTCGATTGCTAGTAATTCTGGATACTTGCGGGAAGTTTGAGACAAGAGACTTCCGATATTCATTTGACGTTCCTCCTTTGCCCTTTTAATCGTATCCAATCTTTACCTTGCAATATTCGTACCAATATTCAGAAAACTAATCCCGCAGCTATGTTGGCTCATACTTAGCTATTCCTTAGATGATCTATGTATTTCCAATACACATGATAAACAAAAAAGTGTCCAATAAACGGACACCGTAAAATAAGACTCTTTGCATACTCCGATGATTGCAATAAATATTCTCAGAACCTTTCACATTGTTCCTACACTCCTAACTGAATTTTCCTTCATTCAGTTTGTATTTCTTTATTTTTTCATATAATCCTGAGCGGCTGATTCCTAGCAATCTAGCTGCCTTTACTTTATTCCCCCGCACTTGAACTAGTGCTTTTTTAATTGCTTCGAGTTCGGCATTTTCGACAAGGGATACCTTTAGATCAGGCTCTTTAATAGGAACTTGCTTCAATAAATAATCTGGAAGATCTTCGAATTTAATTTTTCCACTTTCAGCAAATGTCATCGCCCGTTCCATCACATTTCTTAGTTCACGGACATTGCCAGGCCAATCATAATCTAGCATCGTTTCTCGTGCTCGGTCCTCGATTCCCGTAATGCTTGTCCCCAAAATTTGATTCAATTCAATCATGAACTGTCCAATCAAATGTTCAATATCATAGAAACGATCTCTTAGTGGTGGGACATTTAACGAAATTACATTGAGGCGATAATATAAATCCTCTCTGAAAAGACCGTCCTTGACCATTTCTTCCAAATTCCGGTTAGTAGCGGCAATAATTCGTACATCGACTTTTATCGTTATTGTCCCGCCAACCCGGTAAAATTCCCGCTCTTGAAGGACGCGCAGCAGCTTTGCCTGCAGTGCTAGGGACATATCACCTATCTCATCAAGAAAAAGCGTTCCTCCGTTGGCCAAATCGAACTTGCCAAGTTTCCCTTTTTGCCGTGCCCCCGTAAAAGCCCCTTCGTCATAGCCAAAAAACTCTGATTCTAGCAGTTCCTCGGGAATCGCGGCACAATTAACAACGATAAACTTACCGGTACCTCTGGCACTGCTGTTATGAATCGAATGAGCAAACAGCTCTTTACCAGTTCCACTTTCGCCGCGGATGAGCACAGTTGACCTGCCTTTAGCCGCTTTCTCCCCGCTTTTTTTCAATTTTTCCATACATGGTTCCACACTTAAAATATGGTTCCAGGTAAACTTAGCTGTTTCCGACATTTGAAATTGCTGATGATAAAAATTTGCTTTATTTTCGGCCTTTTGCAGCTTTTTAAATAATTCACTTACCTCGTTTAATTGACGGAATACAACCTTGCCAATCGCTCCAATGACTCTCCCATCCTCTAGGATAGGGATTCGGTGAACAATATATTTAATGCCATTAATCTCTAAAAAACCGCTAACCTCTGCTGTTTCTGATTCATAGACATTTTCTAATTGGAGCTGCGGCAAAACCCTCGCTGCCGGCTTGTAAAGTACCTCTTCTAATGGGAGATTAAACAATTCCAGTAAAGGCGGGCTGACCATCGTGATGATTTTCTTTTCGTCTGTCATCACGATTCCATCAAAGGCGTGAGCGATCGCTGTTTCCAATGTTCTCTTTAATTTTTTTATCGTTTGTAATTCTTGTGAAGTTTGCAGCAGTGACATCACCATATCTGTTTTCGTGAGGATGCCAACAACCCGGTTATATTCATCAATCACAACACCCGTTCCGACCTTGCTTTCTTTTACGATTTCTTCCACTTTCTCATATGGGGTATCGATTCTTACCGTTTCAACTTGTTTTTTTATGTAGTTTTTGATAGGAGTCGTAAGCGGTATTTCTTCGGTCACCATTTGTTGTAAACTGCTACGTGTAAAAACACCAACTGGATACCTGTAAGAGTCAATGACAGGGAGCAAGTTCCACTTCTTTTTGTACATAAGTGTAATCGCATCTTTTAGCGTAGTTTCCTCGGTGACAATAAAATCAATAGGTGTAATAATATCTTTAAATTGGAGCATGTCATCACTCCTCAATTTTCACATATCTTTATTGTAACAAAAATTACGGAACATTTTTGAATATTTCAACAATATAAGATTGAAAACTAGAAACTTTTTATCCTTTTAATCGTAAATAGTATGTATGATTCAATAGAGGAGTGAAATGATGAGCGAAAAAGGTTGTATTAAATGTGGAAGCAGAGATACGGGAACAAAGGATGTGGCCATGACAGGATCGGGTCTATCAAAAATGTTTGATATTCAAAACAACTCCTTCACGGTAGTTTTTTGCAAGAAATGTGGTTATTCCGAGTTTTATAACAAGAAAACCTCCACAGCTTCAAATATTATTGATCTATTCTTTGGCGGTTGATTGCTAAAGGGAATTCCTCTGGGATTCCCTTTAGTTCACCATAAGGTATCTAATTTATCAGAATAATAGGTGATTGCCTCCTTATAACTTAATATTTCTTTATCAGTAGTCGTATCTACCAAGCATTTTTAGAAACCAGCACTTTACGGAATGCACATGGTAGTTCATCAATTGTTATTAAATCCATTTGGCAAACCAAGCAACATAATAGGCTGCTGGAATAAATAACAGTTGGGCCATTACTGTGCCGACTAATTTTGAACTAACCATGGTCAATGAATAACTTTTTAAATAAATATACACACTTTGATCTTTTACGACTCTATCAGCTAGCACCGATGATTTAGGGTCAATAAATAGGGACAATAAAATCGTCGCAATACCATTTATTATCCCTGATGACATAAGCGCAGCCTGACCATATTTCGTCGGAACTAACAATGATGCATAAATAGATGAAATGACCCCAACGGTAAATACAGCTGAAATAATGACATTAATCACAAAAAGACGTTTAGGAATTGTTTTTAACGTAATTCCTTTTAGGTATGAAAACCTGGGTAATGTAAAACACTTCCATACTTTTCTTATTCCTTTAGCATTAAGCTGTTTAAAAAATACTGACACCACAGAACCACGTTCATTTGATAGTTGAACAATAGCTCGAGAGAAAATATTTATGAATGTTGGAAAAAGAAGAATTCCTAATACAACACCAATTGAGGTTATGCTAATTAGAATCCTATATTGTTCTTCAATAAAAAGTAATGTGTTTGCATCCTTAGGTACTTCAGCAATCAGTTTTGCTGTTAATGGTTGATGAATCATGGTAGAAAATCTTGAAACAATAATTAACGTACCAAATAAAGACAATGCTGTTGCAATTAGTTTTACTCTTGCTCCGGAAATCCTCGTTGAATAGGCTAATGTTTCAATCATTGTTACAATTAATAGAAAAATAGAAATGATAATTAGTTTACCCGTTATTAACTCCATATTTAGATCCCCTTAGAAATTTATCTAATTTGAATTATATACCAATATGAAAAAAGTGGAAAATCCCTAAAATAATTTATCAATACTTTCTTTAAATTCTCTTTATGAAAGACCACTTATTGATCAAATTTTCATATGTTCATAAACTATCGCTTTAATGGACAAATAATTGGAATTCATGATATTTTGGATTTGATACATAAAGGTATCCATTATTAAAAATAGACACATAGGAGCGATACTTGTGAAAAAAGCCAATCTCTGTTTTATAGGTGCAGGATTTCATGCATCAACAAACATTTACCCTTCTGTTATTGAAGCGGGAGCCAATATCCAAGCTATTTCTACACGTAATATCGATCGTTCCAAAGCTGCTCTTCAACGTTTTGGAAGCAATGGTACCCCTTACGATGACTATAAAAAGATGTTAGAAAATGAAGAATGTGACGGAGTGGTGGTGGTTGCTCAACCTGAAGATCATCCTTCTCTCGTGCTTGATTGTATCAAAGCTGGGAAAAATGTTTATGTGGATAAGCCACTTGGGATGAGTGCTGAAGAAGCTGCTGAAATGGCAGATGCTGCTGAAGCTGCTGGTGTTACTTTAATGGTTGGATTTATGAAACGTTATGCTCCTTGTTATACAAAGTTAAAAGAGTTAATTACGAACGGCAAACTAGGCACTGTTCGATCGTTTCAAGGAAGATTTGCAGTGGACAGCACACCGTTTTGCAAAAATGAAGAACAATTTATGAAGTTTGCTGCTATACATATTGTTGATCTTGTACGCTATTTATTTGGTGAAGTAGTCCAAGTAACAGGGTTTAAAAATAGTGACAATGAATTTGTTTCTCATAGTATTTCGTTAAAGTTTGAAAATGGCGTCGTTGGGAGCCTTTATTTGGTTGGGATGACAGCATGGTCGCGTGAAAGTGAAAATATGCTTGTTACGTTTGATCACGGATTTGCCTTTGCTGATGAAGTAAATACGCTAACAGTTCATGAGTCACAAACATTTGATGATCTACCATGGAAATCTCTTAAAGAGACAGACACTGTATTTACACCATCTGCTTCTCCAATGTCTGGAGCCTACAGAGATCTCTATTTACGAGGCTTCGTTGGGGAAATGGCTCATTTTATTGACTGTTGTAAAAGCGGGGAAACACCAACTTCAAGTGGGCGTGATAATGTGAATACAATGGCACTCTGCGATCGTATTCTGTCTAAGTTGTTGTAGGAATTTTTTAGAGGAGCATTCTTCAAAAAAAGAGAAGGCTTGCACCTCCTCTTTCTATCACTCTATCTCGGCTGCATTCGAATTGCTCCATCAAGCCGAATCGTTTCTCCATTAAGCATCGGATTTTCAATAATACTTTGAACAAGCTGGGCGTATTCGCTTGGATATCCAAGTCTTGAAGGGAACGGCACCATTTTCCCAAGTGAATCCCTAGCTTCTTCTGGTAGTGTATCAAACATTGGCGTGTGGAAAAGCCCTGGAGCAATGGTCATCACTCGAATTCCGTAGCGGGCAAGTTCTCTAGCAATCGGCAAGGTCATTCCAACGATACCGCCTTTTGATGCACTATATGCTGCCTGGCCAATTTGTCCGTCAAAGGCGGCCACCGAAGCGGTATTAATAATGACGCCTCTTTCGTTCTGATCATTTACTTCATTGCTAGTCATTTTCTCGGCTGCCAACCGAATCACATTGAAGGTTCCGATTAAATTCACATTGATCACTCTAGAAAAAAGTTCAAGATTATGACCGCCATTTCTCCCGAGTACCTTCTCCGCAATTCCAATCCCAGCACAATTCACTACAGTATTTAATCCACCCATAAATTCTGCGGCTTTATTGACCACTTCCTGAATATCCTCTTCGTTTGTGACATCAGTCTTTAAAAATAAAACGTCTTCTCCTAATTCGTTTTCAAGTTGCTTTCCCTTTTCTTCTGACTGGTCAAAAATGACTGCTTTTCCACCACTTCTAACCATGGAGCGAACCGTTGCCTCCCCGAGTCCTGATGCACCACCTGTCACGATTGCACGACATGCCTGAATTTGCATATAAGTAACCCCCTTAAAAGAATTCTATTTTATTATTTTGCAAGATTTATGCCAGAAGAAATTTACAGATGAATAAGATGGTTGGAGTGAACACTGCTTTAAAATGTATATCGTTTGGACAGTTTTTAAACAAAAATGCCCAGAAAATGTACAGCCGTAAAAACAAAATAGGTCAGGCCTCATAACTAAAATGAGGTCCTGACCTTTTTCTTGGAAACCATGCTTTTGTAGCTTTGTAAAAAAGATTAATCCTTTATAACAAAGTTCGATAATTAATTCAAACTTCGCAGCTAAATAACTTAGGAAAATCCTTGAGTTTGTTTTGATAGCTATTCTTTTATAATGTTCCTTAACAAAAGCTCTATTGATTGAAAAAACATCACATACATTGGAATAGTGGGATGGGACGAGAAATCACTACCACTATGAAGATGTGTCTCCTATATGAGATCATCGTGAACAAAACAATCAACTACCAAAAGGATTATATTGTGTTTTCAGTGAATTATTGATTCGTATTCGGACAGGGCAAGGGTCAGATAACGAAAACCTGTCTGAATCCCAGTCATATTCGGACAGGTCGAGGGCCCAAAAGTGAAATCCTGTCTGAATCCCGGTCCTATTCGGACAGGTCGTGGGCCAAAAAGTGAAATCCTGTCTGAATACCGGTCCTATTCGGACAGGTCGAGGGCTCAAAAACGAAAGCCTGTCTGAATCCCGGTCCTATTCGGACAGGTCGAGGGCACAAAAGTGAAATCCTATCTGAATCCCGGTCCTATTCGGACAGGTCGAGGATCCAAAAGTGAAAGCCTGTCTGAATCCCGGTCATATTCGGACAGTGCAACAAAAAAGATGTACTTTTTATAAAAAAAGTTGCGATGTTTTAAGCATTAAATTTTTTATACCTAATTAAAGAAAAGGGCTGCTCCATATAATGGACAGCCCTTTTCTTCCAATTAGTTAGACATCTACCTTCTCAATATTTCTAAAGGAATAATAAGCAATTAAGCTACCAATAGCGGCAAGGGATATCGGTATGGCAATATAGGCAAAGAGATTAACCCCATTTGTTGAAGATGATGTTAGCGACACCATAATGATAGCGGAAACGATGGTGGCCGGAACTGACTTTTTTCTCATTCCAAAATAGAGTGGAATTAGCGCCATTCCTGCAGATGCGACTGCCTCAAGCGTCATGCTAAATAAACTATCCTTTAATACCTCGACCGTTAACGCCTCCGGTACAAAGTGTAAATAGGAATCAACTAAATAAAATACACTCCCAAGCAAGATATTTGATAAGAAAATCGTTAAAAATGTAAAGCAAGCGACAATGGTTAATTTCGAAATCATTACTTTTTTACGATTAATTGGATACATGAACATTAAGGTGATCGAATTGCTTTTATATTCATCAATGATGAGTCTAGAAATAAGGACCGCAGCAAAGATGATAAACGTTGGTCGGATGATACTCCCAATCATTGTAAATGCCGATTCATAACTGCCATATGCGAAAGTACCTTCACTTTTTTCAGCAAAATAAATCACGCAAAGTAACCCCATTATGATTAAGTCCGCAATGCCCACACTTTTCAAATAAGAAAATAATTTAAACTTTTTTATTTCAAGACTTATTAGTTTACGCACTGATACCACCTCCATTGATTAATGTTAAGAAATATTCTTCGAGTGAATGATTCTTTTTATTGATTTCCTCAATCAGGACTCCATTTAATATTAACGTCTTTGATATTTCTGACTGAGATATTCCTGAATCATAGATTCTGAAGCGCAGGGCATCAACCATTTTAAAGTTGGTTAGATGAAGAATTTCCTCAAGTACATAGAGTGCCTTATTCACATCATTCACGGTCAGTTCAATATACTCTGTATTTTGCTCGCGAATTTCGTCCATCGACACCTCTTTGATTAATTTCCCATCACTAATGACCCCAATTGTATCGGCAATTTGCTCCATTTCACCGAGAATATGCGAAGAAATCAACATCGTCATTCCATATTCACTTGAGAGCATATGGAAGAGGTCGCGCAGTTCTTTAATCCCCACTGGATCAAGACCGTTAATCGGTTCATCCAGAATTAATAGCTCCGGCTTGGTTATAATCGCACGGGCAATAGCAAGGCGCTGCTTCATTCCTAGCGAAAAATCTTTTACGGATTTATCTTCGATATTTTTCAATTTGACTAAATCAAGCGCCGTGTCAATCGCCTTTTTGTCATAATAGCCCATATACTCACAGTGCAGCTCCAGATTTTCCCTTGCTGTCAGTCTGTCATAGAAAACAGGATATTCAATAATGCTGCCCATGCGCTTTAACACTTCATAAGAGGTGTTTGTTAGTTTTTCACCAAAAATTTCAATTTCACCGCTCGTTGGCTTCACAAGATTGGTCAGCATCTTCATGATCGTGGTTTTCCCTGCTCCGTTCGGTCCAAGAAATCCGTAAATCTCTCCTTTTTTGACCTTCATATCGACATGAGAAACAACTTCCTTACCTTTATAGGATTTTGTCAGTTGATTTGTTTTTATAATGTAGCTCATAACTTTTCAGCTCCCCTTCTTCTTTAACTACTTCTTATTCTAATCAGGAAAATTCTCTTTTTTATTAATCAAATCTTACAAAAACCTTAAGAAGTTTGTTTTTTTACCTTAATAACCCTAAAAGTGAGTGGTTTGTCATGGGATAATTCACCAAATACATAGAAAGTTTAAGGGGAGTAGGGGAGGGAGTTATCTCCTACCTTCGTTGAATCCAGAAGGTATACTTTATTTTTCATAAGTGCAGGCTATCATATTGTCTCACTTACCATCATGGGCATCATTATTGCCGCATTTGCCTAATCCATAAAATGGGTGTCCTCTCGCAATAAGGGACACCCTTTTTTTAGTTCAATACGTAATTCGCTTCAATTTAATAGTAAAAGTCGTTTTTTCATAGGGCTTGCTGGTAAGGAGTATTTGTCCGTCCATTTTTTCAACGAGCCTTTTTGTAATCGTTAGGCCAAGCCCGCTTCCTTGATATAATTTGTTTCGTGAATCCTCGAGTGTGTACATTCTTTCAAAAACCAAATCTCGATGAAGCTCACTAATTCCCTTACCTTTATCCCACACATCTACGTAGATGGAATGTTCATCACTTCTAAGTGCTAAACCAAGTACCTTCCCACCACCGCCATATTGAATTGCATTGGAAATCAAATTATTTAAAACTCTACCAAGCTCCTCTTCATTTCCAAGGGCATAAAGATTATATTCAGGAAGGCCAATTGTGACTTCAAATCCCTTAGACGTTAATACCTCGTAAAATCCTAAAATAGTTTTGCGGCATACCTCATTCATATTCACTCTTGTTAATGGAATATCCTTATCCCCGGACTCTAGCTTGGCCAGGTCAAAAAACTTCTTGATTAAGTCCAACACCTCCATCGTTTTTCCATGAATCTTATGGAGGTCCTCTTTGCCGTTATTTGGATCATTCAGCATGATTTCAACATATCCAAGAACAACCGTAAGAGGCGTCTTAAGATCATGTGAAATATTCGAGAGCATTTTTCGCATCGAAATTTCCGTTTTATTGTAGGTCGCCATGATTTTTTGATTATGCTCAAGCAGGCGATTGATTTCAATTAAGATCCTTTTCAGGTCATTATCATCAGTATGTAATAAGAGTTTTTCATCGGTTTTCTCATCAATAATCCGCTTTAGCTTCTCGTGAATATATTTAATATTTTCTTTATGATGTTTTCTCGACCTAGATTGCAGAATGTTTAACCCCATTAAGCCAATGATGATAATCAGTAAAAAAATGACCATCGTTAAAACTCCCCAAGCTTGTAGCCGATTCCCCATAATGTTTTGATATACCGCGGTTTAGACGGGTCATCCTCAATTTTCTCCCGAAGTCTTCTCATATGAACATTGATTACATTTTCATCCCCATAATAGTCATCTTCCCATACCAAACTATAAATTTGTGCCTTCGTATAGACACGGCTTGGATGTGAGATAAATAGTTTTAAAATATGAAACTCCTTTGCCGTCAGCTTGATCTCTCTTCCGCTTTTTAGTAACGCGAAATTATCTAGGTCGATAGTCAGCTCTCCAGCCGTCAGCACCTTTTTCTCTTGCTCTTCCTTTTGCTCTATACGGGAATAGTGGGTCGCTCTGCGGATTGCCGCTTTTACCCTTGCTGTCAGCTCAATCATTGAAAAGGGCTTAGGAATATAATCATCGGCTCCAAACCCTAATCCTAGCGCTTTGTCCAAGTCCCCATCCTTTGCCGACATGATCAAAATGGGAATCATACTTTTTTCACGTATAATTTTTAAAAATTCCATACCATCTAGCTTGGGCAGCATTAAGTCAAGCAGAATTAAATCAAACACGTCGTTCGCAAACACTCCAAGTGCTTCTTCCCCGTCGAATGCCTGTACTACTTCTAGACCCTCCTTTGTTAATTGGCCTTTGACCATATCGTTGATAGCTACATCGTCTTCTACTAATAAGATTTTATGTTTCATTTTATCCTCCAACAGTTATTACTATATGGTTATTTTCCATATTATCTCTGAAAAATCCTTTTTTTCTAAAAAACGATCATGAGTTTCAACGCCCCACTCAATAATTAGAAATTAGTTACTTATGAGGAGTACACCAACATAATAAAAGCGGTGTGATCAAAGCTAAGCTTCACCAAATATTAAAGTATTTTTTCACTCAGACTGGATAAACTAATTCGGTTTTGCAACGCTCTGCCCCTTTTCCACTGAAAAAGAGAGACAAGCAGCCTCCCTTTGATTAACACTATGATTTTTTATATCTACCAGGATTAAACTTTTCACTAGCTTTGAAGTTATAAACAGGTTTGATAAAGCCTGCTATCTCGACTGTTTCTTCGACTTTTTCTAAAATTTCATTCATCGACTTGTATGCCATTGGCGCTTCATCCAGTGTTTCTTCAGAAACAGACGTCGTCCATACATCCTTCATGGTGTTGTGGAAATCCTCCATGTTTAAGGTTTTCATCGCTTTTGTCCGGCTCAAGACACGGCCTGCTCCATGCGGGGCTGAATAATTCCACTCTTCATTCCCTTTACCAACTGCTAAAATTGAACCGTCACGCATATTGATTGGGATAATCAGACGCTCGCCTTTTTGCGCCGAAACCGCCCCTTTTCGTAAAATCAAGTTGTCTGTATCAATATAGTTATGGACGGTGTCAAACCGGTCCATTTCTTCAAATCCCATATTATCGGTAATCGACCTGGCAATTTCTTCGCGGTTCGCTTTCGCAAAGCTTTGCGCTAATTTCATATCATGGATATAATGCTGGAAGTCCTCGCCTTCCAAATAGGCTAAATCATTCGGAATGACTGGATTCTTTTCCTTGTAGCTTTGAATGACTGTTTGAATTTCCTTATTCCGTCCTTCACCCTTTAGCTTTTCAATGATTTCCGTTAAATCATGTTGACGAAGCTTTGAGATGGCTACTTTTTGATAGTAGGTGGCAATCTTTGCCCCCACATAACGGCTGCCAGTATGAATCGTTAAATAGTGATAGCCATCGGAATCAACAGATATTTCTATAAAATGGTTGCCTCCACCAAGTGTTCCTAAGCTATAAAGGCTTCTATTTTCATTCAAAATATGCTCCGCTTTAAATTCTTGAATGGCTGGAAAACTCGTGTTAATAAACCCGACCGTCTCATCGGAATGAAGCTCTTGTCCGCTCGGGACATACGTACGAATGATGTTATCAAGCTCGTTAAAATCAACCTTTTTATCCTGAATCTTGACGGTTAACACACCACAGCCCACGTCAACGCCAACTAGATTCGGGACTACTGTGTCCTTTAACTGGATCGTCGTTCCGATGACGCAACCTTTTCCAGCATGATAATCTGGCATAATACTAATCTTTGTATCCTTTAGAAATGCTTGATTACATAGCTCTTGAATTTGCTCAAGCGCTGTTTCCTGTGGATAATTTGAAAATATCTTCGCTTCTGTTTGTAACCCTGTTATCTTTATCACTTGTTTTCCCTCCTTCAAAAGCAGATTACCAACAGGCTACCATTTTCTGGACATTTGGGCAACGTATTTTTGGGCGACAAAAAGTGTCAACATACGAACAGGCCGCCCTTACTTGCGGATGGGCCACAAACTACTGATTTAAAACAACAAACCCCAGCCACCCAACTAATAAGAAGTTGGGGATTACTAGCAAAACGCCAACCCAAATCATTTTCTTTGTTATGAATTTTGTCGCACCAAGATAAAGTAGCGGAAAAATTAATCCCCATACTAGGAAACGTGGTGTAGCCGCTAAATAAAGAGACATTGGCAATATAAAAATTGAGGATAAAACAAGAAGTTTTGATTTCCTGATACTCAGGGCAATAATGCAGAGAATGAGTGAGGCAATCGTACAAGGCCAAAATAATAACTGCATATAACACCTCCAGATTTTTAAAGGGCTTTACTACTCGTTTTTATTTGATCGATTATCTCGTTTGGTTTCATTTCGTGTCCAATCATATGTTTTCCACGCCAATTTATACCGATTATTATACCATCATCCTCAAGTTCTTTTAACCAGTTTAAAAAATCATCTAAAAGTATTTCAATCGGTTTATACTCTCGATAAACTTGCACGCTAGCAATGATTTTCACTGCCCCAGGTTTCGAGGACCAAAATGGCAGTAAGGATTGTCCATCCATATTTGTAGCGGTAGGAACACCTTGTTCATTTTCAATAGTCCATACTTTTTGCTGTTTTTCTAGCTCTTCAAAAAAAGAATCGCCATAATAATAATCTTCTACTATTTTTGTACTATTGTTTTCTGCTTCATCTTCTTCAAATTCTCGGTCTTCAATCCATTGTTGATAGTGAGTGATTTCGTGTGCCATACTATTTAATATCGCAAAAATAGCATTCTCATCTCCTGTTTCCGAAACTAATTCTTCAAAGTCTCCCGTTGCCACCCTAATATAAGGTTCGACACTCTTTTCGAATGGGGCAAAAAACGTAGCACTTACCAACTCTTTAGTATCAATCGTTTTTATTTGATAATCTTTTTTTAGGTACACCACAACCCTTATTGGAAAATCCATATTCAAACGCAGCCAAACTGCAAAGTCTAAACATGCTTGCCTTACATTTTCATTTACGCCTTTTTCACTTCTTATTCTCAAGCCCGAACGTGGATACATCAATATTCACCCAACTAACCTAAAAAGTTTATTTATAACACCGACTAAGATAAAAATGGTATTAGGTATTACTTTAAGAACATCTCATAACAATCATTTAATATGATAATTTATTAATATTTAATCCAAACTTTCCAATCACTTTCATCTTCTAAAGGAATAACTGTTGTATTCGCTTCTTTTTCTATATCGGTTGAATCACCTTTAAGGTATCCCAGTTCGTAACCTATCTCATCGTCTTTATGAATCGAATGGGTTTCACTAAGTTCATATAAGGATTGATCCATTTTAATTATTTTCTCGACTTTCCAATGGCCTTTTTGATTTTGGATATCTGCGACCCAAATATCTTTGTCATTCATATACCCTTTAAACACCATTAAGACTAAACTTTTGTTCACTTGAGTTGAGCCATAAAAATGTACATTTCTGTTTTCCTCTTTTAAATCGTACAAAGCATCTTCAGGAGTATTTTTGGAATCTTTAGAAGCCGAAATGTACCCACCTAGTAAAAAAACAAACAATAATATAACGATAAATCTCGATTTCATTTTTACTTACTCCCCCAATAAATCTATCAATTTTCACATTAGCACAAGAAGCGATTGTACTTGTTGAAAAGGTACACCTTTAATGCTTAGGTCGCTTGCTCAAGAACAGCTAGTGATTTCTCCATATTCTATTAACTTCTACCAGCTTTGTATTATGAAAAGTTAATTTATAAATATCCGGCATAGTTAGCTCTTGCCAGAAACGATAACCAAATTGTTTATCAAAGTGATTCATAATTAAAACCATCAAATTACCGTGCATTCCTATGGCAATATTTTCACCTTCATATTTTTTTAATACATGCATTGTCGCCTTAACTCCCCTAGCTTGGGCAAGAATATTAGATTCTCCCCCTTCCCAAGAAAAGCATTCATCCTCTCATACTTTTGTAACAGCTGACTTGAAATCCTCAAGGGGTTTATCGGACAGTTTCCTTTCTTTAAAATCATGCACAATCTCAATATCTTTACCCATGAATTCAGCGATACCTTTGACAGTTTGAATAGCCCGTTTGTATGGACTTGAAATGACTCTATTAATATTTTCATTTTTGAGTATTTGCGCAATTATTTCTGCATTAGCCAATCCTTGATCTGATAAAGGTCTTCGAATTTCATCAGGGGTATATGTTGAATGTGCATGGCGTACGAAGAACAAATTTGTCATTATTCTCTACCTTCCTATTTATTCCACAAACAGTTTACTTATTAAAAAATTTTACATACCTAGGAAAGATGTAATTTCTATTAGACTCTTTAAAATTCAATATAAAAAGGCTGGAGTTTTTCTGTTAAACAATACTCAATTCGTTGCCTGAAGTTTTTCCAAGTGACCATTTCTAATGCTTCATTAATTGGAAAGTAACCTACCTCGAGACTTTCTGTGCTTGTTGTTGGCTCTCCTCCGACAGGCGTTCCCAAAAATAATGTGTTACATATGCAGCCACTTACATTCTGAAAAACTCCGCAAAATTTCGTAATTTCAATATCGATCCCAGATTCTTCTTTTGTTTCCCTAATAGCAGCATCCTTCAATGATTCTCCTTCTTCAACCTGCCCCCCAGGCATTTCCCAACCTCTTCGTGGCCCTTTGATTAATAAAATTTCATTCTGGTTGTTCAGCACAATAGCTGCTGCTGAAACAATATGCTTCGGTGTCATCTTCCATAACCCCCATTTCTACTTCACATGCTTTATGTATTCTTTTCAATACTCAAACCAATAACCAAGAATATTTACACTTTTCAATTTTCCGATTTTCGAAATTATTTACATAATTGTTCATTAAAAACAGATATTGAATAAATATTTTGATTTACTAATCGATCTACTATTTGCCTGATTACGCTTGGCTCACGAAGTTCATTATTATCAAACTTCATAAGTTCAGACACCATTATCCATTTACTGTCTATAATTACGTCCTCTTCAATCTTCAATGAACCTCCAGTAATTTCACCAGTGAAATGAAATAAAATCACTTGGTCATTGGAACTGCTGATAAAGTTATATACACCAGTTGTACCAGTAAGTTTCACATCAAATCCTGTTTCTTCTTTTACTTCCCTACAGGCGGCTTCGAGTATGTCTTCTTTATATTCAATACGTCCGGATGGAAAATTCCACTTATTAATTGCAAATGGTTTATTTTCTTTAATAATCAAAACTTCGTCGCCATTGATTATTGATACACTAACAACTAAAACAATGCTATTTTGAGTCATTTTCTTATCTCCAGTTATATATTTTTAATTTCATTACTCCCTTTTCCTATTCATAATACCTAATTTCCTTGTTCAACCTGCTCCCTTTTAGAAAAAATCCTTACTTTTGAAAAAACTTGCCCGGTTGAAGAAAGAATTCAGAGTAATGCTCAGTGTGCAATAACTGTATAATGGTAAAGTAAACCAATAATACATTCTAATTAAATCATTAATCCTTTTAGAAAAATTAATTAAACATAGGGTAGTCATATTTATTAAACTGGAGGCCTTCTGCATGGAAACCAAAACCAATAAATATTTTTTGTATTTAGGAGTTACCTGGACAATTATATTTGCCTGCATGAGTTTCTACTGGGCAATGGGTGGCATGCTTGGCGTGAGATCATTAGGTGGAGAGATTTATGAAATGGCATTGAACCCAGATCCATCATTCATTGTAATTGTTTGGATTACTGGATTTATAAAATTGCTTGGCATTGTAATCCTCATGCTGCTATTGGCTAGTTGGAGACATTCTCGAATAAGAAAGTTACTTTATTTCACTACAAAGACTCTGGGTCTCTTCCTATTTATTTATGGATTGCTCAATATCATCACCATATCTTTAAGCATTCTCGGCATTTTAGACTTTAAAATCGATCATTACGCTGCCTCTCGGAGATTGTTTTTTTGGGAACCTTACTGGATGCTTGGTGGAATATTTTATTTTTTCTCTGTAAAAAAAGTGTCTTCACCTGTTGTAGAATCACACCCGTTTAGTTAATTATTTTTATTTTTTATTTGAACTCATTTGATTAAATTCCTTTGAACCATTCTTAGGTATGCTCAAAATATTCCAATCTTTATCTTTTATTTGTTTCCCTAAAAATAAAATTTGTCCTAAATGATAGCTAATATGCGCTAATTCCGTTTGAATTGCTTGAAGTACACTAATAGGTAGTTGCCTAATCTCACCAAAGTAATTTTTCCTTACAGATAGCTGAAGAAGTTCAAGAAAAATGGACTACTTAAAACATCCATTTATTATCTTTCTAATGCCATTTTAACTGCTTCAATGGCATGTATGACTGTTGTATCAAATAACGGAACTTCTGTATCTTCTTGTTTTATTAATAATCCAATTTCTGTACAACCGAGTATGATTGCTTCCGCTCCAGCATCAACCAATCGCTTGATAATTCCTTTGTAATTTCCTCTTGATGATTGCTGAATATCTCCTAAACATAACTCCTGATAAATCACCATATTTACTATCTCTCGATCAGGAAGATCTGGCACTAAAACCATGATCTCATTTGACTCTAAGCGTGATTTATAAAAGTCTTGCTCCATAGTATATTTTGTACCTAATAGTCCAACCCTCCGAATCTTTGATTTTTTTATTTGATTTGCTGTTGCGTCAGCGATATGTAAAATGGGTATGTTAATTCTTTCTTCTATATATTCAATAACTTTATGCATCGTATTTGTACAAATAACAATAAAATCCGCGCCTCCTTTTTCTAAGGAATAAGCAACCTCACCCAATAGTTTACCAGCCCTTTCCCACTTTCCTTCTACTTGATAACGTTCAACCTCAGCGAAATCAACGCTATATAACAAGCATTTTGCCGAATGAAAGCCACCCAATCTGCTCTTTACTTCTTCGTTAATGATTCGATAATATTCAACTGAAGATTCCCAACTCATTCCACCTATTAGTCCAATAGTTTTCATAAAGATGCCCCCTAGTCTTTTTGGGAATATTTGACCAATTATACATAAGTCTTGTATCTAATCTTGAATACTAAGATTTTTTACTATCTTTGTTCGAGGTTGCATTTTGTTTTATTTCTGATAATTTAGTAACCAGCCAATTCCGAACTTATCGACAACATTTGCATGAATCGCTCCCCAGAATGTATCTTGCAACGGAGCCGTAATCTTTCCCTCCTTGATTAAAGCGTCATACACTTTTCTAATTTCTTCTTCGCTCTCACATTCTAAGGTGATTCTAACGTTGTCACCTTCTTGAATTTTCCCGAAGGTATCTGAAAAATGGATAATACTGTCACCTAGATGGAGTTCGGCATGTAAACACTTGCCATCATCGCTGTTCTGAATATTAGTAATATCCCCGCCAAATATGCTTTGATAATACTCCATTACATTCTGGCAGTTATCTATAAATACATAGGGACTAGCATTTTTCATCATTATTCCTCCTTAGACTGAGTATTCTTTCTAAGTACAAGAAACATAATACCAATTTTTATTGATTTTTTTTATCTCAATGATAGGAAGAGTTCATGGTTACGATTATACTAAAGAGTAAGAGCATTCGAATCTTCGGCAGACCCCAGTCGAATACGATTTTCTTATTTACCTCGACTTATATTACTCGGCTGAGGATAATTTCCCCTTCGAATAATCCTTTGTCATACTCCAGCATCCTGCTAATGACTTACCGTACCAGTTAAGTCTATTTCCATTTTTCATAGCCAACTTTCTCGAATGCAGCTCTCATCGGCATATTTTCAACATCTGTATCAGAAAAAATCCTCCAAACTCCGTTATCTTGTAATACTCTTGTTGCTCTGAGGAGTAAATCGTTTATAAATCCTCTTCCTCTTAATTCAGGGACTACACCAATATAATGAATTGTCCCCTCCATTAATCCATTCTTCTCACTTCCCTTAAAAACAACAGGCTGGATGAATCCCACGATTTGGTCATTATAATAAGCAAGCTCCCACCATTCTTTGTTGTATTGAAAATGGTCATCGTCAACATTAAAATACAAATCTACAAGTTCACAAATACTTTCAGGTTTAATGTGTTTTTTATCTTCTCTATCTAATGAATTTACAACTACTCGGTTTATGACCTTTTTAAAGGTGTCTTCTAAATCCTGTGTCACTTTTTTAAAATGGCATCGATCTGGTACAATGACCTTTTCTTTCGGTTCTTTCCATACATAAGCAATTTTTTTATATTCTTTCACCAACTTAATGCCCTCCCTAAAGGTATTTATGCAATTGATTATTTTGCGGTAATTCCATGCTTGTCCCTTTCGACATGAGTTGCATCTTCATAAAATGTAGTACCTCATAATAAGGAGGTGATACTTATGTATGGTGGTGGTTACGGAGGTTCAAGCAGTTTTGTTTTAATTGTTGTTCTCTTCATCCTATTGATTATTGTTGGTACATCTTTCATGACAGGTGGGTACTAACCTATTTAGGATGAATCAACAACCCAAACAAAAATAAAAAAAATATACCTCAATTTCTTTTGAAGCGTGCATACCATGCTTCTTTTTTTCTATTTATCTCTAAGATTCATTCTAATCCTCCTCTACAATATTACCATAATCATCCATAATACTGTGGGATATTTCCAGAGAAAAAGCCAAACAAAAAAAGAAAGATGCCCATGGACATCCTCCTTTTTCAAATCTATTAATAGATGGTTTGCATGCCTTTTCCAGCCACGGTCATCCATTCGAACTGGCGCAGCCGCACCTCAAACAGTGTCAATGGATCGCGGAACATTTCTGGATTGGTATTCATGTTATTCAGCATTTCTTCGTTCGTCTGAATCCCGGACCGCGCTTCTTCAATACAACGATTTAAAATCGTTAGTGGGCTCTTGAAAAACATGGTGACGTCCCGCTCCAGTGATTTTTCAAACAGTTCAAATGGCCGGAAAAACTGCTGACTGACCAACCTAGCCGCTTCGGCATAATCCTCATTTTCCACAAACGATTTATACTTATTATAAAGCATTGCTTTGTTTTGTGGCAGTGCACCAAACAGTTTCCCTGCGCTTTTTAGTAAAAATTGTGACGGTGTCCTGCGCAAGAGAATATTGATTGAATCCAACTGAAAGCTGCTCGTCATCCGGTCCGTATCGCGACGCCAATCATCGAGTACCTTGAAATCACACTCAAGCTTGAGGCGTTCTTCCCCGTACATCTGATTAAAACTCTCACCCATCTCATTCAAAAATTCCTGGCCATGCTCGAACTCCGCTTTGCAACGTTCAATCCATTCCTGGAGCAGGCGGTAATATTTCGGCATCACCTGCTGCCCTAAGTAATTTTGAAGTCTTCTATTCATCTCATCATTTAGCTCTAAGTGGATTTTGCTAAAATTGCTATCTTCCTTGATTAGGACTGAACACTCCTTTAACATTTTCGGAACGGTTTCCGAAATATCCATTACAATCGCATCCTGAAAGGCACGATAAGACTTCATGAACGCTTTTGTTTTTTGCGCCTCGGTATCCTTTAGTTGATTGACCGCTCCCGTTACCTTCAGCATCATTTCTTCATTCCAGCGCAGCGATTCTACCAGTTGATTCTCTACATCCATCCGCTTTTGCAAAAGGCTGGCAATCGTGGTTCTGATAAAAAACAACAGTTTAGCTAGACGGTTATCTTCAATGTTTCTCGTGTTTTTAATCGACTGGATAAACTCTTTTAAATCCTTCAGCTGCGGACTACCCTCATATTGCGAAGAAAACGCAAAAACTTTGGAATCTGGCAGATAAGCCAGGATCGTAGACCTTGTTTCATCAAAAATCCGGATTGCTTCCTGCTCGTCTGCAATCGTATCCATCTTGCTCAAGATAAAATGGAGGGGAATATCAGGTGCTAATTCTTGGATTTGTGCGACAACCACACGCTCCTTATCCGTAAACGAAGCATTAGCATCAAGCACAAACAGGACGGTGTCAGCAACATGAAGGTTTTTCAATACCTCAGATCGATCATAATGAGGGGATCCCTTTAGCCCTGGTGTATCTATGAAGGCTACCCTATTTTCCTGCAAAAAAGCACTCGGCCGTCTGAATTCAATAATGGCCTCCAACGCATTGCGGCGGCGATCCATCCGTTCTTGAAAATCAGAAAAACCTTCTAGATTCGTAATCTCCCGGTCGGTAATTTCGGTGATTTCTACTCCCTCAGAGTCTTTAAACATAACCACTGACGATGTTGGACTATCCTGCAAGTCTTCGCCTAAAATGGTATTAACAAAAGCGGATTTCCCACTGCCACTTAACCCAGTAATGAAAAAATGTTGAGTATCGAAATCAATTAACTGCTCGACAAGCCATTTTACCCGATTATTCTCACCCATATCATGTGCCTGCGCCCAGTTCATGATGGAATCGAAGAGTGTCAGGCACTCTTCCAGTTCATCCATGTCCGTTTCAGTTATGCTGATCAGATTTTCTGCCTCATTAACGACGGACACACTGATGCTTGCCGGAAAAAGTTCATTCCAGGAGAGAACCGCAGCTGATGATAACACCAAATTTTTATTGTCAGCTAACCGCAGCCAATTTGTTAACAGGTCAGGGATAAATTCCTGTATTTTTTTTATAAAGTATCTGCCATCAATTAAGCTAAAATAAGTTTCCTTGTGAAACCTAGAAAGACAAGGCCAATCGTCTTTTCGATTCAAGTCAAGGTTTAATAAAAGATGGTTGATTTCGCTTAACCACGATAAATAGGATTCCTCATTTTTGTAGCTGTTCCAAAGTGCTGAAACGAGCTGTTCAAATTTTTCTTTGTCGAGGCCAAACAGTAAGATTAAGGCCTCGGTAAAATAACTGGGATCAAAGGAATTCGTTACCCCCTTCTCCACATACGCAATGATGATATCAATCCAATCCAACGATTCCGTACGCCTTACTTCATTCACAGCCAGTTCAATGGCATTGTTCCAATCCTGCTGCTCCTCAAAAAAAGTACGGGCGATTTCCGTGACGTTAGGATAGTCCGGGTTTGCGACAATCGTCTTTTTAATAACCGAGACAGCCGAATCTAGCTTACCGCGTTCGATATACAGCGATAATAACTGTAACGCCACTTCAGTATTTAAGGTAGAATTATCCGTTTCAATTGCGCAATAAATGTCCTCAGCGGTCGATAGCAGCCCTAACTCATAATAGGCATCGGCGGTATTTTTCTTCGCCCACGGCTCAAGCTCATTGATGATGTTTTCCCATTTGAAAATGGCGGCTTCAAAATCTTTATAATGAAAATAGACTTCACCCTGTGCAAACCGAATATGAGATAAATCAGGCAAATCCTTTTCTGCTTCCTCCTGAAAAGCAACACCAAGTACCCGAATCGGATGAATATTTTCATGTTCATTGATGAACATTTCATAATAAGTTTTCTGCTTTAATTGCTTCTCTAATGTCATTTCTTTCCCTCCAATTGCACCATTCTATGTCATACATATGGAAAAGAGGCATAATTATTCCTCATACTATTCGACGATTATGTAGAATATAAGTCCCAATTATTACGATTCTACCAAAGGGATTTTTTAATAGGATGTCAATAATATTTCAATTTGGAGTCAAATATTAGTTAGGAAGCTAGTATCTATCCTCGGTTCTGAAGTTTATAATGATAATAAAAACTCCCCGATTAGCGTTGCCAGTGGCGTAGTTCGTCGAAAAACACAGCTTTTCGACTGTGAAGCTTATACTCACGAAACCTTCTAAAGTGCACCTATGCGTTCAGATTCTATCGATATAAATTCTAATTAGCGGACAAAGACCTAAAGGAGAAATCGAAATTGGAAAAGGAACAAGCACTATTTTTATCCACTTGCATGGAAACATTAACTCCATCCACCTACGAAATAAAGAAATTAGAAACGGTTGGAGGAACTCTCCCGAAGTTTCACCAATGGACAAACGGAAAGAAAACGTTAGCAGCCTATGAGGTGACCCGGCCTGCAACGGAAACTGGCTATTACTTTATTTTTATTGATTGGCACCGCAATGACATTTATTATCTAGTGATTTACGCCCATGATAAAAAAACGACGTTTGCGGAACTTCGACAAGTCCAAGAAATAGATGGTGTACCACACATCGTCTGGATGTATAAACCCTTTAAACGAGACGGGAAAAACGATCAGCGGAAAGCTTATTTTAAGCAAATGTTTGGCTCAACAACGGTGCAAATCAAACTCCCCGCAGTAACATCGGAAGTAGAGGGATTTTTTGAACAAGTGTTTAAACTATGTCAAAATAGGATAAAAGCAGACCGTATTGTCGAAGTATTTGATTTTGAAAATTGATTGGAGTGTGGAAAATGGCAATTTATAAAAACTGTCAAAGCTGCGGAATGCCTTTAGCAAAGGACGAACTTGGGGGAGGAACCGAGAAAGACGGCACAAAAAGCAGGAAGTATTGCAGTCACTGCTACATGAATGGAGAATTCACCCTGCCTCATATTACAGTGGAGGAAATGCAGGAAAGAGTGAAACAAAAGGTCGTTGAATTTGGGATGCCGAAATTTATCGCTGGTATGTTTACGAGAAATATACCGAAGCTGGAAAGATGGAAGAGATGACCTAACGTCATCTTTTTTATTTTTTAGGGCATTCAAAAGGTTACATGTCCCTTGTTTCATCAAACAATACCCTAATAATTTTTTAAAAAACGGATGGGTCTCATCCGTTTTTTCGTGTCTACTCATTGCCATTTTCCAATAAGTCCTTGTTCCGTTATTTCGAATGATTCCATTTTTCGGAACTTGCACTAACACTAGAAAAAGCCCGAGTATGTCGACGCAGGCCCCCAAAGTTCATCCTCATCATACCAAAATAAGGGACTGCTCTCAGCCCCTTTTAGTGATAATTATGATTTATAAAACCTTACTCAAAAACGCCTTTGTCCGTTCCTCTTTTGGGTTATCAAATAACTCCTTCGGGATATTTTCTTCGACAATCAGACCGCCGTCCATAAAAAGAACACGGTCGCCCACTTCTTTGGCAAAGCCCATTTCATGGGTTACGACCACCATCGTCATTCCCTCTTTGGCAAGCTGCTTCATAACCTCCAAAACCTCACCGACCATTTCTGGATCGAGGGCTGAGGTTGGTTCATCAAACAGCATGATATTCGGCTCCATTGCCAGCGCCCTGGCAATCGCCACCCGCTGCTTTTGCCCTCCGGATAGAGAATCTGGAAAAGCCTCAGCTTTATCCACTAAACCGACTTTTCGTAAAAGCTCCAAGCCTTTCGCTCTTGCCACTTCTGCCGAAACCTTTCTTACCTTCATCGGTGCGAGCATAATATTTTCAATCACCTTTTTATGAGGAAATAGATTAAATTGCTGGAACACCATGCCCACTTCAGTCCGTACTTTATTAATATCTGTTTTTTTGTCTGTTATATCGATCCCCTCAACATAGACATGGCCGCCCGTAATCGTTTCAAGCATATTTATGCAGCGTAGAAAAGTTGATTTCCCTGAACCAGAAGGGCCAATGACGACAACTACCTCTTGGGGCTTGACGGTCACATTGATATCCTTAAGAACCTCATTGATTCCAAATGACTTTTTCAAATTTTTCACCTGAATCATTCTGTTGCCAACCTTCTTTCAAGACGATTTAACAGGAAGCTTAACGAAAGGGTTAACACAAGATAGATAACCGCAGCTGTCAGATACGGCTCCCACGGGCGCATATATTGACCTTGCATCGCCCGGCCCCAGTACATCAGCTCCGGGGCGGCAATTAACGCAGCGAGAGAGGAATCTTTAATTAAGACGATAAACTCATTGCCAAGCGGTGGAATCATTCTCTTAAAAGCTTGGGGCAAAATAACATTTCGCATAGCTTGTCCATGTGTCATACCCAACGAGCGTGCTGCCTCCATCTGCCCTCTATCAATCGATTGAATCCCGGCGCGAAAGATTTCCGCTACATAGGCCGCTGAATTTAAGGAAAGGGCAACAATCGCAGCGAAAATTGCATTGGTCGTACCTAAAAATGATGGAACGACGGCGAAATGAACCAATAAGATTTGCACCATTAATGGAGTGCCACGAAAAAAATTGATATACCACTTAAACGGAAGAGCATACAGCTTATTTCTCATCATTTTTCCTAACCCTATAAATAACCCAAGTACTGTACCTATCAAAATACTTGCGACCGACAGGCCAATCGTTAACAATGTTCCCTTTAGAAAAAACGGTGCGTATTCTGCAATAATATCCCACCTAAAATCCATCTATCGATCCCCCTGCCTATTACTTGAATTATGCTAATGAAATGCTAGTTTTGCATGCTAAACAAAAATTGCGTAACTGCCTACGGATAGAAGTTACGCAATTTTAAGTGTATATAGAAAAAACTTTTAAACGTTGAATACCGTCCAGCTGCAGCACCCAACAACTGGTTTAGCGTCGCTAAACAGGCGCTTCCTCTATTCTCTATTACTTTTGTTGATCTTTTAAAATTTTTATATCAGGCTTTGTTTTAAACCATTTCTCATAAAGTTTTTCATAAGTTCCATTGTCCAACACTTTGTTCACGGCCTTGTCAAGTTCTGCCTTTAACTTACTACCCTTAGGTAACAAAATTCCGTAGAATTCTTTGTTAAAGGTTGCATCGTCTTCGATGAAATCTAAATTGTCATTCGGATTATTTTTCACATAGGTCTCGATAACTGTGTTATCCGCAACAACAGCATCAACTCCGCCTTTTTTCAATTCTAAAATAGCTAGATTGTTATTTTCAAACTTTTTTAGTTTATCGTTATTTTCACCAAACAGTTTCTCAACAACTTCCTGGCCTGTTGTACCATTTTGAACGGCAATCTTTTTTCCCTCTAAATCTTTTGTACTTTTAATTGAGCTACCTTTTGGAACTAGAATTTCATTTTTAGATAAAAAGTATGGAATGGAAAAATCATAGGTTTGTTGCCGTTTAGAATCTATGGTGATTGAAGAAATAGCTGCATCTGCAGTTTTTCCTTTAATTTCAACAAAAATTGGATCCCAGCCAACGTGCTCTACCTTAATCTTATATCCAGCTTCCTTTGCTACAGCCTTAATGAAATCAATGTCAAAACCAACAATCTCCCCTTTGTCCTGATATTCAAGGGGGGCATAGGCTGCATCTGTTACCACCCTCAAAGTTTTCTTTTCACCGTCGCCATTTGTTTTACTCGTTCCACAGGCAGAAAGAATAAAGAGAAATGCTGCTGATAAAACTAGAGAAATCATTTTTAATTTCTTCATTTTTAACCTCCATTATATTTTATTATATTAATTAAAAATATTAAAAATATTTTGAATATAGATAATATTATACCTTAATTTGGATTTTCGTTCAATTTTTTACTATTAATAATTATAGTTTACTGCTTAAAACACCTTAATATATCATACGTTACTCTTGTCCAGAACATTCTTGCTATTTTACTTACTTTCTATAAAGACATCACAGAATACTTTTTGTTTTTCTCCACACTTTGATTCTTTAGGTTTTACACAGTAATCCGTCGATTTCGTGTCAGAAAATCTAACACAAATAGTTGTAATATGGATTTTTTTTAATATACTACAGTAAACAAGAGTGAGTGGTGAGTCAATCATGGGTAACGATTTGTCTTATAAAGATAAGAAGGTAATTACAATTGGGGTTGTCAGGGACCTGACTGGTCTATCGGAGAGACAAATACGCTACTATGAAGAACGGAAGTTGATTTTCCCAGAAAGAACCGCCGGAGGCAGCCGGAAATATTCCTTCTCTGATGTAGAGTTATTGATGAAAATCGCCAATAAAATTGAAGATGGCATTCAAACACATGAGATTAGAAAAGAAATGATTCGTGAACAAAAGAAACAAAACCAAGATGAAATGCGCAGAAAAATGATTCAAGGACAGCTTAACGCTCAGTTTGGGTTACGAAAAAATTAACACGTATTTTTAACAGCCTCGTTCCGTTTATAAGGAATGAGGCTTTTCTTTACCTCTATTCCAGCTAGAAGCCAGAGGAATTTTTTTCTCTATAAAAACCACGTTAGATTATCTTACAGGTTTATAGAAACAGTTTCTTATTCATGTAAAAATACAACTACATCGAAGGTTATAAAAATTAACATCACATTAAAAGGAGGAGAAAATGAATACGATATTCTTAATGAATAGTCTTTGGGTAATGGTAGCTGCGGTACTTGTTATTTTAATGATTGGTGGTTTCATCCTTCTTGAAACCGGGTCAACGAGAATGAAGAACGCAGGACATATTGCTGGAAAAACGATCCTTACCTTTGGAATTGGCTCCCTCGTATTTTGGGCAGTAGGCTATGGCTTAATTTTCGGCAAAGGTAATCCATTCATCGGGTTTTCCCAATTCTTTTATTCTGGCTATGACATCGATGGTCTTCCACTATCCGGTTCGGTCTTCTTTTTATTTCAATTAGCCTTTGCTGGGATTTCATTAACGATTGCCTTTGGCGGTTTTGCTGAACGTGCTAAATTAAGTACCTACCTTATATTTGCGATCCTTTTCTCCGTTATTGTCTATCCTCCAATTGCCCACTGGATTTGGGGTGGCGGCTGGTTAGCTGAACATGGGAAACAGGATTTTGCCGGTTCGACGGTTGTTCACTTAACTGGTGCAATGGCGGCGCTAGCAGCTACGATTCTCTTAAAACCTCGTATTGGCAAGTTTAATAAAGATGGCTCTGCCAATAATCTCGCCGGTCACAACCAAGTATTTACTGCCTTAAGCGTATTACTTCTATGGGTTGGATGGTTTGGCTTCAACGCCGGCAGTACGCTATCTGTTGACAAAGCATTTTTCGGTTTTGTTGCCATTAATACAAATTTGGCAGCGGCAGCTGGGACTGTTGCAGCCATGATTATTTCTTGGATGGTATTGGGTAAGGCCGATGTACCAATGATGTTAAACGGTGCGCTCGCTGGTTTGGTCGCAATTACAGCTTCCTGTGCATTTGTTGACACTTGGGCAGCTGTCCTTATCGGTTTTATCGCAGGAATTCTTGTATTTTACAGCATTCGCTTTTTTGAAAAAAGAAAAATTGATGATCCTATCACTGCTCTATCTGTCCATGGAACAGCAGGAGTTTGGGGAACATTATCAACTGGCCTCTTTGCAACAAATGAATTAGCAACAGTAGGAAAGCCAGGTTTATTTTATGGAGGCGGCTTCCACCAGCTTGGCGTTCAAGCGCTGGGTGTGATCACTTGTGCAGCTTTCGCCTTTATTGTCTCCTACATTCTTCTATCAGTTATGAAAAAAGCAATGAATGGATTGCGTGTCACAGAAGAGGAAGAAATAATCGGTCTTGATATGAGCGAACATGGTAGTTACGGCTACCCCGAATTAGTAAAAGCTGAACAAAAGCTAAAAGCACAATAACCATTTCTATAAAAATTCGGTGGTCAATCCTTATATTCGGGATTGAACTGCCACATTGATTTTATAATTGGGGTGAATAGATGAACAGCAATTATTACTCAGAGGTAGAGAAGTTTAGCGAGACACATATGAAAATGGTTTTTCGAGACCACTTTAAACTGAACGATCTGCATGATGAAATCATCAAAAAAGTGTTGGAAATAGCGATGATTCAAGTATCCACTCACTATGGCTCCCTACCATCACCCTTCTCTTTCTTTGTAATGGGAAGTGCCGGCCGGCAGGAACAATCGGTTTGGAGTGACCAAGATCATGGGATTATCTATCTTAATCAAGGTGATGAGTTGAAATCCTACTTTTTAGCCTTAGGGAAAGAAATTTCAAAGGGTCTTTACCATGCCGGTTATCCATATTGTGATGGTGGTGTGATGGCAAGCAATCCATACTGGTGCAAATCGATAACCGAATGGCAGCAGCAAATAACGAAATGGATGCTGGAATCCTCATGGGAGACAATCCGTTATCTGTTAATATTTCTAGACGGAAGGTCGGTATATGGTGAGAGCGAATATGTGGAAAGATTAAAAAACCACATCTATCAAACGGCAAATAAAGAACATTTGATTACAAAATCTCTGAGCAATACATTGTACTTCAAGAAAGGGATAAACATGTTAGGCAAGCTTTTAGTAGAGACACATGGACAGCATTCAGGTTCACTAAATATAAAAGAGGTTGGCCTATTCCCTTATGTGAATGCGGTACGCCTATTATCTATTAAAGAAAGAAAGCAAGAGACATCTACACTTTTGCGTCTTGAAAAGCTATCAGAAACCTGGTTTCCTGCAGATGGCAAAGAATTTTATCAACAGCAGTTTTTAAAACTACTAAACTACCGGCTATGGTTTGGTGATCAAACAGACTATGATTCTGGTCATTATTTAGCCATTAACCGCCTTACAAAAGAACAAACAAAAGAGGTAAAAGACATCATAAAAAATGGCACAGCCCTGTTTAATAACGTTAGAAGATTACTTGAAAAGGAAGGTTCTTATGGGGATGAATGAGATGATCCAATTTTTCAGACAAATCTCTGGAAGACTCAGTTCGAATATTTATGCCAGTTTACAAGGGTCATCTACACCTCAACAAATGGCATTCCTTAGGGAGCTTCAGAGAGAAATGAAGCAAAATAATACCTTGGACACCCCCTTTAACGAATTGAACGTTGTCGTGTTTGATTTGGAGACAACTGGGTTTTATCCAGAAAACGGCGATCAAGTCATCTCAATCGGAGCAATTAAGATGACGGGTCATCAAATCAAGGAGACAGAAAGGTTCTATTCTTTAGTTAAATCAGACCTTCCACTATCAGAAGAAATTTCAGCCTTAACCAATATTAAAGAGGACGAATTGAGAACTGCCCCACTTGCCTCGGATGTATTAATCCAATTTTTCAAATTTGTAAAAAATGATATTCTTGTGGCGCATCATTCCAAACATGAACAGTCCTTTTTGCAAAAAATGACCAGGGATATATTACGAAGGAAATTCGGCCATCGAATCATCGATACCTCCTTCTTAATCCGTCTAGCAGACCCTTCTATGAAAACATCACCTCTTGAAAAAGTATGCAAAGAATGTGGGGTTGCCGTAAGAGACCGTCACCATGCACTTGGCGATGCCATCATGGCCGCACAAATCTGGGGATATTATTTACAACAAGCAGAAAGAAAGGGATTTCGCCATTTAAGGGAGGTGTATGAATATCTTGCAAAAATAGAATAGATAAAATCGCGTTCCTCCTCATGTGTCTCTTCTATGTTTTAAGATAGAAATAACCATACTTTCCAACATTTTCACTTTAATTACCTTCGATTCTATTCTCCATAATTCGCCTCAAATGAACTTAATAGAAAATTTTTTCAAAAAAATTCTCCCTCCCTTTTCCCTATCATAGCAAGTATGAAAACGCTACCAATTATTTTGACTAATTTGAATTATCTGATTTTTATATTGACCATGTCTTCGATTGGTTGTATGATTATCGAAAATAATCATCTAATAGTAAACACTGTCTTTGGTCATCACCGCCTTTAACGCGGGATGGGGCAAGGCAATTCTTTTTAAAATCAATGTTTAATCATTTAAAGCGGTTTATCATTAAAGAGGAGTGGTTAGGTTGGGAAGTCAATGGATTTTCCTTGGCGGCAATTTCGTCAAGAAAGAGGATGCTGTAGTATCAGTTTTTGATCATGGTTTTTTATATGGCGATGGAGTATTTGAAGGCATTCGTGTTTACAGTGGAAATGTCTTTAGGCTCGATGCTCACCTAAAAAGACTATTTGAATCAGCTCAATCCATCATGCTGGAGATTCCATACTCACAGGAGGAAATGACGCAATTAATCGTTGAAACTATTAGAAAAAATCAGCTGGAAAGCGCCTATATTCGTGTCGTTGTTTCACGTGGTAAAGGAAATCTCGGCCTAGACCCTTCCTCCTGCTCAAAACCAAATGTCATCATTATTGCAGAAGAATTAACCATGTATCCTAAGGAATTTTACGAACGGGGCATTAAAATTGCCTCTGTTGCTAGCCGCAGGAATCGCCCGGATGTTCTCAGCCCACAAATCAAATCGCTCAATTATTTAAATAATATCCTTGTTAAGCTAGAAGCCAATCAGGCTGGAGTGGAGGAAGCTTTAATGCTGAATGACCAAGGTTATGTGACAGAAGGTTCCGCTGATAATATTTTCATTGTAAAAAATGGTGTCGTTTATACTCCTCCTGTTTATTTAGGAGCATTAGAAGGCATTACCCGCAACGCCATCATTGATGTCGCAAGAGCCAAGGGCTATGAAGTCAGAGAATCTCCTTTTACAAGACATGATGTATATGTTGCCGATGAAGTATTCTTAACCGGTACTGCTGTGGAAGTAATTGCGGTTGTTGATGTGGATGGCCGCGTCATTCGCGATGGAAAACCTGGAGCCATAACAAATATCCTTTTAGAAGAATTCAGAAACATCGTTACAAGTGACGGAGTGGCTTGTTACTCTTCAAAAACAAACCATGCTGTAGTCAGTTAGGAGGCGCTCAAAATGCGCAGCGATATGATTAAAAAGGGGATTGATCGTGCACCCCACCGCAGCTTATTATACGCAACCGGGGTAACCGTTAAAGATTTAGAAAAACCGTTTATCGGTGTTTGTAACTCATTTATTGAAATTATCCCTGGACATAAACACCTTAATCATTTCGGTGAGGTTGTCAAAGAAGCCATCCGTGAAGCCGGTGGCATCCCATTTGAATTTAATACAATTGGTGTTGATGACGGCATAGCAATGGGGCATATTGGCATGCGTTATTCCCTGCCTAGTCGTGAGATTATTGCTGATAGTGCAGAAACGGTCATCAATGCGCATTGGTTCGATGGTGTTTTTTACATTCCAAACTGCGACAAGATTACACCCGGAATGTTAATGGCAGCCGCAAGAACTAATGTTCCATCCGTATTTGTTTCGGGTGGTCCAATGGAAGCTGGTGTTTCCTCGACTGGGAAAAACCTTTCCCTCACTTCGGTTTTCGAGGGTGTGGGCGCCTACCACAAGGGTTCGATGACCCAGCAGGAATTACTTGCCATTGAAACAAGTGCCTGCCCTACTTGCGGTTCCTGCTCTGGTATGTTTACCGCTAATTCAATGAACTGTCTTATGGAAGTGTTAGGAATGACGGTTCCTGGAAACGGAACGATTGTTGCTACCTCAGAAGAAAGACATGAGCTAATTCGACAAGCTGCCAAACACTTAATGGAATTAGTAAAGCAGGATGTTCGCCCTAGGGACATCATTACTAGAGAAGCAATCGATAATGCCTTTGCACTCGATATGGCGATGGGCGGTTCAACCAATACCGTTCTCCATACACTTGCGATTGCCCATGAAGCCGGGATTGAATACGATTTACGTGATATTAACAAAATAGCTGAAAAAGTACCTTATCTTTCAAAAATTATGCCAGCATCTGATTATTCGATGGCTGATATCCATCAAGCTGGCGGGGTTAGTGCCATTTTAAATGAGCTTTGTAAAATTGAGGGGGCCTTGCATCAGGATTGCCTGTCGATTACCGGAAAAACGCTAGCTGAAAATGTGAAGGATGCAACAATCCTTAATGAAAGGGTGATTCGCCCGAAAGAAAATCCGTATAGCCCGGTGGGTGGATTATCGATCCTATACGGAAACCTAGCTCCCGATGGCGGTGTCATCAAGGTTGGTGCTGTTGATCCATCCATTAAAACATTCCTAGGGGAAGCAATTGTTTTTGAATCTCAAGAAGAAGCTCAGGAACATATTAATAATGGTGTTGTTCAATCAGGACATGTGGTTGTCATTCGCTATGAGGGTCCAAAAGGCGGTCCGGGGATGCCAGAAATGCTCGCTCCAACATCAGCCATTGCCGGGCGCGGGTTAGACAAGGAAGTTGCCCTCATTACTGACGGTCGCTTCTCTGGAGCAAGCCGGGGCATTTCCGTTGGGCATATTTCACCGGAAGCAGCAGAAGGCGGACCAATCGCTTTTGTTCAAAACGGTGACAAGATCTTAATTGATCTTGAGGGCCGCTCTATCGAACTTCTTGTAGATGAGGAAGAATTGGCTAAGAGACGTCACTCGTGGGTGAAACCAGAACCAAAAATTAAATCTGGCTATCTAGCAAAATATGCAAAGCTTGTTACTTCCGCTAATACTGGCGGGGTTATGAAAATATAGGTAGCTTTATCGTATATTATTCGGAGAATGTTGTTTTTCTCTCGGATAGAGGTCGGATTACTCTCAGATAAGGCTCGTTTGCTCACCGATGGTACGTTATGTTCAATCGGGATTCACTAGTACCCCTCCCCTTCCTAAGAAGTTAAGGTACTAAACGTTAGACAGGAAAATCATTGACAAAAAAATAGCATTAAATCGATGACGGGAATAAAGGAATAAGAAACTGTATTTTCAGAGAGCTGGGGTTGCTGGAAGCCCAGTAATACAACTTACTCCGACATCATCCCTGAGTGTTGAGCTGAACGGTTTTTACTTAGTAGGCTGAGCCGGGTGGTCTAACGAAGATCACCTGTTACCAAAAGAAGCGTTATTAGATTTAGTTGTCGCTTCATAAGGCAGTATTTGTAAGGATACTGTAAAACCGGGTGGTACCGAGAAAAAGAAGGTCTTTTCTCCCCGATTATTCTGCTTTGTTGTATGTAGACTGCAGTTTATTCGGAGACGAAAGGGCCTTTTTTACTTTGTATGAGAGCTATCGACATATTTTTGGGGGATACAAACAGATTCCAGCTGGATATGAACAAATTCTGGTCCGATACGAACAGATTTCAGCAGGATATGAACAATTTTCATCCGGATATGAACAAATTCAATCTCCAATAACCTGGTTACTCGCTCATGTTTTATTAGGAACAACCACAGGCAGAGTTTTTCAAATATTCAATCATCCACAAGGAGGGATTACGACGTGAAAGTAGAAGCAAAGCTGGAATACCAACCCAGTACCGCACCAAAAACAGGTGCAGACCTTCTCATCGATCTATTAAAAAAAGCAGAGGTCGATACAATTTTTGGTTATCCGGGAGGCGCTGTCCTACCAATCTACGATGCGATTTATCGGGCTCGAGGTACCATTAAGCATGTCCTCTTCCGTCATGAGCAGGGAATGATTCACGCAGCGGAAGGATATGCCCGAATTACGGGAAAACCTGGGGTAGTCATTGCTACTTCCGGTCCGGGTGCAACCAACTTGGTTACCGGAATTACCGACGCTATGATGGACTCCTTGCCGCTCGTGGTTTTCACCGGGCAGGTTGCACGTACTGTCATCGGAACGGATGCCTTCCAAGAAGCGGACGTCATGGCCATTACAACACCAATCACCAAACATAATTATCAAGTGCAATCCATTGCTGACTTGCCAAGAATCGTGAAGGAAGCCTTTCACATTGCTTCTACTGGCAGGCCGGGACCAGTCTTGGTCGATATTCCGAAAGATATATCATCTGAAGTTTTAACCGGCGAGCCTGAAGAAGCGAGCATTCATTTGCCGGGCTACCAACCAACAATTAAGCCAAATCCGTTACAAATCAAAAAACTGGCAGATGTGATTCAAAAAGCTAACAAACCTGTCGTCCTTGCTGGTGCAGGAGTTCTTCACAGCCAGGCATCTGCTGAATTAACAGCCTTTGCCGAAAAACACAAACTTCCAGTCGTGACCACCCTGCTTGGACTTGGAACATTCCCAGGAGACAGTCCTCTCTCCTTAGGAATGGCCGGCATGCACGGAACCTATGCCGCAAATATGGCTTTATACGAATGTGATTTATTAATCAATTTCGGGGCACGTTTCGATGACAGACTTACAGGCAACCTAAAACACTTTGCACCACATGCCAAAGTAGCTCACATTGATATTGATCCAGCCGAAATTGGTAAAAATGTCGCCACACAAATTCCAATTGTCGCAGACGCTAAAGTTGCCTTAATTGAGCTGAATGATCAGACTGCAGCATCTCCGACACATGACGCATGGCTCGAAAGGCTGAATCACTTTAAACATGACTACCCGCTTTGGTATAAACATAACCCAGCCGGGATGAGTCCTCAATGGCTCATCGAAGCAGTTCATAAGGTAACCAATGGTAATGCAATTGTCGCTACAGATGTCGGTCAGCATCAAATGTGGGCCGCTCAGTATTACAACTTCAAGCAGCCACATCGCTGGATTACGTCAGGCGGTCTGGGCACAATGGGCTTTGGCTTCCCGGCTGCGATTGGGGCGCAAATTGCATCGCCGGAAAGTACTGTCGTCGCGATTGTTGGCGATGGTGGCTTCCAAATGACACTTCAAGAGCTATCCGTCATTTATGAACGAAACTTGCCAGTTAAAATCATCATTGTCAATAACGGTGCACTCGGAATGGTTCGCCAGTGGCAAGAGCTATTATACGATAATCGCATTTCCGAATCCCTGCTCCACACGCAGCCTGATTTTGTAAAACTGGCCGAAAGCTATTCAATACGTGGAATTAAAGTTGATAATCAAGAAGACCTTATCGCTGTCCTACCGGAAGTTTTCACCTATGACGGTCCGGTTTTACTCGATTGCCGCGTCCTCCAGCAGGAAAAAGTCTATCCAATGATTGCTCCTGGAAAAGGGCTGCATGAAATGATTGGGGTGAAACCTTTATGAAACGAATTATAACCTTAACCGTTCAAGATCGAAGTGGTGTCCTTAATCGTGTCACTGGTCTATTGCAAAGACGGCAATTTAACATTGAAAGTATTTCAGTTGGACCTACTGAAACTGAGGGTATTTCAAAAATGACCCTAGTCGTCCAAATTGAAGATGAGCAACGTCTTGAACAGGTTACGAAACAATTAAACAAGCAAATTGATGTGTTAAAAGTGTCCGATATTACCGATAAAGCAATTGTTGTCAGAGAGCTGGCGCTCATCAAAGTAGCGAGCAGCTCACAGCTCCGCAGCGAAATTAACGGCATCATCGACCCATTTCGCGCCTTGATTATTGACGTAAGTAAAGAAAGTTTAGCAGTTCAAATCACAGGCCGTCCTGATAAAATCGATGCCTTAATTGAACTGCTTCGTCCATACGGCATTAAAGAGATTGCCAGAACAGGGTTGACCGCCTTCTTACGTGGGTACCAGCCACAAGTTAACGAACTAGCTACTTATTCTCTATTAAAATAATACTATTCCTGAAAGGATGATTCATAATGGTAAAAGTACTTTATAACGGAGATATTCAAGAGGAAGTTTTACAAGGAAAAAAAATCGCAGTAATTGGTTATGGCTCACAAGGTCATGCACATGCTCTTAATTTAAAGGAAAGCGGCTTTGATGTTGTGGTTGGATTACGCGGCGGAAAATCATGGGATAAAGCGGTTGAAGATGGTGTTGATGTTCGCTCAGTTGCAGAAGCAACCGCGGCTGCAGACGTTGTAATGGTTCTTCTTCCAGACGAAATGCAGCCGAAGGTGTATGAAGAAAGCATCAAACCAAACCTGGAAGCAGGTAATGCCCTTGTTTTTGCCCATGGATTCAACGTTCATTTTAACCAAATCGTCCCGCCTGAGGATGTTGACGTTTTTCTTGTTGCACCTAAAGGACCAGGACATTTAGTGCGTCGCACCTATACTGAAGGTGCCGGAGTTCCTGCCCTCTATGCCGTTTACCAAGATTACACCGGCCAGGCACGCGATGTTGCTCTAGCCTATGCAAAGGGGATCGGTGCAGCTCGTGCCGGTGTTCTAGAAACTTCTTTCCAAGAAGAAACGGAAACAGATCTTTTCGGGGAACAGGCTGTCCTTTGCGGTGGTACTACTGCCCTGATCAAAGCAGGATTCGAAACACTTGTCGAAGCTGGCTATCAGCCTGAGGTTGCCTACTTCGAGTGTTTACATGAATTGAAATTAATCGTTGACCTGTTATACGAGGGCGGCTTAGAAAACATGCGCTACTCGATTTCTGATACAGCCCAGTGGGGAGATTTCGTTTCGGGACCGCGTGTTGTGAACGATGATACAAAAGCACGGATGAAGGATATTTTAAAAGATATCCAAACTGGAGTATTTGCTAAAGGCTGGATCTTAGAAAACCAAGCAAACCGCCCGCAGTTTAACGCGATTAACCGCAGTGAAAACAACCATCCAATCGAAAAAGTTGGACGTGAGCTTCGCGCCCTAATGCCATTTATTAAAAAGCCAGTAAATGCAAAGAAGGAAGTGGTGGTTCATGGTTCACGTTAACATCTTTGATACAACCTTACGTGATGGTGAGCAGTCCCCTGGTGTGAATTTAAACCAGCTGGAAAAATTGGAAATTGCCAGACAGCTTGAGCGGTTTGGTGTGGACATCATGGAGGCCGGTTTCCCGGCTTCCTCCCAAGGAGATTTCGAAGCAGTCAGAACGATTGCCCAGACAATTAAAAATTCTTCCATCACAGGACTGGCACGGGCAACGAAAACGGACATTGACATTGCGTGGGATGCTTTAAAAGATGCAGCAGAACCAAGATTACATGTTTTCCTAGCAACCTCTCCTATCCATATGCAATATAAACTATTGAAATCACCGGAGGAAGTCATCCAAACAGCCATAGACATGGTTTCTTACGCGAGAAAAAGATTCCCGCACGTCGAATGGTCTGCAGAGGATGCTTCCCGGTCTGATCTTGATTTTCTCGTTCGAATCATTACGAAAGTGATTGATGCTGGGGCAACCGTCATCAATCTACCAGATACGGTCGGTTATACAACACCTGAAGAATATGGTCGAATGTTCCGCTACATCCGGGAAAACGTCCCAAATATTCATAAAGTCGCTTTATCCTGTCATTGCCATGATGACTTAGGCATGGCTGTTGCCAATTCACTCGCTGCCATCGAAAACGGTGCCACTCAAGTGGAAGGTACAATTAACGGCATTGGTGAACGCGCCGGAAACGCATCATTAGAAGAAATTGCAGTTGCACTTAATATTCGTAAAGATAAGTATAATTTTACAAATAATCTTGTTTTAAAAGAAATCAAACGAACAAGCGATCTTGTCAGCCGTTTTACTGGAATGCTGGTTCCACCCAATAAAGCAGTGGTTGGAAAAAATGCCTTTGCCCATGAATCAGGTATTCATCAAGACGGTGTGTTAAAAAATACGTTAACTTATGAGATTATTACTCCTGAATTAGTTGGGGTCAAATCCAATGATTTGGTACTTGGCAAACATTCCGGACGCCATGCGTTCAAAGATAAAATCGAACAGATGGGATTTCACTTATTGCCGGAAAAGCTTGGCGAAGCGTTCACTTCTTTTAAACAATTAACTGATCGAAAAAAGGAAGTAACCGACGAGGATTTGTTTACGATTTTAACCGATATACAAACAGCAGTTGTTGATATAAAGAAATATGAGCTGGTAGCTTTTCAAGTGCAGTACGGTTCAGCTAATCTCCCTACTGCAACCGTTGCCCTCACTACTCCTGAAGGAATTCGGGTCGAAACAGCCCGCACTGGTTCAGGAAGTGTCGAGGCTCTAATGAACACATTAGAAGCTCTGATTAAAGAAGAAATTCATCTGACTGACTTTAGATTAAGCTCAATAGGCCAGGGACGGGATGCTCTTGCTGAGGCACATGTAAAAATGACCGTGAATGGAAGCCCTGTAAGCGGTCGCGGCTCCGCGCAGGATGTGTTGGAGGCTTCTGCAAAATCCTTTTTGAACGCCGTCAATCGCGTATTTTTCACCCATAATGCCGTCCTAAAAGAAACGGCAATGTTATAAATCTGAACTAAAAAAAAGAGGAGGTTGCTTCGATGAAAAAAAGAATTGTCCTGCTTCCCGGTGATGGTATTGGCAAGGAAGTTATTGACTCTGCGAAAGATGTGTTAAGTGCAATTGCTGAAGAATTTAATCACTCTTTTAGCTTCGACACCCATGAAATCGGAGGAGCAGCCATAGACCAGTACGGCACACCCCTGCCAGAAACGACTGTGGAAGCATGCACTCAAGCCGATGCTGTATTGCTTGGTGCCGTTGGTGGACCAAAATGGGATAACAATCCCTCCCATTTACGCCCTGAAAGAGGATTACTTGGAATTCGGAAAGCTCTTGATTTATATGCCAATTTAAGGCCCATCAAAGGCTTTAAGAACCTTCTGCATGCCTCACCTTTAAAGGAAGAAGTGGTATCAGGAAGCGACCTCCTTATTGTACGCGAATTAACAGGCGGACTTTATTTTGGAACACCAAGTGAACGACGTGACAACGGAAACGCTGTGGTAGATACTCTTTCCTATTCCCGTTCAGAGATTGAAAGAATCGTAGATAAGGGCTTTCAAGCAGCCCAACAGCGGCGCGGACTACTTACATCGGTTGATAAAGCTAACGTGCTTGAGTCTAGCAAGCTATGGCGCGAAATTGTCGAAGAGAAAAAAGCCCAGTATCCAGACGTGGCCGTTGAACATGTTTTAGTCGATGCTGCCGCAATGAAATTGATCACGAACCCTACCCAGTTCGATGTCATCGTTACTGAGAATCTATTCGGAGACATCTTAAGCGACGAAGCTTCCGTTTTAACAGGATCGCTTGGCATGCTCCCTTCTGCAAGCTTGCGAGAGGATGGGGTTGGGCTTTACGAACCTGTTCACGGCTCAGCGCCAGACATCGCCGGAAAAGGAGTCGCCAATCCAGTCGCGATGATTTTATCCACTGCCCTTATGCTCAGATATTCATTCAAATTGGATGACGAAGCGAAAGTGATTGAAGATGCTGTTCAATCCGTACTAGATGCTGGCTTCCATACAGCGGACCTCCAAGTTGCAGATGGACGCCTTGTTGGTACCTTTGAAATGACCAAACTCATTGTCGATTATATTAAATCACAAAATGCTTCGAAGTGTATCGCAAGCTGTTATTTTTGAGTGTGGGCACCCGCTAGGCTGAATGAGACCTGGCGGTTTTCCCTTATTAAAGTGGGGGATTCGCTAGTAAAGTGAAGTTATCCGACAGTAAGGCGGAGTTTTACGACAGTAGCATGAATTAATCCTTTGAAGACACACAGGGGGCCACTATCCCCTCTCTGATAAATCTATTAACGTGAGGAAGGAAGCTATGCAAACACCAAAAACGATTATCCAAAAAATTTGGGAGCAGCATGTTGTCCAGCATGAACAAGGAAAGCCCGATTTACTTTATATTGATTTGCATCTCGTTCACGAAGTGACCTCTCCTCAGGCATTTGAAGGTTTACGAATGAACGGGCGCACCGTTCGTCAACCGAATCTCACCTTTGCGACGATGGATCATAATGTTCCTACCCGTGAACGCCATATTATCAAGGACCAAGTCTCTAAGACTCAAATGGATACATTAAAACATAATTGTCAGGAATTTGGCATTACACTTGCTGACATTCATCACCCTGATAACGGGATTGTCCATGTAATTGGTCCGGAACTTGGTCTCACCCAGCCCGGAAAAACTATTGTTTGCGGTGATAGTCATACGTCGACACATGGGGCGTTCGGTGCTCTCGCTTTTGGAATTGGTACGAGCGAAGTCGAACATGTCCTTGCCACACAAACGCTTTGGCAAGCACCACCAAAAACACTTAACGTAAAAGTCAATGGTGAGCTTGGGACGGGCGTAACAGCGAAAGACTTAATTCTTGCGATTATTGGAAAATATGGTGTCCAGTTTGGAACCGGCTATGTGATGGAATATACAGGTACAGCAATTCGTGCCCTCTCAATGGAAGAACGGATGACGGTTTGTAACATGTCGATTGAGGCTGGCGCTAGAGCAGGACTCATTACACCCGATGAAACCACTTTTGAATACTTACGGGGAAGGCGACATGTCCCTCAAGGTGAAGCGTTCGAGGAAGCGGTTGCCAAATGGAGGGAACTTGCCACTGATGAAGGTGCGACCTATGATGCAGTCGTTGAGATTGAAGCCGCCGAAGTCGAGCCGCAGGTTACCTGGGGCACAAATCCAGGCATGTGTATTCCGATTACCGCAAATGTTCCAAGTCCAACCGAAGCAGTGAAAACCAGCAAGAAGGACGAAATCACCCGGGCACTTGAATACATGGGCCTTGAAGCGGGTCAACCCATTTCAAGTGTGAAAATAGACCATGTCTTTATCGGTTCCTGTACTAATTCCAGGTTAAGCGACTTACGTAAAGCAGCTGAGGTTATTCGTGGCCGCAAAGTTAGTCATGCTGTTACCGCCATCGTCGTTCCTGGTTCGTTTAGCATCAAGCTTGCTGCAGAAAAAGAAGGACTTGATGTGGTCTTTAAAGATGCTGGCTTTGAATGGCGTGAAGCCGGATGCAGTATGTGCTTGGCGATGAATGATGATATTTTATCACCAGGAGATCGCTGCGCCTCCACTTCGAACCGCAATTTTGAAGGGCGCCAAGGAAACGGAGCTCGAACACATCTTGTCAGTCCTGAAATGGCAGCTGCTGCCGCGGTTGCCGGTCATTTTGTTGATGTCCGACAGTTCACTGCACAGGAGGTTGGTTAAATTATGGAACCGCTACGTACTCACAAAGGCCTTGTTTGTCCCTTAAATCGGACCAATGTCGACACAGACCAAATTATTCCGAAGCAATTCCTTAAGCGAATCGAACGCAGCGGCTTTGGACAATTTTTATTTTATCATTGGCGTTTTGATGACAATGGAAATCCGCGTCCGGATTTTCCTTTGAATGATGCAAAATATAAAGACGCATCCATTTTAGTAGCCGGCGAAAACTTTGGCTGCGGCTCCTCTCGTGAACATGCTCCCTGGGCTGTTCAGGATTTTGGCTTCAAGGTCATTATCGCCCCAAGCTATGCTGATATTTTTAAAAACAACTGCGTAAAAAATGGCATCCTCGCGATTCAGGCGAGTGAGGAACAAGTTCAAGCTATCATGGAAAAAGCTGAATCTGAAGGTTATACATTAACAGTCAACCTTGAGGAACAAGTAGTTTATGATCATGAAGGCCTTGAAGTTAAATTCGATATCGCTCCCTACCCTAAGCAAATGCTGCTCAACGGCTGGGACGAAATCGGGGTGACTCTAACCTATGAAGAAAAAATTAATCATTATGAACTTGTCCATCAACAACCATGATTAAAGGTGTCAGGCACTTACAATGTTGGTGCCTGACACCTTTTTATTTCTATTGTTCTATTGCCGCCCTTTTTATCCAATACATAGAACTCCCCCTTACAATGCTTAAATGATTATATTCACTAGAAAATGTTTATTTCCTCTATAAAAAAATAAAAGCCCTACTCCTTTTAGGAGTAAAGCTCTCGTTTTTACTTCATTTTTTTTACCTAAAATTCCGGCAATTGATCAAGATTATTTTCCTTTATCCCGTCTGGTTCACTTCGAATAATATCTCTCCCATATTTGTGAAAAACATCGATATGAGCAATCTTCCCTGCCTTCGCTTCCTCTAAGGCCGTTATATAATCCAATTCCCGCCCGGTATTTGTCTTAAAAGCAATAAGATCCCCATCGTTATTTTTCCTGACTCCTACAAACTCTTCTTTTCCATCATGATTCGTTTGGTTCGCTTCCATTTGGTCCTGTTGGTCACTTTGCTGCTTATATTGTTCGTAAATTTTTTCAAATTCCTGTTCCATCATTTCCACCTCCGAACATTTGTTAGTATTATTCTTTTTGAAAAATTTATCCAAGGGTTTAAAAGTGTCAGAAACTTGTCAAAATTAACTTAATCGATCAAAAAACTCTAATATTTCATGTGGTATAATTTACCTGATTGGGAGGCGATTTAATGGAACCATTAGAAGAATATGCTTGGTTTTATATTCGGAACCATCACCAACAGGGACCTGTGGGATTGTTTGAGCTAAAAAAATTGTTTGAACAAGGAATATTATCCGCTAACACATTTATTTGGACAAAAAACATGCAATGCTGGCAAATGGCCAAAACGCTTGACCTATTTTACGGCATTATTCCCAAAACCGAGCTGGAGGAACAAGTTCCAAAGAATTATGCTATTGATTGGGAAGAAGTAAAAAAGGATACCTATCCCAATGGAAGACCCGCTGTACGATACCTTGCCAGGTTTTTCGATCTCTCACTATTTTCACTTTTCCTAATCACCTTTGTATCCATCTTCTCTCCTAAATTCATTCTAGAATCTTCAGAAATCTTTATTTTTATGTTTAGCCTTATTCTCTATATTATAGTCGAGGCCGTCATTCTTTCGATTTTTGGTAATACGTTAGGAAAGGCCATTCTTAATACAAGACTTAGAACGGTTAACGGAGAACCAATTGATTTTCTCACCGCACTCAAGAGAAGTATTTTTGTTAATGCTGCTGGTATGGGGTTAGGAATTCCCATTATTAATTTCATTTGCTTTTATTTTTCTTATTTTGATCTTAAAAAGAATGGAAAATCCACCTGGGACGAACAAATCGGAACAGTTGTTTTATATGGTCAAGTTAATTTAACGAGGATTCTGTTCGTTAGCCTATTTCCGATTGCACTTCTGGTGGCTGGGGCCCTTATCTAGACTCTTCATTTGTGAATAAATGAACAAAACTATTTAAAAGAAGCCCTTGATAAAAAATATTAACGTGGATAATATGAATGAAAATCGAGTAGTGAAGGAAAGCTCAGGAGAATACTTTTCATCGTAGAGAATATATACAGAATAGGAATCTAAGTACGTACTTTCTGGTGAAGGGGAAATCTCATGAATAAATTAGTAAATGACAATCTGTATGAAACGAGAAATATCCTAATAAAGGAGATTACTTTATTAAGTGATGCTCAATTTAATAGTAAGCCTGATTTGAATCAGTGGAGTATATCACAAGTTTGCCATCACTTAGTTTTAGTGGAAGAGGCATCTATAAAGGCTATTGCATGGGGATTAAAAGAGATTGATAGTACTCAAAAAGAACGCAAAAAAGTTCACCTTATATTATTGGATAGAACGAAAAAGCTTAAAGCTCCAAAAATCGTTGAACCAGATGTAGAACCATTTGAAGTTCAGCAAATAATTGATTTGTTAAACGATTCGAGAAAAAAATTGATGACTTTTCTTAGTACTATAGAAGATAAATCCATATTGGCGGAAAAATCAGTGAAGCATCCTGCTTTTGGTGAATTACCTCTTGATCAATGGATTGAACAGATATATTTGCATGAACAGCGACACATTGAACAAATAAAAGAGATAAAATTACTTTTAGATGCGAGGCACTAAACTTATGATTATAAGCTATAAAGGGGATTATTCATTAAGCGTAGCTATTGAAGATAGAGGTGAGGAACCAGTCATAGAGATACCAGAACTGTCCGCCTCACGAAGACATTTGTCCACAAATGGTGCCTGACACCATAACTCTGACTCCAAAACAAATCCGGCACCTATTTGAATAGGTGCCGGATTTTTAGTTAGTCATTTTTACCCATTATAGATTCCAATCACATTTCCATCGAGGTCTAAGAATTGCGCAAATGTACCGAAATCAGGGATTGCCGTTTCTGGTACGATCACTTTCCCACCCAGTTGGCTTACTTTTTCTATACAAGCTGAAATATCAGCCACTTTAATATAAAGGGTCAGATAGGTAGGTTCCTCGCGTGTCCAATTATAAATAAGACCATTTAACCCAGCGTCCTCTCCAGAAATACTCATGACCGGTCCATCGTCGGTAATCCTCCAATTGAAGACGGTCTGATAAAACTTTTGTGAACTGCTTCCTTCTCTGGAGGCAATTTCGAAAAAACTAATATGATTTACAGCAATATTATCCATACTCTGACTGTTTTTGTGCTCGCTACCTCTATAAGCCCCAACGATATTCCCATCTGGATCGACGAATTGAGCAATCGAGCCACCTGTTGGAACTGCCATTTCCGGTAGGATGACACTCCCGCCCATTTCCTCGACTTTCGCCAAACATTCCTCAATGTTGTCCACATTCACATAAATGCTGACATGTGTCGGATGGTCTTTATGCGGCCATTTAAGAATGTGACCGTTTAGTCCTGCATCAGAAATTTGCAATAATGGACCCACGTCAGTTATTTTCCAATTAAAAAGGTTTTCATAAAAGCTTTTCGCCCGGTTTCCGTCCCTTGCTGCAATTACAAACATTTCAATCGTTTGTCCCATTTTTAGCCACTCCCGTTCTACTTTCTTAAGCGCTATACTCTCAGCTTTCAGTATTAGCTAAATTCCCCATTTCATAAACCATTTTTAGTATATATGAATCTTAATTCTACTTCATTATGCTCATTTCCTTCCAAGGAAGTCAGAGTTTCATTAAAAACAAGCTATAATATGCGAATCCATTTTTTTAGGGGAGTCTAAAAGGCTATTTTGGGCGCTTGACTTCTTTTTCAACGACAATATTATCGACTAGCTTTTCAGCAACTCTTCGATATAAATTGCTCATATGGACGAGTGATGAAATCATGAGCACCTGCTCTAGATAGGTAGAACTCTCCTCTTGGTTTGCGGTGATTTCTTCATTAACATCCCTCATTCTTGTGTCGATATCCTTTTTAAAATCAGCAACATTCTGGCTGGTTAATTTCAGATAGCTAGTGTAGAAGGAATCTAAATCTATTTCTTCTTTTATGATCCGTTTATTCATCCCATCTAGCGTGACTTTAATATCATTGATTGATAATGCCCCTTTCAGCTGATAAATCAAACTCATCAAGATCAGATGCTCTTTTGAATACTTTTTATTCTGAATCGAAAAAATCAACTTTCCTTTGGCATAGTTATTGATCATCGTCTTCGTAAGAACCTTTTCCTCGTCATTTCGCTTTGATTCAGAATATTTATTTTCAAATAGTTGAATCACTTGATCCATGTATAAATCTATATTTGGAATTTCAGTCAACTCTAAGCTTGTATCTAAGTCGAGCCGTTCGATTATTCGATTGATATTCTCCATTGTAAAAACCCCGTTCATTTGCTTTTATATTTTTTATTATACATAAAGAAATAGGTATTGACTAGATGATAAAACGTTAGTATCATTGTATGTAGTTATTGAAACTACATATTGTGTTAAGGGGGCATATATAATGAACAGTTACATTCGGGAACCAATCAATGGATTCACTCATTTAGCCGGGGCAATATTATCTTTTGTTGGACTTCTGGCGATGGTCATCAAGGTATCACTAACAACTCCGTCACCACTGGCAATCACCGCAGTCATTATTTTCGGCGTAAGTATGATTCTGCTTTATTCCGCTTCAGCCACCTATCACATGGTAATAGCCAAGGACAAAGTGATTGCCTTCCTACGGCGGCTCGATCATTCGATGATTTTTATTTTAATTGCTGGCACGTATACGCCTTTTTGCTTCATTAGTTTGAACGGAAAAACAGGTGCGATTCTGTTTTCGATTATCTCAGGCGTTGCCATCAGTGGTGTTGTGTTCAAAATGGTTTGGTTCAATTGTCCCCGGTGGATTTCTACAGCATTATACATTGCCATGGGTTGGATGATTGTTTTTGTATTTTCACCACTTGCAGGAAGTTTGAATCCGATGGGATTGTTTTTATTGGTGCTAGGTGGAATCTTCTATACAATTGGCGGAGTCATTTATGGAGCAAAGCCTAAGTTTTTGGAATCTAAATATTTCGGCTTCCACGAAATCTTCCATATTTTCATTCTGCTTGGCAGCTTAGCACATTTCTTATCAGTATTTCTTTACGTGATTTAATCATAATGGGAACAAAAAAAGAGCTTGGGTTCCAAGCTCTTTTGTATGGAAAAGGGGCGGAGCGCCGCAAAAGCGAATTAGTTTATCCAATTCGAGTGAAATAAATACATTTTTCACTTCGAATTAGGTGAAGTTCTGCTCTGCTCACACCGC
>NZ_CALBWS010000025.1 GCF_937468385.1 Neobacillus rhizosphaerae
TGTATACCTTTGAAATTGTTGTCCTTTTTTAGCCATAGAAAAATCCCCTCCAAGTATTAGTGTAACACCCACGCTATACACATGGGTTTTTTACACTGTCTACTTAAAGGGGATAATATCAGTTTGCGGTTTTTTCTAAAAATTACACCTGTGGTTGATCAGAATATTTTCTCTTTTCTTTCTCAGTTTTAATAACACCTTTCTTCTTCAACTCTTTACATTTCATTACATACCATAAAGAGCCTGCGATAAAGACGGAGGAATATACACCGACAATTAATCCTACGAACAAGGCAATAGAGAAATTGCGGATTGATGAGCTTCCAAAAATCATTAAGCATGAAGTAGTTACTAAAACTGTTAATACTGTGTTGACCGAACGAGTTAATGTTTGACGAATACTAACGTTTACCACTTCAGCAATATCCTGAACCGTTTTGAGACGCTTTTTCTTATACATATTTTCACGAATCCTGTCAAAGGTAACGATCGTATCGTGGTTCGAATATCCAACAATCGTCAAGATTGCCGCGATATAGTTTAAATCGACTTCAAGTCGAGTAATACTGAAAATAGCAATCATAAAGAACGCATCGTGAAGGATTGAAGCAACGGCTGCGATGGCCATATACATTTCAAATCGCAATGAAACGTAAAGAATAATACCTATCGATGCAAGCAAAACTGAGATAAAGGCATTTTTCGCCAGCTCTTTCCCTACTGTTGGAGAAACGGTGCTGACATTTGGCTCAAAGCCGAACTCCTTCTTTAACTCTGCTTTTAAGTCGGCAATTTCATTTTTAGACAAAACACCAACCATACGAACAGCACCCTTTTCTTTTTTATCACCAGAAATGACAACATCATCTGGTTTTAGATCAAGTTTGATAAAGGCACTTTTAACCTGTTCAGTTGTTAAAGGGGTGTTCGATTGAACATCTACACGCGTTCCGCTTGAAAAATCAATACCTAAATTCAAACGGAAAATAGAAATAACCACAGTACCAACTACAATTAGTGTTGCTGATAAAAGGAATATTTTTTTCCTTAGTTTTACAAAATCAATTTTATCAAATCTAGTTGGGAGATCGATGGTATCAACGTTTTCGGAAATAGCTTTAATTTTGGACGGGTGTACACCAAACCAGCTCGGTTTGTTTTTTAATAAACCGCTGTGAACCCATAGCCCTAACAAAAGTCTGGAAAAGTAAACATTAGTGAGAAAACTCATCAAGACACTCACAATTAACATGGTCGCAAAACCTTTTACAGAGCTTGTCCCGTAGTAGAATAAAACAGCAGCTGTTAAGATTGTTGTTAAGTTAGAGTCAAGGATGGCTGTAAAAGCATGTTTTTCACCAGCTTCGAACGCTGCTTTAATGTTTTTACCCACTTTTAGTTCTTCTTTGATCCGTTCATAGGTGATGATATTGGCATCGACAGCCATACCGACCCCGAGAATAATCGCGGCGATACCCGGCAAGGTCAGGACACCATTCATCCAATCAAAAATTAATAACACGAGATAAATATAAATCGATAATGTAACGGTTGCAATGAAGCCAGGAAAACGATAATAGAAAAGCATGAACAGATAAATGAGGACGACGCCGATGATACCAGCAAGTACTGTCTCATTTAAGGCTTGTTCTCCAAATTTAGCTCCTACAGAAGTTGAATAAACTTCCTTTAGCTTTACAGGTAGCGCCCCTGCGTTTAAAAGCGAAGATAAGGTTTGCGCTTCTTTCGCAGTGAAGTTTCCGACAATGGAAACAGTATTTTGGTTAAAAACTTGGTTTACAGTTGGTGCTGATAAATATTTGGGTTTTGGCTTTGTAACTTCATTTTTAAAAGAGTCTTTTCCCTCTTCGAAATCGAGCCAAATAACAAGAACATTATTTGGTGCCATATTAACAATATCTTGAGTGACCGTTTTAAACTTATCCGCACTCTTTAATGTTAAAGAGACACTTGGAGCTCCTTTTTCATCAAATGTTTGCTTTGCTCCCCCTTGTTTTAAGTCCGTTCCATCCATCTTAACCACATCATTGGCATCACGGAAGGTTAGATTTGCTTGAGTAGACAGAATTTCCCGTGCTTTTGCTTGATCTGTAACACCCGCAAGCTGGACGCGAATCCGATTATTCCCTTCGATTTGAATACTCGGTTCACTAACCCCTAGGACGTTAATACGCTTATCAAGCGCTTTAGCCGTATTAGCCATTACATCCTTGTCAATCTTTTGACCATTTTTAGCCTCAACCTCGTACAAAACTTCAAATCCACCTTGAAGATCAAGTCCAAGCTTCAAATTGTTTAAGATGTTCTTTGTCGTTGCTCCCATTGTGCTCCCTATAATTAGAACCACAAGAAAGAAAGCAATAATTCTACTGCGCTTTACCATTATGTATTGTTCCTCCTTAGTGCCTGTGCGTTAGCACTTTTACATACAAGCCTTATATAAAAATAATAAAAAAGTCACTGCTTCCATTATGGAATAAGATAGATTAGCTGTCAATTTCACTAAAATGAAAATTTAAATAACTTTGGGACTACTTTAAAAGCTCTTTCAATTCGTTTTCATCATCAAAAGAAAATTCAGCCGTTTTATATGTCTCAATGGTTGCAAAGCTGATATAATCACTTACTTTAACAGAGAGTATTTCTTGGATAATTTCGTATAGCTTTAATTCATCTTTTACCTTTTTCCACTTTTTCTTTATTAAGAATTCCCAAAGCCCTTGTTCCGTTACAGAATCAATCCCTAGCAATCGAAACTCCTCGAGTTTACTTGCTATTGCCGGTTGAACCTGGGTACGAAAATGGTCGTTTACACTGCTATTATCCATCCAATCTGCCCCCCTGGGGATGACCCCTTAAAGTTAATTGTCTTGTAAAAAGCTCTTACAACATGTCATGCTTTGTCCACCATGAAGCATATAGTTAATTGTATATGAATTCTTCTTTTTTGAGAAGGTGGGAATCAGCATGTCGAAGTTTTTAAAGGGGACTTTTATCCTATTAATTGCCGGATTAATTACAAGGGTCCTTGGTTTTATTTATCGGATTGTCCTAGCAAGAAGCATTGGCGAAGAAGGCGTCGGCTTATATATGATGGCATATCCAACCTTTATTCTTGTGGTAACAATCACGCAGCTAGGTCTACCGGTAGCTATTTCAAAAAATATCGCCGAGGCTGAGGTAAGAAAAGATTATGCTGAAATTAAAAAAATCCTTGTTGTTTCCCTGGCAACTACGATTAGCTTATCCATCATTATTACACCGGCAATTATCCTGCTAGCACCGATTCTTTCAACGACGCTGTTTACTGATCAAAGGACTTTTTATCCTTTAATTGCCATCGCACCAGCAATTCCAATTATCGCCATTTCTTCTGTATTACGAGGCTATTTCCAAGGAAGACAAAATATGCGTCCGTCAGCCATTTCGCAGATTTTGGAGCAGCTTGTCAGAATTACCTTAATTGCCGTGATGACGAAGGCATTTCTTCCATATGGAGTTGAATATGCAGCTGCTGCTGCAATGGCGGCATCTGTTATTGGTGAACTGGTTTCACTCGGTTACTTAATGACTACTTTTAAATTAAAAAAACGTTTTCCGCTTAGAAAGAATTTCTTTCAATTCGCCCAGCAAGGGAAACAGACATTCCTTGATTTAATGGAAATTGCTTTACCCACAATGGGAAGCAGAATGATTGGTTCGGTTGCTTGGTTTTTTGAACCAATCGTCGTTGTCCACAGCTTAGCCATCGCAGGCGTTGTTGCAGTTAATGCCACGAAACTATATGGATCCTTAACCGGCTACGCGATGCCGCTGTTAATGCTGCCATCTTTTGTCACCTTTTCATTAGCAACATCGTTGGTTCCTGCTATCAGTGAGGCCAATTCACGAAATAACCACAAGTTAATTGCCTATCGGCTGCAGCAAGCATTACGGTTGACCTTTTTAACAGGTGGACTTGCCGTCATTGTCCTATATGTATTGGCAGACCCTCTCATGCAGCTAATGTATGGGTCAACGAAAGGGGCATACTTTATTCGGTTAATGGCTCCATTCTTTTTGTTTTATTACTATCAAGGTCCATTACAGGCGGTCCTTCAAGCGTTAAATCTTGCGAGAGCTGCGATGATAAATAGTCTAATTGGGGCCGTCGTCAAAACAGCTGTTATCTTTTTACTGGCCTCACAAGCCTCCTTTGGCATAACTGGGGCTGCGCTCGGGATTATCGTCGGCTTTGTGTTAGTAACGATTCTTCATTTTGCTACTGTATTAAAAAAGATTTCCTTCCCGTTTAACATTCGAGATTATTTAAAAGGCTTTCTAGTTATGGGGGCATCCGGCTGGTTAGGATTTTGGTTGTTTGAAAATATCCTCTTAAAAGAACATTTAGTGATCAGGGTGTTAACCTCGATTTCGGGGATGGGGATTTCCTATTTAGTCCTGCTGCTATTATTCGGGCTAATTAAAAAGGATGAACTACACCGATTTCCTTGGATAGGTAGATTTTTTTAAAAAACCAATATGAGTTTCAATACCAAGCCTATCTAGAAAATAGCTAGGATATGAGTCGTTACACTAACCTAATAAAGGCGCTGTGAGCAAATCATAGCTTCACCTGTTCAAAGTAAAATTGTTTTTCGCTTAGATTTAGATAAACTGATTTTTTGCGGCACTCCTCCCCTTTTCCATACCTGAAAGACACGCTTTCTTTAGATTGGCGTGTCTCCTTTCAGTTAAGTTCAATCCTGCATATCAATGAAAAACTTGCCGTTTTCATAACTGCAGAAAGAAATTTTCTTAATATCCCGGTAACCCTTCTTTTTAAGTTCTTGCCGCAGCCACAAATTGGTTTTATTAATCCTTTTTAGGCTCTCTTCCTCAATAGTCCCATCAATAATTAATGGAATGGTAATGTCACCATTCTCGGAAGGAGTTTTTGGTTTCTTTGGCTCCTCTATTTTTTCTAAAACAGATAATTTACCCGATGTTTCTAAAATGGCAAATTCAACATCTGTAATACTTCTAATGTCTTTTTCTCGTAATTGTGTCATCAAATCATCAAAATTATAACGCAGCTTTTTCATCTCTGCCTCATCAATTTTCCCGCGATTGATGATAATACTGGGCTTTCCATCGATAAGATCACGAAATTTCTTGTTTTTTAATGAAAGAATCGCAAGCGTAACTTGAATACACATCAGCAGCACCATTGGTATAACCGTGTGTAAGAGCGGATCCTTCGTATTTTCAATCGCAATTACGGCCATCTCACCAATCATGATAAAAACAACGAGATCCAGAATACTTAATTCCCCAATCTCCCTCTTCCCCATTACCCTGAAAATAATTAGCATAACTACATATAACAAAACAGTTCGAAAAATGATACTCAAGTATACTTCCACTTACGAATCGCCCCTTTTTTTCCATTCAGTCCTATTGTTCGCAGTTACGGGCTTATCATTCGTTTTCTTTTTGAAAAGCGGGCATCTTTTAATTCTAATTTCCTGCCTTAACGAATACGCTTGTACTAGGAAAGAAACTGTAATCTAGGGCACTACAGAAAATAAAGAAAAATTCTGGCGGCCTAAAGGGGGAGAGTAAAATCGAATCAAAAAGCTTTGGAACCTCGATTTTGTATGGATTATTTTTTGTCTTTGCTTTTGCCGTGATATGCAGCCTTATTTTCGCGTTTATTCTTAGGTTTACATCCGCTCGTGAAGGATCAGTTCAATATGTCATTACGGCTCTATCATTTATTGGACTATTCGGAGGTGGTTTTCTATCTGGAGGGAAGCGTAAAGAAAAAGGCTGGCTTATAGGAGGACTAACTGGGCTCATTTACTCACTTGTTGTATTTTTGTTTCAATACTTAGGCTATGATCGACTGTTTGACGCCGAGCAAGTAATCTATCATACCTGCTATACATTAATTGCCATGATGGGTGGGATTTTAGGAGTTAACATTGCAACCAACAATTCTAGACGGTCAGTCTAAAAAGTAAAAGGAAGCCATTATTTGTGGCTTCCTTTTACTTTTTATGATTATTTTGAAAGGTTTACGCTTTCTCCGCTACCTTCAGTGACTTCACGAATCGCAGAACGGTCAAATGTAAGACGGCTACCGTCTCCACATTTAATTACAGCTTTACTATCATCAATAGAGTCTACAAAACCATGTAGTCCACCAATCGTGACAACTTTATCACCCTTCTTTAAATCGCGCTGCATTTGCTGAACCGCTTTTTGGCGTTTTTGCTGCGGGCGAATTAATAGGAAATAAAATAATACAAACATTAATATTAATGGAATGATTGTACCCATAGTACCTTGCATCTTGTTTCCCTCCTTTCAAAAAGCATCTATTAGAAATTTTTCGCGTTTGGCTTATTGAAGCCATAACGTTCAAAAAATTCTTCGCGGAAATCACCAAGCCGGTCTTCCATGATGGCTTGTCTGACTTTCTCCATTAATCTTAACAGAAAATAGAGATTATGGTAAGACGTTAAACGAATTCCGAATGTTTCATCACATTTAATTAAGTGACGAATATAGGCTCTACTATAGTTTCGGCATGTATAGCAATCGCAATTTTCATCAAGCGGTCCAAAATCTCGGGCAAATTTTGCATTCTTCACCACAAGACGACCATTGCTAGTCATTAACGTACCATTTCTGGCAATCCGTGTTGGCAACACACAGTCAAACATATCAACCCCACGAATCGAGCCATCAATTAAAGAGTCCGGCGATCCTACTCCCATTAAATAACGAGGCTTATTGGACGGTAATAGCGGTGTTGTGTATTCAAGCATCCGATTCATTATGTCTTTTGGTTCACCCACCGATAATCCCCCAATAGCATAGCCAGGAAAGTCTAACGATACAAGGTCTTTCGCGCTCTGTTTACGGAGCTCCTCATATTCTCCACCTTGCACGATACCAAATAAACCTTGGTCTCCAGGACGCTGGTGGGCACTTAAACAACGTTCCGCCCATCTCGATGTCCGCTCAACTGATTTCTTCATATATTCAAAAGTGGCCGGGTATGGTGGACACTCATCAAAAGCCATCATGATATCGGAACCAAGGGCATTCTGGATTTCCATCGCTTTTTCCGGAGATAAAAATAACTTTTCTCCGCTCATATGATTGCGGAAGTGTACGCCTTCTTCTTCGATTTTACGGAATTCACTTAAACTGAACACCTGGAAACCACCGGAATCCGTTAAAATCGCGCGGTCCCAGTTCATAAATTTATGCAGACCGCCTGCTTCTTTAATGATTTCATGGCCAGGGCGGAGCCATAAATGATAGGTGTTGCTTAAAATAATCCCGGCACCCATTTCTTTTAAATCTTCTGGGGACATCGTTTTCACGGTCGCAAGTGTCCCAACCGGCATAAAAGCAGGTGTATCAAAAGATCCGTGAGGTGTATGGACGCGGCCAAGCCGTGCCCCCGTTTGCTTACATGTTTTGATTAATTCGTAACGAATTGCAGTCAAATTCTTTGTCTCCTTCCTCGTGCTTCCCTTAGATGATAAACATGGCATCGCCAAAGCTGAAAAAGCGATATTCGTCCTCTACAGCAGTCTTGTAGGCGTGCAAAATATTTTCTCTACTTGCCAATGCACTAACAAGCATTATTAAGGTTGATTTTGGTAAATGGAAATTGGTAATCATTCCATCAATGGCTTTAAATTGGTAGCCTGGATAAATAAAAATATTGGTCCAGCCGCTGCCTTCGACAAACTGTCCATCATTGGCGGAGGCAATCGTCTCCAGTGTCCTTGTCGAGGTCGTCCCAACGGTAATAATTCTGCCGCCATTATTCCTTACCTTGTTAAGCAATTTGGCTGTTCCCTCTGATACCATATAAAATTCTGAATGCATATCATGCTCCAATACATCATCGACACTTACTGGTCTAAATGTACCAAGGCCTACATGGAGGGTAATAAACGTAACATGGACACCTTTATCTTTAATCTCATCCAATAGTGCTTCGGTAAAATGAAGTCCTGCCGTCGGCGCTGCCGCGGAACCAGGTTCGCGGGCAAACACAGTCTGATATCGGTCCCGATCATCTAGCTGCTCTTTTATGTATGGTGGCAGTGGCATTTCACCTAATTGATCAAGTACCTCATAAAAAATACCCTCATATTTGAAATCCAGGATTCTTCCACCATGGTCTGATGTGCCAGTACAAACGGCTGTAAGCAGACCCTCACCAAAATCGATTTCGGTCCCTTCCTTCACCCTTTTTGCCGGCTTCACAAGCGTTTCCCACTGATCGCCTTCTAGCTGTTTCAAAAGTAGGACTTCAATTTTGGCTCCTGTATCTTTTTTGACACCAAAAAGGCGTGCAGGCAATACCTTTGTGTCATTTAAGACAAGGCAATCCCCTTCACGCAAATACTCAGTTATATTTTTAAAAACTTCGTGCTTGATATCGCCTGTTTCCTTATCTAATACCATTAATCTGCTGTCAGTCCGATTTTTCAGTGGAACTTGAGCAATTAATTCTTCAGGCAAATGAAAATCAAATAAATCTACTTTCATATTATGACATCCTAATCATTATAAAATAAGAAAAGCGTAAGTGCCTGTTTATCAATGTATGAACTGGAGCGCTCCGACTGAGTTAAGGAAACACGAAGAGCGTTAGCAATTCGATGTTGACTTATCGTAGGGAGGGAGCGATGTTCACTAGTCGCTGGGCGTTCGAGTAGCCAATTCTCAAAGTCGAAATTTTATTCAACCTTGTCTTATAACATAAACCAATCATGGAGCAGGAATCTCCAGCCCAAAATGGTGATAAACAGCTCCGGTGACCACTCGTCCTCGAGGTGTTCGTTGTAAGAAGCCGATTTGCAGTAAATACGGCTCATACACATCTTCTATCGTTTCTGACTCTTCCCCAATCGATGCAGCAATCGTATCAAGACCAACAGGGCCGCCACGGAATTTTTCAATAATTCCTTTTAATAATTTGTGATCAATGTGATCGAGACCAAGTCGGTCTACTTGGAGAAGTTCTAATGCTTCTCGTGCGAGGGAAAGGTCAATTGTACCATTTCCTTTTACCTGAGCAAAGTCCCGAACCCTGCGGAGAAGTCGATTGGCAATCCTCGGGGTTCCCCTTGCTCTTCTAGCAATTTCCGCTGCCGAAGGCTCGTCAATTTTCGTATCGAACAATTCTGCCGTTCGGATTACTATACTTTTTAATTGATCTTCCTTATAATACTCGAGCCGGCTTAAAACTCCAAATCTGTCGCGAAGCGGAGCTGAAAGAGAACCAGCCCTTGTCGTAGCACCTACGAGCGTAAATGGAGGCAGATCGAGACGTACGGACCTGGCACTAGGACCTTTTCCAATCACGATATCTAGGCAAAAATCCTCCATCGCGGGATATAGCACCTCTTCAATCGTTCGCGGTAGACGGTGTATTTCATCAATAAATAAAACGTCTCCCGGTTCAAGCGCGGTCAGAATTGCGGCTAAATCACCCGGCCTTTCAATTGCCGGCCCTGATGTTGTCCGAATGTTCACGCCCATTTCATTGGCGATAATGACGGCAAGGGTTGTCTTCCCCAATCCCGGCGGACCATAAAGGAGAACATGGTCCAGGGTTTCGTTGCGAAGACGCGCTGCCTTAATAAATATTTCTAGATTTTCCTTGACCTGATTCTGCCCAATGTACTGCTTTATTGTTTGCGGCCGAAGGCTTTGTTCAATGCTTATCTCGTTCTCATTCACTTCACTAGAAATAATTCGTTCTTCCATGGGCCATCACCTATTTTAAAAGCCGCTGGAGGGCTTTTTTAATGTATTGATCTGTTGACAGCTGTTCTTTTCTTAACTCAGGTGAAATCTTTTTAATTTCTTTTTCTGAATAGCCAAGGGCTTTCAAGGCAAGAATCGCTTCCTCAAAGGCTACGGTGCTTGATGGCTTTGGTAACGCGAATTTTTCTGCATTAAATAAATTCGGGAAATAGTCAGGGACGACATCCTGTAATTTTCCTTTTAGATCAAGAATCATCTGCCTAGCTGTTTTTTTGCCGACGCCTGGAAATTTGACGAGGAAGCTTTCATCCTCATTTTCAATCGCGATGACTACTTGCTGGACTTCCCCAGACGCAAGAATCGCCAGTGCCCCTTTCGGCCCAATTCCAGAAACATTTAATAATTTGGTAAAGAGCTTTTTTTCTTCTCTTGTTTCAAAGCCATACAGCGCGCTTACATCCTCGCGAACGTAATGATAGGTATACACAGTCACCATTGTTTCCATTTTACTAGAATAAATAAACGGGTTCGGCGTTGATATTTGATAGCCAATCCCATTGTTTTCGATAACAATATATTCTGGCCCGACAAAATCGACGGCCCCTCTAATAAATTCATACAATCGAATTCTCTCCCCTAGTTTCACTAAATTTCATTCTACCATACAATTTTATGTTAGTTGAAGAAAATAGCTGCTAAGCGGAACTTCAAACTATTCGGAATTTGGATTCGCTGATATATGTCACGAATTCGCTGATATATACCAAAAATCCGCTGATATCTTCCTAAATCCATTGATATCCTTAAATTGACTACATTCAAGCAAGCAGAATAGTAAATTTCACAAAAAAAACCAGGCTGATTAGCTTCTATCAGTCTGATTCAGGGATGTTTCTATTCTTTTTTTATCGAATATGGTTTAAATGTTTCTAAAACTTCGACATAATGATCTTTTGTTTTAATGGGGATGCCTTGAGTCAGCTCTTCTTGTTTTTTACTCTCTAACTTTTTTATATCTATTTGGAAAAAAGATTGAATGATTCTTGATTGGCCTGGCCTTCCGTTAAAAATAGTCAGCACACCAGCATCTGTAATACCAAAAAAGCCATTTGCCTTCAGTAATGGGGAGATATCATCCACTTGTTTTCTAAAAACAAAAGTTGATTCATCGCTGTCTGTAAGCTGCCACTGGTCATATTTAGCCCAAAAATTCTCCATTAGCCAGCATGTCTCGTGGATGACTTCTTGACTGATTTCTCCATCAAGATAGACTCGTTCTAAAATCACCGTAATGTTTAATGGTTTAGGCTTTTGCTGAGTTTGACGGCTATCCAGTTGTGCAGCTGTTACAGAGCCCGTTATCAAAACAAACGATGCCCCAAAGCTAAACATGAAGAGAATAACAGCGAATACAGGCATGCATAATCGAAACAATGCTATCCAATACTTCCTCATGCTACTCACCTCTTATTGTTAAAAAATTGAACAATCTTTTCAATACTATTTTAGCCTTTTATTGCCTTTTTATCCGTAGCTGTATAAGGTAAATTTAAAAGGACAAAGCCCGGAAGCTTTGCCCTTGTTCAGGAAGTTGAATTATTTTCCTCCTCTATTGAGCTGAATATCATTATTAATGTTGCGATCGCGGCCAAGGGTTCCTTCATCCGTTAGAACGGTTACCGTTCTTCCATTCGCGTAAGGCTTCACTGCATCTTTGATGGCCTTTTTTGTATTTGCTGCTTTCCCATTATCAATCAATTTCACTGAAACAATCACTGTATTTCCGTAGGCAACGGATCTTACATCCTGAACATTATTGATTCTTGCTACCTTGTTTCTAATATTATTCGTTACATTATCTTGAAAATTTGGGTCTGTTGCAACCCCGGTATTTCCAATATTTTTATTCAAATGACCGTGATAATTCATATCACTGGTGCTGAAACGATCATCCCGTTGAAAAAAGTTTCGATCTTTCGAAGCTAACGGTGTCGTTGGGTTTTTCGGATTACCATTTTTGTCTCTTACCTGCAGTTGACTTCTTCTTTGTTCGTTTGTAACTTTATCCTCATCCCCGAAGGTACGGTCCATCATATCGGTTATTGCCCCATCATTATCTCTAAATAAAGCATTCCCATTGTTAGGGTGGTTTTCATTGGAGTAATAACCAACAGGGCGTAACGGATTATTATTAGACTGATTCAGACCCGCCCTGCTATTATCCTTTGTGCAACCGACTATTCCAACCATCATTAAGGCCGAAAGAGGAATCATCCACTGTTTCTTATTCATGCGAAAAAACCCCCTTCAATAACTTCCTGAGCATGTCATCCATGCTCATTTATAGGGTGTTATTTTGTCAGGGATTTCATTCTGCCAGAAACGACCAAACCATGTTCATATCAACTGATTTTTTATATGGTCAATAAATTTTTTTCTTGTATAAAACTGACCAATGGATAATTCCATTACCTGCTTAAATTTCACATGATCATGATAAGATTTTTCACGAATCATTCTATTCCATTCCCGAAAAATATCGGCTGGATAGGCCAAAGCATATAAAAATGCTTCTTCGTGCAAATGCTTTCGAACTTGCTTAAGACTCGAGAGCCTTTCGAAGGACCAGTCGATATATGGAAGAATCCGGTTCGCATATTGTAAAAAATCCAATGAAGGGATACCAATACTGATTAAGTCAAAATCAATTAAATGTAATTTCCCCTCCTTATCACGTAAAAAATTATGATGGGCCACGTCACCATGAAGGATGACAAACGGTTCTCTGAGAAAAAACCGACGATTTTTTTCCATACCCTCTAGCGACCAATTCGCCCATGTCAACATTTCCGAGATAAACGGTTCATTCATAAAATATTTAAGAAAGGGAAGATTATTAGAAAAAAGGTAGAACCGCTCCGTCCATTTTTCTAATAATTGACCTTTTGGGAGTAATCTTCGATAGCGCACTTCAAACGAGGATGTAATCTGGTGAAATTGATTGAGAAGCTCAATCCCTTCCTGGCGATTTTTTTGTGTATGGAAGGAAAAACCTGTTTTATTAGGAGGAATGTACTCGATACAGCCAAAGTAGATTCCTTCAAAAAAAAGCTCCTCTTTAACGGCCGGAGTTAAAAACAAATACGTCTTTGTAAAACCTTCTTTTCTAAGTGTGTCTGTAAAGGCTTCTTGGAGTCTAAGTCTTCGATTGGTATGATACCCTTTAATAATGTAAGTATTTTTATCCGTTTTTAGAAAAAAAACAGACTTTCGAATCGGGACCAGCTGGATGATTTTTTCATAAAACTGCGACTGAAAATAAGAGAGGAGACGATCAAGATAATCATCGTCTCCCTTTCTGTTCATTGACGGGTTAATCGCTTTCATCACGGTATCCTGGCATACCATATGAACTTGTTCCAACCGGTCCCAAACCATATGGATTCATATAGGGAGGCTGGGCAGCATTGGCAGGTCCTGTATATGGAGCACTGTAGATTGGCGGGGTTGGCGGTACAAAGTTTGGTGTGACAGCGTTAGGAACCGCTTCAGCAAATGGCATCATCCCCGTTGTTGGCGCTGGTCCGCAGCCACAGTCGACCATAGTACCCGTTCCTACCGGGAGTTCCTGAGCCTGGTAGCCTTGCATGTATGGCATTTGTGCAGGTACTGCTTGCGTAGCCTCAAAGTCCGTTACACCCATAGATTGTGGTACCGGGCCGTTCATTTGTGGGTAACCGTATGGCATTTGACCATATGGTGATTGCCTCATACCGTATGGTTCTCCCATTGCCGGAGCCTCATACATTGCTCCATGCATTCCTGGTGCTGCCTGTGTGAATTCAGCTGGATTTTGAGCTGTCGGAAAGCCTCTAGGTGCTGCTTGTTGGTATCCTGCTGGATAACCGGCGGGCATCTGGCTGTAACCTGTCGGCATCTGACCATAGGGCGCTGGCATTTCTCCATAGCCTCCTGGCATCTGACCGTAGGACGCCGGCATTTCCCCGTAGCCTCCTGGCATCTGACCATAGACCCCCGGCATTTCCCCATAGCCTCCTGGCATCTGACCGTGGGCCGCCGGCATTTCTCCGTAGCCTCCTGGCATTTGACCATAGGACGCTGGCATTTCCCCGTAGCCTCCTGGCATTTGACCGTGGGCCGCCGGCATTTGACCATAGGCCGCTGGCATTTCTCCGTAGCCTCCTGGCATTTGACCGTAGGCCGCCGGCATTTCTCCATAGCCTCCTGGCATTTGACCATAGGCCGCTGGCATTTGACCGTGGGACGCCGGCATCTGACCGTAGCCTCCTGGCATTTGACCGTAGGCCGCTGGGTCCATGTATGGTGTTTGTGCCCCCATACCTGCTCCCGTGTGATATGCTGGGTTCATCATAGGCATTTGCGGCATAAAGGATGATGATTCATCTTGAAAATAGTGTCCTGGCATTACTGGTGCACCCATCATTGTTGGAGCAACGCCTGGCATTACTGGTCCACCCGTCATTGCTGGAGCAACGCCTGGCATTACTGGTCCACCCGTCATTGTTGGAGCAACGCCTGGCATTACTGGCATTCCGCCAGAAATTGGGGCAACTCCTGGAGTACCATGTATCATTCCAGGTGTTGGTGCAAAAGCCACACCTTGTACTTGTGGATAAGGCATCATTGGCTGCACTGGGTAACCGCCATATGGCGGACAAAATCCAGGTCCTGGCATTACTGGTGTAACTGGAACACAATAATCAAATACAGGTGCTTCCTGAACTGGCAGTGGTGCTGGAATAGGCACTTCTTTGATTGGAATTTCTTTTTTGGGAATTTCTTTCTTCGGTACCTCTTTTACTTCAGGAAGTATGTTGGCAGGTTTAGGTGGAAGATTTGGCTGGACGGTCATATTTGTCATGTTCGACATATAATAATTGTTAATATCAATTTCTGGGACTACTTGTAGAGGCATTTTAGGAGTGTAGGGTGCTTTTGGTGCTTCTTTTATGATTGGCTGTTCTTTTTTGATTGGCTGTTCTTTTTTGATTGGCTGTTCTTTAACAATTGGCACTTCCTTTTTCGGTACTTCCTTCATTGGCACTGGCTTCTCTTTGGCAAACGGATGCTCAGCAATGGGAACTTCTTTTTTTGCTCCTATATTGATTGACCCTTCTTTTTTAACGGTTCCACTTGTGGTTGGGACCTTTATTTTCATACCGGGCATAATCATATCAGGGTTGCTGAGCTGTGAATTCATCTTTTTCAGCTCTTCAAAATTCACGCCGTACTTCTTGGCGATCTTCCAAAGAGTATCCCCTTTCTGTACGATATGGATCTTCACTCTGATTTCCCTCCTATGGCATAAGTCCATATAGTGTATGTGAAAATGGGCAAAGTGCTAACATTCTTCAGAAAAACTTATGCTAATTTTTGAAAAAATATGAATCCCCTTTTGATTTTATATTAAAACAGATTCGCATATATATATAATTTTTCGCTGCAAATTTAAGTTCCTCAGATATTTTCTACTATTTCGCAGATAACTATCTATTAGACAAAAAAAGATACAATCGATTAAATTGCATCTTTTTTACTCTTATTATCTCAACTTTCGCAGAGTGAAATTAGTAAATAAACCTTGATATAACTAGGAAGGCCATAAATCCACTGAGCAACTTGACTTTGAATTAACTTTTTGATTTTCTTATACGTCTGTTTTAGAGTATCTTGAAGAAGCTCGATTAACGGTTGCAATCAGACTGGATTTTGCCTTTTTACCCAAGACCTGTCCGAATACGACCGGGATTCAGACAGGTTTTCACTTTTTGGCCCTCGACCCAGAAGGGATTTATCCGAATCTCTTTTGGAAATTCCACTAAGATGGTGGATGTTGTTCGACTTGGGGAGAATATTGTTGAAATCACAAAGCAATATAAAATGGCGAATTTATGCTAGAATAAAACAACAGATTAAATCAGGAGGTACCCTATGACTGAGCAAAAAAAAATTTTAGGTGAGGAAAGGAGGTCTTTCATATTACAACTGCTAAAAGACAACCTTAAACCACTAACGGGTAGCGAACTAGCAACTAGAACGAATGTAAGTAGACAAGTCATTGTCGGGGATATTACACTGCTTAAAGCAAGAAATGAACCGATTATCGCAACGAGTCAAGGCTATGTGTACTTAAAGCAAAACACCGGCACTCCTACAATCGAAAGGACAATTGCCTGCCGACATACACCTATGGACACAGAGAAAGAACTTAATTTGCTAGTTGACCATGGTGTACTGGTGAAGGATGTAAAAATTGAACACTCGGTTTACGGCGATTTGACGGCATCGATCATGGTTTCGAATCGCCAAGAGGTGAAACAATTCTTGGAAAACATTCAAAAATCAAAAGCCTCGTTATTATCAGAGTTAACAGATGGCATCCATCTTCATACCATTTCAGCATCGAACACAAAAGTATTAGATAAAGCGGAAGCAGCCTTAAGGGATGAAGGCTTTTTGATTGAATAGTAAAAGCGGAAACGCCCGCTGGAGCTGGACAATTCTCAAAGTCGAATGATATAAATTCTAAAATCTATACAAAAGGACCCGACATGACTGGGTCCTTTTCTTTTACACCATAGCCGATGAGTAGCTGCCTAGTATTTTCACACCGCAGCCCAATGCCTCAAGCTCTGCGATCGCCCCAGGTATCAACACCTCATCGAGCTTCATTTCTAAGTCAATGATGAAAAAGTAATTACCAATCCCTGTTTTCATTGGCCTTGATTCAATTTTTGACAGGTTTATTTTTCGCCAAGCAAAAGCAGATAACACTTGGTGGAGAGCTCCGGCCATGTCAGAAGGTAGTGTAACCATGAGCGTTGTTTTGTAATGGGAGGAACCGGTGATAGATTCAAAATCCAGGTTCATTTCTGATAGCACGAAAAAGCTTGTATGGTTATAATGGAAATCATGAATATCTTTTTGGACAATATCCAGCCCATACTCCTCCGCCGCCAATTCATTTGCAATCGCTGCTGCATTCGTTTCGGGATGCTCCATCACCAACTTCGCCGCTGCCGCTGTTGATGACACACTCTCAATTGGCACCCCTTTATAACGAGTATGTAAGAACTTGTGGCACTGAGCAATGGCATGAGAATGGCTATATACCCGGCTTACCTTCTGCCAATTGTCCTTATTAGCTGGGTGTACCAACAAATGCTGCTTGATTGGGAGCGTGATTTCCCCAACGATCGGAATTTGCACCACATGGGTTAAATAATCAAGTGTAATATTCACGGAGCCTTCAAGAGCATTTTCGACAGGAACTACTGCAAGGTCTACTTCTTTATTCACTATTGCATCTATACTTTCAGGAATCGTTTGATACGGCTCAAGCTCGTATCCTGGAAAGACCTTTTTTACCGCAAGTTCGGTAAATGTTGCTTTTGGTCCTAAAAAACCGACTTTCATTCCTTCTCCACTCCTCTTTTATTGTAAAAAGAAAGCTGAGAACAGCTCTACATAATGAACAAACTGTTCACTATGCACCTGTTCCCAGCACTTCTACCTTCTCTACGAATTCAAGCTTTTTAAGTTCTGTCAGTAAATGATCAATTTCCACCGTCATATTCGAAGTGTTTAAGGATAGTGTCACATTTGCTCTGCCTTGCAATGGAATCGTTTGGTGGATGGTTAACACATTACCACCAGACGCAGCAACAACACTTAACAAATTAGACAGTGTACCCGAGCGATCCTCCAAATGAAAGAAAAGCGATATCAATTTTTCCTTCTTAATCGTTGAAAAAGGAAAAACAGTGTCTCTGTATTTATAATAGGCACTTCTGCTTAAATCAACCTTCTGAGTAGCAACGGCAATCGATTCTGCCTTGCCTCGTTCCAACATATCTTTCACTTCAATGGTTTTCAGCATCGCTTCTGGCAAAACATCCTCACGAACCAAATAAAACTTTTTATCAACGTTGTCCATTTTTATCTACCTACCTCAATCTCATCCGAAACCTTACTCAATCTCATCCGAAATCTTACTCAATAAATTCAAATTCGAATTCCAATAATTTCACGATATCTCCGTCTGTAGCTCCTCTTTGTCTTAGAGCATCATCAACTCCAAGCCCGCGTAGCTGGCGTGAGAAACGACGGACAGATTCTTCTCTTGAAAAGTCTGTCATCTTAAATAGCTTTTCAACTTTTTCACCCGAAACAACAAACGATCCATCTGGTTCTCTTGTAATCGTGAACGCTTCTGGATCAGCCTCATGCTTGTAAAGTACACGATGGATGCCGGTTTCCTCTTCTTCATGTTCAAGCGGGAATTCCGGTGTTTCCTCAATCTTATCCGCTACCGCATACAATAACTCACGAAGCCCTTTTCTTGTCACTGCAGAGATTGGAAAAATCGGATAATCCTCATTAAGCTGCTCTTTAAACTTTTGCAAGTTTTCCTCGGCATCCGGCATATCCATCTTATTAGCAACAATAATTTGCGGCCGCTCGGTCAAGCGTAGATTATACTCTTTCAATTCCTTATTAATGGTTAGGAAATCCTCAAACGGATCTCTGCCTTCCATTGCCGCCATATCAATCACATGGACAATGACTCTTGTCCGTTCAATATGCCGTAAAAATTGATGGCCTAGACCAACGCCTTCACTTGCCCCTTCAATTAACCCTGGAAGGTCGGCCATTACAAAACTTCGGCCATCCTCTGTTTCTACCATGCCAAGATTGGGAACAATCGTAGTAAAATGATATTCAGCAATCTTTGGCTTTGCTGAAGAAACAACTGACAACAGGGTCGACTTCCCAACACTCGGGAAACCTACAAGACCAACATCAGCTAGCAGCTTTAATTCAAGGATGACATCACGATCTTGACCAGGCTCACCGTTTTCAGACAACTCTGGAGCTGGATTTGCCGGAGTAGCAAAGCGAGAATTTCCTCGGCCGCCGCGGCCACCCTTTGCAATAATCGCCTGTTGTCCATGCTCCACTAAATCAGCAATCACTTCTTGAGTATTCGCATCAATAACAACTGTACCAGGGGGAACCTTGACGATCATATCCTTTGAATTTTTACCGTGCTGATTTTTGGACATACCATGCTCACCACGCGGCGCCTTGAAATGGCGCTGATAACGGAAATCCATTAACGTCCTTAGGCCTTCTGCTACTTCAAAAACAACATTGGCACCCTTACCACCATCGCCTCCGGCCGGACCACCCTTTGGAACATATTTTTCACGACGAAACGCGACCATACCATTGCCGCCGTCGCCGCCTTTTACATAAATTTTGACTTGATCGACAAACATCTTATTCCTCCCATATGCACTAGGAATCAACTGATGAATCGGAGTTATACCATTACTATAAAACTGGCATAAACACTTCTAGTGCGAGTTCACTTTCGGTGAATTCCTTGACCAGCAAATCCAAGGATTGATTTTGGTCAGTAAGGAATTCATCAAGTAGTTCCTTGTGTTTTATTATTCCGCTAAAATCAAAAAAGAAACGAACACCCTCTGATTGCGGTTCAATTGTAATGGATAAATGATTTTCTTGAAATACCTCGATAGCCCTATTCAAGCATGAAAAAAATGACTTCGCCCAAACTGTCAAAACTAGATCATCAATCTTGATGGAATCTGAGTCAAGAAGGACTTCATATTCCAGCTTAAAGAAGGGATTTTCCCAGTTGGATTTTAATACCAGCGAAGCAAACAAAGGTATATGTAAATTAGTTAGCCTTGTCTCATGCTGTGCTTCGATCACAATTTCATCAATGACTGCCTTTGCCCGGTCGATTCGATTTAAATCCAGGTTCCCCTTTATTAACTGCAGTCTGTTTAACCAGTCATGTCGTGAGTGGCGCAGCACTTCCACGATATCCCATTCTTTCCCCATACGTACACTCCCACATTAAAGTGTCGGAACACTGTTTGCTGTTAGTATATCAAAAAAAGAAACATGAGTAAGCTTATTTTTTCCGCATTAGCAGGCAGTAATTCCCCCATCATCATAAATTGCTTAAATTGAAGAAATACTAGGTGGAGAAAAAACTGCCGATAAAAGCCCAATTTAGTTCAACTAACAATCAGTTGGGGATGGAAGAAAATCTCCACTGATTGTTAGTTGAACTGTATACGAATGAACTGTCATTAGAGGCAAAAAGAAGCTTTTACGAAGTAGTTTTCCCTGAAGATTATTACGGAAGGTTTACTTTCGTTAGAAAAAAGAAAACTCTAACCAAACAGGTTAGAGTTTCCAAATGATGTAATCCTTAAGCTTCTTGAGCTACTGGATAAACGCTCACTTTTTTACGGTCACGACCTAAACGTTCGAATTTAACAACGCCGTCGATTTTTGCAAAAAGAGTATCGTCTCCGCCACGGCCAACGTTCTCACCTGGGTAAATCTTTGTACCGCGTTGACGGTAAAGGATTGAACCACCAGTAACGAATTGACCGTCTGCACGCTTAGCACCAAGGCGCTTTGCGATAGAGTCACGTCCGTTCTTTGTAGAACCTACTCCTTTTTTAGATGCAAACAACTGAAGATCTAATTTTAATAACATTTATTCCACCTCCTGCTTTTTGAAGGTAATTTTTATGTGCTTTCCGTACTCTTCTTCAATCGATCGTAATGAAACTGCCATAGCTTCAAGGATCAGCTGAACTTTCTCATGAACGTCATCAGGAAGTTCTTCCGGGACAACGCAGCGGAGAAATCCATCTACCCTATGTTCAATGTCGGGAGTGACACCAGTCAGTTCGTGCACCGCGTTGATCGCCCCAACAGAGACAGCAGACACGCCTGCACAAATGATATCCTTCCCCCGATCAGCGAATAAAGCATGACCGCTCATTTCAAAAGACTGAATTATTCCGGACTCCGTACGATTAATCGTAATTTCTATCATCTATGTTTCAACACCTTATGCGTTGATTTTTTCGATGACTACTTTAGTGTAAGGTTGACGATGACCTTGCTTCTTATGATAGTTTTTCTTCGCTTTGTACTTAAAAACAGTGATTTTCTTTTGACGGCCTTGTTTTTCAACAGTAGCTGTAACTGTAGCGCCTGCAACAACAGGGCTGCCTACTTTTACATTTTCACCGCCAACGAAAAGAACCTTGTCAAAAGTAACTGTTTCACCAGCTTCAACATTTAATTTTTCAATGTAGATAGCTTGGCCTTCTTCGACTTTAAGTTGTTTACCGCCAGTTTCGATAATTGCGTACATGAACTGCACCTCCTTATAAACTCAGACTCGCCATACACAGGCGCTTATGCCAAAAGCAAAAGACTTACTACCTGTTCTGTGCGGTTGTAGCACGGGTGCTACAAACATAACATTAGAATACTAACATAATTTAAGCAAGAGTGTCAATAGCTTTTAGGGAGATATCCTGGTCATCTCCAAATTGTTTCAGGACATAATACGGTTTAGCAGATACGTGGATGGAAAAATATATTTTTACATGCAGCAGGTCTTCTAATACTTCTCTATAAGCTTCATTTTCACCTAGAAGTGCCTCTTTCACCTCTTTAGTTGTCTCTACAAGGATAGCCTCGAATTCACCATGACGGTGCTCTAACAGCTCTCGTTCAAGCCGGAATGCCATCGTTTCAGGACTTAGAATACGACCTGTACCGTCACAAACAGGACATTTCACTTGGAGAGCCTCTGACAGTGTGACCTTTGTCCTTTTTCTGGTCAGTTGCAAGATACCCAATGGTGTAAAACCTATGATTTTCGTTCTTTTCTCATCTCTCGCTAATTCGGTTTCGACCGTGTCAAGAATCGTTTGCTTGTCCTGAACGCGTGCCATATCGATAAAATCAATCAAAACAATACCGCCAATATCTCGAAGACGAAGCTGCTTGACGATTTCCTTGGCGGCAAGCTGATTTGTTTTTAATACCGTATCCTGATAATCGGCCTTTCCAGAAAACTTCCCTGTATTTACATCAATGATTGTCAATGCTTCTGCTTCATCAAAAATAAGATAGGCCCCTTGGTCGAGCCAGACAATCCGCTTGAGGGCTTTTTCAATTTCATGCTCCACCTGGTTTGCTGAAAAAATATTCACTTTTCCGTTATAATAGCTGTGCTTAACTTTGGAATTGACCTGCTCTAGCATTTTTTTTACAGCTAGATCATCGACGATTACTTCACCAGACTTCATTTTTAGAACACCATCGAGAATCATTTCTAAAAATGTATCTTTTTGAAAAATTAATCCGGGCTTTTTTAAGAAACCCGCTTTCTGTTTTAGTTCTTGGTAATGTTGTCTTAATGATTGCAGCTCTTCCTGAATTTCTTCCTCAGTATTAGAAATACTAGAAGTACGAAAAATGATCCCCTCTTCTTCCATTTTGAGACGATTGCCTAGGCGGCGGAGCATCGCCTTTTGCGCATCATCGGCAATTTTCTTCGATACAGCCACATAACGTCCATTGGGCATATAAATAAGATTGTTTCCCTGAATTTCAATAATACCCGTCACCTTTGGTCCCTTTGTGCCGGTTGCATCCTTGTCCACCTGTACGTGCATTTTTTCGCCTTGATGAACAAATGAGGTGATGTTTTTTTGTTTTTCGGAGGAAAGCACATAAGATGGTAGGACATCGCGGTGCAAATAGGCATTTTTCTCCTCGCCAATATCGATGAAAACAGCATTCATCCCCGGTAAAACTTTTGTAACTGTTCCAAAATAAATATTTCCGACCAGTGATCGATGTTCTGGTCGGTCAAAAACGATCTGTTCCACACGGTTATCTCTTAAATAAGCAAATCGCTTCTCCCGTGCCGTGTAATTGACAATTAATGTTTCCAAACCAAGCGTCCTCACTTTTTTCTAAGTTACCAATAGTATAACCTTTTAATACGAAAAAAGAAGGTCGCTGATTTTATCGGTTAAACGCTTTTCGGTAAAATAGGCATGCAGCAGTTCATTTTCATCCAACTGTCCTTTTTCCTTGCCGTCTGATTTAACGATAATCGGATGCTTACAGCCGCGTTGAAATTTTTCTAACACATTGATGAGTAAATCCTGTTCATTCGCCTGGATTGGCTTTAATGTCTGCAGGCTCGATTTTTTTCCATAATATCGTTCCAATAAGAATCTCATAAAAATAAAGCGACGCTGCTTCCATTCGTGGTAAAGCGAGAAGAATAAGAAGGCAATTACGAACCATACATTAAGGTGCAATGGAGCAGCCAGTAAAATTATCACTGAAAAAAAACCTAGACTAAAAAAAGAAATGAGTAAGGTTTGGTGGTGCGCACGAGGAAAGGAATTTTTTAATGAGAGCAGTAAGAAAACTAGCTTTCCTCCATCAAGCGGCCAAACCGGAAACAGATTGAACACAAAAATCATCGCGTTATAACTAATAAATAAGAGAAATAAATCTTTCGGAATGAGGTGAAGAGTAAATAATATAAAGGCTAAAGCCACCATCCACACATGCTGCAGCGGTCCAGCAAGTACGACAATCGTTTCCTCTTTTAAGGGGCGATTACCATGCTCATCCATTTCGGCAACCCCTCCAAAGGGCAGCAGGGTGATTTTTTTAATTCTCCATGAAAAAAAAGAAGCCGCAACAGCATGCCCCATTTCATGAATAAAAATGATTCCAATCAACATGCAGACTTCAAGGAAATGTGCTGTAGCAATCGATAGAGCTATGATGATCCACAGCAATGGATGGATATATATGAGTCTTAGTAACTGGATAGCTCTATTCAAAGCGGATCACCTGGATTGGGTCGATGAAATCATTGTCTTTTTTAATCGCAAAATAATACTTGCCCTTTGTTTTATCCTCACCAGTTGATGTTGAAACCGTACCAACTACTGTTCTTTTTTCGATATAATCATATAATTTGACTTTAATTTCCTCTAAATTCCCATACCATGTTTCCGTTCCATCAGAATGCTGGACCATGACGGTTTTCCCAAAGCCTTCTTTTACCCCGGCAAACAGGACATTTCCGCCATTAATCGCTTGGACAGCAGCCCCTTTATTGGTTTCAATCATGATGCCTTGGCCATTTTTCTCGAAATTTTCAAGGATTTTTCCCATCGCCGGTACGGAAAATCCTTTTGGCCCTTGCTCTTTTTTACCTGTCTTGTTATCTTCTGAAAAAGGCAAAAGAGCGAGCGGCTTACCAAACTTATTCTCATACCATTCCGTAACGACAGCAAACTTAAAATCCTTATCCATCGTATTCTGGACGAAGCCACGCGCCGGATCAAGAGTGGCAGAATGATTGCGAAACAAAATAGCTACGAGTAGAAATAAGAGCCCCGATGCCAAAATTTTAAAAAAGAATACCTCTTTTTTAAACAATGGATGTCCCTCTTCACCGTTAGTGCTTCCTGAAGCTGTAATCGGATTAAAGCCGTATTTTTCGTCATCACCATGCCAAGTAAATTCGTGTTTTGGACTTTTTGCCTGAGTACCCTGGTCTTTCTTTCTCTTAGCTATTCGTCGCCGTATCTCCTCAGGTGTAGACCGCGCCATACCATCAACCCTTTTCCCACTTTTTGTACAAGTCTATGAAGGAAAATGGGAGAGTATGACTTATCATTTGGCTTCTAGTTAAAAAAAGTTTGGAAATCCGATGAATTTCAGGTGTGTTTTGGAGGATTGCTTGGGTTTTGTCTATTTTTTATTACCATTTGTTTAATTAGACTATTATTTTCAAAAAACAGACAAAAAAAGGCCTGTCCACGGTTTAAATGGGCAGGCTGCTGAATTAACGAACACCAAAGAACTTTTTAATTTTTGTTAAAACACCTTTGTTTGCATCCTCAAGCGGCTGTAGCGGGATGGATTCACCGAGAATCCGTCTGGCAATATTGCGGTAAGCGATGGATGCTTTGCTGTTTGGATTTAAAGCAATCGGTTCACCGTGGTTAGAAGCTCTAATTACCTCTTCATCATCGGCAACAATGCCAATCAACTCGATGGATAAATGGAGAGTAATTTCGTCAATATCGAGCATGTCACCGCTCTTCATCATATGATTTCGGATTCGGTTGACCACTAATTTAGGCGCTTCCATATTCCTTTGTTTTTCAAGCAAACCAATAATTCGGTCGGCGTCGCGAACTGCTGAAACCTCAGGAGTCGTGACGACAATGGCTTTATCTGCCCCGGCAACCGCATTTTGGAATCCCTGTTCAATACCAGCAGGGCAATCAATAATAATATAATCATAGTCTTGCTTTAACTCCGTGATTAGTTCCTTCATTTGCTCTGGCTTAACGGCCGATTTATCAACTGTTTGTGCGGCCGGAAGTAAATATAATAACCCATCAAACCGTTTGTCCTTGACCAATGCTTGATGTATTTTGCATCTTTTTTCCACAACATCAACGAGATCATAAATGATTCTGTTTTCAAGCCCCATTACGACATCTAAATTTCGAAGGCCGATGTCCGTGTCCACTAAGCAGACTTTTTTTCCTTGAAGGGCCAGAGACGTGCCAATATTAGCAGAAGTTGTGGTCTTACCAACGCCGCCCTTACCGGATGTTACTACTATTGCTTCTCCCACTTTAATGTCCCCCTTCGAATCTATTTAAATTAGGTCTTAATTTGAATAAAACTTGTAATCTATCGATATTGATTTGACGGCTCTCATCTATGTAAGCACATTCCATTTCGCGCTTTTCGTTACTTTTTATTGTATCTGGTGCCCGATTTAGGCAATCGCTGATTCGCAGCTGTGATGGTTTCATACTAGAAGCGGCAATGACTGCCAGCTCATTTCCGAAGCAGCCTGCATGGGCAATCCCTTTTAAAACACCCATAATGAAAATATTACCACCCGCAATTACTCTCCCACCCGGATTGACATCGCCAATTAGCAATAAATCACCAGGTACTTCAAGTACTTGTCCTGAACGTATAATTCTAGAAACGGTCATCACCTCGGTTTCGGCCTTTAACCGTACTGCTTCTTCCAATGTGATGACATTTGATTCAATATCGTCAACTACTAAATTCTTCTTTTGTCGAATTAAGCTCTTCAGTTCTTCACGCTGGCCTTCAGTTAAATACCTGTTGCCAATCTCCACTTTAACAGTGATTAAGTGACGTTCTTCCTGTGTTCTGGAATTGGCGGACAGCTTTTGATCTAGTTCTTTTTTTAGTTCCTCATAAGAACAACTATCATCAAGATGAAGGACAAGACCTTCCTTCGTACCTTTTATTGTAACATTTTGCCGATTTTTCATGGAGAAATTTCACCTCATAATTAAAAAACAATTTCGGAACAAGCCAATTTTTCCTTCTAAAAAAGGTAATTTATAAGCCCTATTACTTATTCCGAATCGAAAGTACAGACGTCTTTTTAGAAATTCGACATGATGCGTCCATTCTCCTCTTTTTTTAAAAGAAAATCAGGCTCCAAGGGGGTAGTTCAGAAGGCAAAGATTGAATGGAATAGATCATTCATCTCTCAATGCCTCGGCATGTTTTTCAAATTGTCGTTTAAGCGGATAGCCCACAATGATGATAAAAGCAGCATTAAAGATAAGGGTTGGATAAAAACGCAAATTAATAAAGCTCATAAAATCGAGGGTCGTTACATGAATTAATCGATACATTTCATAAACGCCGACTTCTAATAATGCAATCCCGAAAAGGGAAACGAGGAAGGCAATAAATATATTTGCCTGCATGGTCTGCATTATTTTGGACACAAGGTAGGTAATAAGTGGAAATAAGAAAAAGTATATACCGATAATTTCGATATAGACAATATCAAATAATAGTCCAAAAATGGCTGCATAGATGATTCCTTGCTTCTTTCCAACAAAAATGGTTAGAAAAAGCAGGGCGGCAAACAGAAAATGTGGAGCCACGATTCGATTACGACCAAAAAGACCTGCAGGAAGGTATTGAACAAAAAGACTTTCTAATAAAAACAAAAACAGAAACAAAAGAGGAAGAAGGAATTTTTTCACGATCCCTCCTCCTTCCCACCTGTTAAATCTTTTTCATCTGGCTGTCGCATGATTTTTTTTGTGACAATTACACTCTTGATATCGTAAAAATCTGCCCCAGGTTTCACTAGTGCTGTCAGATTCAATCCATACTGATCCGGTTTAACTTCGACAACCTTTCCGATCGGTAACCCTTTAGGAAAGACATCGCTTAACCCGGAGGTGATGACCATTTGCCCTTTTTCTATATTCGAACCTGAAGGAATAGCCTTTATCATCAATAATTTTTTCTCATTATCGTAACCTTCAACAAGGCCGTATACATCGTCCTTGCCCTGGACGATGGCGGAAATCCGGTTTTTCGGGTCCGTTGAACTCAAAAGCTGCACGGTTGAACTGAATTGTGTCACACTCTTTACTTTTCCAACTAGGCCATTTGCTGTAACAACAGCCATATTTTTTTTGATGCCGTTTAATTTACCTTTGTCGATAATAATCATTTCATGCCAACGATCAGGATTTCTACCAATCACAGTTGCTGGTAGTGGTTCGTAATCTCTCAGGGTCTTTTCTTCACCGAGAATATCTCGCAGATCTTTATTGTCTTTTTTCAACTCTTGAACTTGTGCTTCAAGGCTGACAAGATTCTCAAGCCGCGATTTTAATTCCTTATTCTCTTCATATGTATTTTGTAAGTCCTGGAGATTTTCAAAAAAGCCTGCCACATAGTTGGTCGGCTTTGAAACCAGGGATTGAACCCAGCCGGTTGTATCTTTGACAAATTGCTCCGGCCAGGATAGTTTACTTCTCTCCCTTAAAGAAAACCCAATCAATGCCACGAGAACAATAATGCTGACAAGCAAAATAATCAGACGTTTATTCAAAAAGAACTGTGGCATGATTATACACCTCTATTTTTCTAATAAATAAAAAAGTTTAAGTCTTTGAACTTGGATAACTGTCCATCTCCAGCGACCAGCGACAAGTATACTTCGCTCTTCTCCCTACGAGAAGTCAACATCGAATCGCTATCGCTCTCCGTGTTTCCTTTAGCTAATCAGAATTTATTTCCTGAATTCTGAACGCATAAATTCAACTACGCCTCTGTCTGCGCCTAACGGCTTGCCAGTCGGCGAGTTTACATTTATCTCAGTCGAAGCGCTGCAGTCCAAACGTCACTAAACGGTCGCTTCCGCTTTTCTGATTTAACGTGAATCTTTCGATTTATTTTTAAATAAGTGAATATGTTCTAACGCTTTTCCGGTTCCAATTGCCACGCAATCGAGCGGGTTTTCGGCAATCAGGACTGGCATTTTTGTTTCTTCACTAATAACCTTGTCCAAATTCCTGAGTAATGCACCCCCGCCAGTTAACACAATCCCGCGGTCCATAATATCGGCCGCAAGTTCGGGCGGTGTTTTTTCCAATGTATTCTTGACGGCTTCGACAATCGCATAAACTGTGTCATTTAAGGCCACAGCAATCTCTTTTGCCGTTATTTCAATCGTTTTTGGCAGACCTGTTAATAAATCACGGCCGCGAATCTCCATATTGTCGATGCCATCTGGAGTACCTGCAGACCCGATTTCCATTTTGATGGTTTCTGCTGTTCGCTCCCCGATCATCAAATTATAATTTTTACGGATATAAGATATGACCGAATCGTCCATTTCATCGCCGGCAACGCGAATCGATTGGCTTGTTACAATTCCTCCTAAGGAGATGATGGCCACTTCGGTCGTACCGCCGCCAACATCAACGACCATACTGCCGGTCGGCTCCCATACAGGAAGGTTAGCGCCAATGGCTGCAGCAAATGGCTCTTCAATCGTATAAGCATCCTTTGCCCCTGCTTGTCTGGTGGCATCAATAACCGCTCTTTCCTCTACCGCAGTTATGCCTGAAGGTACACAAACCATAACATATGGCTTCCCGGAGAAAGGGTTATTACTTTTCTGTGCCTGACGAATATGGTGCTTCATCATCGAAGCTGTTATTTCAAAGTCAGCGATAACGCCATCCTTCATCGGCCGCATTGCCACGACATTTCCCGGTGTCCGTCCAATCATATTTTTCGCGTCATTTCCAACCGCGACGATACTTTTCGTATCTGTCTGCATGGCCACAACAGATGGCTCTCGTAAAACAATTCCTTTTCCTTTTACATAGACGAGGGTATTAGCTGTCCCTAAATCAATTCCAAGATCTCTTGCTCTAATTCCAAACATAGTGTTGTATCTCCCTTTCATTCTGATACGAAATGCAAAAACTCCATTAGGCAGGTAATCACCTTTTATATCATGTCTATTTTTTATTTTATTTATATAGCTAAAACCTAAATGATCCTAAAATTCATAACCAATATTATATCGTACCGTCAAATAAAATCATAGTGTCATAAATACCCTTTTTCCTTCAAACTGACAAACTTATTTTCACCGATAATAAGATGGTCCAGCAAGTCAATACCAATTATTTTCCCACATTCGACCAGCCGCTTGGTGACCTCGATGTCTTCGCGACTCGGTGCGGGATCGCCACTGGGATGATTATGTGCGGCAATAACGGAGGCAGCAGAGCGCTTTAAAGCTTCGCGGAACACCTCCCTTGGGTGGACAATCGAGGCATTTAGGCTGCCGATGAAAACAGTTTGTTTATGAATGATCTGGTTCTTTGTGTTTAAATAAAGGCAGACAAAATGCTCTTGTGACAAAAAGCGCATATCGTTCATGAGATACTTGGCTCCGTCTTCAGGGGAACGGATGACATAGCGATCATTAAAGTTAAGATTGGCAATCCTCCTGCCAATTTCGACGGCAGCAAGAATTTGTATTGCCTTTGCCGAACCAATTCCTTTTATTTCAGTTATTTCTTCTAATGATGCGGTTTTTAACTGCCTTAATCCTTCAAAATGGGTCAGCAGACGATTCGATAATTGCAGGACCGATTCGTCTTTTGTTCCGGTTCGAAGCAGAATGGCAATCAGTTCATGATTAGATAAGCTTTGCGGGCCATGTTGAATAAACCGCTCCCGGGGCCTTTCGTCTTGTGGAAAATCACGGATCATCAATGTATTTGTGGACACTTTTTTTCCTCCCTGTTTACCGGGAGATAATGAACTTTTAAAAATGTTAATACGGCAACTGGTAGCCTAGCCGTTTCAATTCCCGTACAGTCCTTGCAACAGGCAGACCGACAACCGCAAAATAGTCTCCATTTATTTTTTTGACAAGCATACTTCCAAGCTGTTGAATCCCATATGCACCTGCTTTATCAAGCGGTTCACCACTTTTCACATATGCACGTATCTCCTCGTCCGTTAACTCCCAAAACCAAACTTCAGTTTTTTCAAAAAACTTAGTTGAATTAGTTGGAGACACAATCGAAACACCAGTAAACACATCATGTTGCTTACCTGAAAGAGTTGTTAACATACTTATGGCTTCTGCCTCATCAGCTGGCTTTCCTAAGATTCGGCTATTCGCAACCACAATCGTGTCTGAGCCAATCACAAAAGCTTGACTGTTTTCTTTAAAAACTGCCTGTGCTTTACGGTCGGCTAACTCCATCACTACTTCCTCTGGGGAGAGGGTTGGATTAAAGCTTTCATCAACATCACTGCTTGAAATTGCGAATGTTAAGTGGAGATTTTCTAGAAGTTCTTTGCGCCGTGGAGAAGAAGAGGCTAATATGAGGTTCTGCATTCAATCACCTTACCTTTTACTTTCGTATTGGGAGATACAAGTTAATCCTATCAGAAATTGTAGAAGCAAACAATTTTTATATAATTAAAGTTTGATGAAATTTGTAAATCTATGCGGAATTTCTCTTATTTTGCAAATAAAAAGAGCCTGCCCTATTTGAACAGGCTAAATGCTGTGATTCATTTCCCGGAAAATATCGAAGGGTGTCGATATTGATTACAACGAATAATATAAGGATAGGAAGTTTAATAAATGCTGTTGGGCTTCAGCAAGACTCTTTGTGTCTTTCGATTTTTGGAAAACCTTTACTTTTTCATCCACACTAGTTAATTCTGTCTGCAGCGCCTTAACTTTCTCAGTTTTAATTGTACTTTTCTTCAATTGTTCCTCAAAGGAAACTATCGCTTTGCTTGATTCTTCAGAGATTCCCTTGGTGAGAAGGGCATCCGTAGTAGCAACAGAAAGCGTCTGATAAATGTCTAGTACCGCTTCAAGAAAGCTCTTTTCTTGTTTGGTGATATCAGAAATTTTCTTTTCCTCTAGTAATAGGGGCTTGGCAAATGCACCCTCAACCCCACTTTCTTTATTTTGGCTAGCTAAAGATTTAGCCATTTCAATCGAATCTGCTACACCAAGAAAGATATAATACTTGCCATTCATTTCAATAAATTGGGAAGGAATCCCTTTAGCAGCTAGCTGATTAGAAACTTCCTTAGCACCATCTTTTGATGTATAGTAGCCGCCTTGGATAACAAAGGTAGTAAATTGTTTGATCGTTGCTGTGGTTGTCTTACTGGCTGAAGCAGTGGTCTCTTTGCCTTTTTCTTCAACCACCTTTGGTTCAGTTGCTGCCTTATCACCTGACTCTGTTATCACCAACTTAAGCATAATAACACCAATCGTTAGACCAATAAGGATAGCGAATGTTGCCGAAATTAAAATGGAACCAACTGGTTGATGATTCTTTTTTATAAAATTAGTTGAAACTGAGGTCAATTTTTTGGGTTCATTTTTTTTCATTTTTTCATGGCTAACAACTTTGAATTCTTCTATGTCATTTTCGGAGGATTCCGGAATAATCCACTCAAAACTTTCATCGATAGATTCCTGGGCAACGGCTGTCTCCAAAAATCCATCCGCTTCCGGTACATTCCTATTAATTTTTATTACTTTGGAAACTGGTTTAATTCTAGCTTCTAACTCCCTCTTTTGCGGTTCTTCCTGAGATATTTTGTTTTCTCCATTTAATCTAATCTTAATTGTATGGCCTTTATTAGGCTTGTCCACTAATCGTACTCCTCTCTCAATCGAAGCGTAATTGGTTCCATCCTATCATAGTGGCAAAAAAAAATAACAAGACTTTTGTCGTCTTGTTATCGAATGATTTCGCCAAATTATTTGTTAGTTCGAGATGTTGAAAATTAAGGCTGTGTTTTTGCCATAGCAGGAAACTGACTTAATGGATTTTCCTTTCCTGCTGGTGCAGGTGCATCGATTTTTGGTAGCTCTGCTTTTAGGTCAGCTAGACTAGGCATATAGAAAGCAGAGATAGTCAAACTATAGCTTATCGGTTGGTCTGCTTGATCTAGGCTAGTTATCTCTTCCCCACCTGAATACGTAATCGCCTCAACCACTACAATCCGTTTTAATGATTCCAGTGTTTTAATGAATTTCTCTAACTCTTCATAAGTTGGAGATTCAACACTCAACTGAACAGTTAGCTTTTTCATTCCAGTGGGTGCAGCTGGTCCAGATTGTTGTTCCCCGGCATTTTGATATGTCGCATTTGCATCAGTTGTTGTATTTTGGGGAGCATTTGTGGTTTGCGTATTTGTTTGATTCTCTGTTGAATTGGCATCTGCATCCTTTGCAAAGCTCATTGATTTAATTTCACTATTAGATATTGTTTCGGCTTTTTCTAAGTCCAAAATCAATTGTTCTTGAAGTGGTTCGACAGGAATTTTTTTCTGGAGTTCTCTTGTATCTTCAGCAGAAGTGACGGTATTGTCTGCCTTTTTTTGACTAACGATATCCAACAGCTTTTGTTCTGACTTAAATTCTTGCTGTTTAATCCCTAAGTCTGATTTCAAGGGAGTTAGGAAAAAGAACTGAGCATAGACGATGATTAACACCAACAAAAGAATGCCGACTCCAACAATAAGTTTGTCTCTTTTGGAGAAACGAAGCTTCATGAACCCTTCACTCCTTCCCCATCCTTCTTGCTCTTTTGTATAATTTTCTTCATTTCTTCCTTGTTAAACTTAATCTCAAATTGCCCTGTATAACGAGGGAGATAGTTACTTTTTTGCTTAATCGTTGAACTAATTGGAGAAGATGCTGTGTTATTATTGACTGTATTTTGATTTGTTGTTGTGGTAGTGTTGTTTCGGCTATCCTTGTTCGTCGTTCCAGCTGCTGGATTGGTTTGTGTACCCTGGTTGGTTATAGTTCCAGTTGCTTGATTGTTTTGACTATCAACTGAGGTAGTTGATCCTGGTGTAGATTGATTAGCACTTGACGTCTGATTAGTTGTATCCCCTTGGCTATTTGAAGCTGCTGAGTTGCCAGCAGCTTTAGTTTCATTTTTAGACTCTGTGGCTGCTAATGAATTTAAGCTTGCTTCCGCAATCCATTTCGACTGATTAAGGCTATCTAAGAAGTAGGCTGCCTCTCTGGCACTATCAAATTGAACGGTCAAGGTAACAGTTCCAGACTCTGAATAGCCAAAGGATTGGATAAAGCCTCGCTCTGGTAATAACGAGGTTAGATGCTGCATGACTGGTACCGTTTGAATGGGATAATCATTTGCCCAATTTATCGCACTCTTTAATTGGTTGATAGAGCTAGAAGATGCAGCAGTTTCACTATTTTTCTGTTCTTTATCTGCAATTTTTTTGGTTATTGAAATTTGTCTGTCTAAAGAAGCTAACTCATCTTTAACGGATTGGGTTTGCCAAAAATAGAAGCCACCAATCAGGACAAATACTACTAGCAAACTGGATAAAGTAATAATAAAGCCGACTTTTTTCGGTTCTTTTTGTGGAAGCAGGTTAATTTCTACTAGCATCATTGCACCTCTTTTAAAGCGAGACCTAGAGAAAGTAATAAATTTGTCGGTACGCTTCCTGATTTTCCTTTTACATCAGAATAAAGAGAAAGCAATTCAACAGGAATCTCAAATCGATCATTCATTTCGTCTGCAATTGCTTGAAGCATTGGATGATCACCAGTTAGAAGAAACTTGGTTATTTCACGTTTCTCAATGTTAAGATTATAACGATAAAAATCCAATAATTTAGTTAATTCTTTAAAAATATCTTCAAACTGAATAACCAATTCTTCAGCATCGCCTTTATATTTACATTCCATCAAGCCCATGCTATCCTGCCTTATTTCCCATTGATCCAAATCAAAGGGTAATGCGAACGGGCGCATGACTACTGGGACAGTTCCTTCAAAAATACACAAATTCACGCTTGTCAAATCAAATTGAATCGTTAAAAGAATTTCATTTTGAGCTGCATGACCAATCGTATGGTATAAACGATAAAGTGCAAGCGGTGAAATATCCGCGGCAACAGGATTTAGCTTAAGGCTCGAAAATAAATCCGCATACTCCATTACATTTTGCTCTGGTGCAGCAAAAAGAAGCAGCTCCTTTGTCTTTCCATTATCCGTAAGTGGATAAAAATCAAATATTGGTTCTTCAAAAGGTAAATGAATGCTAGCGCCAAGCTCCAAATACAGATAACCCTTCATTTCATCATCCTGGATTTCAGCAGGCACAGACACTTTTCGGATGATGACGAGTTGATCGGGTACTACGAAGCGGATAGCACGTCGTTGAATCTTCCATTCATCAATACACTCTTCTAAAATGTTCGCCAAGGAATCTATATCAGCAATTTTTCCATCACTAATAATCCCCGGCGGAAGAAACCGTTCCCCCCATTTTTGTGCCTGAGGTGGGGTCGCCTGTTTCAATTCAACATAGCGAATCGAGTGGTCATTTAGTACCAGGTTGATAATTCGGTTTTTAGATGAAAATAGGGAAAAAGTCATATAAAAAACCCCTTAGTTAAAATCCGTGATTAAGAAAATGTAAGTATAAATCTATAAGTTCCGATCCCCAATAATAAGCGGACAAGGTGCCCGCAGCAATAAACGGACCAAATGGAATCGGCTGCCGCTTTTTAACGATTCTAAAGAGCTGCGCTAATCCACCCAGGACAGCACCAAATAATGTTGATAAGAAGAACGATAATAACACAAGCTTAAACCCTAGGACAAAACCAAGTAGGGCATAAAGTTTGATATCCCCACCGCCCATGCCGCCTTTACTGACAAAGGCAATGACTAATAGGAGTGTGAAACCTGTTACAGCACCTAAAAGGCTATCCCACCACGGGGTTAAAGGCCAAATGATTCGTTCCAATAAAAAAATCCCTGCAAACCAAAGTAAAATTTTATCAGGGATGAGCATATAATTTATATCTGATACTACAATAATCATAAACATAGAAACTAGTGTTATTGCAACTAATAGCTCTCCCGACCAACCAACCACATAGAATGATGTTGCAAATAGAATACCAGTAAGCAATTCCATAATCGGATAAATAGGAGAAATCCGCGACTGACAGCCGCGGCATTTCCCCCCTTGAATTATGTATGAAAACACTGGGATGAGTTCATATGCTGTTAATTGATGCCCGCAAGCCGAGCAAGCCGAACGCGGGGTGACTATTGATTTTTTCATTGGGACTCGAAGGCCAACAACGTTGAAGAAGGAGCCGAAAATAATTCCGTAAAAAAAAACAATAGATAAAAGTAAATACATTTTCATAACTATTTAATTCCCAATAACTACTCCACGTTTAAGATCCTCTTGGGGTACAGGACCCTTCGTGCTTGTTTGAACTCCTCTTTCATTTGTTACAAGTTTGACACCTACAACTTTTCCATTTGAAATTTTCACATATGATACTACAGTTGTATCATCTATTGTTCCTGTTATTGTATCCATATAGTTATGAGTACTTCCGTCTGGACTTTCTATTGCATCAATATAATTTGAATCCACCATTTCTTTTAACGTCAAATATTTAATTATTGGTTTGGTAGCATCACTTTTTTGTAAATTTGTATCTGTTGTTATTGCCATCTTAGCAGAGTTAATCATTTGCTGTGCATTAGCAACGTGAGCATCTTTTTTAGTGTTGTCAATTAATCCTAAAATAGAAGGTACCGCAATTGCTGCAATAATCCCCAAAATAACAATAACTGCAAGCAATTCAATCAAAGTTAATCCACGTTGATCTTTAAGCTTCTTTTTTAACATTTGAAACATAAATTCATCTCCTAAATGGTTCTTTGAACCTAGTAATATAGTCTCTTGTAGTATACATTATTTGGCATTATAAAGAAAAGAGAATTATATGATATTTTGTCATTTCCCCTCAACTTTTTGTAATTGATGTCGGATTATTGATTGTGCTGTTGAAATTGGTTGAACATGTCAAACATTGGCACCATAATGGATGTTACTATCGTACCAACCAATCCCGCTAAAACAACAATCATAAGCGGCTCTATTAATGATTTAAGTCTATCAGTTCCTGTTTCGACTTCTTTTTCATAGAATTCAGCAATTTTTGAAAGCATCGCATCGAGCGCACCAGTCTCTTCCCCAATCACAATCATTTGTGTAACGAGCGGTGGGAATGCCCAATGTATTCGCATAGGCTCAGTCATCGAACGCCCTTTTTCAAGAGAATCACGTGATTCACGAATTACTTTGGCGAGGACTTCATTTTCGACAACCTTTTCAACAATCGCCATTGCTTGAAGAATCGGGACAGAGCTGGAAAATAACGAACTGAGTGTTCGCATCATTCGTGCTAGAGCCGCTTTTTGCAATAAGTTTCCGAAAATAGGCATTCTTAAGATCATATAATCTAAATAGTATTTCGTTTCCTTGTTATTTTTTAAGGAAGTAATTATTGTTACTATTAATATGATGATGAGTGCTACAAGCCACCAAAATGATTGCATAAAACTACTAGCAGCAAGGACAAACCTTGTAATTGCTGGAAGCTTTCCACCCATATCATCAAACATAGTAACAAAGGTTGGTACAACAGCAACCAGTAAAAAGATGACAACTGCAATCGCAATAATTCCTACAACAGATGGATAGGCAAGAGCAGATACTATTTTCTGCCTGGTGAAGTGTTGTTTTTCAAAATGCTCAGCCAAGCGATCAAGCGTCTCATCCAAGTTCCCGCTGACTTCCCCAGCTTTGACCATATTAACAAACATGGGTGTGAATATCTTATTGTGTTTTGCAACAGCCTCAGATAATGGATTCCCTTCCCTCAATTCCTGTTCTACATCAAGCAAAGCCTTCTTTAATGCTTTACTTTCAGTCTGAAAGGCGAGAATCGACGTTGCTTCAACAACTGTTACCCCGGCTTTTATTAATGTCGAAAATTGTCTTAAATAAATGACAAAATGCTGTAACTTCACGGGATTTCCTATTGAAATATCTTTAGTCAACAGCGTTTCAGGGACTTCATTTATTTCAATTACTCGGATTCCTTCATCCTTAAGCTTGACCATTGCTTCCCGCTTGGAGGCAGCGTTAACGGTGCCCTGCCGTTTTCCTTTTCGGTCACGTCCATTGTATTTATATCTAGCCATTCATTAACAACTTTTCATGTAAATATTGGGTTGCCGATTCCTTCTGAATTATGTTTCTATCAATAAGGTCTCGAATACTCATTTCAAGCGTATGCATCCCCTGGGCCCGGGACGTTTGCATCGTACTTTGAATTTGATGAATTTTTTCATTTCTGATTAGGTTTGCAATTGCAGCATTATTAACTAAAATCTCTGTTGCTGCTTTTCTGCCTTTTTTATCGGCGGTAGGAAATAAACGTTGCGAAATTACCCCCACTAGAACTGAAGCTAACTGAATACGTATTTGTGGCTGCTGCACCGATGGAAATACATCGATAATCCGGTTAATGGTTGTCGGGGCACTTGAAGTATGGAGTGTTCCCAACACAAGATGCCCTGTTTCTGCAGCAGTTATTGCAATTGCCATCGTCTCTAAGTCGCGCATCTCACCAACAAGAATAACATCAGGGTCCTGACGAAGAGCAGCCTTTAAGCCACTTGCATAGTTATTTGTATCAAATCCAACCTCACGTTGATCAACAATCGAATTTCCGTGCCGATGGAGATATTCTATTGGATCTTCTAAGGTAATGATATGTTTGTGCATCGTTCGGTTCATATAATCAATCATCGAAGCAAGAGTGGTTGATTTTCCACTACCAGTTGGGCCGGTGACAAGAATAAGCCCCTGGGGTTTCTCCATCAACTTTGAAACAATGTCAGGCAAATCTAATTCTTCAATTGAGGGAACCTTTGAGGCAACCACCCTAAGAGCTAATGAAACGCTTTTCCGCTGATGATAGGAATTAACACGGAAACGTGAACTACCTGCTACTCCATAGGAGAAATCGAGTTCCCCTTTTTCCTTAAATAAATCCCACATGTTTTCTGGAATAATTGCTTTTGCCATTGACTCAGTATCATCTGGTAATAATAGATCAGTTCCGTACCTTCGTAAGTCACCATTTATGCGCATGACCGGAGGAACACCAACAGTTAAATGGATATCGGATGCTTTATATTCAATTGCTGCTCTTAGTATTGCATCAATTTTTTCTTTCATGCTCATATACTCCTACTCCAGAGTTGCTACTCTTAATACTTCTTCAGTAGTTGTTAAACCTTGTTTTATTTTTAATAAACCATCATCAATTAAAAAGATGGTTTTATTTTTAGTAGCCATTTCCTTTAGCTTTTGAAAAGATTCTCCATTCATCATCGCACGGCTCATTTCATCATTGATGACCAATACTTCATGAAGGGCTAGCCTTCCTTTATACCCCGTCATGTTACAAGATGAGCAGCCTCTCCCCCGGGATATTTTTTCAATTTTCATCCCACGCTTTGCAAAAATTTCTTGCTCTCGTTTTGATGGTTCTTGAATTTCCACACAATCACGGCACACTTTCCGGACCAGACGCTGGGCAACAATACCACTTAAAGAGGATGCAAGTAAAAACGGTTCTACTCCCATATCAATCAGCCTTGTAACAGTTCCGATTGAATCATTGGTATGAAGCGTGCTTAAAACTAAATGTCCTGTTAATGATGCCCGGATCGCTACTTCTGCCGTTTCTTTGTCACGAATTTCCCCAACCATAATTATATTAGGATCTTGGCGAAGGATGGATCTTAATCCCGCAGCAAAGGACATGCCAACATTCGTGTTCACCTGAATTTGGTTAATTCCCTCCAATTGATACTCAACTGGATCCTCAATGGTAATGATATTGACCGCTTCACTATTTAGCTTATTAAGCGCCGCATAAAGAGTCGAGGATTTTCCTGATCCTGTGGGACCTGTAATGAGAACAATGCCTGTCGGTTTTTCAATCATCTCGTTAAATCTTTTCATATTAAGTGAATTAAATCCCAGTTTGCTTAAATCATTTAATGTTGAACCCATATCAAGGAGACGCATGACTATTTTCTCACCGTAAACAGTTGGCAGCGTTGAAACACGGAGATCGACTGGATGAAAATCGAGATTTAATTTTATCCGTCCATCTTGGGGAATTCGGTGCTCGGTAATATCAAGATTAGACATAATTTTTATTCTTGCTGTCAATACACTTTGCATATGACGAGGCAGAACTCGCTCATTCCGTAGTACACCATCAATTCGGTAACGGACAACAACCTTAGTTTCCTGCGGATCAATATGAATATCACTGGCTCTTTGGATAACAGCATTTGATAAAAGCTGATTCACAAGACGTACAATTGGTGAATCTAGGTCGGTTACATCATCAGCTCGTCCTTTTTCATTTTGTTGAAGTTCATCAAGTAGCTCATCAAAGCCATCATCAACATCATAGTATTTATTAATAGTGCGAAGAATATCATCTTTAGTGGCAATGGCGGGTTCAATTTGAAATCCGGTCGATAAACGTAAATCGTCAATCACGATGAAATCCATTGGATTGGCCATGGCTACAAACAGTTTATTGCCCTCTTTTTTTAGCGGAATAATTAAATTCCTTCTCGCTGTTTCTTTGGAAATAAGCGAAAAAAGATTCGTTTCAAACGGGTAATGAAAAAGGCTTATGTGTGGGATACCAAGCTGATATTCAAGCACTTCAATTAACTGTTGTTCAGTAATATATCCTCGTTCTATTAAAGCCTCACCAAGTTTTTGTTGCCGACTTTTTCCCTCTAAGGTGGACCGAAGCTGCTCAAGGGTAATTAATCCTTCTTCGATTAACAAATCACCAAGTCGTTTACGTGCTTGCCTCATTTTTACATCCCTGCTTTTATTTTGGTTGTTCATTCAGTTTTCCCCATAGATCGCTATCATTTGAATCTTGTTGAGCTGTATCAGAATTGGGTGTCGTTTGATTCCCAATAGAATTAGAAGGATTAGTGGTCTGATTATTATTTTCTGTACCATTCTGATTAGACGTACCGGAATTTGTGGTAGTGCCCTGCCCGCTTCCTGCTAAACCATGAACTTCCACTTGATAGGTTGGTGGATAATAATCCTCTGAAATTAATTCACTTTTAATAAATGTGTTGCCTTGATAGACATCCCGGTATACCTTTACTATTAGACCTTCTGCCCCTTTTGTTTGTACCGTTGTTTTTCCTGGAAGAAGCAGTGGACTGTATTGAATAATCGTTTTTGGTTTTAACTTTTGTTCATCTTTTGTCGTAATTTTATAATTGTAAACAAGCTTTTCACCCTTTAAGGTGACCTTTAAGCTACCGTTATCCAATTGCAGTTCAAGCATATACTTTACCTTATTCGGATTGGCTATAACTAAATCAGCCTTTTTAGTTTGATTCACTTTAGCTTCAAAGCCCAAATTCGCATAATCTGGAAGAGAACTGCTAATGCTTCTATCTACAATCGAAAAGTTCCAAGGCAAAACGGCCTGATAGATTCCAGTTGCCATCACATTTAGTGTAGAGGTTTCTTTAATCTTATATTTCTTAGCATATTCTAGCAATGAAAATGTAGATTCTTCTGGAATTTCAATTGATGCATTGTTCTTAATTAGAGATTGCAAACCTTCAGGTACTTCTATCATATCAATGACTGCTACATTTAAGACAGCATCCTTTTTAATGTGATCAGCTAGTAGGTATTCTTCAAAAAGGTTAAAGGAATGCGAACCTGCTTCAAAAAGTGACGCTGTTTTATTTATACTGTTCGTTAGCTTATCAAGGTTGATATCATTGATTTTAATCTGCGGGAATAGCATTTGAACTTGTACTTCTACCTGTGATTTGTCAATTGTAATGAAAGCTGGATTTTTTTGACCATCCTTGATTGAATCCACTGTTTGTTTAGCATCTAAATGGAATTGGTTTACATCAAATGGAACAATTTTTTCCCCATATTGTAGCCCAATAGTTGTATCCTTAAGCCAGTCTACATACTTTTCCTCTAAGAGACTAATCACTTCAACTTCTGTTTTCCCGGAAACATCTAATGCCCCAATTGCTGTTCCATCAGAAAATTCCCCGTCAGTGTTTGTTAATTTTTCAAATGCCTTCGCACCATAATGAGAGAAGCTAAAAATAAATGCTGTACTGAAAAATAAAACAACAAACAACTTAATGATTTGTTGATTTTTGCCCAATTCACCTGCCTCCCATCACATTATTTTTTGCAAGGTTACCTTTTTTTTCGTTTCAGTTTCTTCTTGAACACTGTCTATGTCAACTGCAATTTCTTTTGAAGTATTAAGGAAATCAAAAGAAGAATCTCCGAACGGCTCAATTCCGTTAGGAAAGTGTTGCACATGCGACTCCATTTCTTCAAACCAATTACCAGTCAGCTTTTCATTCCTATTGGAAATCTCCTCTTCAAGTAAACTCTCTATGTCGGATAAATAACCAATTTCATTTTCTGACTCCTCTTGCTTCTGTTCAAAAGCTTCACTTACAGAGTTCCGCTCTAATAGAAATAAAATATCCTCTTTATTTTCGATCAATTTTTCCATAGCAGGCTTTACTATTGGTTGAATAGTATCCGCCATATTTATGACGGGTGCTTCCACCAAATCTAATTCAGTTAATTCCATCGACTCCTTCATTTTTATCATGTCGATTTTGGAATCTAGAAAGGGATTTGTATTTTGACTAGGGAGTCTTTCTTCAAATGAGGGATTTTCTTTAAAAATTACAGTGCCACCGCGCTTACCCATAAAATAAGCTGTAAAGAATATGAGTAGAACTAACAATATTACGGTTTCCCATAATGGGAAAGAGGATATGGCAGCAAGTCCCCCTAAAGCTAACACAAAACTGACCAAAACGATAAAAAATTTTCCTCTTTTAGTGAATCCAAGCGGTAGAAAAGATATAATCACCATTAGAACAAACATAGAACTAAAGGCCCATATAATAGATTGCATCCATTCACTCCCTTTCTCTTTGTCCTTTATACTATGAAACTACATTTTTTTTCAAAGTCTTTTATTTTTTGCTTATTTTTTCAAAAATTAGACAAAATCCGCCTACTAAATATTGTATAATACTTTTAGCTAGTTTTAAAGAAGCTAGAAAATATTTATAGGTAATAATTACTAAAATTCATTCTATGAACTTTGAAAACTTTAAACTTAAATAATACCTATTTTCATCCTTGAAGGGAAAGGATAATTTATGAAATTTTGTCAAAATGAAAAAGGGGTAACTCTCCTTGAAGTTCTTATCTCAATTGTTATTTTATCGATTATCTTTTTATCAGTTATGCGTTTTTTTCCACAAATGGGGTTCATGAATAATCAAAACGCAGAAAAGACTCAAGCTATAAATACTGCAAAAGAAATACTCATCGATTGGCAGAATTCCCCACATGCCAAAGCCTTTCTTGTAGATCCTACTAACGAAAGCCTAGATGATTTGCCTATTAATAAAAGACAGAAGGCGGATATTATTATTTTTATACTGTGGAGGGGAATTTTGATGTAACTATAAAAATAAAAATAACACCTAGTAAAGAAGCAAAATTTTCTAAAGCACATCTCATCCAAATACAACTATTTAATAAAAGAAAAAATGTTGTAAGTGAAACATATGGTTACATTTTAAGATAGGAGATGAGGATATTGATTCGAAATGAACGTGGGTTAACACTTATCGAAGTTCTGGTTACCTTAGCTATCCTATCTATCATTGGTGTAATTATTTGGAATGTTTTTTTTCAAGGTTATTTATATTCAAAAAATGCTATGTCGAGAAATTCTTTGCAACAAGAAGCAAACATAATCATTACCAATTTAAAGAAAATTCATCAAACAAATATAAACTATACTATCAGTTCCTCGAATTGTGATATCACAGTCATTTATAAAAAAGACCAACTCACTTCAGCTAAAACACAAATATTTAGTCATTCCCAAATATGCTATGACCTAGAAATTAAGATTGATTCTAGTATTAAAGGTTCAGGACCGGTAACAATTGAACCAAATAAATCAGATGTCATTTTAAAAGTTAAAACAAGTGATAGAAAAAACAAAAATAATATTGTAAATATCGATACATTTCTTTATCGGATGAAGGGAGTTGGATATTAATGCCTAGTATTAAAAATGAACAAGGATATGCTCTTGTAACCGTATTACTAATAATAGTAGTGTTTATGGTTGTATTTCTCTCTTTCATGGGACAAGGCTTTACAAGTGTGAAGCAAAATCAGGTGGTAGAGAAGAAATCACTGTCTATTGATACAGCTGAAATGGGGATAACCTATTATCAGGTTGCAATTCAAAATCTATTTGAATCTAAACAAACTGATGTTAATGATAAAGTAAAAGCTATTATGACCACCACTCCATCGGCGAACTTTAAAAGACAGGCAGCAATTACATTGGCAGATGAAATACAAAAAGCTTATCCAATTGGGAGCACACAACCCACAGTTCCAATAGATGATACCAATGCTTCGTTTACAATAAGTAACCTAATTTCTGTTCCTGACCCTGATACGAATTCTAGTAAAGTTAATATTACCTTTGATATTGTTGGTAAGGAAGATGGGAAAAGTACTGGTTCCAAACTTAGTACAAAGATGATAATAAATTTAGACTCTATTATCAATTTGGCCGGCAGTGGATCTTCAAATGGTTATACAATGCCAACCTACAATGAAATACCAAAACCTAAAGCTGGATGTAGTATACTAGCTTGCGACGAAGTGTATATTGACGGGAATGGAAGCTTTGGCGGAAACAATCTTTTTAAGAAATCTAAACAAACAATCTATACCACAGGTTCATTTACACAAGTGGGAACTGGGAATGAAAACAATAAAAGTAACATCTCCATTCATGCTGAAGGTCCAATTACCATCGGAAACAATATGAATAAGGCGTTAAATTTTAAAGTGGAAACGAAAGATAATGCTTATTTCGGGGGGCATTTAGAGATTTATGGAACATCAAAGATTATGATTGGGGGAAATGCAACTGTTGATAATAGTTTATCAATTGGGACTTCTTCCAAAATGTGTGTGCGTGGAGATTTAACGGCTAGGAGCATAAGTGTTTCCAGTAGTAATCCCCCAGGGAAATTAATCGTATATGGAAAAGTAAACGGTAGCACAACATCTCCTTATAGAGTCACTGATACCATCTTTAAGTCAGAGTGTGGAACCTATGTACCACCCGATTTCCAAATTAACTGGGGAGATAATATTGATACTATGATTAGCAATGTTGATTATTAATTAAATCACATAAAAAGAGGTGTGCTCGGAGTTGTTTCATCCAACTACGAGCACACCTTTTTTAACAAGACGAATACTCTGCCACCCGATTCCTCCCAGCCCGTTTCGCCCCCACATAAAGCGCCCGGTCTGCATGGCGAATTAATGCGAGGGAATCCTCGGCATCCTCAGGTGCTGTTGCTACTCCAATTGAAGCAGTAATTTTAACCTGCTGCTGCTTTTGATCAATAGACTGACTAAGAATAAATGGCCAGTTCGCGATCGCCTGCCTTATGTGCTCGGCCATTTGATAAGCTTCCTGTTTTGTTGCATCTGGTAATAGAACAACAAATTCCTCTCCGCCATACCGAGCAACCGTTCCGTGATTTCCAACCAGTTTACTAATTCTGGTTGCAAGTTCACATAGGATTTCATTTCCGCTTTGATGACCATAAGTGTCATTTACTTCTTTAAAGTGGTCGATATCAAGGATGATCAAAGAAAGCATCTGGCGTTGAAAACTAGTCAATTTTTCAAATTCCTCGGAAAGTAGATTCTCAAAATAGCGATAATTGTATAATTTCGTTAACGCGCAGTGTTCACTTTGTCTTTTTGTTCGCTCATAATGCTTGGCATTTTCCATTGCAACGGCAAAATAGGAACAAAGGATATCGATAATCATATGCTGGAATTTTTCATAGGCCCGCTTCTTCTTTGAAGCCAATAATAATATCCCAATTACTTTTTTACTTTTTACGATAGGGACACAAAGAACACTTTCGGCATCACTAGGAATATAACGGTCTGTAATTCCTCGCCATTCCATCTTAGCCGAGAATAGGTAAGCCTTCCGTTTCGCCCAAACCATGCCTGTGATTCCTTCATTTTTCAACAGTTTAATGTCATTGTCCATTACGGTACCGCTTTCAATCCGGCGAATTAATTTAAGTTCTTCACCTGTGACCTCAAAGATATACGCATAATCAACGGACAGCATTTCACTAAGCTTTTGAATAAATAAGTCAATCACGTCATTAACATTGAGGCGTTCGGCCAATTGATGACCAATTTCTGCCGCCTTTTGCAAATATTCATTTATTTTTTGACTTGAATAGTAAAGATTAAACACGATTGATAAACTAACAAACGGGATTCCTACAAACAAGAGGGCCAATAATCCTACCTGATTATATAAAATGTATAAAATTATGCCAATTGGCAATGTGATTAACGTGGTAATCGTTTCGACAAAGAAATCTTTACCAAAATATGACACTTTGCTTTTATAAATAAAATATATATTAAAAGAAATAATGACTTGATTTAACACATAACTTAAAACAGCATATAGGACAGCCAGCAAGAGTGAATGCCTATCGTGGGCCAAGTTTGGTCCAGTCTGACCGCCAAGTAAGTAATAGATCATTCCGCTGACGAAAGAAACAATGAAAAACATAATCAAATTTAGCGGCAGACGAAATAATTGACCATTTTTCAGGACCCTTAGTTTTATCAGTAAACTAATAACCGCAGCTTGGGCAAAGACAATTTCGACAAATAAGCCAAACTTTAAAAAGGTCGCTAATGCAACCCATTGAGTTAAAAAGATAAACATCTCATTGATGACAATTGGCATCGACGCAACAACTAATGTTAACAGCAAAAAGGCAAAAATATTCATCCAATTGCCGGAGAAGTGTGGAGGACTATAGTGATAGGTAAACCATAAACCTGCTGGAACCATCAAAAAGAAAATCAGAAAAATAGTTCTTTGGACTTGCGGTTTTACAACCATCTGACCCTCCCCCTCTCCGATATATTATTATTAATTCAAGATATAATTATTTTATCAAATAATAATAGGCTTGTCATAAAGAATCGACTTATTTTTCGAATTTTTACATAAAGTTCAACTAACCATCAGTGGAGCGCCTTTCACAGCCACTGATGGTTAGTTGTTAAGTAGGCTTTTCAGGTAGTTGGATTCCCATACCTTTACCTTATTAGTTTCTCTTTACACTGATGTTGGGATCGTCCTGCTTGATAATGCGGGATAAATGCGGTTTGACTTCCGAAATAAAATAGAGAGAACCCGTAATCACTAACATCTCTTTTGCATCCAGGTTTTGAATCTCCTCAAAAAGATAGGATTCCCAGCTGTCGACAGCCAATTTGTTCGATGATTGACTGATTTTCAATAAATCTTGTGCTGCGGCAGCACGTGGAAAATCAAAGCTGACAAACGAAATTTGATCTGCGATTTTATCGAGTTTAGCAATCATTTTGTCGAGCTTTTTATCCTTTAAAGCAGCAAACACTATCTGGATAGAACGGTCAGCGTATCGGGAAGCTAATTCATGGACTAAGGCTGTTATTCCTTCATCATTATGGGCCCCGTCAATAATGACGAGCGGATTTTCAGAGAGAATCTCAAATCTTCCCGGCCAATATGCCTTTTTTAACCCTTCTTGGATTGCTTCGTCCGTAATGTTGAACAAGCTCTCTTGATTTAAAAATTGCGCTGCACTGACAGCAAGTGCTGCATTCTCAGTTTGATGCTGGCCAATCATACTGATTTCAAGCTTTTCCATAGTTTGTGATACAGTATGTAAAGTAAAAATCTCACCAGTATCAAGTGACTCGTGTGAGCTAATGGAAAACGCCTCGTTTAAGCGATATAAGGGCGCTTTTCTTTTCGCTGCCTGTTCTTCAATCACATTACTGGCACCAGGATGTTTGACAGCTGTAAAAACGGGCGTGTTTTCTTTAATGATTCCAGCTTTTTCAAAAGCAATTTCCTCATATGAATTCCCGAGGATATTCGTGTGATCAAGGCCAATGTTTGTAATGATAGAAGTTAATGGATGAATAATATTAGTGGAATCAAATCGTCCACCTAACCCCACCTCAAAAACAACCAAGTCCACCTTGCTATTATTTGCAAAATAATAGAAGGCCATAGCAGTAATAACTTCGAATTCAGTAGGGCCGCCAAGCTCTGTTTCCTCTAACTCATCCGCTAATGGACGAATGACATTGGCAAGCTTTAGAAGTTCATCATCAGTAATCGGTTTCCCGTTCACACTAATCCGTTCGTTAAATTGCTCAATATAAGGAGAGGTAAAGGTGCCGACCGTATATCCTGCGGACTCGAGTATCGAACGGAGAAAAGTAACCGTTGAACCTTTTCCATTTGTTCCGCCGATATGGACCGTTTTTATTTTTGCTTCCGGATGGTCAAGCCTATCCATCATCCATTCCATCCGTTTTAAACCTGGTTTAATTCCCAGTCTTAACCTTGCATGAATCCAGTCAAGGGCTCCTTTATATGCAGTAAACATCCGTTACACCCCATCTGTTTTGACTTGAATTTTTAATATTTTCTTCTAAAAAAACTATCATGAGCCTCAACTCCCAACCCTAGCCTGGAAATAAATTTAGAGAACAAGCCGTAGTCACCTAATAAAGGCGGTGAGAGCAGAGCTAGACTTCACATCTTTCGTCTAGTGAAATGGGTATTTCACTTTAACTGGTTAAAGTGATTCATTTTTGCGGCGCTCCGCCCCTTTTCCACAGAAAAGATCTATTATTTGATTCGCTGATAAAAGTGGAAATTCGCTGATAATATCCAAAATTCACTGATAAACTGTGCGGATTCGCTGATATATGACTAAAAACCGCTGATAAATTGGCATTTACAGCAAAATTGCGTCTTTCAGACAGGATTTTGATTATTTTCTCAACGCGAATTAATAGGCGAGACGAATCCATTGCCGGATTCGCCTCACCTAACTGTTTAACCTTTTAATTCGTTAATCCGTGCTTCGACAACGCTTCTTTTTTCGAGATAATCCTTTTCCTTGCCACGTTCTTCAGCAACAACACTTTCTGGTGCTTTTTTCATAAAGCCTTCATTGCCTAATTTCTTCTGAACTCTGTCTACTTCTTTATTTAATCGGTCCCATTCTTTTTCAAGACGAGCAATTTCTTCGTCAATGTTAATCAAGCCTTCAAGTGGAAGAATAATTTCCAAGCCTGAAATAACAGCCGTCATTGCTTTTTCAGGAGATTGAATGTCTGTTCCCATTTGCAGTTCCTCCGGGTTACAGAAGCGTTCAATATAGCTACGGTTGTTCTCAATCGCCTTTAGAACCTTTTCATCCTTTGCTTTAACGAGCATTTTGACTTTCTTGCTCATCGGCGTGTTTACTTCGGCACGAATGTTTCGTACAGACCGAATCATTTCCATGAGAAGCTTCATTTCTTGTTCGGCTTCGTCATCGGAAAGCTCCGCCTTAACCTCCGGCCATTTTGCTTCGGTAATCGATTCGCCACTATGAGGGAGGTTCTGCCAAATTTCCTCGGTGATAAATGGCATGAACGGATGAAGTAAGCGCATCGTTTGGTCTAACACGTATGCTAGAATCGAACGAGTCGTTTTCTTCGCTGCTTCGTCTTCTCCATAAAGCGGCAGCTTCGCCATTTCAATATACCAATCACAGAAATCATCCCAGATAAAATTGTAAAGCGCACGGCCAACTTCCCCAAATTCATAGCGCTCTGAAAGCTTCGTCACTTGTTCAATCGTTTCATTTAAACGCGTTAAAATCCACTTATCGGCAACTGACTTTTCTCCGCTAAAATCAATATCCTCGTAAGTCAGGCCGTCCATATTCATTAACGCAAACCGGGAGGCATTCCAAATTTTATTGGCAAAATTCCAGGTAGCTTCAACCTTTTCCGTACTATAGCGTAAATCCTGACCAGGTGAACTACCTGTCGATAGGAAGTACCTTAAGGCATCGGCACCATATTTATCAATGACATCCATTGGGTCGACACCATTGCCAAGCGATTTACTCATTTTCCGTCCTTGCTCATCACGAACGAGGCCGTGGATGAGAACATCATTAAATGGACGCTCACCTGTAAACTCAAGGCTTTGGAAAATCATTCTCGATACCCAGAAGAAAATGATGTCATAGCCCGTAACCAGCGCACTTATAGGGAAGTAACGCTTATAATCAGCTGCTTCCGTGTCAGGCCAGCCCATTGTGGAGAACGGCCAAAGAGCGGAACTAAACCATGTATCTAAAACATCTTTGTCCTGTTCCCAATTTTCGCTATCTGCAGGTGGCTTGTGATCAACATAAACCTCGCCCGTTTCTTTATGGTACCAGGCAGGAATGCGGTGCCCCCACCAAAGCTGTCTGGAAATACACCAGTCGCGGATATTTTCCATCCAGCGCAAGTAGGTTTTTTCAAAACGATCAGGAACGAATTTTACTTTATTTTCTTTATCCTGCAAGGCAATGGCTTCATCAGCGAGCGGCTGCATTTTAACAAACCATTGTGTTGAAAGGTATGGTTCCACAACCGCGCCGCTCCGTTCAGAGTGGCCAACGGAATGCATGTGGTCTTCAATTTTGAAAAGAATCCCTAGTTCTTGTAGGTCCTTAACAATTTCCTTGCGACACTCGAAGCGGTCAAGGCCTTGATACTTGCCAGCCTTTTCATTCATTGAGCCGTCTTCGTTCATAACAAGAACGCGTTGAAGATTGTGACGATTGCCGATTTCAAAATCGTTCGGGTCATGGGCAGGGGTAATTTTTACCGCACCAGAGCCGAATTCCATATCAACATAATCATCGCCAACAATCGGAATTTCACGGCCAACGATTGGCAGAATAACAGTTTTACCTATTAAGTGCTTGTAACGGTCGTCTTCCGGATGAACCGCAACGGCTGTATCCCCAAGCATCGTTTCTGGACGAGTTGTCGCAATTTCAATCTGTCCAGAGCCGTCTGCCAATGGATATTTCATATGATAAAACGCACCTTGAATATCTTTATAAATAACTTCGATATCAGATAAGGCAGTTTTCGTGGACGGATCCCAGTTAATAATGTATTCCCCGCGGTAAATGAGGCCTTTTTTATAAAGGGTAACAAATACTTCCCGAACCGCATCAGATAAGCCTTCATCAAGAGTGAAACGCTCGCGGCTGTAATCTAAGCCTAAGCCTAGTTTTGCCCACTGTGCACGTATATGAGCGGCATATTCTTCCTTCCACTTCCATGTTTCCTCGACGAATTTTTCTCTACCAAGGTCGTAGCGGCTTTTACCTTCACTTCGCAGTTTTCCTTCCACCTTTGCTTGGGTGGCGATTCCGGCGTGGTCCATTCCTGGCAGCCAAAGAACGTCAAAGCCCTGCATTCGCTTCATCCTGGTGATAATATCTTGCAGGGTTGTGTCCCAAGCATGACCTATATGAAGTTTTCCAGTAACATTTGGCGGTGGAATCACGATTGTATACGGCTGCTTGCTCTCATCATCTTTTGCTTCAAAAAACTTCCCTTGTAACCACCAATCATAACGACCTTTTTCAATCGATTGCGGGTCGTATTTAGTTGGCATCGTTATTTCCTTTGTTTCCATCTAAAATTCCTCCTTCTTTTACTTCTAAAAAATACAAAAAACCCCAATCGTCATAAAAGGACGAATGGAGTTTGCTTCGCGGTACCACCTTTTTTCCAATCAACAAAAATGATTGGCTCTTAACTAGGATAACGGATTTCATCCGTCTTCCATTACTAGGACCACTGGATCCGTTCGCAGAAGAAGCTCTTGGGCGACCTTCTGATGTGCCTCTTAGGAAATTTTCCAGCTAATAATTTCCCTCTCTTTAAGTAAGCTCAGCATCATACTCTTCCCTGTCTTTGCTTATTTTTTAAATTATATTGTTATACTACCGAAAAAAAGGGTTAGACGTCAATCATGATGACCAAATTTCTTTTATTTTATACTATATGTAAGTTTTAAGGGGAATTTACAAATATTTAGAATATATATAGGTAGATGTCGAAGTTGAATGAGGAGGTTTTTCGGGTGAGGGGGAATTTTCAAAAATACAAACACCGACCCTGGTTTAGAACGATTCGGAGATTTTGCGGACAATTAATTGTACCATTTATTATTTTTCAATTCCTACGAACAATTTTTTTTCCAACCGTTTTTGATGTATTATTATTATCATTTTTTATCGCCATCGCCGTTTCCATCTATTTTGAAATTATATAAGGAGCCCTTGTTGCAGTTAATCAAGCTGCTGCTGGGCTCCTTCTTTTGTCTGCCGTTGCTGGGCTTCAATTTCCGTCATTCTCATCACGGTATACTCTGAATTTTTCAGATGCCAATAGCGGTGCTGCAACTGTCTCACAAATTTTAATTCATTTTTTGGGCTCTGCTTTCGATAATATTTTTCCGTCGTCTTGATGATTGGGATTGGTAGAGCTAAATAACTGTAGAACAACAATTTCTCATCTTCTTTAAACGGAAAGTATTTAAAGTAATGATACATCCATTCAATAGTCGTGTCATTTCGCTTCGGATTCGTATCGAGAGCTCGTGAAATATACGGCAGGAGATCATGAATCGGTGAACCATAACGGGCATTTTCAAAATTGATAAAAAAACCGTATCCCCTGTCATCATATAGAAAATGCTCGGATGATAATTTTCCGTGAGTGATCACCATTCGCGCCTTCTCAGCTTCCTTCGTGCTCTCGTACCATTCTTCAAATTTAGTTTTCGAAAACTTTAGCGCCTGGCTAATTTCATTGTAATACAGGCAATATAACAATTCGAACGGGGACATATACGTCTTTCTTTCACATTCATCAGCGAAGCCATCAAGGAATTCCTGCTGTTTTTCCAATTGTTGAATTGTCTTTTCATAATGCTCTGTTCGTTCTTCATTGTTTACCGTAATTTCTTTGGCAGAAAGGGTGTGAAGCCTCGCTAATTCCCGGAATAGCTGTTGGTTTTTGTGCTCGCGATCTTCCTTTTGATCATTTGGCATCCATGGCATTAGATAGTAAAGGTTGTTATCGTATAAAACTGCATACCTGCCGTCCATTGTAGGGTAAATCGGAACAATCCGATTAAACCCTTTTTGGTAGAGAAGATGAACATGACGGACGAAATCGGTCCCTATTGTTGGATCAATTTTTTTTAAGGCAAAGGTTCCTTTATTTGAATAAACTTTTTGGACAATACCGTTATCTTCAACAAAGTAGGGCTCGACAAGATAATTCTTTAAAATTGGGGCGATGGCTTCTAATCGATTGGAGTCATTCATGAAAACTCATCTCTCTTTCAAAAAAGAAAAACTGTATCTAAACGAAGCTGAGCTGGTTAAAGAAACCCGCTCAGCTTCTTTTTGAAATATTATTTTTTTGCAAATGTTGCTGGGATGTATAATACTTGCCCTTCATAAATGTCTTGATTGAGTTCAAGATTATTAACGCGGAGGAGATTTGGAACTGTTACATCATAACGCTCGGCAACTCCATCGAGAGTATCTCCTTTTTGCACGATACAAACCTTCAATTTCGCATGAGCAGAACTTTCATCCTTGCGGGCAAAAAACTCTGTCAACGTCATGCTCTTCTTTTTCCCAGATAGCTTTTTCTTTACCTTTTTTATCACATCATCAGAAGAGGATGAACTCTCTTCTAAAATAGTTACCTCTTCTTCAAAATGAGGATTTGGTACCGATTCTTCTTCAAATACTACTTCATGCTCAATTTCAATTGGCTGACTACTCTCACTTCTAGCCTCTTGGAGGTCCCATGCAGGTTCGTAGTCTTCTTCTACATACTCCACTTGCGGTTGATAGTTGAAGGTTGGGAATTTCGGTAATACTTCAATACTTTCTTCCTCTTGCTGTTTTCTTACCTCAACTTCAAACAGGAAGTTATCTTCATGGCTGCTAGGAACGACTTCTTGCTCTACTTCTACTTCTTCCTCTGCAGCTTCTTCTTCGGTACGGTGAAGTACCTCATACTCTTGTGTTTGTTCTAGCTGCTGTTGTTGTTCGATTCCATAAAGACCACTGATGGTTAGTTCTGCAGAGAGCTTCAAACAGCTGCGCTCTGGTAGAGAATAATCAAAGGATTCAACGAGGACATCAATATCGTAAATGCTTTGAATCCGATTATTCGGAATGGTGATATCGACGGGGAAACGATGTGAAAATTCACAGTTTCCTTCATCAAGATCCGCCACTCTTTCTACAAATTTTTGCGAGGTAAAGCCTTCATCCTTGCCTTCATCGGCAGCTTCGTAACTTTTATATTCGCCGGTGAGTTCTAGCGAACCACGTATGGTTACGTACTGATCGTTTTCCTGGATGGTAATGTCCGGGTCTAGGGAAATCGAAACAAGCTCTTCGACTTCCTGTCCTTTTCTAAACCACAAGGACTCCTCCAAGGAAAATCGCAGACACGATTGATTCTCCTGGGACAAAGCGACTCCTCCTTTCGTTTCCTTCACGCAAAATCACTATGTCACTTACACTTTATGAAGGGATTTTTTCATTTATGATAAAAAACCTTGCGTGGTGGGTAAAAGAATTAGAGTTTTGAAAATTCAGTTGGAGTATTGGATGGGGTTCAGGAGTTGAGATTGGGTTTTGAGGACTGGAGAAGGGGTGATTCCTCTGCCTTGGACTGGATTTCCGCCAACTTTGGTAATAATTCCGCCATCCTTTGAATTCCGCCAAACTTAACATGAATTCCGCCAACTTTAATAAATTCCGCCAAACTGCTTTTATTCCGCTATCCTTTACAGTTAAAAAACCAGTCCGTGGACTGGCTCAGGTAAATTAGCTTTCTAACTATACAAAAACACCCACCAAATCTGGTGGGTGCCCTGCACAATCTTTATTTAAGCTTTGAAAAAGCAACCTCTGCTGCTTGAATGGTTTTTTCAATATCCTCATCAGAATGCTCAGTTGATAGGAATAGCCCTTCAAACTGAGAAGGCGGTAAGAATACCCCTTGGTTAGCCATTTCCCGATAATAAGCTGCAAAGAATTCCAAGTTCGATGTTTTAGCTACTTCATAGTTAATGACCTTTTCATTAGTAAAGAAGAAGCCAATCATGGAACCAGCACGGTTAAAGGTAATGGGAATATCGTATTTTTCAGCAGCTGCTTCAAAACCTTTTTGAAGCATGTCCCCTTTACGAATAAATTCCTCGTAATGCTCTGGAGTTAATTGACTTAGTGTTTCTAGACCTGCAGTCATTGCAAGTGGGTTTCCAGACAATGTTCCTGCTTGATAGATGGGGCCACTTGGAGCGATTTGCTGCATGATTTCCGCTTTACCACCGTATGCGCCAACGGGAAGACCGCCCCCAATTACTTTTCCAAGACATGTAATATCAGGTGTTACATTGAAATAGCCTTGCGCACAATTGTAACCTACGCGGAAGCCGGTCATGACTTCATCAAAAATCAGCAATGAACCATTTGCCGAAGTAACCTCGCGAAGACCTTCTAAGAATCCTGGCAGCGGTGGGACAAGACCCATGTTACCAGCAACTGGCTCTACGATGATACAAGCAATATCTGGGCCGAATTGTTCAAAAGCGTATTTTACACTCTCTAGGTCATTGTAAGGTACTGTAATTGTATTGGATGCAACCCCTTCTGGCACTCCAGGGCTATCAGGCAAACCAAGTGTAGCAACACCTGAGCCGGCCTTAATTAATAACGAATCACCATGACCATGGTAGCAGCCTTCGAATTTCAAAATCTTATTACGACCAGTATAGCCGCGGGCTAAACGAAGTGCACTCATTGTTGCTTCTGTTCCTGAATTGACCATCCTTACTACTTCAATAGATGGTACACGTTCAATTACAAGCTGTGCCACTTTGTTTTCTAATAATGTTGGCGCCCCAAAGCTTGTTCCTTGCTCTGCTGTTTTTTTCAGCGCCTCCACCACACGGTCGTTGGAGTGACCAAGAATTAGCGGTCCCCATGAAAGGACGTAATCAATATATTCATTGCCATCGATATCATAGATTTTTGACCCCTTGCCTTTTTCCATAAAAATCGGACTCATAGCTACAGATTTAAAGGCACGAACCGGGCTGTTAACTCCGCCGGGCATTAGGTTTTGGGCTTCTTTAAATGCTTCAATCGATTTTGTATACGAACGCATTCTATTCCCTCTTTTCAAAAAAATGTTTATTGGTCTTCCTTTAACCAGCGAATCGCATCTTTTGCGGCATAAGTTATGATGAGATCTGCACCTGCTCGTTTCATACCGATTAACATTTCAAGTACGGTGTTTTTCTCGTCAATCCAGCCATTAGCAGCTGCCGCTTTCACCATTGCATATTCACCACTTACATTGTAAACGACAACAGGCAAGTTAAAATTGTTTTTTACATCACGAACAATATCAAGGTATGGCATCCCTGGTTTGATGATTAAAAAGTCTGCACCTTCTGCAACATCTGATTCCGCTTCCCTAAATGCTTCCATCCGGTTAGCCGGGTCCATTTGATACGTCTTACGATCACCAAATTGCGGCGCCCCCTCCGCTGCCTCACGGAAAGGTCCATAGAATGCAGAAGCGTATTTAACGGCATAAGACATGATTGGAACTTCGGTAAAACCAGCTTCATCCAAACCGACACGAATGGCAGCCACAAAGCCGTCCATCATGTTAGACGGAGCAATAATGTCCGCTCCAGCTTTAGCCTGGGCCACAGCTGTTTTTACGAGCAATTCTAATGATTGGTCATTTAAAATCTTTTCGCCTTCTACAACTCCACAGTGTCCGTGGTCTGTATATTCGCATAAGCAAGTATCAGCCACAACAATGATGTCCGGGTAGTTTTCTTTAATATAACGGGTGGCTACTTGGACGATACCATGGTCATGATAGGCCTGCTCTCCACATGCATCTTTCGTTTTCGGGATGCCGAACAGTAGGACGGATTTAATGCCGTGTGCGACAATATCATCCATTTCAGCTTGAAGATGGTCCATCGATACTTGGAATACACCAGGCATGGACGATACTTCATTGCGAATATTTTCCCCTTCATAGATAAATAGCGGATAAATGAAGTCTTCTGCTTTTAAATGATTTTCTCTCACAAGTGCACGCATATTAGCACTTGAACGTAAGCGGCGATGACGTGAGAATTGTAGTTCCATATTTTTACCTCCAAAAATTTAAACTTTATTAGTTAGCTTGGTTTATACTGGCGGATAGCTCCGCTTTACTGACGGAAATCAAATTAAACATGATGGTTATCAAGATAAGCAATCGTGCATTTAATCATTTCCTTCACGGTGTACTCCACTGGAGAAGCATGGACTGTTAATCCGTAAGCAATTAATTTTTTCTCAGTCACCGGCCCGATACAGCCAATGACACAGCCTTTCAACTGCTCTTCCAGACCACATTCCTTTACGACATCCATGAAATGATCAACCGTTGAAGGGCTTGTAAACGTTAGAATATCAAGCTGGTTATCAGACAACATGCCCGCAAGCTTCACACGGCTCTCTTCCGGCATGTACGTTTCGTAAATGACGACCTCATCAACCTCAGCCCCCACTTCCGTCAACGCGGTGGCGATATATTCCCGGGCTAGATTTCCTTTCGGGAGCAATACCCGCGATCCTTTATTGATATAGGGTAAAAACTCCTCTACAAACGCTTCGGCTACATATGCCGATGGTACAAACTCAGCACGAAGCCCTTTTTCTCGCAATACCTCATCAGTCTTTTTGCCAATCACAGCAATTTTAGGAAAATCCGGACCAACTCTTTCAAAAAAAGAAAAGAAGGTTTCAACTGTGACATTGCTTGTAAAAATAATCCAGTCATATGTATTAAGGACCTTCAGCGAATCATGAAGGCGTTCATTTCTTTCAATCGGACGAAAGGCAATCAGAGGGATTTCAACCGGAATCCCTCCATACCTTTCGACAAGCTGAGAGAATGTTTTCGCTTGATCTTTACCTCTTGGAACAAGAACTTTTTTATCAAGTAGGGGTGAGGGTTTTAGCATTAACCCTCGAGCTCCCGTTTCACCTTTTCAATCAGGTCCTTAGCTCCCTTTTTAATTAATAAATCAGCAGCATGAATACCAAGTTCTTCCGGATTTTGTCCTCTTAGTTCTTCTTTAAAGACTTCATGACCTTCAGGTGATGCAACTAATACATTTAAAACAATCTCATCATTTTCAGCTACATAGGCGAATCCAGCAATCGGCACCTGGCATCCGCCCTCCATTTTTTGCAGGAAAGCGCGTTCAGCACGGACAGCTCTTTCCGTCTGCTTGCAAGTGAATTTTTCAAACAGTTCAAGAAGTTCCTTATCGTCTTCGCGGCATTCAATCGATAATGCCCCTTGCCCCACTGCAGGAACACAAATATCTGCATCGATAAATTCTGTCACTACGTCCGTTGCCCAGCCAAGGCGGGAAAGGCCAGCGGCAGCTAAAATGATGGCATCGTATTCTTCAGTTTCTAATTTTGCTAATCTAGTATCGACATTGCCACGGATCCATTTAATCTCTAAATCTGGGCGTTCAACCAACAGCTGTGAACTGCGGCGCAGGCTGCTTGTTCCAATAATTGCACCTGGCTTTAAATCCTTTAACTTTACATGACCTCTAGAAATAAGGGCATCACGGTGGTCTTCACGGAAAGGAATACATCCGATAGTGAGACCTTCAGGCAATACAGCCGGCATATCCTTCATACTATGAACAGCCATATCAATCTCTTTATCAAGCATGGCCTGCTCAATTTCCTTTACAAATAAACCTTTACCGCCCACCTTTGAAAGGGTAACGTCGAGGATTTTATCCCCTTTAGTAACGATTTCTTTTACTTCAAACTCGAAAGATGGATCAAGCTTCTTAAGCTGTTCAATCACCCAATTTGTTTGTGTTAACGCCAACTTACTTCGTCTAGAGCCTACGATAATTTTTCTCATGACTGCCTCCTAGGGTTTATGCGTACCATAAATGAAAAGATGATAATTGACCAAATAAGAAAAAGTTAATGATTACAATTAAAAAAGAAGCTGAATTCCAGATGGCTAATTTTCTTCCGGATATATTCTTCACAATCCGGAGATATAATAAAAGGCTGTATGCTGTAAGTAACAGAAATGAGCCAATAATTTTTATATCGTACCAAGGCATTCCGGGAACCTTAATAAATGCCCACTGCAAGCCCAATATGAGACTCAACAGCAGCATTGGAACGCCGATGACTGCGAATATGTAGGATGATTTTTCCAGTTTATCTAAATCTGCGAGCCGGATAAGTCTTGTTCCCCATTTTTTTCTTTTTAATAAATCGTACTGAAGCAGGTACAGCGTTGAAAAAACAAACGACAAGGAAAATGCCCCGTAAGAGAGAATCGCCATCGTAATATGAATCAACAACAGTTCTGAAACAAGCTGTTTGGCCATGATATGGGAATGGTATTGCATCGGGGCAAATGTATGAATCGCCATAACAATAAAGCCAAGTATATTCGTGAAAAATACGATAAAATCCACTCTTAGTAACCGATTTATAACAAGTGACAATGTGACTAATACCCAAGCATAAAAATAGAGCCCCTCAAAGATAGTCAGTACAGGGAACCTACCTGTTTTTATCATATAGAACAAAAGGAAAACCGTCTGCAAAATCCATACAAACGCAAGTAACCAGAAGGCAATGCGGTTTGCCTTCCGGTTATGGTGAATAAAATCAAAAAAATAGAGCAGTACACTGAAGGCATATAGAACAACTGTGAATTCATGAAGCCTTGTCATAAAGACGTTGTGCATAAAAGTTTACCCCTTATGACTGAAAGGAAGCCAACGGTTCATGAACCGGCATGTTATTGGATTCGGCTGCTTTCGAATGTTGTTCACGTGCAAGCTCTTCAATATTAAAAATTTTCATAAATAATTCCATCGCCTGATCGGCGTCAGGTCTTGCAGCCAATTCTTTTGCCTGTAAAATCGGATCTTTTAAGAGCTGGTTGATGATGCTCTTTGTATGTTTATTAAGCACTTTTATATCGCGATTAGATAAATTCGGTAGCTTTCTCTCCAAGCTATCCATTGTTTCCGCCTGGATGGCTAAAGCTTTTTCCCTAAGCGCGGAAATAACAGGAACCACACCAAGCATCCCAAGCCACTGTTTGAAGTCAACGATTTCTTTTTCAATCATTAACATGATTTTTTCAGCCGCTTTCTTGCGCTCTTTTAGGTTGGCTTCCACAATTCCTTCTAAATCGTCGATATCGTATAAAAAGATGTTTTCAAGTTCAGCAATTCTTGGATCTAAATCACGCGGCACGGCAATATCAACCATAAATAATGGCTTACCCTTCCGTTTTTTCTCAACACTAGCCATCGTTTCTTTTGAAATGACAAAGTCCTTGGCACCAGTCGAGCTAATGAGAATATCGGCTTCCACAAGTGATTTCTCTAACTCCGTCAATGTTCTGGCCTCACCATTAAAACGTTTTGCAAGCTCCTTCGCTTTATCAAACGTCCGGTTAATGACAGTTACCTTTTTCACACCGTTACCATGCAGGTTTTGAGCTGCTAACTCACCCATTTTTCCTGCGCCAAAAATTAACACATGCTTGTTAGCAAGGGAACCGAAAATTTTCTTTGCCAGTTCCACCGCTGCATAGCTAACAGAAACAGCATTTGCACCAATCTCTGTTTCTGAGTGCGCGCGTTTTGCCAGGGTAATCGCCTGTTTAAACAAGTGGTTAAACACGGAACCAGTCGTTTCCTCAGCTTGAGCTGACAAAAAGCTCGTCCGAACCTGTCCAAGTATTTGCGTTTCCCCTAAAACCATGGAGTTAATTCCACAAGTTACATTAAATAAATGATCTACCGCACCATCGTCTTCATAAACATATAAATATGGAGAAAACTCCAGCTGCTCCATTCCGAACCATTCGGACAGAAATTCTTTCATATAATAGCGGCCAGTATGTAATTGATCGACAACCGCATAAATTTCCGTTCGATTACAAGTGGATAAGATAATATTTTCTAGGATGCTTTTTTTAGTGTTTAACTTTTTAATGGCATCCGCAAGATCGGTTTCATTAAATGTCAAACGCTCACGGATTTCTACAGGGGCAGTTTTATAGTTAAGACCGATCACTAATATATGCATTTGTTAAGGACACCCCCAATAATTAATACGGTTTCAACTAGTAAAATTATATCATGAGTAATTTCGACTTTTCCTCGAAAAATGTGAACAGAAAACGAATCTATTGTGTTAATATTAGAAATTGAATAGGACAGTTTTTTTTATAATCTTCCCTATGTACAGTATCAAAAAAGCAGACTAGATTCAAGTGAACCTTACTGGAAGCGGTGTATTGTATTGAAAAATCAACGTATTTTCCCTGGTATCATTCTTATCGGTTTCGGAGCATACTTTTTATTACAGCAAACAGGAGTTTCTTTTTTTCAACAAATTTCAACCTGGCCGACCTTAATTATCATTGTTGGCGCAGCCTTTTTAGGGCAAGGATATATGGCGAAGGATTACGAGGCCATTCTTCCTGGGGTTATCATGGCTGGATTTGGTCTTCATCTCTATCTTGCTGGCCACGTGTCGTTCTGGCCGACTAACCATATTGGCATGTTAATCTTGATTATTTCAATTGGATTTTTTCTTCGTTTTCAAAAGACCAGTACAGGCCTGTTTCAATCGTTCCTCTTTCTCATTCTAGCCGTGTTACTGCTCTTTTATGATAAAATTGCTGGATACTTTGGCTTGCTGCAAAATGGAATGAGTTTTGTCTGGAAATTCTGGCCCGCTCTTCTCATTGTTGTTGGTATTTATTTTCTACTAAAAAGGAAAAAATAATAGTGAAACTTCCATCAGTTTTTTACAACCTCTTAATACGGAAAAAAGCCTGGCGCTTCAGCGCCTGGCTTTTTTTACATATAGCTCTCTAAAATAGCCCAAGCCTGATCTTTTCCTTCGCCTGTTTCCGAAGAGAATAAAACAATATGGTCATTTTTATCGAGATCTAACGTTTCACGCGTTACCTTTAAATGCTTTTGCCATTTCCCTCTAGGGATTTTATCTGCCTTTGTTGCGATGATAATGCAGGGAATGTCGTAATGCTTTAAAAAGTCATACATCATTACATCGTCTGAGGTTGGAGGGTGGCGCAAGTCGACAATCAAGACTGCTGCCCGTAATTGCTCCCTAGTTGTAAAATAGGTTTCAATCATTTTCCCCCATGCAGCCCGCTCCGACTTTGAAACCTTGGCATACCCATACCCCGGGACATCGACAAAGTGAAGAATCTCATTAATGAGAAAGAAGTTTAATGTTTGCGTTTTTCCTGGCTTTGATGAAATTCTCGCCAGACCCTTACGGTTAAGCATCTTATTGATAAAAGAAGACTTACCGACATTTGAACGGCCTGCCAGCGCAAATTCTGGCAGGGTCGTTTCCGGGTACTGTTCTGGTTTAACGGCACTGATGACAATATCTGAACTTACTACCTTCATTCTACTCCACCTTCTAAAAGCGCATGCTTTAAAACTTCATCTAAATGAGATACCGGTACAAATTCCAATTCATTGCGGACACTTTCTGGAATGTCATCAATATCCTTTTCATTATCCTTTGGAAGAATAACTTTAGTCAGGCCTGCACGATGAGCACTAAGTGTTTTCTCTTTTAAACCGCCAATTGGTAACACTCTACCTCGTAATGTAATCTCTCCTGTCATTCCTACCTCGCGACGGATTGGTCTGCCCGTCAAGGCCGATACAAGCGCCGTTGCCATGGTGATACCTGCTGATGGTCCATCCTTTGGAACAGCCCCCTCGGGAACATGGATATGGATGTCATATTTTTCATGGAAATCTTCATCTATGCCCAGTTCCTTCGTTTTGGAACGAATATAGCTAAACGCGGCCTGTGCTGACTCTTTCATTACGTCTCCAAGCTTACCGGTAAGGATGAGCTTACCTTTACCAGGTGAAAGGGATACCTCGATTTGCAGGGTGTCACCGCCAACGGTTGTATAGGCTAAACCTGTTGCAACCCCAACCTGATCTTCAGTCTCCGCCATTCCATAGTGGAATCTTGTTTTTCCTAAAAATTCCTCAACGTTCTTTTCGGTAACGATAACACGTTTTTTCTCGCCGGATACAATGATTTTCGCTGTTTTCCGGCAAATAGTTGCCATCTGACGCTCCAGACTTCGTACACCGGCTTCACGTGTGTAATAGCGGACGACTTTTAGAATCGCCTCATCACGCACTTGAAGAATTCCTTTTGAAAGACCATTTTCTTTAATCTGCTTTGGCAGTAAATGATCGCGGCAAATATGAACTTTTTCTAGTTCTGTATAACCGGCGATTGTGATGATTTCCATTCTATCAAGCAGCGGTGCCGGGATCGTTGATAGATTATTGGCGGTTGCAATGAACATGACTTTTGATAAATCATAGGTTTCTTCTATATAATGATCACTAAAATTATGGTTTTGTTCCGGGTCCAGTACTTCAAGCATTGCGCTGGATGGATCGCCGCGGAAATCACTCGACATTTTATCGATTTCATCTAATAAAAATACCGGGTTAATCGTCCCAGCTTTTTTCATCCCTTGAATGATTCGGCCTGGCATGGCCCCAACATAGGTTCTTCGATGCCCGCGAATTTCCGATTCATCACGAACACCACCAAGGGATACCCGGACAAAATTGCGATTAAGCGAAGTGGCAATTGAACGAGCAAGACTTGTTTTTCCAACACCTGGAGGTCCGGCAAGACAAAGAATCGGACCTTTTAAGGAATTGGTCAACTTCTGAACAGCTAAATATTCGAGTACCCGTTCCTTTACTTTTTCGAGTCCGTAATGATCCTGATTTAGGATTTTTTCTGCACGGTTAATATCAATATCATCCTCCGTCTTTTTTGACCACGGGATGGAAATCAACCAATCAATATAGTTACGAATGACGGCACTTTCAGCGGAACTAGTTGGAACCTTTTCATAGCGGTCCAGCTCCTTCAGTGCTGCTTTAAGGGCATGTTCAGGCATTCCGGCCTGCTCTACTTTTTTTGTTAGTTCGGCGATTTCGCCTGTTTTACCTTCTTTATCGCCTAATTCCTTCTGAATTGCCTTCATTTGCTCGCGAAGGTAATACTCTTTTTGTGTTCTTTCCATGGAGCGCTTAACACGCTGGCCAATCTTTTTTTCTAAATTTAGAACTTCTTTTTCGTTATGGATCGTGTCAATAACACGGTTTACCCTTTGTTTAATATCAATTGTTTCAAGTATGTCTTGTTTTTCCTTCAGCTTGATGGGTAAATGGGAAGCAATAATATCCGCCATTCTACCAGGTTCCTCTATATCAGAAACAGCGGCATACGTTTCTGCCGAGATTTTCTTTGATAATTTTATGTATTGTTCGAAATAATCGAGCATCGTTCTCATCAAGGCCTGGTCTTCGACATCTTTAGTATCTGGGTCATCAAAGGTGACAATGTTTACGGAATAATAGTCCTCTTCATCAAAAAATGAAACAATTTCCGCTCTATTTAATCCTTCTACCAATACGCGAATCGTTCCGTTTGGCAGTTTTAGCATTTGCTTAACCTTTGTTAACGTTCCAAGCTTGTATAAGTCCTCTTCAGAAGGCTCATCAACGGAGACGTCCTTTTGAGTGGTTAAGAATATTAAATGGTCTTCTACCATTGCTTTTTCGAGTGCCTGTACTGATCGTTCCCGACCAACATCTAAATGAAGCACCATTGTCGGATAGACAAGCAATCCCCGAAGCGGCAGGAGGGGTACGATCAATTCGTTCTTTTTCGCCAATATACTGCACCTCCACATGCAAATCCAATTTTTTCAACTGCGAATGCAGAATAGTCTTTGTACAATTCTATCTTATTTATTTTTCAGTGTCTATTTTTAGAATATCCCTTTATCAATATAACTTTATTTTCTCCATTTGAACTAAATTTTCTCCCAACAAATCTTTGCAAATATTTCTTTTTTAAAATTACGCAAAAAAAAGACTTCGGTTTGGCAGCTGAACCAAAAACCGAAGTTCACTATTAAATCGTTTCTTTTTTGGAAAGCTCTATCGAAGCTGGAATAGCTTCCGTCTTGCCATAGGCATTGACAAGCGCAATTTCAAATACCTCATGAAGATGGGTTACTGGAACAATATGAATTCCATCGATTTCATTTAAAATGGTTTGCATATTTTCTTCTGGAATAATGACTGTTTGCACTCCTGCCTTCCGAGCAGCCTTTACTTTCGGATAGACGCCGCCGATTGGTTTCACATTTCCATGAATACTAATTTCGCCCGTCATCGCAACCGTGTTATCAACCGGAATTTTGTATATAGCGGAGTAAATCCCTGTCGCCATGGCGATTCCCGCTGAAGGACCGTCAATTGGAACCCCACCTGGAAAATTAACATGGATGTCATAGTCATTCGCTGGTACACCCATCGACCGTAAAACGGTAATCACATTTTCAATCGAACCGCGCGCCATACTTTTTCGTCGAATCGACTTTCCTTGGCTGCCAATGCTTTCTTCTTCCACAATTCCAGTAATATTAATCGAACCTTTTTCCTTTGCCGGAATTACGGTCACTTCAATTTCAAGAAGGGCTCCGGAATTCGGTCCATAAACAGCTAGGCCATTTACAAGACCTATATGAGATATATCATTGATTTTTCGTTCCATCCGAGGGGTCATCTGACTGGAATGGATCACCCACTCGATATCTTCGTCTTTGATATAAGCTCGGTCTTCGGTAATCGCAAGTCCAGCAGCGATTTGAATCATATTGACTGTCTCACGGCCATTTCGTGCATATGTAGATAAGGTATTAACGCCTGTATCATTTATTTGCAGTTTTACTTTTTCAGCCGCTTTTTTTGCCACTTTCACAATTTCATCCTGGGTTAAATCCCGAAAGAAAACCTCCATACAGCGGGAACGAATGGCTGGAGGAATTTCACTCGGTGTTCTCGTCGTTGCCCCAATTAAGCGGAAATCAGCGGGAAGGCCATTTTTAAATATATCATGAATATGCGTCGGGATTTGGTTATTTTCCTCATGATAATAGGCACTTTCGAGGAATACCTTTCGATCCTCTAATACTTTTAACAGCTTGTTCATTTGAATCGGATGCAATTCACCAATTTCATCGATAAAAAGGACACCGCCATGAGCATTTGTAACTGCTCCCTGTTTTGGCTGCGGGATACCCGCCTGGCCCATCGCCCCTGCCCCCTGATAAATCGGGTCATGGACAGATCCAATTAATGGGTCGGCAATCCCTCTTTCGTCAAATCTTGCGGTTGTGGCATCTAATTCGATAAAAACAGATGCCGGTTTAAATGGTGATTTTTGATTCTTTTTTGCTTCCTCCAAAACAAGTCGTGCAGCTGCTGTTTTACCAATTCCAGGTGGTCCATAAATGATCACATGTTGTGGATTTGGTCCGCACAAAGCTGCTTTTAATGATTTTATTCCATCTTCTTGACCAACAATATCCAGAAAGCTTGTAGGGCGAACTTTTTCGGCCAATGGTTCTGTTAATGAAATGGATCTCATTTTACGAAGCTGCTCCATTTCCTTCCGGGATTCCCGATCAATGGACACTTTTTGTGTACGCTGATTCCTCAGCAAATTCCAAAAATACAGCCCAATGATAATTCCGAAAAACAACTGTATAAATAAGGCAATCCCCGTCCAACTCATACATTTCCCTCCTGCAACTAAAGACTCAATATATATTAATAAGTATTTCCTGCAGGTTGACGGAATAAACCACAAACTGTAAAAACTAATTATCAAGGGAATGATGGTTCGGATACTTAATTATCATTTGGGCTATTTTGCAATCGATTTTGGCCGTTTTTAAAATGTTTCTGCTATTTTTTAAGTAGTATTGGCAAATTAAACATTTTCTCAAAAAAAAAACCCAGCTATAAGCTAGGTTTCATACATTTTAGGCAGATTTTTCTTCAGCGATAACTGTTCCATCTTCTAAAACAAGCTTCGGAACACTATTTTCGATAACTGTATCTTTTGTAATGATACACTTGGTGATGTCCTCGCGAGATGGAAGATCAAACATGACATCCAACATGATTCCCTCAATAATCGAACGTAAACCACGGGCGCCCGTTTTTCTTTCAATCGCCTTTTTAGCAATCTCCACAAGTGCACCATCTTCAAATTCCAGCTCAACATCGTCGATTTCAAGCATTTTTTGATATTGTTTAACAAGCGCATTTTTCGGCTTTGTTAAAATCTCAATCAATGCCACTTCATCTAACTGTTCAAGGCTAGCGATTACCGGAAGACGGCCGATAAATTCTGGAATTAATCCAAAACGAAGTAAGTCCTCAGGCAATACTTTTGAAAGTAGCTCTTTTTGTCCAATTTCTGGCTGTTTTAAATCAGATCCAAAGCCAATTACTTTTTGGCCTAAGCGGCGCTTGATAATCGGCTCAATACCGTCAAATGCTCCACCACAGATAAATAAAATATTGGTTGTATCGATTTGAATAAACTCTTGATGTGGATGTTTCCGTCCGCCTTGAGGTGGAACACTAGCCACCGTACCTTCAAGAATTTTTAATAATGCCTGCTGCACGCCTTCACCAGAAACATCTCTTGTAATCGAAGGATTTTCTGATTTACGGGCAATTTTATCAATTTCATCAATATAAATAATCCCTTTTTCTGCTTTTTCCACATCATAGTCAGCAGCTTGAATTAATTTTAATAAAATGTTTTCAACGTCTTCCCCAACATAGCCTGCTTCAGTAAGGGAGGTAGCATCGGCAATCGCGAATGGTACATTCAAGATACGAGCCAATGTTTGCGCCAATAAAGTCTTACCACTACCAGTTGGTCCAATCATACAAATATTACTTTTTGAAAGCTCAACATCATCAATTTTACTGTTGGAATTGATGCGCTTGTAGTGATTATAAACCGCTACAGACAGTGATTTTTTTGCCTGGTCTTGGCCGATGACATATTCATTAAGAATTTCACAGATTTCCTTTGGCTTTGGAACGTCTTTAAATTCTACTTCTTCTTCCGTTCCAAGCTCTTCCTCAACGATTTCTGTGCAAAGCTCGATACATTCATCACATATATAAACACCCGGCCCGGCAACTAATTTACGAACTTGATCCTGTGTTTTACCACAGAAGGAACATTTTAATTGTCCTTTTTCATCATTAAATTTAAACAAACCTTTCACCCCTTAAAACGTGTTAAAACTCATAATTAAAGCCGCGATTCACACAAACAAAATCCGAGTCTTTTTCTAACAATTCAATAGTATGTATTTTGCATTGTAACACATTAAGCCAATGGACTGGAAATAAAAAGCTTTACACATTATGTTTTACATTACTCATTTTTGGTTTGTGTAAGTCATGTTAAAAAAACTTATGTACTCATTAATTTTAACCATAATTTTTAAAAATAAATCTAAAACCTGTATGGAAATTATTTATTCGCTGTTGATTGCTTGTTTTCCTGTCCATTGTTTAAAAAAACCGGATGCCCAGACGTTGGAGCTAGACATTAAAAAGGTTTCCCTTTGCTTATTATAATATGTAATAGAAAAAATGTATAAAACAAGGCACGATCAAAAATCGTGCCTTGCATTATTTAAAATTATTTCTTGTTTTCAACAAGAAAGTCTACTGCTTTTTTAAGAAGAAGATCTGCTTTAATTCCTTCTAAACCGCCAAGCGCTTGTTTAATGCTGTCAACAGTCATGTTGTACATACCAGCCATTTTTTCAAGCTCAACGTTAACTTCTTCGTCCGTTATTTCAAGGTTTTCAGCTTTTGCAATCGCTTCTAATGTTAAGTTCATTTTTACGCGATTTTGAGCTTCTTCCTTCATTTGTCCGCGAAGTGCATTTTCATCTTGACCAGAGAATTGGAAGTAAAGTTCAAGGTTCATACCTTGCATTTGCAGGCGTTGTTCGAATTCTTGAAGCATACGGTTAACTTCAGTATCAACCATCACTTCTGGAACTTCCACTTCAGCGTTTGCAGCAGCTGTTTCTACTACTGTGTCACGTAGGTGGTGCTCAGCTTCATGCTTTTTACTGTCTTCTAAACGAGTTTTGATTTTCTCTTTAAGCGCGTCTAATGTTTCGACTTCATCGTCAACATCTTTTGCAAACTCGTCATCTATTTCAGGAAGTTCTTTTCCTTTAATTTCATGAACCGTTACTTTGAAAACTGCTAGTTTACCAGCAAGCTCAGCAGCATGGTATTCTTCAGGGAATGTTACTTCCACATCTTTAGATTCGCCAGCAGCTAGACCTACTAATTGTTCTTCAAAGCCTGGGATGAATGAGCCTGAACCAAGTTCAAGTGAGTGGTTTTCAGCTTTTCCACCTTCGAACGCTTCACCATCAACAAAGCCTTCAAAGTCTAAAACAACAGTATCACCGTTTACGGCAGTGCCTTCTTCTTTAACAACAAGCTCTGCTTGACGCTCTTGAAGAGTTTTTAATTCGTTTGCAACGTCTTCGTCCGTAACAGTTGTATCAAGGTCTTCCACTTCTAAGCCTTTGTATTCGCCTAATTTCACTTCTGGCTTAACCTGAACCGTTGCTTTGAAGATAAGGTCTTTGCCTTTTTCCATTTGCTCAATGTCGATATCAGGTCGGTCAATTGGCTCGATACCTGCTTCATCAATTGCATTTCCGTATGCTTCTGGAAGAAGAATATCTAATGCATCTTGATAAAGTGATTCTACACCGAAGCGCTTTTCAAACATTCCCCGTGGCATTTTTCCTTTACGGAAGCCTGGTACGCTTACTTGCTTTACAACTTTTTGGAATGCCTCGTCTAAACCTTTGCTAACTTGGTCCGCACTTACTTCAACTGTAAGGACACCGCGGTTTCCTTCTAACTTTTCCCATTTTGCTGTCATACCTTTTTCCCTCCAACAAATCTATTCTCATTTCATTCGTAACGAATTTAGAGTCGGAAAATGACTTGTCCACCAAGCACTATTTCCATTTTTTAAATGTAAAATATAGTTTTTTACACAATGCAACCCCTACATTATATCATAGGTTTGTTTTCTTTCAACAGCGAAGCCTATATATTAGGATAAGAAATTTTCTCTATTTCCTCGATTTTTACAATCGCCTGACCAATTTCTTTCGGGTGAACAGCATATTCACTTGCGATTTTACCGATTTTCGGATCTAATCCCATGTATTCTTGTGCAAGTAGGTGGAAAGCACCAGCCCAAGCAGCAGAACTTTCCGGCTCAAGCTCGAAAGGATAGCTGATAAAAAAAATCCGTTCTATCATTCCGACTGTATTTTCAAACAGGACTGGATTGTCACTTTCCAATCCGTTTGCTAATAATTCTTTTACCTTTATCATTCTTGGCTGCAAGTTAACCTCTGGCAGCTGCGTTGGAATCACCTTTTCTTCCATCGAAAATTTCCTGACTACTAATTCCCGCTCAATTTCTTGCTCCTGTAAAAGTGTTAGCAGCATCGTTTTGAGAAATGGATGCCCTCCGTCTACTTTCAAATATTCAGCAATTTCTTCGACATAGGGGCGGATATTTTTTTCAGCCAAACTAGCAACAATCAGCATTTGATCATTTAGATTATCGATTTCAAAAAGATTTAACTGTTTAACAGTGCTTTCTTCTGGCACTGTTTCAGTTACGTCTTGTTGGCGATTCTCGGCCATCCGCCGGCTGAATTGTAGAATGGTAATGAAATGATCATGTTTTTCTGGAGGAATTTCTTTCTCATCTAATAAAGCTTCAATGGTCGAGACGATTTCTTGATACTCATGCAGCTGAATCAGCACCGTTAAATATAAATCCACCATTTGAAAATAGTCACCAATTCCTTTTAAGAGCATTTCATTTGCCAGTAATTTTGCTTTTTTAAAAGAAGATACTTCAAAATAAGCAAATACAAGCCCGATTAATATATCGTCATTATCTGGGTCTAGTTCTTTTGCTTCTTCCAACAGATTTATGGCTTCGTTAAATTTTTTATTATGGAGGCTTTCTAAGCCTTTTGCTGTTAATCTCTTTTCAATTCCGGGAAAAAAGATGACATTATCTTTTCTCTTCGCTTGCTCCCGTTTCTTCATAAAAAAAACCGTCCTTCGGCTTGTCGTTGAAAAATAGTTTAGCATAAAAAAAGGATAAAGAAAACTCGCCGATTGGCGAGCCCCTAAGGGCGAAGACAGAGGCGTAGTTGCACTTATGCCTGATAGAAAGTTATACTTTCCTATCGGTCAAAAAAAACTCACCCTGAAAGGCGAGATCAAAAAAACAAAAAAACCTCACTTTAAAAGTGAGGTTAATGGTTTAGTATGTAGTATGGCGTCCCAGGAGAGATTCGAACTCCCGACCCACGCCTTAGAAGGGCGTTGCTCTATCCAGCTGAGCTACTGGGACGTATGCAGTTATCGAAGACAAGATTTATTATATTATCCTAATATCTAAAAGTCAACAGTTATTTGTTCATTTTTTTCAAGAAGAAGGGGGAGATATTTCCCCCCTTCACTTTGGCAAAGTAAATTCACGGGCCAACTCTGCCATTTCCTTCCCATTCATTTCAAACACAGACAGTTTTATTTTTTCCTCAAGCAAATCAAGAATCACATATGTTTTTTCCATGGGCTCTCGTGGCAGGCGGATGCTGCCGGGATTTAAAAATAAGGTATCATCTATTACTTCCGCACTCAAGATGTGAGAATGACCGAAGCAGACGACATCCGCATTCACTTCCTGCGCCCTATATTTTAGATTCATCAATGAAGTTTTCACAGAATAACGATGTCCATGGGTAATAAAGAACTTCCGACCAGAAACCTCAGAAATCGTCTCTAATGGATACCCGCCGCTGAAATCACAATTTCCCATTACAGTCAAATAACCAGAAATGGATTTATCATCCGGCGTTAGCTGGGAATCACCGCAATGAATCATCATGTCCACTTCGTTTATATGCCTTTCCCTTAGAACCTCGAGTTCCTTCGTCAATCCATGACTATCACTGACGATTAATACCTTGCTCATGGCTGCTCAGATCTCTTTAAAATTGAATCAAGTACCACATCAAGCTTCTTAAGCGCATTCGCACGATGACTAATTTTGTGTTTCTCATCCGAAGATAGTTCAGCCATGGCGACACCTTGTTCCGGCACATAAAAGACTGGATCATAGCCAAACCCATTTGAACCTCTTCGCTCTTCAAGAATCCGACCCTCACAGGTGCCTGACACCGTCATCGTTTCTTGGCCCGGGACAGCTACTGCTAGCGCACAGTAGAACCGCGCTGTTCTCTCCGCCTCAGGAACGTCTTTCAATTCGGAAAGGACTTTATCCGTATTTTTTTGATCATTTTTCGGCTCGCCTGCATAACGTGCTGAATAAATGCCTGGCCTTCCTTCAAGGGCTTTAACCATTAGGCCGGAATCATCACCAATGACCATTTTGTTAAGTGCTTGGGAGATAGCCTCTGCTTTCAGAACGGCATTTTCCTCAAAGGTGGAACCTGATTCTTCTACATCTGGAATTTCTGGAAAATCAAGCAAGGTTCGAACCTCAATTCCCCTGCTTGCAAAAATTTCCTCAAATTCTTTAGCTTTTCCTGGATTCTTAGTAGCAATAATAACTTCTTTCATACTAATCGCCTCTTATTTCTTTCGTCTACTTTCGATTTTTTTGGTTATTTCCGCACCAAGTGCTGCTTTTTGTTGTTCAAATAATTCCATAAGCCCTTCCTGGGCCGCATGTAACAGGCCTTGAAGCTGATCATAGGAAAAAGTAGATTCCTCACCTGTTCCCTGCAGTTCAACAAACTCGCCATTACCTGTCATGACTACATTCATATCAACTTGAGCCTTCGAATCTTCAGCATAGTTTAAATCTAAAACAGTTTGGTTATTTTGCAAAATTCCAACACTAGTTGCCGCTAAATAATCGATTATTGGGAACTTCGAAAATGACTTTTTCTCCGCTAATGAATTTAACGCTAGCGCCATTGCGACAAACGCACCAGTAATGGAGGCAGTCCGTGTTCCGCCATCAGCTTGGATAACATCACAATCAATCCAAACTGTTCTTTCGCCAATCGCACCAAGGTCGACAATTGCCCTAAGTGCACGGCCAATTAAACGCTGGATTTCCATTGTACGGCCGGAAACTTTTCCTTTCGAGGATTCGCGAATATTTCTTGTTTCTGTTGCTCTTGGCAACATCGAGTACTCGGCAGTAATCCAGCCCTTGCCTTCGCCTCTCATAAAAGGAGGAACTCTTTCTTCTATGCTGGCAGTACAAATCACCTTTGTATTACCTACAGAAATAAGGACAGAACCTTCTGGATGCATTAAATAATTCGTTTCAATATGTATGGGTCTTAGCTGTAAGGGCTCTCTTCCATCAACACGCACAAAACTTCCTCCTTCAATTACTGTTTATTTTTCGATTGGCACTAAGAATCTGAACCCTACTACCAAATCAAATAAAGAAGAGGTGGCCTTCAAGCCAACCTCATTCATTGTCACTATATAGTATAACAAAAATTATTTTTTAAAAACTACCTGTATTGACTTTTTCAGGACGAGTTACTGGTTCCGATAGTTTTTTACCCTTATCATTCTTAATATCTGCTTTACCGTTTACTTGAACAGCGACTTTTTCAATACCTTTTTGCTCAGTTAATGATAGTACAAGTGCATCCAATAAGGACTGCGAAATTTCTTTTTCCTCAAAGCTTCCAAAAATATTGTTATTAAAGTTCAACGTAACCTTTCCATCCTCATATTTAGGTGCCTCAAGCAACTTTACATCAGACATAAACTCAGAAACCAGGTTGGATTTTCCACTAGGACCCTTCACCAATTCATTGACAACGGCAATAATATTATTCTTTTCATTGTTACTAACCCTGCGAGTAACAGGGACATAGTAATAGGAGCCCTCAGTGCCGCCAATGTAGTATACGGTTACAGGTTTTGTATTCGTAAGATCAACAACATCTGTTGTATCAAAATTAATACCGGATGCCCTTGATTGATTTTCACTAATAGGGGTTCCATTGACTGGCATTTCAGTCAGGTCATGACCATTCATTTTAAGCTTTACCGAATTTACATTATTAAATTGAGTCAATGTCCATGTAACTGATTGGAGAATTTTCATCTCATCCTTAGGCTCATAATTTTTAAATTCCTTTGAGAAATTAACAGTTGCGACCCCCTCTTTATTTATATCAACACTTAGCTCTGTGTCCTCAGGTAAGACTGCTCTAAAATCATTAGGAAGCATGTTTGTGACTGGACCATTAGCTACTAAATATTTAAGTGCTTGTGTGGCAACTGAATTTGTTTTCGGCAGATTTAGTGTTTGTGGGACCACATAGCCATTTTTATCAACGAGATAAAGTTCTGTTTTTACCGTGTTTTCAACTTTACCTTTATCTTTTGCATCTGATTCCTTACTTGCATTTTTATCTCCAACAGTTACCGTTTTTGGCGGATCAATTTTCTTTTTTGTTTCCGTCCCAAACAAGCCGCAGCCAGATAGCAGTACTGTTGAAGAAAGCACAGTCACCCCAAGGATTTTTGCTTTATTTTTAGACACATAAATTCCCCCCTAAGACAGTTTGTACTATCATGTATACGAGCCTTGTAGAAAAATAGACCGCCTTAAGAAAGAAAAAAAGAACATAATTTAAATTTTTTCATTTAAATGAAGGGCATTTTACGGGGCGCTTCTATGGGTTTCACTTTGGTGTCACATTATGGGCGTCAGGTTTCACTATGGTGTCAGGCACCACTCGCGGACAAATGTGCGCGTGCGGTGGACATCATCGCTTTGATTAGCACAAAAAGAGCCCCTGATTTTGTAGGGGGCTCCTGGTCGTTATAGTTTTATCATTTTTACATTGTTGATTGGGATTCCGAGCCACTGAGAGGCTATTTTGGCAAATATCCGCCGCGAACCCGTTGTGTAAAATTCATGCTCCGGCTCAATTTCACTTGTTTCAAGCAGACCGTTATATTGTAGAATGGCACTTATCTCCCGTGCAGTTTCATCCCCTGAACTAATCACATTGACGGAATCACCCATTACATCTTTTATTAGGGGTTCAAGTAATGGATAATGGGTACAGCCCAAAATAAGCGTATCCAGATTTTGATTCAGCAGCGGTTTTAAGGCTTCATCGACAATTCTTTCGGCAATCGGTCCGTCATACTCGCTACTCTCTACAAGAGGAACAAACTTTGGACAGGCATGGCTTGTTATATAGAGCCGGCTATTTAGCGACTTTAAAGCTTTTTCATAAGCACCGCTTTTAACTGTTCCTTCAGTACCAATAATTCCTACCCGATAGTTCTTTGTTCGTTTGATTGCCGCCCGAGCTCCTGGATTAATTACACCTATGACAGGGATGGATAACTCCTTGCGAATATCATCCAGTGCAGCTGCCGTCGCCGTGTTACAGGCAATAACCAGCATCTTAATATTTTTTTCTAGTAAAAAAGTAGTTAGTTCCCAGGTGAATCTTTTTACTTCCTTCGAAGTCCGTGGTCCGTAGGGACATCGTGCGGTATCTCCCAAATAAATAATTTTCTCATTTGGCAGCTGCCTCATGACCTCTTTGGCAACGGTTAATCCACCTACCCCAGAATCTATTACACCAATTGGTTGCTTCAAACATCTCGCCTCATTTTTAGCTAATCAGAATTTCTATCAATAAATTCTGAACTTCTTAATTCAACTACGCCTTATGAACTGTCCTAACTATCTAGCCAACCGGCACGTTTTCAGTTAACGCATTTCTTGATGGAGCTTCATCATGCTGCTTTGAAGAAGTTCAATTTCTTCTGTTGAGAAATTGACTAACACTTCCTCTAAATATTGTTGTCGCTTCTGAATAACCTCATCAATGATTCGTTTGCCTTCTTCAAGCAAGTGTATTCTCACCACACGACGATCGCTAGAATCCTTAACCCTCACAACGAGCTGATTTTTCTCCATTCGGTCAACTAGATCAGTAGTTGTGCTGCAGGCCAAATACATTTTGTTGGATAGTTCACCAATCGTCATGTCTCCATCTTCAAACAGCCATTGTAAGGCAACAAACTGCGGCGGAGTAATCTTATAATTACTCAACATCTCTCTTCCTTTTTGTTTGATAATTCCGGAAATGTAACGTAAATCCTTTTCGATATTAGCTACTATGTCTCTATTCACTCTTTGTGAATTTTCGAGTTTCATCCTTCATACACCCCTAAAATAGGCTTCTCCTCAAAACTTGTATAATAAAAAACAAAGCCTTTATTCCACAATTAATGTCATAAAGCTTGTCCTTATTTTCTACTTTTTTCACTAAAATTTCAAGTTGAAACTTATTGAAAAGACTGTATAAAAAAAAATATTAATTTCGATAGTGTTGATGATGATAAAAGAGAAATGCACAGGGAAATAATTTTATATTAAAATACAAAATGGTCTCCAAAAAATGAAAATCAGTTTACCTCGTATTTCATATATTGGCACCAAAATAACCTCCAAACAATTTAGGCACGAGAATAACTTATTTCATTAAACCTATTTTTTCATAAAATATGAACCGGCCTCCCCAAATAGGAAAGCCGGTCATCTTTAAAGTTCTAGCTCTCCCATTCGAAGGAGCTCTACAACTGCTTGTGAACGCCCCTTGACACCAAGCTTTTGCATGGCATTTGAAATGTGGTTCCGAACCGTTTTTTCGCTTATAAATAATTCACCAGCGATTTCTTTCGTTGTTTTGTCTTGTACTAACAGTTCGAATACTTCTCTTTCACGTTTGGTGAGTAATGGCTTGTGATTATAATCATTCTCCTTCAAGTATTGTAACCCTCCTTGCCTTCGCCAGTAATGAACCGTGGGGTGGGTATATATTTAGTCACCATATCATATGTGAAGGATGCAATTGGAGTGACTATAATTACTTAACGGAGAACGATTATAAAAAAAAATATGAATTATATACCAACTTTTTCTTGATGAAGGAGAAGATTTTTCATTTCCACTGTCCAAGGAACTCCTTTTCCAGTCTTTTTTGAAATTTGCACCATTGTCCCCCTACCAATAAACCCGATGCTTCCATCTTCTCTTTTCGCCATATAGTGAAGGTCAACAGAGGAATTCCCAACAGTGTGCGCCTTAACATAAACCTTAAGTTGCTCATTGTAAAAAATTTGTTGCAAAAAATCACATTGAAGATCTGCCACAACAGGAATCGTTTCATTATCCGACCGCAGCCAATCCTGCATAAATCCAATCGATTTAAAAAATTCTATTCTCGCCTCTTCAAAATAAATAAACGGAACGGTATTGTTCAAATGGCCAAACATATCTGTTTCAGAAAAACGCACCTTTACAAGATGACAAAACACAAACCCCTGTTCCCACTGATGAAAGTCGTCTATGTAATTTGCTTTTCCCATTATGGTAATCTCCTTAAGTTCTGAATAGTTATTCATTTATTATAGTTTTTTTCACAAAATTTTAAAACTATTTCAGAACGGAAGGAGTTCCTGAAAAAATGAATTACTTAGCTTTCGCGTAAATGATATAACGTTTTGGGGCATTACCTACATAACGAAATGGATAACAGGTCGATACAATTAATTCTTCTTCATTATTTTGCAAGGTAATAATACTCGTATCATTCGCTTTTACAATTTTCGTATGAGTGATTTCATAAGTGAAATTTCCATAGGGCATTTGCAGCATTAGTGAATCACCGATTTCCAACTCTCCTAGTCGTCGGAATACCGTGTCCCGATGGCCAGATAAGACAATTTGCCCTTTATCGCCAGGGAAGTAGGAACCTTTATAATGGCCAACGCCCTTTTCTAGATCATCCGGGTCTGTTCCTTCGACGATAGCCAATTCCGCTTTAATTTTCGGGATTGTTAATAGACCAACAATATCTCCTACACTTGGAGGAGGGCTATTCTCATTTCTTTTAGAAGAAGCATCCACTGATTGCTCTGAAATGATTTCCTTTGCTTTTTCCAGTGATGACTTTGTTTGCATTTTTACATTTACAAATTGCCAGGCACCGATTCCCATTAGAATAAGTCCAATTAAAATAATCAACAGCGGAAACTTTGATTTCAACTTTGAAAACCTTCCTTTTCAAGGGACTTAATAGCTCCAAGTATACCAAACGAATAATAAATGATTAAAATGGTTATGCATAAAATTCGTTTCAAAGATGCGAAAAACCTTCTTTTCCGATTTAGAAAAGAAGGTTTTTCTTTACTTATAAAGAAAGAATAAAATTTTCACTTTGAGAATTGTCCAGCTCCAGCCCCGAGCAAAGAAAGCTTGCGCTTTTCTAATTAATCGTGGTCACTTCCAAAGAAGTTTCTAAATGCTTGCATGGTAGCATCACGGTTAACTGCTGCGATGGAAGTGGTAATTGGAATCCCTTTTGGACATGATTGGACGCAGTTTTGAGAATTCCCACAGCCCTGCATTCCACCGTCGTCCATAAAGGCATTTAAACGTTCTGCTTTATTCATTTCACCCGTTGGATGGGCATTAAATAAGCGAACTTGGTTAAAGATCGCCGGACCCATAAAGTTTGTTTTACTGTTTACATTCGGGCATGCCTCTAAACAAACACCACAAGTCATACATTTTGAAAGTTCATAGGCCCATTGACGTTTTTTCTCAGGCATACGTGGCCCAGGTCCTAAATCATACGTTCCGTCAATTGGAATCCATGCTTTTACTTTCTTTAAGGAATCAAACATCCTGCTGCGGTCAACCTGAAGGTCACGGACAACAGGGAATGTTCGCATAGGCTCGAGGCGGATTGGCTGCTCCAATTGATCAACAAGTGCCGAACAAGATTGACGTGGCTTACCGTTGATAACCATTGAACAAGCACCACAAACCTCTTCAAGACAGTTCATTTCCCATGTAATTGGGGTTGTATCTTGTCCCTTATCCGTTACAGGATTTTTACGAATTTCCATTAACGCCGAAATCACGTTCATATTTGGACGGTATGGAATCTCGAATGTCTCCTCATAAGGAGCAGAGTCTGGGGTATCCTGACGTGCTATGATAAATTTCACTGTTTTCTTTTCAGACATTCTTTCCTACTCCCCTTTCTTTTAATGCTTTTTAGTGTAATCGCGCTCACGCGGCTTGAGTAGCGAGATATCGACTTCTGCATAATGGAATTCCGGCGCCGATTTAGAATCTACAAATTTTGCCATAGTTGTTTTTAAGAATTCCGCATCATTACGTTTAGGGAAGTCAGGCTTATAATGAGCACCGCGGCTTTCATTACGATTGTAAGCGCCAATTGTAATAACACGGGCTAATTGCAGCATATTTTGTAATTGACGTGTGAATGCTGCCCCTTGGTTGCTCCATTTAGATGTATCATTAATATTGATGTTTTGGTAACGTTCTAATAGTTCTTGGATTTTTTCATCCGTTTTTAATAACTTGTCATTGTAGCGGACAACTGTTACGTTATCTGTCATCCATTCCCCAAGCTCTTTGTGTAGTACATAGGCATTTTCGGAACCATTTAATGACATAATTGAATTCCATTTATCTTCCTGTTCTTTAATATGACGGTCAAAAACAGAAGAAGAAACAGCATCAGAGCTCTTTTCAAGTCCACCGATATATTTAACAGCGTTTGGTCCTGCCACCATTCCACCGAAAACAGCTGAAAGCAAGGAGTTTGCACCGAGACGGTTAGCACCATGCTGGGAGTAATCACATTCACCAGCAGCGAATAGTCCAGGGATATTCGTCATTTGCTCATAATCAACCCAAAGTCCACCCATTGAATAGTGAACAGCAGGGAATATTTTCATTGGCACTTTGCGTGGATTATCACCCATGAATTTTTCATAAATCTCGATAATTCCGCCAAGTTTTACATCTAATTCATGTGGGTCCTTATGGGATAAATCAAGGAATACCATGTTTTCACCATTAATACCTAGCTTCCGCGAAACGCAAACATCAAAAATTTCACGTGTGGCAATATCACGTGGTACAAGGTTTCCATATGCAGGGTATTTTTCTTCTAGGAAGTACCATGGTTTTCCATCTTTATATGTCCAAATACGTCCGCCCTCACCCCGCGCTGATTCACTCATTAAGCGTAGTTTATCATCACCAGGAATAGCAGTTGGATGAATCTGAATCATTTCGCCATTTGCATAATGAGCACCTTGTTGATATACAATAGAGGCTGCAGAACCTGTGTTAATAACTGAGTTTGTTGACTTTCCAAAAATAATCCCAGGGCCGCCTGTTGCCAATATAACAGCATCTGCTGCAAATGACCTGATTTCCATTGTTTTTAAGTCCTGAACAACAACACCACGGCATACACCATCGTCATCGATAACCGAGCCCAAAAACTCCCAGCCTTCATACTTGGTAACCAATCCGTCGACTTCATGGCGGCGAACTTGTTCATCAAGTGCATAAAGTAGCTGCTGACCTGTCGTGGCACCAGCAAAAGCGGTACGGTGATGCTGTGTCCCTCCAAAACGGCGGAAGTCTAGTAATCCTTCCGGAGTCCGGTTAAACATAACTCCCATCCGGTCAAATAAATTGATAATACCAGGTGCTGCATCGCACATTGCCTTAACTGGCGGCTGATTCGCCAAGAAATCTCCGCCATAAATCGTATCGTCAAAGTGAATCCATGGGGAATCCCCTTCACCCTTTGTATTTACTGCTCCATTAATACCACCTTGGGCACAAACAGAGTGAGAACGTTTTACCGGAACTAAAGAAAATAGTTCTACTGGTGTTCCTGATTCTGCAACCTTGATGGTAGCCATTAAGCCGGCTAAGCCGCCACCGACTACAATCACTTTACCCTTACTCATTCGTGACTCACTCCCTTAATCCAAAATACCTTATTTTTCCGATCAAAAAATAGTTAAGAAACAAATGCGATCAGTGTTTGAATTCCAACAATTGATAGAATAACGAAAATACCAATTGTCACATATGTAGAAATCACTTGTGAACGTGGTGACACAGTAATACCCCAACTTACTAAGAATGACCATAACCCATTGGCAAAATGGAAAATTGCTGAAAGGATACCCACAAGATAGAAAACGAACATGACTGGTGATGAAAGAATATTATGCATCATTTCATAAGAAACATCTGCCGTGCCTAGTGCATCAGCTACACGCGTCTGCCATACGTGCCAAGCTATAAAAATAAGCGTGATGACGCCTGTTATCCGCTGAATCACGTACAACCAGTTCCTGAAAAAACCAAAATTTTTGACATTGCTTTTAGCGGTAAAAACAATATAAAGTCCATAAATTGCATGAAAAAGCATTGGTAAATAAATAATTACAGTTTCAAGGACAATCCGGAATGGAAGATTTCCCATAAAAGCCGCAGCCTTTTCAAAGGAATCTGGTCCTCCTGTGACAAAATGGTTGACTACAAGGTGCTGCGTCAGAAATACCCCAATAGGAATAACCCCTAGCAACGAATGCAATCTCCGGTTAAAAAACTCTCGATTACCCGCCATAATTTTACCCCCCTTAGTTTTTAAAAAATGGTGTTAAGTTTCTTCCCCTTTTAACTTATCAGAATTTACTATTCATAAATTCTGAATTGATAATTCAACAATGCCTTATGAACCTGATTCGAACTAGCAATTGGCAAGTTTTCATTATTCCCCTTGAAAGAATTTCTAGCACCACTGTGACAATAATGTGACATGTTCATTTTACTCCCATCATCATAGAGCGTCAAGAAAACGGATACACAATTCTTTGGTAATTAATAAAATTTTTAAAATATATTGATATTGTAATAGAAGGGGCCTCCCCCTCTTTCCTTTAACTGGATTTTTCTGTTAATCATCATGATTCTTACATTTTAATTACCAATATCTTACGGTAAAAAATTTTTCCTTAAAAGGATAAGATAATTATGATGGTAAAAAAGATATGGTATTGCAAAATAATTAAAAATACATTATCAATTGTTTTTTCTGGGGAAATGTACTGAAACTCAACTTAATTTGTATATAATAGAATGATAGAAAGAGGGGAATCTTGTGAAAGAAAGTACAGACGTTGATCAAACTTTGAATACTGGGGAGCCAAGAACCATATCCATATTCGGATACGAATTAATCAGGGAAATCCTTTTGCCTGAGATTCTAGGGAAAGATTCTCCCGAAATTTTATATTGGGCTGGAAAACGCCTCGCCCGGAAATTTCCTTTAACCGATTATGATAAAGTCATTGAATTTTTCGCTAATGCTTCTTGGGGACAGCTTGAAATAAAAAAAGAAACGAAAAGCGAAATTGAATTTGAACTAGCAAGTCCTTTGATTGTTTCCCGGGTAAAGTCAAAAGCAGAGCACTTTTTCCAGCTTGAAGCGGGCTTCCTGGCCCAGCAAATCGAACTTCAAAAAGAAGTCATTGCAGAAACCTTCGAGCATCCAGTAAAAAAATCCAACAAAGTCCAGTTCACCGTCAAATGGGACAGCAAGGACCAAATTTAATTACGGTTATCCTTTTTAGGGTGTCAGGCACCGTCCAAACGGACGGTGCCTGACACCCTTTTCTAATTATCCCCAAGCTCAAATGCCTTGTGCAGTGCTTCAACTGCTTTTAGCATATTTTTTTCTTCGATCACAACAGATACTTTAATTTCTGATGTGCTGACCATTTTAATTGGAATGTTATTACTTGCCAACACTTCAAACATTTTTGCGGCTACTCCGGGATTGGAAATCATACCTGAACCAACAATTGACACCTTTGCTAATTTATTTTCTGCGTCCAGCTGTTCGTAACCCAGTACTGGTTTATTATTTTCTAGAACACTTAATGCTTCTAGCCAGTTATCTGTATGAATCGAGAACGACAAATTGGCTGTTCCTGCTTCTGTTGTACTTTGTATGATAATATCAACGTTTATTTGATTTTGCGCGAGCGTGGTAAAAATTGTTGATAAACTTGTTAAGGAATTGGTTAATCCTAATACGGTAACCTTCGTTATTTCATCTTCAAACGCCACTCCGCGTACTACTAGGTTTTGTTCCATAGTTGCTTCCCCCTCTATGACTGTACCTGCGATTTTTTCCATACTTGAACGAACCTCGAGCCTGACTTGATAGTTTTTGGCAAACTCCACTGCTCTTGGGTGGAGCACACCGGCACCTAAATTGGCGAGTTCGAGCATTTCATCATAGGACACAGATAATAACTTGCGCGCCTCTTTGACATACCTTGGATCTGTTGTAAACACCCCGGTCACATCCGTATAAATATCGCATTTATCAGCTTTCAGTGCTGCTGCTAAGGCCACCGCTGTTGTATCAGATCCACCGCGGCCAAGTGTGGTAATTTCACCGTCCTCTGTTATTCCTTGGAAACCCGCAACAATGACAATCTTACCATTTGATAGCTGACTTTGAAGGGCCTCTGTGTTGATTTTTGTGATTCGGGCGTTTCCGTGGATGGGTTCTGTTACGATTCCTGCCTGCCAGCCAGTATAAGAAACAGCATCAAGACCTTGTTGATTTAAGGCCATCGACAATAGTGCGATAGTCACCTGTTCCCCTGTCGAAAGGAGCATATCCATTTCCCGCTTGCTTGGCTGTGAGGAAATTTCCTTTGCCAGGCCGACTAGCTGATCCGTCGATTTTCCCATTGCCGAAACAACGACAACGACGTTATTGCCTTTCTCCGTCTCCTCTTTTACACATGCTGCCACATTCAAAATTCTTTCTACACTGCCGACGGAGGTTCCCCCGAATTTTTGTACGATAAGCCCCATAGTTGTTTTCTCCTTCTTTCAAATGTTACTCTTAATTTTCCCCATAAATGCAAAAAAGCAATGAGAAGGGCCTCTCATTGCTTTAAGAACACGAAGAAATAAATTCTCGTACACACAATGTAAGATAGCTCTCCAAGACAAACGTCTTGACAATCCGGCATTTATTCAATGCAAGACCAGCAAAGAAAGAAATGAGACCTTCTTTACTTCGGCGAACTTTCCCTTTCATGATTCTTCTCAGAAGCTCATCCTTCTCAGAACCACTACTCTTGAAGCTCGCACCTCTACCTTCACTTTAATACGTAAAAAGTGATAGTAAATTAAATTTTCACTCATTATAGCATGTTCTTTTTTTCCTAACAATACTATGAACGAAGTTTATTGATTAATTCTTCTGCGACATTAGTTGGAATTCCGAGGGCTCGAAATTCTTCAAACGTTGCTTCCTTCATTTTCTTAACAGAGCCAAATTCCTTTAACAATTGCTTTTTCCGCTTTTCCCCAATACCAGGGATATCATCGAGTAACGATTGAAAGACACTTTTCCCACGGATTTGACGGTGGAAGGTAATCGCAAAGCGGTGAACCTCATCTTGAATCCTTTGCAGTAAATAAAATTCCTGGCTGTTCCTTGCTAGCGGGACAATTTCCAACGGATTACCGTAAAGGAGCTGCGATGTTCGGTGTTTTTCATCCTTCACAAGCCCCGAAAGCGGAATATCTAGTCCAAGTTCATTTTCCAACACATCCCTGACTGCTTCCACATGCCCTTTTCCACCATCTATGATAATTAAATCCGGAAGTGCCAGATTTTCCTTTAAAGCTCTGGAATATCTTCTTCTCGTCACTTCCCGCATTGATTCATAATCATCAGGGCCTTTAACTGATTTGATTTTATATTTGCGGTATTCCCGCTTGTTTGCCTTGCCATCAATAAAAACAACCATTGCCGATACAGGGTCAGTTCCTTGAATGTTGGAGTTATCAAATGACTCAATCCTGTGTGGGGTATAAATCCCTAACAGCTCACCAAGGGTTTCTACCGCCTTGATTGTTCTATCCTCATCTTTTTCAATTAATGAAAACTTTTCATATAAAGCTATTTTGGCATTTTTGATTGCCATTTTGACGAGATCCTTTTTTTGCCCCCGCTGCGGCTGCATCACTTTTACTTCAAGCAATTGTTCGGCCATGTTCAAATCCACTTCGTCCTGAATGAGAATTTCCTTCGGCTTGAAGTGATTTGTCTTTTGATAAAATTGGCCGAGGAACGTCAAGATCTCTTCCTCTGGTTCATTGTAAATTGGAAACATGGAAACATCTCGCTCTATCAGCTTTCCTTGGCGGACAAAAAAGACTTGGACACACATCCAGCCTTTGTCGACAGCGTATCCAAATACATCGCGGTCGGTAAAGTCGGTCATTGTGATTTTTTGTTTTTCCATAATAGTTTCAATATGAGTGATTTTATCACGGAATTCCTTTGCCCGCTCGAAATCTAACTCCTCAGCTGCCGCTGTCATTTTTTCCGAAAGCTCTTTTTTTATCTCCTTATACCCGCCATTTAAAAATCGGGTAATCTCGTCCGTCATTTGCTTATACTGCACTTCGGCCACTTCATTCACACATGGTGCTAGGCACTGTCCTAAATGGTAATACAAGCAGACGCGGTCGGGAAGGGTCGAGCATTTACGTAACGGATAAATCCGGTCAAGAAGCTTTTTTGTTTCGTTAGCCGCTCCGACGTTCGGGTAGGGGCCAAAGTATTTGCCTTTATCCTTTTTTACTTTTCTCGTGATGATAAGCTTTGGATGTCTTTCAGCAGTCAATTTGATAAACGGGTAGCTTTTGTCATCCTTCAGCATGATATTGTATTTTGGATCATATTTTTTGATTAGGTTTAATTCAAGTAAGAGTGCTTCAATATTCGTAGAAGTCACGATATATTCAAAGTCTTCGATTTCGTTGACGAGCCTTAAGGTCTTTCCATCGTGCGACCCGGTAAAATAAGATCGAACACGGTTCTTTAATACCTTTGCTTTCCCCACATAAATGATTGTCCCTTGACGATCCTTCATTAAGTAGCAGCCAGGCTGATCAGGCAGTAGTGTTAATTTTTGTTTGATGGTTTCATTCACTCCGCCCACTCCTATCCGTCTTTATCTATCTTTTAAAATTTTAAAGCAAACTGCTTAGAAAGGAAAGTGGGAGGTTTTGTTCTAAAAATTATAATAGTCAAAATAAAAAACCTTAGCCATTTGATCTGACCCAATAAAGTTAGACAAATATTTTAGGCTACTTTGAGGACCTGAGTTCGGTATTCTACTGGGCTTAGGTCTTTTAATTTTGCCTTTATTCGTTTGTTATTGTAATAGTGAAT
>NZ_CALBWS010000026.1 GCF_937468385.1 Neobacillus rhizosphaerae
TACCCATTTCACTAGACGAAAGATGTGAAGTCTAGCTCTGCTCTCACCGCCTTTATTAGGTGACTACGGCTTGTTCTCTAAATTTATTTCCATGGTAGGGTTGGGAGTTGAGGCTCATGATAGTTTTTTATTGGTTTAATTCTGTGAAAATAAGAGAAAATAATGTTTTGTATTGAATCAGGAAGTTAAAGTTCACTTTTTAGAATAATAATATTAAGATGATAAAGGAGGGCATGCAGTAGAAATTGTTATGGTTGTTACGATTAAGATTATTGAACTTTTACAAGGTATTATCGTATAGTATTAGTAGTTAGTCCTAATTAAAGTAGTACGAGGGGTGTTACTCATGTTAAAAGTACAAGAAATTCGAGAATTGATTAAATTGGTTGACCAGTCTAGTATTGATGAATTTGTTTATGAAATTGATGGTTCAAAAATTAAAATGAAGAAGAATGGTACAGTAACTGTTGCATCTATGCAGCCAATTACACCAACTACGGCTCCTGCAGCTGTTCAAACAATTCCGGTTGCAGCTGTTACACCTGCCGCTCCTGCAGTGGAGGTAAAGCAGGAAGATCCAAAGGTTGAAACTCCAACCGAAAGAGATACAACAAATTTACACAAGATTACTTCGCCAATGGTAGGGACTTTCTATGCATCTCCAACTCCAGATTCAGACGAATATGTCAAAGTAGGGTCAAATGTATCGAAGGATTCCATTGTGTGTATCGTTGAAGCAATGAAATTATTTAACGAAATTGAAGCAGAAGTTAACGGAGAAATTGTTGAAGTACTTGTGAAAAATGGACAATTAGTAGAATATGGACAGCCTTTATTTTTAGTAAAGCCTTAAGTTAGGAGCGATAACAGGATGATAAAAAAACTGTTAATTGCAAACAGAGGAGAAATTGCCGTAAGGATTATTCGTGCCTGCCGGGAAATGGGGATTGAATCAGTTGCCGTTTTCTCAGAAGCAGACCGTGAAGCTTTGCATGTACAGCTAGCGGATGAAGCCTACTGCATTGGGCCCACTTCATCAAAAGACAGTTATTTAAACGTGACAAATATTATTAGTGTAGCAAAACTAACTTCCAGTGATGCGATTCACCCGGGTTATGGATTTTTGGCAGAGAACGCCGATTTCGCTGAACTTTGCCGTGAATGCAATATTACATTTGTAGGTCCAAGCCCTGAAGCCATCACAAAAATGGGAACAAAGGATATCGCCAGGGAAACAATGCGTGAAGCAGGAGTACCAATTGTTCCGGGATCAACGGGAATTATTAATGATATCGATGAGGCATTGGAACTGGTTGAAACCATTCACTATCCAGTTATAATTAAAGCAACTGCAGGCGGAGGCGGCAAAGGGATCCGCGTTGCCAAGAATGAACAGGAATTAATAAAAGGAATCACGATTACCCAGCAGGAAGCTTTGACAGCCTTCGGGAATTCCGGTGTCTATATCGAAAAATATATCGAGGATTTCCGCCATGTTGAAATCCAGATTCTTGCTGACACATACGGTAACACCGTCCATTTAGGAGAAAGAGATTGCTCCATCCAGCGCAGACTGCAAAAACTGCTTGAAGAAACGCCTTCACCTGCCTTAGATGGAGAAATCCGTGAAGAAATGGGAAATGCAGCCGTAAAAGCTGCAAAAGCAGTTGCTTATTCAGGTGCCGGCACGGTAGAATTTATATATGACTACCGCAATCGTCAATTTTATTTTATGGAAATGAACACGAGGATTCAGGTGGAGCATCCTGTAACAGAAATGGTCACTGGAATTGATCTTATTAAGGAACAAATTAAAGTGGCAAGCGGTGAAAAGTTATCAGTAAATCAGCAGGATGTTACTTTTACAGGATGGGCAATCGAATGCAGAATCAATGCTGAAAATCCTGAAAAGAATTTTCTTCCATCAGCTGGGAAAATCAAAATGTACTTACCGCCTGGAGGTTTTGGAGTTCGGGTTGATTCAGCGGCATATCCAGGCTATACCATTCCACCTTACTACGATTCTATGATTGCGAAAGTCATCGCATATGGCAACAGCAGGGAAGAGGCAATATCAAGAATGAAACGGGCATTAAGTGAATTTGTCGTTGAGGGCGTTCATACAACCATCCCGTTCCATTTAAAACTGCTAGAACATGAAAAATTTGTAGAAGGCAGTTTTAATACAAAATTCCTGGAATTGTACGATGTGATGAGGTCTATCTAATATCTGGAGGTGAGCTCAGGTGAGCGAGTTTAGTATTTTGGAAATGGAACAAGGAAATAATGGGCATGGAAAAATTGAAATTGCCCCTGAAGTGATTGAGGTAATAGCTGGCATTGCTGCTTCTGAGGTAGAAGGTGTAGCAAGTATGCGTGGCAATTTTGCTACAGGTGTTGTTGAACGGTTAGGGAAAAAAAATCACGGTAAAGGCGTTAAAGTCGAGCTGACGGAATCAGGGATAAAGGTTGATGTGTATTGTTTGATGAAGTTTGGCATCTCCATTCCGACTGTTGCAGGGAAAATACAAGATAATATCCGTCAAGCCCTACTTAATATGACGGCTTTAGAAGCAGAAGAAGTAAATATTCACGTCGTTGGAATTCAATTTGAAACCCAAAAGATTGAACCAGAAATTGATTCAGAATTGTAAAAGGAAAAACCAAAGGAGCTAATCCTTTGGTTTTTCTATTTCAAAAAACAAAGTGAAATATTCAACCTTTCAGTGCGAATCCATTTTAGTTGTGCTATTATCTTTTTATGTGTAAGCTATCTTGATTATTTTAATACTATAGGATGGATGGAAAAGGGGCGGAGCGCCGCAAAAATGAATCAGTATATCCAATTGTAGTGAAAAATCCAGATTTAACCATGAAATAAGTGAACTTGGCTCTGCTCACACCGTCTTTATCATGTAGGGTTTGGTCTTTGAATGAGTGTAGTTCCATGGTTAATGGCGGTGTGAAACGCCATATTTGTTTGTATAAAAAATAGACAAAAATTATTTAATATATCTAAAGGAGTTAACGGTATAATGAAAAGAAGAACAGCAAGGGAAAAAGCATTACAAGCACTGTTCCAAATCGACGTAAGTAACAGTGAACCATCATCCGCAATTGAACATGTTTTGGAAGGGGAGGCAGGTGACGAATATCTCACAAAACTCGTTTTAGGTGTTGTTGAGCAAAAAGCCGAAATCGACAAATTGATTATCGAAAACCTTGAAAAATGGACAATCGATCGGTTAGCAACGGTTGACCGAAACTTATTAAGAATTGCTGTATATGAATTGAAATTCTTCCGAACTGAAGTTCCGGAAAACGTTATTTTAGATGAAGCCATAGAGATAGCTAAAATTTACGGAGATGACCAGTCAAGCAAGTTTATTAATGGTGTTCTTTCAAAGGTGAAACAAAAGCTTCTTAACGACTAATTGATTGTGTACTCTCAAACAAAGGGGAGAAATGACAGTGACTGCTCAAATTATTAATGGAAAAGAAATTGCCGCGAAAAAAAGAATAGAAATTGCTGAAAAAGTGGCTGCTCTAAAAAGTCAGGGAGTAACCCCAGGGTTAGCCGTCATTCTTGTTGGGAATAACCACGCTTCTCGGACATATGTAACAAGTAAAGAAAAAGCATGTCAAGAACTGGGGATGAACTCTTTATTAATTGAAATGTCAGAGGATATTCAAGAGGAGGAATTGCTTGCCAAAATTGAAGAACTAAATGAAGACTCTACGATCCACGGTATTTTGGTTCAACTACCAATTCCAAAACATATTGATGAAAGTAAGGTAATAGAAACGATTTCCCCGTTAAAGGATGTCGATGGCTTCCATCCGATTAATATCGGCAGGATGATGACCGGACAGAATGCTTTCTTACCATGCACACCTTATGGAATTATGGTGCTACTAGAGGAAACAGGGATAGCTATTGCTGGAAAAAATGTCGTCGTAGTAGGAAGAAGTAATATTGTGGGTAAGCCGGTGGGACAATTATTTCTTAATCAGCATGCAACCGTAACCTATTGTCATTCCAAAACTAAAGATTTAAAGCTACATACAAAGCAAGCAGATATTCTTGTTGCCGCTGTTGGTATTCCAAACTTTATCAAAGCTGAACATGTAAAAGAGGGCGCTGTGGTCATTGATGTAGGCATTAACCGTAATGAAGCAGGTAAGCTTTGTGGTGATGTTGCTTTTGATGAGGTGAGTGAAAAAGCTGGATATATCACCCCAGTACCCAAGGGAGTAGGACCGATGACGATAACGATGCTCATGTATAATACCTTAAAATCAGCAGCTGAAACAATCAATCGTTACTAGAGGATGAAGAATTGTCCTTATCTTTTATTGATTTAGGTACCTTTCTATTTAAGTTGATTTTTCGGACAAAAAGAAGGACTAAATAGATAATGGATAAGGGCAATTTTATTCTTTAGATTGAAAAAGGAGCCAGCTATGCAGGAACAAAGATATTTATCTGTAAATGCGCTAACCAAATACATAAAAAGAAAATTTGATGCCGATCCTCATTTACGGGATGTGCATGTAAGAGGAGAAATATCAAATTTCAAACAACATTCGAGTGGACATATGTACTTTACCTTAAAGGATGAAAAGGCCCGCATTCTTGCAGTGATGTTTGCCGGCCAGTCGCGTTACATGAAATTTACACCGGAAAACGGTATGAAAGTGATTGTAAAAGGCGATATTAGCGTTTACGAACCAAGTGGGCAATATCAAATCTATATAAGAGAAATGCAACCTGACGGCATTGGAGAGTTATTTCTTGCCTATGAACAATTAAAACAAAAACTTGAATTAGAAGGTTTATTCGCGCTTGAAACGAAAAAAGCGATTCCGATGTACCCGACAACCATTGGCGTAATTACATCACCAACCGGTGCAGCCATACGGGATGTGATTACTACTATTAAACGACGTTATCCAATTGCTTCAATTCTTGTTATCCCTGCCCTTGTCCAAGGTGAAAACGCAGCACCCTCTATTGCAAAGGCAATTGAAAAAGCAAACAATATAAGGGAAATTGATGTTTTAATCGTCGGACGTGGGGGAGGTTCGATTGAAGAGTTATGGGCCTTCAATGAGGAAAGGGTTGCTCGGGCAATTTTTTCCTCCAGGATTCCAATTATTTCAGCCGTTGGTCATGAAACAGATTTTACAATTGCTGATTTTGTTGCTGATCTAAGGGCACCGACTCCGACAGGTGCTGCTGAACTCGCAGTTCCGCATATTGAGGAATTAATGGACCGGGTTTTACAGCGACAGGCTCGTCTTCTAAGAGTCATGCAAGAAAAATTCCGGTTTGAAAAAGAACGGTTAAACCGGGTACAAAAATCATATGCCTTTCGCTATCCACATCGTCTATATGAACAAAAGCTCGAGCATGTTGATAAATTAACAGAACGGCTTGTCCGTGGCACGTCCCGGTTATCGTTAATAAAAAAAGGGCAGCATGAAATTCTTTATAAACGATTGCAGCGGAACCACCCAAGAGCAGCATTACTTGAGGCTAGAAACCATTTCGAACGTACACAAAAAGAATTGAACCGCTTCATGGTTCAAATTTTTACTAAAAAACAAACTGATTTCAATCATGTCCTATCAACCTTACAGGCATTAAGCCCGTTGAAAATAATGGAACGGGGCTATAGTTTGGCTTATACAGAGGATAATCACCTTGTAAAAACTGTGAAACAAGTAAAAGTAAATGAGCAGGTTCAGATTAAATTATCAGATGGAAGCCTTTACTGTAATGTGGAGAATATAAAGGAGAGCGGAAAAAGTGACGAATGAAAAAAAATTATCCTTTGAAGAGGCTATGACAAAGCTGGAACAAATTGTCGATAAGCTTGAAGAGGGAGATGTCCCCTTAGAAGAAGCGATTACATTTTATAAAGAAGGTATGGAGTTATCAAAGCTTTGTCATGAAAAATTGAAAAGTGTAGAAGAACAACTTACTCAAATCATAACGGAGGATGGTCGTTCGGAGAACTTTTCCGTTGAAGAGGAGGAATAAGTCTTGAAACCCAGGTTACTAGACCCATTTGCACAAGAATATAAACAGCTGCTGGATACGGAGCTTCGTACACTGGTTGAAAAGCTTAACGCCCCTCCAATTATTAAAGAATCGATGATCTATTCTCTTGAAGCAGGGGGAAAGAGAATTCGCCCACTTTTATTATTTGCAACCTTGGACGCGTTCGGAATAGACCCTCACAGAGGGCTGCCAGCTGCCGCTGCAATCGAGATGATTCATACCTATTCCTTAATCCATGATGATTTACCTAGTATGGATAATGACGATTTAAGGAGAGGAAAGCCTACCAATCATAAAGTATTTGGTGACGCGATTGCCATATTAGCTGGTGATGCTTTATTAACTTATAGTTTTGAAGTTATTGGTAAAATTTCCGCTGAATTTGCTTCACCTGATGCATTGATTAAGTTAATTATTGAAATGGCAAAAGCGGCTGGAACTGAAGGTATGGTCGGCGGCCAAGTGGCTGATATGGAAGGGGAAGGGAAGTCACTAACCCTTCAAGAGCTTGAGTATATCCATATTCATAAAACAGGTAAGCTGCTACGGTTTAGTGTGGTAGCAGGGGCGATTTTGGCGGGAGCAAGTCAAAGCCAATTAGATAACCTTTCAGCCTTTGCACATCACCTTGGACTTGCTTTTCAAATCCAGGATGATATTCTGGATTTAGTTGGTAATCAACAATTAATTGGAAAGCCAGTTGGCAGTGATACAGCAAATCTTAAAAGTACGTATCCCCAATTGTTATCATTAGAAGGTGCCAAAGACGCTTTACAAAGGCAAATAAACCTGTCAACCGAATATCTGAGAGAGACAGGCTTGAATACAAACCTCCTTGAGGAAATAACGGATTTAGTTGCTACAAGAGACCACTAAAATAGGGGTATTTGAGGCAATGAAATAAGTGTGTTATAATTGTTTTCAATGTAGAAAACATTGTCAATGCCGTTATCACTATCGTGTTAGCGGCTATTTTTTCAAAAAGAAAAGCGGAATCGCCTTGCTCGAGAAGGCAAGCCAATTATCGAAGTTCTAGAGTAGAAAGAAAAAGTATGAAAGTGAGTGGTCCATATATGGATCTGTTATCAATAAAAGACCCGTCCTTTTTAAAAGGAATGTCGAATAAAGAACTAGAGGCTTTGGGTCAAGATATTCGCCAATTCTTGATTGAAAAGCTGTCTGTAACCGGAGGCCATATTGGACCGAATTTAGGAGTTGTCGAATTAACCATTGCTTTACATAAATGTTTTGACAGTCCAAAGGATAAAATTATTTGGGATGTCGGTCATCAATCCTATGTTCATAAAATCTTAACCGGCAGAGCTAGTGAATTTGATACCTTAAGGCAGTTCAAAGGCTTGTGTGGTTTTCCAAAACGAATTGAAAGCGAGCATGATGTTTGGGAGACGGGGCACAGTTCTACCTCGCTATCTGCTGCAATGGGAATGGCTATTGCTCGGGATTTAAAAAAGGAAAAATCCTTTGTTGTACCGGTTATTGGAGATGGTGCATTAACGGGCGGGATGGCATTAGAAGCACTAAATCATATTGGGCATGAGAAAAAAGACATGATTGTGATTTTAAATGATAATGAAATGTCGATTGCTCCAAATGTTGGTGCGTTACATAATATTCTCGGCCAATTGCGGACAGCTGGAAAATATCAATGGGTGAAAGATGAACTCGAAATGTTATTGAAAAAGGTGCCTGCTGTTGGCGGTAAACTTGCGGCCACTGCGGAACGTGTAAAGGACAGCTTGAAATATTTATTTGTTTCCGGTATGTTTTTTGAGGAACTTGGGTTCACTTATTTAGGCCCGATTGATGGCCATAATTTTGACAATTTATTTGAGAGCTTAAGCTATGCTAAAAAAACAGAGGGTCCAGTTCTCCTTCATGTTATTACGAAGAAGGGTAAAGGCTATCAACCGGCAGAAAGTGATAAAACTGGGACATGGCATGGAACAGGTCCTTATAAGATGGACACTGGTGATTTTGTAAAACCCAATAAAAAGCAGCCACCTGCATGGAGTAGCTTAGTCAGCGAAACCGTTCGCAAACTTGCACGCAGCGATGAAAGAATAGTGGCGATTACTCCCGCGATGCCTGTTGGATCGAAGCTTGAGGGTTTTGCCAGTGAGTTTCCTGAGCGAATGTATGATGTCGGGATTGCTGAACAGCATGCGGCGACAGTTGCGGCAGGATTAGCGACACAGAATATGAAGCCTTTTTTAGCGATTTATTCAACTTTTTTACAACGGGCCTATGATCAGGTTGTTCATGATATTTGCCGGCAGAATTTAAATGTTTTTATTGGAATCGACCGGGCCGGTTTAGTTGGTGCAGATGGTGAGACACATCAGGGTGTATTCGATATTGCCTTTTTAAGGCATGTTCCTAATATCGTCATAATGATGCCTAAGGATGAAAATGAAGGGCAGCATATGGTATATACGGCCGTAAATTATGATGATGGTCCAATTGCGATGAGATTTCCTCGTGGTAATGGAGTCGGTGTACCAATGGATACGGAATTTCACACCATTCCAATCGGTACATGGGAGGTAATAAAAGAGGGCGATGACGCGGCGATTTTAACCTTTGGTACGACAATTCCGATGGCGATGGATGCAGCAATGCTACTGGAAAAGCAAGGAATTTCCGTAAAGGTTGTGAATGCTCGGTTTATCAAGCCTTTGGATGAAAAAATGCTAACTGGTCTGCTAGATAAAAATATTCCTCTCCTCACGATTGAAGAAGCTGTGTTACAGGGTGGGTTTGGTAGTGCAATTCTTGAATATGCTCATTCCCAAGGATATTACCATGCTCAAATTGACAGACTTGGCATCCCTGATCAGTTTATTGAACATGGAGATGTTGGCTCACTTCTTGAAGAGATTGGGTTAACGACTGAAGGAATAATCAAACGAATTTCAACACTGGCAAGGAAAAAACAACAAAGGGCTTAAAAAATGAAAAATAAAGAACGATTAGATGTTTTACTTGTAGAACGGGGATTAATTGAAACAAGGGAAAAGGCTAAACGAGCTATCATGGCAGGACTAGTTTATACAAAGGAAGAACGATTGGATAAACCGGGAGAAAAGGTCAAGATTGATATCCCGTTAAGCATAAAAGGGAAAATGCTACCGTATGTCAGCCGCGGTGGATTAAAGCTTGAGAAGGCATTAAAAGTTTTTGATGTCAGTGTCCTTGATAAGGTGTTATTAGATATTGGGGCTTCAACTGGCGGATTTACCGATTGTGCCTTACAAAATGGCGCGAAAATGTCCTATGCTCTCGATGTTGGCTATAATCAGCTTGCTTGGAAACTAAGGCAAGATGAACGGGTCATGGTAATGGAAAGGACCAATTTTCGCTATGTGACGCCTGCTAATTTAACCGGAGAAATGCCGAATTTTGCCACAATAGACGTTTCGTTTATATCTTTAACCTTAATATTACCGGTGTTAAAAACACTTCTTGTAACAGGAAGTGATATTATCGCCCTTGTGAAGCCGCAGTTTGAGGCTGGTCGTGACCAGGTCGGTAAAAAGGGCATCGTACGGGATGAAAAAGTACATTTACAGGTAATCGATAAAATCATTAACTTTTCCGTTCAACAAGGATTTATTGTAACAGACCTCTCGTATTCTCCAATCACTGGTGGTGATGGGAACATTGAATTTTTACTTCACCTTAAATGGGAAGGTGAACGGGAAATAGGAGTCAATCAGCTTCAATTCAGTCCTCCTGATATTGTCAAGGAATCACATAATGAGTTCCATACAAAGCAAGACTAGAAGGGGTAGGCCTGAGCCTATCCTTTTATTGCATTTAAATGTATTTTTATTAAAGAAAAAATGTACAAGGCGGTAGAAATGGGCTAACATATGGGTAGATACGACATATTAGTTCAAAATACTTTAAGGTTTTCAATGATTATGGGGTGAAAAAGTGAATAAAGGTCAACGTCATATAAAAATAAGAGAAATTATTGCCAGCAATGATATTGAGACACAAGATGAGCTTGTCGATGAGCTTAAGAACGCAGGCTATAATGTGACCCAGGCTACGGTATCACGGGATATAAAAGAATTACACTTGGTTAAGGTACCATTAATCGATGGTCGGTATAAATACAGCCTGCCAGCAGACCAAAGGTTTAATCCGTTACAAAAACTTAAACGATCATTAGTCGATGCATTTGTAAGGATTGATTCAGCAGGGCATTTGTTGGTTATGAAGTGCTTGCCTGGTAATGCTATGGCCATTGGTGCACTGATCGATAATCTTGATTGGGAAGAAATATTAGGAACGATATGTGGTGATGATACGATGTTAATTATTTGTCGAAAACCGGAAGACACAGAGGTCGTAACCAATCGATTCCTAGATATGCTGTAATTGGGGGAGTGTTCCTTTGTTAGCAGAACTGTCAATAAAAAATTTCGCGATTATTGAAGCTCTATCCATCTCCTTTGAAAAGGGATTGACTGTATTAACGGGGGAAACAGGAGCAGGAAAATCAATTATCATTGACGCGATTCATTTACTAGTCGGAGGAAGGGGATCGGCAGAATTTGTCCGCCATGGAGAAGAGAAGGCAGAAATTGAAGGGCTATTTCAACTCGATGACCCAAACCATCCAATTATCATGAAAGCATTGGAATTTGGGATAGAAATTGAAGAAGGAATGGTTGTTTTACGGCGTGACATATCTCGAACTGGAAAAAGTGTTTGCCGTATAAACGGAAAACTTGTTACGATTTCAACTCTAAGGGAGATTGGCGCAACCCTTGTTGATATTCATGGCCAGCATGAACATCAAGAATTAATGGATGAGACAAAACATTTACCCTTACTTGATCAATTTGGTGCTGAGGAAATTTTGGCTTCACAAGGCGAATATCTGGAAGTATATCGCCGTTACGATCACACATTACAAAAACTTAAAACATTAAGTGAAAATGACCAGCAAACAGCCCACCGCCTTGATTTAATTCAATTTCAATTAGATGAAATTCAAAATGCAAATTTAAAGCTCCATGAAGATGAAGAACTATCCGAGGAAAGAAGAAAACTAGGAAATTTTGAAAGAGTGTTTGAAGCGATTCAATCAAGTTACACTGCCTTACACGGAGAACAAAAAGGCCTCGATTGGATTGGAATGGTTATGGGATACCTAGAAGATGCAGCTGTACTTGATTCTACATATAAAGAAATTTTCGAATCAGTGTCGAATAGCTTTTATCAATTAGAGGATGCTGCAAGTTCTTTAAGAAATGAATTAGATGTCTTAGAATATGATCCGAAAAGATTAAATGAAATAGAAGACCGCTTAAATGAAATGAATCAGCTCAAACGAAAATATGGTAAAACAATTAACGAAATATTAGAATATGCAGCTAAAATCGAAGAAGAAATAGAAACGTTACAAAATAAAGAAACACATATTAGTGAATTGGAAAAAGAACTAACGGCCATTCGAAAAGACTTAATTCTTGAAGCTAAGCAATTAACTGAACTACGCCACAAATGGGCAGATAAGCTGACACGATTAATACATAAAGAATTGAAAGAATTGTATATGGCCAAGACCGTTTTTGAAATTCGTGTCAAATCCGATAATCAACATTTTTCAAAAAACGGTGTCGATTATGTAGAATTTTATATTTCAACGAATCCGGGAGAACCCTTAAAACCTTTATCAAAAGTTGCCTCCGGAGGAGAATTATCACGGATTATGCTTGCTTTAAAAAGTATATTCTCCAAACATCAAGGCGTTACATCGATTATTTTTGATGAGGTGGATACAGGTGTCAGTGGAAGGGTTGCCCAGTCAATTGCTGAAAAAATATATAAAGTAGCTATTGATTCCCAGGTTTTATGCATTTCGCATTTACCTCAGGTGGCAGCTATGGCAGATACCCATTTATTTATTTCAAAGATCATTAAAGGGGGAAGAACGACAACCTCAGTCACCCCAATGAATGTAGAGGAAAAAATTAAAGAAATTGGGCGAATGATTTCCGGTGTAGAAATAACCGATTTAACTAAGCAACATGCCCAGGAATTATTACAATTAGCTGAAAAAAACAAAATAAATTGAAAAACTTCCCAATCTGGGTAGCTTTGCCGAAGAAGGACTAAAATAAGTAGCCCTTAGAACCATTGGTATATCAGTGGTTAAGGGCTGCTTTAATCCTGGGATAGCATGTTGACGAATTGTTGACGAATTTCCCTCTTGGGTCAAATTTATCGAATTTTCATGCTGCATTATGACTTGCCTTTTTGATACATAGGTATAAACATCAGTTGTAATTCTCTAATTTGAATGTCCTTCTCTTTTTTGTACAGCCATTAAATTCAATTTTCTAGATTATAAGAAATGTGCTGATTAGACTAACCAATCAAGCTAATCTAACTCAATCTTCGATTAAATTTGATGATTGGCGCTCGTACACTCGTGACTTTAGTCGTGAGTTAGGGCTATAAAGCAGCTTGGGACAATAAAAAGGCGGTTCTTGTGGACCGATTTTTTGCTTCTTCGAAGCAATGTAATGGATGTCATGAGAAAAACACACTTTTGTCTCTTTCAGACCGATTTTGGGTTTGCCTAAAATTTGGAACCCTTCATGATAGAGATATTAATTCAGCCAAAAATATCAAAGAAGAAGGCAGTCGCCTACTGGGAACCCCTTCTCTTGTAGCATAATTTTTACTATTTATCTTTTACCGCCGGAACGGCGGAAAGGTGTGCCTGTCAGTATCAAAGATACTGTTTGTCGAGCTATTAGACAATGTAGAGAGTGTAAGACGATCCTTATCGGAATGCGGTTCTCGATGAAGCAGGAATCCCATGGGTTTGGAAGTCATTAAAGGTTTTTAGTGTCCGAACGGACATTAGAATCCTGCGACTTTAGTCGTGGGAGGTTCAAGTAATTCCATTAATAACTAAGAAATGAGCGATAGTTATATCACAACGATTAATCAGAAATCCAGATATAGAGAATCCAGTTTTAAGAAACTGAATTCCCTTTGGAATTATTAACTTACGATCAATTATTGAAATAGATTTTGTTGTCCTATTTGTTGACCAGACTGTTGTCCCATTTCTTGTTGCATCTGACCCAAAACTTGATTTATTTGGTTGAGTGTTTGGGTAGTTTGAGCGTATTGGAGACATTGATTTAATGATTGAATAGCTTGTTGAATTGATTGCTGTAATTGTTGATCATTTTGTTGTAATTGATTTTGTGCCTGACCAGCAAATTGTTTTATTTGTTGCATTAATTGATTTTGTTGACCAGACTGTTGTCCCATCTGTTGACCAGACTGTTGTCCCATCTGTTGACCAGACTGTTGTCCCATTTGTTGACCAGACTGTTGCTGTCCTTGTACATTACTAAATGAACTTTGCAGAGTACTAAGTTGAGTTTTTAAGTCAGTTATTTCTTGAGCAATTTCAACATTCACTGTTTTTTTAATTTCAGATTCAATCTCTTTTTTCATTTGATTGTTCATAATATACCTCCAATTTTTATAAGTAGACCAAAAAACGGCCCCTTATTAAAATGCTCTTTTGGCGATTAAATATCCAATAAAATTTCCTTCAATATTGTTTTACATCCCCTAATCTTTGGAGAGCTATGGGAAGGAATAGACCAATTTTGTATTTGGTGGAATATTAATGAACATTACGAAGAAATAGTTTTTAAAAGGTATAGAAACAAAAGAAAAGAGCCCAATTCGAGTGTTATTCGACACATTATAACTTAGAATTTGAAATATTTATTTCCCCTATAATTTTGCAGTTGCCCCATCACCTGTTGAAAAAAATAATTCAAAAATCAATAAAAAGTGCTGAGTGTTTATTTTTTATTGATTTAAATTCACGTACAAAATAAATGATAGTTAAAACAATAATAATCATTCCTGGTAAAGAAAGTAATAACCAAATCATAGTAAGTAATTCCTTAGTTTTTATACTTTTCTTTACTGTGATATGTTTTGTATTTGGATTTAATAATCTTTTGGAAACACAATGTTAGAAGTGTTAAATAAAAACCTCGAGTTAAGTTGTCACCCGAGGAAAATGTATAGTAAAAACTCCATTTTTTTCTTACTGCATCCTAAAAATTATTACTAACCTCCCATCAAAGAAGCTCCAACAATAATTAACAGTGCGCAATGGCTGGTAACATGCATCTTTAGTTGAAGAAGAAAAGGGCTTTACTCTTAATTGAAGTAAAGCATCCGTTAGCAATAAGCGTTTACTTCATTTTATTCGACTTTTCCTTTTTCTAACAATTGGATAATCTTATGGTTTTGCTCAACTTGAATGTCACTATTTCTTTTTATCTTATAAGTCCATAATAAAAGAAAAACCACTGCCAAAGGTGTCCCAATTGTAATTAGCAAAGACCCATAACCCATAATACTAATCATAAAAGTCCCCTAACTATTTTTCCTTAATTTTCCCATTTATTAAATACTAAACCCTCCTATAAAATGAAAATATAATGAATTTTTCTTCAACTACTGCCGCGTTAATTGAAAATTTTTCCTTCTTAAACTGAGGGAGTGGAATAAGAAAAGAGCTACCACAGCAACTCTTAGTGAAGCTCTTGCATCCGTTGGATAAGTGAAATTCATTATTGTTATTTGCATTAAGTGAAAGCAATCACAATTTCTAAGAAGCTGTTCAACAATCTGGCAATTGATGGCGCATTGTTTTATTATTATGGGGGTGAAATATCCTCTGCTAAATCACATCATCTAATTGACTGGTTGGTAGCCTTTAAGCTGAGACTTCCAAAAGTACTTCCCCAAATGAGTAAAAGGAAAATTGTAGCGACAAAAATAACCAAAATACTAGGAAGCCCATTAAAAACAAGTAATGGTGTATTCCAGATGGTATGTATACCTATCACAAAAAATAGGTTGTCTGTTAACAAGTAAACGATTGCAAAGAAAATACCTATCATAAATAGTATGATAAGAGAGGTTACTATTTCGAAAATGTTCATTCCACCCAATATTCTATTTGGAATATGTATTAGTGCAAATAGAAACTGTGATACACATATTCCACTTAAGAGCTGTCCTTTTTTGCTTTTTAGCTTTTTACAAATTTGCACTAACAAAAAACCTCTGAAAACTATTTCTTCAAACAAACTATTTCCAAACAATTGACCAATAAAACTACCAAACATTTTTGATGCTCCATATTGATTCCAACCTTCATATATAATTGGCTTCCCTAATATAATTATCCCAATAACAATATTGATTAATTGCATGGCAATCCAAATAATGCTTACTGCAGTTACTGCACTAAGTAATCTATTTCCCTTTAAGCCTATATCAAAGAAAGTTAGCCTTCCATACTTTATAATCAAAATAAAGACAAATAGTATTAAACTAACAACATTAACTATAAGGGTTTGGTTCACCAGTCCTAATGTTAATTCAGAAATTGGTTGTATAATGTTAGATTTAAATACAACAAGATTAATAAGTGTTACATATACACAATACAGTATAGAGAACAATAGAATGGTTAACCAAGATGTTTCTTTTAAGTTATTAATAGGTACTATAATTTTACTTACTAGTTTGCCCACATCAAATCCCACCTTTCCTGCCTCATTTGATTAAGTGCTCTTTTTCACAATCTCAAATAGGCATTCTTCACCACTCCATTAACACATCGGCTCTTTTCATTCGATGGTTTCCAAAATTAATATGACATCGATAAACAGCAGGGTTCAAAACCAAAATTTCAACGAACCGTTACTTTAAGCAGATTCCTTCACAATCTTATTTTGACATTCACATAAAAATAATTGGATGCACTGCAAATATTCGACTATTATTGGCTAATCCCTTTATTATTATGTTATTAGGTATGAATAAAGCCCCTTCTCGCTCGAGAGGGGGCTCATTAATTTATTTTTTTTCATGGTAAACGGAATAGTCCTCTCTTTCAATGACTCGATCCATTTCTTTTTTAACTTCGTTTAAGGCCTGATCTAACCTAAGCAATGCCATTTCTTTAGCTTTTTTCCTGGTGGTCCCTAAGCAGTTCCACACCGAACAACCCCTTGTGCTTGCTGTGCTCAAGTAATGATCTCCGTAAACAAACACTCTTACTTTAATAAACTTTCCAGCTTTAAAAAGTAACATCACGTATCACACGCCTTATTGGTTGATACATGGTGTATTAGACAAAATTTTAAAAAAACCTTGTTACATATTTGTGAATATTTTCCTTAAAAAGGTAAATCACTTTCGTTAAATCTTCTCCTATATATTCTTCCTTTATCATTACCCAAATCTCCTCAATTGATTTGATTTTAAAGTTATTTCAAAAAATAGGAAGAATTCCCTGTTCGCCAAATTTCCCTTCTATATAATAGAAAAAATAATAATGTATTCATGATTAAGCATTTATTAAATGTAAATAATTTATACTAAGAAAAAATGATTTGTTGATGGAAAGTTGACCAAATTTGTCAACAACCTCCATAAATGACCTAAATAGAACCTATTGCCGTCATGCTCAACCCTTGATGTATCAGAATTTACATAAAACCTTTATACCCGTTCAAATTGCTATTCCTATCCATTATGGGTAGCTTTTTTATGTAGAACCAAGTTATAAATGATTGTCAAGGAGGCAAAATTAAAGATGTAGCCATTAGTCATTTCAATGTTGTGAAAAGAAGCGAGGAGAGTGAAAAATTTGAAGTTAGAAATAATTAGAAAGATTATTGGTGGAATTCTCCTTGTTTCATTAATTAGCCTTATCTTTTTTCAGCCGTTCCAGCAGTACATTAATATACCAAAGACAATTACTGTTTTTGAAGGACAGGATTACACTTTCAAAAAGGCTGGCCCGGTATCAGCCGCTTTTGTTTCTCATAATTCGAAAAACACATTGGATCAAGAAGAGCATTCGGTTTCGGTTAAAGCATCTGAAAAAGGCAAAAATGAAATGCTTCTAGAATATGCGGGGATCCCAATTAAAAAGGTCGATGTACATGTCTTAAAAGATTTTCGAGTTATCCCAGGTGGACAATCCATCGGTGTAAAATTAAATACGGTTGGTGTTTTGGTAGTGGGGCACCATTTAATCAATACAACGAATGGAAAAAAATCTCCTGGTGAAATGGCAGGAATTAAAATCGGAGATATGATTACCGAAATTAATGGTAATAAAATAGAGAAAATGACTGATGTAGCACCGTTTGTGCAAACAGCAGGACAAAATGGTAAAGCTCTTGATATGGTCATTAGCCGTGAAAGCGGAAAAATCACGACCAAACTTACTCCATTAAAAGATAAAGGGGAAAATACCTATAAGCTTGGTTTATATATTCGAGATTCAGCTGCAGGAATTGGAACAATGACCTTTGTCCACCCTCAATCTAAAAAATATGGTGCACTTGGTCATGTTATTTCTGATATGGATACAAAAAAACCAATTGTGGTCGAAGATGGCCAAATAGTCCGTTCTACAGTAACTTCAATTGAAAAGGGAAGTAATGGTGACCCTGGTGAAAAGCTTGCACGCTTTTCTTCTGACCGTGAGATTGTTGGGAATATCCAAAAGAATAGTCCGTTTGGGATTTTTGGAGAATTAAATAAAGAATTTAAAAATGGAGTGATGGATAAAGCTCTGCCAATAGCGTTATCCCATCAGGTAAAAGAAGGACCTGCAAAGATTTTAACCGTGGTTAATGATGATCGCGTCGAAGAATTTAATATTGAAATTGTAAGCACAATCCCGCAAAAGTTTCCAGCTACAAAAGGAATGGTCATAAAAGTAACCGATCCTAAGCTCCTTGCAAAAACAGGAGGAATTGTTCAAGGGATGAGTGGAAGTCCGATTATTCAAGATGGAAAGCTTGTCGGAGCCGTCACACATGTCTTTGTCAATGATCCAACCTCAGGTTATGGGGTGCATATTGAATGGATGCTAAACGAAGCTGGAATTAACATATACGAAACACCAAAAAACAAAGCAAGTTAAAAAAGGATGATCTTGAACGCTTTTTTGAGCAAAATAGGTGGATTATCCTATTTTGCTTTTTTTTTTATAAATGCTTGGAAAACAATAAGGCCAAAGTGGATATAATGCGAAATTAGTCGAAAAAGAAAGAAAAACAAAGAAAAGATAAGATATTATCACTATTTTAAGAAATATTAAAAAAATGAGAGGAATTTTTGTTGCATTGTCGAATTTGTAAATTAGAATAGAATTAAGAATTGAATAGCGGTTTATGATGAAATAGAGTTGAGTTGAATTGAGGAGGAACCGGAAGTGAAGAAAATAAAAGTTTGTATCGTTGACGACAATAGGGAATTGGTTGGTTTATTAGAGGATTATATATCATCCCAAGAGGATATGGAAGTGGTTGGGATTGCTCATAATGGTCAAGAGTGTTTAGATATGTTATCTACAACAGACCCTGATGTACTTGTTTTAGATATTATCATGCCGCATCTAGATGGTTTGGCAGTACTTGAGCGGCTGCGGGAGGTAAAGAAAGGGGCTATTCCAAATGTCATTATGCTGACAGCGTTTGGGCAGGAAGATGTGACTAAAAAGGCTGTCGACCTTGGAGCATCTTATTTTATTTTAAAACCCTTTGATATGGAAAATCTCGGTAACCATATTCGGCAAGTCAGTGGGAATTCCAATTCGTTCACACGTAAGGCTCCATCCTCAAGCTATCGCTCTCAATCAGAACATAAGCCCAAAAATTTGGATGCCAGCATTACAAGTATTATTCATGAGATTGGGGTTCCAGCACATATTAAAGGGTATTTATATTTACGTGAAGCCATTTCCATGGTATATAACGACATTGAACTATTAGGCTCTATCACGAAAGTGTTATATCCTGATATTGCAAAAAAGTATAATACAACCGCAAGCCGAGTTGAGCGAGCTATTCGTCATGCCATCGAAGTGGCTTGGAGCCGTGGAAATATCGATTCGATTTCCAGTCTGTTTGGATACACTGTCAGCATGACAAAAGCAAAACCGACAAATTCGGAATTCATCGCCATGGTCGCCGATAAATTACGGTTAGAACATAAGGCTTCCTGAATGGGCCAGTAAATATTTTGAAAGCCTTCATCATCGTGAATGAAGGCTTTTTCTTTTCCCATTCTATTAGTTTTTGAATGAGAATTTGCAAATGGCTTTGCATAAGCTGTTCTATCGGTACATTTAATTTCTCGGAAACCTTTATTGTTGTTTCTAGTGATAATGGTAAAGATTTCAAGTAATCCCTTCATTTTAAAGTTAGGAAGTGAAAACATGACACAAATTTTTGCGCACCGCGGATACTCTGCCTCTTTTGCTGAAAATACAATGGGAGCCTTTGTTGAGGCAGAAAAGGCAAGAGCAGACGGGATTGAGCTTGATGTTCAATTAACAAAGGATGGTGAAATTGTTGTCATCCATGATGAAAAGGTTGACCGAACAACGAGTGGTAAAGGGTTTATTAAAGATTTTTTATATAAGGATATCAGAAAACTTAATGCGAATAACAAGGGTGTTAAGAAAGAGTCGATTCCATCCTTATCCGAGGTTCTTGAATGGCTGAAAACAAATAAATTACAATGTAATATTGAACTAAAAAATGGTTTGATCACCTATGAAGGAATGGAAGAAAAGGTCATTCAACTGGTTCGAAAATATGGTTTATCGGACCGGATTATTATCTCCTCTTTTAATCACTATAGTATCGTTTACTGCTATCGGCTTGCACCGGAAATTGAAACAGCACCACTTTTCATTGAAGGAATCTATATGCCATGGATTTATTCCCAATCCATTAAAGCAAAAGGGATTCACCCTAAACATTCTGCTATGTCTGATAATATCATCATAAATACGATGGAAAATGGAATTGCTGTCCGGCCCTATACGGTTAATAAAGATGCAGATATGCATCGCCTTTTTAACCTAAATTGCACGGCCATCATTACAGACGATCCAGTTAAGGCATTTAAAATACGGAAACAATATGAAAAGAGACCATAAGGCCTCTTTTTTATTTTTTGAATCTAGCTTGAACATTGTTTCTTTTTCGATCACGGTGAAATATAAACCCAGCGACAAAACCGAGACCACCAATAAAAAAAACCAATCCAATTAGAAATTGAAGCCATAAATAAGGGAATGGTGCTTGAAGAATGCCAAAGGTCATATCACGCATTAATTTTATTCCTAAAGCGGCTAAAATCCCTGGGATCAACAAAATGATAAGAGCAATAATACGCTTCATTAAATATATCCTTCCAATTTATATTTTTAAGTAAAGGTATATCTAGATTATATCTCATGAAAATACTATTACATAGAAGAAATTTGTCAAGGCGGGAGTTTGGTTATAAAATAGATAATGAAATAAATTGCATATTTTCCCTGGGATGGGATGAAAAAAATTTCTTTATTAAAGGGGCCGGAGAACATGCAAAACGTAATGATTGTTGGAGCCGGCAAGGGTGGTACCGCAATCTTAAAAATTTTAAAAGAATCAGAGGTGTTAAAAGTCCATCTGGTGATTGATCGCAATTTGGATGCACCAGGCATTTTATTGGCCCAACAAGAGGGGATTAAAACAGGGACCCATTGGCAGCCTTTTCTAACTGAAAATATCGATATCATTATTGAAGTAACGGGTAATGATGCTGTTTTTCAAGAAATACGAAATGCTAAAAAGAAGAAAACAGTGTTGATTCCGGGAAGTGTTGCCTTTCTGCTTTCAAAGCTTTTGGAAGAAAAAGAAGAATTGGTTGTGAAGCACCAAAATGAATCCTATCAGCAGGAACTAATTTTTAATGCTGCTAATGATGGGATGATGGTGATTGATAATCATGGAACCGTCATCTTGTTTAACAAACGAGCTGAAGAAATAATGGGAGTAAAAAAAGATGAGGCAATCGGAAAATCTATAGTTGAAGTCATTCCAACAACCAGGCTACCGCTAATTCTTAAAACAAGAAGAATTGAAGCGAACCAAGAAATGTTGTTGGGGAATGATCGGAAAATCATCACAACCCGTATCCCCATCATTGAAGAAAACGGAACAATAATCGGGGCTTTTGCTGTTTTTAAAGATATTACAGAGGTTGTGAATCTAGCGGAGGAAATTACGGATTTAAAAGAAATCCAAACTATGCTTCAAGCGATTATCCATTCGAGTGATGATGCTATTTCTGTTGTGGATGAGGATGGCCGGGGAATCCTCATCAATCCAGCTTATACCCGTATTACCGGCCTCACACAAGAGCAAGTAATTGGCCAGCCTGCTACTGCGGATATATCTGAAGGTGAGAGTATGCATATGAAGGTAATACAAACCCGAAGAGCTGTCCGTGGTGTCCCGATGAGGGTGGGGCCAAATAAAAAGGAAGTAATTGTGAATGTTGCACCGATTATTGTTAAAGGGAAATTGAAGGGGAGCGTCGGTGTTATTCATGATATGTCGGAAATGAAATCACTTAGCAGGGAATTGAGCCGGGCCAGGCAAATCATTCGTACGCTGGAGGCCAAATATACCTTTGAGGATATCGTTGGTCAATCCGATGAAATGATGCTTGCCATTGAGCAGGCAAAACTTGGAGCGAAAACACCTGCAACCGTCCTTCTTCGCGGTGAGTCCGGAACGGGAAAAGAGTTGTTTGCCCATGCCATACATAATGCAAGTGATCGGAAATATAACAAATTTATTCGGGTTAATTGTGCCGCTATCTCTGAATCATTGCTAGAAAGTGAACTATTTGGTTACGAAGAAGGGGCTTTTTCCGGGGCAATCCGAGGAGGGAAACGAGGTTTTTTTGAAGAAGCGAATAATGGCAGCATCTTTCTCGACGAGATTGGCGAGCTTTCTGCGAATACTCAGGCGAAACTGTTAAGGGTATTACAAGAGAATGAAATCATTCGTGTGGGTGCCACAAAGCCTGTCATCATCAATGTCAGAGTCATTGCTGCCACCAATGTTAATTTAGAAAAGGGTATCGCCAAAGGATCCTTTAGGGAAGACTTATATTATCGTTTAAATCGCATGCCCATTCATATTCCGCCACTTCGAAATCGAAAAGAAGAGATTCCGTTATTATGTGAACGACTTATTCAAAAAATTAATCGCGACTATGGACGTAACGTGGAAGGAGTTACCCAAGCAGCCTTACTTCAGTTAATGGGGTATGATTGGCAGGGGAACGTTAGGGAATTAGAAAATATTCTTGGCCGAGCGATTATTTTTATGAACTTTTATGAGACATTAATCGATGTTCATCATTTACCTGAGTTAAAAAATAAAAAAAGTGGTAGTGAGCTATCCCTTACCAATACGAGTGAATCCTTTACATTAGCCCATTCTTTATCGGAGATGATGGAAGGATATGAGGCAAAAATCATTCAGCAAACACTTTTCCGCTTAAATGGTAATAAGACATTAACGGCCAAAACGCTTGGGTTATCTGTAAGGAATTTATATTATAAGCTCGAAAAATACAATCTTGAAAAAAATAGCATGCAATAAATTTCATGATATGAAAAATATTGCACGGTATAATTGGTGCAATAAAGCGTTTTCAAACAAATGTGTTTTGGCACAAATCTTGCACATTAATAATTGGGAGTAGCAGTAATTGGAGAAGGGGTTGATGATAACTTGTTGCTAGATTCACTAATTGACAAAGCAACCCATGAAGGCATAAATACTGTTGCAGTTGCTGCAGCAGAAGATTCTGAAGTCATAGAAGCTGTTATTGATGCATTAAATCGAAATCTTGCTCATTTCATCCTGTTCGGTGATAAAGATAAAATTTCTTCACTCATTGAAAGGAAAATGGATGAACGGATGAACAGTAATCATGTAAAAATTGTTCAGGCCGATTCAACTGCCAACGCAGCAGAGTTAGCTGTTAAGGCTGTTTTTAACAAAGAAGCCAATGTACTAATGAAAGGTAATATTCCAACCAATATTTTTTTAAAGGCTGTCTTAAATAAGGAATATGGACTAAGAACAGGGAATGTTTTATCGCACGTCGCTTTTTTTGAAATTCCTGGCTATGACCAACTTACGATTGTAACAGACGCTGCATTGAATATTGCACCTGACTTGGAACAAAAAGCACAAATAATAAAAAATGCTGTTTCAATGGCCAAGTCGATTGGAATCGAGACTCCGAAAGTAGCTCCCATTGCCGCAGTTGAAGTAGTTAATCCAGTGATGTCGGCAACCATGGATGCTGCTGCATTGACGATGATGAATAAACGGGGACAAATATCTGGCTGCATCGTTGATGGGCCGCTTGGCTTAGATAATGCTGTTTCAGCAATCGCTGCAGAACATAAAGGAATACAGAGTGAAGTAGCTGGTAAAGCCGATATTTTATTGGTACCTACTATCGAAGTTGGAAATGTATTGTATAAATCATTAATTTACTTTGCGAAAGCAAGGGTTGGTGCCGTTGTTGCTGGTGCTAAAGCACCCATTGTGTTAACATCTAGGGCCGATTCAGCGGAAAGTAAGCTTTATTCACTTGCGTTAGCGTTATGCTGTATTAAAAAATAGATATTCATCATTCGAGGAGGAATAAAACAATGGAAATCTTCAAGTACTTAGAAAAATATGATTATGAGCAAGTAGTATTCTGCCAGGATCAACAATCAGGTTTGAAAGCGATTATCGCGATTCATGATACAACACTTGGACCTGCTTTAGGCGGAACCCGCATGTGGACATATGCATCAGAAGAAGCAGCAATTGAAGATGCCCTTCGTCTAGCCAAAGGGATGACTTATAAAAATGCAGCAGCAGGCTTAAATCTTGGGGGCGGTAAAACCGTTATTATTGGTGACCCTCGAAAAGATAAGAATGAAGCAATGTTCCGTGCATTTGGCCGTTATGTCCAAGGGCTAAATGGCCGATATATTACAGCAGAAGATGTGGGTACAACTGTTGCTGATATGGATTTAATTCACGAAGAGACAGATTTCGTTACAGGAATCTCTCCAGCATTCGGTTCATCAGGCAATCCCTCACCGGTAACAGCATTTGGTGTTTATCGTGGAATGAAGGCTGCTGCGAAAGAGGCTTTTGGGTCTGATTCGCTAGAAGGAAGAGTGGTGGCTGTTCAGGGAGTTGGAAATGTAGCATATACTCTTTGCCAATATTTACATGAAGAGGGTGCACAACTGATTGTAACCGATATTAATAAAGAGGCAGTTAATCGTGCAGTAGAAGCATTTGGTGCACTTGCAGTAGACCCAGATGAAATTTATGGTGTTGAATGTGATATTTATGCCCCATGTGCTCTTGGAGCAACTATCAATGATGAAACCATTCCTCAACTAAAAGCAAAGGTTATTGCGGGTTCGGCTAACAATCAATTAAAAGATACCCGTCACGGGGATATCATCCATGAAATGGGTATTGTTTATGCACCAGATTATGTTATTAATGCTGGTGGTGTCATCAATGTTGCTGATGAACTCTATGGATACAACCAAGAACGGGCTATGAAAAAGGTTGAACAGCTTTATACAACGATTGAAACAGTAATCGAAATTTCAAAACGTGATGGCATTCCAACATACGTTGCAGCTGACCGGATGGCAGAAGAGAGAATTGCAAGAATCCGTAATTCTAGAAGCCAATTCTTGCAAAATGGCCATCACATTCTAAGTCATCGAATTTCAAGGTAAGTGAAAAAAGCGCAAGCGCTCGTTTAGCGTCGGATGGATTGGAGCTAGGCAGGATTCGAAATTCTACGATGAAAATTTTGATGTTTTAAAAAATAGTAAAGGCAGAGCGCTGAATGGCAAATTCAGCGCGTTTGCCTTTAAATGATGTTTTTGTTAAATGGGGGTCACTACGTTGTCAGATAAAGAATATCGAATTCTCATCATCAACCCAGGCTCAACATCCACCAAGATTGGAGTCTTCGATAATGAAATTTCCATTTTTGAAAAGAACATCCGTCATGAGGCGGAGATCATTAATACTTTTACAAATATTAATGATCAATATGATTTTAGAAAAAAGACCATTTTGGAAACACTGGATAAGGAAGGAATCAATATTTCTAAATTATCTGCAGTTTGTGGGCGGGGAGGATTACTTCGTCCAATCCAAGGGGGCACATACGCAGTTAATGACTTGATGCTGAAGGATTTACGATCCGGTTTTTCAGGACAGCATGCATCGAATCTTGGTGGTATTATTGCCTATGAAATTGCCTCAGGCCTTAATATTCCATCGTTTATTGTCGATCCAGTCGTTGTCGATGAACTAGACCCTATTGCAAGAATTTCTGGCTTCTCCTTAATTGAAAGAAAAAGTATCTTTCATGCCTTAAACCAAAAAGCAGTTGCTAGAAGAGTGGCTAAGGAATTAGGAAAAAAATATCATGAGTTGAATCTAATTGTTACCCATATGGGCGGTGGGATTACAGTGGGCGTCCATAAAGATGGAAAGGTTATTGATGTGAACAACGGTCTACATGGTGATGGACCTTTTAGTCCAGAACGTTCAGGAACTGTGCCAGCTGGGGATTTAATCGCACTTTGTTATTCAGGGGAACATTACCGGGAAGAAATCATGAAGCGCCTTGTTGGTCAAGGAGGGCTTGTAGGATACCTTGGAACTAATGATGCAGTAAAAGTCGAGAAAAGAATTGAAGCTGGCGACGTTGAGGCGAAGCTTATCTATGATGCTATGGCCTATCAAGTTGCCAAAGAAATTGGAGCTGCCAGTGCTGTATTATCAGGTAAGGTAGATGCGATAATATTAACGGGTGGTCTTGCTTACGGAAAAGGATTTGTGAGATCTATTACCGATAGAATTAATTGGATCGCTGATGTAATTGTTCAACCTGGTGAAAATGAACTTCAAGCACTTGCTGAAGGTGCACTTCGCGTTTTACGTAATGAAGAAGATGTAAAGATGTATCCCGGACATTTTACAACAGCGATAATTTAAGGATAAAGGGGAGGAAAGATAAATGGCACAAGAATACGATTTAGTCATTCTTGGCGGTGGAACAGGCGGCTATGTGGCTGCCATTCGCGCCTCTCAGCTTGGCTTAAAAACGGCAATTGTAGAAAAAGGAAAACTTGGTGGTACTTGCCTACATAAAGGCTGCATCCCAAGTAAGGCACTATTAAGAAGTGCAGAAGTTTTTGCTACAACGAAACATAGTGAGGACTTCGGAGTCATCACAAGTGATGTTTCAGTGGATTTCAGTATGGTGCAAGCAAGAAAGAATAAAATCATTGACCAACTACATAAAGGTGTTCAGCATTTAATGAAGCAAGGGAAAATTGATGTTTATGAAGGGTTAGGACGCATCCTCGGCCCGTCGATTTTTTCACCAATGCCTGGGACAATTTCAGTTGAAATGAATAATGGCGAAGAAAATGAGATGTTGATTCCGAAAAATGTGATTGTGGCTACAGGTTCGAGACCAAGGACACTTCCAGGATTAGAAATTGATGGGGAATACGTGATGTCATCTGATGAAGCTCTGCAACTTGAAGCATTGCCAAGTTCAATTATTATTGTAGGCGGCGGTGTAATTGGCATTGAATGGGCATCGATGCTTTCTGATTTCGGGGTGGAAGTCACAGTTATTGAATATGCTGACCGTATCATTCCGACGGAAGATAAAGAAATCTCCAAAGAAATGCAGCGGTTGATGAAGAAAAAAGGTATTAAACTTGTTACAAGTGCGAAAGTCCTTTCAGATACGATTGTTAGGGATAATGGAGTTTCCATTTCGGCAGAGGTAAAAGGTACGGTAAAGGAATTTAAAGCTGAAAAGCTGCTTGTTTCGGTTGGACGTCAGGCGAACACGGAAGGTATTGGCATTGATAATACAGAGATACAAGTAGAAAAAGGCTTTATTGTAACTAATAAATTCTTCCAAACGAAGGAATCACATATTTACGCAATTGGCGATGTGATTGGTGGCTTACAGCTCGCCCATGTTGCTTCGCATGAAGGAATCGTAGCCGTAGAACATATTGCTGGGAAGGATCCTTCACCATTTGATTATAATCTAGTATCAAGATGTATTTATAGTAATCCAGAGGTTTCAAGCGTCGGAATAACAGAAGACCAGGCAAAAGAAAAAGGGCATAAAGTAAAAACAGGGAAGTTTTCTTTCCGGGCAATCGGAAAGGCACTTGTGTTTGGAGAATCAGATGGATTTGTTAAAATTATCGCTGATGAGAAGACCAATGATATTCTAGGGGTGCATATGATTGGTCCGCACGTTACCGATATGATTACCGAGGCAGGGCTTGCGATGGTATTAGATGCAACACCATGGGAAATCGCTCATACTATTCATCCACACCCAACTCTTTCAGAGGCAATCGGGGAAGCGGCACTTGCAGTAGATGGGAAAGCGATCCATTCATAAGTTATTTTTTCAAACGAACAATTGGGAGGTAAGAAATAAATGGTAGAAAATCGTCATGAAGCTTTAGGTTTAAGCGACGGAAAAGTATTGGAAATGTATGAAACGATGCTTTTGGCCCGCCGGATTGATGAGCGGATGTGGTTATTGAACCGTGCTGGGAAAATTCCCTTTGTAATTTCATGTCAAGGGCAGGAAGCGGCACAAGTAGGAGCTTCCTTTGCCCTTGATCGTGAAAAGGATTACGTACTTCCATATTATCGTGATATGGGTGTCGTGTTAACGTTTGGTATGACTCCTAGGGAACTCATGCTTTCTGGGTTTGCTAAAGCGGAGGATCCAAACTCTGGTGGAAGACAAATGCCAGGTCACTTTGGTCAAAAGAAAAATCGGATTGTCACAGGTTCATCGCCAGTAACAACTCAGGTGCCGCATGCGGTAGGTGTTGCCCTCGCTGGAAAAATGGAAAGAAAAGACCTTGTTACGTTTGTAACCTTTGGGGAAGGATCGTCCAACCAAGGTGATTTCCATGAGGGTGCTAACTTTGCCGGTGTCCATAAACTCCCGGTCATTTTCATGTGTGAAAATAATAAATACGCAATTTCTGTTCCAATTGAAAAACAATTAGCATGTGAAAAGGTTTCTGACCGTGCCATCGGGTATGGCATGCCTGGAATTACTGTTGATGGGAATGATCCATTGGAAGTATATAAAGCAGTTAAAGACGCTGCTGATCGTGGGCGCCGAGGTGAAGGTCCAACATTGGTTGAAACAGTTTCCTACCGCCTGACACCGCACTCATCTGATGACGACGATCGTTCTTACCGTGCACCAGATGAGGTGGCAAAGGCAAAAACACAAGATCCAATCATTACGTTTGGAGCCTATTTGAAGGAAACAGGTGTGATGAATGATGAGTTGGAAAAGGAAATCAATGACCGTGTAATGAAACAGGTGAATGAAGCGACTGATTATGCTGAAAATGCTCCTTATGCACCACCAGAAGAAGCATTGAAATATGTTTATGCGGACACGGAAGAGTAAGGGGGAAGTAACATGGCGATCATTTCATATATTGATTCAATAACTATGGCCATTCGTGAGGAAATGGAAAGGGATCCAAAGGTTTTTGTACTGGGAGAAGATGTAGGGGTAAAAGGCGGCGTATTTAAGGCTACACAAGGTTTATATGAGCAATTTGGTGAAGAACGCGTCATTGATACACCGCTTGCGGAATCAGCGATTGCAGGAGTCGGAATTGGTGCAGCGATGTATGGCATGCGACCGATTGCTGAAATGCAATTTGCCGATTTTATTATGCCGGCAGTCAACCAAATTATCTCGGAAGCAGCAAAAATTCGCTATCGTTCGAATAACGACTGGAGCTGCCCAATGGTTATTCGTGCCCCGTACGGAGGCGGAGTACATGGTGCCCTTTATCATTCTCAATCAGTTGAAGCGGTATTTGCCAATCAACCTGGTTTGAAAATTGTGATGCCATCGACTCCTTATGATGCGAAGGGCTTATTAAAAGCAGCTATTCGTGATAATGACCCAGTTCTATTTTTTGAGCATAAACGGGCCTATCGGTTAATTAAAGGGGAAGTTCCAACGGATGATTATACCTTGCCAATCGGAAAAGCTGATGTGAAGCGGGAAGGTGAAGACATTACTGTTATTACCTATGGCTTATGTGTACATTTTGCCCTTCAAGCGGCGGAGAAATTAGCCAGTGATGGAATCTCAGCACATATTCTCGATTTGCGAACCGTTTATCCACTTGATAAAGAAGCAATCATTGAAGCGGCATCGAAAACTGGTAAAGTCCTTCTTGTTACTGAGGCTACAAAAGAAGGCAGTATAATGGGTGAAGTGTCAGCGATTATTGCTGAAAATTGTTTATTTGAATTAGATGCTCCTATTATGCGTCTAGCTGGACCGGATGTACCGGCAATGCCGTATGCACCAACGATGGAAAAATTCTTCATGGTAAATCCTGATAAAGTGGAAAAAGCAATGCGCGAGCTTGCTGAATACTAAAACGAAAAGCGGAGGCGCCTTGGGCAGCCCCGACAAGCGCTGGAGGGCATGCCAGTGAAGTCGTACTTTGACTTCATTGGCAGGACCAAAGCGACTCGAGGGGCTAGGCGCTGGAGCTGGACAATAGGAGGTATGAACATTGACTCTTGAACAAATTAAAATGCCTCAGTTAGGGGAAAGCGTAACCGAAGGTACAATTAGTAAGTGGTTAGTATCTGTAGGTGATAAAGTAAATAAGTACGATCCGCTTGCAGAGGTAATGACAGATAAAGTAAATGCAGAAGTCCCATCCTCTTTTACTGGTGTGATAAAAGAACTAATTGCGGGTGAAGGTGACACATTAGCAGTCGGCGAAATTATTTGTACGATTGAGATGGAAGGCGGCAAAGTTGAGGAAACCCCAGCAGCAGGTGAAAAACAGCCAGAAGTTCCTAATAATGCTGCAGCAGCTGTTTCCCAAGCAGATCAAGGAAACAAAGCCCGTTATTCACCTGCCGTTCTTAAAATTTCTCAAGAACATGGCATTGATTTAACTCAGGTGTTAGGCACCGGTGCCGGTGGACGGATTACCAGAAAAGATCTACTTAAATTAATTGAGTCTGGAAATATTCCAGTTGCAGGACAAACAGTGGAAGCAGAAAAACAGCCTGCAGTTGAGCAGGTTGCAAAACAAGAATTGGTCCAGCCAGTTCCTACAAAGGCGCCAGCTGCACCAGCAGTGAATATCCCAGTGGCAGCTGGAGACATTGAAATTCCGGTAACTGGCATTCGTAAAGCAATTGCGGCTAATATGCTGCGCAGCAAGCATGAAGCACCGCATGCATGGACCATGATTGAAGTGGACGCAACTAATCTTGTTGACTATCGTAATTCCTTAAAAGGTGAATTCAAGAAAAAAGAAGGCTTTAATTTAACATTCTTTGCTTTCTTTGTGAAGGCAGTGGCACAGGCATTAAAAGAATTCCCGCAAATCAATTCGATGTGGGCTGGTGAAAAGATCATCCAAAAGAAAGACATCAATATTTCGATTGCGGTTGCGACAGATGATGCACTTTACGTCCCTGTTATCAAAAATGCGGATGAAAAAACAATTAAGGGTATTGCCCGTGAAATCTCTGAACTTGCTGTGAAAGTGAGAACTGGAAAGCTGAAGTCAGAAGATATGCAGGGAGGAACCTTTACTGTAAACAATACGGGTTCCTTTGGCTCTGTTCAATCAATGGGAATCATAAATTACCCACAAGCGGCTATTCTACAGGTGGAGTCGATTGTCAAGCGTCCAGTTGTCATGAATAATGGTATGATTGCAGTTCGTGATATGGTCAATTTATGTATGTCACTTGATCACAGAGTATTAGACGGACTTGTTTGTGGCCGTTTCTTACAACGTGTGAAAGAGATCCTTGAAAATATTTCGAAATCAACAACTTCCATTTATTAATCTAAAACAACCGCTACCGAGAATGGGGGCGGTTGTTTGTTTTTATTGCTTGAATTGCCTTTGTACCATAAAATAGTACTAAGTAGAATTGATTGAATTTTATTTTAATTATGCACGCGGAAGGGGGCTGAGGAGTTTGGAAAAAATAAAGAATCAAACTTTTCCTTCAAAAACAATAACCGAATGGAAAACAATAGCAGAGACATCACTAAAAGGGAAAACGATTGAAGCATTAGATAGTATTACATATGAAAATATTATTTTGAAACCGCTTTATTCCCTACATGACGAGCAGCCAGTTTCAGTATATCCAGGTGGTTCAGATTTTAGAAGAGGTATATACCCACTTGGATATATTACAAATGAATGGAAGATAGCCCAGCATCTTACCTATCAAACAGCGGAAGAATTGGAAGAGAATTTTCTTCATGCATTTGAAAAAGGGCAATCTGCTATCTCATTTGAGGTTTCGAAGAATTTGTTTGAAACAAATAAAAGCTTTTCAAATGTAATAGCAAAATTATTTTCTCAATATCCGTTTGCCATTAACGCAAAAGATTTCCAGTCTGGGTTTCTGGATCTATTGAAAAAAATAGCCGATAGAGAAGGATCTGCTGACAAAATCAGCGGATACATAGGCTCTGATCCAATTGCCCAATTTGTAGAAGAAGAGTTTATTTCCGAGGAATTTTTCAATGAATGGGTAAAGAACATTCAACAGTCAAATGAAAAATTTTCAAACTTACAGACGATTTTAATTGACACTGTTCCCTATCATAATGGTGGGGCGAATGCTGTTCAAGAGCTCGGAATCGCCATGGCCGTAGGGGTTTATTATCTCGAAAAGATACAGGGAACCGGAATGGAATTGGAAGAAATCCTTGAGAAAATGATCTTTCAATTTGCCATTGGAGGCAACTTTTTCATGGAGATTGCGAAACTCCGGGCCGCACGGGTACTTTGGAGGCGTATTACTGATGCATATGGTGTAAAAGGTGATGCGTGTGGAATGCATATAGCTGCTGAAACTTCTTCCTTTACAAAGACCGTTAATGACCCCTATGTAAACCTTCTTCGTGCTGGAAATGAAGCATTTGCTGCTGTAATTGGGGGCGTGCAATATTTACATGTGAATTCATTTGATAACCTTACTGGCTCTACCCTTTTTTCTGAAAGAATTGCTAGAAATACACAACTACTTTTAAAAGAAGAAGCACACCTGAAAAAAGTTATTGATCCTGCAGGTGGTTCTTGGTATGTGGAAGAATTAACTAACCAGCTGGCCGAAAAGGCTTGGAGATACTTTCAGCAAATCGAAGCTAATAGCGGTATTCTTGAAGTATTAAAATCTAATTGGCTGCAACGGGACATAGCTGCTGTATATGAAAAAAAGAACAAAGATATTCAAACTAGAAATCATAGTATTGTTGGAACAAATGTCTATGCTAACTTGAATGAAATGGTCCCTGAAAAGAAACGATTGAAGAAAAAACCATATTTTGTTGGTGTGGACACTTCATTAATAAAAATAGAGGCAATCCCACAACGGAGATTGGCAGAACCATTTGAAGAATTGCGAATTAAGGCCAACCAATTGGCGAAAAAAACAGCAGGGCACCTGCCATTAGTTGGGATGATTTGTCTTGGTGAGCTAAAACAACATAAAGCAAGGCTTGATTTTATGAAAGGTTTTCTTGCGGCAGGTGGAATTAAAACACAAGAAAGTATGCCTATCTTAACAGTAGAGAATGCTAGACAATTTGTTTCAGAACAACCTTTTAAATACTTTTGCTTTTGCGGAACAAATGACCAGTATGAAATGGTGGGTCATGAAATCCTAACTATTTTAATAGCTGAATATCCTGAACGGATTTTTTACTTTGCGGGACTCCCTGAAAAGGAAAAACAGACCCAGTGGAAGGATGAAGGGATTAAGCAATTTATCCATATAAAAAGCAACTGCTATGAAATTCTTGCAGAAATCCTTAATGATTTGGAGGTGAGCTCGGTTGAAGAAACAAAAGCCTGACTTTCAAAATATTTCATTGTTTGATAAGCATCAATCCATGACAAAAGAGGAGTGGCGGAAAAAGGCAGAAAAAGAAATAGATGGCTCTATTGACGATTTACTTTTTGAAACAAATGAACAAATCTTCTTAAAACCGCTTTATACAAAAGAAGACCGGGAAGAATTAGAGCATCTTGATGATCTTCCAGGGCTCCCGCCATATACAAGAGGGCCTTATCCGACGATGTATGTCAATCGTCCATGGACTGTCAGACAATACGCAGGTTTTTCAACGGCTGAGGAAAGTAATGCCTTTTATCGCCGCAATCTCGCCATGGGGCAAAAGGGATTGTCGGTTGCCTTTGATTTAGCCACCCATCGCGGCTATGATTCTGATCATCCGCGCGTGGTTGGGGATGTCGGGAAAGCGGGTGTAGCGATTGATTCCGTTCTCGACATGAAAACTCTTTTTGACGGAATTCCACTAGATCAAATGTCTGTGTCGATGACAATGAATGGGGCGGTGCTTCCGATTCTAGCCTTTTTTATTGTAACGGCCGAAGAACAGGGAGTCAGTCAGGAAAAGCTATCCGGAACAATCCAAAATGACATTTTAAAGGAATACATGGTTCGTAATACCTATATTTATCCGCCAGAAATGTCGATGAAAATAATTGCTGATATCTTTGAATATACCTCCAAATACATGCCAAAGTTTAATAGTATCAGTATATCTGGCTACCATATGCAAGAGGCCGGGGCACCGGCAGATTTAGAATTGGCTTACACATTAGCTGACGGTCTGGAATACGTAAGGACAGGCCTTAAAGCGGGAATCGAAATCGATTCATTTGCTCCGAGGTTATCGTTTTTCTGGGCAATTGGGATGAATTACTTTATGGAAGTGGCCAAAATGCGGGCAGCCCGATTGATTTGGGCAAAAATGATGAAATCCTTCCATCCAATAAACGAAAAATCGTTGGTATTACGTACCCATTCGCAAACATCTGGCTGGAGTTTGACGGAGCAGGATCCATTTAACAATGTTACTAGGACACTGATTGAAGCGCATGCGGCGGCAATGGGTCATACGCAATCGCTTCATACTAACGCCTTAGATGAAGCGATTGCCTTGCCAACCGATTTCTCCGCTCGAATCGCCCGTAATACACAGTTGTTTTTACAAGAAGAAACAGGGATAACAAATGTAATTGATCCCTGGGCTGGCTCTTATTATGTTGAAAAGCTGACTGATGAATTGGTAAAAAGAGCTTGGACACATATCGAAGAGGTCGAAGGTCTCGGGGGAATGGCGAAAGCGATTGAAACAGGCCTCCCGAAAATGAGAATTGAAGAAGCGGCAGCAAGGAGACAAGCCCAAATTGATTCCGGAAAAGAAACAATCATTGGTGTTAATCGTTACCGTTTAGAGAAAGAAGAAGCGATAGATATTTTGGACATTGATAATACAGCGGTCCGCTTAAAGCAACATGAGAAATTAAATTCCTTAAAGGCAGGTCGTAATGACCATAAAGTGGAGGAAGCCTTAACGCTCTTAACAAATGCTGCAGCAACAGGTGAACAAAATCTATTAGAGCTTGCGGTTCAGGCAGCGCGTGCAAGAGCGACATTAGGTGAAATTTCTGATGCTATTGAAATGGTCGCTGGCAGACATAAAGCAATTATCCGCTCGATAAGCGGTATTTATAGTACTGCTTTTAACAATGAAGAGGAAATCACTGAAGTTCAAAAAATGTCCGATGAATTCCTGGAAAACGAAGGAAGAAGACCAAGAATTTTAGTGGCGAAAATGGGCCAGGACGGTCATGACCGCGGTGCGAAAGTAATAGCCACCGCATTTGCAGACCTTGGTTTTGATGTGGATATTGGTCCATTGTTCCAGACTCCGGAAGAAACAGCTTTGCAGGCGGTTGAAAATGATGTCCATGTGATTGGAATGAGTTCGCTTGCTGCCGGTCATAAAACATTATTGCCTCAGCTTGTGGCCGAATTGAAAAAGCTTGGTCGTGAAGATATTCTGGTTGTCGCTGGCGGAGTCATTCCTGCCCAGGATTATCAATTCTTATATAATCACGGTGCAGCCGCCATCTTTGGACCTGGTACCATTATTCCGGTTGCAGCTCAAAGGGTAATCAAGGAGATTTATAAACAACTTGGGTATGAGGAAGTGTCGCAATAATGGCTGCGGATCAAAAACCGGAGTGGAGCGATCTGAATAACCCTGGAAATTGTTCAAGTATAGTTAGAAAAGGACAGATGCAAGAAGGCCAAGCAGTTTCAATTCAAAAAAACATCCACTTTCAAAAACGTAGAAACAGCGAACCAACTGTTGAAGAACTTTATGAAGGGGTTCTTAAAGGTGATAGGAGTCTACTTGCAAGAGCCATCACCCTAGTGGAAAGTAACGCCGAGCAGCATTTCAAAAAAGCACAGGCGCTCCTTCAAAAACTATTGGCTCATTCTGGTAATGCCATTCGTATTGGCATTACTGGTGTCCCAGGTGCAGGCAAAAGCACTTTTATTGAGGCCTTCGGGAGCTATTTGTGTGACCATGGGCATCGGGTAGCAGTCCTGGCAATTGACCCAAGCTCAAGTATAAGCGGCGGCAGTATTCTGGGGGACAAAACGAGAATGGAGCAATTGGCGAGAAACCCAAGAGCTTTCATCCGCCCCTCACCTACTGCTGGGAAGCTTGGAGGGGTTCATCGAAAAACAAGGGAATCGATGCTGATTTGTGAAGCGGCTGGCTTTGATGTGATTTTAATCGAAACGGTTGGAGTTGGCCAAAGTGAAGTCATTATTCGAGAGATGGTCGATTTTTTCATGCTGCTCGTGCTGACAGGAGCAGGGGATGAACTGCAGGGAATGAAAAAAGGAATCATGGAACTAGCAGATGCGATACTCGTTCATAAAGCAGATGGAGAAAACAAACCTAAAGCTGCACAGACAAGAAATGAATATAACCGCATCCTCCACTTCTTGCAGCCTGCTACAAAAGGATGGGCAACAAAGGCCTATACATGTTCATCTAGGACTCAGGAGGGTATCAGTGAAATCTGGAGGGTAATACAATCCTTCGAACAAACGGGGAAAACTTCAGGAGTGTTTGATAATAGAAGGAAAATCCAAGCACGGGAATGGCTTTATTCCATGATAACCGACCAACTTCAATTTTATTTTTATCATCATAGCGGTGTAAAAAGTACGCTGCCCAAGCTGGAAAATGAAGTGATTGCCGGGGAAACGACTGTTGCTGTAGCAGTTGCAACTTTATTTAATACCTTTTTATCCCCAAAAGATTGAAGCTGCCGTTTCTGGCAGTTTTTTTCATAGGTTAAAAATGATTTCATTTGAAAAAAACACATTTTAACTGTTATGATGTAGTTATATACGTAACATGAAGGAGTGATTTTTTATGAGCATGGATTTTAACCTTTTCATGAATGATGTGGTTAATCAGGCACGTCAAGAAATCGTGTCTGCTGGGTATAAAGAACTTAAAACATCTGCGGATGTGGATGAGGCCCTTACACAAAAAGGAACAACGTTAGTAATGATTAATTCTGTTTGTGGCTGTGCTGGTGGTGTTGCACGTCCTGCGGCAGCATTTGCTGTTCATTATGATAAACGTCCTGACCATCTTGTTACCGTTTTTGCCGGGCAGGATAAGGAAGCAACTGAAACTGCAAGAAACTATTTCACCGGCTATCCGCCATCCTCTCCTTCCTTTGCACTAATAAAGGATGGTAAGATTTGCTCAATGGTCGAAAGACATCAAATCGAAGGCTTCGATCCTGCGACAGTGGTTTCAAGATTGCAAAAGCAATTTGATGAATATTGTGAAGAATTTTAATACCGAAGCAAGAAAAGGGTCAATCTCCTAAAGGGAGCTTGGTCCTTTTTTGTTTGGAAAAAAATACTTTAAAAAAACATAAACGAATTTTTAAAAATATATTTGCATAATTATTAGTTTGTGTTAAAATTCAATACATTGAATAATTATTAATAAAACAAACTATCTATCTTGAAAATCTTGAATTAGTCACTCTAACTTTGATGGATATTCGAAGTTGTAATTTTCAGATAAATTATAGGGGGAAAACAAATGAAAAAGGCAGTTATTTTAATCTTGACGATGGTGATGTCTGTAGGTTTACTTGCAGCCTGTGGTACTAGTGATAATGCCAACAAGAAAAGCGGGGATAAGAAGGTATTGGTAATGGCTACTTCTGCTGACTATCCGCCATTTGAATATGTAGAAACAAAGAAAAGTGATGACATTATTGGTTTTGATGTCGATTTAGCAAAAGCAATTGCAGGTAAGCTAGGATATACAGTAAATGTTAAGGATATGGATTTTGGAGGGTTAGTACAATCGCTTAAATCCGGACAAGCTGATCTTGTACTTGCCGGAATGACACCTACTGAAAAAAGAAAGAAAAACGTTGATTTTAGTGATATTTATTATACAGCACATCATTTGATTATTTCGAAAAAGGATAGCGGCATTGAGAAGCTTGAGGACTTGAAAGGAAAGACAGTCGGGGTACAACTTGGTTCGATACAAGAAGGTAAAGCTCAAGAAATCAATAAACAAATTCCGATAAAAATTGAAAATCGGAATCGTATTCCAGACCTTATTCAAGAGATGAAATCTGGACGTTTTGATGCTGCCATCATTGAAGATACAGTCGCAAAGGGCTACTTTGAGAAAGAAAAAGATTTTAAAGGCTTTACGATTAGTGATGATCCAAATGAAGCGGGTTCAGCGATTGCCTTCCCGAAAAATAGTGAATTAACGGCCAAGTTCAACAAGGAGTTAAAGAAAATGAAAGAAAACGGTGAGCTCCAAAAATTGGTTGTTAAATGGTTCGGCGGAGAGAAATAATTTTTCATAATCTTGAGGCGTTTGGAAGAAATTAAACTTCTAGGCGTCTTAAGTATTTTTTAAAAAACAGAAAGGACGGGTATTGAATGAACTTAGATTTTACGCAATTCATACCATCCATGCCATATATTTTAAAAGGAATTTTGGTCACGTTAAAAATAGTTATTTTAGCAGGGATAATCGGGTTTATTCTTGGTATTATCTTATCCTTATTAAAGATTAGTTCTATTAAAATTCTTGGCTGGTTGGCTGATGCCTATACCTCCATTTTCCGTGGTACACCACTAGTTTTGCAGTTAATGTTAATTTATTTTGGTTCGCCGCAGGTAATTGGTTATCAAATTGAACCATATACAGCAGCCGTTTTATCGTTTGCACTAAATTCAGGTGCCTATATTTCAGAAATCATCCGTGCTGGAATTCTAGCTGTTGATAAAGGCCAGCAGGAAGCGGCAATAGCGTTAGGTGTTCCCTACGGGAAAATGATGTGGGACATCATTCTACCTCAGGCCCTTAAAAATATCCTACCAGCACTAATGAATGAATTTATCACCCTAACAAAAGAATCTGCGATTGTCACAACGATCGGGGTTATGGATATTATGCGCCGGTCCTATCAAGTAGGAGCAGAAAATTACTCGTTTTTTGAACCATTATTAATTGCCGGTTTAATCTATTATCTAATGGTAATGACCTTGACCTTCTTAGGAAAAGCGCTTGAAGGGAGAATGAGACGCAGTGATTAAGGTAGAGAATCTGTATAAAAATTATGGCAAGCTTGAAGTGTTAAAGGGTATCTCGACGACCATACAAGCAGGAGAAGTCGTAGCAATTATCGGCCCTTCAGGCTCAGGAAAATCGACCTTCCTGCGCTGTCTGAACTTACTCGAAAACCCAACCAAAGGGGGTGTTTGGATAGGAGACCAAGATGTCACAGATAAAAAGACAAACATTATGAAGGTAAGGCAAAAGGTAGGCATGGTCTTCCAGCACTTTCACTTATTTCCTCATAAAAATGTTTTGCAAAATCTTACTTATGCTCCAATGAAGGTAAAAGGGTTATCAAAGGACAAAGCGGAAAAAATCGCCTTTGGTCTATTAGAGCAAGTAGGCTTATCGGAAAAGGCAAACGAATTTCCAACAAGATTATCTGGGGGACAAAAGCAAAGGGTAGCGATTGCTCGTGCATTAGCAATGGAGCCAGAGGTTATGCTTTTCGATGAACCAACATCGGCACTCGACCCGGAAATGGTAAAAGAAGTACTAGAGGTTATGAAATCACTCGCCCATACAGGGATGACCATGGCGATTGTCACACATGAAATGGGCTTTGCCCGTGAAGTAGCTGACCGGGTGCTATTTCTCGATGGTGGAGTGTTAGTGGAGGATGCCTCGCCAAAGGAATTTTTTACTAATCCAAAAAGCCAAAGGGCACAGGATTTCTTGCAAAAAATGCTATAATAAGGATATGCTAAAGATGGTCTTGCTGATCATCTTTTTACTTTTTAGGGAGAAATTTTATGAAATTTTCGATTGGATACCGGACAATCAAAACCGCCGCAGGCACAGCTGCTTCCATCTTTATCGCGCAGCAGCTCGGGCTTGACAACTTTGCTTCGGCAGGTATTTTAACAATTTTATGTATTCAGGTGACAAAAAGGAGATCGCTTCGTACGGCATGGGATCGATTTTTAGCCTGCGTTTTAGCTATGCCCTTTTCTGCCATTTTTTTTGAGGGAATCGCCTACCATCCAATTGTGATTGGGTTGATGCTGCTATTCTTTATTCCGACGCTTGTTATGCTTAAGGCAAAAGACGGTGTTGTGACAAGCAGCGTTATCATTTTGCACATCTATATGGCCCACAAAATATCATGGGCAAACTTTTCAAATGAGCTTGGGGTTATTACAGTGGGAATTGGTGTAGCTCTTCTCATTAATCTTTATATGCCGAGCGTTGATTACAAACTAAAGGACTATCAGAGAAAAATCGAGGGGAATTTCAAGATCATTTTTGCTGAGCTAGTTCGTTACTTAAGAACTGGTGATAGCAATTGGGACGGGAAAGAGATTACCGAAAGTGCCCGTTTGCTCGATGAGGCAAAAATGTTGGCATTAATAGATGTCGAAAATCATTTTTTAAGGGAAGAGAATATTTATTTTCATTATTTTAAAATGAGAGAAAAACAATTTGAAATTATCGAGCGGGTTTTACCAATTGTGACCTCCATTACCAATACGGTAAAGCAAGGGAAAATGGTCGCTGACTTTCTTGAGGAACTTTCTGAGAATATACATCCTGGAAATACAGCGTATATTTATATTGATAAATTAAGTGAAATGAAAAAGGAATTTGAAGAAATGGAGTTGCCAAAAACAAGAGAAGAATTCGAAACTCGGGCAGCACTACTGCAATTAGTAAATGAAATGAATGACTATCTTATCATAAAAAGTTCCTTAAAAACGAAAAAAATGAAAGTGAATGAAAGGAAGCAATTTGAGGGAAACTAGGAAAAAAAAGGCAGGTGGATGTTTTGATAAAAATCTTATCGCCGATCCTGATGACTTTTTTCCTCTCCCCCCTTTGGCCGCTTGGGCCGAATCCTGTTCCTGGTGACCCGTTTGTTATTGTCAACAAAAGTAGCAATGAAATGGCTCTTATTAGTGAAAATAAAGTCCAAACGGTTGTAAGCGTAGGTACCGGTATAACACAGGAATTAACGCCGGAAGGTCTTTTTACGATTACCGTAAAGGCAAAGAATCCTTATTTTCGAAGAGCAAATATTCCAGGTGGAGACCCAAAGAATCCACTCGGGGCTAGATGGATTGGCTTTGATGCTATGGGAACTGACGGCAGAATCTACGGTATTCATGGAACGAATCAGCCTGCTTCAATTGGAAAATATGTCTCACAGGGCTGTATCCGTGCCCAGAATGAGGTTGTTTCCTCGCTATTTCCATTAATTCCATTAGGAACAAAAATATTAGTCATCTCTTCAAAAAAATCATTTGAGAAGTTGGCACATGAAAAAGGAGCAATTGAATAAAGGAAAAGGGACTGTTCAATTTCGAACAGTCCCTTTTTTATGTTTATCGAATGAATTGTCCAATTCCTATTAGGAGGGTTGAGGCAAGCATAGCAAAAAGCATTAAATAAACAACGATTTTACGATTTTTCTTTTTAGACATAAGGAGTACCTCCCTTTTATCAAGTAATTTATATATATTGTACAGGGAAAAGCTCAAATGGACAACGGAACTACTTAGCAATTTTGGGAAGGATTTATGAACTTTTTACCGAATACAATAATTGTCGAATTAATTTTAATATTAGAACAGAGGGGTAAACATGATTAAGAAAGTCGACCATATTGGAATTGCCGTGAAATCTCTTGAAAATACACTTCCTTTTTACACGGATGTATTGAATCTTCCATTGTTAGCTATAGAAGTGGTTGACAGCCAAAAGGTCAAGGTTGCCTTTTTGCAAGCAGGTCAAACAAAAATAGAACTTCTTGAGCCGACATCGGAGGAAAGTACGATTGCCAAATTTATCGAAAAACGAGGTGAAGGTATTCACCATGTGGCCCTTGGTGTGGATTCAATTGAAGAAAGAATTACTGAAATGAAGGAAAAAGGCATCCGTATGATTGATGAACAGTCACGGCTTGGGGCAGGAGGAGCCCATATTGCCTTCATGCATCCAAAATCGGCATCAGGTGTTTTATACGAACTATGCGAGAAGAAAGGGATGAAGGGGTAAATGATAGACATTTATGAAAAGATCAATGATTTGTATGATAAGCGCAGAGAGGTTGAGCTCGGCGGCGGCGATGCGCGAATTGAGAAACAGCACGAAAAGGGGAAATTAACTGCTAGAGAAAGAATTGAACTTTTAGTAGACAAAGGAACGTTTGTCGAGCTAAATCCGTTCATTGAGCACCGAACCAATGATTTTGGACTTGATGAGCAAAAAGGACCAGGAGACGGAGTCGTGACCGGTTTTGGAAAAGTAAACGGCCGTTCCATTTATTTGTTTTCACAGGACTTTACGGTTTTTGGTGGTGCATTAGGGGAAATGCATGCGAAAAAAATTGCCAATGTTATGGATTTGGCTGCTAAAAATGGTACACCTTTTGTCGGCCTTAATGATTCTGGTGGAGCTCGGATTCAAGAAGGTGTTGTTTCTCTTGATGGATACGGGCATATTTTTTACCGGAATGCCATTTATTCTGGTGTGATTCCACAAATCTCAGTGATTATGGGGCCGTGTGCCGGCGGGGCTGTTTATTCACCTGCGATTACCGATTTTGTGTTTATGGTCGAAAAAACAAGTCAGATGTTTATAACAGGTCCAAAAGTGATTGAAACGGTAACAGGTGAGAAAATTTCTGCAGAAGACCTTGGTGGGGCAAATGTCCATAACTCCATTAGTGGAAACGCCCATTTTCAATCGGAATCAGAAGCGGAGGTTTTGCAAAATGTCCGCAAGTTGCTGAGTTACCTTCCACAAAATAATGAAGAAAAGCCGCCGAGGCTTGAAATAGAGGATGAAAATGATTACCGACCGGATTTAACGGATGTGATTCCATTTGATGCCGTTCGCCCATATGATGTCCGTAAAGTCATTGAACAAGTCACAGATGCGGATTCGTTTATGGAAATTCAAAAGAATTTTGCAAAAAATATCGTTATTGGATTTGCACGTATCAAGGGAGAGACGGTAGGTCTAGTCTGCAATCAGCCAAAGGTAATGGCGGGTGGCTTAGATATTGATTCATCAGATAAAGCAGCTCGATTTATCCGCACCTGCGATTCATTTAATATCCCTATCCTCACATTTGAAGATGTAACAGGCTTTTTCCCAGGAGTTAAGCAGGAGCATGGGGGAATTATCCGCCACGGAGCGAAGATTTTATTCGCTTATTCTGAAGCAACAGTGCCGAAGCTGACGGTTATTTTAAGAAAGGCCTATGGTGGTGCCTATGTTGCGTTAAACAGTAAGTCTATTGGTGCCGACTTAGTATTTGCTTGGCCAAATGCGGAAATTGCCGTTATGGGTCCTCAAGGAGCAGCCAATATTATTTTTGCTAAGGAAATAAATAATAGCGAAGACCCTGAGTTAACAAGACAACAAAAAATTGATGAATATCGGGAGAAGTTTGCAAATCCATATGTGGCTGCCAGCAGAGGAATGGTCGATGATGTTATCGACCCTCGGGAAACAAGAATAAAAATTATTCAAGCCTTGGAAATGTTAAAGAATAAAAAAGAGTCGCGGCCATATAAAAAACATGGAAATATACCACTTTAATCTGGGTTTGCCTGCTCTTTCATTTGATGATTGGAATAAGAAAGAGGTATACTGAAATAAGAAAAGTGAAAGTTCCTTGCTTAGGAGCTGAAGCTGGACAATAGTGAGTACATAAACATGGAGGGTCAATAAAATGGTCAATCAAGAACGTCTTTTGAATGAATTTTTAGAACTTGTGCAAATTGACTCAGAAACAAAATTTGAGACTGAAATTGCAAAGGTATTAAAGCAAAAATTTACCGATTTAGGTCTCGAAGTTTTTGAAGACGATACTACTGCTGTAACGGGACATGGTGCCGGGAACTTAGTTTGCTCACTTGCAGCAACTAAAGAGGGTGTTGACCCGATTTATTTTACCTGTCATATGGATACCGTTACTCCAGCCAAAGGTGTGAAACCATCGATTAAAGACGGCTATATCGTTACCGATGGCACAACAATCTTAGGTGCTGATGATAAAACAGGTATTTCTGTTATGCTTGAAACCATTCGTATTTTAAAAGAACAAAATCTTCCGCATGGTTTGATTCAATTTGTAATCACTGTCGGAGAAGAGTCCGGCTTAGTTGGTGCAAAAGCGCTTGATTCTTCATTGATGAAAGCGAAATATGGCTATGCGCTTGATAGCGATGGTTTGGTTGGAAATGTTATCGTCGCTGCTCCTACCCAAGCAAAAGTAAAAACGGTTATTTACGGAAAAACAGCTCATGCTGGTGTGGCACCTGAAAAAGGGGTTTCCGCGATTACGATTGCAGCAAAATCAATTGCGAGAATGCCGTTAGGAAGAATCGATCATGAAACGACTGCCAATATTGGCCGTTTTGAAGGGGGGCAGGCAACCAATATTGTTTGCGACCGCGTCGATATTTTAGCAGAAGCACGTTCTCTGATCCCTGAAAAAATGCAGGCTCAGGTCAGCAAAATGAAAGATGCGTTTGAAACGGTTGCTGCCGAAATGGGAGGTAGAGCCGAAGTCGACGTCGAAATCATGTATCCTGGTTTTAAATTCGGCGAAGGGGACCTCGTGGTTGAAATTGCTCGCAAGGCTGCTGCAAAAATCGGTCGTAGCTGTGAACTACAGCATAGTGGGGGCGGCAGTGACGCTAACGTATTTGCTGGTTTCAACATTCCAACGGTGAACCTTGCTGTTGGTTATGAAGAAATTCATACAACAAACGAACGCATGCCGATAGAAGAGTTGTATAAGTTAGCAGAAATGACATTAGCGATTATCGATGAAGTCACAAATCAATAACGATGATAGGAAGGAGAACCTGACTTAAGGTTCTCCTTTTTGGTGTCCTTGTTTAATAAAAGCTAAAGTTATTAATGTGCATCGGATATCTGATGTTTTGTTATACTTAAAGGACAAATGTTTTATGGGGGTGTCCGCTGTGAAGGAAATGTATCCGAAAAATGGACGAGTCATTTTGCATGTTGATATGAATAGCTTTTATGCATCGGTTGAAATGGCCTATGATCCTACACTTAAGGGAAAACCTTTAGCGATTGCGGGAAACGTGGAGGAGCGTAGAGGAATTATTGTTACCTGCAGCTACGAAGCAAGGAAATTTGGCGTAAAAACAACGATGCCCCTATGGGAAGCAAAAAAACTTTGTCCACAGTTGATTGTAAAGAGGCCCAATTTTGATCGTTACCGTGCCGCATCAATTGGTATGTTTGAAATCTTAAGAAAATATACTGAGCTTGTTGAACCAGTTTCGATTGACGAGGGCTACATGGATATAACTGAAAGCTTTGAGTTTGGCAGTCCAATTGAAATCGCCGGAAGTATTCAAAAAAGAGTTCTTGAACAGCTGGATTTACCCTGCAGTATTGGTATCGCCCCGAATAAATTTTTAGCGAAAATGGCGTCAGATATGAAGAAACCAATGGGTATAACCGTCCTTCGTAAGCGTGATATCCCAATAGTGCTTTGGCCATTGAACACGAACGAAATGCATGGGATTGGCAAAAAGACAGCTGAAAAGCTGACAACGATTGGAATTTACACGATAGGTGATATAGCTAAAGGCAATGAAGTTCAGCTTAAAACGCTTCTTGGAATCAATGGAATTCGAATTAGAGAGAGGGCAAATGGAATCGATCAACGGGCAGTCGATCCAGAATCGATTGAGGAATTTAAAAGTATTGGCAATTCCACAACCTTGCCGAAGGATGTTAGCAATCAACAAGAGCTCTTCCAAGTGCTCGAATCGTTGGCGGAAACGGTTTCGATAAGGCTGAAGCGGAAAAATGTCCTAGCCTCTTCTCTAGGAATAACGATACGTTATAAAGATCGAAAGACAATTACTAGAAGTAAAAAACTTTCCAACCCACTAAATCATAAAGACGACATGGCAACAATAGTCAAGCAGATGTTTTTAAAATCCTGGAATGGAGACTCCGTTCGCTTGTTAGGGATTACCGGTAATGAATTAGTTGACCATGATCATGCTTATAAACAGTTAGATTTGTTCTCCTATGAAAAGGATGCCAAAAAAGAACCCCTGCTTAAAACTCTTTCCAACCTTCGTGAAAAGTATGGGAAAAATATCATTGAAAACGCCGGTTCACATAAAATTGATTCCGCTCATAATGTTGGGACCGGAACTAGCTTTAATAAGGATTTTCTACGAAACTTTCCCGAAAAAAATAAAGAAGATGAGTAAATAGCTCCGCTTTGCTGTAAAACAAAGTGGAGCTATTGTTATATACTTATTTACAAATATCCACTTCTAAATCTGTTACAGGCCACCAGAAGTAGCCGTCTTTTTCTAAAAGTTCATCTGTTTCTTTTGGACCCATTGTCCCGGATTGATAATTCGGGAAGCTTTCTTTTGTTTTTTCCCATACCTCTGAAATTTTATCAACAAACGCCCAGGAATAGGCGACTTCGTCCCAATGTGTGAAATTAGTGGCATCGCCCCGCATGCAATCGAAAAGAAGCTTCTCATAGCCTTCAGGAGTGTTCATCGCATGAATTCCTGTATTGGCAAAGCTTAGTTTTACCGTTTGTGCATCCAGATGACCGCCCGCCTTCTTAGCGTTCAGATGAAGGGTAATGCCCTCTTCCGGCTGAATATGAATCACAAGGAGGTTGGGATTCAGCATTTTTTCCGTTTGATAATATAAATTCATCGGAATATCTTTAAATTGAATCACAATTTTGGTTGATTTCGTTGTCATTCTTTTACCAGTTCGAATATAAAAAGGAACACCGGCCCAACGGAAATTATCAATCATTATTTTCCCCGCCACGAAGGTTTCAGTATTGGACTCTTTGTCGACCATTGGTTCATCACGATACTTTGGAACCTGTTCATCCTCTATTGTTCCCTCACCATACTGACCACGAACAAAAAATTGATTCACTTCTTCCCCATCAACTGTTCGAAGTGCCCGAAATACTCTTACTTTTTCAGAACGAATTTCATCGGTTGTTAGTTTGATGGGTGGTTCCATCGCAAGCAATGCGACCATTTGCATCATATGGTTTTGCAGCATATCCCTTAAGGCGCCACTTGACTCATAATATCGCCCCCGTTCTTCAACACCGAGAGTTTCACTCGAGGTAATTTGAATATTAGAGATGTAGCGGTTATTCCAAAGTGGTTCAAAAATGGCATTGGCAAAACGAATCACTTCGATATTCCGAACCATTTCTTTTCCTAAATAGTGGTCGATTCGATAAACCTCTTCCTCGGAAAATGCCGTTCTAATTTGTTTATTTAACTCTTTAGCAGATGCTAAATCATGTCCGAATGGTTTTTCAATGACAAGCCGTTTATATCCTGTTACATCTGTCAATCCGTCTGATTTAAGATGGAGGGCAATTGGACCGAAAAATTCTGGTGCCATGGCAAGATAAAAGATGCGGTTGCCTTCAAGTTTATAATTCGTATCAATTTCATCGGCAAATTTTTTTAATGAAACATAAGAGTTTGAATCCGCCACATCATGTGATTGATAGTAAAAATGGGAGACAAATTCATCCAAATTATCCTTATTCCCTAAGGCAGATAAAACAGAGTCTTTTACAGACTGTTGAAACTCATCATTAGAAAGGGGCCTTCTTGCAACACCAATCACGGCAAATTTATCTAATTTATTCTTCGAAAATAATCGATAAAGGGAAGGGAACAGCTTCCGTTTAGCCAAATCGCCGGTAGCTCCAAATATCATAATTAATGAAGTCATGTTTTGCTCCACGTTTGAAACCTCTCTTCGTATGCATATTTTTGCTTATGTATTTTTCGATACAAATAATAGTTTATCTGTTTCTTTTAGATTTCACAAAAGTATTGATTTGCATGTAACAAATAAAAACAAACATGAGGTTCACCTAAATCGTGTAAAAAACGAGTTTTTTACACTACAATTGGATATACGGATTCGTTTTTGTGGCTCTCCACCCCATTTCCACACAATAGTGGAAAAGGGCAGAGAGAAATTGAGAGGAGTTTGTGCTATATTTATCCATAGATGATTAAGGAACGGTGAAGAGAGGAGTTTTGTTTGTGGACATATTTTTCTTAGGAACGGGTGCAGGCATGCCGGCAAAGCTGCGCAATGTTACGTCAATTGCATTCAAATTACTTGAGGAGCGGGGGGCTGTTTGGCTGTTTGATGCCGGTGAAGCCACGCAACATCAAATTTTACATACTTCGATAAAACCACGGCGGATAGAAAAAATTTTTATTACCCATCTTCATGGTGATCATATTTACGGACTGCCTGGTTTGTTATCTAGTCGTTCATTTCAAGGTGGGGAATCAGAGATAACGGTTTATGGTCCGAAAGGGATTAAAGAATATCTTCATGTTAGTCTTTCCGTAAGCCAGACTTATTTAAAATATCCGTTGAAGGTTACCGAAATCGATGAGGGCGTTATTTTTGAGGATGACCAGTTTACGGTGGAGGCTCGGTTGCTTGATCATGGAATTCCTTCTTTTGGCTATCGGATTGTAGAAAAGGACAGGCCTGGTACCTTGCTTGCTGATAAGCTGATGGAAGCAGGTGTTCAACCGGGCCCGATTTTTAGAAAAATAAAAAATGGTGAGGTTGTCACACTTGAAGATGGCCGGGTGATCGAGCCGAGTAAGTTTGTTGGACCTGAGCAAAAGGGAAGAGTTGTGGCGATTCTTGGGGATACAAGGTACTGCGAAAGGTCGATTTTGTTAGCCAAGAATGCTGACCTTTTGATTCATGAAGCAACCTTCTCCAAAGGGGAGGAGAAGTTGGCCTACGATTATTTTCATTCAACGACCCATCAGGCTGCCGATATTGCGAAGCAGGCGGATTGTAAACAGCTGTATCTGACTCATATAAGCTCGCGTTACGATCGAAATGCCTGGCGAGAATTAGTAGATGAAGCAAAGGAAATATTTCCGAATACGGACATTGCTGAGGATTTTAAAGAAATAAACATACCACTCAAGTGAAATAAAAAAGCACTCACCAATTTTGAACTGCACCCTCATTGTTAGACAAATTCTAACAATGAGGGTGCAGTTCAGTTTTCTGGTAAGTGCTTTTTTACGTTTTATACTATTAGGATTTATATCGGAATTTTAGAATTGTCCAGGGCAAGAGCCCTAGCGACTAGAGTGTTCGTGCTTTTCTTATACCCAGCCGCGTTCGTATTGTTTTGGTGCTTCTATGCTAATGCCCAATTCTTTTGCGGCTGTTCTCGGCCAGTAGGGGTCACGCAGTAATTCACGAGCTAGGAATACTAAATCCGCTCGATCATTTTGTAAAATTTCCTCAGCCTGGATCCCTGAAGTGATTAAGCCGACTGCACCAGTTGAAATGTCAGCACCTTTCTTAATCGTCTCAGAATAGGGTACCTGATAGCCTGGATAGACATGAATAGGTGCTGGAACAACTGCTCCTGAGCTTACATCAATTAAATCGACACCTTGCTCCTTCATCCACTCAGCAAAAGTTATGTAATCTTCGGCAGTTAATCCTTCTTCATGATAATCATGAGCAGAGACCCTTACAATTAACGGACCGTTCCAAACCGTTTTAACGGCATCAATCACTTCACGGAGGAGGCGGTAGCGGTTATCAGTGGACCCTCCATATTCATCACTTCTTTTATTTGAAAGTGGGGAGAGGAATTCGTTAATCAAATAACCGTGCGCACCGTGAATCTCAATCACATCGAAACCAGCTTTGGCGGCACGTTCTGCTCCTGTTTTAAATGCCTCCACCGTATCGGCAATATCCGTTTTTGTCATTTCCTTAGGTGTTTTCATTTTTTCATTGAAAGGTAATGCGGAAGGAGCCAAAATTTCACCTTCTAACACTGCTTTTCGGCCGGCATGGGCAAGTTGAATTCCCATTTTGGCTCCGTGCTCTTTTCCCAGTGCGACAAGCTCTTGGAAACCGTCAACATGGTCATCGCTCCAAATGCCTAAATCTTGCGGCGAAATCCTCCCCTGAGGTGTTACCGCCGTTGCTTCGACGATGATGAGGCCAACCTGGCCAACTGCTCTACTTGTGTAGTGGGTGCGATGCCAGTTTTGCACATGCCCGTCTTCGTTATGGCTGGAATACACGCACATTGGGGACATGACAATTCTGTTTTTTAAGGTGACACCCTTTATCGTAAAGGGTGAAAATAATTTTGCTGGCATTTGAAAACCCTCCTATCATTAATTACCCACTAATAGTATAGCAAATGGAGTAAAAATAATGTGAAATCTAGCTTTTATTCCTTCTCCCTAAGCTCACTTAAGCGGTAGGTTGTACCTCGCCAAACAATTCCTTCACGTCTAAAAGTAAGATAGCTAGCCCGCATTATGGAATAAATAAACAGTAAAGCCGTAATCGGAAAAACAAGAAACAAGGCAGGTGAAAAAACGGTCATTCTCCTAATAATCATTACATACAATATTCCGCTTGCGATAATATTCCCTAAGCTTAGGAGGGCAACCATTTTATCTGCTGAAAAAACGGTTAAAAACGGAAGAACATGGGTGACAAATACACCAAAGACTGAAAAAAACACCATGCTGATTCGATAATTTAATCCAGCAAATGTGTTTTTTTCAAGCCCGACCAAGGCCTCTTTCAAACTTCCATACCATTCGACCTCAATAAGCTGAAGTGCGGTAACAATTCTTTGCCGATAACCAGCTTTTTTCATTTTCATTCCCAGTTGCAAATCATCATCTGGCCTCATTTTAATCCTTTCATGTGTTCCAAACGCTTCATAGGAGGCTTTTGAAACAAGGTTGAATGCTCCAATACCAGTTCCTGTTTTTGACTTAGGATTATTCGCTAACCACGGACGCTTAAAATAGGAAAATCCGAAAAGAAAAAAAGCGACAAACGATTTTAGCCAAAAACGATTTGCATTTAAGTTGGGGGCTGCGGTTAAATGATCGAGCTGGTACCTCTCAAAATAATGCAGTGCTTTAGCAAATGCTTCCTTTTCATATTTAACATCGGCATCCGTAAACAATAGCCACTTTCCTGAAGCTTGAAGTGTCCCTTTATACAGTGCATGATTTTTTCCAAGCCACCCTTCAGGCAAATCAGCTATATGGAGCACTTTTATTCTTGAGTCAATGGTTGCTAATTCGTCGATAATTTTTCCGGTTTCATCATTGGAGCGGTCATTTACCAGAATCCATTCGACATTTTCATATGTTTGTTTCAGTTGACTCAGAATACTCATCTTAATTTGCTTTTCTTCATTTCGTGCGGCAACAATCACTGATAACAATGATCCATTTTTAAGACCTTCTTCTTTTTCAAGGGAATCTATATTTTTTAATCCAAACAGTGCATCAAAGATAAATACAATCCAAACAAGAATGCCTAATGTGTATAAAACGGTTAGCATGGTTCACACTTCCCAGTTTTTTAATCCTAGTTTAATGGAACATACGGGAAAATTCCAATTTAATACGGTAAATTGGATGTCTCAAGCTGTGAACTTAATGCAGCACCCATTTTTTTAGATTGGGCAGTTGCTGCTTTAATACAAGAAATAAACGCTTGCTGAACTCCGTTTTCCTCTAGAATCCGTATTCCTGCCTCTGTTGTTCCTCCAGGGCTAGTTACTTCTTTACGCAGCTCTGTTGCTGATTTGCTGGATTTTTTCACCATCTCTGCTGCTCCCAGTAGTGTTTGCACAATTAATTCACTGGCCATTTGCTGATCAAGGCCGACCTCAACGGCACTTTTTTCCATCGCTTCGATAAGATAATAGATATAGGCAGGTCCGCTTCCGGATAGCCCTGTTACGGCATCCAACTGCTCTTCTTCAACAAAAGAAGTTAAGCCAACTGTTCCAAAGAGGATTTTTGTTGTTTCTATTTGCTGATCGGTAACACGATTATTTACCGCAACAGCAGTTGCTGATTTGCCAACAGCGGCTGACGTGTTTGGCATTGACCTTACAATCGCAAGCGGTATTCTTGCTAAAGCTTCAATCGTGCTCATGGATACACCAGCTAAAACAGAAACCACCAGCATTCGCTCAGATAAGTATGCTCGAATTGATTGAATGGCAGTTGCTGCATCCTTTGGCTTCATCGCCAACATTACAAGGTCCGCGCCGTCGAAAAGAGCATTTAAATCATACGTACTTTGGACACCATATCGTTCGCTAAGATTAACCAGTCTTTTTTCATTTGAATTGTTTGTCACCCAGATATTTTTTCTATCAATTACATCGTTTTCTAGAATTCCAGAAATAAATGCTTCAGCCATTGACCCTGCGCCAACAATCACCATTTTTTTCATAAATGTTCCTCCTTTTTTTCTAATGTCTAGTTCCAGCACCCAGTGGCTAGTGTACTTCGCGCCTCCGCTTTTCTTAAAAAAACAAAAAGACCCTTCATCCATAAAGGACGAAAGGTTTAGATTCCGCGGTACCACCTTCATTTACCTTGATTTTTAAAAAATTACCAAGGCTCACTCGACTCCGATAACGCCGGATGTGCGTTAGGTTTTCCTAAATGCTCCTAAGGTAGGTTCAATGATTAAGAGGGCGGTGAAGTCTCTCAGCCTTTTGAACTTCACTCTCTATCGCCATTTCTCATTTACTGGCCTTATTCATCGCTTTCAATCAAATCAAATCAAATTTTAATTGTGATTATGCAAGATGAACAGCCAGTCTGTCAAGAGGAATATTTACAGAATTTTTTGTTTTTTAAAAATAAACTATGCAGAAATAATGACAATGGGTGAAAAAATCGCTACACTTTATTTTATATAGTAATTGTCAAAAAATGTTCACATGATTTCTTTATCCAACAATAAGGTTAGGAGTTTTTTGAATGACAGAATGGAAAGACGGAATAGCCAAGATTACCTTACCAACTCCTTTTCCGGTCGGGGATGTAAATGTTTATTTGGTTCAAGGAGAGCGGTTAACGCTTGTTGACACAGGGGTGAAAACGGAAGAGTCATGGAATTCACTTACAGAGCAAATGGCTGATTTACATTTAAGCCCTAAGGATATTGAGCAAGTGGTTCTTACTCATCATCATCCTGACCACGTGGGGATGCTCGACTTTTTCCCTGATTCATTAGAGATTTATGGTCATCCGCTGAATGAAAGATGGATCCATCCAACTGAAGCCTTTTTTCAAGAACAAGAGGATTTTTTTGGAGTTCTTTTTCACGAGTTTGGGCTGCCTAAGGAATATTTTCCCTTGCTTTCTAAGTTAAGAAAAACATTGAAGTATTCCTGTAATCGTTCACTGACTGGACATCTCGTTGAAGGGATGATCCCTCTTGGGCTTAGTGAGTGGCAGGTTATTGAAACACCTGGTCATGCCCAAAGTCAAATTGCTCTTTTTCGGGAACAGGATGGAATATTGATTGGCGGTGATCTGATCTTAGCACATATCTCACCGAATCCATTGCTCGAGCCTCCTGTGCCTGGTGGAAAAGAAAGACCAAAGCCACAGTTGCAACATAATGCTTCAATGAAGAAGCTATTGTCTTACCCGATTCAATGTGTCTATACGGGGCATGGCAAAGAGGTTTACAGGTTAGCAGATCTGATTGAAAAAAGACTTTCGCGACAGCATGAGCGGGCGATGACGGTCAACAACTGGCTGAAAGAAGAGCAACTCACCGTTTTTGAAATCTGCAAACGCCTATTTCCGTCTGTCTATCAACGCGAACCGATGTTAACGATGTCAGAAACAGTGGCCCAGCTTGACTATTTATCATCCATCGGGGAAATTATTAGTAAGGATAGTCAGCCCATGCTATATCAAGCGAAGTCTTAAGACGAACGGGGCCAACTCAGATGAGGTGTTAAAATGGTAAGGGAGCAATTAAAAGGGAAAAATATTGTCATTACCGGTGCATCCGGAGGAATCGGTGCGGAAATCGCCAAGCTATGTGCGGCAAGCGGGGCGAGTCTCGTCTTGCTGGCGCGGAGTATTGATAAGCTGCAGCAGCTGCAGTCCGAACTGCAGCAAAAGCATCAAGTGAAAGTGGATGTTTTCCAGCTTGATGTGTCTGATACAGAAAAAGTGCAAGCAGTTTTTGAACAAATTTTTGAGAAAGTTGATCAAATAGATATCCTTGTAAATAATGCCGGCTTTGGGGTATTCCGTGAAGCCCATGAAGCAACCATGGATGAGATCAAAGGGATGTTTGACGTAAATGTGGTTGGGCTAATGGCATGCACAAGCATGGTCTTGCCAAAGATGCGTGCACGTCGTTTTGGCCATATTATTAATATAGCTTCCCAGGCTGGTAAAATTGCTACCCCAAAATCGAGTGTCTATTCAGCGACGAAGCACGCCGTACTTGGCTATACGAATTCACTGAGGATGGAGCTTGCCGATTATAATGTCATGGTTACATCGGTAAATCCAGGTCCAATTGCCACCAACTTTTTTAATATTGCCGATGAAAAAGGTACTTATGTAAAAAATGTACAGCGGTTCATACTCCAGCCTGAATATGTCGCTCGGAAGATCGTTGATAGCATGCTGACGAAAACAAGGGAAATCAATCTACCGCGTTGGATGAACATGGGAAGCGCGGTGTATGTTCTCTTTCCACGATTGTTTGAGCGAATTGGTAAGAAGGTGCTTAACCGAAAATAGGGGATTTTTATAATCTTATACTTCGTAAGAACTTTTAAAATTTTGCTGTCTTTAAAATAATTCTTTAATTTTTTTACTTTGCTTTAACCATCTGAAATATTCAAAAAAGGGCCTCTCCGAAATACGGAAAGGCCCTTACTATTATTCCGATGAATGACTAGTCGCTTTTGGAAAAAAAAATTATCAATTCCAAAATCTATGAAATGAGTTATAATTTTGGTAGATTAATAAACTTTAAAGGGGCAGCTTAAAATTGAAGGTATTGATAACTGGTTATGGCATTAAAGCTCCGAAAATTCAATCTGCTACAGATTTTAAATTTGTTTTGGAAAGTGGAAAAGTTATTTCAAAAAAAGTGCAATTTATGAATGGCTTGCAATTGGTGTGCGGGGTTATTGATGAAGACTTATCAGTACTTGAACCAAGAGTGTTGAAAAGATATCCAAGGACCTCACAGTTGGCTATTTCAGCTTCCTACGAAGCAATCGAGATGGCTACTCTTACAAACAATATCAAGGATAAAAAAGTTGGCGTTATTATTGGTACCTCGGGAGGAAATATTGCTGAAGTGGAAAAGTTCAGCCTGAGACTCAATCAATCCAATCAAATTTCTCCCTTTGGAATAGGAAAAATGAACACAAACAGCCTGTCTACATCTGTGAGTTCCTTTTTCGAGTTGAATGGGATGTCATTAACTTTAAGCAATAGCTGTACAGCAAGTACTGACGCGATTAACTTAGGTAAAACATTAATTGAAGCGGGTTCACTCGATATTTGTATTGTCGGTGGAGTAGAAAGTACGTTAACGGATGTTGTGGTGCATGGTTTTTCTAAACTCCGGCTCACGGCGAGGGAGTTAGATGAATCCGTGGCAGGCGGACCTTTTTCAGATGACAAAGGTTTTGTCTTATCTGAAGGAGCTGGCATTCTTGTACTCGAAAGTGAACAATCTGCAAAAAGCAGAAATGTGAACATTAAAGGTTGGGTAGAGGGGGCCTATATGAACCAGGATGGCATCTCTATCTACCACTCTGACTCATCTGGATCCAAGATGCTTGAAGCAATAAAGCAATGTTTAAATGGACAGATTCCCACCTATGTGAACAGCCAGGCTCTCGGCATAAAGGAAAATGACCGGATTGAGGCTCTCGTACACAAAACGATGTTTGGAAACTCTGTTCCCATTACTTCCATCAAAGGAATGACTGGACATTTTCTAGGTGCAACCGGAGCTATTCAGGCGATTGCCAGCTTAATCAGCTTAGAAAATAATTTTATTCCTGCAACAATTAAATCCAATCCTGAACAATATTCGGATGTGCCCATTGTGACCGAAATAATTTATGGAGAGGTTAATAAGGTTGCTATCACCTCCCACGGGTATGGCGGCAACAACTCGTGTTTATTACTTTCAAAAATGTAGAAGGGCTGTTTATCCATTGGAATTTATCCTATTGTTTTCAATATCATTAATCCCGCTTTTCTGTGGGATCATCATTTTTTGGGGAAACAAAATTGCTTTAGCTAAGTCGATAGCTTATTTTTTATTTTTCTTATCCATTTGGCAGATTGATATAGCGTTTTTATATGCGCAGGATTATTTATCAAAACCGACCATTGATTTTCTTTTCAGACTTTTCCGCTTTGGTCCTATTATGATCATGCCTTTGTTATACTATATAGCTTTTTGCATATTCAAAACCGGACTTGCTAACAAAAACATTAAGAAGCATCATAAACTATTATTTAATAAGTGGATATTCTATTTCGTCCTGTTGTTTAGTTCGGTTGTTTACGCTGTGAACTTTACTTCCTACGGAGTTTCCGAGTTAAATTTGATTCATGAGTATCCATCATTTCCAGCCCACTATATTCCAATCTACAGTACTTTAAACATTACATTTGATTTAAATATTATTCTCGTCTTTGTTCATTCATTCTTACTGCTGTTTATTTGCCAAAAAATCTCAGATGGGAAAATAAAGGAATTTTTACGATCACTCGTTTTTGCTTCGTTATTTATCTTTGTTAACGGGATTTTAAGTGGATTTTTGGTCTTACCGTTATTCTTTTCGATCTTAAATACGATTTGTGCGGCGATCATTCTATTCGCAGCCTACTTTGTTCTTCAAAATGCAACGATCGAAAAAATGAATCAGGAATTAAAAGAGGAAAGAAGATTTTTAGAAATTATCTTAAATATCAATCCTAATTTTATTTATGTTAAAGACAGTAATGATCAGCTCGTTATCATAAATGCAGCCCTTGCCGAACTTTGTAATAAGAGTTCAGACGAGATGATCGGTGTAAAAGAAAACAAATTCAATCAGGAAGTTCTTTTTATTGAGGAAGAGAAGGACTCTAATGAAACAGTTATCCACTGCAATGGGGGAATGCGAATCGTTGAGTGGCAATTTTTACCCATTTATTTCAAAGGTAATCATGACCATACTCTTTGTCTTGGCACCGATATCACGAAAAGGAAAAAAGAAGAAGAGATGCTGGTGAAGTCCGAGAATTTAAGAGTACTCGGTGAAATGGCAGCGGGAATTGCCCACGAAATAAGAAATCCTCTTACGTCGATCAAAGGTTTCATTAAACTATTGGATCAAAGCGTTTTCGATTCCAATGAGAAGTATTATTTGTCCATAATTTCAGATGAAATTGACCGGATTAATGATGTGGTTGGAGAATTGCTATTTATCGCTAAGCCTCAGGCTTCAGGCCAAACAAGTAAAATAGTAAATATCGATAAAGTGATTCACGATGTGAAAATTTTACTGGATTCTACAGCACTGCTTATCCAAGCGTCTATCGAGATTCAAACAAAAGGAATTTTAAAAACTTCCGCCATAGAAGAAAAGCAGGTAAAGCAAGTATTAATTAATATTCTCAAAAATTCTTTAGAGGCTGTGTCAAAGAACGGGAGGATTAGAATTAAATCGGAAGAAATTCAAGAAAACAGAATGAGAATTCGAGTGATTGATAACGGCGACGGCATTGCGAAGTTTAAGTTACAAAAGTTAGGTGAACCTTTTTATACGACAAAAGAACGGGGGACAGGTTTAGGTCTTACGGTATGTTTTAAAATCCTAAGAGAAAATAATGGGAACATTGTCATTCGAAGCAAAGAAGGAATCGGAACGATCGTTGATATTATTTTGCCGAAATAGTTTTGAATATTGCGGTTACTTACAATTTATTAAGATTTCTGGGTCCATAATACAGCCGCACAGTGAATTTTTCATTAGTGCGGTTTTTTGGCTAATAGGAAAGGATAAATTTACACAAAACACTTGTGGTTAGTTCATTTCCTATTTCGCATAAATTCAACTACGTCTCTGTCTGTGCCAACAGCTTGCCAATCGACAAGTTTCCATTTATCTCAGTCGGTTCAGTCCAGCTCTTATGTCACTGAACAGGGTGCTTGCGCTTTTCTAATCTCACCCTGTTAAAAACTCATACACTATATCATTCACAACCTCGTATAAATCCGCAGTTGGTTCTTCTTCTTTTATTTGAAAAATCCGCTTTGTTAGCTCTTCCAAATCCTTTTCACCAATAGGCATTGAATCTGACTCGTAATACTGTTTAAAACAGTTTACGATCATTTTGTTAATCAGCTTTTTCTCCATGGAAATGCACCTCATCCACTATTATACCGCTTTTTCAGCTAATCTCTATATGGAAACTTGTGAAAAAATTCCATTGAATAAGAACGCATATTCGCTTATGATGATGAATATAATAAAAAAAGAACAAATGTTCGTTTTTCTGAGTCGGTTTTTGGAGGGAAAGTTATGGTTGATTACAGCATGGTACCGAAAAATAAGATTTTATGTGTGGACATGAAGAGCTTCTATGCCAGCTGTTCCGCTGTCATGCTTGGCCTGGATCCTCTCACCTGTTATTTAGTTGTGGCTGGGAATAAGGAACGGCAGGGAAGTGTCGTACTTGCCGCTTCGCCACGCATGAAAAAAGAGTTTGGCATCAAAACGGGCTCACGGCTGTTTGAGATTCCCCAGGATTCCCGGATTCAAGTTGTCGAGCCCAAAATGGCAACCTATTTGCGCATTGCCACAGAAATCTCTCGTGTTTTTAACCGCTATGTGCCAAAAGAAGCCATCCATGTCTATAGCGTCGATGAAAGCTTTATTAAAGTCGATGGTACTATCCATTTGTGGGGGGATGCCTATACCATTGCCGAAAAAATAAAGAATGATATTGAGCGGGAATTTCAGCTGCCGTGTGCGGCTGGGATTGGCCCCAATATGTTACTGGCGAAGCTTTGCTTGGACCTTGATGCAAAGAATAAAGGAATTGCTGAATGGACGTATGAGGATGTGCAGGCAAAGCTTTGGAACGTATCGCCGCTTAGGGAAATGTGGGGAATCGGCAGGCGTGTGGAAAAAACATTAAATGGCATGGGTATCTTCACGGTTGGTCAGTTGGCCCGCTATGATTTAGAAAAGTTGGAAAAGAAATTCGGCATTATGGGCAACCAACTTTATTATCATGCTTGGGGAGTTGACCTTTCCGATTTGGGGGCACCAATCATAAAAGGACAAATCAGCTTCGGAAAAAGCCAAATTCTGTTAAGGGATTATAAAGAGGAAACGGAAATTAAGGCTGTCATTTTAGAAATGTGTGAGGAAGTCGCCCGAAGAGCGAGGACGCATCGAAAGGCAGGGAGAACGATAAGTCTTGGAATCGGCTACAGCCAAGATGAATTTGGCGGCGGCTTTCACCGTTCCAGAACGATCCAGCAGCCAACAAATGAGACGATGGAACTTTACCGTGTCTGTCTTGAATTGCTTCATGAGCATTATACGGGAAAGACGGTAAGACAAATTTCGCTTGCCATCGCAAATATAGTCGATGACCAAGAGCTTCAGCTCGATCTTTTTGACACGGGTGCCTATAAGAGGCGGGAACTTGGTTATGTAGTCGATTCTGTCCGCAGGCGCTTTGGCTCAGGTGCCCTATTGCGCGCTGTTTCTTATACGGCTGCTGGAACTGCTAAACACCGGGCGACACTTGTTGGTGGACATAAAATGTAACGAAAGAAGGAGTGGCGTATGATTCGCGACCGCGGAAGAATCAAATGGACGTCGATGATGCTTCCTGAGCATGTGAAACTACTCAGGGATTGGGTAAAAGAAGATCGGTTCGAACAGAAAAGAGAAATGGATGAGCAACAGCTGGAGCTCATGAATGAGACCTTAACTGAAGCGATTGAATTTGATCAATTCGTTACGATTACCCATTATCGGAAACGTAACTATGAAATAGTGATTGGAAAAATCCATTACTGGGATGAACTGACGCAAAGGCTTCATGTTGTAGACCGTTTTGAAGAAGTGCACTGGATTCCAATAGATGCGATTGCCGACATCAGGCTGACGGATTTGTGAAGCAGAGAAAAGAGCGGCCTCAAAATCGGAAAGCCGCTCACCTTAATCTTATTCTGCTTTTGGAACCCGAACTTGGGATTCAAAATTCCCTTTATGCGAGCCGTCGCAAAAAGGTTTGTTATTAGACTGTCCACAACGGCAAAGAGAAAAGGAAGGCTTTGTTGTATAGACATTGCCTTCGCCATCAAGCAATTCTACATCACCCGTAATTCTAAGTGAACCATTATCATTTACTTTGATTTGAACTTTTGACATAACTAGCACCCCTTTAAAAAATGTTCGTACTAACTTTGAGATTAACTGGAATAACAGGAAAACGCAAACAAAAAGCTAAAAGCAAAAAAATAAGCAGCCCTTACAGCATGTGATACAATCATCATATGCTAGAAAAGGGGTGCGATTAAAGTGGAAATAAATATAACAGCGGCAGCAATAGAAAAAATAAATGAGAGAACCGAAGGTAGAAAAGGCTACTTAAAACTAAAATACGATACAGACGGCTGCGGATGTGCGGTAAACGGAGTTGTAGCCTTGTGGTTTGTTCCAGAAATAGCTGATGATGAAATCGCGATTGAAACAAATGACAGAACGGTTTACGTAGAAAAATCAAAAATGATTTTCTTTGACGAGCAAATGAAAATTGATTTTTCTCAAGTAGCCAATTGCTTTCAACTAAAAAGCCCGCAACAAATCTTAAATGGCCATATGAGCCTAATCATGAAAGAAAAAACAGACTGTTCCATATAAACAGTCTGTTTTATTAACTAGGCAAAGCAGGGTCGACATATTTCTGTAAAAATTCATCAATAACTCGTTCATAATCAGCACGGTTTTCGTTAAAAGACTGGGCATGCCGTCCATTTTCCGCAATATACAGCATTTTAGGTCCCTTTTTGTGCTCAAATAAATCTCTCGACATAGATGGCAAAATAAAATCATCTTTCCGACTATGGATAAATAGGACCGGATGTTTGATGTTTTCAATCACTGATATTGGCGAAACATTTCGAATCGAATATTTGTCCCGAAGGCGTAAAAGAGCATCCCCAATTGGAAGTAGGATTCCAGGGATAAGCTTGAAGTCTTTTTTGATGAGATAAGCAAGTTGTTCTTTGAAATCAGAAAATGGGCAATCGGCAATATAGAAATCTGCGCCATCCTCGAGAAGTCCGGCGTATAAAAGCATGGTAGCAGCCCCCATCGATTCTCCGTGAATCCCAAGTTCAAGATCCGGACCCTTTTCTTTTTTGAGCCAGTCAACCACTGTTTTTAAATCGAATTTTTCATAATGACCGAAGCTGGTCGTTTTCCCGCCAGATTCCCCGTGACGGCGATGGTCGTAAATCAAGGCATTAAATCCGCGCTCTAAAAAAAGGTTTGCGTATTTAATCGAATTAATTTTCGTTTCAGTCACACCATGAGAAATTATGATAAAGCGGTTGGTCCCGTGTGGTTCGACTAGAAGGGCTTTAATCGTGTATCCAAAGGGTGAAGGAATATCTACGTCTCGCTTTGGTAATGATTCGAATTCATCTGGATTATACCTGCCAGCTTCCTTTTCTCGCTTTATAATCAATTCCTCATCCTTCTTTTTCATATACATCAGACGGTTTGTAAAATACAAACCGAGAGATAACCAGAAAAACAACAACACAAACAGAGCTCGAAATGCCTTTTTCAAAAATTGGCACCTCCTGAAGTTGGTTTATATAACATATGAAAAACAAATTCTCTCCGCCCATAAATTAACCGTTTTTATTTTAACATGAAAAAAGCCGCTGACACCAATGAGCGGCTTTGAGTTTGAGGATCATTTACTGCTCTGAGTTTTGTCTTTTCGTCGGGTGGAGGGCCTTTTCGAGTTCCTCAGCAGCAATCATCCGCTTACCGCCACCAGCTGAATCTGCATAGTTTTTTCCTTGTTGGCTGTTTCCTTTATCACGTTTTTGGCTCATAATCTTGGGCTCCCTTCATGATGGTTTCATTTAATAAGATGGATTAAAAGAATACTGATTATTCACGAAAAAATTGAATTTAGACCGTTTGGGTATGAAGTCGATAATAGCCAGTGTCAATTTGTCTTGTAAGATAGGGGCGAACGACTTCGATGGCATCCATCAGTTTATAAAGGTCCACACCCGTATTAATTCCCATCCGCTCAAGCATGTAAACTACGTCCTCCGTGGCTGCATTTCCAGCGGCTCCAGGTGCAAATGGACAGCCGCCAAGACCTCCGGCAGATGTGTCAAACCGATCGATTCCGGCTTGAAGGGAAGCAAAAATATTGGCTAGGGCAAGCTTGCGTGTGTCATGAAAATGGGCGGTTAAAAGGGTTTCAGTGAATTCCGCCTTTAATTGGGAAAACAAAGAAAAGGCTTCATTCGGTGCCGCCATCCCAATCGTATCGGCCACACTTAATTCATCGACGCCCGACTCTACAAATTCACGGCAGAGGGCTAATGTATCACTTTCATTGGTTTTTCCCTCATAAGGACAATAAAATGCAGTCGAAATGCAGGCGCGGACAAAATAGTTCTTTTCTTTTAGCTCAAGGATGATTGGCTTCAGCTCCGCCATACTATCCCGAGTTGTTTTGTTAATATTTTTCAAATTAAAGGTATTGCTGACACCGACAAACACGGCAACGGCCTGACAGTTGGAAGAATAGACACGGTCAACTCCTTTACGGTTTGGGGCTAACACGATGTTTTTTGTCTTCTCATCGAGGCAGTCAGCCACAATTTCGGCAGCATCCCCCATTTGCGGCACCCATTTCGGTGATACAAACGAAGTCAGCTCCATTTCTTTCAGTCCAGCATTCCTTAATCCACTGATAAATTGCTTTTTTATGTCAGTTGGTACGAATAACTTTTCATTTTGCAGACCATCTCGTGGGCCTACCTCGATAATCGTCACTTTTTTAGGTAAAGTAAGCATCATTTTTCCCCTCCTATATTCATACTTTCATTGTAGTGTTGGTGAATTCAAAAAATCAAGAATAATAGAAATTTTGACAAAATAAGAGGATTTTTTGTATTTTCACTAGAACTAGTAATTGTAAACTAGCTTGAAAAGGAGAGAAGGATATGAGTCAAACCGAAGTAGTCATTGTTAGTGCCGTTCGTACGGCATTGGGAAATTTTAATGGCAGCTTAAAAAATGTTTCAGCACCTGAATTAGGTGCAACAGTCATCAAAGGGGCACTTGAACAGGCAGGGGTAAAGCCAGATCAAGTGGATGAAGTAATTATGGGGAATGTGCTTCAAGCTGGATTAGGGCAAAATCCGGCACGGCAGGCAGCCATTAAAGCGGGTATTCCTGAAAGCGTTTCCTCGATGACGATTAATAAGGTTTGTGGCTCCGGGCTGAAGGCGGTTCACCTGGCAACGCAAGCTATTTTAGCAGGAGATGCCGAAATAGTAGTCGCTGGGGGGATGGAAAATATGAGCCAGGCACCCTACCTTTTGAAAAATGCTCGTGATGGTTTTAAAATGGGGGATCAAACATTAGTCGACACGCTGACATCCGATGGCCTTACATGTATTTTTAACGACTATCATATGGGGATTACCGCAGAAAACTTAGCGAGTAAATACTCCATTACGCGAGAAGAGCAGGATGAATTTTCTGCATGGAGCCAGGAGAAAGCAGTTAATGCCATTGAAGAAGGAAAATTCATGGATGAGATTGTTCCAGTTGTGATTCCACAGCGCAAAGGTGAACCTATCATCTTTGAAACCGATGAATATCCGAAAAAAGGAACAACTGCGGAAAAATTGGCCAGCTTGCGTCCAGCCTTTAAAAAGGACGGAAGCGTAACGGCAGGTAATGCCTCTGGAATCAATGACGGCGCTGCTGCTGTCGTAGTAATGAGTAAGAAAAAGGCGGAAGAACTAGGACTGAAGCCATTAGTAATAATTAAAGCAAACGCAAGTGCAGGGGTAGACCCTAGCATCATGGGAATCGGGCCAGTTCCAGCGGTGAGAAAGGCACTTGAAAAGGCAGCTGTTTCCGTGGAAAATCTTAACTTAATCGAAGCAAATGAAGCGTTTGCGGCACAGTCTTTAGCCGTTGATCGTGAACTTCATTTTAATAAAGAAATTCTAAACGTAAATGGCGGTGCCATCGCACTTGGTCATCCAATTGGAGCAAGCGGTGCGAGAATTCTTGTTACCTTAATCCATGAAATGAAACGAAGAAATGCGGGCGTTGGATTAGCTACACTTTGTATCGGCGGAGGGCAAGGGGTTGCAACGATTGTTGAGCTAGCGTAAAACCTTAATTTGAGGGGGAGAAAGTAAAAATGAAGAAAATTTGTACATCCTTCCAGGATGCGGTTGTTGATATTCAGGATGGGGCTACATTAATGGTTGGCGGATTTGGTTTATGCGGCATCCCAGAAAACTTGATTGTAGCATTAGCAGAAAAAGGCGTGAAGGATTTAACGGTTATTTCCAATAACTGTGGGATTGATGAGTGGGGTTTAGGCCTTCTATTAAATAATAAGCAAATCAAAAAAATGATTGGCTCCTATGTGGGTGAAAATAAAGAGTTTGAGAGACAGGTTTTAACAGGGGAACTTGAAGTAGAATTAACACCACAAGGCACATTAGCTGAAAAAATACGGGCCGGCGGTGCCGGAATTCCAGCATTTTATACACCAGCCGGGGTAGGGACTCCGATTGCTGAAGGGAAAGAAACGAAGGATTTTAACGGAAGAGAATATTTATTAGAAGAGGCACTGACAGCCGATTTTAGTTTAGTAAGGGCATGGAAGGGCGACAAAATGGGAAATCTCGTGTACCACAAAACAGCGCGAAACTTTAATCCGATGATTGCGGCGGCGGGAAAAGTGACGATTGCCGAAGTGGAGGAACTTTATGAAATTGGCGAACTGGATGCTAATTTTATTCATACCCCTAGCATTTATGTTCAAACAATTATTGAGGGGAAACAGGAAAAACGAATTGAGAGATTGACAGTCAGAACCTAGAGTTTGGGGAAGGGAGAGAGAGCAATGGCAAATGAAAAGGTTTCTGTTAGAGAGAGAATTGCGATCAGGGCAGAAAAGGAAATAGAAAACGGCTTTTATGTAAACCTAGGCATCGGAATGCCAACCCTTGTTGCCAATTACATGTCAGAAAATAAGCAGGTTGTCTTGCAATCGGAAAATGGCCTTTTAGGGATTGGTCCATATCCTCACGAAGATGAGGTGGATCCAGATTTAATTAATGCAGGCAAGGAGACGGTCACGGCCATTAGTGGTGCAGCCTATTTTGATAGTGCCGAATCGTTTGCAATGATTCGCGGCGGACATGTCAATTTGGCCATTCTTGGTGGAATGGAAGTATCGGAAACAGGAGACCTGGCAAACTGGATGATTCCAGGAAAGATGATTAAAGGTATGGGCGGAGCAATGGACCTTGTTCATGGTGCCCGGAAAATAATTGTCATTATGGAGCACGTAAATAAAAAAGGTGAATCGAAAATATTAAAACAATGCACTCTGCCGTTAACAGGAGAAGGAGTAGTCAACCGGATTATCACGGAGCGCGCGGTTATGGATGTAACCGATTCTGGGCTAAGGCTCGTGGAAGTGGCCGTAGGATATACAGTAGAGGATGTCGTTAATTCGACTGAAGCCGCATTGCATGTGGATGAAAACGTTAAATTAGAAGTATATTAATAGTGAAGGCAGGCTGCCCAATGGATAGCCTGCCTTTTTATGTTAGGACTATTAGGTGAAATGGTATAATAGGGATAGCATTTTGATTATGGAGGGCTTTTAGAATGAAAAAACAAAAGAAACAAATAAATCAATCTAAACCAAAAAAAGAAGAGTCAGCGGTAACGCTTAAAGATTTGATTGATCCAAAATTAATGAAGCTGCTAAAAGAGCAGCAAGATCAGCTTAAGGTCGAGGAAGAAAGAAGAAAAGAAGAGGAAGAGCAAAGAAAACGGGAAGAAAGACGATTAAAAGAAAAAAACAAGTCGTTTGAAGAACTTTTAAACGATAGCGGGATGAACTGGAAGGAATTTAAATAGATTATCAAAAAAGGAGAGTGAAGAACTCTCCTTTTATCGATGTTCTTTATACATACTTGCCTTCGTTATTTCTTTAATCATGGTAACTTCAGCATCTGTCAGTGGGTTACTATTGACCGCCTCTGCATTACTCCTAATCTGTGCCGGGCTGCTGGCACCAACTACAACAGAGGCCACCGTAGGGTTTGCCAGATTATAGTGCAGGGCAACTTCTGTAAACGAACGGGAAGCAGCCACTCTGTTTTTTAACAACGGGAAAATCTCGCTTAATTCTTCATATGTGTAATCCAGATAGCCTTTTTCAGAAGCCTTTCCTAGTAGCTTATCACTTAACAATCCCTTGGCAAGCGGCCCGCGGGTGACAACGCTAATGCCGTGTTCGTGAAGCTGCGGTAATACCTCTTCTTCAGGACGGCGGTCTAGGATGCTGTATTGCATCATCACGGACACAATGCTGGATTTCTTTACATATTCTCGAATCACATTTGGGCGAATCGATGAGATGCCATAATAACGAATAATACCTTCTGCTTTCAATTCTTCAAAGGCTTCAATTGTCTCCTCAATCGGGTCTTCGAGCGTACCACCATGTAATTGATATAGATCAATATAGTCGGTCCCAAGCCGCTTTAGGCTATTTTTTACTTCTTCCTTTATATATGCTTTGGAAGGGTCCCACATCCAGCCAGTTTTGTCTGGACTCCAGCGGTTCCCGACCTTCGTCGCTATAATGACTTGATCCCGTACATCCTTTACTGCCTTACCGACAAATTTTTCGTTTTCACCAAAATCATATAAATTCGCAGTATCAAAATAATTAATTCCCTCCTCAAGAGCAGCTTCAATTATTTTTCTAGCAGCTTTTTCTTCGGCCCCAATTGACATGCAGCCCAGGCCTAACTCGGTCACGAACAAATCTGAATTTCCTAGTCTTCTCTTTTTCAAAAAATCACCCCGTCCTTTTTCTACAATTTTATAAAAGAACAGGAAAGACTACAAATTGAAGACCTTATTTTTTTGAAGCATTTAGTATCCAATCAGAAACTAAAGAATAATCTTTGTTATATTCTTTAAGCTTCTGAAGAATCTCCCACCCCTTACCGACAAGGATTATTCCCTTCTCATGCACATACACCTTCATCCCATACCCCTCCAATTAAAGTATGGTAAAATGTATGAGCAGATCATATTGTCTTAGAACAGGAGTGAAAGTTATGTCCAAACTCGAAGAAAAAACGCTCCATAGTGAGGAGATTTTTACCGGAAAAGTAATTAGCCTCCACTTACAGGATGTGGAACTTCCAAATGGTAAACAGTCGAAAAGAGAAATTATCAAACATCCTGGGGCTGTCGCTATTCTGGCGATTACTGATGACAATAAAATTGTAATGGTCGAACAATATCGGAAAGCATTGGAACGTACCATTGTTGAAATCCCTGCTGGAAAACTTGAAAAAGGGGAAGAACCTGCCCTCTGTGCCCGCCGTGAATTAGAAGAAGAGACGGGTTATGAGTGCGAGACCCTTGAATTACTAACATCCTTCTATACTTCACCAGGATTTGCCGATGAAATTGTACATGTATTTCTAGCAAAAGGACTAACGAAAAAAGAAAATGCTGCTGCCCTTGACGAAGACGAGTTTGTCAATCTTGAGGAATTAACACTCAAAGATGCCATCCAATATATAAAGGAACAAAAAATCTATGATGCTAAAACAGCATACGCGGTCCAATACTTACAATTACAAGAGGCAATAGGTCAGAAATGAAGAATTACTATGTAGATTTACATATACATATCGGACGAACTTGGACCGGGAAGCCGGTCAAAATCACGGGGGCCAAGTCGCTAACGTTTACGAATATCATTGAACATGCCCGACATGAAAAAGGGCTCAATATGGTTGGAATTATTGACAGCCATTCACCTGAAGTCATTCTTGAAATGGAGAGCCTGATTGAAAGCGGAGAAATCTTTGAACATCAGGACGGTGGTTTGGTGTTTGGAGATTTAACTATTATCCCTGGTTCGGAATTGGAGATTTATGATGAACAAAGCAACGGCCCGATTCATCTGCTTTGTTATTTTCCGAACCTTTCTATTATGAAAGAGTTTTCCTCGTGGCTGTCTGGTCATTTGAAAAATATTCAATTGAGTTCACAAAGAATTTACGTAACGGGTCTCGTTTTGCAAAAGAAAGTAAAAGCTTTAGGTGGTATTTTTATTCCTGCTCATGTGTTCACGCCCTTCAAAAGTTTATATGGGAAAGGAGTAAATCATTCACTAACAGAGGTATTGGACCCAGATTTGATTGATGGGATTGAACTTGGATTAAGTTCGGATACCAAAATGGCAGATCAAATAAAAGAATTACACGATTATACATTTGTAACCAACTCTGATGCCCATTCCTTGGCGAAAATTGCCCGTGAATATCAAGTAATTGCGATGAAGGAACCAACATTTAAGGAATTACAAAAAGCATTAAAAAAGAAAGAGGGCCGAAAAATCGTCAGTAATTATGGTCTTGATCCATTGCTTGGTAAATATCATAAAACCGTTTGTACGGAATGTTTACACCCAGCTGTCGAAGAAGATCAAATATGCACCCTGTGCGGAAATAAAAAGATTATTAAAGGGGTAGCCGATCGAATCCTTGAACTAAAGACAGCGGAGTCAAGTCCAGAAGGGCGGCCGCCCTATGTTCATCAAGTACCGCTGGAATTTATTCCAGGCCTTGGACCCAGGTTACTAGAGAAGCTAGTCAATCATTTTGGGTCGGAAATGGCGATTGTGCACGAAGTTCCATATGAGGCATTAAAAGAAGTTGTCCCACCTAAAATCGCCGACTTCGTAATGAAGGCAAGAGAAGGGAAAGTCAACCTAGCAGCTGGCGGCGGGGGAAAATACGGAAAAATCGCCGATTAAAAAAATCGAAATATAACCCGATAGCATTAGGCTATCGGGTTTTTATTATTCAATCTATTAAAATTGGTCATAGAATAACTAGACTGGCATAGAATGTATAAACTGACCTGAGAATAGTAGGAGGAAACTTGAGATGAAAAAACGATTGTACCAGTCCGATGCCGCTAGTTATTTCCGTGAGCATTCCTCAATTTTTTTGTTTATTGTTGTTTTATTTTTAATGGGAGTCATCTTTGGAGCTATCGTAGTTAATAGCATGAGCATTACACAGAAGGAAGATTTATTCTACTATCTATCGCAGTTTTTTGGTCAAGTCTCTGACGGTAAGGTGTCTGAAGACAGCGATCTATTTTTGCAAAGCTTTTCTCACAACAGTAAGTTTATTGGGCTAATGTGGATACTGGGAATTTCTATTATCGGCCTTCCTGTTATTCTTATTCTCCTGTTTATAAAAGGAATGGTAGTCGGGTTTACGGTTGGTTTTCTAGTAAGTCAAATGGGTTGGCATGGTTTTATGCTAGCATTTGTATCGATTATGCCACAAAATTTGATTACCATCCCCGTGTTTATTCTGATGGCTGCATTCTCAGTCATCTTCTCACTGAGAATGATTAAAAAGCAGTTTATGAAAAAATATGCCCAGCCAATTATGCCGTTCTTTAAAGGATATATTTTAACGTTGATTGCTGCTGTAATTTTAATATCGGTTGCATCTGGGATTGAAGCCTATCTATCACCATGGTTAATGAAAACAATTATCACATCAACGAATTTAAAATAAATATTAAATAATATAGATTATAAATTGTTGTTTATAATAATTTTATTTTGAATCTCTTTTCTCATCTGTTATAATGAGAATTAACAGTGGCGAGGGAGGGACTTCGGGTTGGAAACTAGAATTGAAAGAATTAAGAAACAGTTGCATTCAGCTAGTTATAAACTAACACCACAGCGTGAAGCAACCGTTCGAGTTTTACTAGAAAATGAAGAGGATCATTTAAGTGCGGAAGATGTGTACCTCCTCGTAAAAGAAAAATCGCCAGAAATTGGTTTAGCAACTGTTTATCGAACGTTGGAATTGCTAACGGAATTAAAAATTGTTGATAAAATTAATTTTGGTGATGGGGTTTCCCGTTATGATCTTCGCCAGGAAGGTGCGGCCCATTTCCACCATCATCTTGTTTGTATTGAATGCGGTGCCGTTGATGAAATTCAAGAGGATTTACTTGAAGATGTGGAAGCAGTGGTTGAACGAAGATGGAATTTTAAAATAAAAGATCATCGCCTCACCTTTCATGGGATTTGTTACCGTTGCCAGGATAAACAAAATGAGGATGACAAAACTGAATAACGTTTGCGAGTCCTTTTACTGAAAAGGACTTTTTATTTTGCTGCATTCTTTATATAATTCCCCCTTTTTCCTTATGACAAGGTATAAACCTTGTACAATTTGGCATACCATTTACTAGAATAATGAAAAATGGGGGAAGCAAAATGATCTCACTTATAAAAATAGCTCTGCAAACCTTAAAGGTTTTTATAATATTCACTGGATGCACGATTCTCTTTTATTATGGTATCATGTGGGTATCTGAAGAATATCAAAATTATCATCGCTTTGATGAACCTGAAGGATCTGCGGTAAAGGTTTCAAATACAGTAAATGAAAAAAGTTCCTACTTGTTGGATCGGCTGATGTTGTTTTATTTAAATGGGGAGTAAATGCGATGGAAGAACAAGTAAAGAATTTCATGGATTACTTAATAATTGAAAAAGGTTTAGCAAAGAATACAATCCTGTCCTATGAGCGAGATTTAAAAAGCTATCTTCATTATTTAAAAAACGGGGAATCTATCCTATCATTAAATGTAGTAAAGCGTGTGCATATTGTTCATTTTTTAAGTTTTTTAAAAGAACAGGGGAAATCAGCAAAAACAATTGCAAGACATGTTGCCTCAATTCGTGCGTTTCATCAATTTTTATTACGGGATAAAGCAACAGATCAAGATCCATCAGTCCTTATCGAAACACCAAGATTTGAAAGATCCATACCAAAAGTGTTGAGTTTACAAGAAGTTGAAACACTTTTGGATGCACCCAAGCATAATGATCATTACGGAATTAGGGACAAAGCAATGCTTGAACTCCTCTATGCGACTGGAATCCGTGTTAGTGAATTAATTGGTCTTGATATCGATAATGTCCACCTCGCTATGGGCTTTGTCCGCTGTCACGGCAAAGGAAATAAAGAACGAATTATTCCGATTGGACGAACAGCAGCTGATTCTCTTAAACATTTTTTAGATGTTGGCAGACCCCAGTTTGTTAGCCAAAAGCACCTGGATAATGCTTTATTTTTAAACCATCAAGGTAAAAGGCTATCCCGCCAAGGATTTTGGAAAATATTGAAAAAGTTAGCTAGGGAAGCTGGGATCGAAAAAGAGCTTACACCACATACTCTTCGCCACTCTTTTGCGACCCACCTATTAGAAAATGGTGCTGATTTAAGGGCAGTTCAAGAAATGTTAGGTCACGCAGATATATCAACAACACAAATCTATACTCATGTAACGAAAACAAAGTTAAAGGATGTTTATAGTAAATTTCATCCCCGAGCCTAATAGAATGGTAGTTTTTATGTAACATTCACAAAAGTGTCAAAAAGCTACCAGAAATTTTGGTGGCTTTTTTCTTGTAATTTCGAAAACATTTAGTAAAATAGAGATGTCAGACTTCTGACAAATAGGTTCATTTTTTTGGTTAATCTTATTTCAACAGGGCAACATAGTGATGCGATTATTTCATTATTTGCAAACGTTTTCTATTGATAAAGGAGGAAGAATTGTATGGTTGCAAGTACATATAAACGAATTTTTATCATCGTAATGGATTCGGTTGGTATTGGGGAAGCACCTGATGCAGAAAAGTTTGGTGACAAAGGGGCAGATACCTTTGGCCATATTGCGGAGAGAATGAATGGTCTAAATATGCCAAACATGGCGAAGTTGGGTTTAAGCAATATCCGCGAAATCAAGGGAATTGAAAAATCAACTAAACCGTTAGGATATTATACAAAAATGATGGAGGCTTCTAACGGAAAAGATACAATGACAGGCCACTGGGAAATTATGGGCCTAAATATTCAAACTCCTTTCCGTGTGTTTCCTGAAGGGTTTCCAGAAGAGCTTGTTTCTGAATTAGAAAAACGTACAGGTCGAAAAATTATTGGCAATAAACCTGCCAGTGGTACAGAAATTCTCGATGAGATGGGCGAAGAGCATATGAAAACGGGGGCATTGATTGTCTATACATCAGCTGACTCCGTGCTTCAAATTGCTGCACATGAAGAAATTGTCCCACTCGAGGAGCTCTATAAAATTTGTAAAATTGCTCGTGAATTAACACTTGATGAAAAGTATATGGTTGGACGTGTGATTGCCCGCCCATTCTTGGGGGAAACAGGAAACTTTAAACGTACTTCGAATCGTCACGATTATGCATTAAAGCCGTTTGACCGGACTGTTATGAGTGAATTAAAGGATGCAGGCCTTGATGTAATTGCCATTGGGAAGATTTCCGATATTTATGATGGTGAAGGCGTAACGAAATCTCTGAGAACAATTTCTAATATGGATGGTATGGATAAGCTAGTTGAGACCTTTGATATCGATTTTACAGGTATTAGCTTTGTAAATCTTGTGGATTTTGATGCACTTTACGGACATCGCCGTGACCCTAAAGGATACGGGAATGCGCTTGAAGAATATGATGCTCGCTTGCCTGAAGTGTTTGCAAAAATGAAAGATGATGACTTGTTAATGATTACAGCAGACCACGGAAATGATCCTGTTGCGCCGGGTACCGACCATACACGTGAATATGTTCCGTTGCTTGTTTACTCAAAGAGTATGGTAGAAGGAAAGGAACTTCCGTTACGAGAAACCTTTGCTGACCTTGGGGCAACCGTTGCTGAAAACTTCAATGTAAAATTGCCGAACTACGGTAAAAGCTTTTTAAATGAATTGAAATAAGGAAGGGGAATGAGCATGAACTTTGAAAATATTGCAAATGCAGCAGGTTTTTTGAAAGGAAAATATCCTAGTACACCTAAGTTAGGTCTTATTTTAGGATCAGGTCTAGGTGTCCTTGCAGAAGAAATTGAGAACCCAGTAAAAATTCCATACAATGAAATTCCAGATTTTCCTGTTTCTACAGTTGAAGGGCATGCCGGACAACTTGTTTTTGGTTTACTAAATGGTATAGAGGTTGTTGCTATGCAAGGCCGTTTCCATTTCTATGAAGGATATAGTATGGAGAAAGTCACTTTTCCAGTTCGCGTCATGAAAGAGCTAGGAGTAGAAATGTTAATCGTCACAAATGCTGCAGGTGGAGTAAACGAAAGCTTTGAACCTGGAGATTTAATGCTTATTTCAGATCACATTAACAATATGGGGACCAATCCGTTAATTGGCCCGAATGATTCCCATTTCGGTGTCCGTTTCCCAGATATGTCTGAAGCGTATTCGAAAGAATTACGGGCTTCTGCTAGAGAAATTGCCGACCGTTTAAACATCAATGTGAAAGAAGGTGTTTATTTTGGTAATCCGGGACCAGTCTATGAAACACCAGCAGAAATACGGATGGTCAGGGTTATGGGTGGTGACGCCGTTGGAATGTCTACGGTACCTGAAGTAATTGTGGCACGTCACAGCGGAATGAAGGTTCTTGGTATTTCATGTATTTCTAATATGGCAGCTGGAATTCTTGATCAGCCACTAACACATGATGAAGTTATTGAAACAACTGAAAAAGTAAAAGCAGACTTCCTTTCATATGTTAAAGAAATTGTAAAAAATATCACGAAATAAATTGACTATTACTATAACGAAGTGGTGATAAATATGAGAATGGTTGACCTAATTGAGAAAAAACGTGACGGGCAGGAATTATCAACAGAAGAAATTAATTTTATTATTACTGGTTATACAGATGGTTCTATTCCAGATTATCAGGTAAGTGCGTTAACAATGGCTATCTTTTTTAAAGGGATGACTGAAAAAGAAAGAGCCGATTTAACGATGGCGATGGTTGAATCAGGAGATCAGATTGATTTATCGCAAATCGAGGGCATTAAAGTTGATAAGCATTCAACAGGTGGCGTTGGTGATACCACTACACTTGTTCTTGGACCACTTGTAGCTGCACTAGATGTACCAGTTGCAAAGATGTCCGGTCGAGGCTTAGGTCATACGGGCGGAACCATTGATAAATTAGAAGCGGTTAAAGGCTTCCATGTTGAAATTGAAAATGATGAATTTATCGATCTTGTCAATAAAAATAAGATTGCGGTCATTGGACAAAGCGGGAACTTAACACCTGCCGATAAAAAGCTATATTCACTAAGGGACGTAACTGCCACTGTCAATAGCATTCCGCTTATCGCTAGTTCTATCATGAGTAAAAAAATTGCCGCTGGTGCTGATGCAATTGTTCTTGATGTTAAAACAGGCGCTGGTGCCTTTATGAAGACACTTGATGATTCACGAGAATTGGCCAAAGCAATGGTGCGCATTGGTAATAACGTCGGCAGAAGAACCATGGCTGTTATTTCCGATATGAGCCAGCCGCTTGGATATGCGATAGGTAATGCGCTTGAAGTGAAAGAAGCGATTGATACCTTAAAAGGTGAAGGTCCGGAGGATTTAACAGAACTTTGTTTAACACTTGGCAGTCACATGGTTTACTTAGCTGAAAAGGCTGATTCATTAGCAGAAGCACGTACCTTGCTTGAAAATGTCATAAAAGATGGTTCTGCACTTGATAAATTAAAAGTATTTTTAAGTTCTCAAGGCGGGGATGCCTCAATTGTTGATGATCCTTCTAAAATGCCACAAGCAAAATATATCTTTGAACTTGAAGCAAAAGAAGATGGTTATGTTTCAGAAATCGTTGCAGATGAGGTTGGCACGGCAGCAATGATCCTAGGAGCAGGACGAGCAACAAAAGAATCTGTCATTGATCTTGCTGTAGGTCTTGTTTTAAGAAAGAAAATTGGCGACCAAGCCAAAAAAGGCGAATCATTAGTAACCATATACAGCAATTTTGAAAATGTAGATGAAGTAAAACAAAAGCTTTACGACAATATCAAAATTTCCACAGCAAAAATAGAAGCACCAATCCTCGTCCACGAGGAAATAACCGAATAAAATAATTTTGTCTAGGGTGTCAGGCACCATGTGAAAAATTCACATGGTGCCTGACACCCTTTTTTTTATTAAAACGGAGGAAAAAATTGTATAAGATTGGTGGTTTTGGAAAAAATGGAGGCTATAAAGAATGGAGGGTTATGTGAATGAAACGATTTGTCTCTTTATTAATGACATCTTTATTACTTACATGCTTATTTAGCCCATCGGCTTTTGCTGCTGAAGAGAAGAAGAGTTCTGAAGTTGTCAGTAATGTGAAATCCGCTATCTTAATAGAGCGTGATACTGGAAAAGTCCTCTACGAGAAAAATAGTAAGGAAGAACTGCCACCAGCGAGTATGACAAAGATTATGACCATGCTTTTGATCATGGAAGCAATTGATAAAGGAAAGCTTACTTGGAATGAAAAAATACGTACAAGCGAGTACGCAGCCTCTATGGGTGGTTCTCAAATTTTCCTTGAACCTGGTGAAGAAATGACGACAAAGGAGATGTTAAGAGGAATTGCAATTGGCTCAGGAAATGATGCTTCTGTTGCGATGGCTGAAAGAATTGCAGGGTCAGAGGAAGCCTTTGTTGACAAGATGAATGAAAAAGCAAAAGAACTAGGCCTTAAGCATACTTTCTTTAAAAATACGACAGGACTTCCCGTTAGTGGGCATTTTAGTTCAGCATCAGATATGGCGATGATGGCTAAAGAGCTACTTAAATATGATGAGATTACAAAATTTACAGGTATGTATGAAGCCTACCTCCGCGAAAATACGGACAAAAAGTTCTGGCTAGTTAACACGAATAAATTGGTGCGTTTTTACCCAGGAGTGGACGGTTTAAAAACTGGTTTTACTGCTGAAGCTAAATACTGCTTAACGGCCACGGCGCAAAAAGATGGCATGCGTGTGATTGCAGTAGTCTTTGGTGCTCCGACATCAAAGGAAAGAAATGCACAAGTGACCAAGATGCTAAATTATGCCTTTAGTCAATACCAGACACATCCAATGTTTAAGCGAAATCAAACCATCGGTCAGGCAAAAGTAAGTAAAGGGCAGGAAAAGTCTGTTGATGCTGTTACTAGTGAACCACTTTCTTTGTTAACAAAAAAAGGTGAAAAGACAGAAGATGTAAAACAAAAAATTGTTTTGCAAAAAAATCTAAATGCCCCGATTTCAAAAGGGGATAAGGTAGGAAGTATTAAGCTAATAAAGGACGGAAAGGTTATTCTCGAAAGTCCTATAGTCGCGAGGAAAGAGGTTAAGGAAGCAGGTTGGTGGAAACTTTATAAGCGTTCATTTGGAATGTTTACAAAAGCAGGGAAGTAAATTTTATCCCCCGAAGTCCGTTAGTCGATACGTTGTTTATGGGCGCTTCCACTTTTCATTGTCGAAATGTCATAGTACGTAACTACTTTTAGCGAAATACGACTAGTTTTGTAATTATAGAAGGAAATTGCCGCTTGAGAAGCGAATTGACTCACTATACCAGAATAAGGAGGCCAGGGATAGTGAGTCTTAACATTGAATTAGAAACAAGAAATGATGTTTTATGTATTCGCTTAAGCGGTGAATTGGATCATCATACCGCAGATGAACTTCGAGAACAAGCGACAGCAGTTATTGAAAAAAATGATATTCGTCATATTGTCTTGAATCTGGAACACCTTTCTTTCATGGATAGCTCTGGATTGGGTGTTATTTTAGGAAGATACAAACAAATAAAACAGGTGCACGGTGAAATGGTCGTTTGTGCAATTTCCCCTGCAATACAAAGATTATTCGATATGTCTGGTTTATTTAAAATCATTAAAATGGAACCGACTGAGGAATTTGCATTGCAAAGATTGGGGGTTGCATGAATGAAGAATGAAATGAGACTTGAGTTCAGTGCTTTAAGTCAAAATGAGTCGTTTGCCCGTGTAACTGTTGCCGCCTTTATTGCCCAGATTGATCCGAATATGGATGAATTAACAGAGATTAAAACAGTAGTTTCTGAAGCCGTCACAAATGCGATAATCCATGGATATGAAAATGATCCAAACGGGATTATTTATATCCATGTTTCGATAGAGGACAGCTTAATTGATATGTCAATTAAAGATACTGGATTAGGAATTGAAGATGTGGAAGAAGCTCGTCAGCCATTATTTACAACGAAGCCGGATTTAGAGCGATCCGGAATGGGTTTTACCATCATGGAGAATTTCATGGATGAGGTAGAGGTTCTCACACAGCCAGGTAGAGGAACCGAGGTTAGATTACGGAAGCATTTAAATTCCAGCAAAATGCTTTGCAATTAAGGAGACTTGCCGATGGATGTGGAGGTCAAGAACGAAAAAAATCAAACATTTCTTAAGGATCATGAGGTAAAAGAACTCATAAAAAAGAGTCAAGGTGGAGACCAAGGGGCAAGAGATTTAATTGTTGAAAAAAACATGCGTCTCGTTTGGTCTGTCGTCCAACGGTTTCTTAATCGGGGGTATGACCCTGATGATTTGTTCCAAATCGGCTGTATCGGATTATTAAAATCAGTTGATAAGTTTGACCTATCCTATGATGTTAAGTTTTCAACGTATGCCGTACCGATGATTATTGGAGAAATCCAACGATTTATCCGCGATGACGGAACTGTAAAGGTTAGCCGCTCATTGAAAGAGATGGGGAACAAAATCCGGAAAGCGAAGGATGAGTTATCGAAAACATTTGGAAGAACACCTACCGTTAACGAAATCTCAGAGTATCTGGAGCTCACACCAGAAGATGTCATCCTTGCACAAGAAGCAAGCAGAACCCCTTCATCGATTCATGAAACAGTTTATGAAAATGATGGCGACCCGATAACTTTATTAGACCAAATAGATGATGGTAATGAAGGAAAATGGTTTGATAAAATTGCTTTAAAAGAGGCTATTCTTGAATTGGATGAACGGGAAAGACTGATTGTTTATTTACGATACTATAAGGACCAAACTCAATCAGAGGTTGCCCTTAGGCTTGGAATATCTCAGGTTCAAGTTTCAAGACTTGAAAAAAGGATTTTACAGCAAATGAAAGACCGTATGGATCCCTAATCCGTACGGTCTTTCCGTTTTCTATCCAGAACAGGCCATTTTGTCATTTTGTACATGAAATAAGGGCTAATTATCCATACTACTTATACGAGGAAATCATTGTGTGGGAAGTGAATGTTTTGGAAAAAACAATCTACATCCGCATGCGGAATCGTGTTCAAGCTCAGCCGGAAGAAAAATTATTGTTAAAGGATGTTGCCCAAATTATTGCCCCTGAAGCCGTACTTTCACATTTAAAATCAATGATGGTTTATCAATTAACTGAAGGAGATCGAAATATTGTCATCATTGATGTAATGAGGATCATTAATATGATCACCACAAGGTTTGGGGAAATAGAAGTTCAAACCATTGGACCCGCACAAACCATCATAGAAGTGACTAATAAGAAAAAAGGAATATCCATCCCTTTTTTTCTTTTAATATGGTTCCTCTTATTCTTTGGCTCAGCCATGGCGATAATGAATTTTCATGATGATGTTAGCATGCGAAGTGTCCAAGAAAAAATATATACAATTATTACGGGCAAGGTAGAAGCTAAGCCATTCCTTTTTCAAATTCCCTATTCCCTTGGTCTAGGTCTTGGAATGATTTTATTTTTTAATCATGTATTTAAGAAACGGTTAAACGAGGAACCCAGTCCGCTTGAAGTAGAAATGTTTAATTATCAGATGGATTTAGATAATTACGTAATAATTCATGAAAACAAAGAAAGTATGAAACAACTTAATGACGACGATTAAAATTATCACTGTCAGTTTTTTGGGTTTAGCAAGTGGATTGGCCGTTGGTTCAGGATTTGTTGCTTTTCTTACTGTACTTGGGATTATTCCAAGACTGACACAGCTGACCAAAACAATGAAAATGATTCAACAGTATGAATGGGCAGTCGTCTTTGGTGCACTTACAGGGGTGTTTGCAAGCCTAAGAGACCCTGTTTTAAATATTTCACCTTATTTATTGGTCCCATTATTAGGAATCACGGGCGGGATTTTTGTAGGGATGCTGGCAGCCGCTCTTACGGAGGTTTTAAATGTACTGCCGATTCTTGCCAGAAGGATTCGACTGGATGGAGAAATTGTCATCCTAATTACGGCAATCGTTCTAGGGAAGATTCTCGGCTCGATTTTTCAATGGCTTTATTTTGTCCACCAATAAAAAATTTTTCGCGATGGAAAGGACATAAAAGGATGAGTATTCGGAGACGAGTAATTTTAGTTACTGATGGTGATGAATACGCCCAAAAGGCGATTGAGCATGTGGCATTTGAGATTGGAGGACGATGTATCTCTAGTTCACAAAGTAATCCGTCAAAATTAACTGGTCCAGAACTCGTTAAATTAATAAAAAAAACTCCGCATGATCCTGTATTGGTGATGTTTGATGATAGTGGCATTGTAGGTGAGGGTGCTGGTGAAAATGCCTTAAAATATGTTGCTTTGCACGAGGATATCGAGGTATTAGGTGTCATAGCAGTAGCGGCAAAATCAAGACATGAGGAATGGTCAAAAATTGATGTAGGTATCGACCGAAATGGAGAGTTAACTCCATATGGTGTCGATAAATTTGGAATACCAGAACTGGAAATCGGGAGAATAAATGGAGATACCGTATACTGCCTTGATGAATTGGACGTACCTATTATCGTAGGAGTTGGTGACATAGGAAAAATGGCGAGGCATGACTCCTATAAAATCGGTTCACCAATAACGAAAAAAGCGGTCCAGCTAATACTTGAAAGGAGTGGTTTTTATGACAGAAATACAGGACCAAAAATGGCCAATCCCCAAATCCGTGAATGAAATTGAAAATTATATGAAACAACGTGCGGGGCTTGGAATAAGTTTTGATCTAGGAGTCAGGAAATTAAAGATTCTTAAAAAAGATGTTCACATTTACTATGTAAATGGATTATGTGATACCCGTTATATTATTCAACTTATTGAAGAATTAGTAGAAATCAATGATCATGAAAAATTATCAACTGACCTATTTAAGATCATTTATAATCGACTTGTTAATCAATCTGTCGAACAAGTAAAAACGCTTGATAAAGTGGTCGATCAGGTCCTGTCTGGTTTAATCGCTGTTGTAATGGAAGGACAAAACATCGCTCTTGTAGTTGATGTTAGAAGCTATCCAGGTCGAGCGCCCCAAGAGCCGGATACAGAAAAGGTAGTTAGAGGAGCCCGGGATGGGTTTGTTGAAAATATTATTATAAATACTGGTTTAACAAGAAGGAGGATTCGTGACGGTCGGCTTCGTTTTGAGATGCTTAAGGTGGGCAAGCGTTCAAAAACAGATGTAGCCTTAGGTTACTTAGAAGATGTCGCCGATGCAGATTTATTGAATATATTAAGGAAAGAACTAAAAGCCATCGATGTTGATGGAATCCCAATGGCAGATAAAACGATTGAAGAATTTATTGTAAAACAGGGTTGGAATCCTTTTCCAATTGTAAGATATACAGAACGAGCAGATGTAGCAGCAGCACATATATTAGAAGGGCATGTTATTATTTATTGTGACACTTCTCCAAGTGTGATTATCACCCCAACTACATATTTTCATCATGTCCAGCACGCGGAAGAGTTTAGGGAATCACCGGCATCAGGAACTTTTGTACGCTGGACTCGTTTTTTAGGTGTTTTAACGTCGATATATTTACTGCCATTATGGATGTTGTTCGTTTTAGAACCCTCCATGTTACCGGAAAAACTTTCATTTATTGGTCCAAATGAACAAACGAATATTCCAGTTGTTATTCAATTAATTTTAGCTGATTTTGGAATAGAATTCTTACGAATGGCCGCCATTCATACTCCAACTCCTTTATCAACAGCAATGGGTTTAATTGCTGCAGTATTGATTGGACAAATTACGATTGATGTAGGGTTGTTTGTTCCAGAGGTTATCCTTTATGTTGCAGTAGCCGGTATTGGTACATTTACTACTCCAAGCTATGAGTTAGGTGTGGCAAATAAGATTTCTAGAATGACTCTATTGTTATTAGTAGCGGCATTCCATACCCCTGGTTTTGTCATAGGCAGTACCCTGTTGTTTCTCTTTCTTGTTCACATGCGTACCCTTAATACACCGTATTTTTGGCCATTTCTCCCTTTTGAGCCAAAAGGATTTTTACAGATTGTTTTCCGTAGGGCAATTCCGGGTTCATTTCTAAGACCTAGTATTGTTCATCCGAGAAACCGATTCCGGCAGCCACCTAAAGGATAAGGTGAAACTCAATCAGTTGGGGGGTCCACTCTACACTGATTGTTAGTTAAACCAATCGGGCTTTTACGGGCAGTTGATCCTGCACCTTTTCATTTTTAGTTCTATCAAAGTCTTAAAGTCTGATCTTACTTCCCGTTAATGCTGGATAAAAAATAAGAATTTATTGCGGTTTTTTTTTTGTTATGCTAAAGTATTTTTAATTAAATAAAGGAATAAAGGATTTTAAATAGGCAGTTTCTTTTGCGGATTCTGTCTATTATTTATTTACTATCTTTTATGACTGAGAGTCATTACGGAGAGAGGGAAGGGAATGCATTTTTACGGGACAACAGCCATAAATAAAAATGGACATTTAGAAATAGGCGGAGTCGATGCTGTAGAATTAACTCGAGATTTTGGAACTCCCCTATATGTTTATGACGTGGCATTAATGAGAGAAAGAGCGCGGGGATTTAAACAGGCATTTGAAGAACAAAACATAAAGTCTCAAGTCGCTTATGCAAGCAAAGCTTTTTCAACTGTAGCAATGGTGCAGCTTGCTAACGAGGAAGGGTTATCACTTGACGTTGTTTCTGGCGGTGAATTGTATACAGCATTAGCTGCGGGCTTCCCGTCTGAGAGAATTCATTTTCATGGAAATAATAAAAGCAGAGAAGAATTAGAAATGGCCTTGGACAACGGAATTGGCTGCATTGTTGTGGATAATTTTTTCGAAATGGAGCTATTGAAAACGATTTGCCAAAAGAAAAATGTTAACGTCAACATTCTCTTACGGGTTACTCCGGGAATTGAAGCACATACACATGATTACATTTTAACCGGTCAAGAAGATTCGAAATTTGGTTTTGACCTTCAAAATGGCCAAGCAGAAGCAGCATTAAAAACAGCTCTTCAATTTGACTGTTTTGACGTTCTTGGTCTACACTGCCACATTGGTTCGCAAATATTTGAAACCACCGGTTTTTTACTGGCTGCAAAGAAAATAGTGGAACAAATGGCAGGATGGAAAAATGAGCTTGGCTTCGAAGCAAAGGTATTAAACTTGGGAGGCGGCTTTGGCATCCGTTATACAAAAGAAGATGAACCAAAACCACCTTCTCAATATGTGAGTGAAATTATTAGGGAAGTTAAAATATTGACAGAGCAATTTGCTTTAAAGTTGCCAGAAATATGGATTGAACCTGGACGCTCACTTGTCGGTGATGCGGGTATCACCCTTTATCAAGTTGGATCTTCCAAAGAAGTTCCAGGGGTAAGGAAGTATTTAGCTATTGATGGTGGAATGAGTGATAATATTCGGCCTGCTCTTTATCAAGCCAAGTATGAGGCAGTCCTTGCCAATAAACCGTTAGCCCGAACAAGTGAGACGGTGTCGATTGCTGGGAAATGCTGCGAATCAGGAGATATGCTGATATGGGATTTACCTTTGCCCGAAGCAGGTAAAGAAGATATTCTTGCGGTATTTTGCACGGGTGCTTACGGCTATTCCATGTCTAACAACTATAACCGTTTACCCCGTCCAGCCGTTGTTTTTGTTGAAAAAGGGAAAGCCATTTTGGTTGTAAAAAGAGAGTCCTATGAAGACTTAGTTAGACTTGATTTACCATTAAAATAAGAAAAAGCTGCCGTAAAATCGGCAGCTCAGGCTGTCGAAAAACCTTCGACAGCCTTTATTTTTTATGTCACTTTAACATTTCACTGCGTTAATTTATTATAACATTATTAATGCGACATGTCTGTTGGTTTGCGCTCCAGGCGCTTCGCTTTCCGCGGGCGTGCCGGGGAGCCTCCTCGTCACTTCGCTCCTGCGGGGTCTCCCCAGCCCCGTACTCCCGCAGGAGTCTTCGCGCCTTCCGCTCCAATCAACAGGTGCAAATTCAATAATGTCCACACACAACCAAAAAAATAAGTGGTGGAATCTATGTTTAAACCAAGAGAATCTTCCCAAAGTGAATATGAATTTGTGTCTATTGATGAATTAGTTCCTGATTCCATTTAAAGGAAAATGTAAATAAGCATAAATACACGAGAGAAGAAGTTGAAGTAGAAACTCGTGAATACTTTGATGAATTAAACAAGGCTATTGAAGAGGATAGAATAAAGCATGGAAAAAAGCCATTGAAGGAAAAGGTAAGGTTAAATCGCTTATCTAAATCGGGAAAATTGCTTTTTAAATTTAGAAAGGAAAAAATTGAGCGAAGCTTCGCAGACAAAAGAGCTGCATGGGCTTTGCTACTGCCGGTTACGGGGATTAAAGAATGCAAGTGAACAGGCTCTCCTTACAGCAGCCTGCCAAAATATAAAAAAAGATTGCGACACACTTAGCCAGGTTAGAAAAAGTGTGTTGCAATTCTTTAGGTTGATTTGCCACCCTGTTGATTGGAGCGGAGGGCACTCGACTCCTGCGGGAAAGAGAGGTCACGGGAGACCCCGCAGGCGCATATAG
>NZ_CALBWS010000027.1 GCF_937468385.1 Neobacillus rhizosphaerae
ACTATTCTCCTTTTCATGGAATAAGTACAAATGATATTCTTTAACAAAAAAATAGAAATTATGCTAAAAGTTTTTTTATATTATGGGTTTATTTACCTTGGTTCTTAATTAACTAAACTGCTTCTTTAGTTTAAGTACATTTCTTCACAATCTCTTCTAAAATATACATTTGTTTTGATAATGAGTTACTCAACAATCTAGCCCTATAATGAAAAAAATGAGCGTCTATCCTTGTTACAGATAAGCGCCCTTTAATTGAATGGTTATGGCTTGAAAATTAAATGCTTTTTAATATTTTTGCTGGATTTCCAGCCACTATTGTATTTGCAGGAACATCTTTTGTAACAACAGAACCAGCAGCTACAATTGAATTATCACCAATAGTAACTCCAGCTAAGATTACACAACTTCCACCAATCCATACATCGTTACCAATTTCTATTGGTATTGCATATCCACTTTTATTCCTACCTTTAGGTTCAATTGAATGACCAGCAGTATATATTCCGACGTTAGGTCCTATCATGCAGTTGTCACCAATTCTAACTTCAGCCATATCTAAAATAGTGCAATTATATCCAGCATAAAAATCATTGCCAACATGAATGTTATAACCCAAGTCACAATGGAAATTATGTTCTATACTAGGGTTCATGCCCACACTCCCAAACAAGTCCTTAATAATTTCCTCTTTCCTTGTTGCTTCATCAACAACGATTTTATTAAATTCTTGAATAAGTTTATTTGCACGATTGTTTTTCTTTTTTAACTCCTCTGTGCCTCGTTCATAATAGACTTTTTCTTTATTTTTATTATGCATATCTTAAAATCCCCTTTATTGTTAATGAGTTAATACAACATTACCATTTTTTCAATAAAGTTGTTGTTCAATTATTTGGCCCGATAATGAAATTTAGGGCGCTTCTTTTTTTTCCGTTAAAGCGCCCGACTGTGGTAGATACATTATCCTCAATTACTTCTTTGAATTAAAAAAAGTTCATAATTAACCTCCTCGCATTATTTTTCTTTTAACATTGAATACTTTCGATAAGCTTTATAGAAACTGGTACCAAAGAAAACAACCATAAGGGCGGGAAGCGACCTCAAAAGGGCAAATGGAGTTTCAAATAAAAATGCTTTCCAAAATAATGCACCTTTCATACTCCAAAGACCTTCAGCTAAATATAAACCTGAATCCTTGTAAAACATATAAGAAAAAGGCAATAACAGCATACCTAAACCAGATGAATAACCCATCAATCTTTTATAATAATTACTCTTTGATTGGCGATCCGAGAAGATTTCATTTTGATCATCATCTTCTTTTTGCCAATATCGAATTCCACCAAGCCAGGAGTCATTTATATAAATCCAACCGAAGTCTTCATATATCCCTTTGTAATCTTTGAACTTTTTCTTTGATAAATAATCTTGATAATCCAGTCGCATCACATATCTCTTGTCGGTTTTTTCGAAAGTGTATATTCCTAATCCACTAATATTTGTACAACGATAGTCTTTTTGTAATTGCTCGTTCAGCCATTGCTCCTCTTTTTCAATATCAAAAAACATCTTAAATTTCTTCATTCGATTCACTTCCTTCGTACAGGGATAAAATATGCAATAACCTGTTTTGTTCCATTTTCAAAATGGCGCTTCCTTCCGCAGTTATCATATAAACTTTTCTCCGACCTGACTCTCCAACAGGTTCAATCCAACCATGCTTATTCAAGTTTTCAATCGCACCGTATAATGTACCAGCTGCTAAAATAACAGTACCGTTACTTATCTTTTCTATCTTCTGCATTACGGAATAGCCATGGAGTGGCTCACGCAGAGCTAATAAAATATAATGCATGGTTTCAGACAACGGTAATAATTTATGTTTCATATATCCTCACCCTCTATTCAGTTCGACTATATAGTTCAACTTAATAATAACATAGTACAGTTCAACTGAATAGTCAACAACATTTTCAAAATTAGTCAAAGGAACTTAAAGAAAAAAGCTTGATAACAAGGGAAAAATCAATCTAAAAAGTCGCTTTCCTTACGTAAGGGAAAGCGACTTTTTGTGTAGTCTTATTCAATTAAATTGCCCTATAATGAAAAAAGCACTGTTCCTTATTACAGGAAAGCGCCCGATTGTTGAACAATGAAATATGCGAAAGAGTTGCAAACATGAGTTCTAATTTATTTGACTAACACACCCGTTTAGCCATCCATGACGCAGTAAAATCACTGCTTCACCACAGAGAATGAAAAGGGTTTCAACCGTCAATACTGCTTCTACGGCTGGGGAGAGGAAGGTCGATGAACTATGGTGCGTTATCCGTTAGTCTGACTTCACCGACCACGGTGCACCATGAAAAAGAAAAAAGATGAATTAGAACTGGCCTTGAAAGGTTATATTGGCCCTCATCAGCGATTAATGTTGAAAACCATCTTAGGCCACATTGATTTTCTTACTCAACAAATCGAGCTGCTCGATCAGGAAGTTGCGAAAAGACTCGTCCCTCAAGAGGAAGATATCGAAAGACTCGATTCCATTCCCGGAATCGCAAGGAGAATGGCCGAACAGATTCTGTCGGAAGTCGGAACCAATGAGAAATCCCAGTTTCCGAGTGCAGTCCATATGTGTTCCTGGGCCGGCCTTGTACCAGAACAGAATGAAAGTGCAGGTAAGAGGAAATCGGCCAAGACCAAAAAAAGAAACAAGTATTTAAGTTTTGCATTAACAGAAACAGCTCATTCATTTCGTTAGGACCAATCAACGCCACTCCAAGAGGATTGCAACTTTCGCAACAGAACAATTTGGCCGAGATGATACGTATCGTGCATCATGATATTGCTGAGTAAACGCTCAATAGAGTAACTGTTAGCTGCATACGGAGCTGATAACTTTTCATCGTCAAGGTCCGCAATGACCGTTTTTAATTTATTCATGACTTCATAAAGGCGCTGCACTGTCTGGGCCCACCCAATTTCGTCTTCTGGATCCCCCGGATTTCCAAAGGTTTCATCATTGCCTTCTGCTTTATGCGGATTCTCTGTGCCCTTAATTCGATGGATCACGTCTTCATTCCAAAATGTCAAGTGGTTGACAATCTGCCAAATCGAATTGCTGATTCCCGAACTTGTCCATGCTGCCTCAGCTGCGATGACTCCATGAAGCGCCTGATCCATAGATGCAAACCACTCATTCTTATAGCAATGCATGTCGAGTTGTTCTAAAAACATTTTGGCTACAACTTGCATAAAACCAATCTCCTCACTGTTTAGTGTAATCTTTCAAAGTTAAAAGACATGAAAAAATCTGAGTATAGTATAAATAATCGTTCCTAAAAAGGTATAAACCAAAACCAAGTGTGTCCCTTCCATATTGGGGATACATTTCTCTCCAGCTTCTAATTCTCTCCAACATGGCAGGGTAATCCGAATCTTCCGGGTGACGATAACAATAATCCTCAATCGATTTCGAAAACAGCCATTCATACGCATCAAAATCATCTTCATTTGCTACTGTCGATCATATAACGAAAAAATGTTCTCAATGAAATCCTCCAATCATTTATTTTGAGAATACAACAAAACCAAGTTCACTATGACTTATTCGTCTCATCCAGTTTAAATTCCTTCTTCATGTACCTGACTACAATTCGCCTAAACTTTAACCTAGTGCTGTTCAACAATATGGCCCTTTAACGGAATAATCTTTTCACGATAAAAACACCCCTTTATTTAGATAAAGGGTTATCCAAAAGGGGCGAATCTTCTCAACATTTTTATAAACGTCGTGACTTTGTTTTAAACATCGCATCTTTTTTACAAACATCGCGACTTTATTTCAAAACCACATTAAAGAAGAAAAATGCAACATTTTTTACCTTAAAAAAGCAATTTTCCTTTTCATTTATAGAAATCAAGCAAATAATTTCAAAAAAATAACGCATAAAGTTTCCAAATAGAAACTTTATGCGTTATTTCACAGTCATATTTAAGTAATCAACAAAAACTCTCGTGACAATTTAAAGCATAATATTGTCACCAATCATTTTTAAGCATAAGGATGTCATTGTGACATTTTTATGCTTTAAGTTACACAAAAATAAAAAAACCACCAAATATGTATTGGTGGAGACGGCGGGAATCGAACCCGCGTCCAAAGATATCGCCACTTAAGCATCTACGAGTGTAGTCGATATATTGGCATTTCGCTGAGTCTTCTGCCTATCGACCGGCGTCCGGTCAGCTAGCCTGGTTGTTCTCTTCCTTCATCCTCAGGCGGTGGAATCCGGCGTAGCCCACTTAGAGTGAGTCCCTTACCCTACCACATGGGCAATGGAGGGAGGAACCGCTATGCAGTATTAAGCTGCGAAAGCGAGGTTGTTGTTAGTTTTGCCAGTTATGGCTTTGACGTTTTAACGAGGCCGATCCCCTCGACTCGCAACCTAAGCTCAAACTACCCCTGTCGAATCCGTAGCGTCCCCATTATAAAATGAGCTGAAATCTAGTTAAAGATTCTAGCATCAGACGTTAGGATGCTCAACAATTATTTGAGCAAAAATTTCTGCCGCTCACCAAAGCGACAAACTTATTATAACACATTTTACGGATTTTTCAATTGTAAGTATTTGTAAGTTTCGCGTTTTGCCCAAGCAACCGAAATATTACATCTTTTGACGATCACGGAAGACTCGTTCGATTTCACGTTTCGCTTCTTTTTGCTTTAAGGCTTCACGCTTATCATAATTCTTCTTCCCTTTTGCCAAGCCAACTAACACCTTACAAAAACCATTTTTTAAATAAAGCTTCAATGGGATAAGGGCGTAGCCTGCCTCTTTCGTTTCTCCGATCAGCTTATTAATTTCACGTTTATGAAGCAACAGTGTTCGTGTCCTTAATGGGTCGTGATTATAGCGGTTTCCCTGCTCATATGGGCTGACATGCATCCCAAATAAAACGACTTCTCCATTTTGAATCCGAGCGTAGGAATCCTTAAGATTCACTTTACCAGCACGAATCGACTTGATTTCCGTCCCCTGGAGAACGATGCCTGCTTCGTACGTTTCTTCAATAAAATAGTCATGGTAAGCCTTTTTGTTTTGTGCGACTACTTTTCCTTCACCTTTTGGCATTTTTTCCACCTCATCTATGGATTTTATTTTAGCAGAATTATGATAGCCATACAATCAAAAGAGGCCTTGTGCAAAGGCCCCTTACATTTATTATTTATTTTTTCGCTTTGTACTTTTTGACTTAGGAACATTATCGTAAAATTTTCGTTTCTTTTTCTTTTTGTTCCCCTGACCGCCAGCTGATTCCGGTGTTTGGCCATTTTGATTTCGTCCTTGGTTGCGGTCACCTTGCTGCTTATTTCGGCGCGGTTTATGCGTATCACTGCCTGTTTTAAAAACCTTCGGCGTCTCAGACCGCTCGCGACGTGTACCCTTCATACCGACAATTTCAAAATCAATCGAGCGCTCATCCTTATTAACTTTTACCACCCGAACGGTAATTTCATCTCCTATTCGGAACACATTTCCGGTCCGCTCGCCAATCATTGCGAGATGCCGCTCGTCAAAGCGGTAGTAATCATCGGTCATATAGCTGACATGGACAAGGCCTTCAATCGTATTCGGTAACTCAACGAACATTCCGAAGTTGGTTACCGAGCTGATGATCCCGTCATATTCGACGCCAATCTTATCTTCCATGTATTCCGCTTTCTTCAATTCGTCGGTTTCGCGCTCGGCATCCACAGCACGGCGCTCCATTTTCGAAGAATGCTGGGCAATCTCAGGTAAGCGGGCATTCCATTTTTCCCTTGTTGATTCATCGAGCTTTCCTTCGATTAAATACGTACGAATTAAACGATGAACGATGGTATCAGGATAACGACGAATCGGTGAGGTGAAATGGGTATAGAACTCGGTCGATAATCCGAAGTGTCCGAGACTTTCAGGGTCATATTTTGCCTGCTGCATCGAACGCAGCATAACGGTCGAAATCACCATTTCTTCCGGCTTACCTTGTACCTCTTCAATAATTTCTTGAAGGGCCCTAGGGTGTACATCATTGGCCGTCCCTTTCACAATGTAACCAAAATTGGTGATAAACTCAAAAAATCTCCGGAGCTTATCTTCCTTTGGATCCTCGTGAATACGGTAAATAAACGGAACATCCAGCCAGTGGAAATGCTCAGCCACCGTTTCGTTTGCCGCTAACATAAACTCTTCAATAAGGCGCTCAGCAACGGAACGTTCTCTGAGAATAACATCGGTTGGTTTGCCTTCCTCATCGACCAATACCTTTGATTCTTTAAAGTCAAAGTCGATGGCGCCACGCTTCATCCGTTTATTGCGGAGAATGGCTGCCAGCTCTTCCATCATTTCAAACATCGGCACAAGCGGTTCGTACCGTGACCGAGCTTCCTCATCTTTATCAATAAGAATCAGATTCACGTCATGATAGGTCATCCGCTCCGTTGTTTTGATCACACTCTGAAAAATTTCATGAGAGACAACGGTGCCCTCTGGTGAAATTTCCATATGACATGACAGCGTTAGACGGTCAACCTTTGGATTTAATGAGCAAATTCCATTAGACAATCGGTGCGGAATCATCGGAATCACTCGGTCTACTAAATAAACACTTGTGGCCCGCTCCTCTGCCTCGAGGTCGATTGGCGTTCCTTCTTTTACATAATAGCTAACATCGGCGATATGAACACCAAGCTTGAAGTTGCCATTTCCAAGCTTGGTAACGGTAACAGCGTCATCAAGGTCTTTGGCATCAGCCCCATCAATGGTAACAATTGTTTCGTTCCGTAAATCGCGACGATTGGCCAATTCACTATCATCAATTGTATCTGGCGTGTTATTTGCCTGCTCTAGTACATCATCGGGAAAAGCCATCGGCAAGCCGTGCTTATGTATGACGGATAGAATGTCCACTCCTGGGTCGTTTTTGTGACCAAGAATCGTAATGACTTCACCTTCCGCACTTTTTCTACCCTCGGGATACGTGATGAGCTTTACAACGACTTTATGTCCTTCGACCGCTCCCTTAGATGCGGTTTTGGGAATAAAAATATCACTGGCAAATTTTTTATCATCAGGAATGACAAAGCCAAAGCTTTTGCTTTCGACATATGTTCCCACGACTTGCTGGACGCCTCGTTCAATGATGCGAATAATACTGCCTTCCCGGCGCTGCCCTGAGGTTTCTGATGAAACTCGAGCTAAAACGGTATCTCCATGCATGGCCGTGTTTGTTTCATTAGGGGGTATAAAAATATCATCCATTCCCGGTTCATCCGGCGTCACAAACGCAAAGCCTTTCGCGTGGCCAATCAACCTTCCGCGAATTAAGTTCATTTTTTGCGGCAGACCGTAACGGTTGCTGCGGGTGCGAACCACCAGCCCCTTTTCTTCCATTTGGACGAGTGCTTTGACAAACTCTTTAAAATCACTTGAGTCCTGGATGCCAAATGCCTCTTCCAGCTCTTGGACGGTTAATGGCTTATATGCCTCGTCCCTCATATATTGCAAAAGCTTATCAATGTGCTTTTGTATGTTATCTTCCAAACTGATCCCTCCTTAGGGTACTTTATTAATCGTGCCAGTCTAACTTTTCTAAAAAGGCATAAATATCCTCGTGCAGTTGATCACGTTCCCTATCAAGCGTAATGACGTGGCCGGATTCTTCATACCATTTGATTTCCTTTATTACTGACTCTATGTTCTCGTAAATAATGTTGGCACTTTCCGTGTTAATCATTTTATCGTGACGAGCCTGAACCACAAAGGTAGGTGCATAAATCATATCGACATTTTCTCGGACATCGGCGATTAATTGTTGAAGTGCCTTTAATGTTTTCATTGGTGTCTTTTTAAACTCATTCATTTCCATTTCGATTTGCTCGTCCGTTTTTCCTTCTCGACTTTTAAATTCACGAGCATATTCGAGAATTCCTTCAAACATAACTATTTCACTTTTTATATGCATGGGTGCGCACATCGGTACAATTGCTTTTATAGGTACAGTGTATCCCAATTTCAAGGAAAATACGCCGCCAAGAGAGAGTCCAGCAACAGCGATTTCTTCATGGCCTTTATTTTTTAAAAATTCATATCCATTTATGACGTCCTGCCACCAGTCTTCAGGGCCAGTATGTACAAGTTCTTCAGGAGGTACTCCATGACCTTTGTAATGAGGTGCATGGCAGGTGTAGCCTTTTTTTTCAAGGAAACGTCCAAGCATCCGGACATCTGCCGAATTGCCAGTAAAACCGTGAAGCAAGAGGACTGCCCTTTTTCCTCCTTTAAAAGTAAATGGTTTCGGTATAGTGACTTTCATGTAAAAAAACTCCCTTAATTACTATTAGCTTATTTTAGTTTAAGCAATGAAGTGGTGAACATGCTAGAAAAAAGACTTTTGACGGAGATATGTTCTGCTGAAAATTATTTTTCAAAACAGATTGAAATTTAGATATCGCTGGTATGTGTTGTGATTCCGCTAACTTGGGACGGGATTCCGCTAACTTTGGGGATTATTCCGCCAACTTTTGGATATATTCCGCCAACTCGGGACGGGATTCCGCCAACTCGGGACGGGATTCCGCCATCTCGGATTATTTCCGCCGTCTATCGGATTTATTCCGCCAACCCGAGATGGGATTCCGCCAACTAAGACTTATCCCAACGCTTAAAATCCCCTTAGGTATCACAGCAAAAAACGATCCACAACAACAAAAACCCGGCTCGCGGCCGGGTTTTAACTGTCTAATATTAGATTTTAAAGTAAGTAACGGCTAGGGCAAGAAGGAAGAACAATACTGATAATACAACCGTAATACGATGTAGAATCAAGTCAATACCTCGTGCTTTTTGCTTGCCGAATAGGGATTCAGCACCACCAGAAATGGCACCGGATAATCCAGCGCTTTTACCTGATTGAAGTAAGACAACCCCAATAAGTCCAATACTTACAATAACTAATAAGATTACGATAAATGTATGCATGAAGGCCACCTCCTGTTAGACGTACATTTCACAGTATATTAAATTTACCATAATATTTCCCTTTTAACAATAGAGTTATTTGTAAAAGGCTATAAGAATGATGTGATAATCCCTATTGGTTATCGTAAAATCGAGGCTGCCATCCTTACATATGTGTGTCTCTTGCCTCTTACGACAATCGAATAGGCTGTAATGTTCTCTGGAATCGTCATACCTGCGGCACCAGCATCACCTACATGAAATAAATCTGCCCCAGCCATTTTACTATTTAAGGCAATTTGCTTAATCGTCGCTTCATCCGCGCCTTCTTGACTCGTACCTGTTGTCAGAATGGCCAGCGCGCCCTTCTCATGAACTACGTCTACTAATTTTGCCGTTTTTTCGACGGTGAAGCCCGGAACTGTTCCCGGTGAAGGGATAAGGATAATATCCGCTCCTGCTTCGATAAACGAATGCAGTGTCTCCGTGGACATAAGGCTACTGCCAACCTCGCCAGCCACTCCAGCACTATGCATTTTTCCTGCGATGATCAAGCCCTCTGGACCGAAAATCCTCCGTGTCCTCTGAATTGCCTTTGTTATTTCCGCATTGCTGACACCCGTTTTCGGATTTCCTGTTAAACAGACAAAATCAAACCCGAGGTCCTTCGCTTTTTGCAGTGATTTTTCCGTTGCCAGTCTACCCTCTGGGAGCTTATTTAAGGCTTCTACCGTCTCAGCATCCACATCAACCGGCTCTAAATTAAGACCAATTGGACGTCCAACAAGCTTTTTCAAGGTCTGAACCAGGGTGTCAGGCACCTCAACTTCTAATCCCTCCATGCTCGGGTTAAATACATCAAAGTAGTTTAGTAAAATAAGGTCGGCACCAAAGGCAGCAGCCATTTCCGCGTTGGTTACCGCAGGATAATAAGGGGTAACAGCACCGATTACCTCAGCAACAATCGTTCTTCCTTCCGATGCGAGGATCGATTGCCGCAAATCCCTTCCATTCATTTTTTCAAAATCAGATGCTGTACAATCTAACAAACGTTTCATATTTTTCGCCTCCTCTTTATACAAAAAATACCACAATATCGAGGATTGTGGTAGAAAAAAGGCACTCATTTGTGAACTGCACCCCTCATTGTTAGAATGTGTCCAACAATGAGGGTGCAGTTCAATATGCTGAGTGCCCTTTGGATGCAAAAATTATTTGCTTAAGTTATAGAAAGATTTAATTCCGTTGAATTGAGCTGTTTCACCTAAATTATCTTCAATGCGAAGCAATTGGTTGTATTTTGCGATACGGTCTGTACGAGATGGTGCACCCGTTTTGATTTGACCTGCATTTGTTGCCACCGCGATGTCAGCAATCGTGTTATCTTCAGTTTCACCAGAGCGGTGTGAGATAACGGCAGTGTAGCCAGCACGTTTTGCCATTTCAATTGCATCGAAAGTTTCAGTCAAAGTACCAATTTGGTTAACTTTAATGAGGATGGAGTTTGCAATTCCTTTTTCGATACCTTCAGCTAGCTTCTTCGTGTTCGTAACGAATAAATCATCACCAACTAATTGAACTTTTTTACCAAGACGTTCTGTTAAAAGCTTGTGACCTTCCCAGTCATTTTCATCAAGACCGTCTTCAATTGAAATGATAGGGTATTTATTAGCAAGCTCTTCGTACCAATCAACCATTTCTGCAGAAGTTTTCACAACACCTTCACCTGCAAGATGGTATTTACCATCTTCTTTATTGTAAAACTCTGAAGATGCTGCATCCATTGCAAGCATAACTTCTTCGCCAGGCTTGTAACCTGCTTTTTCGATTGCTTCCACTATTGTTTGCAGTGCTTCTTCGTTTGAGCCTAAGTTTGGTGCAAAACCGCCTTCGTCACCAACAGCTGTATTAAGACCTTTGCCTTTAAGAACTGTTTTTAAAGTGTGGAAAATTTCCGCACCCATGCGAAGTGCTTCTTTAAAGTTTGGTGCACCAACAGGCATAACCATGAACTCTTGAATGTCAACGTTGTTGTCAGCATGTTCGCCGCCGTTAACGATGTTCATCATTGGTACTGGAAGCTGTTTAGAATTGAAGCCGCCAAGGTATTGGTATAAAGGAATATCTAGGTAGTTTGCTGCTGCATGTGCAACGGCCATGGACACACCAAGGATAGCGTTGGCACCTAATTTACCTTTGTTGTCTGTTCCATCAAGCTCGATTAACGCGTGATCAACTGAAACTTGATCTAACACACTGAACTCTTCGCCAACAAGATATGGCGCAATAATTTCGTTTACATTGTCTACTGCTTTAAGAACACCTTTACCAAGGTAGCGTCCTTTGTCACCGTCACGAAGTTCCACTGCTTCATATTCACCAGTAGAAGCACCACTTGGAACTAATGCGCGACCAAAAGCGCCTGATTCTGTAAATACTTCAACTTCAACTGTTGGGTTCCCACGGGAATCTAATACTTCACGAGCGTATACATCTGCAATAAATGGCATTCAAATCTCTCCTTAAAAATAATATGATTATTTAATTAATGATTTTCCAGTCATTTCTGCTGGTTGTTGAAGCTTTAATAAGTCTAACATAGTTGGAGCTAAGTCTCCAAGGATACCGCCGTCACGTAATTCCACACCTTGCTTGGTGACAATTACTGGTACCGGATTAGTCGTGTGCGCGGTCATTGGCTCGCCTTCTAGTGTAATAACTTCGTCGGCATTTCCGTGGTCAGCAGTGATGATCGCTGAGCCACCTTTTTCAAGGATTAAATCAATAATTTTTCCTAAGCACTCATCCACGGTTTCAATCGCTTTAATCGTTGGTTCAAGCATGCCTGAGTGGCCAACCATATCAGGGTTAGCAAAATTTAAAATGATGGCATCAACTTTATCCTCTTGTATTTCCTTCAATAAGGCATCCGTTACTTCATAAGCGCTCATTTCAGGTTGAAGGTCGTAAGTCGCAACCTTTGGTGAGTTGATTAGAATCCGCTCTTCGCCAGGGAATTTCTCTTCACGGCCGCCGCTCATAAAGAAGGTGACGTGCGGATATTTCTCTGTTTCAGCAATTCTTAATTGCTTCAGCCCATTTTGTGAAAGAACTTCACCTAAAGTATTATCCAAGTTCGATGGTTTAAAGGCAACATAACCATCAACTGTTTCACTAAAATGTGTTAAGCAGACAAAGAATAAATCCTTTGGATGCTTCGGTCCGCGGTCAAACGCGCGGAAGTCTTTGTTTGTGAACGTATTCGAAATCTGGATGGCACGGTCTGGACGGAAATTGTAAAAAATAACTGCATCGTTATCTTTAATTGTTGCCACTGGCTGGCCATCTTCTTTTGTGATCACAGACGGGATGACGAATTCATCAAAAATGCCATGTGAGTAGGAATCTTCAACAACCTCTAATGGATTATTGTAAGCAGGACCTTCGCCATACACCAGCGAACGGTATGATTTTTCCACACGTTCCCAGCGCTTGTCTCGATCCATCGAGTAATAGCGGCCAGAAACGGTAGCGAATTCGCCAACGCCATACTCCTTCATTTTATCCAGTGTTTGCTGAATATATGTTGCTGCTGTTTTCTGACCAACATCGCGGCCATCAAGGAAGGCATGGACATATACCTTTTCAATGCCTTCTTCTTTTGCAAGCTTCAACAAGGCAAACATATGTTGAATATGGCTGTGAACACCGCCGTCTGAAAGTAGGCCAAATAAATGAAGGGCTGTACCGTGTTTCTTTACATGTTCCATTGCACCAGTGAATGTTTCATTTTTTTCAAATTCGCCTTCACGAATGGCAATGTTGACGCGGGTTAAGCTTTGGTAAACTATGCGTCCGGCACCGATATTCAAATGTCCTACTTCCGAGTTACCCATTTGTCCTTCTGGAAGACCAACTGCCTCACCCGATGCGGTTAAATGAGAATGGGGATAGGTGTTCCAAAGACGGTCAAAATTTGGCTTTTTGGACTGTGCCACCGCGTTCCCTTTTGTCTCACCCCTGCAGCCGAAGCCATCAAGGATGATGAGAGCAACTGGAGATTTACTCATACTTACCTGCCTCCAGTAATTGTAAAAATGATTGTGGTTCTAGGCTGGCTCCGCCCACTAACGCACCATCAATATCAGATTGTGCCATGTATTCTTTAATATTTTCTGGTTTCACACTGCCACCATATTGAATTCGTACGGCATCAGCAACATCTTGGGAAAATTGTTTGACCACAACTTGGCGGATGTGGGCACAAACATCATTTGCATCCTTCGATGTCGACGATTTTCCTGTACCAATTGCCCATATTGGTTCATAGGCAATCACCGTTTGTTTTACTTGATCGTCTGTTAATCCTGCTAGTGCCTTTGCAACTTGGTCACCGACTAGGTTATTGGTTTCGCCATTTTCACGTTGCTCTAGAGTTTCACCACAGCAAACGATTGGTGTTAGATTGTATTTAAAAGCAGAAAGCGTCTTTTTGTTAACAGCTTCATCTGTTTCATTAAACATTTCCCGACGCTCCGAGTGACCGATGATAACATATTGAACACCGAGGTCCTCGAGTGCTTTCGGGCTAATCTCACCTGTAAACGCACCGCTTTCTTCAAAGTGCATGTTTTGAGCACCAATTTTCACATCGCTACCTTGGGCTGCTTCCACAAGGCTTTGTAAAAATAAAGCTGGCGCGCAAATGACAGATTCCATTTTGTCTGCGGCAGGCACAAGTCCTTTTACTTCCTCAGCAAAGCTCTTTGCTTCGGAGAGTGTTTTGTTCATTTTCCAGTTCCCTGCAATGATTGGTTTACGCATGAGTGGCACATCCTTTCATGGGTTGTTAAAACGCAATTTGTAGATATCGCTCTGAAAATTGTAGATATTCGCTATGCAATTTGTAGATATCTCATTAAATTTACAAATATAAATTATTTTTACGAAAAAAACTATTTGTCGTTCAAAGCAACTACGCCTGGCAATGCTTTTCCTTCCATAAACTCAAGGGAAGCGCCGCCACCTGTGGAAATATGACTCATTTTATCTGCTAAGCCAAATTTTTCGACTGCTGCTGCTGAATCGCCGCCGCCAATTACTGAATATGTACCTTCCGCTTCGGCAAGTGCTTCGGCAACAGCTTTTGTTCCGTCGGCAAATTTATCAATTTCAAACACGCCCATCGGTCCGTTCCAAATAACCAATTTTGATTTTTGAATGACATCACGATAAATTTCTGCTGTTTTTGGTCCGATATCGAGTGCTTCCCAATCAGCAGGAATTTCTTCGATTGCCACTACTTTAGAATTGGCATCTGCTGAGAAATCATCGGCTACTACCGCATCAACTGGCATATAGAAATTAACGCCTTTTTCTTTTGCTTTTTCAATAAATGATTTAGCAAGGTCAATCTTGTCTGCTTCAAGCAGCGATTTCCCGACTTCATGGCCTTGCGCTTTAACAAACGTATAAGCAAGACCGCCGCCAATGATTAAGTTGTCGACTAATTCTAACAGATTTTCAATAACACCAATCTTGTCCTTTACCTTAGCACCGCCGATAATCGCTGTAAATGGACGTTCCGGATTAGAAAGGGCTTTACCAAGTACTTCAAGTTCTTTTTCCATTAAGAAGCCGGAAACAGCAGGAAGATTGTGAGCAATTCCTTCCGTTGAGGCATGGGCACGGTGAGCAGCTCCAAATGCGTCGTTCACATACACATCAGCAAGCTCAGCGAATGATTTCGCTAACTCTGGGTCATTCTTTTCTTCACCAGGATAGAAGCGGACGTTTTCAAGAAGAAGCACGTCACCTTCCTTCATCGTCTCAATCAAGGATTTCACAGAATCACCGTAAGCTTCATCTGCCTTTTTCACGTCTTTACCAAGAAGTTCAGCAAGTCTGATGCCGACTGGAGTTAAGCGCATTTCTTCAACCACTTTGCCTTTTGGACGACCAAAATGGCTTGCTAAAATCACTTTCGCGCCTTGTTCCATTAAGTATTGGATCGTTGGTAGCGCTGCACGAATCCTCGTTTCATCGGTAATTTTCCCATCCTGCATTGGCACGTTAAAATCTACCCGGCAAAAAACGCGTTTACCTTTCACATCAACATCTTTAAGTGTTTTCTTGTTCATTGTAAAGGATCCTCCTAATGTATTGGATTGTGGAAAACTACATTAAAAAAGGAGAGGGGGAATCCTCCCCACTCCCCTTTGGAAATACCATTTCATTATAATCATATTCTAGATAAAAAACCAATTTAAACTAGAAGATTAAAGTCCTTTTGAAACGATGTAATCTACAAGGTCAACAACGCGGTTAGAGTAACCAACTTCGTTATCATACCAAGAAAGTACTTTTACCATGTTGCCTTCAAGAACCATTGTTGATAAGGCATCAATGGTAGAAGAAACAGTAGAACCGTTGTAGTCGCTAGAAACTAATGGAAGTTCGCTGTATGCTAAAATTCCTTTTAATGGACCTTCAGCAGCTGTTTTCAATGCTGCATTAATTTCTTCAGCTGTTACTTCTTTATCCAATTCTACAACTAAGTCCACAATAGAAACGTTTGGAGTTGGAACGCGCATTGCCATACCGTTTAATTTACCTTTAAGTTCAGGTAAAACAAGAGCAACTGCTTTTGCAGCTCCAGTTGATGTTGGGATCATGTTTTCAGCTGCTGCACGAGCACGACGGTAGTCCTTGTGTGGCAAGTCAAGGATTTGTTGGTCATTTGTATAAGAGTGAATAGTTGTCATCATACCGCGCTTGATTCCGAAAGTATCATTCAACACTTTTGCAAACGGTGCAAGACAGTTTGTAGTACAAGAAGCGTTAGATAATACGTGGTGGTTATTTGCATCATATTGATCTTCGTTAACACCCATTACAATTGTGATATCTTCGTTTGATGCTGGTGCAGAGATAATAACCTTTTTCGCACCTGCTTCAAGGTGTTTCGCGGCATCTTCACGTTTTGTGAAACGGCCTGTTGATTCAACCACTACTTCAACACCAAGGTCGCCCCAGCCAAGTTGTGCAGGGTCACGCTCAGCGATAACCTTTACTTTGTGACCACCAACTACTAAGTATTCACCGTCAACCGTAACATCTTCAGCAAGAGTTCCGTGAACAGTATCATATTTTAAAAGATGTGCAAGCATATTTGCATCTGTTAAGTCATTGATTGCAACGATTTCCACATTGCTATTGTTTAAAGCCGCACGGAATACGTTACGACCAATACGTCCAAATCCATTAATACCAACTTTTACTGCCATGATAAAATTCCTCCTTTTATTGGGTAAAGATGTATTATTTTAAAAGGATTTACCCTTTCAATAACCTTTTTGCCACACCCTCATCGGTAATTAAAATCGTCGATGCTGGTGCTTGTTTAAAGTATGCCTTGATAGCCTTTGCTTTTGAGGTCCCGCCTGCAACGGCAATGACATTTGGAATGTGGGCCAAGTCTTGAAGCTGAAGTCCAATTGTTGATACCTTGTGAACGATCTCGCCCTGTTCATTAAAATAATAGCCAAAAGCTTCGCCGACTGCCTCCCCACTTTCAAGCTTTTCTTTGATTTCGGGGTTGGTTTTTCGCCGCTCAGCCATTGTGATAGCATCTCCAATTCCATGGAGAACCATGCTTGCTGATTTTATTAGCTTTAGAACCTCATGAATATCAGGCTCTCTAATCAGAGATTGATAAATTTCTGAACTGACCTGATCGGGAACGTAGAAAACGCGATGTTTAGAATCGGTGTTTTTCGCCATATTCGAGCAAATCGTGTTTGCTTGATTAGCAACATCTTCACCAACTCCGCCTCGTGCTGGAACAAAAAGTAACTCCTGCTGATTCAACTCTGGCGTTAATCTTTCTGCGACAGCAGCCATGGTTGAACCACCCGTAACAGCGATGATATTTTTCCCGCTTAGCAGCTTTTTCATGCAAATAGCACTAGCTTTGCCAAGTTCACCTTTAACCATTGCTGATTCGTCGCTATCACCGGGTACTATAACGACTTTCTTAATACCGAGCAGATGCTTCAATTCTAATTCCATTACATCAATACCCTTTAACTCGCGCATTAAGCCTTCCAAATCCTCAAGTAAATTTTTTCCTTCCGAGGTTAAAATCATCCCCAAATTATTACGGTAAATAAGGTTTTGCTCTTTGAGGAAGTCTACTTCACTACGAAGGATTCTTTCTGTAAATCCAAGACTAACAGCTAAACTCCTTCTTCCCACCGGCTGCATAAATCCTATGTACCTAAGGATGGAATATCTTTTTTGCAAGACTTGAAGTAGATCGGGTAATAATCTTTTTTGGATATCGATAAATGACTGCATGAATCGCAAGCTCCTTTATTCTGTGTAGTTGGTCGTAAAATGTCCACCGTAGACATATTATGTCCCGCCTACTCTAAAAAAAATCACCCCTACTACAATTTTCATTGTAGCAGGAGTAAAAACCTATTTCAACCTATTTCAACCTAAATTTATCCGTTTTTTTCTTGTAAACGATTACTTATGTCAAATTTGTCAACAAAGCCAAATCCGACCTCTTCCCCGTCGATATGAACGACTGGAATCATTAATCCATAGTGTTCGGTTAATTCATCACTTGTTTCAATATCAATTTCTTCCAGTCGAAAATTCCAGTCCTCTTTCAGTTCCAGAAGTGTCGCTTTTGCTTTATCGCATAGCGGGCAACGATTTCTGGTATATAACGTGATAATTGTTTGCGCCATTGTTCTGTTCCTTTCTCAGTTGAACCTTTTTCTTTTAGAAGAAGAGGGGATCCCCAACTGGTCGCGGTACTTAGCGATGGTTCTCCTTGAGACAACAATTCCCTGTTCCATCTTCAATTGTTCGACAATTTCTTGATCAGAAAGCGGTTTTTCTTTTTTCTCTTGGTCTATTAATTGTCTAATTGTATTCTTCACCTGTGTCGATGAGGTATTTTCATCCCCGGAGACCGTTTGGATGGTGCTAGTGAAAAATGATTTTAATAGAAAGGTCCCAATTGGGGTTTGCACATATTTTTCCCGAACTGCTCGACTGACAGTCGATTCATGAACATCGAGTTCCGCGGCGACTTCCTTCATCGTCATCGGAACTAAATATTGCAAGCCTTTTTGAAAAAAGGATGTTTGTTTTTCAACGATTTTAGCAACAACCCTTGTTAATGTCTCTTTTCGCTGTTCAATACTTTTTATAATCCATTGATAATCCTGGAGCTTATCCTGTAAAAAGCTACTGACCTGTTGATCCTGGTCCTTGAATTTTTTATAATATTGCTCATTAAAGCTTATCCTTGGCAGGGCATCATCAAACATGCGGACCGTTAGACCGGAAGCCGACTGTTCCACGATGGCATCGGGAATAATATACGTCGTGGACTCTGTACGTAAGATGGCACAAGGCTTTGGATCAAGCAATTGTATTTCGTCAGATACATTTTGAATCTCCTTAAGTGATACCTGTAATTCCTTCGAAATTTGCTTCCATTTCTTTTCGGCAAACGGGATGAAATAGTTGGAAATTATGTTTTGGGCAAGCTCGTTATCTGGATTTTTATAATAAATTTGCATTAACAGACACTCTTGAAGGTTCCTTGCACCGATTCCCGCAGGTTCAAGTGTTTGAATAACGGCAAGGCCCTCTTCTACCAATTCCTCTGATACCCGTAGTTTTTCAGCAATATTGGCAAGATCACCAAAAAAGTAACCGTTTTCATCAAGGTTTTGAATAAGATGGCGGATAACCTTTAATTGCTCCGCCGATAGGTTTGCTATATTTAATTGCGAAATTAGATAATCTTCCAGTGAAAATGGCTTATCGGCAATTTGCTCAATCCAGTCATTTTCCGCCTTGCGGTGCTTCCTTCGATTACGGTCAATGAGGGGATTCATCGGCTGAACATTCCCACTCTCAATCTGCATAAGGGGATTTTCGAGTGCCTTATTTTCTAAAAAATCAGCAAGTTCTTGAGCCGAATACTGCAATAAGGCAATCGCCTGTGATAACTCCTGCGTCATCGCCAATTTCAATGTTTGCTGCTGCCATAAACTCGCCTTCAAGTTCATTTGTCTCCCCCCTATGATCCTATTTTACATGAAAGAAGGGTTTTCGGGTAATGGAAATTGATATCTAGTTTGTTTAGTAATAATATTAATAAAATAAAAACCCCCTGTTTACACAAAACAGGAGGCTTTCATGACGCGCTCGGAGGGAATCGAACCCCCATTTTAAGAACCGGAATCTTACGTGCTATCCGTTGCACCACGAGCGCTAAATATTAGCGACTTACATATTATATGCCAGATTTGTTCACTTGGCAAGTAAAGAATAGGTTTTAAAGTTGGCTGGAATGGTTATGCTGAAATAGGGAAAGTTGTCGAACATTTAGAAGTTGAATTGTTTGACCTTTATTGACCATCGGTGTATGATAACAATACATATTATTTTTAACTTTCACACTCAGGAGGAGGAAGAAATATGAATTTGATTCCTACAGTTATTGAACAAACAAACCGCGGTGAACGTGCATATGACATTTATTCTCGTCTGTTAAAAGACCGGATTATTATGCTTGGCAGCGCTATTGATGATAATGTTGCCAACAGTATTGTAGCACAATTATTATTTTTAGAAGCGGAAAATCCCGAAAAAGACATTACACTTTACATCAACAGCCCAGGCGGAAGCATCACAGCTGGAATGGCGATTTACGATACCATGCAATATATTAAAGCAAATGTATCAACCGTTTGTATCGGAATGGCTGCATCTATGGGTGCCTTCCTACTTGCCGCAGGGGAAAAAGGAAAGCGATTTGCGCTACCTAATGCTGAAGTCATGATTCACCAGCCACTTGGTGGTGCTCAAGGGCAAGCAACCGAAATTGAAATTGCTGCAAAGCGGATCTTGTTCCTTCGTGAAAAGTTGAATGGAATTTTATCAGAGCGCACTGGCCAGCCACTTGAAGTGATTCAAAAAGATACCGATCGTGATAACTTCATGACTGCTGAAAAAGCAAAAGAATACGGCCTTATTGACAGCATCATCACTCGTAAACCTAATGAAACTACTGATAAAAAGTAATGAATACAGCAATCGGCTTCCGGGCCGGTTGCTTTTTTCTTTTTTAGCGGTAAATTTACGGATTACCTCCCCTATTTGGGGGGATTGGCATATTTTTCTTATGTTATGGCTCAATTTTTTATGAGTTATGGCTCAATTTTTTATGAGTTATGGCTCATTTTATCAATTTATTGGCTCATTTTTTCACTTTATTGGCTCATTTTTTCACTTTATTGGCTCATTTTTTCACTTTATTGGCTCATTTTTCGTATGTTACGGCTGTTTTACCATTTATTACAAAAAAAATAAACACTCCTTGACCGATGCCTCTGTTCATTCACACTAAAAAAGGGTTTGCCCTCAAATTTGAGCCAAACCCTTCCTAATTAATGATCTTTTTGAATAAAGTCAGATAAAACGTTGATGGCTCTATCCTCATCATCACCGTCTGCGATAATATTAATCACGATTCCTGAGCCGACTGCAAGGCTCATTAATCCCATTATACTTTTTGCATTTACCTTTTTGCCATCTTTCTCTAGAAAAATATCAGCTGAAAAGCGGTTCGCTTCCTGCACAAAAAGTGCGGCTGGGCGGGCTTGAAGACCCGTTTTCAATTTTACTTCTACCTGTTTCTCCAACATTACACATTTCCTCCCTATGTTTTAATTCTATATTCTTAAAACAAATTCATCATTTCACAAAGTTAACTCTACTCGACCCTAATAAAGGGCAATACTTTGGGCAATCATTGCCGCTTCCGCTAATTCCTCGGGGCTATTTCCCCGGCACGTAGCTTCTCCGCAATCTCATCAATCTTTCGCAAGCGGTGATTAATGCCTGATTTACTAATGGCACCACCAGAAACCATTTCACCAAGTTCTTTTAAAGTAACATCCGGATATTGCACCCGAAGTTCGGCAATTTCCCTTAACTTATCAGGTAAAATTTGCAGACCGACTGTCGAATCAATCAACCGGATATTTTCAACCTGTCTGATAGAAGCGCCGATGGTTTTATTCAGATTGGCGGTTTCACAGTTTACCAAGCGATTAACTGAGTTCCGCATGTCCCGAACAATCCGGACATCTTCAAAACGGAGCAGGGCATTATGAGCACCGACAATATTTAAAAATTCGGTAATTTTCTCGGCTTCTTTTAAATAAGTAATGAAGCCTTTTTTACGCTCAAGCGTTTTGCTATTAAGACCAAATGTATTCATTAATTCGCATAAAGAATCATTATGTTCTTTATAGAGCGAAGAAATTTCCAAATGATAAGAGGATGTTTCCGGATTATTGACGGATCCTCCTGCTAGAAAAGCACCGCGTAAATAAGAACGCTTACAACATTTCTTCTTTACAAGGTCCTGCGAAATATCGTGAATGATGGTAAATCCTTCACCAAGGATTTTCGTGTCCTCAAGAATTTCCTTGGCCGCCTGAGATAAACGGACAATATAGACGTTGTTTTTTTTAAGGCGCATTTTTTTTCGGACAAGCAGCTCTACCTGTATCTCATAGCTCTTCTTCAATAATGTATATATTCTTCTCGCTATTGCTGCATTTTCCGTTTGAATATCTACGACTAACTTACGGTTTGAAAAGGAAAGGGAACCGTTCATGCGGATTAAAGCCGAAAGCTCTGCTTGAATGCAGCATGTTTTCACTTCCAAATTGGTTAATTCCTTTTTCGTTTCCGAAGCGAAAGACATCCCTTCACCCCTTTATAAAAACCCACTATTTGTTTTTTCTAAAGACACTATCAAAATAACGTTTATTAACTGCACACTACTATCTACGCTTCATACCGCTTTTTGGTTTCATCTAACAGTATATTATATAAAATTTTCGCCACTTTTTTTGGGTCATGCCGAAGGGCGCCATTTTCCTGATAAGCAATATCTGCATGAACTACTTCAAGTCCAAGCTCAAAAAGCTGTGGTAAATCGTATATCACTGGGTCGGCCAGCTCTTCATTATAGCGAAGCTGAATATGCTGTGGAATTTCTTCGTTATTCACAAGAATCGTATTGATAAACGTATAGTTCATATGATCATAAATGGCCTTCACATGATCGCTCGCGGTATAGCCGTGCGTTTCGCCAGCCTGTGTCATCAAATTACAAATGTACACCTTTTTCGCTTGGGAGTGGCACACTTCATCCCCTAAACGCGGAACAAGCAGATTTGGCAGAATACTTGTATACAAGCTTCCAGGGCCAATAATGATTAAATCCGCCTGACGAATCGCTTGAATCGACTCTGGCAAGGCGCGAATTGTACTTTTTGACGTTAAAAAAACTCTTTTAATTTTTTTCCCTGAATAAGGAATTTTCGATTCCCCAGAAACAATCGCACCGTCCTCCATTTCAGCATGCAGAACGACACTTTGATTAGCGGCAGGTAACACCTTTCCACGGACATTCAAAATCTTGCTCATCTCTTGAATGGCATGAACAAAGTTTCCGGTGATGGAGGTCATCGCAGCCAGGATTAAATTACCCAGCGAATGTCCAGAAAGTTCATTTGACGTTTTAAAACGATGCTGAAACATTTCCTCAACCAACGGTTCCACATCTGACAGTGATGCTAACACATTGCGAATATCACCAGGAGGAGGAATGTGCAGGTCATCGCGCAAGCGTCCAGAGCTGCCGCCGTCATCCGCGACTGTCACAATGGCGGTAATATCAACAGGATACTGTTTCAATCCGCGTAATAACACAGGTAATCCTGTTCCTCCACCAATGACGACAATACGAGGCTGTCCTAACTCTCTCATGTAGTTTTATCCTTTCTCCTCTCAATGTCACGGTGGGATACACATGTATTATAATCATTTTGGAAAAATCGTCCTAGATATTCAGCTAAAGCAACAGAGCGGTGCTGCCCACCTGTACATCCAATCGCAATCACCAGCTGTGCTTTCCCTTCCCTTTTATAATGAGGAAGCATGAAGCTTAACAAATCTGTTACTTTTTCCAAAAATTTATGCGTTTCGTTCCATTTTAAAACATAGCTGGAAACCTCTTCATCCAGTCCTGTTTTTGGCCGCATATGTTCAATATAATGAGGATTCGGCAAAAAGCGCACATCAAAAACAAGATCCGCATCGATGGGAAGCCCATGTTTAAAGCCAAAGGACATGACATTGACAGTAAAGCTTATTTGTTTATTCGCAGTAAATTCCGTTAATATCTTCTCACGCAATTCACGTGGTTTCATCTGGGAAGTGTTGTAAATTAATTGGGCCCTGCCCTTAAATTCCTCCAGCAGCTCCCGCTCAAGCGTGATGCCCTCTAGAGGCAGCCCTGACTTGGCTAGCGGATGGGACCGCCTTGTTTCCTTATATCTACGGACTAATGTTGAATCATCCGCATCTAAAAATAATATCTGCGGCGTCACCCATGAAGTTTCCGCCAGTTCATCTAGTCCCTTAAATAAATGGTCAAAAAACTCTCGACCGCGTAGGTCCATAACCAAAGCAACTTTATTCATTTTATTCCCAGATTCCTTCATAAGTTCAAGAAATTTTGGGAGCAGCGTCGGCGGCAAATTATCGACACAGAAGAATCCTAAATCTTCAAAGCTTTGAATGGCTACCGTTTTTCCAGCCCCAGACATACCGGTAATAATCACCATCTGGGTTTCACTTATCGCACCGGTACTCACTTCAATTCCCCCTATTATATTAATTAACTCGGATCTAATCGGTAACTGATTAGTTGAAAATCTTTTGTATAGGTAAAAGTACCGTAAATAATCCCTTTTCCATGAATCATGTAATCAATGATATGATAATCACCGCCAGCCATTGGCAGACTATTTATCTGTTCAATCGGATGCCATGCCAGCTTTCCTTCTTCAGATTCAACTAAATCAATGCCATCTGAATCCGTTGCCGTAAAGGTAAACATCATCCACTCGGAAAGAAGCTCGTCGCCTTCCATCATAATCATCGTAAATATTCCTTTTAGTTGTGGGTTTTTTAGATAGATACCCGTCTCTTCACGGTATTCCCTGATGCAGGAATCCCGTACCGATTCGCCCGGCTCCATTTTTCCACCTGGAGCCACCCACCAGCCCCGACGCGGTTTTTGCAGCAACAACATTTGATTATTTCTTATCAATGCACAATTGGTGACCCGCTGCACAACACTCACCCTCTTTAAAAAGCATAATGCCTTGGTATTAAACTAGAATGACAAAACCCCAGTCTAACAAATAATTTATTCTATCCATTATACTATTTTTAAGATACAGTCACAATGAATACAAAATTGATATTTCTGTTAAAATTTTTTCCTATGTAGCTTGGTTAGCTTCCATTCTTCCATGGATATGGAAACCTCACTGATTGGCTAGCGTTTAAGTCGAAAAGACACATTGATCCGTTGCTTTTATTACGTTTCTATTTAGCCCAAAAAAAATGGCACAAGCTGCTGGGCTTGTGCACCATAAGGTATATATTTTAAAGGGGGTCAATTTACTTAATCATACCCTATCTTTATTTCACTTTTGTTACAGAAGAATTAAAACAGAGTTACTTTTTTGTAAATGAAACGCATAAGAAAATTAACAATCCGTGACCCATATTATTCAATTGTTGTTTATTTCTTTAGTTTCATCTCTTCCTTAAGCTCTTCGACAAAATGTTGGGCACTTTGCGCTGCAATGCTGCCGTCCCCAGTGGCTGTAACAATTTGGCGCAGGGTTTTTTCACGAATATCACCGGCTGCGAAAATACCAGGCACCTTCGTTTCCATAAGTTCATTTGTTTCAATATATCCATTTTCGTTCGTGATACCAAGGCTTACAAATGGCTTCGAAAGCGGCAGCATTCCGACATAAATGAAAACACCATCTGCCGGCAGTTCTTGTTCTTCTCCAGTTTGCGTTGAAACCAGGGTCACACTGCCGACTTTGCCATTTTTGTCATTAATCGACTTAATCGTATGGCTCCAGATAAAGTCCACTTTTTCATTGGCAAAAGCACGATCTTGAAGAATCTTTTGTGCGCGCAGCTGATCACGGCGATGAACAATGGTAACTTTGGAAGCAAAACGTGTTAAATAAACGCCTTCCTCAACAGCAGAATCGCCACCACCGATGACAAATAGTTGTTTTTCTTTGAAAAAGGCGCCATCACAAACGGCACAATAAGATACACCGCGGCCGCCCAGTTCTTTTTCGCCTGGAACGCCGATTTTTTTATACTCGGCACCAGTAGTGATAATGACAGAGTAAGCTTTATATTGCTTCGATCCAGCGGTAACGAGTTTGTAGTCACCATGATCAACGATTTCCTTAATATCGCCGTAAGCATATTCGGCGCCAAATTTTTTCGCATGTTCAAACATTTTCGTTGATAAATCAGGTCCTAATATGCTCTCAAAGCCCGGATAGTTTTCAACATCCTCGGTATTGGCCATTTGCCCGCCCGGCATGCCACGCTCAATCATCAGTGTTGAAAGATTGGCACGTGATGTATAAACTGCCGCCGTCATCCCCGCAGGTCCAGCCCCGGCAATAATGACATCATAAATTTTCTCTTCAGACATTGTTGGTTTCACTCCTTATTTTAAAAGCGGAAGCACCTTGCCCTGGGCAGCCCCGAAAACAAATGTTCTCGAGTATACGAAATATACACTTTGACTTCATATAGACGAGGTTATTTGCTCTCAAAGGGCTAGGCGCTACAGCTAGAATATATAAAAAAAACGATTAAGTATAACATTCCCTACTTAATCGTATTAAACAATCGTATTATAGTCCAAATATCTGCTCAAATATCTGCTCAAAAATATGAAAGCACGCTCCCTTAGCGTGCACTACACCAGTTGCTCGGTGCTATAGCTAGATAGTTATTACAATTCAATTCAGTATATCATTCACAATCTTGACATATTTCCCAATCGTCCCAATGGACAATCCGTAACGAGTGGCAACCTCCTGCTGGGAAACCTTTTCATGGCGTAGCTTGTGCCACACATACTCAACTGCCCCCGCCCAAGCACGTTTATTTTTCAAGTGGATATTGGCTTTGGAAACTTCCACAAACACAGAGAACCACATTAAATACAAACCAGATTCAATTGCGCCAATCGGTTGATGATTCTCATAAAAAAGCTCGGCAATTTCCTGTGCATCGGACGTTATAGATGGTTTTCCTGACCTGATTAACGAGATATATTCTTTCTCTAAAGTCGTCAATTTCTGATTTTGAAAAAGACGCTTCGATGTAATGATTTCCTCTTTTTTCTTCGAAACAGTCGTGAGGAACAGCGCAAATAATCGCTCCTCAACATATTCGCTCTCAAGCTTTTGAAAAATTGATCCAGAATGATCTTCAAACCCATTTACTGATGCCTTTTCACCATTCCATGGTTCAGAGCCCTCTTTGTCAGGAGTGATTTCCAGCACCTTTTTCCATATACTTTTCGCAAAATTTTCATAGCCAGTGAAATAAGCTGAATAGGAAAGCCAGTAATAAAACGGTCCATCACCATCAAAGCCTTGTTTATATAATTTTTTTAACCATAAATAAGCAAGCTCATATTCCCCTACCAAAGCAAAACTGGTACCAAGCTTAAATTGATGCTCACTAAGAAGAGGTTGAATTTTTTTTAATATCGTAAGTAAATTGGTGACATTTTCCACTTCCCCCTGATAATGGGCAAATACAAGCCTGTTACAGAGGGCATGCAGGTTCCCCGGATTCCGCTCCAACACATCATCTAAGATAGATTCTGCTTTTTCCGACTTGCCTAAATAAAAATAAGCGAGTGCTAAATTGTTGTAAGCCGACCAGTATTCCGGATATTCCTTGACGACATCCTTTAACAACTCAATCGCCTTTGGAAAATAGCCTGACTCTAACAGATCGCGAGCCTGCTCTTGTTTGTATATCAGGTCGTCTTGCTGTAAAAACAGCTCATCCTCCAACTCTTCTGATTCAAAGGTAAGCAGTTCAAGCAAATCCTCCGTGTCTTCCGAAAAATCACCATCCGGATCCAGCTGTAAATATAGCTTGGCATGGTGATAAGCATCTTTAAAAAATCCCATATAGGCATAATTATTGGCCAATAAATAATGGCACTCCACCATTTCGGAGTCTAGTTCTTCAAGGATGTGATGCAAGAGTCGGTTAGAATTTTCAAACTCGCCAAGTTCTGTTGACACAATGGCCAGCTGGCATGTAATCATCGGTTCACCCGGCTCAAGCTGCATCGCTCGCCCAAGATATTTTTTTGCTTTGATAAAATCACGTCGATGGTATGCCTTTAAACCCTTCGTGAAATAATATTCCCCCGTAGGAACAAATGAAAGTATCTTTCCCTTATGCATTCTTGCCTCCGCTTTCTTTCCCATGAAGTCCTCCAAATTTTCAACATAACTAATCTAGTATATCATATTTGGGGGTTGTACGAGAAGGGATTCAGTATGGTTGTTGATGGCAAATTTTTGTGGGACCTATTTCCACACTTCTGTAAGGATATCAACATATTCAGGGAAAATATCGACACATATTTGAAGGAGAGCTACAATTTTTCGGGGATATTTCACCTTTTTTGGGGATATCTACAAATTTTTGATGGATATCTACAATTTTTTTGGGGATATCTACACATATTTGAAGGATAGCTACAATTTTTTGGGGATATCTACACCTATTTGGAGGATATCTACAATTTTTGGGGGATATCTATAAATTTTTGAAGAATATCTGCAATTTTTTTGGGGATATCTACACCTATTTGAAGGGTATCTGCAATTTTTTGGGGATATCTACAAATTTTTGAAGAATATCTGCAATTTTTTGGGGGTATCTACAAATTCCTCCTGAATACAACAGCCCACAACAAAACCAGCCCCTCTTTAGGACCGGTCTTTGTGTCTTTCTTCTAAAGTACGCAATACTTCTTTAAATGGTAGCCCTTGCTCCACTAATAATACTTGCAGGTGATAAAGCAAATCGGCCGTTTCCCACTTCAGCTCTTCATGATCGCGATTCTTGGCTGCAATAATCACCTCGGCTGCTTCTTCCCCGACTTTTTTCAAAATTTTATCGACGCCTTTTTCAAAAAGATAGCTGGTATAAGCACCCTCTTGACGCTCCTGCTTGCGCTCCAAAATAACCTTCTCAAGTGTTGATAATATTTGATAGTCCTTCATGCTAGGAGGACGCTCTAAACCCCCTTTCGAAAAACAACTGACCGCACCCGTGTGGCAGGCATGGCCCCTAGGGTTAACAAGCACGAGCACTGTATCTTGATCACAGTCGTACTGGATACTAACGACTGACTGGGTGTTCCCGCTAGTCGCTCCTTTATGCCATAACTCCTGACGTGAGCGACTGAAAAACCACGTTTCCCCAGTTTCCAGTGTTTTCTCAAGAGATTTCTCGTTCATGTAGGCGAGCGTTAGTACTTCCATTGTTTCGGCATCCTGGATAATGGCTGGAACAAGCCCTTTTTCATCAAATTTCACGTTCATCGAACGACAACTCCTTTTTCCCGCAAATAGCCTTTTACTTCATGGACTGAAGTTTCTTTATAATGAAAGATAGAGGCTGCGAGTGCAGCATCGGCCTTTCCATCCAAAAAGGCTTTTTCAAAATGTTCGGCATTCCCGGCACCACCTGAAGCAATTACCGGAATCGGTACCGCCTCACTTACAGCCATCGTTAGCTCAATGTCGAATCCGTTTTTCGCGCCATCGCTATCCATACTAGTTAATAAAATTTCTCCGGCACCAAGATCGGCCGCCTCCACTGCCCACTCTATTGCTTTTTTATCAGTAGGCTTCCGTCCTCCATGGGTATATACTCGCCATGTCCCTAACTCTTCATCAAATTTAGCATCAATCGCCACTACGATACATTGCGAACCGAAATAGCCAGCACCTTCCTTAATCAACTCCGAATTTAGAACAGCTGCTGTATTCAATGACACTTTATCAGCTCCAGAGCGAAGAATTTTCTTCATGTCTTCCAAAGAATTGATGCCTCCTCCAACCGTAAATGGAATTGCCAGCTCAAAGGCAATGGCCTTGACGACTTCAACCATTGTTTTCCTGCCCTCGACGGAAGCAGAAATATCAAGGAACACAAGCTCGTCTGCCCCTTGCTCATCATAAAACCGTGCAAGCTCAACGGGATCACCGGCATCACGAAGCTGGACAAATTGAATCCCCTTTACGACACGACCATCCTTTACATCAAGGCAGGGAATGATTCGCTTTGTTAATGTCATATCGGAGCCACCTCTTCCAATGCTTCCGTTAATGTAAAGCGACCTTCATAGATGGCTTTACCAACAATTGCTCCGTTTACACCTTTTGCTGCAGCTAAAGCCTGTAAATCTGCAAGACTGCTTACCCCGCCTGAGGCGATGACATTTTTTCCAGTTACTTCAGCCATTTCACAAACAGCTGCAATATTCGGGCCTGTTAGGGTTCCATCGGTGGCAATATCGGTAAAAATAAATGTTTCAGCCCCAGCATCAGCAAAACGTTGGCCTAGTTCAACCGCTGTTAACTCTGAAGAATTCAGCCAGCCATGGGTGGCAACATAGCCATCTTTGGCATCAATACCCACTGCAATTTTTTTACCAAATTTCTTAATCATTTCGATCGCAAATTCAGGCTTTGAAACAGCAATGCTCCCAATAATCACTCGGTCCACGCCATTTTCCAGATAGTGAAGAATATCGTCCTCGGAGCGAATACCGCCACCAATTTGAATTTTTGTCTTTAGTTTTTGCGCGGCCTCAATCACAAAACGGTCGTTGACTCGCTTGCCATCCTTTGCACCATCAAGGTCGACCATGTGAATCCATTCAGCGCCGTCAATTGCAAAGCTTCGAGCCATATCAAATGGCAACTCTCCATAAATCGTTTCTTTACGATAATCCCCTTGAAGAAGACGAACACAATTGCCGCCCCGCATATCAATCGCCGGGTAGATCGTGAAGCTCATCGAACCGCCTTCCTTTCTTCAACTATTTTTAAAAAATTTGCGAGAAGGGCCATCCCAAGTTTGCTACTTTTTTCAGGATGAAATTGCATCCCCAATACATTGTCTCTTCCTACTACTGCTGAAACCTGTTCATGGTAAACTGTTTTTGCCAGGAGTACATCGGAATTTTCCGCATTTACAAAATAAGAATGGACGAAATAAACATAATCCTCTTGTAAATTGTTCAAAAGAGGTGACGACTGGACAAATTCAAGCCGGTTCCAGCCCATGTGTGGAACTTTGTATGGAATGCCTGCAAGCGTTCGCCCCGGAAAACGATGAACACTTCCCGGCAATAATCCTAGGCCTTCCGTTAAGCCATTTTCCTCACTTTGCTCAAACAGCAGCTGCATGCCAAGACAAATTCCGAGCAGCGGTTTCCCCGTTGCCGCAAATTCCTTAATCGTTTCTCCTGGGAGCCGTTCCATCGCATCACGAAAGGCACCTACTCCTGGGAGAATCAAGGCATCGGCATGACATAATTTATGTTTATCAGCAGAAATAAAATATTCGGCACCGAGTCGTTCTAACGCCTTGCTTACGCTAAAGAGATTTCCCATGCCGTAGTCAACAATACCAATCATGTTGTTACCACCTTTTTGGTACGGTGCCTGACACCGCCCGGATTTTGTCGATTTTAAGAAAAGCGGAAGCGGCCGTTTAGCGGCGTATGGACTGGAGCACTTTGACTGAGATAAATGTAAACTCGCCGACTGGCAAGCCGTTAGGCGAAGACAGAGGCTTAGTTGAATTTATGCGTTCAGAATTTAGGGAATAAATTCTGATTAGCTAAAGGAAACACGGAAAGCGTTAGCGCTCCGATGTTGACTTATCGTAGGGAAAAGGGCAAAGTACACTAGCCGCTGGGCGCTGGAGCTGGACAATTCTCAAAGTCGAAAATTTTATACTTTCTTATTTTGAAAAAACGGTGCCTTTCTTCTATAACATCCCTTTAGTCGATGGGATGCCGTTAATGCGCGGGTCAATCGTGGTTGCTTCGTCGAGTGCCCGGCCAAGTGCTTTAAAAACTGCCTCGATCATATGATGGGTATTTTTTCCACAATGAACAATCACATGGAGGTTCATCCGCGCCTCAAGGGCAAGCTTCCAAAGAAATTCATGGACAAGCTCGGTATCAAAGCTACCCACCTTCTGTCCTGGGAACTCCGCTCGCATTTCGAGATGCGGGCGGTTGCTGAGATCGACCACTACCTGGGCTAGTGCTTCATCCATCGGTACAAACGCATTCCCGTAACGCTTAATGCCTTTTTTATCTCCAAGTGCTTCGCGCAGTGCCTGGCCCAGACAAATACCGATATCTTCCGTTGTATGGTGATCATCAACTTCGATATCGCCTTGGGCGTCAACAGTCAGGTTAAATTGGCCATGTTTAGTGAATAAATCCAGCATATGACTTAAGAATGGGACACCTGTTTCAAGATTGGACTGGCCATCCCCATCAATTGCTAACGATAGTTGAATTTTTGTTTCATTTGTTTTCCGTTCGATGCTTGCCACTCTTTCCATGAAGCTGCCCTCCTTGAATGATTACTTTCTTTTATAGACTCTTTGGGTTGGAATGTATTTCCAAAAATAAAAAATGATATAGACAATTTTCCTGTTCTGTTGAGGTATCTTGTCCTTAAGAGCCCTTATTAACCTACAAACATGACATGCAAAGAAGCTATTTATCGTTGTTGAGTCTTATTTCGACAGCTCGGGCGTGTGCCTCAAGCCCTTCCATTCTGGCAAATTCAGCTATCTTCGCTCCGTTGTCGGTTAAAGCCTTTTTGCTGTAGATGATCACGCTCGATTTCTTTTGAAAATCATCGATATTAAGTGGACTTGAAAAACGGGCCGTTCCGTTTGTCGGTAGCACATGGTTTGGCCCTGCAAAATAATCGCCAACAGGCTCGGAACTGTATCGGCCGATAAAAATGGCTCCAGCGTGACGAATCTTCCCGAGAAGCTCAAGTCCATTTTCAGTGATAACTTCAAGATGTTCGGGCGCTAATTGGTTAACTATATCAATCGCTTCGTCGAGATCAACGGTTACATAGATGGCTCCGTAATCTGCAATTGACCGTGTCGCAATTTCCTTACGCGGCAGCAATGCTAACTGCTGTTCGACTTCTAACGACACAGCTTCTGCCAATTCTAGCGACGGAGTAACTAGAACGCTACAGGCTCGGGGGTCATGCTCTGCCTGTGATAACAGATCGGCCGCAACCTCGTCAGCCCTTGCTGTATCATCTGCTAATATCGCAATCTCACTCGGTCCGGCAATCATATCAATATCGACATCGCCGAATACCTCACGTTTCGCCAATGCCACAAAGATATTTCCAGGGCCGGTAATTTTATCAACAGCGGCAATCGATTCCGTTCCATAGGCAATGGCTGCAATTGCTTGCGCCCCGCCAACCTTATATATTTCCTCGACGCCCGCTTCCCTTGCCGCAACGAGCACCGCTGCTGGCAATTTCCCATGGACGTTAGGCGGCGACACCATTACAATTCGTTTGACACCGGCCACTTTTGCTGGAATTACGTTCATCAACACCGATGAGGGGTAGGCAGCCGTACCGCCTGGCACGTATACTCCAACCGAATCAAGCGGGGTTATTTTTTGTCCCAGAATTGTTCCGTTCTCTTCCGTTGTCATCCACGATGGCCGGAGTTGCTTTTCATGAAAGGAGCGGATATTATCCGCCGCTTCTCGAACAATTGCCACAAATGAATCCTTCATCTGACCATAGGCCTCTTCAATTTCTTTTTCTGGTACGGAAAAAGAAGACAAGTTGACGCGATCGAATTTCTCTGTGTACGTTCTTAAAGCTGCGTCACCATGAGTACGTACATCAGCGATAATGTTTTTGACGATAGACTGCTGTTCAAAGGTGCCAGTTTCAATCGAACGTTTAAGCGATACCTGGTCAGACACTTTAACTATTTTCATATTTTGCCCTCCCTATGAAACCACTTCATGTAGCCTTGTTACCAATTCGTCAATCCGAGTGTCTTTAATTCGATAGCTGACAGGATTGACAATCAGGCGCGATGTCACATCAACCATTCGTTCGTATTCCACGAGCCCATTTTCCTTTAATGTCCGGCCAGTTGAGACAATATCAACGATTCTGTCGGAAAGGCCGATTAATGGAGCCAGTTCGATGGAGCCATTCAATTTGATAATTTCAACCTGTTCCCCTTGCTCGCGAAAATAGGCTTCCGCCACATTCGGATATTTGGTCGCGACTCTTGGGGCCACATCATTCATATTTGTATCTGGAAGACCGGCAACCGCCAAATAGCAATAGCTGATCTTGAGATCAAGCAGTTCATAAACATCGCGCTCCTCCTCAAGCAGCACGTCCTTCCCGGCAATTCCCACATCAGCAACACCGTGCTCAACATAGGTAGCAACATCCATTGGCTTGGCTAAAATAAATCGGAGGCCTTCCTCGGCGACCTCAATGATCAATTTTCTTGAATCGTCAAATTCCGGCGGCAGCCTGTAGCCTGCTTTTCTCAGTAAGCCCACTGCTTCTTCAAAAATTCTCCCTTTTGGCATTGCAATCGTTAGGATGTTACTCATCTGTGTGTCCTCCGATTAAATAGGTCGTCCCGGCAAATTTTTTTGTAAAGGCATCTAAATTTTTTACACCGGTAATGTCCTGAAGCAAGGCAGACTTACCTTGCCTATGCATTTCTTTGGCTAGTTGAAAGGCTTCCTTTCTCCGCTCCTGGCTGAAAAAAATGCAGTGAGTGGAATTTTTTACGTCTAGTTCTCCTAAGGCTTCGAGCAGCATATCAAGCCGAACCGCAAACCCGGTCGCCGTTGCTTTTTTTCCAAACTTCTCAATTAAACTGTAACGGCCGCCATTTCCGATAGGAAATCCGACATTCCCAGCATACGCCTCAAATAAAACGCCAGAATAATAGCTCATATGGCTGACAATTGAAAAATCGAATTTCACCTGCTCCTCCACGCCATAATCCTTGATAACATCCCAAAGCTCCCTCAGTTCGAGGAGGGCCTGCTTGCCCTTGCCATTTTCAATAAGATCGAGGGCATTGCCGATAACCTCTTCACCACCCCTTAATTGGAGTAGCATTAATAGTCTCTGCTTATCGATTGATGATAGCTGGAGGGAGTTCACATGCTCTCGATAGCCGACATAATTTTTTTCATATAAAAATTTTCGTAGCGCTGTTGCTCGTCCGTTCGTTCCGAGGATTTGCATGAACAACTCCTGGGCAAAGCCGACATGACCAATCGAAACTTGAAATTGCCTCAGTCCCGCTTTTTTTAAGGAAGAAATCAGTAAGGCAATAACCTCGCCATCGCAAGAAACGGTATCCTCGTTCAGACATTCAATACCAATTTGCTCAAACTCAGCAGGTCGCCCTCCCTCCCGCTGCTGGGCCCGGAAAACATTAGCAGAGTATGCTAGTCTTACTGGAAGATCCTCATCTAATAGCTTGGAGGCTGCTACCCGAGCGATTGGAGCCGTCATATCCGGTCTGAGTACTAGCGTATGCCCCTCTTTGTCGAGCAATTTAAAAAGCTGTTGGTCGACAATGGCCGATGCCGCCCCGACAGTCTCGTAGTATTCAAGTGTGGGTGTTTCGATAAATTGATAGCCCCAAAGTTTCATCGTTTCTGCCATGACTGACCGAACGCGAAGCTTCTTTTCATATAACTCTGGCAACGTATCGCGCATTCCTAAAGGCTTTTCAAACATAAACAAGCGACTCATTATGCTCATCCTTTTTCATTTTGCTTTAGTCTGATAAATCGGTAGTGAGTTAAAGTTAATTAGTTGTATTTTACCCCTCGATAATCTTTTCGTCAATGAAAAAATCATCATGCGCCAGGGATGGGACATGCTGCTGAAGGTGAATTCCGAGCGAATGTGGATAGATTCCGCTAATTTTTTGGATTTATTCCGCTAATTTTTTGGATTTATTCCGCGCGAATGCGATTTTTTTCCGCCGGTTTTTGAATGTATTCCGCCAACTCGGACTGGATTTCCGCCAACTCCACAAATTACTCATCAGCCCGAAAAAACTCCATAAAAAAAAGCCCGGGTTTCAGCAAACCAGGCTCCATTCAAACATCATATGTTATTTTTCCCACCATAAATCGGGTCATCCGCCCAGCGCTTAGTCAGTTCTTCCTTCGAGTAAATCACCCGCATTGGGTTGCCACCGACAAATGCCCCAGCAGGAACATCCTTATGGACAAGCGTTCCGGCCGATACAATCGCCCCATCGCCAATCGTCACTCCAGGAAGAATCGTCGAATTGGCACCGATCATTACTTCGCTCCCAATCGAAACAGGGCCGAGCCGATACTCTTTAATTAAATACTCATGCGCCAGGATGGTCGTGTTATAGCCGATAACCGTGTTACGGCCAACGCTAATTTTTTCAGGAAACATCACATCCAGCATGACCATTAACGCGAAAGAGGTTTGCTCCCCAACCTTAAGTCCTAGAAATACCCGATAAAGCCAATTCTTCATCCCCAAAAATGGCGTGTAACGTCCTAGCTGAATCACAATAAAATTTTTGACTACCTTCCAAAATGGCACAGTCTTATAGACATGCCATAAAGAGTTCGCCCCTTCAACTGGGTAGCGAGTCGTATCTCTCATTCTTCTCACACTCCGAGAACAGTTAATAAATCAGCCATTTTCTCTAGGATGTAATCCGGTTCGTATTTGGCAATATAGTCTCTTCCTTTAATGGACCAGGCCACACCTGCAGACAGCGTGCCGGCATTTTTCCCGGCTAAAATATCATGGTAATTATCGCCGACCATAAGTGTTTCCTCAGGAGCAGCATCTAATTGCTCAAGCGCATGTAAAATGGGCTCCGGATCTGGCTTAACTTTTGTCACATGATCAAGTGCGACAATCACTTCAAAAAAGCTATCAAGATTCATCAGGCGCAGACCCTTCAAGGCGACGTCATGACGTTTCGTGGTGACAATTCCGAGTTTGTAACCTTTTTCGAATAAAGTTTGAACCGTGTCGAAAACACCTTCAAACTCTCTCACCAGTGCATCGTGATTTGCGAGATTAAATGCACGATATTCCACTATCATTTCCTCAACACGGTCCGGATCAACTGTACTAAAGGCTTCTTGCAAGGTGGGCCCCATAAATGGTAAAACATCCTCGCGCTGGTACTTGCTTGGATAATATTTTTCAAGCGTATGCAAATAAGTCGAAATGATTAATTCATTTGTATCAATTAACGTTCCATCTAAATCAAAGAGTATTGTCGTAATTTTGTTGTTCATAGGTTGCATCCTTTCTTTTCGCTAGCCCCGAGCGCTTCCAAATGGTGCCGACAACTAAAGTTAACACAATCGCGACCCCCAGCCGGATTAAAAACAACGGCCAAACGGGGATGCCGAGCGGAGCAAAAATTAACGTATCCTCGATAACCGCATGGCAGGCCATTAGAAAAATAAACGCCAGCGTAATATCCTTTTTGCTTACTCCATCTTCCTTAACGGCTTGGATCATCACACCGGCACCATAAGCTAAGCCGAATAATAAACCGGCGGCCATCGTCGTTGAGGTGTTCTCCTTCATTCCGAGTGTCTTCGTGACCGGGGCCATCGTTCTTGAAAACTTATTTAACCATTGTAAATCCTTTAAAATTTGAATCACAACCATTAGCGGGATGACAATCATCGCTAACTGTAATATGCCCAGCCCCGCTTTTTGAATGGCTTCAACTATGATGGCCGCGATTCCGTCAGCATGTTGCGCACTCGGCTGAATCAAGCCATATTGAGCAGTCTCCCTGCCTCCATGCCAAACAAGATTAATCACGACAGCAGACAGAAGCGCAAGTCCAGGCCTTGTGATCAGGACCACCCACAGCTTCACGCCTGCTTTCAAAGCAACGCCTGATTCAATAAATAAATTATGGGAAAAGGAAAGCATTACGGCTAATATAAACACTTCTTTTACCGAAAAATCGAACGTCAAGATGGCACCAATTGCCGCATACAGGTTGAGGAAATTCCCGAGAACAAGTGGAATCGCGGCATCCCCGGACAAACCTAGCAATTTCATAAGCGGGGAAATCATTTTTATTACCCATGGCAAAACTGGTGTATACTGCAGCACTGCCACAATGAGGGTAACTGGAAAAATAACTTTCCCTAGCGTCCACGTAGTCTTAAAGCCAACCAATAACCCCTTTTTCAATGAGTTTTGCAGCATCCCCAAAGTTCCCCCTATTTGCTACAAATTCGCTTGATCTAAGTAATGTGCATCAGCAAGTTTCTTTTGGCGGCGGTAAAGTAAAATCGCCGCTGCTCCAACAATCAAGGCAAGCGAAATCATTTGCGCCATTCGCATGCTACCTAGCATTAGACTATCCGTCCTTAATCCTTCAATGAAATAGCGGCCGACTGAATACCAAATGACATAGGAAAGAAAGAGTTCCCCGCGACGTAAATTCACACGTCGAAGCAAAATTAATAGAATAAAGCCGGCAAAATCCCAAACGGATTCATATAAGAACGTTGGATGATAATAGGCTCCGTTAATATACATTTGATTGATAATAAAGTCCGGTAAATGCAAGTTTTCAAGAAAAGACCTTGTTACTTCACCACCATGGGCTTCCTGGTTCATAAAATTTCCCCAGCGACCGATTGCCTGACCAAGAATAATACTTGGGGCGGCGATGTCAACAATTTTCCAAAAAGAAATTCCTCGTTTTTTCGCAAAAACAAGCGCTGTTATTACGGAACCAATCAAGGCGCCATGAATGGCAATTCCACCATTCCAAATTTGCGGAATTTCAACCGGATGATTAACATAATACTTCCATTCAAAAATCACATAGTATATGCGCGCTGAGATAATCGCAATTGGAATCGCCCAAAGCATCAAATCGGCAAAGATGTCTTTCGGGAGTCCCCTGCGATCACCTTCTCTAATGGCAAGAAACAATGCCAGTGCGAGACCTGAGCCAATAATTATTCCGTACCAATGCACTTCAATCGGGCCAAGTGAAAAGGCAATTGGATTCAGTGGCTGAATATTTTCGTTCATCTCTCTATCACCTTTCCTCTTAGATATCTTCCTGATCTACGTCTTCAATCACATCAGAGAGTCTCTCTGTAAATTGCTGTGCTGCATTCACGCCCATTCGTTTTAAACGGAAGTTCATCGCCGCAACCTCAATAATAACAGCCAGGTTTCGTCCAGGACGGACAGGAACCGTCAGTTTTGTTACCTCAGTATCAATAATTTTCATTTTCTCTTCATCCAAACCAAGGCGGTCGTACTGCTTTTTGGAATCCCAAATTTCTAAATCCATGATGAGCGTGATGCGCTTATTACTGCGAACGGCACCAGCACCAAAAAGTGTCATCACATTGATGATCCCTAAGCCGCGAATTTCCAATAAATGCTCGATTAATTCCGGAGAGGTACCGACTAATGTATCCTGGTCCTCCTGACGAATTTCTACGCAATCATCGGCGACAAGGCGATGACCGCGCTTGACCAATTCTAAGGCGGTTTCACTTTTTCCGACGCCGCTTTTTCCGGTAATTAACACACCAATTCCATAAACGTCAACCAAGACGCCATGGACAGCTGTTGTTGGTGCCAGATTGCTTTCTAAATAATTGGTTAGACGGCTTGAAAAACGGGTGGTCTTCATACTCGTCCTTAAAACAGGTACAGATTCGCGTTCCGCTGCTTCTATTAACTCCACCGGCACTTCAATATCTCTCGTGACGATAATTGCCGGAGTAATATCGGTGCATAACCGTTCCATTCTGGAAATGCGTTCACCTTCAGGTAGCTCTTCAAAAAAGGACAGCTCTGTTTTCCCTAAAAGCTGGATCCGTTCAGCCGGATAGAATTCAAAATAACCAGCCATTTCAATTCCTGGCCGTGAGATATCACTCGTGGTGATGGGGCGGTTAATTCCCTCTTCACCGCTGACCAATTCAAGCTGGAATTTTTCCAATATATCTTTGGTACGTACTTTTGGCAAGAATCTTCCTCCTCAAACAGACTAAATTTTTTTAATAAAAATCTTGAGTTCCAGCTCTCAACCCAATCATGAAAATGAACTAGATAGGAGGAGAACAGCAACATAATAAAGGCGGTATGAGCAAAGCTGATCTTTACTTCATTCTCAGTGAAAAAAGTATATGGGTCAACAATTACTAGATAAACTGATCAAGTTTGCGACGCTCTGCCCCTTTACCATAGAAAAAGATTCAAAAAAATTCATATCTCTTATTTTAGCATTATTTGAAAAAGAACCAAAAGGAAGTTGTTCAAAATGACAAATAAAAAAAGATGCGCACCACTAAGTAGCAGCGCGCACCGGATTATTTAATGCTTCGATTTTCTTGATGGATCGAGAATTGTTTTTTGAATCACTAAGTTGACGAGCGACATCAGTACCGCAAAAAACAGGGCCATGCCAAAGCCATGGATCTCAAAGGCATCCCCCATTAACCAATCCGTCAGCTCGAGGGTCATTGCATTGATGACAAATAGAAACAGACCCATCGTTAAGACCGTCACTGGTAAGGTAAAGAGAATGAGGAGCGGGCGCACCAGAACATTTAAGATGGATAATAAAATGCTCGCCTGAAATGCGGCCATAAACCCTGTAATGTAAAAGCTTTCGTGAAAATAGCCCGCAAGTGCCATAAACAAAACCGCATTAATCAAACATCCAATCAGCCATCTCATTTTACCGTCTCCTACTTATTCCTCATGTGATTTTTGAATCGAAATCGAACCTGTTTTGGTATCGGCAACGATTCTTACCATTTTATCAGGATGGTTGACGGATTGGAAGCGGAGCGATTTTTGAATCATTTCACTTTTCTCCTCAAGAACCTGGACGCCGACAAGGTTCAAATTAAAGCCGCCAAGATTGGTCCTGAATTCGCCATTGACAGGTGCACTCTCTGGGACAAACAAGTCAATGCCACCCGTTGTTGCTTTTGCTTGAAGCAATTCGCATCGATTTCCGCGAACGTTGTAGCTAATATTTCCGTTAAACGACTGGGTTTCAACCCTTTTAAAATCACCTTCAAGCATAATCGCACCGTTAATGGTCTCTGCTTCAATATCATCGAACAGACTGCTAATCATCTTGATTTTTCCGTTCGCGGTTTCCAACTCTGCCTTTTGCCCATTCAAACGGTTAACAGTTATTTTTCCATTGGCGGTTTTCACCCGCAAATCTTGGACATTCATTTCTTCACTGGTAACCGCACCATTAAACATTCTAATACGAACTCGCTCATATTGCGCCTTTGGTACATAGATGATTGTCTCTACCTTCATCCATTTTTGCTGGGTCATAAATCGTAACTTCTGGTTTTCCACCGAAAAAATGACATCTCTTAAAAAGTTTTGCCGCGCCTGGTCCTGATTTTCTACCCGGTAAACCTTTGCCTGACACTCAATCCTTACGTCTGGTTGATCCCAGACAGCAAGCTTCACCGAACCATTCGCCACATCAATATCCACATCTTTCAAATCGACATTCCCATGCTGAAAAATATGGGAAATATCCACGGATTGTCCGAAGTTTAAGTCAAAATCAAGGTCTTTAATTTTTTTCAAAGCACCATCGACAAAGTCAAAAATTTTATCCTTTGTCGATTGGTATTTCGCCTGAAAAGGGTCCTCCTTTTTCGCTTCCTCAAATTGAACGGCCGTCGACAGCTCGTTAACAATTTGCTCCTGCTTCTCTTCCATTGTTTTCTGAGCCTTTTCCAACTCATCCAGCAAGGTTAACGCTTCATCAACTGCCAGTTTTCCTTCCTCGACCATTTTTAAAATTCGTTTTCGTTCCTCTTTCATCGTCTCCACCTCAGATATAAAAATTTTTCCCTCTTAAATCTTATTCAGCTGTTAGGACCTTTACGCCTTTTACAATATTCCAAATGAGGACAATTATCCAAATGAGAACTAACACAACAATACTAATAATGGTAAAAACAGGGATCTGGTCTTGAATTGTAGCAAAATCATACCAGACAGCAAAAACAATCAACGGTGTCGGAATCAGCGGAATTAAATGCGATAACAGCGCCTTTTTCGCATGCTGCTTTGTCATTTCATCCCCAGTCGCAAAATACACAGCCAGTGGAAAAAGAAACCCCGCAAAAAATATACTAAAATAGCACAATCCTGAAAGAACTTTTCTTGAATCCATATCATTCATCACCTCTATCTTTAATTTACGAAATGACAGGTTGAAAGTTTCGTATTATTTTTGTTTTTTAAACTGTCATACCTATCTTCGCCTAACGACTATGTATTTATCCCGCATTAACGGGCAGTAAATCCCCCAAATGAAGACATTTCGGGAAAAATATAGTTAGGGGACAACTAACATCGGCAGGGGATGAAGGACAACCCCACAAAAGGAAGTTTCACCTTATAAATCAGCGCGAGAGGTTCGATATTTTAGTTCAAAAAACTTTTGCAAGCCATCAGCAAACATATTAAAGCTATATATTGTCACGGCAATCGCCGCAATAACGGAAAACGGAATCCACTGATAGGTAAAAATATCAGCCGTAATCGTCGAAAACATCGTTGGCCAGGCAAGGGAGGTATTCACCACTTCATAGGCACCCCACTCATTCGTAATAAACTTATGGGTAACATAAACATGGACAATACCAAGCTGTGCAAGCAAGAAAAGCACCCTACCTAAATCATTGATAATTAAAATAATAAGATGCGGAATCACGACAGGCATATAATAGTTTTTAAACATTCGAAATGGTGTACCACCAGCGACAATTCCCGCTTCAATATACGGTCTTTTCTTTGTTTCCTTCATGTTTTGCAGAATAATTTCAGCCACCCTTCCCGTTTCAAGAACAGCAAGAATAAGAATAACCCACAATCCTCTATCCTTGGAAAAAAAGATTAAGGGCAGTGTCACGAAAAAGGTAACAAAAAAGATTGGCGGCATAAAGGAAAACAGCTGTTGCCAGCCCTGTAGTATTTTTTCAAGCAGTTTCGAATAGAACCCGCCAATGGCTAACGGAATGGCCAATACATAACGAATAACAATGACCAAGACGACGATGGTCAATGTTTCTTTCGCTCCCATAATAATAAGGCTTAAGATATCAACACCTTTGTGATTACTTCCCAGCGGGTATCCTTCCCTTGGGGCAAAAGGCGGCAGGAGAAAGCTCCCTTTCTCCGTTTTTATTACTCCCGTTTCTTTTAAATCACTATCTACAAATGGCAATGACGGTCCAGCAAAAACGAAAAACAACAAAATGAGCAAAAAAAGTGAACTAATCCAGAGCTTCCAATTCTTCAATTCTATTCATTCCTTTCCAACGGAGATACCAATCCTCTGCCGATTACACTAAGGACCTTCGCCAGAAAGATAACTGCGGTAAAGAGGATAACATACCCCGCTGCAGGGTAAACCCCGATTGTGAAATCCTGACCAACCATGAAATATTTCGGGGACATAACCGTTTCGTAAAAAAAGAAAGCCGCCCCGCGGTAATTTGTCAGGAACTCGACAATAAATAAGTTTGATAGCGTATAAAGGGTAATTGTATTCGTATGGCTCAATATTTTCACAAAACAATTTTTCAAGACATGGCGATACAATACTTTAAAGGAGGATGTTCCTTTGGAAAAAGCTGTTCGGATGTAATCCATCCCCTGCTCGTCACGGATGCTGAAAAAGGTAATATTGGCTATGTAAAATAGCGGATAAATCGATAAAAAGATAATATCTAGTAGAACGACACTAGGCTGGTCACTGCCGTAAACGATAATATGGGGAAGCAGTCCGGCCTCAAAGCCTTCCATGATCAGCAACTGTAGGGCAATTATTAAAAATAAATCTGGAATCGAGAGGAAGAATCTAGTCGTACTGACACCGAACAACCTCCCTCTACGGTTGCGAATTCGATAGTCGAAAATTCCTTTGGCAACTCCTAGGAAAAAGCCTAAAAGTAGGGCTGGAATGGTAATCAGCATGCTTTTTTGGAATGTGCGCCAAACATTTTCCGTTAACGAGTATCCATTATTTACAGTGCCAAGTCCTTTTTTATCCTTAATATATTGAAAAAAATCCTTAAATTGTTTCAGATGCGCATCAACGGAATAATTATAGGATGCACTTACATACATCCCGCCTGCCCCAGTTTGATAGGTGGTAGAGCGGGGTAAGAGAAGCAATGATAGGAACAGAATGATTGTAATCAACCACAATAGTGTCTGTTGGAAAATAGAACGCAAAACCATCTTTTTATCTCCTTTTGTTGGTATTCTCCTATCATTCTACTAATATTTCAAAATTTTTTCAATTTTGCGAAATAATTTCGCGTAAAGATTTTTTTGAAAATAGTATAGCGGTGGCCATCTGGGGTTCACGTTGGTCTTTTGGGGGAATATTGCCGATTTGAGCTGGGATTCCGCCAGCTTTTGGATCTCGCCAACCTGTATATTAAATAGGAATAATCACCTAGGGATTACCGACCATATTTACATTCATAAGGAGAAAACTGAATAAACCTTGTCCCCTATTCATAGTGTAAAGAGAATTTACTTTTAACTACTCTTACGTTTTGGAGGGGGTTGTTTTGATATCATTCCGCAATGTAAATAAGCATTATGGTAGTTTTCATGTTTTAAAGGATATTAGTTTAGAAGTGGATCAAGGCGAGGTTGTTGTCGTCATTGGACCCTCAGGCTCTGGCAAAAGCACGATGCTGCGATGTATTAACCGCTTAGAAACAATTTCTGACGGCGAATTGGTTGTCAGTGGCATCCATGTAAATGGAAAACAAACTGATATTAACGACCTTCGCAAAAATATCGGGATGGTGTTTCAACATTTTAACTTGTACCCTCATAAGACAGTTTTAGAAAATATTACATTAGCACCTATTAAAGCACTGGGTGTGGATGAGAAAACGGCGCAAGAGACAGCCGTTTTCTATTTGGAAAAGGTCGGAATTCCTGAAAAAGCAAATTCATATCCCTCGCAATTATCAGGGGGACAGCAGCAAAGGGTCGCGATTGCCAGAGGGCTCGCAATGAAGCCGAAGCTCATGTTATTTGACGAGCCTACTTCAGCTTTAGACCCGGAAATGATAGGCGAAGTTTTGGAAGTAATGAAGCAGCTGGCAACAGAAGGAATGACGATGGTAGTAGTCACGCATGAAATGGGCTTTGCCCGAGAAGTCGCCGATCGTGTTGTGTTTATGGATGAAGGGAAAATTGTTGAGGAAGGAAGGCCAAGCGAGTTTTTTGCCCAACCGCAAGCTGAGCGAGCCCAGCTCTTTTTAAAACGTGTCTTAAATCATTAAATAAGGGGGAAATTGGTATGAAAAAATGGTTGTTTATAGGGGTCATTTTTACATTAATCGCGGCTTTGATGGTTGGTTGCGGGAAGTCATCCTCAGGCAGTAAGAGTGACGGCACCTTAGCAAAAATTAAGGAGCGGGGAAAATTTGTCGTCGGTGTTAAATACGATACGTACTTATTCGGATATAAAGACCCAAAATCAGGGGATGTCACCGGCTTTGATATCGATATTGCTAAGGCCCTTGCAAAGAAAATCTTAGGGGACGAAAAGAAAGTAGAATTAGTAGAAATCACATCGAAAACGCGGATACCGAAGCTAAAAAATGGGGATATTGATGCGATTATTGCGACGATGACGATTACGGAAGACCGCAAAAGAGAAGTTAATTTTTCAGATGTGTATTTTGATGCCGGTCAATCGTTGTTAGTGAAAAAAGGCAGCTCAATCAAGAGTGTCGATGATTTGAAAAAAGGGACAAAGGTAATCGCCGTTAAAGGAGCAACATCTGGTGATAACGTTAAAAAAGCAGCCCCTGAGACAGAACTATTAGAATTTGAAAACTATGCTGAAGCGTTTACGGCCTTAAAATCCGGTAAGGGAGATGCCCTTACAACTGATAACTCAATTTTATACGGGATGGCCGCTCAAGATTCAGATTATGAAGTAGTTGGCAGTACCTTTACAGAAGAACCATACGGAATTGCGATGGTAAAAGGCGATCAAGAATTTGTTGACTATGTAAATAAATTTTTGAAAGATCTACAAGGTAGCGGTGAATACGCCAAAATTAAGGCAAAGTGGATTAAAGAGTAAGATTATCATAATAGAGGATGGGCTTAAATACCCCATCCTCTTTAATGAACGAGGAGGATGCAAATGCTTGATTTCTCCATACTAACAACATACTATGATTTGTTTTTCAAAGGCTTCCTAACGACGATAGAGGTCAGTATTATTGGCCTGATTTGCAGTTTTATCCTGGGAGTTATTGTCGCAGTCATGCGCATTGCTCCGCTGCGAATCTTAAACTATTTCGGGACATGTTTTGTTGAGTTTATCAGGAATATTCCGCTGATTATTATTGTGTTTTTCTTTTATCACGGATTAAGTGTTTATATCAATTTAAGCGGGTTTGCCGCGGGAACGATTGGACTGTCAATTTATACAGCTGCCTTTATTGCCGAGGCCGTTCGTGCAGGGATTCAGTCTGTTGATAAGGGGCAAATGGAAGCCGCTCGTTCCTCAGGTTTGAAATATATTCAAGCGATGAGATACGTGATTTTGCCCCAGGCGGTAAAAATAGTGATTCCTCCGATTGGGAATCAGTTTATTAACCTTGTAAAAAACTCCTCGATATTAGGGGTTGTTGCCGGGATGGAATTAATGTATTTTGCCGATTACATTCATGAAAAAACCTATGTAACTTTTGATACCTATATTTTTGCAGCGATGTTTTATCTAGTGTTAACCATCCCATTAAGCTTATTTGTCAATTATTTGGAACGAAGATTGGCGAGAAGCTATTAAAAGGGGAGATGAAAAATGGATTTTATTGGTGCATACTCATCCGGCAATCTTGGGTATTTATTTAAAGGTTTCCTAATCACACTCGAGGTCGCTGTTATTTCCATCATCTTAAGCTTTCTAATCGGCAGCCTCTTAGGGACCATTCGTTATGCTAAAATACCTGTTCTTTCAAAAGTAGTGGCAGTTATTGTCGAGACAATCCGTAATTTGCCTTTATTACTTATTATTTTTTTCGTTTATTTTGGTTTGCGTGAAGTTGGCTTAAAGCTAGAAATTATTCCTGCCGCCATCATGGCATTAACAATTTTCGAATCAGCGATGATTTCTGAAATCGTAAGAAGCGGCTTGAACTCGATTGAAAAAGGGCAAATCGAAGCAGCAAGATCTTCTGGATTAACCTACATCCAAACCATGTGGCACATTATTCTTCCGCAAGCATTAAAGCGGATGATTCCCCCGCTGGTAAGTCAGTTTATTTCCTTATTAAAAGATACTTCACTGGCCGTCGTGATTACATTGCCGGAAATGTTCCATAACGCCCAAGGGATTTACAACGGAAATTTCAACTTTGTTATCCCACTTTTTCTATTAGTAGCCATAATTTATTTCATCGTAAATTACGCCTTATCGCTTGTGGCCAGAGCATTGGAAAAACGGTTAGATACTGAAGGAAAGCACAGAGGCAGGGGTAGCGGGAAGAAGCCAAAGTCCCTATCAGGTCAGCTTTCGTCATAAAAACAAAGCGGCATTACAGGCCATGCATTCACTATATAGTTTAGAACGAGGGCGTTCCATAGGCCGAAAAAAAAGCTAAAACACAAGGTTTTAGCTTTTTACGGTCATTTCTTTCTCTTCAATTTGCTGTTTCATTCGTAAGCGATCACGTTCAAGGATTGGTTTTAAGTATTTGCCTGTGTAGGACGCTGGGACTTCCGCGACCTTTTCGGGCGTTCCCGTTGCAACAATGGTTCCACCTTTATCTCCGCCTTCTGGTCCAAGGTCGACAAGATAATCAGCTGCCTTAATGACATCGAGGTTGTGTTCGATGACTAGAACGGTATCGCCGTTTTCAACCAAGCGTTGCAGAACAACGAGCAAACGAGAAATGTCATCAACATGCAGGCCCGTTGTCGGCTCATCTAAAATATAAAATGATTTGCCCGTGGACCGGCGGTGCAGCTCGGAAGCAAGCTTGACACGCTGGGCCTCTCCCCCGGATAATGTTGTCGCTGGCTGACCGAGCTTGATATAACCAAGTCCGACATCCAAAATCGTTTGCAGCTTACGGCTGATTTTTGGAATGTTTTCGAAAAATTCAACTGCTGCTTCAACGGTCATATCAAGGATGTCGGATATATTTTTCCCTTTGTACTTCACTTCTAGCGTTTCACGGTTATAACGTTTTCCATGACACACTTCGCAAGGAACATAAACATCGGGTAAAAAGTGCATTTCGATTTTGATAATCCCATCACCGCGGCAGGCTTCGCAACGTCCACCTTTCACATTAAAGCTAAAGCGACCCTTTTTATAACCTCGGACTTTCGCTTCGTTTGTTGAAGCATACACATCACGAACATCATCAAAGACTCCAGTATAGGTTGCCGGATTCGAGCGCGGCGTTCTGCCAATTGGAGACTGATCGACATCAACGACTTTTTCTAAATAATTAATTCCTTTGATGCTCTTATGTTCACCAGGCTTGGTTTTCGCATGATGAAGCTTTTGTGCCAGCGATTTATGAAGAATCTCATTGATGAGTGTACTTTTTCCTGATCCAGACACTCCGGTCACCGCTATAAACATACCTAGTGGAAGTTTTGCATTGACATTTTTTAAATTATTTTCGGAAGCACCCTTGATTTCGATATAACGGCCATCCGGCTTTCGGCGTTCCAAAGGCAGGGGAATAAATTTCTTACCCGCCAAGTATTGCCCCGTCAGCGAATTCGGGTCGGCCATCACCTCTTCAGGAGTTCCCGCTGAGACAATTTCCCCACCGTGTACGCCAGCACCTGGGCCAATATCAATCAAATAATCGGCTGCGAGCATTGTATCCTCGTCGTGCTCGACGACAATCAGGGTGTTGCCGATATCGCGCATGCTTTGTAGTGTCCCGATTAAGCGGTCATTATCACGTTGATGAAGTCCAATTGATGGTTCATCTAAAATGTACAACACACCCGTAAGCCTTGAACCAATTTGTGTTGCCAAGCGAATCCGCTGGGCCTCTCCACCTGAAAGTGTGCCAGCTGTACGGCTAAGGGTTAAATAATCGAGGCCGACATTAATTAAGAAGCCAAGGCGTTCACTAATTTCACGGAAAATTAACCGCGCAATTTGCATTTCTTTTTCTGAAAGCTTTAAGTCGGCAAAAAACTGCTGCGCTTCTTCGATGGAAAGGTCAGTCACATGTGCAATATGGTGACCATTAATTAGAACTGCCAAGGTTTCCTTTTTCAAACGGTAGCCTTTACAGGTTGGGCATGGTTGCTGGGCCATGTACTTTTCCATTTGCTCACGGATATAATCAGAGCTTGTCTCTTTATAGCGGCGCTCGACATTGCGGATGACACCTTCAAATTCAATATGTCCCTCGCGAATTTGGCCGAAATCGTTCTCATAGCGGAAGTAAATTTTTTCGCCAGCAGAACCATAGAGAACTTTCTCCAAAAGATTCTCTGGAATGTCCTTAACTGGAATATTCATATCAACGCCGAAATGATTGCAAACTGCCTCAAGTAGCTGCGGGTAATACTGCGAGCTGGTCGGCTCCCAAGGAGCAATTGCGTGCTGCTTTAACGTTAAATCCTTATTGGGAATGACAAGATCGACATCGACTTCAAGTTTAGAACCTAGTCCGTCACACTCTGGGCAGGCACCAAACGGACTGTTAAAGGAAAACATTCGTGGCTCTAGCTCCCCGATGGAAAAACCGCAGTGAGGACAAGCATGATTTTCACTAAATAACAGCTCTTCTTCGCCCATCACATCGACGATGACTTTTCCTCCTCCAAGCTTCAAAGCCGTTTCAAGAGAGTCTGCAATCCTGGCAGCAATCCCATCCTTGACGACAATCCGGTCGACGACCACTTCAATGGAGTGCTTTTTATTTTTTTCAAGCTCAATGTCGTCTCCGAGATCGACCATTTCTCCGTCAACGCGGACACGGACGAAGCCTTGCTTTTTAATGTCTTCGAAAACTTTAACATGAGTTCCTTTACGACCGGAAACGACTGGGGCAAGGATTTGCATTTTTGTCCGCTCAGGATATTCAAGAATCCGGTCAACCATTTGCTCAATCGTTTGTGAGGAGATTTCGATATGGTGAATCGGGCAGGTCGGGTGTCCGACCCTCGCAAATAATAATCGTAAATAATCATAAATTTCTGTCACCGTCCCGACCGTTGAGCGCGGGTTGCGGCTTGTTGTTTTTTGATCAATCGATATCGCTGGGGATAAACCCTCAATCGCATCGACATCGGGCTTATCCATTTGACCAAGGAATTGCCGTGCATAGGCCGAAAGTGATTCGACATAACGTCGCTGTCCCTCGGCATAAATCGTATCAAACGCGAGCGAGGACTTCCCCGAACCGGAAAGTCCCGTCAAAACGACAAGCTTATCTCTCGGAATCGTGACATCGATATTTTTTAAATTATGGGCCCTGGCGCCTTTAACAATTAATTTTTCCATCGCCATCTGTATACGTCATCCTTCCGCTTTCAATTCCAAAATTAAATCACGAAGCTCTGCGGCTCGTTCAAAATTAAGGGCCTTGGCTTCAAATTTCATTTCTTTTTCCATGGTAGCAATAAGTTTCTCTTTTTCCTTTTTGCTCATCTTGCCAAATGATGCTGCTGGTTTATACTCTTCCTGATCCTCGGCCGCATGAGTAGCGCGAATGACATCACGAATTTCTTTTTGAATCGTCTGGGGCGTGATTCCGTATTTAAGGTTGTATTCCTCTTGAATCTCACGGCGCCGCTTCGTTTCGCCAATCGCCAGCTCCATGGAATTGGTGATGCGGTCGGCATACATAATCACGTGGCCGTTGGCATTCCGGGCGGCACGGCCAATTGTTTGAATTAACGAACGTTCCGAGCGGAGGAAGCCTTCTTTGTCGGCATCAAGAATAGTAATGAGCGAAACCTCAGGAATATCCAGTCCTTCCCGGAGCAGGTTAATTCCAATGAGAACATCATATTTTCCAAGACGAAGCTCACGGATAATCTCAATCCGTTCGAGCGTTTTGACTTCTGAATGCAAATATTGGACTTTGATGCCGATTTCCTTCAGATAATCGGTTAAGTCCTCGGACATTTTTTTCGTTAGCGTCGTAACAAGGACTCGTTCATTTTTCTTCACCCGGTCTTGAATTTCACCAATTAGGTCATCAATCTGACCCTCAATTGGACGAACTTCAATCGTTGGATCGAGAAGTCCTGTTGGCCGAATGATTTGCTCGATCATTTCCGGGGTGTGCTCCAGTTCATAAGGACCAGGTGTTGCCGAAACAAAGATAGCATTATGAACATGCTTGTCAAATTCATCAAAGGTGAGCGGTCTGTTATCAAGGGCCGATGGCAAACGGAAGCCGTGGTCCACAAGCACCTGTTTCCGTGCTTTGTCGCCATTGAACATGCCTCTTACCTGTGGCAAGGTAACATGCGACTCATCAATGATCAATAGAAAATCCTCTGGAAAGTAATCGATCAGCGTGTATGGTGTCGAGCCTGCAGGTCGTAGTGTGAGATGGCGCGAGTAATTCTCTATTCCTGAGCAAAAGCCCATTTCCCGCATCATTTCTAAGTCATATCGTGTACGCTGTTCAATCCTTTGTGCTTCAAGCAATTTATTCTCTTCACGGAGCACGGCAAGCCGTTCTTCGAGTTCTTTTTCAATATTCTCGATGGCAACACGCAGCTTCTCTTCCCTTGTAACAAAGTGGGAGGCTGGAAAAATAGCGACATGTTCGCGTTCGCCGATGATTTCACCTGTGAGCGCATCGACTTCACGAATGCGGTCGATTTCATCACCGAAAAATTCCACACGTACACAATGCTCATCACGCGAAACTGGAAAAATTTCAACAACATCGCCGCGGACTCGGAATGTCCCTCGCTTAAAATCGATATCGTTTCGTTCGTATTGAATGTCAACTAAACGGTGAAGCAGTTGATTGCGCTCGATTTCCATTCCTGTTCGAAGCGACAACACCATTTCCCGATATTCTTCTGGCGAACCGAGACCATAAATACAGGAGACACTGGCAATAATGATGACATCCTTCCGCTCAAATAAGGAAGAGGTTGCGGAGTGACGTAGTTTATCAATCTCATCGTTAATGCTGGCATCTTTTTCAATAAATGTATCGGTTTGTGGCACGTAGGCTTCAGGCTGATAGTAATCATAATAACTAACAAAATACTCAACCGCATTGTTTGGAAAAAAATCCTTGAACTCACTATAAAGCTGTCCGGCCAGTGTTTTGTTGTGGGCAATAACAAGCGTTGGTTTATTTACCTCTTTAATCACGTTTGAAACGGTGAACGTCTTGCCTGTACCTGTGGCACCAAGGAGTGTCTGATGGCGCTTGTTTTGGTTGATGCCTTCGACTAATTGCCTGATAGCTTCCGGCTGATCCCCTTGGGGTGAATATTTTGAAACTAATTCAAATTGGTCCTTCACAAATAGTTTCCTCCCCGCTTAAAAAAAATCAAATCTATTTTGTTGACACTTTTCAGCTTAATAACCTTGTTTATGGACCGAGATGACGCTGGAAAGTGAATCGTAAAAATTCATATTAACATTCTACCACATTCAACCAATAACAAACCAACAATATGCGAACTAGTATTCGTTTTTTTTATTAATAAGGGATTTTGTATTTTTTAGAAGAAAAATAAGGTTTTCAGGTTGACTTTTTGTTTGTAACGATGGTTAGAAATTAGGGTTTGGCTCATTTTTTGGAAAGATTGGCTCATTTTTATAAATTATTGGCTCATTTTTTAGGAGTTATGGCTTTTTTAACATTTTGTCCCAATTTCCCGAAGGAGATTTGCGTCGCAATCAAAAAAAGTCTGCCACAAACGGGCAGACTCTGGATTACTAACTTTTTTTTGCCGCTCGCTGCTTCATTTTTGCTGCCAGCCAGAACCCTGCGGTTAAGGAGAAGGCGTCAATTACAATGAGTACGAACGAGTTGGTATAACCTTTATATACAGACGCCGCGATAAGGGCAACGGTTAAAACAAGGCCGATGAATCGATTGTAAGTGACCCGTGTAAAAAGTAAAACTAGTAACCCTGGCAAAATAAAGCCCGACAAGTATGCAATAACCACTACCAATGGGTACACCTCATTCATTGCTTTCTGTTAATTAATTCTAGAAATTAATCAACAAAATTGCAACAAAAAGTTTCTTTTTCTAGTCCTCACTCATTGAATGGTAGAGTTATTTTTCGAGTTTGAAAGCTGCTGTGTTTGATGGGTCATCAAGCTAATCAGCACGAAGCCAAGCAATGAGAGCACAATTGGCACAACCACTGTGTGGAGCCCGAATGCATTTGGGTAATAACGGTCTAATAATATATAGGAACCCATTCCTAAAATCATCGAGGTGATTGCGCCATATTTGTTGCCTTTACGCCAATAAAGTCCTAGGATTACTGGCCAAATAAAGACGGACTCCAAGCCACCGAAAGAAAATAAATTCAGCCAAACAATTAAATCTGGCGGACTTAAAGCCAGCAGTATAACGAGGATGCCAATAATCGCTGTGACACTGAAACTGACCTTTTTCACATGAGTATCCCCGGCATCGGGCTTAATGTAATTTAAATAGACATCTTTGACTAAAGCCGAGCTTACTAGGATAAGTAAGGCATCTACCGTGGACATAATGGCCGCCATCGGCGCCGCAAGGACGATTCCGGCAACAAATGGCGGCAGCACTTTCATCGACAGCAATGGCATGACGGTATCACCAATTTTTATACCAGGAAGCACGGGCCTTGCGAACACACCAATAAGGTGCATACCGAGCATAATAAAGCCGACGACAATCGTCCCGATAATGATGGCACTATGCATCGCCTTTGAATTTTTATAGGACATCGCCCTTACTGTAATTTGCGGCAGACCGACAACTCCAATCCCCACTAATATCCAGAACGAGGAAACATAGGCGGGTGTTAAACTTCTATCAGCCCCAAACGGACTAATTAAATTTGGATTTTCCGCCGCTAAATCGGAGATGATCCTTGGGATGCCCCCGCCTGCTTTAATCGTTGCCACGAGAAGAATTAATGTCCCTATAAACATTACAACACCCTGAACGGCATCCGTTAAGGCCACTGCTCGAAAGCCACCGACGATGACAAATACGAGAACAGAAAAGGCGAAAATCAATAATGCAACCGTATAAGGCAGGCCTGTTAAACTTTCAACGAGCCGCGCTCCGCCAATCCATTGTGCTGCCATTGATGAAAAAAGAAAAATAATGATACTTGCAGCCGATAATAGCACAACGGTTTTACTTTTATAGCGTTCTTTTAGAAAGTCAATCAAGGTGATGGCCTTGTACTGACGAGCAACGATGGCGAATTTCTTCCCTAACACCATTAACGTGAAATAACCCGTTGCCAGTTGGGCCATCGCCAGCAGAACCCAGCCTAGCCCTTGTGTATAGGCAACTCCTGGCCCTCCGATAAAACTGCTGGCACTACCATAAGTCGCTACCATGGTCATTGCCAGGATGAAGCCACCCATTTGCCGCTCACCTAAAAAATATTCCTCGAGGAAGGAATTGGATTTGATGACAAATTTATTGGACCAAAAGCCGACTGCAAAAATAATCATGAGGAAAATAATCAATGGTGTAATAACTGCCCAGTTCACTTGATATCCCCCTCTTCTTCTTCAAAGGGAACTTCTTTAAACAGGAATGTTACTGTCAGAATCACTAGAATAACCATTACGATAAATCCAACAACACAGCTATAAAAGAACCATGCCGGTAATCCAAATATGTACGTATAATTTTCAACCTTTCCTGAACCGAGTCCATAACCAAAACCATACCACCAGATAAAATTGATTAATACAAGGATAACCCCGATCAATGCTTCTCTATGGGCAATCTTAAAACGCTTATCCAACGGATGAACTGTTTTTTTCAACCGTATGCCTCCTCAAAAATGTAATCACGTTATTTTTAACGAATAATGAACATTTTACCAAACATACACGATTGTTAAAGAATTTTGCACAAAAAAACCTATTAAGATGTGCCCGATACACGTGACACAGCTCAATAGGGTTTTAAAGAAAGTGGTGTCAGGCACCACAGAAAGACATTTCAAGCAATTTGTCCGTGTGGAGTGGACACTTCCGTTTATCAGGGTGTCCACGCCATACGGACAAAAAGGGGATTTGTCCACGAAGGGTGTCAGGCAGACACTTCAATCCGCGCTCCATCTTTACCTAACTGATAACCATCAATCACAGTGTTGGCTGCCATTAGTCCTTCTTTGTAGAAGAAGTACCCTTTGCCTTCTATTTCATTCCAACCGGTTGCCAAAACTCCATCATTGTTAAGAAAATACTTTTTCCCTGATAGGTCCAGCCAGCCTATTTTCATGATTCCACTATTCTCAAAGAAATACCAATTACCTTTATGGGAAGTCCAGCCTGTTTTCATCGACCCATCAGCAGTTAGGTAATACCACTTATCAGCAGATTGAAACCAACCTGTTTTCATCATTCCGGTTTCATCAAAGTAATACCATTTACTTTTATTAGATATCCAGCCTGTTTTCATCACACCTGATTGATCAAAATAATGCCATTTCCCGCTTTTTGAAAGCCATCCGGTCTTCATGGAGCCACTCGATTCAAAGAAATACCACTTGCCGCCCTTATTTAACCAGCCTGTTTTCATTTCGCCGCTTTCCTCAAAATAGTACCAGTTGTTACCTGATTTTAACCAACCCGTCTTCATAACTCCGCTACTATCCAAATAAACCCAGGACTTTCCTGACTTAGTCCAACCTGTCTTCATAACTCCTTTTTCATCAAAATAATACCAGCTTTGCCCTAACTTTAACCAACCTGTCTTCTTTGTCCCACTTCCATCCAGGTAATACCATTTGTTATTTACCTTTGACCAGCCTCCGATTGAAGTGCCGCCTTTTACCATTTCTTTAAATTCCTTCAATGATGTAGATGGCACTACGGACTTTCTTCCAAGCTCAAATGGATTATTTCCTATCTTGGCATTTACAGCCACTGTTGTAAAAGCATATTTATATCCTGTCATTTTTAATAGTTCGATTGTTCGCTTATTATAAGTTCCAAACGGATATGCAAAGTAATCAGTAGTTAATAAATTTCTACTAGTCTCAAAGTCTTGCAAAATGACCTCTTCAGATTCTGTTAATAGTGCTGCTTTTCCATTGATAAAACGGTGCAGGCCCTTAGTATGACTTCCATATTGAAAAACGTCCTTCATCGCATCGACCTCTGACCAGCTTAAAAATTGTAATTCCTTCGCATCGAAAGGTACCGGGGTATTGGAAATACGGTCTGTAATCAAGAAGCCTGTAGCTTTAAATCCGTATTTTTTTAAAATGGGATAGGCATAAACGGAATTTGTTTTATGTCCATCATCAAATGTAAGCACTACTGTTTTACCTGGAAAAGTCATTTCTCCACGGAGATATGCACCTAATTCAAATAAGCTGGCAGTATAGTACCCCTGATCATGTAAATATTTCATTTGCTCTTCAAAGGCATCTAGGTTAATAATGTTTGAATTTCTTGGAGAATAGTTCTCATTCTTTTTTAAAATATTATGATATAGGAGTATAGGGATACCACTCTGTTTCCTATTTTCTTTTGCACTTGCAGAGGTGTTAAACAATAATAGAGTACTCGTTAAAAAGAATAGTATAAATGTGATCTTTTTCAGTTTCAGTTCCATTTCCTGTACCTCACATGATGTTTATATGAAATATAGCTATATATGACTTCATATCCTTTTCCTTTAAGGACCATTTTTACCAATACTGGTAAAAATTATAAAACAGTACTACTATTATATCAATAAAATTTTTCCATAGTTTCAATTAGTTGATTAACCATCTTGTTGGAAATATATTGAAACCCATAAAAAACTATCATGAGCCTCAACTCCCAACCCTACCATGGAAATAAATTTAGAGAACAAGCCGTAGTCACCTAATAAAGGCGGTGAGAGCAAAGCTAGACTTCACATCCTTCGTCTAGTGAAATGGGTATTTCACTTTAACTGGTTTAAGTGATTCATTTTTGCGGCGCTCCGCCCCTTTTCCACAGAAAAGGACATCCTCGATTAGATGCCCTTGGTCAAAAAATTTTATCAACCTTTGGATGATCCCTTAGTATTTTGCTGATATTTACTTTAATTCCACGAACTGCGAAAACAAGACCTTCAAAAAACTAGTTACAAGTCCCATGCGGACTTGGGCAGCCATTGGCTTCTTTTTCAACCTGAATCGTGCTGTGCTCGATCTGGAATTCATCATGGAGAATCTGCTGCGATTGCGACAGGATTTCATCATGAATCCCTTCATCAGAAATGGTTACATGGCAGCTTAAGACCGGATAACCAGAGGTAATTGTCCAAATATGCAAGTCATGGACTTCCTTCACTAATGGAATTTTCCCCAGTTCCTTCTTGACCTGACTGAAATCAATTTGTGTCGGAGCACCTTCCATCAAGATGTGAAAAGAATCCTTTGTAACTCTGAATCCACTGACAAGAATTAAGGCGGCCACGATAACGCTGGCAATGGGGTCCGCAATGCCCCAACCGAAAAACATGATCAAGAGGGCGGCGACGATGGCCCCAACTGACCCAAGCATATCACCTAGTACATGTAAAAACGCACTTCTAACATTCAAGTTTTCATCCTTATCACCTTGCATTAAAATCCAGGCAGCAATGATGTTTACAAGTAATCCTATGACAGAAATGACCAGCATCCCTGCGCTCTGCACCTCCGGAGGAGAGAAAAAACGTCGGATGGCTTCATAGAAAATAATCAAGGATATGACGAGTAACGTTAATCCATTTAGCGCAGCGGCAATGATTTCAAACCGTTTGTAGCCATACGTTTTTTCTTGTGAAACCTGCTTTTCCCCAAGCTTTATCGCGAAAAAGCTTAATCCAAGCGCAGCGGCGTCACTCAGCATATGGCCGGCATCAGATAGCAAAGCCAAACTGTTTGTTAGGAAACCGCCGATGACTTCGACGACCATAAATGCGGCAATTAAGATGAAAGAACTTAATAATGCTTTTTTGTTTCCTGTATGTGAATGTCCGTGTGAGTGACCGTGTGAATGTCCATGATGGTGGTGATGACCCATGTTTATCCCCCCAAAAAGCCGCTTTTATTGCGGCTCTATTATTTATCTCTTTCTTAAGAAAACTCGCCGACTGGCAAGCCCCAAAGAGCGAAGACAGAGGCGTAGTTGCCCTTATGCGTGATAGAAAAGAATAAACTTTCCTAATTAGCCTTGAAAGTTTATTCTTTCTTATTAGCTAAACCGAAATTGTTCCGAATAAGGCTAGTTTTTTCCAATCACAATAATTCGATACATTTCCATTGAGTCATGCTACTTTTAACCAGAATAACTCTCTATTCCTTCACCCGTAAAAGTCTTAATCCGTTTAAGGTCACCAGCAAGGTCACTCCCATATCGGCGAAAATCGCAATCCACAAGGTAAGCCAGCCCGGAACAACAAGGAGAAGGGCCAATAGCTTCACAACAAGTGATAAGGCGATATTTTGCTTTATTATCTGAAGGGTTTTCCGGCTTAGTTTAATCGTAAAGGGCAGCTTTTTTAAGTCGTCGTTCATTAAAGCGATATCAGCTGTTTCAAGCGCCGTATCGGTCCCAGCCCCACCCATCGCAATCCCAACTGTGGCCGAGGCGAGTGCCGGCGCATCATTGACACCGTCACCAACCATTGCTACCCTTCCAAACTGGGATTTTAATTTTTTGATAAAATCCAGTTTATCTTCTGGTAAAAGCTCTGCTTCGATCCTGTTCATTCCAACATGCCGGCCAATAGCTGCAGCGGTTGCTTTGTTGTCTCCAGTAAGCAATATTGTTTGTTGTATGCCCAGCTGATGAAGGCGTTCGATGACCGTCGGGCTACTTTCGCGGACTTCGTCGGCAACTGCTATCAGGGCGAGGATTTTTTTGTCTGTTCCAGCAATCATCACTGTTTTTCCTTCATTTTGCAGGAAGGAAATTTGTTCAGTGACTTCTCTAGGAATGGAATCGAACAGCTTTGTATTTCCAACACGGTATTCTATGCCGTTAATCAGTCCTTTAATGCCCTTTCCAGTAATAGAGGAGAATTCCTCAACTTGATTTTCTATGTTAAGGTATGCCGCTTTTTTGATAATGGCACTGGCAAGTGGATGCTGCGACATACTTTCAAGTGCGGCAACAATCGTGAGCAGATTCTCATCACCACTGTAGTTGATGAAGTTCGTCACGACTGGCACACCTTTCGTCAACGTGCCTGTTTTATCAAAGGCAATTGCCTTCACCGCTCCTAATTCTTCTAGATAGCTGCCGCCTTTAATTAGCACACCATTCCTGGCTGCATTTCCAATTGCAGTTACGATCGAAACAGGAGTGGAAATGACTAATGCACATGGGCAGCTGACCACTAAGACGGCGAGACCTTGGTAAATCCACTCTGACCAGTTGGCGGAGAATATCAGTGGCGGAACCACCGCAACCAAAGCTGCAACCACCATAATCGCCGGGGTGTAATACTTCGCAAACCGGTCGACAAACTGCTGAGAAGGAGCTTTTTCTGCCTGGGCTTCTTCGACTAAATGAATGATTTTTGCAATTGTTGTGTCATCACTCAGCCTTGTGACCTTTATTTTCAAAAATCCTTCTTCATTTAATGTTCCGGCGAAAACTTCGTCTTGAACGGCTTTTTCTACTGGCACCGATTCGCCGGTGATGGCCGCTTGATTAACGGATGAATGGCCTTCGACAATGATTCCATCCATGGCAATTATTTGCCCAGGCTTTACATGCATGATGTCTCCGACTTCGATATCTTCCGCTTTTAGTAATACCTCTTGGCCGTTTCTGACAACAATGGCTTCTGTTGGTGCCATTTCCATCAGCGAGCGAATGGAGTTCCTCGCTTTATCCATCGAATAGCCTTCGAGAACTTCACTAATGGCGAACAAGATGACAACGACTGCCCCTTCACTCCACTCACCGATGATTGCCGCACCAATAATCGCAATCGTCATCAGTGTTTTCATATCAAAATCAAGTCGGAGCAAATTTTTCAACCCGGTTTTAAAAAGAGGAAATCCTCCTAGTAAAATAGCAGCGGCAAAAAGAATATCTTTCGAAAAAATATAGCCACCGAGTATGAATAATAGTGATAACCCGAGCAGTCCATAACGTTTCCAGAACGGTTCCTTTTGGGCGGCAGGCGGCTTTTCTTTTTCCGGATAAATCGTTAATTTTTCAAAGGCACCTGCTTCATGCAGTTCCTCTAAAGTGGCGCTTCCGAAGACTGTCAGCTTTGAAGCACCAAAATTTACTTTCGCATCAACAACACCATCCAGGTGCTGCACGTTCTTTTCGAACTTAGCTGCACAGCTTGTTCAGGAAAAGCCTTGCACCCTGTAGACTTGTTTTTCTATTGTCTCAGACACGGCTGGCCACCTCTTCCTGATGGGCAAAGGCAATTTGGATTAATTGGTTAACATGCTCATCATCCAGGGAATAATAGACAAGCTTGCCCTCTTTACGGTATTTCGCAAGCCCAAGGCTTTTTAAATGGCGTAAATGGTGGGATGCCGTAGCCGTTGTTGCCCCGACAATATTAGCTACATCACAAACGCAGAGCTCTTCTTCGAGTGTTAACGCATAAGCGATTTTCATCCGCGTTTCATCGGACAGCGCTTTAAAAAGCTTTGTTACTTCAAGAATAGTACTGCCTTTCTCAAGATGCTGCTTCACCCGAGTAGTTTTTTCGTTATCTACACAGGTAATTTCGCAAACATCGCGCTCTTTCATATCGGTCACCTTCTTCATTCAAATGTTTGTTTGATTATATCTTATTCAAACGGCGGTTTGAATGTCAATGGATTTTGCATTATTTTTTAGAAATTGGTTAAAAAAATAGAAACGTCTTTAACAGAAAAAGAAGAACCACTAAGGCTCTTCTTCACCGTACTTATAGTAAATTTTCCATCGCTCTAAACAACGAAGAACTGAATGTTCATTTATTAGGTGAAAAGGCCGTTTCTTGGTACGATCCAAGAACGGGGTTTGAATGATTCCACGGATTTCCGGAATTATTCCGCTAACTTTCGCTTTAATTCCGCTAACTTTTACAACTATTCCGCGTACTTCTGGTCTTTTTCCACGGATCCCTCAAGGTTCTAGAGAAATGTGGATTCACGATTACTGGTGTCTACAGCCACTGGATTCTTGAGCTTCTATTGCATCGAAGAGACCTGCCGATTTTGCCGGGGAACCTGGGAAATTTCCCCCTGCTCGGTTTCGGCCTGTGGACATCACCGTTGGTAAGTGCCATTCTGGAGGGTGTGCTGATCACAGCAGGTGCCTTTCTCTATTTTCGCTCTGTACTGTCCCGAACAAAATCAGCCGACCCAAACCAAGATAACAGAAAGAGAAAAATACGGGCCGTTATCTCAGGCTTTGTTATGGCCATATTGCTGGCCTTATCGCTGATAACCGATGTGGCGGGGGTCGGATAATCAAACGCTAGTATCTATTACAGGTAGGAGACACATTAAAAAATTTAAGGAAAGCTTTAATGAGCTTGCAAAGCAAGTATTTGAACTGGATTTTAAGGAATGGTATGACAAGGGCTGTTGGAGGAACTTTAGATGATAATTCTAGAACATCATAATTAGACATTCTAATACAGCTTGTGAGACAATCTTACAGATTGAAGCTGGGTTATTTGTTCCGTGTATACCGTAATGATGTTTTGACAATCCCAAATCAGCCTTGCCCTTTGGCAAGACTGATTTAAAACTATATCCCTCATACTCTAGCAACTATGAGTTGTAAATACTGCTGACATTAATGAAATACGTGCTGTCTATTTTTTTATGACGTTTTTTTCATTGGAATAATATTATTATCTGATTGTTGCTTTTTGCTTTTTTTTCGATAAACGATTTTAGACAATGTAACACTAAATTCATATAAAACCAATAGTGGTACGAGAACTAATATTTGTGACATAAAATCAGGTGGAGTTATGAAAGCAGATATAATGGTTAGTAAAAAGTAAGATATCTTTCTAGCTTTAGATAAAAGCATTGGATTAATGACACCAATTGAGGTAAGGAACATAGCAATGAGCGGTATTTCAAATAACAATCCAAACGGCAGTGTTAAGTTTATTATGAATTTAAAATACTTTTCGGCCGTAAACATGGTTTCAAACTGGCCTTTAGATAAGGATAATAAAAAGTTAAGAACAATTGGATACAAGACAAAATAACCGAATGAAAGCCCTGCTATAAACAATGTAAAAAATCCCGGAATGTAGGCTAATGTTATTTTTCGTTCTTTTTTAGTTAGTCCTGGTTTTACAAATAACCACGTTTGATGCGTAGCAATCGGGATGGTAAGTGCGAGCGCACTCACACCCGAAATCATAAAATATATACTAAGGATTTCAGTTGGTCCTAATACTGCTAACTCACGATTAAGATCACGAATAAGCCAATCATAAATTTCCTTCACAAAAATGAATGATCCAAATAAAAAAACGATAAAAGTGAGTAATGTAATGATTATTCGCTTTCTTAATTCCCCTAGGTGATAAACAACCGTTAACTCTTGATTTTTCATATAAGGCCCTCCCTTTTTCCTTTTAGAAATAAGAGGAAGATGTAAGCTTTGAACTTACATCTTCGACACTTTTACTTAGAATGACCACTATCTTCTTTTTCCTCTGACATTATATCCTTTGCTGAGCTTTTAAATTCTCTTAATGTATTACCAAATGCACGCCCAATTTCAGGTAACTTAGATGGCCCAAAAATGATAAGAGCAATAATTAATATTAAAATTAGACCAGGTACTCCTATATTTTGTAACATGATGTTTCCTCCATTAAAAATATTTTTAAACTATTGATACGGATAAGATAAACAACATTTATCCTTTCACCTCTTTTTCTTTTTGTTTTTCTTTTCCTCCATTATTTAATGGTAAAGGATCCATACTTTGATCGTTCGCTGTTAAATTAATTCCATAGTCCTTAGCGAAAACCATATGGGTTTCTACAAGAACACCTTCTTTATTTTCATCTAAATTGAATACCCTCGCTCCACGAAGTCTGTTTCTATCAGCACCAGAAAGCCCGTACGTTCCGAAACCTGTGTTACCAGCATACCCTAGCAAAATTCCATAATAGTTGCCACAGTAGGTGTTTACATGATCATGTCCGCAGAAAACGCCCTTAACGTCCCCTCTCTCTAACATGGCTGAAAACAAACCACCGTTAACCGGTCCTGGACATTCATCTTCATTTCTTTCTCCTACTATATTATGTTTTGCCACTGCAAGATCATGGTTAGCTTGTGTTCTACTATCAACACTTCCATACCACATAAAACGATGTTCCCATAGAGGGATATGAATGAACACAAGTGAAGGTACTTTATAACCATACTGCTTCTCAAGTTTTTTGGATTTCTCATAATACCAATTAACTTGATTAAAACGAAGCCAATCCCAAGTAGGGTATCCTTTAAAATCTTGTCCGGCTATTTGAGCTGGTGCATATCTTCCACTATCAAGAAGCCAGAGGTTGAATGCCGCCATATTGCCTTTTGATTTTCTTATTACAAGGTTCATGTTTCCTGTTCCAGTAAGACCCTTTTCTCCAGGTTCATTCATATTATATTTGTAATTCATATAGAACTTCAGCATGTCATTCTCATACATTCCACTATTGGCAGAAGAATCTTCATCATGATTTCCAAATGTAACCGCCCATTTAATTCCTCTTCTTTCCATTGGTTGAGCTACATTATTTAAGGCCTGTTTCATCTCTAATTCAGAATCGCAGCCCCCTGTAATATTGTCACCGTTAAGAACAACAAAATCCGGCTTCTCTGTGTCAAGAACTTTCTCCATAAGTTCAAGTGTCCTGCGATCAATTCGTTCATCATCTTGAGTGTCGTTAAATTGTACAACTTTGAACTTTCCATCTGAGTTAAATTGAAGCTTAGCATTTTCTAATTCTTCAGCATGTACATTGTTAGTAAATAAATCTCCCGGCAATCCAGTAGACGCAAGCGTTAACGCAAGCGTACTCATTCCTCCTATTTTCATAAAACTCCTTCTATCTAACCCTTTGCTTTGATCCTGATTACTCATGAACATTACCTCCAAATTTTTTGGAATTTTTAGAGCCTAGCAATCGAAAAGAGAGAAAATAGGGGAAAAAGGTTTATACAGTTTCAAGTACAAGCAATCATTTTGTAAGAACTGCCGCCATTATCCCCGTAATCTACATTTCCATCGTAGAATAAAAATATTGATAGAATATTAAATAGGCTAGAAATGTAAGTAAAAAAAACAAAGAAAAAAAAGAAAATAAAGAAAACTCGCCGATTGGCGAGCCGTTAGGCGAAGACAGAGGCGTAGTTGCACTTATGCCTGATAGGAAAGTATACTTTCCTATCGGCCAACATAGCCAAAGGAAGAGACAAAATAGCCTTAATAAGTAAAACATTCAGATTATTTATAGTAGAAAAGATAGATGAAATAGATGCTTTTTGGTTTTGTTTTAATCTCCATTTTTGATTAATTTACAAAACTTAATATTTTCTTAGGCTTTTTTTTATATTCAGTTCTTATAATTGAATAAAACAAAACAAATTCAAATGATGGAGGCATTGGAAGTATTGTATGAATATACATTTAATGACAGAAAGGTATAGAGTAATAATTAAAGAACTTGAGATAAAAAATAAAGTTAATGTAGTGGATTTAGCAAAAAAATTAAACGTAACACCAGAAACGATTCGAAAAGATTTAAGCTCGCTTGAAGAGAAAAAGAAATTACGTAGAATTCACGGTGGGGCTATTCGATATTTTGGTTTGATTAAAGAACCTCATTTTAATAAAAAAATCGGCATCTCTCATAATCAAAAAAAAATGATAGGGGAAGTTGCCGCAACTTTCATTATGGATGGGGAAACAGTTGCTCTAGATGTAGGATCAACAACCTTACATATTGCGAGTTCAATTGAAAATGTAAAAAATATCACGATTGTGACCAACTCATTAGCAGCAGCCGAAATCTTAAATAATCGATTAGAAAGCCAACTATTTGATGGCAAAGTAATCGTACTTGGAGGAACAACTAATCCGCGACAACGTTCAATCAGTGGAGCATTAACCAATCAGTTATTGGAACACTTTAATTTTGATAAAGCGTTTATTTCATGTGGAGGAATAAGCAAAGATGGAATATGTGATTTCAATATAGATGAAGCAACTGCATCTACTATTATGATGAAAAGATCAAGAAGTGTTTATGTGGTAACTGATTCTTCCAAAATTAATCAGAAGGCTCTTTTCCATATAGGGTCATTCTCATCAATTGATTGTGTTATTTCAGATCAAGAAATGCCCGCTGATTGGTCTAAAGACGCTATGGTTAGAAACCTAAAATGGATAAAAGCAGGTGACATGTATTAAAAATTGATTACCATGTTCATCTTAAGGAAGCTCCTTATTCATTATAGATAGTTAGAAACAACCTATCATATGTGCAGTTACAGGAACGGAACTAGTCTTTATTGATGGGCATTGCCATCATAAAAATCCATCTCATCTTTCGAATGGTAATAGAATTTTTAAACCTGACGTTAATCCATTTCGCCACGAAAGTCAACTCCAGTATGAAGTAACTCAGGCATTTGTTAATAAACAGGAATTAATTTAAATGTTTTTGAGGGATTATTCAACGGTGACGTTTTGCCGACGGGGTACGATCAACAAACCGCGATTATCTATACTATTAAAATCAGGATTATTTAAAGTATTCTAAGAAGAAAAATTGGGTGAGAAGCTACTTTAAATACTTGATATCTTAACTCAGTAAACAATGTATTCAAAGTATTGAATGTAGCGATGTCTTATCAGTGAGAAGGCATCGAATTGTTGATTTGAAATAAAGTTCGATAATTTAATAAAGTTTGATCAAAATCCTGTATTAATTAAACAGGATTTTTCTTTTTTGCTCTTGGAGATGCTGACAATGCCCTAGCATGTTACTCAATTAAAGGGCCAGATTGTGGAACAACAATTTTTAAGAAAATTGGATATTAATGTTAAAATATAGATAAAATTGTGAAAGAATTTGGTTAAACTTAAGGGTCAGGTTAGCACAAAAAAGGTGATTAAAAATTTGAGATTTTCAAGTATTGTACTATGATGAATTTAATTCAATTACTTGAGTCGAGCAATGGTATGGGACAGTGACCCATACTCTTACATAATCTAGAGAACATTTTAGCTAAGGAGTGGTTGTAATGGCACGGGTTTTATTTATTAATGGTGGATCAGAAGGACATGTCAATCCAACTATTGGAGTTGTACAAGAGCTTATTTCGCGTGGAGAAGAGGTAGTGTACTTTACGATAGAAGCTTTTCGTGAGCGTATTGAGAAGACGGGAGCTACTGTACGAACATTTGATGGTCAAAAATTTGTAAAAGCCTTTATCTCAGGTGGGAGAAGTTATTTACTCGAAAGAATCAACGGTCTTTTGCGTACGGCAGATATCGTGATACCTAGTGTTCTGGAGCAAATCGAAGGAGAACATTTTGATTATATCATCCACGATTCTATGTTTGGTTGTGGATATATACTTGCACAAATACTTAAACTTCCAGCAATTAATTCTTGTACTTCTTTTGCGCAGACAAAAGCTTCATTCGATAAAATGGTCGAACAGCTTTCTAAAAACATTCCTCCAGAAATAGTTAAACCTATAAACGATGAATTTCAAAGCCTGACGGTAATGGTGAAGGAAAAATATGATGTGGGGATTCATTCTCCTTACGAAGTTTTTTGTAATCCTGCACCACTTACAATTGTTTATACAACTAGCGAGTTTCAACCTTTTGAAGAAGCATTTGACCAAACATATAAATTTGTAGGTCCATCCATCTCTTCACGATTAACGCAAGAAAACTTTGACCTTACTGAAATCAAGGGAAAAAGCCCCATTTACATCTCACTGGGTACTGTCTTTAACCAAGCAATTGATTTCTATAAGCTTTGTTTTAAGGCATTTGGGAACACGGATCATACCGTTGTTATGTCTATTGGGGAAAAGGCTCAAATAACTGATTTGGGGGAGATTCCTAAAAACTTCATTGTAAAAAATTATGTTCCACAAACTGAGGTGCTGAAATACACTAAATTATTTATCACACATGGCGGAATGAACAGTACCCATGAAGGTCTCTATTACGGGGTTCCGCTAATTGTAATCCCACAAAGCGCGGATCAGCCGATAATTGCCGGGCAAGTTACCAATATTGGAGCCGGTATTAAATTACATATGCAAAGCTTGACTGCAAATCAACTACGTGAAGCCGTAGATCATGTTCTAAACCACCCTTCTTTCCATACAGCTGTTGCAAATATTAGGGAATCCTTTCAAAAATCGGGTGGGTATTACCAAGCTGTTGATGATATTTTCGAATTTAAAAGTCAATATGATATCTAAATAATGATAAAAACTAGATTGTGAAGTTATACACTTAAAGTACCAGCATCTTTCAATAAGACATTAAATTCAAAACGCTTGGGTGCAGTTCAGTTCAACCTCAAGCGTTTTTTGTGTGCTAATTACAATGTTATTTAACCTGTTGTTTATGTCGCTAAATCATATGTTATTTTTATTGTGATTTAGCTTTTTCTCCACATTATCGGAACTACTTACTTTTCGTTCCCTCCTTTTTCTTACATATAAGTTGCTAACCATTTCTTTGCTTCTTCAATTCGTATCGGCATTTCTCCATGGTTACCTTTCCATATGTCGTTCATCAATTCGGCAATCGGCGGCAACGTCAAATTAGCCTCTTTCATAATATCAGGGCGTTGAAACAGCTCCCTGGGCTGGAAGCTTCCGAGGCACTGACCTTGATGAATCACAATCACATCCTCCGCCCATTCTGCGACAAACTGCATATCATGGGTCGTCACAATCACGGTTTTGCCCTGCTCCTGTAGCAACTGTAATATCGATGCCATCCGTTCTTTTCCGAATGGATCGAGAAAGGCCATTGGCTCGTCCAGGATAAAGACATCTGTCTCCATCGCAAGAACCCCAGCAACGGTGACGTGCTTTTTTTGCCCATAACTTAGCTCAGAGGGATTGTCCGCCAGTAAATGCTCAATTCCTAGAAGCTTGATATATTTATCCACTCTTCCCTGAACCTCTTCTGCAGCTACATCCATTTGAACAGGTCCAAACGCTATATCTTCGGACACTGTTAAAGAAATAAGCTGGTCGTCAGGGTCTTGAAAGACGATGCCAACATGTTGATATAATTCTTTTCGCAGCTTCTTATCAACCTTCTGATTACGGAAAAATATATCTCCTTGCTGCGTGGCATACAGCCCATTCAAATGAAACAAAATCGTCGACTTTCCGGCTCCGTTTGCTCCAACAATCGCCGTTTTCCTACCCTCGCGTATCGAAAAGGAGATGTCTCTTAATATCGGCTTGTCCTTCGTATAGCCATACGACACATTATGAAATTGAAATACATCCATATTATCGCTGTCCTCCCACAAAAAACAAACAGGCAACACAGCCGACCCACAGCACACCATGCAGCCACTCAAACCGAGGTACAATTTCTATTTCCATCGGCTTTCGTTCTCCTTTATAGCCCTTGCTCAACATTCCTAAGTAAATCCGTTCGGATCGTTGAAAGGAGCGAAGCAGCAGACTTCCTAATAGCCAGCCTAATACCCGATATTTTTTTACTTGAAACCATTTACCAGTGTAAAAGCCTCGGCTCCGAAGACTTAACAGCATTTGCCGCACCTCACCTCGAAACACGTCCATAAACCGCAATGTAAACATAATCAGTTCAATAAAAATAGAAGGAAGCCGCAGCTCAGCTAACACTTGCAAAAAAGCCGGAATACCCATGCGGTAAAACATAAAGGTGAGCACCTGGGCAACAAAAAGCAATCGGCCGCTATATTGAAGCGCTTTTATCCATCCATGATCCCCCTCATATAAAGGAAAGAATAGAAAAGTAAACAGCATAAAGAACACTATCGGCCTTAGCTGTTTAATAAAGGCACGAACCGGAATCCCATAAATAAAGAAAAGCAACATCCCGATGAGCAAATTTCCACCTATCACCATAAGGTCCTTCGGTAAAACGCCGAGCACAATCAGGAAAAGGGCCATCACCACTTTGACCCTTTGTTGAGGGAGGGCAATCAATTTCGTTTTCCTGCCATTTTTCCTAGCAAGAGAAAGAGGCCAAACGTAATCACAACCCCAATGATGCCCGAAAGACTTGATGACAGCCATGAGTGCATGCCAGGAATGGCATAGTCAGGGAGTGGTGAATGAAGATACGATGTCGCTCGGTCAATAAATCCCAGCTCTTTTCCTGCCTTTTCGTAGCCATCTGGATGCTGCGAAGCAAGCAAGGATACAGCTCCAGCAATAAATAGCGATACCGTAATCCAAATATAAATCCGTTTCTTCATCATGATCTCTCCTCTCTCCTTGTAAGGAAGAACGAAGATCGACGGGCAAAAGGAACAACCGCTCCGGTAATAAGTCCTTCACCTATGCCGATGATCGAATGCCACAGGATAAGTGTTTGTAACGCCAAACGATAGGAAACCACATTGGACGCCCCAAGCTGAAGGGCGGCAAAAGCAGCAGTGGCGACAACAGAAACCCAGCCTGCAATAAATACCATCAGCGTAACAGGGATTTTACTTTTTCGTAGTAATTTATAGACAATTGAAGCGGCTAGCGGGGCAAGAATCGCCATATTCAGGATATTGATCCCGAGTACACTGATTCCCCCATCTTGAAACACCACTGCTTGAATGGTGACAACCGTTGTCATAATGAGTGTTGTCGGCCAAAAGCCGAATAAATAAACAGCTAACGCTCCTCCAATCAAATGACCAGAGGCTGCGGCGCCTAATAAGGGAAAATTGACCATTTGTGCTGCAAAGATAAATGCAGCCATTACACCCATAATCGGTACCGCTGTTTGCTCGAGATTTTTCTTCGATTCTTGAACACTTTTGGCAAGGACAACAACTGATACCACTGCACCTGCAGCTAAGATAGTGGGACTTAATATCCCATCAGGAATATGCATTACGGTTCTCCTTTTCACTTTTTCTAAAAAAATATTTATGATATGGTTAAGTTATAGGAAGGAGGCACAAAACTTTGACTTCAAAGAACTTAAGTCGATTTGGCGTATCCATGGAAGAAAGCTTACTCGCAAGCTTCGATCAATTAATCGAAGAGAAAGGGTATAAAACCCGCTCTGAAGCTGTCCGAGATTTAGTCCGCGAAAAGTTAGTCAAACATAAATGGGAACAAGACGATCATGAGGTGGCAGGAAGTCTCCTTATCTTCTATGATCATCATCAACGCCATCTTATGGAGGAACTAACGACCATTCAGCACGACTATCATGATGCCATTCTTGCCACAACTCATTTTCATCTGGATCATCATAATTGCTTGGAAATGATTGTCGTTCGCGGAAACACACAAAATATCCGTACTTTACGCGATAAATTACTTAGTTTAAAAGGGGTAAAGTATGGTTCATTGTCTGTTTCTCCTGTAACGGAACCATAATCGTGTCACTTTTCTACCTAATCGTAACACCAATGTATGTTATGGAGCCTTGCCATATGTGTCAATTTTTTAAATTTGAACAATAATAAATCAATATAAAGCCCCGATGAATATGGACGATATTTTCTATATGTCTTTACACATTCAAAACTGAGCACCAATATCCACACAAGCTCAGTTTTTTTATTTTTTACCCAAAAAACTATCATGAGCCTCAACTCCCAACCCTACCATGGAAAATAAATTTAGAGAACAAGCAGTAGTCACCTAATAAAGGCGGTGAGAGCAGAGCTAGACTTCACCTCTTTCGTCTAGTGAAATGGGTATTTCACTTTAACTGGTTAAAGTGATTCATTTTTGCGCCGCTCCGCCCCTTTTCCACAGAAAACGTAAATGGCGTTACACGCCACCATCTAGCATGGAAATACAATTCGTTCTAAAAACCAAGCTAACTTAATAAAGGCGGTGTGAGCAGAGCAGAACTTCACCTAATTCGAAGTGAAAAATGTATTTATTTCACTCGAATTGGATAAACTAATTCACTTTTGCGGCGCTCCGCCCCTTTTCCATACAAAAAAGAAGAACCCAAAGGCTCTTCTTTAGTTCATTCTAGCAACAAAATGGTGTCGCTTTTATTTATTTTGGCTAGAATTGGTCGTATTTACAGCTTTATCTTTCGGAGCTATCCAGAACGCTACTGCTATAGAAGCAAGGAGCACTAGAAATGGCGCGTAAAACATCAGGAAATCATCCAACACGGTGGGTCCTCCTTTTAAGCATGATCATTACGATTACCTTGAACATAATCTTTGTTAAACAAGAACAGCCTTAACAACAGGTATAGCGATGGCAGGAGTAAACAGAGTCCGGCAATAAACGCAATCACCAAGGCGGTTGCCATCGCTTTGTTCGTGAAGCTATCATAAATCGTGAGATACGGATACATTAAATAAGGGTAATGCGATATTCCATAGGCCAAAAATGCGAACGTAAATTGTCCGGTTAATAACCCAAAGGCTAAACCGTAAGCAAGCCTCTTCCACAGTAAGAAAACAGTTCCCGCAAACAATATGACGGATAGCCCAAACAACCACCAGACATCGACTAATCGCTGATAATGTTCCGGATTATGGTCCTTCATCTCCACGATAATTCCCGTAGCGGTGATGATGGCAGGCCCTGCCCAAACAAGGGCATATTTCCGGAGCAGGTTGGCGGCCGCCCTGTCTTTCGCCTTTTGCGCATACCATGTTAAAAACACGGCGGAAATATATAAGACAGATGTCAAACTAAGCACAACAATACTCCATGACAGCGGGCTTGTAAACAAGGCCCAATAATCAAGTACCGGCCCCGATTTCTCCATCGTGACAAAGCCGCCCTCGGAAATCGTCAACACAATCGATAAGGACGCTGGGATAAATAATCCTGTAAGTCCGTACAAGATGGTATACCGTTTATGCTTCAATCCCCCATAGGTGGTAAACGCATAATAGGCACCGCGAATGGCCAGCAGAATCACGGCGATACTCACAGGGACAAGTAAGGTTGAACCATAGTAATAGGCTGTTTTCGGAAAAAAGCCGATTATCCCGACAAAGAAAAAGACTAAAAATACATTCGTAACTTCCCAAACCGGTGATAAATAACGTTGAATCACCTTCGTCAAAATATGCTCTTTTCCTGTCACCGTACTGAAGGCATTAAAAAACCCTGCCCCAAAGTCAATCGATGCGATGATAATATACCCGAATAGAAAAACGCCCAATACGGTAATTCCAAGGATTTCAAGTGTCATTTCATGTCACCCGCCTTATCCGCTGCCCGATCAGCTAATTCCTGTTCCACTGGATTCTTGCGGAACATCCGCCATAATACGAACGCACTGCCAATGCCAAGGATGAGATATAATCCGGCAAACAGCCATAGCATCGTATCCACATGTCCGCTTGCCGTTGCTGCGTCCTTTGTCCGCATAATCCCGCGCAAAACCCACGGCTGTCGGCCTACTTCGTCCAGCCACCAGCCCGCTTCTATCGCGATAATCGAGAATGGACCACCGAGTACCATCAGCCATCTAAACCATTTTGAAAAAATAAACGGCCATTTTTTCCACGTACCAACGAGATAAACCAACGATAGGAAGATAAGCCACATACCGATTGTTACCATTAAATCGAATAAATAATGAATATAAAGCGGCGGCACATCCTCCTTGCTAAATTGATCCAAGCCGATGACTTTAGCGTTCGGATTACTATGTGCTAAGATGCTGAGGCCAAATGGGACTTTCAATGCATATTTCACTTCTCCATTGTCCAAAACCCCGTACAAGATAAGCGGAGCACCAGCTTCTGTTTCAAAGTGCCATTCTGCCGCTGCTAATTTTTCTGGCTGATATTCCGCTAAATACTTTCCGGAAAAATCACCGATTACAGCTGTTGCAATGGAAAATATCAAGCCAAGCTTCATCGTTAATAATAACGCCTTTTTGTGATACTCATGGTTCGACCCTTTCAATAGACGAAAAGCGCCGATGGAGGCCAATACAAATGCTGAAGTCATATAGGCCGTTACTACGACGTGCGCCACCTTCGACGGCATCGCCGGATTAAACATGGCTAAGAGCGGACTTACATTCACCAGTTCCCCATTAACAAGATCAAAGCCTTGTGGCGCATTCATAAATGCATTCACTATCGTGATAAATATGGCGGAAAAGGATGCCCCCAGCGCAACAGGTATCAGGAGCAATAAATGCTTTTTCTGGTTCTTAAATCGATCCCATGTATATATGTATATTCCTAAAAATATCGCTTCAAAGAAGAAAGCGAAGGTTTCCATAAATAGCGGCAGTGCAATTGTATTTCCCGCCAGCTCCATAAAGTTTGGCCATAAAAGAGACAGTTGCAGGCCGATTGCTGTTCCGGTCACAACCCCGACAGCCACGGTAATAACGAACCCACGCGTCCACCTGCGAGCCAGTAATATATAATGTTCGTCATTCTTCTTAATCCCCACCCATTGGGCAATCATAATCATCAGCGGTACGCCGACACCTATGGTTGCATAAATGATGTGGAAGGATAGGGTTAATTCTGTTAGGACACGGCTAAAAAATACTGAATCTCCATTTCCCATTTCACAACACGACCACCTTTCTTAAATTTCGGAAGGCAGCATTTAACCTCCCCTTTAGTGCCAGGCAATTAGCATGTTTTCATTTACCCTGAAAAAATCCGGCCAATAATCGATAAGCCGATAATAAATGCCACGATAAAGGCTAGCCATATTAACATTCGTTCCTGTTTTTTATAGATAAGGATCCCTCCTCTATGCCCAGTGTTCACACACCTCTATATCCTTCTTATTTATCGTTTCCCATTTAGTTCACAATATATTTAACTGCATACGAAGCAAGCTGTACTCTGTTTTCTAGACCGAGCTTTTCCAGTAGATTTTTGATGTGATTTTTCACCGTATTCTCGGCAATAAATAGGTTTTCGGCAATCTGCCGATTGGTTAAACCTTCTGAAACTAACAGAAGAATTTCTTTTTCTCTCGGCGTCAAAGAGCTATTCTTAGTGGTGTTTTGCAAATCGCGTTCTCGAAATTGATAGAGAAGCTTTCCAGCCAAGTCCCTAGTTGCCGAATTCGACCCATCAACAATCGAACGCAGATACTGAAGCCAATCATCCGGATCCATATTTTTCAATAAATAGCCCTGGGCTCCATACTGAATGCTAGTAAACAAATCACCTACATTATCAGAGACACTTAAAATAATCACTTTGATAAACGGATATTTTTCCTTGATGATTTTCGTTGCCTCTAAGCCGTCCAAAACCGGCATTTCAATATCGATTAATAAAATATCGGGTAGATGTTCACCGCACAGTTCAATGGCTTCCTTTCCATTCTTTGCTTGACCAACAATCGTAAAAAGGCTTTCTTCTTCAAGAATTTCCATAATAGCCTGCCTTGCATGGGGGTGATCATCAGCAATCAAAACTCGATATGGAACCATCATTTATCATTCCCTTTTACCGTTATTTTCGTCCCTTTATTTATCTCAGAGAAGATGTCAAGCATCGCATCCATTTTTTCGACTCGCTCTTTTAACATGATCAGACCGTATTGACTAGGCCTCCTGTCATTTTTCGAGAACCCTTTCCCATCATCTTCAATTTTCATTTCCCAGCCATGGGGAATCATCTGGACTAGTAAAACAGCCGTTTGTGCACCAGAGTGTTTTCGAATATTCGTAAATGCCTCCTGGATGATTCCGAAAATCTGAACTTCTTCTGAAGGATTAAAGTACCCCTCCGATAACTGGATGGTCACCTTTGTTTCAATCCCAGAAACCGTACTCCATTCATTCAGCCAATTCTCCACTCGTTTCGGAAAAGAAATCATCTCTAAAGGATTCACACGCAAATTATAAATCGCCTGCCTAACATTTGCGTCGATGGAATTGACAAGGCCGCTCGCTTCATTTATTTTTCCCTTTTTTAAATTCACCTTTAGTAAAAATAAGGTTTGTGCAATATTATCGTGTAATTCTTTTGCCAGCCGTTCTCTTTCTTCATAAACAGCGCGCATTTCCCGCTCCGTTGCCAGGCGATGGTTTTTTTCCTCCATCATTTTAAACATCCAGGAGGTAAACACATAGGAAATAACTAATGTTAATAAGATAATCAAGTAATTCCCTGTCTCCATTGACAAATTATGCAGTAATACACTATGCCGGATAAGTTCGAAGCTCCCAATGAGTAGCGGAGGTAATAAAATCGAGATTATTTTTAGTGTACGAAACGACATCCTAACCGCCTCTCTCCTAGCTGATAACTCCATTAAAGCATATCCGCCCCGATTATTCCTCTTTTTGACGATAGCGGCCCAGCAGCTCCACCATAAATTGTTTGGGATTCATATGGTCATTTTTGATTGCTTCTACGATCATTCCATTTTCCATAAAGACCACTTGGTCGGCCACCTCTGCGGCAACATCCATCATATGGGTCGAAAAAATGATTGTCGTCCCGCTCCGCTTTATTTTTTTCAGCAAATCAATAAATACATCTATCCAATACGGATCCAGCCCATTTGTCGGCTCATCCAGTATCAACACGGAGGGGCTGGCTAACCATGCTTGGCCAAATAAAAGCCTTTGACGCATCCCTTTTGATAAGTGTTTAATCATGTCATCCTTTTTGGTCGCTAACCCAAGAATTTGTATAACTTCCTTCACCCGGGATGGTGGTACCTTCCTAAACGTCCCATAAAAGGTTAAAAACTCGGTAACGGTCATTGTCTCTTGGGCAAAAAACTCATCCGGCATATAGCCGATTAACGAAACATACTGTTTTCGTTGATGATTGATATCAACCTCATCAATCATCACCGTACCACCACCTGGGGCAGAAATGCCGGCAATGATATGAAGTAAGGTACTTTTACCAGCACCGTTTCCCCCGCAAAGGACAATGCACTCACCGTCCTCAGCTTTTAATGAGAACGGATAAAGGGCCGTTTTTTGTTTAAATAGCTTGGAAACATTAATAATTTCGATCATAGAAATCTCCTTCTTCGTAGGCACAGAATGGAGAGGGAAAACAGAATCAATAGGTAAGCAATCATGTAGCCGATTAGAATGCTCCAGCCGGTGCCCGATTGAAATAGGTGAACAACCGCATCATATGACCCTCCAAAAATCGCACCGCTATCCCATTGAATGATTAAAAAGACACGTAAAAACTCGGCAGGATTTAAAACCATCGCGATTTTCATTAACGGGTCTATCAGCGGATAGGGAACGAGACCTAACAAGGCAATTAGCGCGGTCGGCCAAATCATGATTAAGAAGAACCAGATGGCAACAGACGTCATTAATGCCTTCCATCTTGTTGTCGCAACTGTTCCAAGGAAAAGGCCAAGAATCAAAAATACATAGATCAGCAGGAGCGAAAAGAGATAGATGCCAAGCAGCCATGGTAGCGATAGCTGGATGCCTGACAACAAACCAATTGCCATGCTGATCCCAAAGCTTAATGTGAATACAGTTGCTTGAGCGGTCATTAGCCCGGCCAATTTTCCAACTAGATAAGTGGGGATACTAACGGGATACGTACAGAGAAGATGCCACTGTCCGCTTTCCATTTCATTGGTAATCGAAAAGGAACCGATAATCATCATGAAAAGGGGCAGCAAATACAGAAGGATATTAACGATTGTTCCCGTTATATTCGTAAAGCTGGAAATACCGGTATTATTTCGTTCTAGTAAAAACAACAGGGAAAACACCAGCACCCAGAGGATTAAAAACAGGTAATAGGAACGCTGCCTCGTCATTGTCTTCCATTCAGAAAGCCATAAGTTTCTCATTTTTCATTTCCTTTCACGCAAAACGTATATGGCGTTCCAATCCACCATCGACTATGGAACGCCACTTCATGCAAAGAACCAACCTAGCATAAGAAAAGCGCAAGGCGCCCGCCTATCGGCGTATGGACTGGAGCGCTTCGACTGAGATAAAGGAAACACGGTGAGCGGAGCGAACCGATGTTGACTTATCGTAGGGAGAAGAGCGAAGTACACTAGCCGATGGCGCCTGGAGCTAGACAATTCTCAAAGTCGAAAATTTTATACTTTCTTATCTTTTAAAGAAAACTCGCCGATTGGCGAGCCCCTAAGGGCGAAGACAGAGGCGTGGTTGCACTTATGCCTGATAGAAAGTTTTACTTTCCTATCGGCCAAGAAAAGCGCAAGGCGCTCCGCCCCTTTTCCATACAAAAAGACAATCTGAAATGACTGTCTCTTTGCACTTATCTTCAATTCCGTCTAGTGGCTATCCTCGGAATGTTCCATATCCATTTTCATGCCATCTTTGCCGCCATCCATTTTCATTTTTTCCTTCATCTCTTTGACCATTTCTTCATTCTTTTCCCACGAATGATTAGAGAGTTTATCATAGGTTAAAAGGCTGCCACCATTTTTATCGATAAAACTTTGCGCATCTTTTTTATCTGTAAAAGAGATGACATTATAGGCCATAGGCGTTCTGATTGGTTTGTCATACACATAAGAGGCAGTTTCTGCTTCAATCCATTCCTTCGAGTCATAGTCCTTCACAAATGAATTAGCTATTTTTTTATCCTTATTTTCTTTCATCCATTTGTACATACAGCCGATATCATCAAATACCATAGATTTACCGTTTTCCAAGATAATTTCTGTTGCGAACTGATTGTTTTTCACAGCCATATGACAGATATCACATTTATCGGTTTTTTCATTGATCGCTACTGGTTTAATTTCTTTTTTTCCACAGCCGGCGATGACGAATAAGGATAGGATGGTTATCAGTAATGTTTTTAGTAATTTGTGTTTCATGTTTTTTTCCTCCCAAAATAGATTACAAGTAAACTGGCAAAAATCATTGCCAGGCATATGAACCAGAAGATGGTCCTTTGCTGTTCAGGTTGTATATGATTTTTTAACTCATTTTTCATTAACGGCTCTTTATCTGTTACCAGCAACTCTTCGGGGCTTTTTAGCATTTTTTGCAGTAACATCATCCCTGGATGCTGAAAGAATAGCTGATAGGGAGGTGTTTCCATTGTCAGATGAAGAAAGAAGGGGTCAGCACTGTAAGCCAGATTGCTCATTCCATCACCGTCCGTATCCAGCTTCAAAGCGGCATCCCAATAGTTTTTTTGAATCGTATTATCGGTTCCATCCGTCGCTTGAAAATCATTGACATTGCTGATAAAGGCATTGCCCTTGATTACATTTTTCTCGATTCTATTCATTTGTGCCCCAACAAAATTGGCCGAGAATTCGTTGCCTACCATTTTATTCCCACTCGAATCTTCGATAAACATCCCAACCCGGTTATCTGAAATCCGATTGTGACGAATCGTGGAATCGTGAACATCGAAGAGAAGCAGTCCTTGAGCGTTCACATTTTGGTTATTTTCAATCAGCTGATTATCCTCAAAGACGGAATGGTGGGTCCCCATTACCATCGCCCCTGTAAAATTGCGTGCAGATACATTCTTACTAGCGGTAATATTGTCAGAAAACATGACGTGCAGCCCGTACCTTGAATCGTTGATGGTATTGCCGCGAAAGGTGTTATAGTGGCTATTTTCCATATAAAATCCGTCTTGGACGTGATCAATCTGGATACCTTCAAAGGTATTATGATGGGATTCCCATAGATCAAAGCCGTTCGCCTTAGTCCTTCCAGTAATTGTGATAGCTCGGAAACGACTATTTTTAACCTCATCCAACTTCATACCCAAGTTGGAACCTTCTATCGTTATATCTTCAAGCTGATGTTGTTTTCCACTCAAATAAATGGCAGAAGAACTTTCCGCCTTTTGACAACCAACTATTTTGATATGTTTCAAGCTTACATTTTTACCGGTAATCGTCAGTGCAGGTTTAGAAGAACAGCTTTTAAAAATGGTCCCTTTTTCCCCCTCCAGGACAATGGGTCTTTTTAAAACAATTGCCTCGTCGTAAATACCTTCCTGCAACTTAAGTACAGCACCTTCGGGAAGAGCATTAATTTGTGACTGGAGCGATGCTTCTGCAAAAGCCTCCTTTCCTCCCAATAAACTAATCATCACCGCCATGAAAAATAGTTTCACTACCACTCTCATTCGTTTTATTTCCTTCCTAGAAAAACTTAAGTTATTTCATAGTTTAAGGGGTCGCAAGGTGTAACAAATAATAAAGTAAACGAATTCACCATTTTTTCATATGACTCGGAGGGGCTATTTTTCCATTTATAATTGACATTTTTGAGAAAAAAAAGAAGAAGAACCATGAACATGGCTCTTCTTCAGTCTGAGTATTTGAAATTCTATTATGCCCCTGCACTTTGAAAAACCTTTGACTGACCAACAACTCCCGTTTGAAGACTGCTCGTCTTTTGATCGAGGATGGCACTTATTACACCTAACATTGATTCCGGGTTATCCAGCTCTATTCCCTTCTGATAGGAATGGACGGCCTGCTCCCAGCAATTCATTTTGTCAGCATCCAGCAAAACATTGAGCAATTGTTTTTCCAATGGAAGTTTCTGATCAAGTTCAAATGCAAGCTCTTTGTCTTTTAAATAGTGTAAATTAATTTCCTCCTGACCTGGGAGCGTGGAATGAACAAAGATTGGAAGCTGTTTTTTTAATGCTTCACTTATTGTGACACCACCAGGTTTTGTCATAATAGCATCGACCGCTTCATAAATACTATTCATCTCGGTCCTTGATGAAAGATATGGTAATGGTTTAATATGCGCTAAATCCCATGAAAGAATTTCATCATATAGTTTACGATTTTTTCCGCAAAGAACTAGATAATCAATCTGCGTGGAGCGTTTTAACTCATCTGCTAGTTTTGCAATTCCGCCCAAGCCGCTATTTCCCCCGGCTATTAAAATTTTCGGGCGTTCGTTGTGTATTTTTTTCCTAACGTCTTTTTTGGTAATCCTTTCATGAATTGGAATACCAGTGACAAACAGCCGTTGTTTCGGAATTTGATACTTCGTAAGTAGATTTTCCTTTACCTGCTGACTTGGAAGAAAATGAACATCAATTCCCTCTCTTCCCCAAACACTATTAATAAAGAAATCAGTATAGACATTAATAACGGGGACGTCGCATTTCCCCTTCATTTTTAACCTGCTGATTAAATAAGAAGGAAAGGCATGAGTACAAACGAGCAAATCCGGTTTTTCTTCCGCTAGCAACTGCTCCATTTTTTTCAAAAAGAGCGGTTCATACCACATAAAGGAATGACCCTTTGTAGGTGGGACGTAAAAAAAGCTTTTGTATGCGAGTTTATAGGTTTCAGGTGCGTAGCGAATCCATTTTAAGTATCCATTGGTAATCATTTTTTCTAGCGATTTATTTGTATAACTTAACAAGTCAATTTTTTTAAAAATAATATCTTTTGTATGATTTATTAATAAATCCATAACTGCCTCAGCGACTTGATGATGTCCTGATTGCATTTGTAAGAGTGGTAAAAAAAGAATCTTTTTCATTTGTTCCATCTCCTGTTCTGATAGAAAATCGTTCATTGAAAAGGATGATTTCTAATTATCCATTTCCAATGTATCACTGTTTTCTTAAGAAACGCGGTTTTTAATGGATTTTTAATCTTACCTTCAGCATTTTTTTAAGAGTATTCTTTTAACAAAAACCCGAAAAAGGTGATATTATCCCCTTTAAGTAGACAGTGTAAAAAACCCATGTGTATAGCGTGGGTGATACACTAATACTTGGAGGGGATTTTTCTATGGCTAAAAAAGGACAACAATTTCAAAGGTATACAAATGAATTTAAATTAAATGCTGTAATGAAATATGTAACAGGATCTAAAAGTTATAAA